>NZ_JBWLUQ010000002.1:0-439564 GCF_056504635.1 Blautia sp. HA8986
GAAGGCGGGACCGATGACTGGGGTGAAGTCGTAACAAGGTAGCCGTATCGGAAGGTGCGGCTGGATCACCTCCTTTCTAAGGAAAAAGTAGAGAAAAGAAATGTGTTTTACTGTTTAGCTATCAAGGCAACTGAATAATGATATTTCTGGTAGCCGATGCGGTTGGGGGACACACCCGTTCCCATCCCGAACACGACGGTTAAGACCCAAGCGGCCGATGGTACTGCACTGGAGACGGTGTGGGAGAGCAGGTGGGCTGCCAGATCAAATGGAGATGTAGCTCAGTTGGGAGAGCACCTGCCTTGCAAGCAGGGGATCGAGAGTTCGAATCTCTTCATCTCCATGAAATCGCAAGATTTCAAGATGGGCTTATAGCTCAGCTGGTTAGAGCGCACGCCTGATAAGCGTGAGGTCGGTGGTTCGAGTCTACTTAAGCCCATTGGCTTAGTGATAAAACATCAGTCAGCATTGTACCTTGAAAACTGCATACATGAAATTTGATTAAGTTAATCAAATATCCTTAAACGCAAAGTATTAAGAAATTAATGCAAACGCAAAGATAGGAAGACATCGATTTATCTGTTATGAACAGAGTAATCAAACACATGTCGGAAGATACGAGAGTATCGGTACAGACAGAGAATCAAGAGACCGCATCACCTACGCTAGGGTGATGAAGCGAAAGGTCAAGCAATAAGGGCACAGGGCGGATGCCTTGGCACTAAGAGCCGATGAAAGACGTGATAAGCTGCGAAAAGCTTCGGGGAGGAGCAAATATCCCGTGATCCGGAGATTTCTGAATGGGGAAACCCGCATGAGAAGACCTCATGCATCCATACGCCAATCCATAACGTATGGAAGGGAACCCGGGGAACTGAAACATCTAAGTACCCGGAGGAAAAGAAAGAAACATCGATTCCGTAAGTAGCGGCGAGCGAACGCGGAGGAGCCTAAACCGGTGTGCGTGCATGCCGGGGTCATGGACTGCATTTAAGATTCAGCGAAGTTAACAGAACGGTTTTGGGAAAGCCGGCCACAGAGGGTGAAAGCCCCGTACGTGAAAGCCAAGCTGACTGAGCAGGATCCGGAGTACCACGAGACACGAGGAACCTTGTGGGAAGTAAGGGGGACCACCCCCTAAGGCTAAATACTACTTAGTGACCGATAGCGCATAGTACTGTGAAGGAAAGGTGAAAAGGACCCCGGGAGGGGAGTGAAAGAGAACCTGAAACCCTGTGTCTACAAGCTGTGGAAGTGCTTTATATGCACAACCGCGTACTTTTTGTAGAACGGTCCGGCGAGTTACGCTTACTGGCAAGGTTAAGCACTTCAGGTGTGGAGCCGTAGGGAAACCAAGTCTTAAGAGGGCCAGAGTCAGTAGGAGTAGACCCGAAACCGGGTGATCTATCCATGTCCAGGTTGAAGCTGCCGTAAGAGGTAGTGGAGGACCGAACCCACATCCGTTGAAAAGGGTGGGGATGAGGTGTGGATAGGGGAGAAATTCCAATCGAACCCGGAGATAGCTGGTTCTCCTCGAAATAGCTTTAGGGCTAGCCTCGGTGTGAGTCTTGCGGAGGTAGAGCACTGAATTTCCTAGGGGGCGTCAAAGCCTACCGAAGAATATCAAACTCCGAATGCCGTGTAGATATCACCGGGAGTCAGACTGCACGAGATAAGTTGGGCGGTCAAAAGGGAAAGAGCCCAGACCTACAGTTAAGGTCCCAAAGTGCGCGTTAAGTGGAAAAGGATGTGGGATTTCGAAGACAACCAGGATGTTGGCTCAGAAGCAGCCATACATTCAAAGAGTGCGTAATAGCTCACTGGTCGAGAGGTCCTGCGCCGAAAATGTCCGGGGCTGAAACGCGCCACCGAAACTAAGGAATCCGAAAGGATTGGTAGAGGAGCATTGTATATGGGAAGAAGCAGTACCGTAAGGAGCTGTGGACTGTATAGAAGAGAGAATGCCGGAATGAGTAGCGAGATAGAGGTGGGAATCCTCTAGGCCGAATATCCAAGGTTTCCAGGGTAAAGCTGATCTGCCCTGGGTGAGTCGGGACCTAAGGTGAGGGCGAGAGCCGTAGCCGATGGACAACAGGTTGATATTCCTGTACTGCAGTATAACAGAACTGTGGGGACACGTAAGGAGAGCGGGAGCCGGGAATGGAAAGTCCGGTACAAGCGAGGTACCAGTATGGTAGGAAAATCCGCCATGCAATGGGAAGACGTGATGTGGAGCGAATTTTAGTAGCGAAGCCCGTGAGCCATGCGTCAAGAAAAGCCGCTATTGTTTATACTGTACCCGTACCGTAAACCGACACAGGTGGATGAGGAGAGAATCCTAAGGCCGGCGGAAGAAGTATTGCCAAGGAACTCGGCAAAATGGCCCCGTAACTTAGGGAGAAGGGGTGCCTGCGAGAGCAGGCCGCAGAGAATAGGCTCAAGCAACTGTTTAGCAAAAACACAGGTCTATGCGAAACCGAAAGGTGAGGTATATGGGCTGACGCCTGCCCGGTGCTGGAAGGTTAAGAGGAGAGGTTAGACGTAAGTCGAAGCTTTGAATTTAAGCCCCAGTAAACGGCGGCCGTAACTATAACGGTCCTAAGGTAGCGAAATTCCTTGTCGGGTAAGTTCCGACCCGCACGAAAGGCGTAATGATTTGAGCGCTGTCTCGGCAATACATCCGGTGAAATTGAAGTGCCAGTGAAGATGCTGGCTACCCGCGCCAGGACGGAAAGACCCCATGGAGCTTTACTCCAGTTTGGCACTGGGGTCCGGTGTTGCATGTACAGGATAGGTGGGAGGCTGAGAAACGGTAACGTCAGTTGCCGCGGAGCCGCTGTTGGGATACCACCCTTGTGATATTGGGCTTCTAACCAGCCGCCGTGATCCGGCGGTGGGACAATGCCAGGCGGGGAGTTTGACTGGGGCGGTCGCCTCCGAAAGGGTATCGGAGGCGCCCAAAGGTTCCCTCAGAATGGACGGAAACCATTCGAAGAGTGCAAAGGCAGAAGGGAGCTTGACTGCGACACCGACGGGTGGAGCAGGTACGAAAGTAGGGCTTAGTGATCCGGTGGTATTAAGTGGGAATGCCATCGCTCAACGGATAAAAGCTACCCTGGGGATAACAGGCTTATCACTCCCAAGAGTTCACATCGACGGAGTGGTTTGGCACCTCGATGTCGGCTCATCGCATCCTGGGGCTGTAGTAGGTCCCAAGGGTTGGGCTGTTCGCCCATTAAAGCGGTACGCGAGCTGGGTTCAGAACGTCGTGAGACAGTTCGGTCCCTATCCGGCGTGGGCGTAGGATATCTGAGAGGAGCTGTCCTTAGTACGAGAGGACCGGGATGGACGGACCGCTGGTGGACCGGTTGGCTTGCCAAAGCCATGGCCGGGTAGCCAAGTCCGGAAGGGATAAACGCTGAAGGCATCTAAGCGTGAAGCCCCCCTCAAGATGAGATATCCCATTCTTAAAGAAGTAAACCCCCTTGAAGACGACGAGGTAGATAGGGCAGGGGTGGAAGTGTGGTAACACATGGAGCTGACTGTTACTAATCGGGTGAGGGCTTGACCAAGAAACGCAGGTTAAGAATTGATTCAAAGAGTTTGATTAACGATCAACAAGCATGTATGTAGTTTTTAAGGTACAAACCTTAAAATGGCCCAGTGGCTCAGTTGGTTAGAGCGCCGCCCTGTCACGGCGGAGGTCGAGAGTTCGAGTCTCTTCTGGGTCGTTACAGCTAAGCTGTAATGAATTGAATATGGGATCTTAGCTCAGCTGGGAGAGCATCTGCCTTACAAGCAGAGGGTCATAGGTTCGAGCCCTATAGGTCCCATAGATTATGGATGGATTCCCGAGTGGCCAAAGGGGGCAGACTGTAAATCTGTTGGCACCGCCTTCGAAGGTTCGAATCCTTCTCCATCCACTTAAATGCCGATGTGGCTCAATTGGCAGAGCAGCTGATTTGTAATCAGCAGGTTATCGGTTCGAGTCCGATCATCGGCTTTTAACATTTAATAACGCGGGGTGGAGCAGTCTGGAAGCTCGTCGGGCTCATAACCCGAAGGTCATAGGTTCAAATCCTGTCCCCGCTACTTATGCCCAGATAGCTCAGTTGGTAGAGCAGAGGACTGAAAATCCTCGTGTCGCTGGTTCGATTCCGGCTCTGGGCATGTTTTAATGTAAAGTATACGAACAGCTGGTTAGAAAAAGCCTGAGCATGTTTTAATGTAAAACATACAAACGGCTGGTTAGAAAAAGCCTGAGCATCAATTAATTTAATATGGGGTATTAGCTCAGTCGGTAGAGCACTTGACTTTTAATCAAGTTGTCCGGGGTTCGAATCCCCGATGCCTCACTAATTTTAAGAGCACTGTCAAACTGACAGTGCTTTTTTCATGTCCGGAAAGTCACGTGGAATACCATCCTACACATTGTATGAAAACACCCGTTAAAACTCCACGCTATAGAGTATACAGATTTAAAAAAGTATCTGCTACAATAGAGTCAGTTAAGAAAAAGGCAGCGTGTTTCGGGGGAGTCATAGTTGTACGTTTTGTGGGAAAGAATACTTCAGGAGGTGTAGCAAATGATTATTATTGGCGAAAAGATCAATGGTTCCATTCCTTCTGTGGCAGAGGCCATTGCAAAAAGAGATGCGGAATTTATCAAAGACCGTGCAAGAAAACAGGCAGAGGCCGGAGCAACATTTATCGATTGTTGCGCATCTGTTCCGGAAGAAGAGGAAGTTGAAACACTGAAATGGATGATCGACTGTATTCAGGAAGTAACAGATCTTCCGATTTCTGTGGACAGCCCGAGTGCGGATGTACTTGTACAGGCGTATAAATTCTGTAAGAGACCGGGACTTTTCAATTCTGTATCCGGTGAAGGTGACAAGATTGATAAGATTTTTCCTGTTATGGCACGGGAAGAGAATAAGAAATGGGAAGTTATTGCTCTTCTCAGTGACGATACCGGAATCCCGAAGAATGCAGCAGACAGACTTCGCGTATTCGATAAGATAATGGAGAAAGCTAAGGAATATGGAATCTCCCCATCCAGGATCCATATTGATCCGCTGGTAGAGATGCTTTGTACATCAGAGAATGGAATTGAGACAAATATTGAAGTTATCACTTCTGTTCGTGAGCAGTATCCGTCCATTCATATTACAGCAGCGATCAGCAATATTTCTTTCAACCTGCCGGTTCGTAAGCTGATCAATCTTGGATTCATGGTACTGGCTATGAATGCCGGTCTGGACAGTGGAATCCTTGACCCGACAAACAGAGACATGCTTGGTCTTATTTATGCAACAGAAGCTCTTCTTGGAGAAGATGACTACTGTATGGAATACATCGGAGCATACAGAGACGGTCTGATCGGTCCGGTAAAGAAATAATGAATGTATTTAAGAAACCTGCCGGGTTGCGGAGCCTGACAGAATAATCTTAGATAACATATATGGGAAGCACCAATGTACGAAAAAAGATAGCAGTCCCTAAGAAAAAATTTAATGAGTGCAAAATCAATTTCAGGAGGTAAAGTATTATGAGTAAAATGGATGAAGTTTTTGATCTGGTAGTAAGAGGAAAAGCTAAACTGATCGGCGCAGCAGTTCAGGAAGCACTTGATGAGGGGAATGCAGCACCAGATGTTCTTGATAACATGATCAAGGCTATGGGTGTTGTAGGTGAAAGATTTAAAAATAATGAGATATTCGTTCCTGAGATGCTGGTAGCAGCAAGAGCTATGAAGAAAGGTGTAGATGTTCTGAAACCGCACCTTGCAGGCGGAAGCGCAGGCGTAGCTGGAAAAATGATCATTGGAACAGTAGCAGGCGATCTTCATGATATCGGTAAAAACCTGGTAGCTATGATGATCGAGAGTGCCGGATTCGAAGTAATTGATCTTGGTGTAGATGTTCCGATCGAGAAATTCGTTGAAGCAGTACGTGAGAATCCGGATGTTAAAGTTGTAGGTGTATCTGCACTTCTGACAACAACTATGCCGGCTATGAAAGATACGGTTGAAGCTCTTAATAAAGAAGACTTCCGTAAAGATATCAAGATCATGGTTGGCGGAGCTCCTATCACTCAGGAATTCGCAGATGAGATTGGCGCGGACGCTTACACAGCAGACGCAGCAACAGCAGCTCAGGTTGCAAAACAGCTTGTAGCATAATGTAAATATAGATGAAATAATAGTAACGGTCATAAAAATGATCCGCAGAGACTATGAAAATAAAGATAGTTTCTGCGGATTTTTTATAATTAAGATATGTTCGCAGGGGTTACTGTTCACTGGCAATGTTCCGCGAGGTGTTTTTTGTGAGCGAAGGTCACAGAAAACCCGAGACATACTGCGCGAATTTATGCAATTAGCATAAATTCTGTGCATCGCGAAGCGTGTTACTGAGAACGGAGTGAACAGTAACTCGCAGGGCTTATCAGTAATATCTTGCGACGTGTTTTTATGGGAAAAGGTTGTAGATATATATTGGAAGACGGATGTATAAGTTAAGACTTTACTTAATGAAGACAAATGGTTAAACTGGTAATAGTGAGAAAATCAGAGCAGTAAAGAAAACTAAAACAGTAGAATACCTGTCTGAAAATATGGGTAGAAATATAAAGTACAGGGGTGGCGGATTTGAATACATATAAGGTGTTTTTTACAAAAGAAAAAAAAGAAGTTTCGGTGCAGGAAGGTACAACTGTACTGGAAGCTGAGAGGATAGCAGGGTTATCCCCGGATGCACCATGCGGGGGTGCCGGAAAATGTGGAAAATGTACCGTAAAGATCAACGGCTCTGTGGAAAAAGCCTGCCAGATAAAGATTACGGCAGATCTTGAGGTAGAAACAATTGAGCAGGCATCGGAACACAGGATTCTTGTAAAAGGAACAGAGAGAGCAGTAGCTTTTCAGCCGGAGCTGGAGATCCTGGACATTGAGATACAGTCATGTAAAGTTGGGGAAAACAGCTCAGACTGGAAAAGACTTTGTGAAGCTGTAAATAAGAAACTCCGGGAAAAAGGCAGCAAGGCAGACCGGGTGTTCCAGTCGAAGCTGGAAATACTTCCGGTAATCAGCCATCTTATGAAGGAAAAAGGAGGAATAGCCAGAGCAATTGTAAGCGGTGATGAAATTCTGGAGCTGAAAGAACAGGACGATAAACCGGTACTGATGGCTGCGTTTGATATTGGAACAACAACCGTAGCCGGGTATCTTCTGGATGGAAGAACAGGAGAACAGCTGGCAACAGCAAGTGCTTTGAATGTACAGACAGAATATGGTGCGGATGTTATCATGCGTGCCAATTATTCTCTGGAGCATGGTGCAGAGGAACTTTCTGCGTGTATCAGAGTGCTTTTGAAAAAACTGATCCGTACACTTTGTAAAGAAACGGGAAAAGAGCCGGAGGATATCTATCAGGTCAGTGTTGTGGGAAATACCTGTATGCATCACCTTTTCCTGGGAATCGTTCCGGATTCTCTTGTTCATGCACCATATAATCCGGCGATCAGTCATGGCCTTACATTCCCGGCAGAAAAATTCCGTCTGGGAATCCATCCGGGCGGACAGCTGATCGCGCTGCCTGTCATTGCAGGATTCGTAGGAGCTGATACTGTTGCCTGCCTTCTGGCTGTAAATCTTGAAGAAGAGAAAAAGATGACTCTGATGATCGATATTGGAACAAATGGCGAGATCGTTCTTGGAAATTCAAAACGCCGCATTGCGTGCTCTACTGCGGCAGGTCCGGCTTTTGAGGGAGCAAAGATAGCCTGTGGTATGCGAGGCGCAGAAGGTGCCATTGAGCATGCACATCTTGAAGAAGGAAGACTCGTATGCAAGGTAATTGGAGACGGCAAGCCAACGGGAATCTGCGGCTCCGGACTGATCGATATTATTGCAGGACTTCTGGAAGCAGGAGTGATCGATGAGACAGGAAGACTGATGGAAGGACCGAGAGTTGTTCAGATCGATGACAATACGAAAACAGCATATCTTCTGGCAGGTCCGTCTGAATCAAGTAATGGAAAACCTGTATATTTAAGTCAGAAAGATATACGTGAAGTACAGCTGGCTAAGGGGGCCATTGCTGCGGGAATCGCCCTTCTGGCAGAACAGATGGGAATTACTTTGGAGCAGATCGAGCAGGTTTATATTGCAGGAGCTTTTGGAAACTATATGGATCCGGCAGGAGCATGCAGGATCGGCATGCTTCCGGGAATCCTGAAAGACAGGATCATTCCGGTTGGAAATGCAGCAGGAGAAGGTGCAAAGCTGGCTCTCTTAAATAATGAAGAACTTGAACGCGCGGAGCGTCTTGCCCGCCATACAGAATTTCTGGAGCTGGCAGCACTGCCTGAATTCCAGGATGAATTTGTAGATCAGCTGGAATTTCCGGAAGAATAAGAAAGTCTGTTTTACTCAGTTGGAAACAGATTTTGGCATAGGTTATTAAGTGTAGAATTTATGTGGAGGGAACGATATGGACTTAAAAGAATTACAGCAGCTGGGAAAAGAGATCGGCTTTTTTAAAATAGAGGAAATGGATACCGGGAAGATCAAACTGCTTCCGGAGGTGCGCCAGATGTGCAGCACAGATAAATGCCACATGTATGGACGAAACTGGAGCTGTCCACCTGCATGCGGAACTCTGGAAGAGTGCGGAGAAGATATCTCAGGTTATACAAGAGGCATCATCGTTCAGACAAAAGGCGAGCTGGAAGATGAATTTGACGGAGAAGGCATGATGGAAACAGAGGCACTTCATAAAGAACATTTTGTGGAGATGCACGACAGACTGAAAAAAGAATTTCCAAAGCTTCTTTCTCTTGGAGCAGGATGCTGTACCAGATGCGCCAAATGCAGCTATCCAGACGCACCGTGCCGTTTTCCGGAGAAACGTTTTTCTTCAATGGAGGCATACGGAATGCTGGTGACTCAGGTCTGTCAGGACAGTGGGATAGAATATTATTACGGACCTGGAACGATTACATACACCAGCTGTTTTTTCCTGGAATAAAAAGATTGAAGAGGCATGAACAGGTTAGAGAAATTTTTCGGTTCTATTTCTGCGAAAGGCTGACATAGACTTTTGGTAGCTGTATAGCTGTGGGAAATGCGCATTCCCGGCTTTGTCCATTGCAGATGGCTGCGGTGGGAAGAGCGAACAGTAATCGGAAACCTGAAGTTTTAGTCTTTGGCAGAAAGGCGGTATTTTTATGGGATGTGGAAAATTTCATGAATTTCATGATTGCAGTGAACAGCGTGATCGTATGGAAATGCTGCGGATCTTTCAGGTAGCAGCAGTGTTCTTCGGAATTCTTATGGAAAAAATCTCCCGCGTGCAAACTGCCGGAAGAAAAATGATCGAAAGAGGACAGGCATGGTATGCAGCTGCCTGGGCAGATTGGAGATGTGGGACAGGTTATGGAAGTGTGCGAAATGCGGCAGATGCAGGCACAGGACATAATGGTGTGACTGCATCAGGAACGGAAGTGTGCAGAAATAGATGGGGATATGCCCGCAGGGGACGAAAAACTGTAACGGATAAGGTTGATGTGGGCAATAATCCGAGAGATGGAAATGTGTGTTGGAAGTATTTGAGTAGAGGGCTGTCAAGATGCAAACTGCGGGGAAAAATGCACAGTGATGGCGCAGATCTCGCTGTTTGTTGCAGTTCGCATATTCGGACCCCATATGCCGGCACCTGAGGTGACGATGTTGTGCATGTTTCCCTTTTTCAGGTAGCCGCAGGAATTTTCCCAGACGAGGCCGGTAATGATGTTCAGGGGGAACAGCTGGCCGTCGTGGGTATGACCGCAGAGATCAAGGTCTGCACCTGAAGAAGCTACCTCATCCAGCTCCCCGGGCTGGTGATCCATAAAAATAACAGGGCGTCTCAGATCCAGTGATTTGGTAAGCTGGGAAGGACTCTTACGCGTGTCGTCCATTTTGCGGCAGCGGGAAGGGTCCTTCCGTCCTGTAAGATAAAACCGGTCATCAATAAGAACAGTTTCATCATTGAGAAGCCGGATGTTGGCATCTTTCAGGAACTGTGTCATTCTGGGATCATCGTAGTCCTTATTTGCAGAGCGGAAAGTGAATCCCGCAAGGATCGGTTCATTGAGGTCATGGTTGCCCCAGCAGGCATAAACGCCGTATCTGGACCGGATAGAACGAAGGGTGGAGGCAGTTTTTTCCGGGTTTTTCAGCCCTTCATATTCATTGTCAAAAATATCTCCGGCAATGCACACCAGATCCGGCTTTTGGGCATTAATTGCATTGACAAGAAGTTCAGCATTTTTTTCTCCGATGCTGTAGCCAAAATGAATATCTGCAAGCAGGACGATCTTAAGGGAATCCGTTCCTTCCACCTGCTTATCTACTTTCACATCATAAGTTTTTGTCTTAAGATTCCACTGATTTAAAATTCCATAAACACTGATGCCGATAATAAGAAGTGTGCAAATTGCCCCGGTGAGCACGAAAGTTTTCCGGGTGTAAAGCCAGTCCGGATGCAGCGTATGTTTCAGGATCAGTCTTGCCAGATCTGTTGTGACAATGACGATCAGGATATAAAGAAAAGTGCCCTGAAAATAATTTGCCGTATTTTTCAGAAAACGGTGAAATGCCGGCGGCTTCCGGATCAGAAAGCTGGTGAGCAGTGAGGATGCCAGAAAAATATAAACACCCGCAAAGCACACCCGAAACAGCGGTGTCTGAAACAGATGCGTACAGGCTCCCATCCACAGGATCATCCAGCGGACGATATAAATATTAATGAGAATGTAAAACGGTGCGAGAAAAATAGCAAGCATTAAATTTGGTAAACCTCCGTGATTTTCGTAAATGCAGATGTTCAGGTTGTTACAGAGCAATATCACAGAATGTCTGTGAATACTTGAACTATAGCTACACAAGTATAGCGCAAATAATAATTTTTTGCAAAAGAACATATATTAGGAAAAAGACCGATTATGGTGTTTTTATGAAAAAATATGTGTACTTCCGGTATTTTGTGGTGTTTCTGGTGATCGTCCTGCCGTATTTTATGGGGGCGGTGTTTAATGGGGCTGATATGGTCATGGCGGAGCGCAGGCCGGAAGTGGAGATGTTTCTTCCGATTATTGTGTCTTCCCAGATCGGATCGGATATGAAAAAAGAAACCATAAAAGCGCAGACCGTGATTGCAAGGTCGAATATCCGGAGAATACTCGGGGAAGGGAAAATACTTCCGCAGATACTGCAGGAGAAAACTGACGGCAGAGATTATATTAGAAATATTTTTTCCAAAAAAGACAAAGTCTATCAGCAGGCAGCAGAAGAAACGAGTGGTCAGGTGTTGACGTATCAGGGGGAGCTGAAGTTGCTCCCGTGGCATAAGGTCAGCGGGGGAAAAACACGCAGCGGAAAAGAGGCTTTTCGGGATGAGGCATATACATATCTGAAATCTGTGGACAGCAGTAAGGACAAAAAATCGCCGGATTATATGGAGGTGGTTGAAATTCCCGTGAGTCAGGCCGGGGAGGTGAAGATCCGGGAACGGGACAGTGCGGGCTATGTGACAGAGCTTTCCAGCGGAAAAAATCTCCTGGAGGGAGAGAGTTTTGCTGTGGGTATGGGATTGAAGTCTGCGAATTTCAGTTTGCAGAAAAATGGTGATGTGTACGTTCTGCGGGTGCGGGGCAGCGGTCATGGAGCAGGTTTTTCGCAATTTGGTGGAAATGAGATGGCGAAAGGCGGGAGCAGCGCGGAGGAGATCCTGAAAAAATATTTTCCGGCCATGAAACTGGAAAATTTGTAAAAAGTGAATAGAGAGTCATATTCTGGACACCCTATAGATACAGAAACGATGTACTGGTGAACAGTTATCGGAAATGAACATATCAGACAGAGGTGGAAAGAATATGATGAAAAGTAAAGTTGTGAGAGGAATTATCAACGGCGGAGTTCTGGCAGCAGTGGCAGCTCTTGGGATCACAGTGTATCAGCTGGGAACCAAGCCCCTTACGGAGTCAAAAGATGATTCTGTGCAGATGGAGGAGACAGGACTGGAGGAAGAAATCTCCGATGAGGGAGATGCGGAAGTTTCCGGAAGTGGAAGCACAGAGGAGGCAGATGGTTCGGGAATTGCGGATGGGGATTCGGTGAAGAATGCTGCGGTTGATGCGGACGGCATGGCTGGCAGCAGTGGAACAGGAGATATGGCTGACGGAGGTAGCAGTGCTGAAGGAACTGGTGCGGCAGCTGCAAATGCAAATGAAAGTAACAGTGCTGCGGTTGCCGGTGTGAATGGTTCTGCTGTAAGTAAAGCTGCAGGTAAATTAGCAGATGGTACTGGAGCAGATTCTGCGGAAATTGCATCAGCAGGTAATAATTCAACCGGAAACACCGGAACAGACAGTACTGAAACTTCTGCAGCGGGAATTGCTGCACAGAATCTGAATTTTACCGAGAATTCTCTTATGGAGTGGCCGGTCCGCGGAACGGTTCTGATCGATTATAATATGAACGAAACAGTTTATTATCCAACTCTCGACCAGTACAGGGTAAGTCCGGCGATCGCAGTTCAGGCTGTGGAGGACGCACCGGTTTATGCGGCTGCAGACGGACAGGTGCTTTCTGTTGAGCAGGATGCCTGCACCGGAACGACTGTGACGATGGAACTTGGAAACGGGTATCAGGCTGTGTATGGACAGCTTAAAGATCTTACTGTTGCAGAAGGTGATACAGTAAAAGAAGGTGAAGTGATCGGAAATGTCAGCGAGCCGACAAAATATTATTCCGTGGAAGGCCCGAACCTTTATTTTGCAGTGAAGAAGGATGGAAATCCGGTGGATCCGTTTGAGTATCTGGAGTAAAATTTTTATATGAAAATTATGCGGGATATGGAATCCATCCCGCATAATTGTACTATACCCACATAAAATTTCACGAAGAATCTTTTTTACCGGGATGAAAACGTGTATAATCATAAATATAAATATCTGCACATAACGATAGCATATGACAGACATAAAGGACAGAGGAAGAGGTACATATATATGAATATTAATGAAATAGCCAGACTTGCAGGCGTTTCCAGAGCGACTGTATCCAGATATCTGAATAATGGGTATGTAAGCAGTGAAAAGAAAGCAGTCATCCGGAGAGTGATCGAGGAGACTGGTTATCAGCCGTCCTCCCAGGCACAGACACTTCGTACGAAAAAAACAAGTCTGATCGGTGTCATCCTTCCAAAGATCAATTCCGATACCATAAGCCGTGAAGTTGAAGGAATCAGTGATATTCTTACACGGAGAGGATACCAGCTGATTCTTGCCAATACCAATAATAATGTGGAAGAGGAACTGAAATATCTTTCGCTTTTTAAAGAGCGTCAGGTGGACGGAGTTGTTTTTATTGCCACCATGTTTACAAGGAAGCATAAGCAGATGCTTAAGGATTATAAGGTTCCTATTGTACTTCTGGGACAGCATCTGGACGGATATCCTTGCATTTATCAGGATGATTATAAAGCTGCTTTTCAGGTGACGGAGAAACTTGCGGAGAAAGGCAGCAAGTTTGCCTATATTGGAGTTACAGATAAAGATGTGGCTGTAGGTGCACAGAGAAGAAAAGGATTCGAAGATGCCCTTCGTAAGAAAAAGCTTGAGATTGTGCCTGAGAGGATGAAAGTGGGAAGTTTTACCATGGATTCAGGATATGAGATGGCCAGGGAGCTTTTTGAGGAGGATCCGTCCATTGATTCTCTTGTGTGCGCTACAGATACCATGGCAGTGGGAGCCATGACTTACCTTAAGGAGATAGGACTTCGCATTCCCGAGGATGTGCAGATTGCGGGAATCGGTGATGGAGTTCCGGGCAAGATCGTGGAGCCGAAACTTACTACCATGCATTTTTATTACAAAACAAGTGGGATGGAGGCAGCAGCTATGCTGGCCGACCTTATTGAGAATGATACCGGGATCAGCAAGGAGATCAAGATGGGATGTGAACTTGTGGAACGGGAATCTCACAGATAACAGAATAGTTAAGTCAGGCAGAAGCAGGTTCTTTTTGGAAAGGGATCTGCTTCTTTTTTGTGCCATTGGGGACGGGGATTTTGGTTCTGATATCGGTTCTTATGGAATATGTACAATTTTCAGTATGAAAATTTGTGAGATGTTTCGGATTTACAAATGAGATCGTTGTGGTTATAATACAATCAAGATATGAGAACGATTCCACATTAAAACACAATAAAGAAAATGAAATATATGTGAGAAACTAAATAGAATATTGATAAATGACAAAAAAATATGACAAAAACAATATTTTTAATAGTTAAAAACATATGGAATCAATCTCATAAAAACATAAATAATGGATCACAAAAAAGACAGAGATAACGATCATATCTGAATTATAACGATATGCATCATATGATCCACAAAAAAAGGAAAAGTAAAAAGAGTCTGCTGATTAAAAATCAGACAGCGACGGAAAAGGAGGAAGGACATGGATTACAGAAAGACCGCACAGGAAATCTATGATCATGTAGGAAAGAAAGAAAACATCATTTCTGCAGCCCACTGTGCAACAAGACTTCGTCTGGTCATTGCAGATAATGACAAGGCAGACAAGGAATACGTGGAGAATATCGACGGAGTAAAAGGTGTATTCTTCGCACAGGGACAGATGCAGATCATTCTTGGAACAGGAGTTGTAAACAAGGTTTATGATGAGTTCATCCAGATCGCCGGGGTTTCCGAGAGCAGCAAGGAAGAGCTGAAGCAGGTGGCAGCATCCAAGGCCAATCCAGTACAGAGACTCATTAAGACGCTTGGAGATATTTTTGTCCCGATCATCCCGGCTATCGTAGCCAGCGGATTCCTGATGGGAATCATGGAAGCTTTGAACTTCATGGTAAACAATGGCTTCCTGAACATTAATACCAACGGTTCCATTTATGTATTTGCACAGCTTTTCAGTAATACAGCATACACATTCCTGCCGATCCTCATCGCTTACAGTGGTGCAAAAGTATTCGGCGCCAACCCTTACCTTGGTGCGGTTATCGGTATGATCATGATTCATCCGAATCTGCAGAACGCCTGGACAGTTGCCACGGAAGGCGTACAGGCCACACAGAAAGTATGGTTCGGACTTTACTCCATTGACATGGTTGGATATCAGGGACATGTAATCCCGGTTATCATTGCAGTCTGGGTACTGGCACAGATTGAGAAGAGACTTCATAAAGTCGTACCTGCAATGTTCGATCTTTTTGTAACACCGCTTGTCAGCGTTTTTGTAACCGGCTATCTTACACTTTCCATTATCGGACCGATCTTCGTAACAGTTGAGAACGGACTTCTGGATGGAATCCAGTGGCTGATCGCTCTGCCATTCGGAATCGGAAGCTTTATCATGGGTGCTTTTTATGCACCGACAGTTGTTGCAGGTGTTCATCATATGTACACCATCATTGACCTTGGACAGCTCGCTAAATTCGGCGTTACCTACTGGCTGCCGCTTGCATCTGCAGCCAATATTGCACAGGGTGGTGCGGCTCTTGCCGTAGGCCTGAAATCAAAGAACCAGAAGGTCAAATCCATGGCTGTTCCGTCTGCATTAAGCGCATGTATGGGAATCACAGAGCCGGCTATCTTCGGTGTAAATCTTCGCTTTGGAAAGCCGTTTATCATGGGCTGCCTGGGTGGTGCATGCGGAGCCCTTTTTGCTTCCATCACCAGTCTTGGTGCTACAGGAACAGGCGTTACCGGTATCTTCGGAATCCTGCTGTGCCTGAATAATCCGGTTTCTTATATACTCATGTTTGCCATCGCATTTGGTGTGGCTTTTGTACTCACATGGATGTTCGGATATAAGGACGAGGTACAGGAAACAGCTGAGAAAAATATTGAAACAGAGAAAAAGGCAGGTGCTCCGGCAGAGAATGCTGAGATGAAATCTGCGGAGGAAAAAACAGCTGAGAGCGGTGTGCAGACTCTCTACAGCCCGCTTGAGGGAACTGCGATCCCGCTTTCAGAAGTAAAAGATGCGACCTTTGCATCAGAAGTCCTTGGAAAGGGCATGGCAGTGATTCCGTCCAAAGGTGAGGTGAAAGCACCTTGCGACGCAACAGTTTCTACAATTTTTGACACAAAACATGCGATCGGCCTTGCAACAGACAGCGGTCTGGAACTGCTGATCCATATCGGAGTTGATACCGTTGAGCTTGGCGGTAAATTCTACACAGCACATGTAAAAGACGGCGACCAGGTCAAAAAAGGCCAGACACTGATCACTTTTGACATGGAGGAGATCAGGAAGGCTGGTTACGATGTGACCACACCGCTGATCGTAACAAATACAGATGATTACGAAGAAGTAAAAATGCTTACAGAAGGAACAGTAAACAACGGTTCTGAGGTACTGGAGGTAAAATAATGAGTTCTCTGACAAAAGTGCTTGCGGAGGAAGTAAGAAAAATCGAGAAAACGGCAGCAGTAGGAATGGCGATGCAGAAGAGCCGCCTGACACATCATCTGATGCCGCCGACCGGATGGCTGAACGATCCAAATGGATTATGCTGGTATAAGGGAAGATATCACGTGTTTTTTCAGTATTCTCCTTTTGAAGCCAACGGCGGCCTGAAATTCTGGGGACATTATTCCAGTGAGGACATGATCAACTGGAGATATGAGGGTGTTCCGCTTCTGCCTGACAGTGTTTATGACTGTCATGGTGTTTACTCAGGCTCTGCACTTGCAGAGGAGGATAAACTTCATCTTTTTTATACAGGGAATGTGAAGATGGATGGAGATTATGATTACATTAACAACGGACGTTGTTCCAGCACTCTCCACGTGGAGAGTGAGGACGGCATCCGTTTTGGAACAAAAGAAGAGGCTATTTCCTGGACGGATTATCCGGAGAATTACACCTGCCATATCCGCGACCCGAAGGTGTGGAAGGACGGAGAAGAGTACCATATGATTCTGGGAGGCCGCCAGAAAGGCGACAAAGGTGCAGTTCTTTTTTATAAATCTGAGGATCTGAAGAACTGGACATTTGATCGTGACCTTACTACAGAGAATACATTCGGATACATGTGGGAATGCCCGGATTTCTTTATTCTGGGTGACCAGGAGGTGCTTTCAGTTTCTCCCCAGGGACTGACAAGAGAGGAGTACCGTTTCCAGAATATTTACCAGTCCGGATATTTTATCCTGAAGGATGGTAAGCCGGAGGAAAAAGATTTCCGGGAATGGGATTATGGCTTTGATTTCTATGCACCACAGACATTCCAGGATGGAAAAGGCAGAAGGATCATCATCGGCTGGATGGGAATGCCGGATGCTGATGAAGAGTATGTGAATCCAACTGCTGAGACAGAAGGCTGGCAGCATTGTCTTACTGTTCCGCGGGAAGTTACTTATAAGAATGCAATGCTTTATCAGTATCCGGTGGAAGAACTGAACGGACTTAGAATGGATGGGATTTCTGTCAGAGGTTCTGATGTGGAGCTTCCGGTTAATGGACCATTTGATCTGGATATTAAGGTCAAAGGTGAGCAGGGCAAGATAAGCCTTGGGGAAAACCTTTTCCTGAATTATCAGGACGGAAATATTTCATTAGCTCTCTCCGAAAAAGCTGGCGCAGGGCGAAAAGTGCGTAAGGCGCATATTCCATCCGGTAAGGTTGAAGCTCTCAGAATCCTTGCAGATACCACAGCAGTAGAGATCTATGTGAATGGCGGAGAAATTGTTTTTTCTACCAGATATTATCCGGAGACGGATGAGCAGACTGTGAAGGTGGAAGCTGCGGAAGTTGACGGAGAGATTTATAAACTGAAGAATTGTGTGATGGAGTAGGTTCTTTTGTTTCACAATTCATATTCACAGAAATAAAAAATGAACGTATAATAAAGCAGGTGGGAAAATCCGCAGCCGGAATCCCAGCCTGCTTTATCTTTGTTATAAGTGAAATACATGAATTGTGCCGGCTGCTTGAGTATAGAAGGATGGCTGCTGAAGAAATGCTGGCGGCTGTCTTTACATAGAATATTTTCACAAAAGAGGAGACTGCTATGAACTACACATACATCGTGCAGTGTGCAGACGGCACGCTCTACACCGGCTGGACAAACTGCCTTGCCAGGCGGATGAAAGCGCACAATGAAGGCAAGGCAGGTGCCAAATATACCCGGGCCAAGAGACCGGTGAAGCTGGTGTACTACGAAGGCTTTGCCACAAAGGAAGAGGCTATGAGCAGGGAGTACCGGATCAAGCAGCTGACCAGGGAGAAGAAGCTGGAGCTGATGAGGTTTTGAATTTTGATAAACATTTTGATATTTTAAAAGACTTCAAATGTGTGGAGCATTATGCAGCGTAATTGAAAGATAAGGATATCTTTTTTTGATGTTTTGTGGTTGAAGGGTTTTTGCAGAATTTGTCGAAATGTTTTGAGTGCATATTTGCCCATATTGTGCTAAGGTAAAAAAAACATTTCATTTCTATTCTGTTCAGCGACAGGAATGAACTGCTGAAGCTTTACAATTGAAAGCTGTTATGTTGAATATCAATAAAGGCCATAACCGGAAACTGATGGAAACCTGCAGAACGCTTCACGACTACGCAGAATACACTTCCCGGGTACGTGAATATGCTGCGAGGATGCCACTGGATGAAGCTGTGGAGCGGGCGATCACGGAGTGTATAAGTGAGGGGATACTGGCAGATTTTCTGAGAAAGAATCGTGCGGAGGCGAAAAAAGTGAGTATATACGAATATGATGAAGAGAGGCATATGAGACAGACGAGAGAAGAGGGCGTTGAGGAAGGCTATGCCAATGGACTGCCCCAGGGAATTGAGCAAACAGCGGTTAATTTGATTAAAACGAGACTTCTTACAGATGAACAAATTAAAGAAGTGACCGGTTTAAGCCAGTCTCAGATAGACACTTTGCGAAAAAACGAAAATACTCAATAATCACATCATTGTATAAAACCAACCATATAGCTAAAAAATACATCAAAAAACAATCACATCAAAAAAATCTCTTCCAGAGCGCTTAACCATTTAAATTCCTGCCATACAGCGAATATAAATGTCTAAGCTACCTCTGGAAGAGATCGCATCTTTACATTTCTGATCAATGAATCCCCATTCCGGCAACAAAGAAATACATTACAACGAAATGGCACATACTTCCCAGCATTACGAAAATATGAAATACCTCATGAGATCCAAAATTTTTATGTCTGGCATTGAAGATTGGCAGCTTCAGTGCGTAGATGACACCTCCGATGGTATAGATGATGCCACCGGCCAGGAGCCAGCCGAACCCTGCGCGGGGCAGGTTGTGGAAGATCGGGACGAAGGCCAGAACACAGAGCCAGCCCATTCCGATGTAGATCACAGAAGAGAGCCATTTCGGGCAGTTGATCCAACAGCCCTTAAGGATCATTCCGATGATGGCAACAGTCCATACAAGTGCACAGAGGATATAGCCGGTACGGCCGTGAAGGACGATTAAGCATACCGGGGTATAGCTGCCTGCGATCATGACGAAGATCATCATGTGATCCATTTTTTTCAGGCGGCGGTTTACTTTAGCGGTGGAGTCTACGGAATGATAAAGAGTGCTTGCCAGATAAAGAAGGATCATGGTCAGGATGAAAACACTCACTGCAAAAACATGAAGCATATCAGCGCTTCTGGCAGCTTTCACGATCAGCGGAGTGGCTCCGGCAGCTGCAAGAAGCATGGCGATTCCGTGTGTAATCGCGCTTCCCGGGTCTTTTAATTTAAATTTCATGATATAACACCTCCTGGATACAGAAAAATAATGTAGAAATCGATAAAACAACATATAGTATTCAAAACTACATAGCAAGTATACGAATACTATACCACTCTTGTTCGAAAATGCAACCCCTTTTTCGTAAAATTTTATATGGATTTAACGTAAGCTTGCCTTGAAGTAAACATTCAGCCAGTATACTTATTCAGGATAATCCATTGTGCGAACGGCTGACCTTTGCATCTATTTATCAGAGTAATCTGGATGAGTTTTATATGGTAAGAGTAGGTTCGCTGGTCGATCAGATGTTTCTTTCCAAGGATATTCGTGAAAATAAAACAAATATGACACCAAAGGAACAGCTGGAAGCGGTCCTCTCAGGAACCAGAAAATTAAATCGAAAAAGAGATGTGATTTATGAGGAGATTATGGACAGCCTGAAGGAATATGGCGTTCAGATGTTTAATTTCCATAAGATTGGAAATGTGGAATATTATACGCAGATCGGAACCGGAAACTACAATGAGAAAACGGCCCGTCTGTATACAGATCTTTCTCTGATGACTGCTGATCCGAAAATCGGAACAGAAGCAGCGCAGGTATTCCAGGCTCTGGCCATGGGAGAAACTGTTGAAGATATGGATCATCTGCTTGTGGCACCGAAATGCCTGCAGAATAAGGTGCTGGCAATGATCGATGCAGAAATCGAGCATACAAAGGCCGGAGAACCGTCTTATATCGGACTGAAGATGAATTCCCAGGAGGTGTTTTTGCAGCAGGCATATGCGAATACAGCAGCCGAAGGAAAAGAGCAGTGATAACCAGGCAGAAAATTGCAAAATCCACTCCTGACGGAATACAGGTTTTCTTTGATAATATAACTGTCATGTGATAAGATAAAAGCAGTATTTTGTATAAAAACAGTTACCGGTCACAAATATTAACTGGAAACATGTGAACTGGAAGGGAGTAGTTTATGGCACACAAAAGAGTAGTGCTCTGTTTGTTAGGAACTGTTTTGGCAGCATCCATGTTGAGTGGATGTACCGGAAAGAAGTCAGACCCTGTTACAATTACCGTATGGACATATTATAATGGAGATCAGCTTGACACATTTAATAATCTGACAGAGAAATTTAATGAAACAGTTGGTAAGAAACAGGGAATTACGGTAGATAGCAAGAGCCTTGGAACGGTAGAAGACCTGGAAAAAAATGTTCTGGCAGCAGCAGACGGAGAGGTTGGAGCTTCCGAAGTTCCGAATATTTTTTCTGCATATGCTGATACAGCATATACCATGGATCAGAAGGATATGCTGGTAGATATTTCTGATTATCTTACAGATAAGGAAAAAGAACAATATGTAGAGGGGTATCTGAAAGAAGGAGACTTCTCAGATGATGGAAGTATTAAGATATTTCCGGTCGCGAAATCGACAGAGCTGCTTTTTCTCAATGATACAGACTGGCAGAAATTTGCGGCAGATACAGGTGCGGAATATGATGATCTGAAGTCAATAGAAGGACTTGTTGAAACTGCAGAGAAATATTACAAATGGACAGATGAACAGACTCCTGATCATCCAAACGACGGAAAGGCGCTGTTTGGCCGTGATGCAATGGCCAATTACATTCTGGTAGGAGCCCAGGAACTTGGCTGTGATATTTTTGAAGTCAAAGATGAAAAAATGACTCTGAATTTTGACAAGGATGTAATCCGTACTTTGTGGGATAATTATTATGTTCCATATATCAGGGGATATTTTTCCGCGTCAGGACGTTTCCGCAGTGATGATGTAAAAACCGGAAATGTACTTGGCTATGTTGGTTCAACATCCAGTGCCACATTCTTCCCGACGGAAGTAACAAATGACAGTGGAGATTCTTATGATATTTCACTGAAAGTACTTCCAAGTCCTAAATTTAAGGACGGCGATGATTACGCTGTACAGCAGGGGGCCGGGATGGTTGTGACCAGGGGCTCTGATGAAGAGATTAAAGCCAGCGTGGAATTTCTGAAGTGGTTCACAAAACCGGAGAACAATATTGATTTTTCCGTTGGTTCCGGCTATCTTCCGGTAACAAATGAAGCCAACAGCATTGATAAGATCAAATCTGTTGAGTCTGATATCAGCAGCTCTATGGAAGAGATCCTTACGAAATCTGTAGATGAGATCAATAATAACAACCTGTATTATATGCATGCATTCGAGAATGGAAATGATGCAAGAACTGTCCTTCAGGAAGCGTTCGAAGATGTTGCACAGCAGGATCGCGCAACGGTAGAAGAACGTCTGGCAGAAGGACAGAGTGCACAGGAGGCAGAAGCTGAGTTTCTGTCGGATGATTATTTTGAAAACTGGTATCAGAATGTCCTTTCAGAGCTTCAGGCGTATGAAGGCTAACGCAGACTGAAGTCTCAGGAAGGAGGAACTGCTGATCATGAAAAAAAAGGAGAAATCCATTTTTCGTACGATCCTGACAGCTATGTTGATGGTTCTGGGAATCGAGATACTGCTTCTGGTGGCTGCTTTAGGCATCAGTCATGTGAGCAGTCAGCTGGATCAGAATGCAGTTGATATTCTGAAAAAACAGGTGGATAACAGAAGCAGTTATCTGGAGAGCATTCTGTCTTCAGATCAGAATCTTTCAAATCTTTCAGAACGGATCAATGAAGTGACGGAGGAGCTGATTGATTCCGGTGAGATAGATATTCAGAATATCGGAACAAATAAAGAAGATTATCTGCCGTTGATGAAGTGTATTAATGATTCAATGATCAGTACTATGAGGCGGAGAGCAGTTACAGGAATTTTTGTAGCCTTTAACACAGAGGATCTGGACGAAAAAGGCCAGAAAGATGTGATTCCTGCTTTGTATATAAGAGATCTGGATCCGGATTCCCTGCCAGCGCGGAGGAATACAGATCTTCTGATGGAGAGATCGCCGGTTGAGCTGGTTAAGACGATGGGAATCTCCACGGATAAGGGATGGAAATCGAATCTGGCTCTTTCGGATGAAAGTACGAAAAGGATCATGTATCCTGTTTTTCAGGCTGCATATAAAGACCATGGTCAGCTTGAGGCATCAGATTATGGACACTGGTCAACAGAAGAATATACACTGGATGGAGATAACCGTCCAGCGATCGCTTACTCTGTTCCACTGATCCTTTCGGATGGAACTGTTTATGGCGTTCTTGGAGTTGAGCTTCTCTCGGAATATCTGAATACACAGATACCTTATGAGGAACTGCAGAATGAAGGAGAAGGCACTTATATTCTGGCGTATACGAAGTCATCATTAAAAGATGACGGGATCGTTATCTCAGGAATCGGAGGAATCAATGGAAAAAATCTTTCCGATGAAGAAGTATTGAGAAACAGTGAATTGACATTGCACAAAAACAGCTACGGAGAGTATCAGCTGGATCTGACGGGAAAAAGATATTATATATCCATGAAACCGATCCAGCTGTACAATCGGAACGCTCCTTTTTCAGATGAGCAGTGGGTTCTGCTGGGGGTTGTAGAAAACAGTCAGCTGTTCTCTTTCTCAAGACATGTGCTTCGGATACTGATTTTTACCGTTTTAATGACTGTAGTGGTGGGTGTTCTCAGCAGCCTGATCGTCAGTCTCCGTCTGGCACGGCCTGTGCGGAAGCTCTCTTCGGAAGTTGAAGAAGCACAGAAAAATAACAGTACATCGCTGAAGTTTTCCAATACGGGAATCCGGGAGCTGGATCAGTTTGCAGGTGCGATCACGCAGCTGAACAAAGATATGGTAACAGTATCTACGAAATTCCTGCGCATTATGGAAATGGCCAGTGTGGAGCTTGGCGGATTTGAGGTCCGTACCGATACCAAGAGCGTTTATGTGACAGATAATTTCTTTTCCATGCTTGGAATGGAACGTGATCCAGACGAAATTCTTGATGCGGACAGCTTTGTGAAGATCGTGAAAAATTTTGAAAGTGAATGTTCTTATATAACGGGCAGCGATAACGCAAAAGTATATTGTGTGAAGTATGATGACGGAGACGTCCGTTATGTCCGAATGGAGATCAACAAAGAAATGAACCGGTGTATCGGTCTTGTGGAAGATGTGACGAAAGTTACCAGAGAGCGTATGAGCATTGAATATGAGAGAGATTATGATACGCTGACCGGACTTTACAACAGACGTGCTTTCCAGAGAGAAAGTGAGAAGTTGTTCCGCGAGCATCCGGAGAAGCTGAAACATGCGGCGTTTGTGATGATTGATATGGATAATCTGAAATATACGAATGATAATTTCGGACATGATTTTGGTGACAGATACATTTACGAGGCTGGAAAAGGCTTTGCAGATTATACACCACAGGGAACTATTTGTTCCAGAATCTCCGGCGATGAGTTCAATCTTCTTTTCTATGGTTACGACAGTCAGGATGAGATCCGCAAGGTGATCGCTGAAGTAAAAGCTGCTATTGACAGAAAATGTATAATGCTTCCAAGCGGAAGAAAACTTAAGTTAAGCATTTCAGGCGGCATTTGCTGGTATCCGGAGAACACAAAAGATCTGAAACTGATGAAGAAATATGCAGATTTTGCAATGTATCAGGTTAAGCGCTCTGCGAAAGGCAATATTCAGGAGTTTGATCCGGATGTTTATAACAGGAATGCCAGTGAGGAACAGCAGAGGAAACAGTTCCGGCAGCTGATCCGAAGAGAGGAACTTCGGTATTACTATCAGCCAATTGTATCTGCAGTTACCGGAAAGGTCTATGCACTGGAAGCACTGATGCATATTGATCTGCCAGCACTGAAATCACCGGAAGATGTAGTAAAACTTGCCAGAGAAGAGAAATGTCTCCATGAGCTTGAGCGAATTACGTTTTTCCGGGCAGCAGAAGGTTATGTTCAGCTGAGAGAGAATGGTGATGTAAGAGGCGATGAACTTCTGTTTATCAACTCTATTGCCAGTGAGTGCATGAGCAATGATGAATGCAGGGAATTTAACCGGAAATATGGCGATCTTCAGCCACAGCTGGTTCTGGAGATCACAGAGCAGGAATCCTTGAATAAGAAAGGAAATATGCCGGGCTTCCTTGGTGCGATTGCATTGGATGATTATGGAAGTGGCTACAACAGCGAGAAGAGTCTGCTTACTATTTCACCGCAGTATATTAAGGTGGATATGGCAATCATCCGCGATATTGATACAGATCCGGATAAACAGCAGATCGTAGTAAATATTGTAAATTATGCGCATCAGCGAGGAATGTATATCGTAGCAGAAGGCATTGAAACTCCGGCAGAGCTTGAGAAGGTTCTGGAGCTTGGAGTGGATCTGCTTCAGGGCTATTATCTGGCAAGGCCGGCAGCAGTGCCGGGAGAGATCAATTCCGAAGCAATAAAAATTATTAAGAACAGAAGTCGGGAAGTGTGATACTTCCCGGCTTTTTTTATCTGTTTGACAATACATATTTCTCCCATTTTTTCACATAATAACCATACAGATAAACAAACGGCTGCGGCAAATATAAAATTACTGTACAGCAGCGATCAGATAAGAAAAATGCAGGAGGAAAAAGACAAGATGAAAGCAACAGGAATTGTTCGTCGGATCGACGACCTGGGCCGGGTGGTGATCCCGAAGGAGATACGAAAGACACTTAAGATCAAAGAAGGAACACCTCTGGAGATCTTTACAGACAGGGAGGGGCAGATCATTCTGAAAAAATATTCACCTATTGGTGAGCTGAATAATTTTGCAGAAGAATATGCGGAGGCACTGGTGCAGACAACCGGGCTGACAGCCTGTATTACAGACAGGGATGTAGTGGTGGCAGCGGCAGGAAGCGGAAGCAGGGAGCTTGATGGAAAAGAAATCAGCATGGAGCTGGACGAGGTGATCTCCGGGAGGGAGACACGTCTTATTAATGGAAGCAGCCGTGAAGATGTGTCGGTAACTCTCGGGCACAAGGACAGCTTTACCGGAAAAATGATCCAGCCGATCTTATGTGCAAGTGATGCCATAGGATCTGTGATACTTCTTGGAAAATCTGATAAGAATGTACTGGGCGAAAAAGAACGTGCGCTGGTAAAGACAGCTGCGAGTTTCCTGGGAAGACAGATGGAACAGTGAAATTCTTATGGCGGCGGAGTACACCTCTGGGGAAAGTTATGATATTCTTCCAGAGTCAGGTTAGTGATCGTCAGCCAGGACGCCAGCGGTTTTGTCACATAGCGGATGTGCCAGGGTTCGTAAGGCATGCCGGTGATCTCTTCTTTATTTTCAGGATACCGGAGAATAAAGCCATAGAGAGAAGCATTACGCTTCAGCCATCGCCCTTCTCCGGTGGAAGCGAATTTTTCGCACAGTTCCATATGGAGGGACGGACAGGAAACGTCAAGGGCCAGTCCGCTCTGGTGCTCGCTTGCACCTGGAACAGCTACAAATCTGCTCCCTGTAAAAAGCTCCTTTTGTCTTTGAAAAGAGCGGTAGCCGGAGACTGCCCACAGATTCAGGCCGGACTTATGGCAGGCATGGAAGAGCTGGGAAGCCGCCTTTGCAGCCTGGTATTCCAGAAGACGTTTCGGATCTCCCGGTGCAGCCTCAAAAGGCAGCCCGATATCAATAAGATGCTCCGGCACAAAAGCTTCCGGCAGCGGATGTTCCCTGCTGATCAGCCGGGTATAAAAATCTCTGTGCATAAAAAACCCCCTTTCCTTATCCATAAGCTTATGATAAGAAAAGGGGGTTTATGATTATTTTATCTTAGAGAGCTTTCTCACTCATTTCTTCCAGAAGAGCTTTTTTCATGTCGTAAAGTGACTGGGAAAGATCTACATATACTTTCTGCGGATTTACAAAACGTCTGGATTCATCCCAAAGAGTATTCTGCTCTTTCTTGCAGTAGTCACGGAGTTCCATGACAGATGGAGATGTGTAAACGCTCTTTCCACCTTTGATAACCGGAACAAGAAGCTCGCGGAGTTCGTAGGTTCCGCCGAGAACTTTAGTTTTCTTCCAGGTGTCAACCGGGTCGAAGATGACCATGGTCTCTTCAGGATCAAATTCTTCATCTGCAAGGCAGATCAGGTCAGCTTTGATCTTGCCGGTTTTCTTGCTGTAGATACGGTATACAGTTTTGTTGCCGGGGTTGGTAACTTTCTCTGTGTTCTCGGAAAGTTTGATCTTCGGTACGAAGGTATCGCTGTCAGCGTCCTTTACTGCGGCAAGCTTGTATACGCCGCCGAAAGCAGGATTGTCGTCTGCTGTGATCAGTTTCGTTCCAACACCCCAGGAATTGATCTTGGCATCCTGAGCTTTCAGGCTCTCGATCAGATACTCGTCAAGATCGCTGGATGCGGAAATGGTAGCATCATCAAAACCTGCAGCTGCAAGCATCTTATAAGCTTTCTTGGAAAGGTATGCCAGGTCTCCGCTGTCGATGCGGATTCCGTAATTCTTCAGCTGGATGCCTTCCTCACGCATCTCCTCGAATACGCGGATCGCATTTGGAACACCGGATTTCAGCACATCGTAGGTGTCTACCAGAAGTGTGCAGGAATTCGGATAAAGTTTCGCATATGTCTTGAATGCTGTGTACTCATCCGGGAAGCTCATGATCCAGGAATGAGCATGTGTTCCAAGTACCGGAACATTAAACATCTGGCCTGTCAGTACATTGGAAGTACCGGCACATCCGCCGATTATTGCGGCTCTGGCACCAAAGATACCGGCATCAGGACCCTGTGCACGACGAAGACCGAATTCCATGATCGGCTCACCCTTGGCTGCGTGGCATACACGTGCGGCTTTGGTAGCGATCAGGCTCTGGTGGTTCATGATGTTTAAGATAGCAGTCTCAACAAGCTGGGCCTCCATGATCGGCGCGATAACCTTGACCATAGGCTCTCTCGGAAAGATCACGGTTCCTTCCGGGATCGCGTAGATATCACCGGTAAACTTGAAGCTGCTTAAATACTCAAGAAAATCTTCTTCAAAAATCCCAAGGCTTCGCAGATAGGTAATGTCTTCTTCTGTAAAACGAAGGTTTTCGATATATTCGATCATCTGTTCCAGTCCGGCACAGATGGCGAAACCGCCGCCGTTTGGATTATTGCGGTAAAACATATCGAAGATTACGGTCTGGTTGGTCGGGTTTTTGAAATATCCCTGCATCATGGTAAGCTCATAGAGGTCCGTGAGCAGGGTAAGGTTATTTGCTCGCATATTATTCTCCTTTGGATGCCTCCGGATATTGTGACCGGAGGGGAATACACGGTAGTTTCCGTTCTTTTTAATTATAAGGCTTATTATACCACAAAGGAGTGGATTGTAAAATTTTTTTTAAGTCAGAGGGGGTATTTTAAATTCCGGAAAGCCGCATAAAATAAGGCTTTCCGGCACTTTGGAAAAGTTTTTTTGAGAAAAAATAAAAAAAATTGAAAAAAGGGGTTGCAATTTTAAAAAACCTGTTATATAATATCATTCGTCGCAAGCGATAAGGCAAGCGAAAAACAAACACATAGGGCTATCGCCAAACGGTAAGGCAACGGACTCTGACTCCGTCAGTTCAAGGTTCGAATCCTTGTAGCCCTGCTTCTTAAGCACCTCGATTGAGAGGTGCTTTTTTGTGCTATGGGAAATTAATTTACAATGTTTCATGATACAAAAAAGCCCTTCGGGCAGAAAAAACAAGTGCGTTTCCCCATGTCAAGTGGTACAATAAAAACGGGTAATTGTAAAATGATTATCTGTTTTCATAAGTATACAGTAAAGCGGAATGCGAATATCCGCTCTATGTTACGGACATTGCAACTGGAGGAATGAAAGAAAACAATATGAGTTACAGTTTTGAAAGTCGTGTAAGGTTCAGCGAGATCGGAGAAAATGGCTGCCTGGATCTGCCTGGTGTTCTGGATTATTTTCAGGACTGCTGTACATTTGAGTCTGAAAAGACAGGGCTTGGGATGGAAGTATTAAAGGTACAGAAACGTGCCTGGGTGCTTTCTGCGTGGCAGGTAGTAGTGAAGAGATATCCGAAGCTTGGTGAAAATATAAAAGTAATAACTATTCCCTATGGGTTCCGTGGCTTTATCGGGATGCGTAATTTTATCCTGGAGACAGCAGGGGGTGAGAAGCTGGCCTGGGCGAATTCCTACTGGTCTTTTATCAATACAGAAACAGGAGTTCCTGAGAAGCTGACACCGGCAGATACAGAGCCCTATGATCTGGGAGATAAAATCGATATGGATTACGCACCGAGGAAGATCGCACTTCCCAAAGAACGGGAGAAACAGGAAGCTTTTGCAGTGCAGAAGCATCATCTGGATACCAATCATCATGTAAACAACTGTCAGTATATCCGTATGGCAGCTGATTATCTGCCGGAAGCTTTCAGAGTCAGCCAGCTTCGAGTGGAATATAAGAGACAGGCTGTTCTGGGAAATGTGATCGTGCCGGAAGTGTATGCAGCAGATGGGAAAGTGGCAGTTATCCTGAATGCAGAAGATAACGAACCATATGCAGTTGTAGAATTTACGGAATAAGATATGCGTTGCTGTATGGTTATTGTTATGTATTATTTGAAGATACTTTTATTTGATCGATAAAGTAAATTGCGAAGCAGATTTAGAATTTCTGGCTTCTTAAAGGAGGAAACGTTACTATGCTGGAAAAATTAAAAGAGGAAGTTTACAAAGCGAATATGGATCTGCCGAAATACGGGCTTGTAACTTTTACATGGGGAAATGTCAGCGGTATTGACAGAGAGAAAGGTCTTTTTGTTATTAAACCAAGTGGTGTTGAGTACGACAAGCTGACACCGGATGATATGGTTGTTGTAGACCTGGAAGGAAATAAGGTTGAGGGTAAATATAACCCGTCTTCCGATACAGCAACTCACGTAGTTCTCTACCGTGCATTCCCGAATATCGGCGGTATTGTGCATACTCATTCATCATGGGCTACAAGCTGGGCGCAGGCAGGAAGATCGATTCCGTGCTACGGAACTACCCATGCAGATTATATCTACGGTGAAGTTCCATGTGTGCGCAATCTGACCAAGCGTGAGATCGAAGAAGCTTACGAGAAGAATACAGGTGTTCTTATTGCAGATTATTTCAAAAACAGAGATTACGAGGCAGTACCGGCAGTTCTCTGCAAGAACCACGGACCTTTCACCTGGGGAAAAGATGCTCATGAGGCTGTCCACAATGCTGTTGTTCTCGAGGAAGTTGCCAAGATGGCATCCCGCTGTGAGCTGATCAATCCAGATGTGAAGCCTGCACCGCAGGAACTTCAGGACAAGCACTATTACAGAAAACATGGTGCAAATGCTTACTACGGGCAGATCAATAACGAGGATTGACCGACAAAATAATAAAATTTTCAGGAATGCCGCGGATAAAACAGCGGCATTTTTTACTGTCTGTCTCTAATTCTAGCGAATTTTGTCGAAAAATGCCGAAAAAACTGTATTTGCTGACCTTTAACACCGAAAATGTTGAAATATGTGCTAATGTCAAGAATAATGCGCGTTATTAACACATTTTGGAAAAGGTATCGGTATGAAGATTTACGCTTATCATGGGAAGAAAAACGTATCCGGCGAAAAAATACGCCAGGTGAGACATATGAAAAGAATGTCCCAGTCTGCGCTGGCGGCTAAGATGCAGGTAGAGGGAGTTTTGCTGGAGCGTGACAGCATCAGCCGGATCGAAAGCGGAGAGCGTTTTGTGGCAGATTATGAACTGCGGGTGTTTGCGAAGGTTCTGGGAGTGGATGTAAAGTGGCTTTTAAATGAGAATTAACTTGAGAAATAATTAACGCTTGCTATTTATGTCGGAAACTGCTACAGTATAAAGAAAAAAGACGGCTGTTGCTTTTTGCGGAAAGAACAGCCACGGATAAGAAGATAGAGGCGCGGATTTTATCAGTACTTACGGACATGAAGCCCTGGCAGGCTGTCCATGAAGAAAGGAAAATCCGCCGAAGTGCTCTGAACAGCCAGAGGTCAGGGTGCTGGGACGACGCAGAATATGCGGCGTACTGTCACGGGTGTGGAGCGCTATCTAATAAGTTAAATAAGGATTATTTAACAGGAGGTGTTCTAAGAAGAGACAGCCTCCGTTTTTTTGTCCCCGAAAAAGGGAGGAGAAAAATGAGTAAAAAAGCAGGAACAGCATTGTCTCTCATGGCAATGGTATTCATGGGCGCGCTGGCAAGTCCCCTGAATGTGCTGGCAGCGGATGCGGAGGAGACTTATCAGCCTGCTCTGTATGCAACGATCTGGGCACTGCTTCCACCTCTGGTAGCGATCATCCTTGCGCTGATCACAAAAGAGGTATACAGCTCTCTGTTTGTGGGAATTGTAGTAGGAGCATTGCTTTATTCCGGATTTAAATTCGAAGGAACTGTAACACAGATTTTTGAGGGAGGAATCATCAAGGTTCTTTCTGACAGTTACAATGTAGGTATTCTGATCTTTTTGGTAATCCTGGGATCAGTGGTGTGTATGATGAACAAGGCCGGCGGCTCCGCCGCATTCGGAAGATGGGCCAGCCAGAAGATCCATACACGTGTAGGTGCCGAGCTGGCAGCGATTATTCTTGGTATCCTGATCTTTATTGATGACTATTTCAACTGCCTGACAGTAGGAAGCGTTATGCGTCCTGTGACAGACAGACATCACGTATCCAGAGCGAAATTCGCATACCTGATTGATGCAACAGCTGCTCCGGTATGTATTATCGCACCGATCTCATCCTGGGCTGCTGCAGTCAGCGGATTCGTAGAAGGACAGGACGGACTTGCGATTTTTGTAAGAACGATCCCGTATAACTTTTATGCGATTCTTACTATTGTAATGATGGTGGGCATGGTACTGATGAAAACAGAATTCGGTGCTATGAAAACACATGAGATCAACGCTCTGAACGGAGATCTTTATACAACAGCTGCAAGACCTTATGAGAATGCAACAGATGATGAAGCACCAAATCCCCGTGGAAAAGTGATCGATCTTGTGGTTCCGATCGTTGTGCTTGTTATCTGCTGTGTCATCAGCATGATCTATACAGGAGGATTTTTCAGCGGAACAGATTTTGTCACTGCATTTTCACAGAGTGATGCTTCCACAGGTCTTGCAATGGGAAGTGCTTTTGGACTTGTGTTTGCGATCATTTTCTACATGGTTCGCCGTGTGATCAATTTCAGAGACTGTATGGCCTGTATCCCGGATGGTTTCAAAGCCATGGTACCGGCTATCATGATCCTGACTTTTGCATGGACATTGAAAGCTATGACAGATTCACTTGGCGCAGCAGTATTCGTAGAAGAGTCTATGCGTTCTGTTGCCGGTGGTATCGAGGTTATCCTTCCGGCGATCATCTTCCTGGTTGGATGCGGACTTGCTTTTGCAACAGGTACTTCCTGGGGAACATTCGGAATCCTTATCCCGATCGTTGTTGCAGTATTTGAGAAATCCAGTCCTGAGATGATGATCATTTCCATGTCAGCCTGCATGGCAGGTGCAGTTTGCGGAGATCACTGCTCACCGATTTCCGATACAACGATCATGGCTTCCGCCGGAGCTCAGTGTGATCATGTGACACATGTTTCCACACAGCTTCCATATGCGATCGTGGCTGCAGCAGTATCTTTTGTGACTTATATTGTTGCCGGTTTTGTAAAAACTGCATGGATCGCACTTCCGGTCGGAATCGTGCTGATGCTTGTTGTGCTTTTTGTTATTAAGATGATGAATCCTATGCCGATCGAGAAACCGACAGAGTAACAGATATAATAATTTTACGGATATAAGGCAGTAACGGAAAGAAATTTCCGGAGCTGCCTTTTTTGTGCTTTCTATAATATTTTTCTTATGTTATAATGCAGGACAGACAGCAAGTAACAAATAATCATATATAGAATTAAAAAGAACAGGAGAGAGAATGATAGAATTAGGAAAAAAACAGAAACTGCTGGTTGTAAAAACCGTAGATTTCGGAATATATCTTGGAGAAGACAGAAATGCTCCTCAGAACGAGAGAGTGCTTCTTCCGTCCAAACAGGTGCCGGAGGGAACCAAGGCGGGCGATGAGCTGGAAGTTTTTATTTATAAAGATTCCCAGGACAGACTGATCGCCACAACAAGAGAGCCGATGCTCCAGGTTGGACAGACAGCTGTTCTCAAGGTGAAACAGGTCACAAGAATCGGAGCATTCCTCGACTGGGGACTGGAGAAGGATCTTCTTCTTCCGTACCATGAGCAGACCAACAGGGTTCGCGAGGGTGAGGAGTGTCTGGTGGCTCTTTATGTTGATAAGAGCAGCAGACTTTGTGCTACTATGAAAGTGTACCATTATCTTTCTACAAGAACTCCATATGGACCTGGAGATATGGTGAAGGGCCGTGTCTATGAGATCAGTGGAAACTTTGGCGTTTTTGTTGCGATAGATGATAAATATTCCGCACTGATCCCTGCAAGAGAGGCAACCGGTAAATACAGACCGGGAACAGTTCTTGATCTTCGTGTTACTGAAGTGAAGGAAGATGGTAAGATGAATGTCAGCGACCGCCAGAAGGCTTACATCCAGATCAACGAGGATGCAGAGAGCGTACTCAGTGTGATCGAGGAATTTGCAGGCGTGCTTCCTTTTGATGACCATGCTTCACCGGAAGTTATCAAGAGAGAGTTTGGCCTGAGCAAGAATGCGTTCAAGCGCGCAGTTGGCCATCTGATGAAAGAAGGCAAGGTAGAGATCCGCGACAAGAGGATCTATATTAAAAAATAACAAGGTGTTGACCGGCTCCGGATCAGACACGCTCCGGCACGTTCCGAGATAAAGTGCAGGGCGGGTAGGATGCGGAGCTTTTTTTCACAATAAGGAGAGAAAATTTGGAGTTTACACATTTGCATGTCCATACAGAATACAGTCTTCTGGATGGCTCCAACAAAATTAAAGAATACGTGGCCAGGGTGAAGGAACTGGGAATGGACAGCGCGGCGATCACAGACCACGGCGTTATGTATGGTGTGATCGATTTTTACAGGGCTGCCAGAGAAGCCGGAATCAATCCGATCCTGGGCTGCGAGGTTTATGTGGCTCCCGGATCACGTTTTGACAGGGAGGTAGGAAGCGGAGATGACCGTTATTACCATCTTGTGCTTCTGGCTGAGAACAACCAGGGCTACAGTAACCTGATGAAGATCGTATCCAGGGCATTTGTGGAAGGTTTTTATTATAAGCCTCGTGTAGATCTTGAGCTTCTGGAAAAATATCACGAGGGAATCATTGCATTAAGTGCCTGCCTGGCCGGAGAAGTAGCCCGTTACCTTGCACGGGGTATGTACGAGGATGCGAAGGTCGCAGCCCTGCGTTATCAGGATATTTTTGGAAAAGGGAATTTTTTTCTGGAGCTGCAGGATCATGGAATTCCGGAGCAGCAGACTGTAAACCAGCAGCTTCTCCGCATGCACAGAGAGACAGGCATTGATCTGGTTGCTACCAATGATGTGCATTACACCATGGCTGAGGATGCGGAGCCCCATGACGTGCTTCTTTGCCTGCAGACACAGAAGAAACTTACAGATGAGAACAGAATGCGCTATGAGGGCGGTCAGTATTACGTGAAATCTCCGGAAGAGATGGCAAGACTTTTTCCATATGCTCTGGAAGCTCTGGAAAATACTCATAAGATAGCCGAGAGATGTCATGTGGAGATCGAATTCGGTGTGACCAAGCTGCCGAAATATGATGTGCCGGACGGGCTTACTTCCTGGGAATATCTGAACAAGCTTTGCCATGAGGGACTGGAACAACGGTACCATCCGGTAACAGAGGAACTGAAGAAGCGTCTGGATTATGAGCTCACTACCATTAAAAATATGGGATATGTGGATTATTTTCTCATTGTGTGGGATTTCATTAAATATGCCCGGGATAATGACATTATGGTTGGCCCTGGCCGAGGCTCTGCCGCAGGAAGCCTGGTTGCCTACACACTTGGGATTACTCAGCTGGATCCTATCCGTTATGACCTGCTGTTTGAGCGTTTTCTGAATCCGGAACGAGTATCCATGCCTGATATTGATGTTGACTTCTGCTTCGAACGAAGACAGGAGGTTATCGATTATGTAAGACGGAAATACGGCGATGACTGCGTGGTTCAGATCGTTACTTTTGGTACGCTGGCAGCGAGAGGTGTTATCCGCGATGTCGGCCGTGTTCTGGATATGCCTTATGCACAGGTGGATACCATTGCAAAGATGATCCCGCAGGAGCTTAATATCACGATAGATAAGGCGCTGGGGATGAATCCGGAATTTCGTAAAGCTTATGAGGAACAGGAAGATATCCATCGTCTGATCGATCTTGCAAAGCGGCTGGAGGGTCTTCCAAGGCATACTTCCATGCATGCGGCGGGTGTTGTGATCAGCCAGAAGGATGTTTCTGAATATGTGCCGCTTTCCAGGGCACAGGACGGTTCCATTGTCACTCAGTTTACCATGACAACTTTGGAAGAGCTTGGTCTTCTGAAAATGGATTTTCTGGGTCTCCGGACACTGACAGTTATCCAGAATGCAGTAAAAATGGTGGAAAAAGACACGGGTACTCTTCTGGATATGCAGAAGATCGATTATAACGACAAAAAAGTACTGGATTCCCTTGGAACCGGACGTTCTGACGGTGTGTTCCAGCTTGAGAGTGCGGGTATGAAAAACTTCATGAAGGAGCTGAAACCCCAGAGTCTTGAGGATGTGATCGCAGGAATTTCGCTGTACCGTCCGGGGCCTATGGATTTTATTCCTCAGTATATCAGAGGAAAGAACCGCCCGGATACCATCCGTTACGATTGTCCGCAGATGGAGCCGATCCTGAAGCCGACTTATGGATGTATTGTGTATCAGGAGCAGGTTATGCAGATCGTTCGAGAGCTTGCCGGATATACGCTTGGACGAAGTGACCTTGTGCGCCGTGCCATGTCCAAGAAAAAAGCTTCTGTCATGGCAAAAGAGCGTCAGAATTTTGTTTACGGTAATGAAGAAGAAGGGGTTCCGGGATGTATTGCAAACGGAATTTCAGAGGAAATCGCAAACAAGATCTACGATGAGATGACGGATTTTGCAAAGTATGCGTTTAACAAGTCTCATGCTGCAGCTTATGCAGTGGTTTCTTATCAGACTGCGTATCTGAAATATTATTATCCTGTGGAATTCATGGCTGCGCTGATGACATCCGTTGTGGAAATGCCGAACAAGGTTGCAGAGTATATTTCTGTGTGCCGCCAGATGGGAATCCAGATCCTGCCACCGGATATTAACCGTGGTATGTATGGATTTTCTGTTGATAAAGGAGCTATCCGCTATGCACTTTCTGCCATTAAGAGTATTGGCCGTCCGGTTATTGAAGGAATCGTGAGAGAAAGGGAAGAACATGGAGAATATACTTCCCTGAAGACTTTTGTGGAGCGTAATATTAATCAGATCAACAAAAGAGTTGTGGAAAATCTGATCAAGGCTGGAGCACTGGATTGTCTGGAAGGAAACCGAAAGCAGAAGATGTTCGTTTATCCGCAAATCATCGACAGTATTAACCAGGATAAGAAACATTCAATGGCAGGGCAGATGAGTCTTTTTGATATTGTATCAGAAGAAGATAAGAAAGAATTCGAGATCCGTATGCCGCAAATCGCTGAGTATACGAACGATGTGATTCTCGCCTTCGAAAAGGATGTTCTTGGGATTTACCTGAGCGGACATCCTCTGGAACAGTACCGCAGCATGATGGAAAAAATGATTTCCGCAAAAACCTCGGATTTCCAGCCGGATGATGAGACAGGAATTCCGGAGGTTTATGATAACCAGAAGGTTATTGTCGGTGGAATGATCACGGATAAAACGATAAAATATACAAAGAATAATAAGGTAATGGCATTCCTTACACTGGAAGATCTGGTAGGAACTGTGGAGATCGTAGTTTTCCCGCGTGACTACGAAAAATGTCAGATGTTTATCAATGAAGAGGCGAAGCTTTTTATTCAGGGAAGAGTATCTGCCGAGGACGACAAAGCCAGCAAGCTTATTCTGGAAAAAGTCCGCTCTTTTGATGATATGCCGCGTGAATTGTGGATCCAGTTTGACAGCAGGGAAGACTACGCAAAAGCAGAAACCGACCTGGTGGATGATCTGATGGAATCAAAAGGAAACAGCACAGTAGTCATCTATCTGAAGGATGTCAAGGCCATGAAGAAACTTCCTCCTGCATATCAGGTTCATATCGAGGATTCCTGGCTCGATAAAATGTGTGAAAAATATGGAAGTTCCAATGTTAAAATTGTGGAGAGAGTATTGAAAAACTTATAAAAATGCTATAAACTATATCCGAATATGTGTATCACAATAGGTTGTTTCATAAGATGGAGGATAACAATATGGCAGAGAACAAAATCAAAACGATCGGCGTTTTGACCAGTGGCGGTGACGCACCTGGAATGAATGCTGCAATCCGTGCTGTTGTCAGAAGAGGATTAAGCAGCGGACTGAACGTAAAGGGAATCTATAAAGGATACAGCGGTCTCTTAAATGAAGAGATCAGGGACATGACAGCAAAAGATGTTTCCGATACGATTGAACGAGGCGGAACAATTCTTTACACTGCCAGATGTGCAGAGATGAGAACAGAGGAAGGACAGCAGCAGGCTGCAGAAATCTGCAGAAAACATGGAATCGACGGCCTTGTTGTTATCGGTGGAGACGGTTCCTTCGCAGGTGCTCAGAAACTTGCGAACCTTGGAATCAATACCATTGGACTGCCGGGAACTATTGACCTTGATATCGCATGTACTGAGTATACGATCGGTTTCGATACAGCTGTAAACACAGCTATGGAAGCTATTGATAAGGTACGTGATACATCTACATCCCATGAGAGATGCAGTATCATTGAGGTTATGGGACGTAACGCCGGATACCTTGCTGTATGGTGCGGTATCGCCAACGGTGCTGAGGACGTTTTGATCCCGGAGAAATATGATTATGACGAGCAGAAGCTTATTGACAATATCGTTGAGAGCCGTAAGAAAGGCAAGAAACACCACATTATCGTAAATGCTGAGGGTATCGGACATTCCGAAGCCATGGCGAAACGTATCGAGGCTGCAACAGGTATCGAGACACGTGCTACTATCCTCGGACATATGCAGCGTGGTGGAAACCCGACATGTAAGGACCGTGTATATGCGTCTATGATGGGTGCTCTTGCAGTAGATCTTCTTGTTGCCGGAAAACGCAGCCGTGTAGTTGGATACCGTCATGGTGAGTTTGTTGATTTTGACATCAATGAGGCTCTTGCAATGCAGAAGAATGTAGACTCCTACATGTGGGAGGTCTGCAATTCACTTTCTCATAATTACAGAAAATAATATTTATGAACTTAAAAAAAGTTTCAGACGGATTGCATAAACTGAATACGTCACAAATAATTGCCCTCGGCTTTGCGGGGGTGATTTTTGTAGGTGGACTTATTTTGTGGCTGCCGTTCTGCAGTGCACCCGGGCAGGCTGTTACCTTCCCGGATGCTGTTTTTACGGCGGCAACCAGTGTATGTGTGACAGGACTTTCCACAGTTGTTATGGCGACACGGTGGAGTAACATCGGAAAAATCGTCATACTGTGCCTGATACAGATCGGAGGCATTGGCCTGATCGCTCTTGCAAATATGATCTTTATCAGCTTTCGCAGGAAAATTTCCCTCAAAAACCGTCGGATCATCAAAGAATCCTATAACCTGGATCAGATGGGCGGCGTGGTTCCGGTCATGCGGAGTGTAGTAAAATGTGTATTCCTGGCAGAAGGAGTCGGTGCGGTTCTGTATGCAATCTGCTTTGTGCCGGAATTCGGATGGAAAAAAGGTATGACTCATGCTGTGTTTCTGGCAATATCTGCATTCTGCAATGCAGGAATCGACCTTTTCGGGGAAACAAGTCTTGCTGCTTATGTGAGCAGCCCACTGGTGAATCTTACGACAATCGGACTGATCATTGTTTCAGGACTTGGATTTATTGTATGGTGGGATCTCTGGGATAAATTTCGTAAGATCATAAAGAAAGAACTTTCCCCGGGGAGATTTTTTCGGGTGTTGCGTCTTCAGAGCAAACTGGTCCTTACCATGACTGGGATACTGGTATTTGCAGGCGCACTGCTTGTATTTATCTTTGAATCCGGAAATCCGCTTACACTGGCAGACAAGCCACTTGGAACAAAGATCATGGCATCTTTTTTCCAGTCAGTGACAACACGTACAGCTGGATTTTATACGATAGATCAGTCACAGCTGTCCACATCGACAGTGATCATCTCTCTGCTTTGGATGTTTACCGGTGGTTCTCCTATGGGAACAGCCGGTGGTGTGAAGACAACGACTATCGCGGTTCTGATCCTTTCCATTGTAGCGTACCTTCAGGGAAAAAAAGATGTGGAAGTTTACGGTCGGAGGATTCGCGAGAGCTATCTCCGTTCAGCAATGGTTGTTGCCGGAACCAGTTTGCTGATACTTTTTACTATGTCGGTTCTTTTATCAGCAGCAATGCCGGAAGCAGATCTGGCAGATATTTTGTATGAAATCACTTCCGCAGTGGCAACAGTAGGACTTTCCAGAGGACTGACACCGCAGTTAAATGTGACAGGTAAATGGATCGTGATCCTCACTATGTATCTGGGACGTATTGGGCCGCTGACTCTGGGAACAGCAGTTGTGGCAAAAGTACGCAACATGCCGGGAAGTACCACTCATCTGGGTGAAGAGGATATTATGATCGGTTAAACAGGAGAAAAGAATGAAGAATAAATCATTTGCTGTGATAGGTCTGGGACAGTTCGGAATGACTCTTGCAGTGACACTTGCTGAGTCAGACTGTGACGTTCTTGCCATTGACGACAAAGAAGAAAATATTGAAGAAATTTCCGAAAAAGTAACCTACGCGGTGAAAGCGGATGTACGTGAGCCGGGGATCCTCAAGGCACTGGGTGTTCAGAACGTGGATGTGGCGATCATTGCAGTTGCGGAAAATCTGGAGGCCAGCATTTCCGCGACCATGCAGGCCAAGGATCTGGGAGTTCCTTTTGTAGTAGCGAAGAGCATGAATTCCCTTCATGGACGTATTCTTGACAAAATCGGTGCAGATAAAATCATCTATCCGGAACAGTCAATGGGGCTGCGTGTAGCCAGAAATCTTATGTCCGGCGGATATCTGGATGTGTTTGAACTTTCCTCGGAATTCAGCATAGCAGAGTTTGCCATTCCGGAATCCTGGATCGGAAAAAGCCTCGTAGAGCTTAATGTCAGGGAGTGTTTTCATATCAATATCATCGGTATCAAGCAGGGTGAGAATGTTACTGTGGATCTGAAACCTTCCGAACCGCTTCCGGAGCATTGTTCCGTAATCGCCATTGGAAAGAATAAAGATCTGAACGCAAGCTCTGAGGGACTGCGTTCGTAAGCAGGCAGCAAAATGAAATGTGAAAATCTGCTTTGCCCGGAATCGGCATTTATGCAGGAAAAACGGATAAGCAGAAATGGAGAAATAAAAACATGATAACCAGCGTATCAAATGCAAAAATAAAAAATGTCATGCAGCTGAACCAGAAAGCGAAAGCCAGAAGAGAGCAGGGACTTTTTGCGGCAGAAGGCAGAAAGATGTTTCTGGAAGCACCGGAAGAATGGGTTTCACAGGTGTTTGTCTCAGAGAGCTTTTCCCAGGATGGGGAGCTGATGGCACAGGTGGAGAAATATCCGTACGAGATCGTAAAGGATTCAGTATTCCGTCAGATGTGTGACACCAAGACACCACAGGGAATTCTGACAGTTCTGAAGCTTCCGGCCTGGAGCGAGGACGATGTACTTGCAGGCGAAAATCCACTTGTGATGGTTCTCGAAGATCTGCAGGATCCGGGAAATGCAGGAACCATTCTTCGAACCGGTGAAGGCGCAGGAGTCAGCGGGGTTTTTCTCACAAAAACATGCGTGGATATCACCAATCCAAAAGTGATTCGTTCCACTATGGGATCCATTTACAGAATGCCTTTTCTATATGTGAAAGATGTGGTATCATTAGAAAAGAAGCTGAAAGAAAATGGAATCCGCAGTTTTGCAGCTCATTTGAAAGGTGAGAATTCCTACGATCAGGAATCCTATAAAGGCGGCACAGCGTTTTTTATCGGAAACGAGGGAAAAGGTCTGACAGACCAGGCGGCAGAAGCAGCAGACTGTCTCATCCGGATTCCGATGTGCGGCAAGGTAGAATCCCTGAATGCTGCCATGGCATCAGGAATCCTGATGTATGAAGCTGCAAGACAGAGAAGAGAATAATTTTTTCAAAAAAGAGAGGAGGGGTTTTATGACACCTTTAGTCTGGCTTGGAATACTGGCAATTTTACTGGTAATTGAGGCGATCACAGTAGGACTTACCACTGTCTGGTTTGCAGGCGGTGCTCTTATTGCGTGCGTTGCGTCGTGGCTTGGGCTTGGGATCGTTGTACAGCTCCTTTTATTTTTCGGAGTTTCCGTGGTGCTTCTGATCTTTACCAGACCTCTGGCGGTCCGCTACATGAACAAGGGCGTGGAGAAGACCAATGCAGAGAGCCTTCTGGGAAAAAGAGCTGTAGTCATACAGCAGATCAACAACCTGGCCCAGACCGGGCAGGTACGGATCAATGATATCGAATGGACTGCCCGTGCGACTGATGATTCAGTTCAGATCCCGGCAGGTGCAGTTGTCGAGATCGAAGAGATCCGCGGCGTGAAGCTGATCGTAAAAGAACTTAGCAAGGAGGGCTAAAATTATGGGTGGAATTATTGTTTTGCTTGTAGTCATTGTTCTTGTTCTGTGGATACTGGCATCCTGCATCCGTATCGTACCGCAGGCCTACGCAGTGGTACTGGAAAGACTGGGTGCTTACAAGGCTACATGGGGAACAGGTATCCATTTCAAGGTTCCGTTTATTGAGCGTGTTGCAAGAAGAGTGAACCTGAAAGAGCAGGTTGTGGATTTCCCACCGCAGCCGGTGATCACAAAAGATAATGTAACCATGCAGATTGACACTGTAGTATTTTTCCAGATTACAGATCCGAAGCTTTATGCATATGGCGTTGAGAATCCGATCATGGCCATCGAGAATCTTTCCGCTACCACACTTCGTAACATCATCGGTGATATGGAGCTGGATGAGACACTGACATCCCGTGAGGTAATCAATACCAGAATGAGAGCTTCCCTTGATGAAGCTACAGATCCATGGGGAATCAAGGTCAACCGTGTTGAGCTTAAGAACATCATTCCTCCGGCAGCGATCCAGGATGCCATGGAGAAACAGATGAAAGCTGAGCGTGAGAGACGAGAGGCTATCCTGAAAGCAGAAGGTGAGAAGCGTTCTACTATCCTTGTGGCAGAAGGAAAGAAACAGTCTGCGATCCTTGACGCGGAGGCTGAGAAACAGGCGGCTATCCTTCATGCTGAAGCACAGAAAGAGCGTATGATAAAAGAAGCAGAAGGTCAGGCACAGGCAGTTCTCAAAGTACAGCAGGCAACTGCAGAGGGACTCCGCATGATAAAAGAAGCAGGTGCAGATGAGTCTGTTCTTACACTGAAAAGCCTGGAGGCACTTACAAAAGTTGCCGACGGCAAAGCAACGAAGATCATCATTCCGTCCGAGATACAGGGCATCGCAGGGTTGGCAACATCCCTGAAGGAAATTATGACAGATAAACCGGCAGAGCAGAAATAAATCTGCAGCCGTGAGGAGGATATATTATGAATCTTAAAGGGAGAAATTTCCTGACACTGAAAGACTTTACACCGGAAGAGATCCTTTACATGATAGATCTTGCAGAAAATCTTAAAGCCAAGAAAAAGGCCGGAGAGCTTCATGAGTATTACAGAGGCAGGAACATTGCCCTGATTTTTGAAAAAACAAGTACGAGAACACGCTGTTCTTTCGAGGTGGCTGCTCATGATCTTGGAATGGGTTCCACTTACCTTGATCCGACAGGTTCCCAGATCGGAAAAAAAGAGAGCATCGCTGACACAGCAAGAGTTCTTGGAAGAATGTACGAGGGAATCGAGTACCGCGGATTCGGCCAGGATATCGTTGAGGAACTTGCAAAACATGCAGGTGTTCCGGTATGGAATGGTCTGACAAATGAGTATCATCCGACACAGATGCTTGCAGATATGCTGACAGTACGTGAGCATTTCGGCAAACTGAAAGGTCTGAAACTTGTATACATGGGTGATGCCCGCTACAACATGGGTAATTCCCTGATGATCGTATGCTCCAAACTTGGTCTTGATTTCGTGGCATGTACCAACAAAAAATACTTCCCGAATGACGAGCTTGTAGCTCAGTGCCAGCAGTGGGCAAAAGAAGCAGGTTCTACTATCACTCTTACAGAAGATGTTGAGGCCGGAACAAAAGATGCAGATATTGTTTACACAGATGTATGGGTATCCATGGGCGAGCCTGACGAAGTATGGACAGAGCGTATCCATGACCTGACACCGTACAAAGTTACCAGACATGTAATGGAGAACGCAGGCGAGAAAGCAATCTTCCTTCACTGTCTGCCGGCATTCCATGACCTTAAGACAAAGATCGGCAAAGAGATGGGCGAGCGTTTCAACCTCACAGATATGGAAGTTACAGATGAGGTATTCGAGTCTCAGCAGTCTAAGGTATTTGACGAAGCTGAGAATCGTATGCACACGATCAAAGCTGTGATCGTTGCAACATTGGGAGAGCCGGAGAAATAATGTCAGATTTATTTAATGAAGAAATAATTTCACAGGCAACACATACAAAATGGGCGGGCAAAACCGTCCATTTTGCAAGAGAAATTGATTCCACCAATCTCTGGGGAAAACGTGTCTGGAAAGAAGAAGGCGCAAAACACGGCGAACTTTTTGTAGCTGAATATCAGTCGGCAGGACGCGGACGTTTCACAAGACGCTGGAGTGCACCGCCGGACAGTGCAATAACCATGAGCATTCTCATCTGTCCGGAATTTTCCCCGATGAAAGCTCCGATGCTGACCCTTGTTATGGGACTTTCCGTTGCGCAGGCAGTGGCAGATCTCGGGCTTGATGTGGGAATTAAATGGCCCAATGACGTAGTTGTTTCCCGCAAAAAGATCTGCGGTATCTTAACAGAGATGACCATGAAGCAGGACAAGATCGGCTGTGCTGTCATTGGTGTCGGGATCAATGTAAATATGGACAGCTTTCCGGAGGAGATGGCTGACAAAGCTACTTCGCTGTATCTGGAAAGCGGACATGTTTTTGACAGGGCTGAAGTAGTCGGGCTTGTGATGAAGCATTTCGAAGAAAATTACGAGAGATTTGTACAGACAGAAGATCTGTCAGGGATGAAGACAGATTATGAAAAGCTGCTGGCAAACCTGAACCAGCCGGTACGTGTACTGAATCAGAATGATCCATATGAGGGAATTGCACGGGGAATCAACGCAGGTGGCGAGCTTCTTGTGGAACGTGCAGATGGAAGCATTGAGGAAGTAAATTCCGGAGAAGTTTCTGTGCGCGGCTTGTACAGCTATGTATAAAACCGGATTATAATGCAGATGAGAGATGCAGGACTGTGCAGAGTGATATTGAAATTGCTGTCAGTTACAGCTTCATCAGAAACTGCAGACAGCTGTGTTCGGAGTGACAGAAGTAAACGCTTTCGGACAGTAATTGTATTTAATGTGTAGAGGAGATTTTATGTATCAGGATAATATTGTGCTTTGCGGAGCAAGCTCTTATGAGCAGAAATACTATTTTAACCAGGATTTTGCATCCCTTCCGGACGCAGTAAAACAGGAGCTGCAGATTATGTGTGTGCTTTTTACAGAGGATGTAGGCGGAATCCTGACACTGGAATATGATGAGAACGGAAATCTGCAGTTTAAGACAGAGGCACTGGAGGCAGACGGCCGTTTTGATGAGATCGGAAGCGCACTGAAGATCAAAGAGATCCAGCGCAATAAGAAAGATCTTCTGGAATCCCTGGAAATGTATTATAAAGTATTTTTCCTCGGGGATATCCCGGATGAGGAACTTAAGAAAAAAGCAGATGCAGTTGAGGACTGATCCATGAAGATGCAGTGGAAGATCGGAAATGTGGAGATGGAGAATCCTTTTGTGCTTGCACCAATGGCAGGGGTGACAGATCTGGCATTCCGAAAACTTTGCAAGGAGCAGGGAGCAGGCCTGATCTGCATGGAAATGGTCAGTGCAAAAGCCATTTCCTATCATAATAAAAATACAGAAGCACTGATGGAAATCGACCCCGGAGAACATCCGGTGTCCATGCAGCTTTTTGGCAGTGAGCCGGAGCTGATGGCTGAAGTGGCAAAAAGCATTGAGGATCGTCCTTTTGACATTCTTGATATCAATATGGGATGCCCGGTTCCGAAGGTAGTAAACAATGGCGAGGGCTCCGCACTTCTGAAAAATCCAAGGCTCATTGAACAGATCGTACGAAGTGTTTCCGGAGCAGTTTCCAAACCTGTGACTGTGAAGGTGCGGATCGGTTTTGACGAGAATACACCTGTTGATGTGGTAGAGATCGCCAAGCGTGTGGAAGATGCCGGAGCAGCGGCCATTGCAGTTCATGGAAGAACAAGGCAGCAGTACTATTCCGGGCAGGCTGACTGGGATGCCATCCGTCGTGTGAAAGAGGCTGTGACGATTCCTGTGATCGGGAACGGAGATATCGTGTCCCCGGAAGCGGCAGAAGAAATGTTTAAAGAGACTGGCTGTGATGCAGTGATGATCGGCCGCGCAGTCCGTGGAAATCCGTGGATATTCCGGGAGCTGAACCACTACTTCCGGACTGGCGAAAAGCTGCCGAAACCCTCTGTGGAGGAAGTCTGTGAGATGATTTTGCGTCATGCGCGAAACCAGATTGAGATCAAGGGAGAATATATCGGGATCCGGGAGATGCGTAAACATGTGGCCTGGTACACAGCAGGTATGCGCCACAGTGCCGGGATTCGGAGAGAATCCAATAATATTGCAAGCTATGAGGAGCTGAAAAAGCTTACAGATATGCTTTTGGAACGATAAGAAAAATGCTTGGAAGAACCGTGTGGAAATCTGGAATTTCCTGCGGTTTTTTCTGCGTTTTCAGAGCTCTTTTTTCGACGTGGAATGCTTGACAATACTGGGGCTTTTCGGTATAATACAGGAATTGTGAATATCCTGAGATTTTTACGCCCTTTTTTAGAAAAAAGAGCTCTTGGGAATGGTAGCAACAGAAATATCCGAAGCTGTATTTTTTCAGAAAAATAGCACGGTTTTGAAAGGAAGTAAGGCAAAATGGAAGAAGCAAAGAAGAACTTACTCACATACGCAGGACTTAGAAAACTGGAAGACGAGCTGCACGATCTGAAAGTTGTTAAGAGAAAAGAAGTTGCAGGAAAGATTAAAGAGGCCAGAGAGCAGGGAGACCTTTCTGAGAACGCTGAGTACGATGCAGCAAAAGATGAGCAGAGAGATATCGAGGCACGTATTGAGGAGATTGAGAAGATCCTTAAGAATGCCGAGGTTGTAGTAGAGGACGAAGTTGATCTTGACAGAATCAGCGTAGGCTGCAAGGTTAAGGTTCATGATTATGAGTTTGAGGAAGACATGGAGCTGAAGATCGTAGGTTCTACAGAGGCTAACAGCCTTGAGGGCAAGATCTCCAACGAGTCTCCGGTAGGCAAGGCACTGATCGGTGCACACACCAACGATATCGTTGAGGTTGAGATGCCGTCCGGAATTATGAAATACAAAGTTCTTGAGATCCAGAGAAACGTATAATATAACTGTGAAACAGTTATTTAATTATGAGCAAGTAGCGAATGTGGATTGCAAATATCCGCTAAACGATTGGTAGATTAAGGAGGCCGACAAGTGGCAGAGCAGAAGAAGCAGGATGTAAACCAGCTGCTTAAGGTACGTCGTGATAAACTGGCAGACCTTCAGGCAAATGGCAGGGACCCGTTTCAGATCACAAAATTTGATCAGACACATCATTCCCTTGAGGTAAAGAATCTCTATGAAGAACATGAGGCAGAGCTTCTCAGAGACCGCAAGGAGCTTGATGTAACAGGTCTTGATGAAGAGCAGGCAAAAGAGGCTCAGAAGAAGGATTATGAAGAAAGAAGAAGCATCATGGATGCAAGCCCGATCCACGTATCGATCGCAGGACGTATGATGTTCAAGCGTGTAATGGGAAAAGCTTCTTTCTGTAATATCCAGGATTTACAGGGTAATATTCAGGTTTATGTGGCAAGAGACGCCATTGGAACTGATTCCTATGCAGATTTTAAGAAATCTGATATCGGTGATATTTTTGGTCTGGAGGGATTTGCTTTCAGAACAAGAACAGGTGAGATCTCCATTCATGCAGAGAAGATGACCCTTCTTTCCAAGAGCTTACAGATCCTTCCTGAGAAATTCCACGGACTGACAGATACAGATACCCGTTATCGTCAGAGATATGTGGATCTTATCATGAACCAGGACAGCAAGAATGTATTCATCAAACGTTCCCAGATCCTTAAGGAAATCCGTAACTTCCTTGCAGGACGTGACTTCATGGAAGTGGAGACACCAATGCTGGTTTCCAACGCAGGTGGTGCCGCTGCAAGACCCTTTGAGACACATTACAATGCACTGAACGAAGACGTTAAGCTTCGTATTTCCCTGGAGCTTTATCTTAAGAGACTGATCGTGGGCGGACTTGAGAGAGTCTACGAGATCGGTCGTGTATTCCGTAACGAGGGTGTTGATACTCGTCACAATCCGGAGTTCACTCTGATGGAGCTTTATCAGGCATATACTGACTATGAGGGAATGATGGAGCTGACAGAGTCCATGTTCCGTTATCTTGCAGAGAAGGTCTGCGGTTCCACAAAGATCTCCTACAACGGTATTGAGATCGACCTTGGAAAGCCGTTCGCACGTCTGACCATGAACGATGCCATCAAGAAATATACAGGAATTGATTTTGACGAAGTAGCAGATGATGAGGCAGCTAAGAAACTTGCGGATGAGCATCATATCGAATATGAGGATCGTCACAAGAAAGGTGATATCATCAACCTCTTCTTTGAGGAATACTGTGAGAAAGAGCTGATCCAGCCGACATTTATCATGGATCATCCGATCGAGATCTCTCCGCTGACCAAGAAGAAACCTTCCGATCCGAACAAGGTAGAGCGTTTCGAGCTCTTTATCAATACATGGGAAATGTGTAACGCATATTCCGAGCTCAACGACCCGATCGATCAGAGAGAGCGTTTCAAAGCACAGGATGCTCTTGCAGACGCAGGTGATGAGGAAGCAAACCATACAGATGAAGACTTCCTGAACGCACTGGAGATCGGTATGCCGCCAACAGGTGGTATCGGATACGGAATCGACCGTCTCGTTATGCTTCTGACAGACAGCCAGGCAATCAGAGACGTACTGCTGTTCCCGACAATGAAGTCACTGGACGCTGATAAGAAAGCTTCCAAGCCAGCAAACAGCACTTCTGAAGCAGCACCGGAGAAAGAAGAAGTAATTGATTTCTCCAAGGTAAAAGTGGAGCCGTTATTTGAGGAATTCGTAGATTTCGATACTTTCAGCAAATCAGATTTCAGAGCTGTAAAGGTAAAAGCATGTGAAGCTGTTAAGAAATCCAAGAAGCTGTTACAGTTCACTCTGGATGACGGAACAGGCACAGATCGTACCATTTTAAGCGGTATTCACGCTTATTACGAGCCAGAAGAACTGGTTGGTAAGACACTGATCGCTATCACAAATCTGCCTCCAAGAGCTATGATGGGAATTGAATCCTGTGGTATGCTGTTATCTGCAATTCATGAGGAAGAGGGAGAAGAAAAACTTCATCTTCTGATGGTTGATAACCATATTCCGGCAGGTGCAAAGCTGTACTAAAATTAAATATTAAATGTCTAAAACCATGATGTCAGACTGCGTTTGACAACAATTTGACAACAAAATTTGGGATAATAATGAATCGTTATGAAGCATGACGAATTTCAGGTGGAAAGACACAGGTTTGAGAATGAAATCAAAATTGATTCACTGGATCAATGATTGATATGCATGACAACAAGAGCACTTCTTAGAGTTTAATCTGAGAGGTGCTTTTTTTCGTACTCAAAAATATATCCCGGCAGTCAACTTCTGTAAAACAGTGAATCTAATTTTGGAGGAAAATATCATGGATAAAAATTATAAACCAATCACAAGTATGAAGGAAGTACCAGAGCAGCTTAGAAAATTACGCCGACAGTATCTACGTTATCAACAGGCAGAGATTATTTACAGTATTTCTCATAAGAAACTTTTTAAACTCGCCAGTGATGCAGGTGCGATTTACAGAATAGATGGAACCGTATTGATCAAGCAATGCAGTGTAGTGGATCATAAAATGAGCAATGATACGTTCACGTTTCTTCTGGAAAACAGGGCGTGCTGACTTTGTGTAAGAAGTACATTTGATAAAACGTGTTACATCATGAGGATCTTATTTATAAGTTTCTGGATCTAAATAAATGGAGAGAAAAGAAAACACGTGGTGAAAAATGATGTTTCGGTGAAACACATGAAATAAAAATGAAACAAATGAAATAGGGTTGACATTTTATACATTGATTCTTATAATTTCAAATATAAAATTGGTAAAAAGATACAACAAACAATGCGAGAATAGCAAAAAAGAATGTGAAATACGTTGAAAAAGGAGGTGATGATATGGGGCAACAATAAGAGATGTTGCAAAAAGAGCAGGAGTATCACCAGCTACGGTTTCAAGATATTTTCATGGGAAAAATGTTGTAACAACGGAAACCTCCAAGAGAATTGAAAAAGCAGTTCGAGAACTTTCATATAAACCTGTATATAAACAAAAGAATCCCGGTGTAATTGCTGTTTTAATTCCAAATCTTAAGCTGGCATATTTCAGTGAGGTTCTAAAGAATTTCCTAGATGCGGTTCCGAAATATGGTTGCAGAATGATATTTATTCCTGTTGTGGGTCAAGATGAGTCTTATAAACAATATTTTAAAGAACTGGATATCACGGGCGTAATTTATCTGGAGGAAAATACAAATCAGGATATGCTCAATTATATAGCGGCTAAGAGTATTAAAATGGTGATGTTTGGTGCAATCAGTGAGGATCAGCGATGCAAAATGATTCATATCAATGATTTGGCAGCAGCACATGAAGGCGCAAGATATCTTCTTGAACTTAAGCATGAGAGAATCTTGATTATATCGGATTATCCTAAGAGTATCAGCTCCGGATTTCAGCGTATTGCAGGATGCAAAAGAGCTTTCGAGGAATATGGATTGGAATTCGATGCAGATCGAGTGAAATATGGTGAGTTGACATATAATAGTGGGTATCGTATAACCACGCAGGCACTTCAACAGGGAATTTCTTTTACAGCAGTATTTGCATTCAGTGATGAAGCCGCATTGGGGGTTATCAGTGCTCTGGCTGAGAGAGGGTTAAGAGTTCCGGAGGATGTTTCCGTTATGGGATTTGACGGGATTAGTTTATCTAGGCAGGTAACTCCCAAGCTAACAACTATCCGTCAGCCTATCAAAAAAATGATAGAGCAGACATTGGATACTTTTCAGAACCAGAAAAGGGAAGAAAACATAGAAATTACATTACCCTACAAACTGGAAGAAGGAGAAACCTGCATTCTCAATCAGAAAATATTAAAAGAATAGAAACAGTTAATAATGATAAAAAAGTACAAATTTGGAGGGAAAACATGAAAAAAAGAATTTGTAAAATGCTGACACTTGTAATGACTGGTTCAATGGTCTTAGGAGTAACTTCACCGGTGTATGCAGAGAAAAAAGATGATGTTACTAAAATTTCTTTTGCAATTTGGGATGAGGTTCAGAAGCCGGTATTTGATGAGATTATTGAGAAATTTGAAACAGAGAATCCTGATATTGATGTAGATTTACAGTTAACTCCTTGGTCACAGTATTGGACAAAGTTGGATGCTGCAATGGGATCAAATAGTGCGGCAGATGTATTTTGGATGAATACATATCTTCCTAAATATGCAGAGGCTGGTGTTTTGGAACCGCTTGATGAATATATTGAAAAAGATGAAATTAATATGGATGATTACGTAAGTGTTTTGAAAGACTCTTATAATTATAAGGATGTTCAATACTGTATACCAAAGGGAATGGACACGGTACAGGTATTTTTCAATAAAGCTATTTTTGAAAAATATGGGGTAGAAGAGCCTCAGACCGGATGGACATGGGAGGATATGACAGATATTGCAAAACAGTTAAAGACTAAAATTACAGAAGCAGGATCTGATGAATATCCGATACTAATGGAACTGGATGCCCAGCCTTCTTTTTTCAACTTTATCAATCAATCAGGAGGCTTTGTGCTCAGTGAAGATATGAAAACAGCAGGTTTTGATCAGAAAGGAACGGTGAAAGCGTTTAGTGATATGGTATCACTTATGGATGAAGGTCTGATGCCAGGAAGCGAAGTGCTTTCGGATACAAAGGGAACAGATTTGTTTCTGTCTCAGAAGGGAGCCATTCTTTTCATGGGATCCTGGAAAACATCTGTTATTGATGAAGCGAGTTTCGCTGATCAGATAGGAACTATTGCTATGCCCGCAAAAGAAGCAGGAAATCAGAGCGTTATTGGCGGATTGGGCTATGCAATCAATGCTAACAGTGAAAACAAGGATGCGTCGTGGAAACTTGTAAAATATCTTTCAGGGGAAGAGGCTAATAAAATGCAGGCAGAAGCGAAGGTAGATGTTCCGGCACTGATTAGTGCCCAGCAGTATTATAAAGCAGATCACATAGATGTAAGTGTAATTTTCGAAGCAGCAGAAACTGGATTTCCATTTCCGACATCTACAAGCGTTGCAGAATGGCTTCCTGCTGTAACTGAGATTTCAGCAAAGATATTTGCAAAAGAATTAACTCCGGAAGAGGGATGTTCACAGATGCAGGAAGTAACACAGAGTGCTTTGGACAGCGAATCATAAGATGGATTGGAAGTGTTGCTAATAATGAAATGAGCAACACTTCCTTTTTTTCAACGAATAAGCTGCAAAAAAGCTGTTCAATTATGAATAAAATAGCGAAGGCAGATTTCGAATCTATGCTTAATTGACAGGAGAGAATATTTGATGAAAAAAAATAAAGTGGATTCACTAAGGCATCGGGAAATAAGGACAGGTTATCTAATGATTGCGCCATTGATGTCAGGAGTCATCGTATTTTTTATCTGGGCATTTTTTCAGAATGTTTATTATAGTTTTACAAATAAGTCAAGCTTTGGTATTCCCAAATTTGTTGGACTTGAGAACTATGTAAAGCTTTTTCATGATGAAGCGTTTTATCAGGCATTTATTAATACGATATTATATGTAGTTATTTGTGTACCGGCAGTTGTGATTCTGGCGATTTTGCTGGCTGTATTATTGAATTCTAAGGTAAAGGGAATTGGTTTTTTCAGAGTATGCATCTTTCTTCCGGCAGTTACTTTACCGGCCGCAATTGGACTTTTGTGGAAATGGTTGATGAATTATAAATTTGGTATTTTCAATGAAATTCTTGGAAAGTTTGGAGTGAATCCAATTGCATGGCTTTCTGATCCTAGAATAGTGTTGTTTTCTATTTCTATTGTATTTATCTGGGCAAGTGTTGCATATCAAGTAATTGTATTGTTAGCCGGATTACAGGGGATTCCGGTGTGTTACAAGGAGGCTGCTGAAATTGATGGAGCGAATGGGATTCAGCGTTTTTTTAAGATTACATTACCGCTGTTATCGCCATCTATATTTTTTGTATGTGTAACAACTGTTATTAATGTATTCCAGATTTTTGATTTTATTTATCTGATGATTCCACAGGGAAGCAGTGGAACTGCAGCATCCAGATCGCTGGTTACATATTTTTTTGAACAATCTTTTGTAAAATTTCATAAGGGATATGGTGCAGCAATCAGTCTGGTGCTGTTTTTTCTGATTTTAGTGATTACAGCAATTCAGATGATCTGTCAGAAGAAATTGGTATTTTATGATGATTAATGAGGATCAGGACGTAGAAAGGAGATTATATAATGAAAAAAAGAAAGTGGCAGGTATATCTGTTACTTGTTCTATGTGCTGCTGTGACAGTATGTCCATTTATATGGATGATTTTGACATCTTTCAAATCCTATGAAGAAAGTATTCAGATACCACCAACAATTTTACCGAAAATTTTTACAGTGGAAAGCTACCAGGAGATTGTAGCCAAGTTTCCGTTTCTTAGTTTTTACATCAATACATTTTTGGTCTTGATTTTTACAATTGTGATTGAGTTACTGATATGTTCTATGGCTGCATATGCGTTTGCCAGATTGAATTTTCCGGGAAGGGATGTAATTTTTATCGTCCTTTTGGCATTACTGATGGTTCCAGGACAGATTTTCCTAGTTCCCAATTATGAGATCATGGTAAAGCTACATTTGGCAGATACGGTAACAGCATTATGGATTCCTAAAATATTCAGTGCTTTTGGTACATTTATGTTATGTGAATTTTTTAAAGGACTTCCGAAGAGTTTAGATGAAGCAGCTATGTTAGATGGATGTGGATTTTTTCAGATTTATTATAAGATTTTATTGCCGTTATTAAAACCTGCATTGTCTTCTTTAGCAATTTTGACAGCAATATCTACATTTAAAGATTTGATGTGGCCGTTAATTGTAAATAATTCTATGGAGAAAATGACATTATCTGCTGGTCTTGCAATGCTTATCGGAGAGCATACAACCTATTATCCGCAGGTCATGGCGGGAGGCATTATTGCGATTCTTCCGATGATAGTACTATTTTTCTTTTTCCAGAAACAGTTCGTAGAAGGAATTGCAACCACAGGAGTAAAACAGTAGTAAGGGGAATGGATTATGGTTGATATTTTAGCAGTTTGTGCACATCCAGATGATTTGGAAGTCTGTGCTGCAGGAATGTTTGCAAAAGCAAAAAAAGAAGGATTAAAAACAGGGCTTGTAATTTTTACCAGAGGGGAAGCGGGAGGTTATGCGGAGCAGAGGGAAAGAGAAGCAGAGGCAAAAAAAGCCGCAGAAATTTTAAAGCTAGATTATTTTGAAATGCTAAATTTTCCGGATGCAGGCGTCTATTTCTGTAAGGAAGCAGTGGATGCTTTGATTCCACATTTGCGAAAGTGTTCTCCAAAATTTGTTTTAACACTTTTGGAGGATGATTATCATCCGGATCATACAGCTGTATCAAGAATTACAAGAGCGGCTTGTTTTACGGCTGGATTGAAAAAGTATTCAGATGATGATACTGACTGGCATTATGATGCGCTGATCTATTTTGGCGCAGATAATAGAAGTAATCGTCGCAGACCAGATATCTACGTAGACATTTCAGACGTAATAGAAATAAAGAAAAATGCTTGCCTGGCACATACATCTCAGAATATTCTTCCATATGCAATGAGTTTATCAGAGGAATATGGAAGAGATGCAAAAACAGAGTTTGCTGAGGGAATTTATTTAGGACATAGCATCACCATTGATAGTATTGCAGATCTTTTGAGAGACTGCAAAAAGATGTAAATAAGATTTTGGGGGAGGGATTAAGAGTGAAAGTTGATTTTTACCAAAAAGCCAAAGAGGCGGAGGAAGAAATTAAAAGATATTATATCCATCTCCATAAGCACCCGGAGTTGTCCGGGCAGGAATATCAGACACAGGAATGGATTCTTAGTCAATTGAAACAATGGGGAGTGGAATGCAGGACATGTGCTGATACGGGTGTATATGCAATAATTCGAAGCGGAAAACCTGGTTATACGATTGCTTTTCGTGCAGATATGGACGCACTTCCAATTCAAGAACAGACAGGACTTTCATGGAGCTCGGAAGAAAATGGTGTTATGCATGCGTGTGGACATGATGCGCATATGACAGTGCTGCTTGGCTGTATTCGGATTTTACATGAAAATCGGGAGCAGCTATATGGAAATATAGTATTTTTATTCCAGCCGTCTGAGGAACATCAGGGTGGTGCTGCCCGTATGATTGTAGATGGAGCAATGAAAACTCCGAAGCCGGATTTGATAGTTGCTTTTCATGTATGGCCACAAAGAGCAGGTACTATTACCTGCATGTCAGGACCTGTAATGGCACAACCGGATGCGTTTTCTATTGAACTAATAGGGAAAGGTGGACATGGAGCAACACCTCACATTTGTAGGAATCCGATTCCAGCAATGGCGGCGTTGATCAATGCAATCGGAAATATTACAGCAAATGATATATCAGCGCAGGAAACAGCAGTTGTAAACATTTGCCGGATTCGATGTGGCGAAAAATATAATATTATTGCAGAAAAAGGATATCTGGAAGGAACAATTCGAACTTATGATACAAAAGTGCGGGAAGAGATTATTCGACGTCTGAAAAAACTGACCACATCTATTGCAGATGCCTGGGAAATAGAGGGATCCTATTATATGGATTCAGGATATCCGGCAACGATCAATAATAAAACGGCAGCTTGCTGGGCAGCTGAGATTTTGAAAAAGGAGATTCCGGAAGTGGAGATTTTAACAGAAGGAGAACCATCTATGCTAGGAGAAGATTTTTCATGTTATGGAACAGTATGTCCATCTCTGTTTCTGAGACTAGGCTGTTGGAAAGAGGATGAAAAACGGCATTTTCCACTACATAGTAGTTGTTTTGAGATTGAAGAATCAATATTGTTGGATGGAATTGCAGCCTTTTGTATTCTGGCATCTGCATTTTCGGAAAAGGGGTTTGAGAGGATAAATGAAAAATACTGAAAGGATGTATAGGGGTAGCAGCAAAAATTGTCAAAAAACGTTTGAAGATTTAAAGGATGGTAGAGAGAGAATAGAAAAAATCTGTCGAGAGTTGTTAAAAAATGAAATTATCGTAGCCCTTGGATGTACAGAACCGGGAACGATTGCTTATGCAGCGGCGTGTGCGAAGGAGATTTTAGGTGCGATTCCGAATCATATGGAGATTTATGTGAGTGGTAATATTTTGAAAAATGTGAAAAGTGTAGTTATTCCAAACACTCAAAATCTTAAAGGGATAGCGGAAGCTGCTTTTTGCGGAATTGTAGGAGGCAATCCGAAACGAAAGTTGGAAGTTTTGAATACTTTGACTATGGCAGACGTTGAAATGGTACGAAAGCTTGTAGCGGAAGAAAATATGTACGATGTGCATCTTTCGAGAGTACAAGAGCCCCTATATGTACGAGTTGAATTGATTAGAGGAGAGCATACCTCTCTGGTGGAAATTCAGAAAAGTCATCTTAATATAACAAAGGTACAAAAAGATGGGAAAGATATTACAAGGCAATATCAATACAGAGAATGTGTTGGAGAGTTTAATGGCAGTGAATATAAGCTGAAATTGAAAGATATTTACAATTTTGCATATGAAACAGAAATTGGCGATTTGGAGAATCTCATGAAATTGCAGATCACCCACAATGGGAGAATAGCAGAAGAAGGAATGAAAAATGATTATGGAGCGAAGGTAGGGAAGAATTACCTGAAATTGCATGAGAAAGAAAAAACAGCCGTATTAGCGGCATACGCAGCAGCAGGAAGTGATGCCAGAATGGGAGGAAGTATTCTTCCGGTAGTTGCTAACAGCGGCAGTGGAAATCAGGGAATTACTATTGCGGTGCCTATAGCTATTTATGCCCAGAAAGAAAATAAAAGTAACGAGATGCTGTATAGAGCATTGATATTTGCAAATTTGCTTTCAATTTATATTAAAAGAGGTATAGGAAAGTTGTCGGCATATTGTGGTGCAGTTAATGCGGGATGTGCTGCGGTTTGTGGAATTGCATATTTGGATCAACAGCCATTATCAGTAATTGAAGACATTATCACAAATACATTGGCAACGATATCAGGAATGTTATGTGACGGAGCAAAGCCATCTTGTGCTGCAAAAATAGCTATGTCAATTGAGACAGGTCTTTTATCCTATGAAATGGCAAAAAATCAATGCCGTTTTATAAGTGGGGAAGGAATTGTTGGAAAAAATGCGGATAAAACTATTGAATATGTTGGCATAATTGGGAAAGATGGCATGAAAGAGATGGATAGTAAAATTCTGGAAATTATGATGGGAAATTAAAGGAGATGATGTTATGAAATTAACAGTTATTGGTGGATGTGGTTCACGAAGCTTGATGTTGGCAAAATGTTTGGCACAGCATGCGGAAGACCTTGACATTACAGATGTTGTATTTATGGATATAGATAAAGAAAGAGTCCGGGTGTTTGGCTCTATGGTGAGAGAGGTATTTTCCAGAATTGCACCTTATGTTCAGTATCTCTGTACAACAAATGAGAAAGAGGCTGTAATGGAGGCAGATTTTGTTATTACAACTATTCGTGCGGGAAAAGAAGAAAGCCGTATTATTGATGAACGGGTAGCACTAAAGAATGGGGTAATAGGGCAGGAAACGACAGGCGTTGGTGGCTTTGCTATGGCACTTCGTTCTATTCCAACATTAACTTATTATTGTAGGTTGATTGGTGAGTATTCTAATCCAAACGTTATGGTATTTAATTTTACAAATCCAGCTGGTCTTGTAACGCAGGCATTAAGAAATCAGGGATATTCGTTTGTGTATGGTATTTGTGATGCACCGTCTGGATTTTTAAGACAGGTAGCAGCTTTGTATGACTTGGAATATTCTGATTTAAAGGTGCAGCTTATAGGATTGAACCATTTATCTTATTTTACCAGTGTAAAGAAGGATGGACGGGAAATACTTTCGGAAATTTTGAAAGATTCACGGCTTTATGAACATACAGATATGCGTTATTTTGAGCCAAAGCTTGCACAACATATTGGTTGTATGCTGAATGAATATCTGTATTATTTTTATTATAGAGAGAAAGCTCTTCGGAATATTCAGAAAATAGGGGAAACACGAGGAGAAAGAATTAAGAAAATCAATGATCATATGTTGAAGGAACTTGGACAGTATGATGCAGCAAGAGATTTTGATAAAATGTTAGAAATCTACAGTGAACATATTTATATGAGAGAAAGTAATTATATGCAGGGGGAAACTTCTGTGGCAAGAGATGAGGCTTGCATTCCACGATTTGAACTTTATACAAAAGATGAAGGTGGATATGCAGGGGTTGCACTGGCATTTATGAAAGCAAAGATTACTGGTACAAAAGGAGAGATGATTTTGTGCGTCCCCAATCATGGAACTGTGGATTGGTTAGAAGATTCAGATATAATAGAGGTATCCTGTAATATTTCAAAGAATGGGGCCACACCAAAGAAAGGTCTATATGAATTACCAGAATGTGCAAAACAGCTGATTCGTACTGTGAAATGTTATGAGAGACTGGCCGCAGAGGCGATTGTGGAACGGAATACAGAAAAGGCTATTGACGCATTGATGATAAATCCACTGGTAAACTCATATTCTTTGGCAGTAAAACTGTTAGGGGAATATCTGGAGGTCTATAAGGAGTATACAGGAGGATGGACATTATGAATAGCGTAGGTGGATTTGGAATTGCCAATGTGGATATCATTTTTGGAAATGCTGACAGAATTCCAAAGCTTGGAGAAGAGATTTATACGCCAAGCTGCTTTAAGCAACTTGGCGGAGGCGTAGTTGCAACACTGATTCAGCTTTCAAGGTTGGGTGTTCCGGTGAAACTTGCAACTTATATAGGAAATGGTTCTCTTAGTAAATATCTTGTAAAAAAATTGGAAAAGGAAAAAATAGAGTACATTAACATGTTATCAACGGATGAAGAAGATCCAGTTACTCTCAGTTGTATTGTTTCCTGTGAACAGGACAGAGGTATTGTTTCCTATAAACCTAAAGAAGAAGCGTTTAGGGTGGACAGTAAAAAAATTTATGAATTTTATAAGGATTGTAAAATTGCTTTTCTTTCTCTTGAACAGAAAGAGTTTTGTAAATCTTTGAAAGAAGCAGGATGTATTATCGTGTTGGATTCTGCATGGAATGATATGTTAAGTTTGGAATGGTATTATGATGTTTTTCCGTATGTGGATTATTTTATTCCGAATTCCATGGAGGCGATAAAAATAACAGGCGAAGAAAATCCGGAAAAGGCATTGGAAAAATTGGGTCAGTATTTAAAATATCCAATTGTAAAAAATGGAAATAAAGGATGTCTTTATAAAGAGGATGGAGAGATTCATACTGTTGAACCGCTTCCAGTAAAACATGTAGATTCAACGGGTGCAGGTGATGCATTTGCAGCTGGATTTATGTATGGATTATATTATGGTTATAGTTTGGATGATTGTATACGGTTTGGAAATATTACCGGCGGGTATGCGGTAACAAAAATGGGATGTTTAACTGCAGAAATAGATGAACAGAAACTTTTAAATTATTTTCATAATATTTATAGGAGATAATGGAGAGAAGAATTTTTAAATAAATGTTTACACAAAGCGAGGAGATATTTTTCCTTCATATAGAATGATGAAATATAAGAGTCCTATATTTTCTGAGTGACATATAACAGGGAAAGCTAAAAAGCAATTTCGAAGAGCAATAAATAGAGGAAAAATTTAAAAATGGCCGGATCAGAAAGAGGAATTTATCCTAGATGGGGGGCGACTGCCAGTTCCTGGAACCGGTGCTGCATCACGGAGAAAGACAGAAACACCATCTTCAGGTGGAAATCCTTCCGGATTCTCCTGAAGGGAGTACGCCTTTTTATCTGATGTCGTTTATTATTGCTTGACGCAAAAAACCAGATGCCGTATACTGTAACTGTTCATCGGAGGGTTGATTGTTCGACGGAAACAATGGCTGGATAAGATGACAGGCTGAGATGCCTGTTGCTTATCCGTTACTGTTCAGGGGTATGTATAAGTCGTTGTTAAAAATGACGAAACTTATTTTTTTATTTTGTGGATAATCATTTTCAGCAGGAAAAACTGTGTTTATAGTTTTTTCTGCTGCTCTTTTTATGAACAGTTATACACCGGGTTCTGCTTTTAAGTCCTCTTTTTTTTTAGTCTCAAGATTTACATTAATACTTTTTTATCATAAAACAAATAGTTTATCCACAGTCAGAATGACGAAAGAGTGTTTTCTGGTAATTCGCTTTTTTCCTACGTTTTTGTTATACTCTTTTTAACAAAAAACACGAGAGGTTTCTTCATGGACATTGATTTAAAAGAAGAGCTTAAGAAACGCGATGAACTTCTTGCTGGTTATCTCAAACAGATTGAGATCCAGGAGGAATTTATCCAGAAACAAAAAGAATTGATCGAATATCTGGAAGATCATATTTCTAAGATCACAGACATAATCAGTGGCGTTTGATTATAACTGTGCTGGAGGGAAATATATGCCTGATTGGGAACAGATCAACTGGAAACTGGAGACCTTCGAAATGATGATAAAGGCAGGCATACCACAACACATAGAGAGCTTTTTATGATATCGGGGAGAGGAATGGTAATAGATACGCCTGGAATGAGAGAACTCGGAATGTGGAGTGCAGAGGATGGAATTGATCATACTTTTTTGGACATTGAAGAACTAACAAGGAAGTGCAGATTCAGCGATTGCTCTCATGAAAACGAGACGGGATGTGCAGTGAGACAGGCTGTGAAGGACGGATTGATTGCAGAAGAACGATATAGAGCGTATATGAAATTAAAAGCAGAGAATGCATACAATAAAAATGCAGTTGATTATCTTGCTGCTAAGAAAAGGAAATTCAAACAGATTGCCAAATTAAATAAACATAATTATAAACAATAAATGAAGAGCCAGACGCAAAAGACGCAGAGCCGCTAATTCTAAAGGATTTGAATTTAGAATTGTGGCTTTTTATATTGCAATACCATGAGTTAAAAAGAAATGGAGAAAAAGAAAATGAAGGAAAATATTATCATTCGATTGGAAAGAGAAAATGAATACCATGAGGTAGAAAATCTGGTAAGGGAGAGTTTCTGGAATGTGTATCGCCCAGGTTGTCTGGAGCATTATGTACTCCATCAGCTTCGCAACGATCCGGCATTTGTTCCAGAATTGGATTTTGTCATGACATTAGATGGACAGTTGATTGGACAGAACATGTTTATGAAGGCTGTGATTGCAGCCGATGATGGCAGAAGTATTCCGATTATGACCATGGGACCGATCTGTATTGCACCGGAGCTTAAAAGGAAGGGGTATGGAAAGATTTTACTGGATTATTCTCTGGAAAAAGCAAAAGAGCTTGGATGCGGAGCAGTATGCTTTGAAGGAAATATTGATTTTTATGGAAAAAGCGGATTTAAACAGGCAAGCGAGTTTGGCATCCGCTATCATGGATTGCCGGAAGGCGAGGATGCATCTTTCTTTCTGTGCAAAGAACTGATACCGGGATATCTTAATGGAATTACAGGAGAGTATGCACCTCCGGCAGGGTATCTGGTAAATGAAAAGGAAGCAGAGGCATTTGATAGAGAGTTCCCGTATATGGAGAAGAAAAAACTTCTGGGACAGATTTTTGAATGATGAAAAGCAGGAGGTAAATTTAGATGAAAGCAATGGAAAAAGACTGGTATCAGAAAAATTGGACGCTGGATATTCAGAATATGTCATGGGTAGAAGATACAGGCAGACAAGTAGATTTTCTAATCAAGCAGTTACAGTTAAAAGGAACGGAAAAAATACTTGATCTTGCATGTGGATTTGGTCGGCACTCACTGGAGTTTGCCAGACGTGGGTATGATGTTACCGGTATTGATATTACACCGGCGTACATAGATTATGCAAACGAGCAGGCAAAAAAAGAAAATTTGAATGCAAAGTTCATTTGTCAGGACATTCGCACGATCACATTTGATAAGGAATTTGATGTTGTGCTGAATATGGCGGATGGAGCAATAGGATATCTTGAAGACGATGGGGAAAATCATAAGATTTTTTCTGTCATTGCGAAAGCATTAAAAAATGGTGGAAAGCACTTTATGGATATCATGAATGGAAGCTATGCCCAAACACATTTCCCTTGCAAGTTATGAGATGCAGGAGAAAAGGGACTTACATTATCTGCTTTTGAATGGGAGAAGGAAAGAAAAACACTGACATATGGGCAGGTAGACTATATGTATGGAGAAGCACTTTATAAGCCTGAAATGAAAGAAGGAAATCCTATAAGGTTATATAGTTTGGATGAAATCACGGAGATATTCTGTAAATTAGGACTTCGTATTTGTAACAGCTTTGCTGATTTCAGTGGAAAGCCGAGTTCTGATAATGATATTCAATTGATGGTTTATTCCATACGGGAATAAATCTTCATCAAATCTTTATTTTTTTCTGTTAGGTTATATTTCAGTAAGAAATGAAATATAGAAGGAAGGATAGTAAAGATGGAAATGATGTTACAGACACAAAATCTATGTAAATATTTTAGAAAACAGAAAGCGGTAAATAATGTTTCACTTAATATCGAAAAGGGACAGATTTATGGACTGCTTGGACCGAATGGCGCTGGTAAATCTACCACATTGAAAATGCTGACCGGTATGATGAAACCAACTGCAGGAAAGATTTACTTTGATGGAAAACTTTTGGATAGGAAAGATTTATCAAAAATAGGAGCGTTAATTGAAAATCCGCCTATTTATGAAAATCTTTCCGCCAGAGAGAATTTGAAGGTAAGACAATTATTGCTTGGTACAGATGAAAACAGAATTGATGAGGTCTTGCAGATTGTATCACTTACAAACACCGGAAAGAAGAAAGCAGGACAGTTTTCTTTGGGGATGAAGCAAAGACTAGGCATTGCAATGGCATTGCTTGGAGAACCGGAACTTTTGATATTGGATGAACCTACGAATGGATTAGATCCAATAGGCATCGAGGAATTACGAGAGCTGATCCGGTCTTTTCCGGAACAGGGAATCACTGTAATTCTCTCCAGTCATATTCTCTCAGAGGTACAGTTACTTGCAGATAAAGTCGGGATTATTTCAGGTGGAATCTTAGGATACGAAGGAGCATTAAAGCAGGGAGATAATCTTGAAGATTTGTTTATGAATGTGGTAAGAAAAAACCAGAAAGCAGGTGAAATCCATGGTTAATATTATAAAAGCAGAACATCAAAAAGCCAAAAGAACCATGCGAAAAAAGTTTATCTGGGGATTTCCTTTTCTTACATTTGTCATGGCATTTATATTTACTCTTGGGATGACAAATGCTTATGCAGAAAGTGTTTGGAACTGGTGGTATACACTTTTGCTGCCGGGGATGATTGCTCTATTTTGTTATCTTTCTGTGGCGCAGGAGAAAAAGATAAAATACTATCATTTAATGACTATTCCCACAGACAGAAGAAAATTGTTGCTGGGGAAAATTATTTATATTGGGTACATGATTTTGTTTTCTAATGTGATTGTGTTTGCAGGAGCAACGCTTGGAGGCTTTCTTCTAACGACACATGTTCCAGTTGGAGGAGCGTTGATTGCAGTATTGTTTCTGACGGTTTCTGAGTTATGGGAGATTCCGGTAGCTTTATTTTTAAGTGAACGCTTTGGAATGATTGTAAACCTGTTCGTCTGTCTATTTATTACCGTCAGCGGTGTGGTAATATCACAGACCAGAATCTGGTATGTACTTGTTTCTGCAATCCCTATGCGAATGATGTGCCCGTTGCTTCATGTTTTACCAAATGGACTTGCCGCAGAAGCAGGGAATCCTCTTTTGGATACGGGAGTGATTGTTCCGGGAATGTGTCTCTCAATCATCTGGTTTGTTTTTGTAACGGTTCTGTTTTTGAAATGGTTTGAGAGAAGAGAGGTGAAATAAGATGATTGGAAGATCTCTTAATGCAGACTTGCGAAAGATGAAAGGAACATCTGTGATTCTGGCACACTTACTGATTCCGATTATAACCAGCGTTATATTTTTAATATATTACTTTTTTTCACCATGGAATGAAAATATGAAAGTGATTGCATTTTATCAGGCAATAGGAGCAGGACTTCCGGTACTTATTGGAATTTTTACAGCAAGTGTGATGGAACAGGAACAAAATGCAGGTGATTTTCAAAATCTGTTGTCTTTACCGGATAAACCTGCAGCATTTTTATCGAAACTGTTGATGCTACTGGTTTTGTGTCTGTGCTCTATCCTATTGACAGCAATCATATTCGGAATTGGATTTGGAAGAATCGCATCAAGCGATATCGAAATCATGAAAGGATGTATATTTGCAGCATTGCTGCTGTGGGGAAGCAGTGTTCCACTTTATCTGTGGCAGCTGATTCTGGCTTTTCAGTTTGGAAAAGGGGTATCCATTGGAGCAGGGATTATATCAGGACTAATTAGTGCATTGATGCTTACCGGACTTGGAGATTATGTGTGGAAATATGTATTTGTCTGCTGGACGGGTAGAGTACCATATACTTATCTGCAATCTGTATTGGGAGAAACTAGTGTAGGTGAATGGTTGTCATTCATACCAGGTTGCTTAATATTTATAGGGATTAGTATGGTATACTATTTTTGGTGGGTAAACCACTGGGAAGGAAACAGAATATCGGAATAGAATCGAGGGAAACTATGGCAAAAATACTGGCAGTTGATGATGAACCGGCAATTCTGGAAATGATAGAAAGCATTTTGAATAAGGATGGACATCTGGTTACCAAAGTAAGTAATCCGCTGAAACTTAATATGGAAGAATTACATCGTTATGACCTGATTTTACTTGACATTATGATGCCTGGAATGGACGGCTTTGAATTATGCAAAAGAATCAGGGCACTTGTGGATTGTCCGATTTTGTTTCTTACCGCAAAAACGGAGGAAAAAAGTCTGGTGAACGGACTTTCGTTGGGAGCAGATGATTATATTTCAAAGCCATTTGGAGTGATGGAACTTCGGGCAAGGATTCATGCACATCTTAGAAGAGAGCACAGGGAACATTCTGTCCGGATGGTTTTGGGGAGGGTCTGTATTCAAATATCTCAAAAGAAACTATTGGTTGATGATAAGGAACTTCCTCTTACGAAAGCGGAGTACGAAATTTGTGAATTCCTGGCTAAAAACAGGGAACAGGTTTTCTCGAAAGAACAGATTTTAGAAGAGGTCTTTGGTTTTGACAGTGAGAGTAATGACAGTACCATTATCACGCATATCAAAAATATAAGAGCAAAATTTGCGGATTATGATTATACACCGATAAAAACAGTCTGGGGGATTGGATATAAATGGGAAGAGTAAAGAGAAGCAATGCACTCAGCTGGATTTTTATGAGATATGTACTGGTCATGCTTGGATCATTAGTAGGTTTGGTGATTGTTGCTTGGCTGCTGCTGTACCTTTTGATTAGTGTGGGCTGTATCTATCCGGCGAATTATGCAGAGCAAAAGATTAATGAAGCATATGATACGATTTTACGTGCGGATAAAGTAACTGCTGAGATGATTCCTGCACTTTGTGATTATGTAATCTTTTCAGAGAATGGAGAGAAAATAGGTGGAGATCTGTCAGAACAATACGAACAGATAGCATGGAATGTTGCAAAGTACGGAAACGCATCCGGGAAATATTTTTATAAAGTAATTGTAAGGGAAAATGAATATGTTGTATTGCAATATCGCCTGACACCTCAATATCATTCAGCTTTTTTGAGGGAGCATTTTATAGGACCACAGAATGTGATGAGTATTATGTCAGTGATTGGAGCGGTAGCGATTATCATCATTCCGTCCATACGTTTTGGAAAAAGAATCAAAAAGCAGATGCAGCCTGTATTAGACGCAATCAGACAAATAAAGGATCAAAATCTGGAATATGAGACATCCTGTTCCGGTATCAAAGAGTTTGATGACTGTTTATCGGCAATCGATGATATGCGAGATGCATTGCGAGAATCTTTAGAAAAGCAGTGGAAAACAGAGCAGGAAAAGAAAAAACAGATGTCTGCTTTGGCGCATGATATTAAAACACCTCTTACGATTGTACGGGGAAATGCAGAACTACTTTCAGAGACTGAACTGACCACAGAACAGAAGAATAATATCACTTATGTTTTGAACGGCACAACACAGATACAAAGTTATGTAAAACAGTTGATAGATGTCACAAAATCATGGAATTGCAGTGATGTTACCTATACAACGGTGAGGTTAGAAGATTTTTTCGCAGATATAAAGGAACAGGCACTCGGACTGGTAGAAATCTATCACCAGAAAATAGATTGGAAGGCGGGACAAAGTGATAAAAAGGTAACGATTGCTTATGATCCAATGTTCCGGGCCGTAATGAATATGATTCAGAATGCAGTGGAGCATACAAAAGAAAATGGAATCATTTATATTGACGCAAAGGAGCAGGATGGCCGGCTGACATTCATTGTGGAGGATAGCGGATCAGGATTTACAAAAGAAGCATTATTGCATGGCACAGAGCAGTTTTTTATGGATGACACAAGTAGAAATGGCGAAGCCCATTATGGGATGGGACTATTTTTTGCAAAAACTGTGGCTGAAAAATATGGTGGAGGTATTAAACTTTCAAATTCTGAAAATACAGGTGGGGCGAGGGTAGAAATATTTTTCCTGAGTAGTCAAGAAACAAGCTAAATAGACCGCAATTAAGCTATGTAAAAGAAATTTTACATGCTTTTATCTAATATGTAAAAGCCTTTTGATAGACATTACTACTACGTTTGCTGTAATCTCATGGAAGAAGGAGGCATACAGAATTATGATAGCTGATAAAATTAAAAATGCTCGTACTATTCTTTATTACATAACTATCATTATAGTTGGGATTATATGCACATATAAGAAGAGAATAATATAACTTTTGTTATGATATCAAATGATTTTTTCATTTAATATAACATTGCATTGGATGAAAAAATGTGTTTGGAGATGAAAACATAATCGAATTGAAGGTTGACGATTCAAACATAAAAAGAGCTGGGTGGCATCTACCCAGCTCAATCTTCTACATGGAAGACATCTTCCACCAATAAATTAAAGTATTTAGAAATCCGTAGCATAAACTCGGCAGATGGGGTGCTGTCCCCACGTTCTATCCTGCCGACAGTTTTGGTGCTGAATCCGATAGCAGCGGCAAGGTCATCTTGGTAAATGCCACGCTGTTCTCGGATTTCTCGGATATTATTGGTAACCGCCATAAAAATCCCTTCTTTCAGTTCTATAGAATTTTCTTATTGTCAATTATGCAAAATGATGTGTCCGATAAAAAGGACTTGCAATTTTATCGGTAATGTCCTGTAATAGCAGAAGCATCAGATTTTCCAAGAACTTTTCCAAATATGTCTAAGCGGTCATTTTCACTAACCTTGATAGGTGCATACTTTTCATTAAGCGAGATAAGGAAGATTCCGTCTGTATCGTTTTGCAATTTTTTAATATAGGCTTCTCCGTTTAGAGCGAAGATGCCGATTTCTCCATTAGCAACAGATTCCTGCTGTAATACCCATGCAATCTGACCATCGTGGAATTCAGGTTCCATACTGTCACCACTAATACGGACACCGAAAGTAGTATCTTCCGGTAAGATAGATTCATCTATACATACAGTCTCTTTCGGTCCGTCTACAAGGAAGTTACCGGTTCCGGCTGATACAGCATTTTCAAAAATATCAATGCTTCGGAATGGAATTATCTTAGCAGTCTGCTTTTCATACATTCCGGATGCGTGGAGCAGATTAATATAATCCATAGCTTTTTCCCTGCCTTCATGTCTATGTCGCAGGAAAGGCTGATGTGAACTTTTTGTTTGACAGGTACATATCAACTAAAACAGAATTGCGCAGCACTACTTACAGTAATTATTTGTATACATGGAATCATTTTATTCGTGATACATTTGGCAAGAAGAAAGTAAGAGATGTGAAATACTCAGACGTGTTGTTCTTTTATACAGACTTGATTAATAATCAGGGATTACAGATTAATACGCTTGAGACAATTAACACAGTACTAAGACCTACATTTCAACTTGCTGTCAGAGATGATATCATAAGGAAGAATCCGGTAGACGGAGCATACTGTGAAGTAAAAAAGCGTAATGGTGGTGCCAGAAAAACAAGGCGAGCATTGACTGTGGATCAGCAGAGAAAATTCATGGAGTATGTAGCAAAGAATCCGTTCTTTTATCACTGGTATCCATTCTTTGTATTTTTGTTAGGAACTGGATGCAGAATAGGAGAAGCAATTGGGATACGCTGGGATGATATTGATTTGGAAAATCGAATCATTGATATCAATCATAGCTTAACCTATTACCAGAGAGCGGATGATTCATATAAATGTGAGTTTAGAGTATCTTTGCCAAAGACGGAAGCTGGTAATCGTAGAATACCTATGATGCAGCAGGTATATGATGTGCTTCAGGAAGAATATGAGAGACAGAAGCAGGAAGGCTTTTGTGTTGAGAATGTGGATGGAATGACCAATTTTGTATTTACCAACCGATTTGGGATGCCACATAACCCATCAGCAGTAAACCGGGCAATCAAAAGAATTGTGGATACACATAATTCAGAAGAAGAGGTGGCTGCTAAAAAGGAGAAGAGAGAACCTGTTATGATTCCAAGATTCTCCTGCCATATCTTCAGACATACGTTTGCATCAAGATTTTGCGAGAATGAAACCAACATCAAAGTAATTCAAGAGGTAATGGGACATGCTGATGTATCGACTACCATGAACATATATGCAGAGGCAAATCCAGATGTTACCAAATCAGTAATTGAGAAATTATCAAAAAATATGGATATTTTTTAGAAAAGTGTCCTGCGATTGAACTCTTCGAAGATTGAAAAATATACCTATTCATACTGTGGCAAATATGTTATACTTGCTAAGTATTGTTGTGTTTGACACAGCAGTACATGCATAAAATAAAAAGACGTATTTTAAGGCGAATGACATCTTTTGGACGCACAAAAGTCAAAAAAACGTCCAAGAGTATCCAAGTATATAGAATCCGGGAAAGCCCATTTTCCAAGGGTTTGCAAGGATATACAAGAGTTAGCTTAGCAATCAAAAAAATTCCCAACGATGAAGTCACTGGACGCTGATAAGAAATCTGCGAAGTCAGAAAACAGCACTTCCACAGCAGCACCGGAGAAAGAAGAAGTTATCGACTTCTCCAAGGTAAAGGTAGAGCCTTTATTTGAGGAATTTGTTGATTTCGATACTTTCAGCAAGTCAGATTTCAGAGCTGTAAAGGTAAAAGCTTGTGAAGCAGTTAAGAAATCCAAGAAGCTGTTACAGTTTACTCTGGATGACGGAACAGGCACAGATCGTACGATTTTAAGCGGTATTCACGCTTATTACGAACCAGAAGAACTGGTTGGAAAGACGCTTATCGCTATCACTAACCTGCCGCCGAGAGCCATGATGGGAATTGAATCCTGTGGAATGCTTCTCAGTGCAATCCATGAGGAAGAGGGCGAAGAAAAACTTCATCTTCTGATGGTTGATAACCATATTCCGGCTGGTGCAAAGCTCTATTAAGATGATGTAAAGATGTACCGTTTTACCGAATAGACGGGACGTACTTCATTTGATAAAAAACTAAAAAAACAGCGATTTACATCAAACTTACATCAGTTGATGCAAAATTAAGTGCAAGCAAGAAAAAATCGCATAATTAGTGCAATGAGTGGGCAATTCCAATCGGAGTTGCCCATTTTTAAAACAAACAGAAATATAAATAGGAATTGACAGAGGTAATGAAATGTTTGAAGAATTAGGAATTAGTTTTGGCACAGCACTAATCGTCTTACTTGCATTATATTTTATAATTAAGTGGGCGGTCAAAAATGGAATAAAAGAAGCCTATAGGGATATTACAGGGAAAGTCACTACCGAGGATATTGAGGCAGAACAAATATGTAACGAAGAGAAAAAATAGTTAATAAAGAGAGGTGCATATGCTATGCCAGGTATACTCGTGGTTGAAGATGATGAAAATTTAAATCGTGGAATTACATTTTCACTGAAAAAATCCGGATATGAGGTTTTTTCAGCAGAATCAGTGAAAAAAGCGAAAAGAATTGCAAGTGATAATAATGTGGATGTTACCATTTGTGATGTGAATCTTCCGGATGGGAATGGACTGGAATTTGTAAGGTGGATGAGATGCAATTATAATACATACATTATTTGTCTTACAGCACTAGATCAGGAGATGGATCAGGTCATGGGATATGAAGCAGGGGCAGATGATTATATTACAAAGCCGTTTAGTCTTTCGGTACTTCTTTTGAAAATAGAAGCACATTTCCGCCGCAGACAGGAGAAAACGGAAGCCGGAAAGATGATTTCGGGAGATATCGTATTTATCGCAGGAGAAATGAAAGTCCTGATAAAGAGTCGTGAAATCAGTCTGACAAAAACGGAGTTGAAAATGCTGACTTTTTTTCTTCAGAATCCGAAACAGATTCTTTCAAAAACACAAATATTGGAAAATGTGTTTGATCTGGAAGGGGATTTTGTGGATGAAAATACAATCGCTGTCAATATCAGAAGACTCCGTGAGAAAATCGAAGACAATCCGGCTGTACCGGTCTATATAAAGAATATCAGAGGTCTTGGGTATATATGGAATCAGGAGGTAAGGCGGTGACAAAGAGATATTGCAAGAAGATTACAGTAGTGCTCTCCTTGGTATTACCTGTCATATTATTGTTTGCAATATTAAATTGCTTTACCACGTATGTGTTTTATGAAGATTATAAATATAAAATGAATCTTATGACAGAGATTGCTGCAAAGGAAGAATTTTCCGGGCTGGATGCTGTTTCGGAATTGCTTAAGGATAAGGATATTGAAACTAACGAACAGGGAAGGCGATTATTGGAGCAATATGGATACTGGGGGAATAAAGGGAATGCATTTTATTCGCAATTCCGGCATCAGGTTATGGTGACCGGTGCTGTAAGCACTGTGATATGCGTGCTTCTTTTGACTTTTTTACTTTATTGGAAGAAAAAAGAAGATGCGTGTCATCAGAAAATTTTAGACCAGTTGGAAGGAATTCTGATCAGATTCCGTGAAAATAAATTTGATGATTTACTGAAAACGGAAAATCATGCAGAACTGGAAAAATTGAATGACCAGCTTGAAGCAATCGGACATCATATTCAGTTGATAAAGGAAGAAGCAAGGGCAGAAAAGGAGAACACGAAAGAAATGGTTTCTGATATTTCTCACCAGTTAAAGACACCGGTTGCAGCTTTGGATACATGTTTTAGTGTGCTGATGCAGAATGACTTAAGTGCCACAGAACAGGAGGAGTTTCGTATCCGTTGTCGGAGTGCTCTGGATGGACTGGAGACATTATTGCAGTCGCTTCTTGAAATATCCAAGATGGAAACTGGACTGATTCAGATTAATAAGAAAAAACTTCCGCTTATGGATACTGTCATATCTGCTGTGAACCGCACTTATCCTAAAGCGGATGAGAAAGAAATTGAATTCGTTTTTGACTATGAAAAAGAGCTGGAAACATGCACGATTATGCAGGATAAAAGGTGGCTTGGTGAAGCTGTGATCAACGTTCTGGATAATGCGGTCAAGTACAGTCCGTGTGGTTCAAAAATATTTATCCGGTTACAAAAAAGAAACGATCTTGTAAGAATGGAAATTGAGGATCAGGGAATTGGTATTCCGCAGAATGAGTATCACAAAATTTTTCAACGATTTTACAGAGGAAGTTCCAGGGAGGTCATGGAAAAGAGTGGTACAGGAATCGGACTTTTTCTATCGAGAGAAATTATCGAAAAACACGCAGGTACGATTACGGTAACCTCCGGCAAAAAGAAAAAAGGAAGCACGTTTGTGATTCAATTACCATATGTTGGTTAAATTTTAAGTGAGCAGAAATCTTACAATTCTGTAAGATTTCTGCTCGTTTTTTGAAAGTGAAATGAAAGATTGTCCTGATACAATTTGGATGTAGGTTGAAAAATGACCAAATATATAAACAGGCAAAGAAAGCGTGCTGAAAAGGTACGCTTTACAGAATTGAAAAGGAGGCAACACATGAGTGTGATATTAGAAACCAAGCAGCTTTGTAAGTTTTATGGCGCAGGTGAGAATCAGGTCAAAGCGGTCAATCAGGTGGACATTCAGATTGAGCAGGGAGAATTTGTCGCAATTGTTGGAAAGTCAGGTTCCGGTAAAAGTACATTACTTCATATGCTTGGAGGGCTAGACACCCCGACAAAAGGCAGTGTTACTTTAGCAGGGAAAGATTTATACAGGATGAAGGAAGATGCCCTTGCTGTTTTCCGCAGAAGAAAAATCGGATTTGTTTTTCAGGCATTTAATCTGGTTTCATCTGTTAATGTCTGGGAAAATATTGTACTGCCACTGGGGCTGGATGGAAGAAAAGTGGATGAAGCGTATGTAAATGATATTATTGCAACTCTGGGGATTGAAAACCGGATTTATAATCTGCCAAATCAGTTATCCGGAGGACAGCAGCAGAGAGTAGCAATTGCAAGAGCACTGGTGAATCGTCCGGAAATTATATTTGCAGATGAGCCGACAGGAAATCTTGATTCTAAGACCAGCGATGAGGTAATCGCTCTGTTTAAGATGACAGCAAAAAAATATGGACAGACAATTGTAATGATTACCCATGATGACGAAATTGCACAGGTCGCTGACCGTATTCTGGTGATTGAGGACGGACAGGTGGTGGATTTCAGATGAAGACAATAAGCAGGATTGCATATAGCAATGACAAAAGGAACAGGACAAGAAGTATACTGATCATGATGGCAATCTGTCTGACCACGATGCTGCTTGTTATCATCAGTACTGTGGGAAATGGGGTAATTCATTTACAGAAAAGTCAGGCGGCAGGATCATATGGAAGCAATTATGGTCTGTTTGTTTCCGCAGACGGATCGCAGTTAAAAGAAGTAAACCGCCGTGCGGAAATAGATGCTACAGGCACTATGTGCACCGAAGGTATCATAAAAGGCAATGAAAAAGGCGGGTTTGTCTGCATGGATGAGACTGCAAGAAAAATGCTTCCTTATAATAAAGAATATGAGTTGAAGGAAGGAAAGTATCCGGAAAAAATGCAGGAAATTGCCGCAGGAAGAGCATTTTTTCGTGCAATGGGGTATGGTGATGTAAAGATCGGAGATACGGTTACACTGGATTACCGCGCAGGGATGCAGTCAGAATATAAGCCGGAAGAATTTGTTGTCAGCGGAATCCTATATGATCGGGATGAGTATACCATCGAGGCATCTTATGTTGCTTTCGGGTCACAGGAGTTTTATGATGAGCACGTCGCAGAGAATGACAGACAGTATAATATTTATTTTACTTTAAATGATTCTGCAAATGTATCTATGAATAATATTGATTCGGTTATAAAGCAGATTGCAGCAGCTTGTGGGATCGAAGAAAAAAACGTTATAGTCAATGATCTCTATTTGCAATGGGTCTTGCAGCCGAGTTATGAAACGATTGCGGTATGCGGGGTTTTGATTCTTGCAATTGTACTTTTCTCTGTTGTGGTCATTTATAATATTTTTCAGGTCGGTATTGCCAACAAGATACAGGAGTATGGAAAAATCAAGGCTCTGGGAGCGACAAAAAAGCAGATGAAACAACTGATCTTCAGAGAGGGCATTTTTTTGACATTTTTTTCAATACCAGTTGGATTGCTTTTTGGCTTTCTGATTGCAAAATGCGGTTTTAACTGGCTGGTAGAACAGGGGAACCTTGTATCAACCGGAACTGGCTCTATGGGAGTTCAAAATCAGCAGGTGCCTCTGTTTTCCCTGCCTGTTATGCTTCTCTGTATTTTCGTATCATTTCTTACCGTTGCTTTGGCACTGCGTAAACCAATGAAAATTGTTTCACGGATTTCACCTATCGAAGCAACACGGTATTTAGAAAATGCAGAAACACAAAAAAAAGGAAAACGAAATGGCAGAAAAAATGTCACCGTGTTTTCTATGGCAATGGCAAATGTAACGGGTAATCCCAAAAGAACTATTGGTACTATCCTCACAATGGGTTTTTCTTGCGTATTGTTTGTGATTATCTCTAATTATGTGGGAAATATTGACACGGAGCATGAAGCACGTCTTTCCGTTAATCATGGACAATTTGAACTGCAGCTTGACTATTCTGCTGAGTACGATGAAAGATATCCGGAGAATAATCTGGATACGATTCTGACGGATGATCCATTGAATGATTCGCTGATTGAAGAAATCAAAAGCATTCCGGGAGTAACAGATGTCATGACGAGAGAGATTGTCTCTGTAAATCTGAACGGAACAAGATTTCCGGCTGATATTGTGAGTAAAAATGATTTTGATTTTATGCGCCAAGAAGGGGATATTGGCTCTATGGACTATGATCAGGCGGTAAAGAATGGTGATATTTTCTTTGGCTGGTCAACGTGGATGGAACAAGATGGATATGCTCCGGGTGAATCCATTGCATTTGACTTTGAGAATGGAAGTGAAACCTATACCTATCAGGGAAAGATTGCAGGATCCTTTGTAAGCGCGGACACTTATCTTGTCATTCCGGAAGGTGTATACCGTTCCATGAATCCGAGAGGAACAGCCTATGGCTATCTGTGGGTGGACTGTGATAAAAAAGATGTGGCATCTGTAGAACAAAGTCTGAATACTTTGATTTCTAATACTTCGCATATAAAAATGGATACTTATCATGCGCAGTTACAATCTGCCGAATTTGCAAGCAGCATGATGAAGCTTGGCTGTTATCTGTTTATGGCTATTGTAGGACTCATCGGGTTTATGAATATGGCGAATACCATGATCATGAATATTACGACAAAAAAGCAGGAATATGGTATATTACAGGCTGTGGGTATGACAAATAAACAATTAAATTTATGCCTGCAATTACAGGGACTGATGTTTACGGTTGGTACCATATGCGTAGCTTTGATTATTGGTCTGCCGCTCGGCTATGCACTTTTTTCCTATGCAAAACATAATGGAATATTTGGAATGAATATCTATCATGTTCCAATCGTACCAATTTTTATTATGATTTTTTTGGTCGGTCTGTTGCAGATTGTACTTTCCTGCGTTTTAAGCAGTAATCTGAAAAAGGAAACGCTGGTAGAAAGAATAAGGTATCAGGGATAGCAAGTAATATGTAATGAACTAGGTCTTAACGAAGAGGAGAAATAGATAACTTCCAGTTGTGCCAACTTGCCCTTTGAGAGAGGAGAAATCCCTTTCTCAAAGGGCTTTTTCTATTTATACGGATATTCGCAAACTACAAGATAAAGCCAAAACTTCATATTACCAAGTAAATGAAAAGCAGGAGAACAGTATTCGATTAAAAGAATGACAGGTGGCAGAGTCATTGAAGCAAATACAGATTTTTATAGATACCTTATCTGCCACCTGCCGTCTGCCGGTGTATGAAATTACGAAAACAGATTGCGAATCGCATGCAACTTGCAATCAAACAAGATATAATGAAGAAAAAAGAGGAGGCGATATCTATGGCAAGAACAGCAAATGTATTTGCACGTGTCGAACCTGAAATAAAAGAACAGGCAGAGCAGGTGCTTGATCGACTTGGAATTCCAATGTCCAATGCAGTAGGAATGTTTCTGAGACAGATTGTGCTCCAGAGAGGAATTCCTTTTGAAATGAAACTTCCAGCTTATGAGGAGCCTGTGGCATATGGTTCTCTGACAAAGGAACAGTTCAATGCAGAAATAGAAAAAGGCATGGAAGATATTAAGGCTGGCAGAGTGTATTCAGCAGATGAAGTTGAAGCAGAAATGAAACGGGAATTTGGTATATGAAATATAAAGTGATGTATACAGCAGGAGCAAAGAAAGATCTGCGAAATATTTTCAGATATATTTCAGAGGAACTGTTAGCTCCAGAGAATGCTGCAGGACAGACAGAGCGGATGCTGGATACTATGCCGAACAGAAATCGGCTCTATGAGGAAGAACCGTGGCACAGCAGAGGACTTCGATTCTTTCCGGTGGATAATTATCTGGTATTTTACAAAACAGATGATGAAACTGAAGCGGTATATGTAGTGCGAATTATGTATGGTGGACGTGATGTTCATAAACAGTTAAATCAAACAGAAGACGTTTCAGTAAATTAAAACAGAATATGGAACTAAAACACGCGCAGTTAGTCTATGAAAAATAGGTTAGCTGCTTTTTTCATGTAAAAAAGGAGGTGCCGTGTATGGGATATGCACGTAAAGATGTAGAGAAAACAAAGAAAATAGCAAAGAAATTTGTGCGCTATCAAGAGGGTGCAGAGCTTTATAGCATTGGACTGACGAAATTGAATAATACGGAGTGAAAGCCGTTACTGCGACTGGGCAGTTACAAGCCCGAATTACCGTACTCATATAAGTTCCTCTCAGATTCCATGAAATGCCCGGTATTCCCGGTACATTTCAATCATATTTTTTCTTGCATTTTTCAAATAAGAAGTATCGGCGCTGATTCGTCCAAGAAGAAAATATCCCTGATAGATAGAAAGCATGCGCTGAGAAAGAATTTTTGCATGATCTGGAGACAATCCGGAGTATAACAATACTTCCTGAAAAATCTGCTCAAATTTTTTCAGTCCTTCCATAAATACAGATGCAACTGCAGGCTTGCTAAGTGCTGTTTCCATACCCATCACCGCATACGGGCAGCCTGCAAATGTTTGTCCATTTGTCCTTTCAGATAAAAAATCAAAGATTTCTTCAATAAAACTTTCCCAGTCATTTCCCTGAGAACTATTTTGAAATTGTTCCAGTAAGATTTTTTGATAGTATTCCGTTACCGCTGTTGCCAGGTCATCCTTGCTTTTGAAATAAAAATAAAAAGATCCTTTTGGAAGGTCTGTTTGTTTGAGGATTTCGCTGATTCCAGTAGCAGAATACCCATTTTTCCAAAATAATTCAGCAGCACACTCGATCAGGCGTTGTCTGGATTCTTCACCTTTTTTCATTTCGCATTTCCTCCTTTAGTCTGGAAAACAGATGTGTAAGTGCAAACATAAGCGTTTCATAATGCATGTAATCTAAAGTATTCCTATCTGCAAGAATTTGAAGACTTGCCGGGAACTCGTCATCAGCTTCCCAGAAACGAATGATAATCGGCAAAAAAGGAAAAAGATTTAATTTAAAAGCAACATCTCCTTTTTCCAGTTCTTTTCCGGAAAGTGATATACAGGCATTACGCAATTCAATGGTTTTTCCGTTAAAAAAGTCAGCGGTATTCTGAAAAAATCCTCTGTTCGGTGAGAGATTTCCTGTTCGGACAGAGGAAAGGCTGTTTATATTTACAAATTCATGTGACAGATGGCATCTATCCTTTGAATAACATAAAACATCATAAATAGTCATTGCTTCATTATGATTGGCTTCATGAACTATTTCAAAATCATTATCTGACCACTGAACACTTCCCGTTTTTCGGTTAATACGATAGGTACGGTTAATAAAAGTAATATATAACCAGTCAAAATTGTAATCTAATGAATATTTATGTATCATTGTAGCCTGATCATATTGCAGGAAAACATGTGCCATTGAAATTTTTGTTTTATCATAATTATTGATAGCTTTCGTCATATATTCCTCCAAGAATATTTTTGTTGTAATTATTTATAAAATAGACTAATCGGTCTATAAAGTCAATACATTTTGCATAACACATAAAATTAACGATCATGAAAAGTAAATGATTAAGACTTCCCATACCTTCTTATGGTAGATGACAGAATCCCGGCAGTCAACTACTGCAAAACAGTATATAACAGTTGACAACAGTATTATACTGTTATATACTGTTTACAAGAGGAGGAAACATATGAAGCTTATAATCAATAATACATCGATGGTACCAATTTATGAGCAGATCATGGAGCAGATCAAGGCGCAGATCATCTCCGGAGAATTAAAAGAAAATGATATATTGCCGTCCGTGAGAACAATGGCAAAGGAACTGAAGATCAGTGCACTTACTGTGAAGAAAGCATATGACAATCTGGAAGCAGAGGGCATGACAGTCACAGTTCATGGGAAAGGAACGTATGTAGCGGCTTCGAATACACAGCTGATGGAAGAAGAGCGCAGGAAAGAGGTTGAGGCGGATCTGGAAGCAGCAATTCAGAAGGGAAGGCGCTGCGGAATGAAGGAGGAAGAGATCCGTTCGTTGTTTGAACTCATCATGGAGGATGAATGATTATGTTGGAGATCAAAGGAGTAAAGAAAAGCTACGGTGAATTTCAGTTAGACTGTTCGTTAAATGTAGAAAAAGGAAGGATCACCGGTCTGGTTGGAGAGAACGGAGCCGGTAAGAGTACTTTGTTCAAGGCAGTGCTCGGACTCATTTCTTATGATGCCGGTGAGATAAAGATCCTGGGAAAAATACCGGAAGAGTTAAGTGAAAAAGAGAAAGAAGAGCTGGGAGTTGTCCTGGCAGAAGCCGGATTCAGTGGATACTTGAAAGGGAAAGATGTTGAGGCAGTCCTTGCCAAATTGTATCCAAAGTTTGAAGCAGAAAAATTTCATCAGATGTGTGAAGAATATCAGATTCCGTTGGATAAATTTATAAAAGAGTACTCAACAGGAATGAAAGCAAAGCTGAATCTGATCATTGCATTGACACATCAGGCAGAATTCCTGATGCTGGATGAGCCGACGGCAGGGCTTGATGTCGGAGCGAGGGAAAGGATGCTGGATATTTTAAGAGAGTATATGGAAGAAGAACCGGAGAGAAGTATCCTGATCAGCTCACATATTTCTTCGGACCTAGAACATCTGTGTGATGACATTTATGTGATACATAAAGGAAAGATCATACTTCATGAAGCGATGGATACGATTCTTGAAAAATATGCAGTGTTGAAGGTCAGTGAGGAACAATATCAGGCAGTGGATAAAAGGTATCTTTTGAAAGAGAAAAAAGAGTTTTTTGGAGTTGCCTGTCTGACGAACGAGAAGCAGTATTATATAGAAAATTATCCGGAAATCGTAGTAGAGAGCGGATCACTCGATCAGGTGATCCTGATGTTGACAGGGGGCGAAAGATGATGAAAGGAATCAGAGGGCTTTTGGAAAAGGATTTTCGATTGTTTTTTCGACAGGGTGGTAATCTTTTTTTGGTGTTAGTGTTTGTAGCATTGTTTTTTATACTTACAGGAAAAACGGCAGCTGCTTTCATTGCAATGTATATCCCATCTGTTCTGGCGATATATTCAGGTAATACGATCAGTTATGATGAAAATGGCCATGGTTACACATATTTATTTTCTTTACCCGTAAATAAAAAAATATATGTCAGAGAAAAATATATTTTTTCCTTTATCATGACAGCATGTGGATGGTGCATTGGAATGATCTGTGCAGGAATTATGGTACTCATAAATCCTGAAGAGGTGTTTGATCTGGAAATGCTGGCAATGGAGTTGATCACATTTTTTGTGTTTCAGGCAATTGCGGGAATTATGATCGCGATCAGGATAAGGTTCGAAGGAGAGAAAGGGCGAATTGTGCTGCCAATCGCAATTTTAATTATTTTTGCGATTTGTTATACAATTAGATCTTTTGTGAAGACTAACTTGGGATTAAAAGAAAGTATTCTGCATATGATAGGGGGAATAGGGGATTTTGAAATCGGGATTGCCCTCATTGTGCTAAGTCTGCTTATATGGTTTGCTTCGTATAAGTATAGTATGAGCGCTATGAAGAAGAAAGAGTTTTAAGATAGATGTGGCAAAAATGATCCATTAAAAATAATGATTATAAAGTTGTAATAGCTACCAAAAATATGAGAAAAACTTTGTGGAAAAATAGGCTTGTGTTTCGTAAGAGTCCCTTGTAAAATAGCGGACAAGGATGAAAAGAAAAGGAGACTCTTATGGGAACCAATGAAAAAGATATGACTGCCGGATCTCCCGGAAAACTGATCATAACTTTTGCCATACCAATGATGCTTGGAAATATTTTTCAGCAGTTTTATACAATGGCAGACACCATGATCGTCGGACAAGTGGTAGGAGTTAAGGCACTGGCGGCAGTAGGTGCCGGTGATTGGCTGGTATGGCTGGTGTTGGGGATCATGACAGGTATCACACAGGGTTTTTCTATTCTTGTATCTCAGTATTATGGAGCAAGGGAAAAGGAAAATCTGAAATGTGCAGTGGCGAAAAGCTATATCATGACAGCATTACTGTCTGTGGTCGTACTCGCAGTAAGTGAAGGTACAGTTTATCATGTTCTTTTATTTTTACAGACACCGGATAATGTCATTGATCTGACAATGCTATATTTGCGGCTGATCTTTGCGGGAATCCCGATCATAGCTGCTTATAATATATTTGCAGCGATCCTTCGGGCACTTGGAAACAGCAGATCTCCGTTGATCGCAATGACAGTGGCAGCAGTGATCAATGTGGGACTGGATCTGTTATTTGTGGCGGTTTTTGGCTGGGGTATAGCCGGAGCAGCAGTGGCGACCGTTATCGCACAGGGATTTTCAGCCTTATACTGTTTGATCGTATTACGTAAAATCCCGGATATCCGCCTGGAAAAGAAGGATTTTTACAGGCAGCCCTCTATGAGCCTGCGACTTTTGGAACTGGGAGTTCCTCTTGCAATACAGAATGTGATCATCTCCGTGGGAGGACTTGTGGTACAGTATGTGATCAATGGATTTGGTTTTCTGTTTGTAGCCGGATTTACGGCAGCGAACAAGCTGTATGGAGTTTTGGAGATGGCTGCCGTTTCATATGGATACGCCATTACAACCTATGTGGGCCAGAATCTTGGTGCAAAAAAATACCAGAGGATTCGAAAAGGTGTGCGCAGCGGCACTTATATGGCAGTGCTCACTTCGGCTTTCATTTCTGGTATGATGGTGTTGTTTGGACGTAATGTACTGTCCCTGTTTGTATCCGGTGAACCGGATCAGACCCGACAGGTATTGGATATAGCATATAAGTATTTGTTTATTATGGCTGTCTTTTTGTGGGTGCTGTATCTGCTGTATGTGTATCGTTCCGCTATCCAGGGTCTGGGTAATACTTTGATTCCGCTTGCCAGCGGCATTGCAGAATTTATCATGCGTGTCAGTGTTGCGCTGCTGCTGCCAAAACTGATCGGTGAAGATGGAATATACTATGCAGAGATCTGTGCATGGAGCAGTGCAGCTGTTTTATTATTCGTAAGTTATATGATCATTATACGAAAATATAAAGAAGTATTATGAGGCAGGACTTCCGGAAACAAAAGTCATAAGAAAGGATGCGGTAGCAGATCTGTATGATGGAATATATAAAAGCTGGGGAGATCTTTCCTGAGAAAAAACGAGCGGGCCGGCGTTAAATAAAACGCTGGACCCGCTCCATTGTAGTTTTTAGAATAAAGATATCCGTCAGTACATCACCGGTTTCCAGAGAATGGTTGGCGTTTTGGGTGAGAAAGATAGGTACTTCTTTCTGCGCTGCCAGTTCCCGGATGGAATCGGTTTCAGCCCAGGGATCTGCGGTACCGTGGAAGGCGATGCTTCCGGCAAGTGGAAAGGAAAAGGTCTCTGCAAGAGGTGTAAACAGGATGCTTTTTACAGTCAGATCGTGTCGGGAAGCATAGGCAGAGGAGATGACTGTACCAATGCTTTTGGAAATAAACAGAACGCTGCCATAGGAATTCCAGTCGATGTTGCTTAAGGAGCGTTCTGTCTGTTCCAGGGCGAGGTCAAAGGCCTGTTTCATTTTTTCGGGGTCTCCTTTGACATTTTCCGGAAGGTTGTCATAGGATACAGTGCGGATTTTGTAGCCGTGTTTGCTGGCAAGGCGGCTGGTATAGTACAGAAGCGGCTTGTCAGCCGTGTATCCGATGCCCGGAAAAACAACAGCTAATTTCGGGGCATTTTTATCTGCTCCGGCTGTATGAGAGGAAACTTTTGTATAGAGCATCTGCAGCTGAAGCTTTTCCTGAAGCTCCTTTAAGGTAATGGAGATCGTACAGGAATCGGATGGAAGATAATCATAATCGGTAACAATGTCGTCCTCTTCCATGGAATAAACAATGTGTGAGGAACCCATGAGTTCCATGTCTTCTTCAATATCTGAAAGTAATTCTTCGTATGATTTCATATTAGTTTAAACCTTCTTATTCAAAAAATCTTTTATTTTTACAGATGCCTCTATTATACTGGTTTCATTGAATAACAGCAAGAGCCGGCAGAGAGAAGTTAAACCTTGCTTTTATCCTGCCTGCACGATATACTAATACAATACATATCTGATTAATGGAGGGTTTTACAAATGAAAATTGCAGCAACATACGACAACGGAAATATTTTCCAGCATTTTGGAAAAACGGAGTTTTTCAAGGTGTACGAGGTAGAGGATAACAAGGTTGTTTCCAGTGAAGTGATCGGTTCCAATGGCACCGGACATGGTGCACTTGCAGGACTTCTTGCGGATCAGGGTATTAGTGTTCTGATCTGTGGTGGAATCGGCGGCGGCGCTCAGACAGCACTTGCTGAGGCTGGTGTTGAGTTATGTTCCGGAGCACAGGGTGACGTAGATGCAGCTGTGGATGCTTATCTGAAGGGCGAGCTGGTATCCACAGGTGTGAATTGTGATCATCACCATCATGAGGATGGACATTCCTGCGGAAGCCATGAGGATGGACACTCCTGCGGCGGTCATGAAGACGGACATTCCTGCGGAGGCTGTGGCGGAGGATGTGGTTCCCAGCCATCTATTACAGGTCCTAACGTTGGAAAAACCTGCCGTACCCATTACAGAGGAACTTTTAATGATGGAACACAGTTCGATTCTTCTTACGACCGTGGCGAGCCGCTGGAATTCATCTGCGGAGCTGGTCAGATGATCAAAGGTTTTGATGCGGCAGTTGCAAACATGGAAGTTGGACAGGTGGTAGATGTGCACCTGATGCCGGAAGAAGCTTACGGAATGCCGAATCCGGATGCGATTTTTACGCTTGAGATCGCACAGCTTCCAGGTTCCGAGGATCTCACTGTAGGACAGCAGGTATATCTTTCCAACCAGTACGGACAGCCGTTCCCGGTTAAAGTTAACGCAAAAGATGAAAAAACCATTACTTTCGATGCTAATCATGAGATGGCAGGTAAAGAGCTGAATTTCAGAATTGAATTAGTAGAAGTGAAATAAGAAGAAACAGTGGGAGGTGCTGTATGGGAGCATATGGCATCTCCCTTTTTGCCTGAAGGGAGGAAGCTTTCCTGATGAGGATCTCTATGATACCATTTGGATTACTGTCCGGTTTTATGGACAGTAAAGAAATCCGGATCACAGAGCTGGGTGAAGATGGATTTCGGTTTCGCCTGGCAGAGGAATGCCCGGAACCGGAGCAATTTCTGATCTGTTTTTACGATATGAAAAAAGCCGGGTACAGGAGAGTGGAGATCCGGAGGTTTGGGATGAGTGCAGCAGAGGAGCAATGCCAGCAGGATCAACAGCCATCTGAAAAGGAAACCGGAAAATGTTTTTACAGGGAATATTCTGTGAGAGTGGAACAGAAGGACTATGTACAGGAGGTTCGGCGTCTGGCCGGAGCGTATAACAGATATATCTGTCTGAAGCTGGATGGAGACGATGGAGAGCTGGCGAAATCACTGACCGGTTATCCTGCGGAGTTGGATGAGATGCACTGCAGGTGTCTGGAGGAACAGAAGAAGCGGTGGTTTTTCAGAGAAAGTGAAAAGGCTTCCGGAAATCCACAGAATACAATGGATACAGAAGAACTAAGGCTTTTGGATAACGCAGAGTTTGCCCTGGAATTAAACTGCACTCCCCTGTATGAAGAATATCTGCACCAGCCGCTGCAGGCTTTTCTGGCGTCTTACTGGCAGAAGAATTATCTCACTCACAGTTATTTTGCAGGCCGGATACCGGACAGATTTTATATTGGAAATCAGTTCTGCCATAATCTGTTTCCGACAGAAGAGCAGCTTTTTTCTATTATGGATAAAATGTATTCGGAGGGATTGGAGATCACACTGGTATTTTCTTATATCCGGGAATTTATGCTTTTGTCTGTGGGAAAGCTTCTGGAAAAGGTGGATAACTGGTGTTGTATTCATGGGGTGAATGTGGAAATCGTAGTCAATGACTGGGCCATGATGGAAATGCTCTGTGGAAAAACATTCCGCCTGCGTCCTGTTCTTGGGACATTGCTCAATAAACGAAAAAAGGATCCGCGAATAAAATATAAATCCGGTGATACCTCATTATTTCAGCAAAACAGCCTGAATGCGGAGTTTTATCGGGATTTTCTGGCTGAAGAATTTCATATCCACAGATACGAATGGGAGTCCTGCGGATATCCACAGGAGCTTCCGCCGGGAAAAAACAGTCTGCATCTGCCTTTTTATCAGACAAACACTTCGCAGTACTGTCCGTTGTATGCTTTGTGCACCACCGGAGATCGTGGTACACAGCAGCTTGCGGAGCACTGTCCGAAATTCTGTGAAAAATACGCACTGCTTTATCCGGAACATTTACACATGGCAGGGCGGTATAACTCCCTGTTTGGTGTGGATAAAACACTTCCGGAGTCAACGGAAATGTGGAAAAATTTAAAAGGCACAAAGCCGGATCGTATTGTTGTTAATATATGACAGGTGATGGGCAGGCTGCGAAGGTGGATCGCGAATATCTATTTGACAAGAATACATTGCGGAAAAAAGGAACAGGTCATGGATAACAGTATGAAAATAACAGCCGGGTTAGGCTCCATAGATGAATATGAACGTTTTGTGCAGGCAGGCGCAGATGAATTTTTCTGTGGTTATGTACCATTTTTCTGGGCGGAAAAATACGGCACAGTAATGCCGTTAAATCGTAGGGAGGTTCTCTGCTGTAATGTTCAGCTTGGTGCATACAGTGAGCTGGAGATCCTTTCCCGGATGGTAAAAAAATATAAAAAGCCGGTACATCTCACCTTCAATTCCCTATATTATCTGCCGGAACAGTATCCGGAGATCGGAGATATCATAGAGAAGTGCATGAAAATAGGATTTCGAAGCTATATCATTGCAGATCCGGCGCTTCTTGTTTATCTGAAAAACAGGGGACTTTCCTGCGAGATCCATCTCAGCGGAGAGACAGGGGAAGTGAACAGCGAAATGCTGAAGATGTTCCGGCGCTTTCCTCTGAAGAGATTGATCTTTCATCGGAAAAACACGTTCCGGGATATGCAGTCTGTTATTGCATCTCAGAGAGAGGTGGAGAAACAGGCCGGGATCCGGCCGGAGGAGGGAATGGAGTTCGAGGCCTTTGTGCTGAATGAAATGTGCCAGTTTACGGGAGCATTCTGTAATTCTCTTCACTGTGATGAGATGGGATATCTTTGCAGGGTGCCCTATTGGCTGGGAACTGTACGGAATGGTGAGGCTGTTCCGGAAAAAATAAAGGCTCTTCAGGAGCAGGCCTGGGAGCAGGAACCAGCTCCGGAAGCATATGATGAATCCGGATATCTCTGCGGCGAGACAGGCTGTGGCCTGTGTGCACTGTATCAGCTGAAGAAGGCAGGGATCACGCATCTGAAGCTGGTTGGCCGGGGAAATTATGTGGATTATATGGAAAAAGATATCCGGAACCTGCGAAAAGCGCTGGAAATTTTGGACGTTGCAGAAAATGAAACAGCGTTTCAATGTATGATAAAAAGGATATTGTTTCCACATGGGTGCAGTGAAAAGTGTTATTATTGATGGAAGAATATAAATATTCACGAAAACCGGGATCCGGGCAGAATATATTTTCAGAAGAAATCCAGGACTGAAAGCTGTGAATATCAAATTGCTAAGATAGTGTGAGGAGAAAAGATAAAAAATGAATTTCGAGCGTGTAAAAAGAGAAGAAGCAGATACAGTTCTGAAGCTGTACCGTTCGCTGCTGGGGACGCCCTATTGTGTGTGGACAGAAGATTACCCTTCAGAAAAAGAAGTGGAATTTGATCTTTCCAGAGATGCGCTGTTTTGTATGCGGGACGCTGCAGGAAATATCGCAGGTGTGATCTCCATTGATGATGATCCAAATGTGGAATGTCTCACATGCTGGTCAGAAACAATGGTGCCGTCAGCGGAGGTCTCCCGGGTGGGAGTATGCCGGGAATTCCAGAACCAGGGAATTGCCAGGAAGCTTCTTGAGGGTGTGATGGAAGAATTGAAGAAGCGGGGCTATAAAGCTGTACATCTCCTTGTTGCGAAGGATAATGTAAAAGCACTCCGCTCTTATGATAAGCTGAATTTTGAGAACGTGGGAGAGTGTGAACTCTGGGGACATATGTACTGGTGTTATGAGAAAGAATTATAAAAAAACACTATAAAAATGAAAAACAGGTATCTTTTTGCCGGGCGGTAGATCGACCACCAATGTCAGATCAATAAGTGGTGGTCAATATACAGTCAGCAGAGAAGATACCTGTTTTTTGTTTGAAAGCAGATCAAATCTTCCGGCAGCTGTCCCTCTCGATCAGCTGATGAGGAACAATGATCTTTGTGGCCGGAAGGCTCGGATTTTCGATATGACTGATCATCTGTGTAGCCGCTTCCATTCCAAGCTGCCCGGAGTTAATATCAATGGAGGTCAGCTGAGGCGAAGTCAGTCTGGCAAAAAGTGAGTTGTTAAAGGAAAGAATGGACAGATCCTCCGGTATGGAAATATCTGCTTCCATACAGATCCTTTCCAGAGAAAGCGCCAGAATATCATCACTGACAAGCACAGCTGTAGGACGATTTTCGCTTAAAAGCAGCTTTCGAAGCTCCTGAAACTCATCCTGGGAAGCTGCCGGAACCTCTATACAGTATTCAGGCTGTACGGTTAATCCGTGACTGATCAGCGCAGTCATGTAGCCGGTTTTACGGTCTGCGGAAAAGACCAGAGAATTATCTACACCCAGATAAGCGATCTTCCGGTGGCCCAGAGCATAAAGATACTCCGTTGCCTCCTGTCCGGCCAGAAGGTTGTCATTATCGATGTAGATCGTATGATTGGTGTATTGTGCCGGTTTTCCGATCAGGATATAGAGAAGTCCTTCACTGAAAAGAAAATCAATAACAGGATCATTCACACGGGAATAAAGAACGATAAATCCGTCAACCTTACCGCTTCTGGACATAGAACGTACCGCGTTAAGGATTTCTTCTTCATTCTGACCGGTAACAATGGTGCTGATATACTGATGTGCGTTACAGTAGTGGCTGATTCCCCGGATCGTCTCAAGGTAAAAGGAATTCTCGTATGTCTCCTTTGGGGACGGAGGCAGGATGATACCGATGGAGCGGGAAATCTGTGCTGCCAGGTTGCTGGCCTGGAAATTCGGCTCATAGCCAAGCTCTGCCATGGCTCTGCGTACACGTTCCTTGGTTTCTTCACTGATAGATGGATTGTTTTTGCAGGTTCTGGAAACGGTGGACGGGGACACCCCGGCCAGAGCTGCCACATCCTTGATGGTTACTGCCATAAAATTGCCTCCTTACGGATATGCCGGATCAAAGCGGAAGTATGCATCTGATCTGGCTTTTTTATATCTCAGTTTGATAGATATATTGTAGTTCATAACAAGGATACTGTCAAACATATTGCATAGAAAATTGCATGAAATTGCGTAAAATCAGGTGTGCAGAGAATCATGCAGTGAAGTGCAGGCAGATTTCTGTTTGACATAATGAAAAACTGCACAAAATCAGGATGTAAAAATTGTAAGAAAGGTAGAAAAGACAAAAATGCATTGCACTTCATGCAAAATGGACGTATAATTTACGCAAACGGTTGCATAAATTATATGAATATGCATCCGTGAGAGGATAATAGATAAGATGCTCTGAGATGCAGGGCTCAATATAAGGAGAGAAAAGATATGGATAAAAGAGCAGCCGGCATTTTGATGCCGATCACAAGTCTGCCGTCAGAGTACGGCATCGGATGTTTTTCAAAGAGTGCCTATGATTTTGTGGACTGGCTGAAGGAAGCGGGACAGAGCTACTGGCAGATCCTTCCGCTGGGACCTACAAGTTACGGAGATTCTCCGTACCAGTCCTTCTCCACCTTTGCGGGAAATCCGTATTTTATCAGCCTGAAGGCACTGGTGGAGGAAGGCGTCCTTACAAAGGAGGACTGTGATAAGGTCAGCTGGGGAAGAAGAGCAGACAGTGTAGACTATGAGAAAATCTACAAAGGCCGTTATAAGCTTCTCCGCAAAGCCTATGAAAACAGTAACATCAGCGAGAATCCGGATTATCAGAAATTTGTTGCAGAAAACAGCTGGTGGCTTTCCGACTATGCACTTTTTATGGCAGTAAAGGATCAGTTCGGCGGTGTTGAGTGGACAAAATGGGCAGAGGATATCCGCCTTCGCTGGGCAAATGCCATGGATTACTATCGCAGAGAATTATATTTTGATATTGAATTCCAGCAGTATATGCAGTTTAAATTCTATGAACAGTGGATGAAACTGAAAAAATATGCCAACGAAAAAGGTATCCAGATCATCGGAGATATCCCGATCTATGTAGCTATGGACAGTGCGGATACCTGGGCTCATCCGGAGCTTTTCCAGCTGGATGAGGAGAATGTGCCGGTGGCTGTAGCCGGATGTCCGCCAGACGGATTTTCAGCAACAGGACAGCTCTGGGGAAATCCACTGTACCGCTGGGATTACCACAGAAATACAGGATATCAGTGGTGGATCTCCAGACTGAGCTATGTATTCCGCCTTTATGATGTGGTAAGGATCGACCATTTCCGTGGCTTTGATGAGTATTTTTCCATTCCGTACGGTGCGGAAAATGCTATTAGCGGTCACTGGGAAAAAGGTCCTGGGATCGATCTGTTCCGTAAGGTAGAGCAGGCTCTTGGATGGAAGCAGGTTATTGCCGAGGATCTTGGTTATGTGACAGATTCTGTTCGTCAGCTTGTCCATGACAGCGGATTTCCGGGAATGAAGGTTCTGGAGTTCGCTTTTGATTCCAGAGATTCCGGATGTGCCAATGATTATCTTCCGCATAACTATCCGGAGAACAGTGTAGCATACACAGGAACTCATGATAATGAGACCATTGCCGGATGGTGGAAGAGCATTACTGCAAAAGAGCGTAAGCTTGCCAGAGATTATCTTTGTGACAGTTGTACACCGGACAAGGATCTGTATAAATGCTTTATCAGCCTGGTTATGAGAAGCAGCGCAAAGCTCTGCGTGATCCCCATGCAGGATTACATGGGGCTGGATAACAGTAGCAGAATGAATCAGCCTTCCACAGTAGGAAAGAACTGGAAATGGAGGATCCGCAAAAGGGAGCTGACTGTGAAGCTTCAGAAAGAGATCCATGGTATTGCGCTTCGCTACGGACGTATGAACTGGTCCGATTAACTGGTACGTTTGTGAGGTATATTCCGTTTAAACGGGACGTGTAAGAGAGTGTGAAGAATTTAGATAGAATAGTGTTTTTTTGTGTGATATAATGCTGTTTCGTAGAGGCAGCTGTCAGTAAAGGGGAGGCTGACAGCTGCCTTATTCGTTTATAAGGATGCAGGGAAGCGGAGGGAAATATCTGCTTTGGATGCGTCAGATTTTTTCAATAAGGGGAGAATTATGACAGGAAAAACACACGCAGCAGTGGGACTTGGAACGGTACTGGCCGTAACGCAGCCGTCCACAGTTCACGGGATGATACTTGCAGCAGGAACGGGAATGCTTGGAGCACTGATCAGCGATATTGATGTGGGAACCTCCAAATCCCATAAGGATGCGGACCGGATCACGCTGGTCGCGGTTCTGCTTGTGGCAGCAGAGATCGCATTGAATTATTTTTATGATTTTTCCATCTGGGAAAAGATCCGCAACAACCAGTCCATGGCACCGGTAGCCATGGGAGTTATTCTTTTTATTGCAGTCTGTGCCTTTGGAAAAAATCAGCCACATCGGTCATTTATGCATTCGATCATGGCTATGGCCATTTTGAGTGCGGCCATATCCATGGTGTCAATGAAGCTGGTCTTTTACTTTGTGGTTGGATTTACATCACATCTGGTACTGGACTGCTTTAACCGGAAACGGGTACGGATCCTGTATCCGCTGCCGGGAGGCATTGCACTGGATTTCTGTAAGGCAGGAGGCTTTGTGGATTCCCTGCTTTTTAAGCTTGGATCTGTAGCTGTGATCTTTGAGATCGTATATCTGGCTGTGCAGATGGGAGAGAGCTGGAAGCTTTTTCAGATGTAGGAATGTTTTATTTACCGATTACGGATATTTTTATATGGGGCGGATATTGCAGGAACTGAAGGTTAAGACAAAAAAGGAGCAGATTTTCCAAATGCGGAATATCTGCTCTTTTTTAACCGAATGCGGATCATGAATATCCGCCTGACGGTTTTTAAGTGTGATCATTTATTCTTTCTGATCCTGCAGGCGCATGCTGTGTAAAGTACGTCTGTGGAAGAGTTCAGTGCTGTCTCACAGGAATCCTGGATCACACCTACGATGAAACCGACACCAACTACCTGCATGGCAACATCATTGGGGATTCCGAAAAGGCTGCAGGCCATCGGGATCAGAAGAAGAGAACCGCCGGCAACACCGGAAGCACCAGCCGCACTTGCAGCAGCCAGGATGCAGAGGATCAGAGCGGTCGGGAAGTCTACGCTGATACCAAGTGTATGTGCAGCAGCCAGAGCCATGATGGAAATGGTGATCGCTGCACCACCCATGTTGATGGTCGCACCAAGAGGGATGGAGATGGAGTAGGTATCCTCATCAAGTCCGAGATCCTTGCACAGCTCCATGTTTACCGGAATGTTGGCGGCAGAGCTTCTTGTGAAGAAGGCTGTGATACCACTGTCCTTCAGGCAGCGCAGAACCAGCGGATACGGATTCTGGCGTGTGCAGATGAAAGTAACGATCGGGTTGATCACCAGTGCAACAAAGAGCATGGTTCCCACCAGTACACAGATCAGACGGCCATAGCTTAACAGTACGCCAAGTCCCTGCTCGGAGATGGTTGTGAAGATCAGGCCCATGATACCAAATGGAGCAAGGCTGATGATCCATCTTACGGCCGTGGAGGTTGCATCGGAAATGTTTTCGATGACAGTCTTGGTAGTTTCGCTTGCGGCCTTCAGTGCGATACCGAAGATGATGGCCCATGCAAGGATACCGATATAGTTGGCGTTGACAAGTGCGTCAACCGGGTTGGAAACAATGTTCATCAGAAGGTTTTTGAGGACCTCTGCAACACCGCTTGGCGGAGTGACGTCGGAAGTATTTGTATTTTCGGAAAAAGTCAGCATGATCGGGAACAGGCGGCTGGAAATCACAGCTGCCAGTGCTGAGAGTACATTTCCCAGAAGATAAAGTACAACAACAAGTTTCATGTTTGTTTTCTGGCCTTTTCCCATGTGGCACAGAGAGCTCATTACCAGGAAGAACACCAGAAGCGGAGCAATTCCACGGAGAGCACCGACGAGCAGATCACCGAGAATGGAGATCACAGATGCCTGAGGGATCGCAAGTCCGAGAATGATACCAACGATCAGACCGCAGATGATACGCTTGATCAGGTTGATGCTGTTCCATTTTTGAATCAGGTTTTTCATAACTAGTTTCCTCTTTCCTATTGTGTGGGTGTGCTGAAAAATGCTGAGCCGCAAAGCAACGATCCGGTGTAGAGGGCTGATCGTTCTAAACTGCTACTACTGCATCATGTAAAAGCACAACAGGATAATTATATACAATCATGTCCGCCTTGTAAAGACAAATGTACATAAAACACGAAAAAGATATAAAAAAAGCGCCAGATCAATGCTTCGTCTGGCGCTATATATTTGAAGTTTCAGGCCCGGATTTTCCGGAAGCTTACAGCAAAGAAGAGAACCTCCGCAAAGCCTGTAATTCCCCATGAGAAAATATACAGGAGATAAAGCGAGGAAATGGTCTGGAAGTGTGCGAACACCGTATAGAACCAGATGACACGGAATACACAGGATCCCAGAATAATGATGATGGTCGGTGGGATACTTTTTCCGATGCCACGGGAAGCGGCGATACTGCAATCCATAAAACAGCTGAAGGCGTAGCTGAAGCCCATGATCCGGATCCTCTCCATGCCTGCATCTATGACGGCCGGTTCTGTGGCAAACAGTGACAGAAACTGCGGACCGAAAACAAGAAGCAGCCCACCAAGGATCGCGCCTGCGATGAAGGCATATGTAAGGCTGATCCCATAAGTCTTCAGCATACGTTTTTTATTTCCGGCACCCCAGTTCTGACCTATGAAGCTTGCGCATGCAGTATAGAAAGCAAACATGACGTTGTAGACCAGAGAGTCTGCATTTGCAGCGGCGGCATTTCCGGAAACCGTGATTGCATCGAAGGAGTTGACGCCGGCCTGTACGAACAGATTTGCAATGGCAAAAATTCCGTTCTGCAAACCTGTGGGAATGCCAAGAAGCAGTACTGCTTTACAGGCCTTCGGGTGAAGACGGAGCTTACGCAGGGATACCCTGCATTCATCTTTTCTCCGGAGGAGGTGGATCATTACCAGAGCTGCGGATATATACAGGGCGATCGCACTGGCAGTTGCCACACCTGCGGCAGCCATATGACAGACGATAACGAAAAACAGGTTCAGAAGAACATTGATCACTCCGGCAATGGAAAGATAGATCAGTGGTCTTTTCGTATCTCCGCGGGCACTTAATACGCCGTTACCGAAATTGTATACGGCCATGGCCGGCATACCCAGAGCATAAATCTTCATATATAAAACAGCCTGATCCATCAGCTCCGGTTTCGTATTCATCATGGACAGCATCTGTCCGGAAAACAGAAGACAGACGACACAGACCAGAAGTCCTGCGATGGCACAGAGAAGAAGAGATGTATGGATCGTTTCTTCGGTACCTTTTCTGTTTTCGGCACCAAGCTCGTGGGCTACACGAACATTGACTCCTGCGCCCATTCCGATCAGGATTCCGGTAAATAAAGTGACCAGCAGAGTTGTGGAACCCACAGCTCCAAGTGCCATGTAATCTGCAAATCGCCCCACAACCGCAACATCACTTAAGTTAAAAAGAACCTCCAACACCTGGGACCCCATCAGGGGAAGGCTGAAAAGGAGGAGATTTTTCCAGAGAGAGCCGGAGGTCATCTCTATGGAATGCGTATTCTTTTTTTCATTTTCACACATAGCTTACCTCATAAAAAATTATAAAAAATTCCTTCATCCAAGGTATACAATACTATGTTGAAATAGGTTTGTAAAGAGGGGAAAATGGCTCTTTCGCCAGGCGCAGAGGTTTGTTTTTATTTATAGATTCTACATTGATTTCAGTACGAACAATGATATAATAAATGAGAGCAATAAGAAAGTATTTTCAGAAATATTGGAAATATAAAATACAGCAGACTAAGGAGGAACTCAATACAATGAAAATCGGAAATGATATTTACTATGTAGGTGTAAATGACCATCAGGTAGATCTGTTCGAGGGACAGTATGTAGTGCCAAACGGAATGTCCTACAACTCCTATGTGATCAAAGATGAGAAAATCGCAGTTATGGACACTGTAGATGCCGGCTTCACAGAAGAATGGCTTGGAAAAGTAGCAGAAATTCTGGATGGCGCGAAACCGGATTATCTTGTAGTTCAGCATATGGAGCCGGACCATGCCGCAAACATTGAGAATTTCATGAAAGCATACCCGGATACAACTGTTGTTGCCAACACAAAAACCTTCACTATGATGGAGAATTTCTTTCGTGGAATGAATCTGGAAGGAAAGAAACATATTGTAGCAAATGGTGACACCCTGACACTTGGAAAACATGTCCTTACTTTCGTATTTGCACCGATGGTTCACTGGCCGGAGGTTATGGTTACATATGATAGCACAGACAAGGTTCTGTTTTCAGCAGACGGCTTCGGCAAATTCGGAGCTCTTGATGTAGAAGAGGATTGGGACTACGAAGCACGCCGTTATTACATCGGAATCGTCGGAAAATATGGCCCGCAGGTACAGAAGCTTCTCAAAGCAGCAGCAACTCTGGATATCCAGACTATCTGCCCGCTCCACGGACCGGTTCTTACCGAGAATCTTGGACATTATCTGGAGAAATATGATATCTGGTCTTCTTATAAAGTAGAGAGTGAAGGTGTAATGATCGCCTACACATCTGTATACGGACATACAAAGAAAGCAGCAGAGCTTCTTGCACAGAAGCTGGAAGAAAAGGGCTGCCCGAAGGTTGTTGTCTGCGATCTTGCAAGAGAAGACATGGCAGAGGCAGTGGAGGACGCTTTCCGCTACGGCAAGCTGGTACTGGCCAGCATTACATACAACGGAGAAGCATTCCCGTTTATGCGTACATTCATCGAGAACCTGACAGAACGTAATTACCAGAACCGCACCATCGGCCTCATTGAGAACGGAAGCTGGGCACCGACAGCAGCCAAAGTCATGAAAGGAATGTTCGAGAAGAGCAAAAATATCACATGGCTTGAGAACAATGTAAAGATCATGTCCTCTCTCAGCGATGAGAATGTGGCAGAGATCGATGCAATGGCAGAGGAGCTCTGCAAGTAATTTCTGAATGTCAGAACAGCTTATAAAAAATAAAGATATAACATAATAAAAAGACGTGGATCCGTAAGGCCACGTCTTTTTTATTTACCAAGTAACAGTTACATCCTCTTACACCACATAAATCCATAAGCCGGAAGCTCCACGTCCTTAAGCTCCAGAGTCTGGTCTGTGATCAGATCGCGGAAAGTTCCCTCCTCCTGCATCCAGGCAGTTTTTTCACTGTCGCTGAAGTTGAAGATTCCGATAAAGCGGTCATCTCCCTTCTGACGGAGGATACAGAGAATACTGTCATCATGAACATCATATGTATACACATCACAGTCCTTATCAAAAACAGATTCCTGACGGCGGATCTGTTCCATGCGGTCCAGAGTCTGGAAAATCTGTCCCTCAACGGAGGTTTTTGATTTTCTCTTTCCGGCAAGCTCCCACTGGAAAGCACCACGGTGGATATAGCGGGAATCTGCAGCCTTATCCGGATCCTCTTTATAGGAATAATCATTGAGACGGCCGATTTCATCGGAGCTGTAAAGCATCGGGATTCCGGACTGGGTAAGCATATATGCGTGAAGCATCAGATCCTCACGGATACCTCTTTTCAGTTTCTCGTCATCTTTTTCAAAAAGAGCAGCCTCGATTCCGCACATGGAAGCAGTGGTTCCGCAGAAGCGGGCATCCTGAGTTACCGGGTCATCATTATAGAGCTCTCCGCGACTGTCACTTCCCGGATGCTTTCCTGTAAAGAAATCATTCAGGTAACGCTTATGGGATGGCTCATCCATGTCCCATTCTTTCAGGGTGGCGAAATCAAGTCCCCAGCCGATATCGTCATGGCAGCGGAGATAATTCAGGAAGGTGTACTGCTTCGGAAGGCTGTTTACAATATCCATCTGTTTTTTCAGAAGGCGGATATCACGAGTGGCAATGCTGTTCCAGGTTGTAGCCATAGTGGTTACGTTGTAAAGCATATGGCACTCAGGCTTTTCTACAGTTCCGAAATAAGGAACAACCTTCTCCGGCTCCATAACGACCTCACCAAGAAGTACAACACTTGGGCAGACAATCTCGGCGATCATACGCATCATACGGACGATGGTGTGAACCTGTTTCAGGTTACGGCATGGAGTTCCCAGTTCCTTCCAGATATACGGAACCGCATCAATACGGATGACATCCATTCCTTGGTTTGCAAGGAAGAGGAAGTTGTACATCATCTCATTGAAAACACGTGGATTGCAATAGTTCAGATCCCACTGATATGGATAAAAGGTAGTCATGACATAATGACCGATATCCGGAAGCCAGGTAAAGTTTCCCGGAGCAGTGGTTGGGAATACCTGTGGTACGGTTTTTTCGTACTCGTCCGGGATCTCGCGGTTATTGTAGAAGAAGTAGCGGCTCATATATTCGCCGTCACCCTGGCGTGCTTTTTTGGCCCACTCATGATCCTCGGAGGTGTGGTTCATAACAAAATCCATACACAGGTTCATTCCGTTTTTATGGCATTTGTCAGCAAGAGCGGCAAGATCTTCCATGGTACCAAGATCCGGGCGGACTTTGCGGAAGTCGGCTACTGCGTAACCACCGTCGGAACGGCCCTTCGGGGTATCCAGGAACGGCATCAGATGCAGACAGTTTACATTACACTCCTTAAGATATGGAAGCTTGGCAGAAACTCCCTTGATGTTGCCGGCAAAATTGTCAATGTAGAGCATCATGCCCAGCATATCCTTCTGGCGGAACCAGTCCGGATTATTTTCTCTTTCGAGGTCGCGGTTTTTGAGAGCACGGCGGCGTGCTGTAAAATACTGGTACATCTGGTCGCAGAGCTCTGCAAACATGTCATCATTGTGATAAAGCTCTGTGTACAGCCAACGAAGCTCGTCGTGATGATGGTTTAAACGTTTCTGAAAAATTTCCTGATCTTTTTTCATGATTTCCTCCCTGAATAGATATTTATAGATGTCGGGAAACCTGTCAAATATTTCCCGGCGGTAATGGTTATCTGACATTTTTCCACAGAATTATAGCATGAAGTTTGCGGTACATGAATATACGGGTTGTTATGGAATATGGAAAAATGTTGTAAGTATTTTCAGTCTCCTGTTGTCTGTCGTCGTATCAGAACAGGAGTGATCTTTTTGTGGATCGGTTTTTGAAGCAGTGCCGGTTTTCTTTTCTTCATTTCGTTCATCTGTTCCACAAGCAGTTCCATGGTAGTCTGTGCGATCACATCAATCTGCTGTCCAACAGTAGTGATCGGAATGATGGACTCCTCAGCAATGGGTGAATTATCGAATCCGATGATCTGATATTCATCCGGCAGACAGTTATATTTCTGGAAGATCAGATTGAGAAACATATTCGCGTAAGTATCATTGGATAAAAATATGCCTTTTTTCTGACCGGAATATTTACTGTCAATATCCTGAAAGATCACACGCATCTGTTCAAAAAGCTCCTGATAGGAATCACCGGAAACATTAAGGTTCAGTTCATAAGGAACATGATATTCCCGGCATGTTTCTTCAAAGGCACGGATACGGTCATAAGCCGGAACATTCTCAGGTACATGGACATTGATGTGAATCAGTACATCACACTGATTACGTATCAGCAGAGAAGTAGCCTGCATGCCGCCCATGTAATTGTCTGTTGTAACGCTGCATATATGTTCCGCTTCACGTTCAATGGCGATCACAGGAATATTATAGGAAGCCAGTTTTTCGGAGGAAAGAGTATGGCTGAGAACAATAAGTCCTTCAATCTTATAAGCCATCAGCTCGTCCAGATACTGCATTTCTTTCTCCGGGCCGCCATCACTGACAAAAACCAGAAATTTGTAATGATAATCGGAGTAACTTCGAAGAAGCTGTGTCAGCATTTCAGAATAATAATGAAGATAAAGGTTCGGGATAATGATCCCTACAAATTCGCTTTTTCCATTGGCAAGAACCCTGGCAAGCTTGTTTTTTCTGTAGCCGAGCTCATCAAGGGCTTTTGCAATCTTTTCCTGATTTTCCAGGGTCAGAGAATCCGGATGATTGAAATATCTGGAGATCGTAGTCTTGGAAAAACCAGTGTATTCTGCAATATCGGCAAATGTTACCTGTTTTTTAGCCATAAAAAAATAGTCTCCTTTTAACAGCAGAAAGTTATGATACGGAATGCAGATGTGATCATATAAGAGAAAGCTGCAGACCGTACAGGATGATTGGATTGATATAATTAAGTATAACAATACAGACGTTAAATAGCAATAAAAAAATAACCAGTTAAGTTACCGGTAACTTTTCTTAAATAAATTAACAAAAAAGGTTGACAGAAGCTATGGCATATAGTAGTATCAAATTATAAAGTAACCGGTTACTTTACCGGTTACTAAATAAGAACGAAAGAACAAAAAGGGAGGAAAAGAGAATGAAAAAAGGTTCTGCGAAAGCTGTCCCGGCAGGAAAAAGAACTGCTGCAGAAAAGCTTCAATATGTGAAAAAGAACTGGCAGCTGTATGTGTTTTTTCTGTTGCCAGCACTTCTTCTGACGATCATCTTCAAATACGTGCCCATGGGTGGTGTACTGATCGCTTTTGAGGACTACAATGTTATTGATGGTGTATTTGGAAGCAAATGGGTAGGACTGGAATACTTCCGGAGATTTCTGGCATCACCGGACTTTATGAATTATCTTGTGAATACTCTGAAACTGAGTATTTACGGACTGCTGTGGGGATTTCCGATTCCGATCATCCTGGCACTTCTTCTGAATCAGATCCGGAGAGCCGGGATCAAGAAAAAGATCCAGCTTCTGATCTATGCACCGAATTTTATTTCAGTTATCGTACTTTGCGGTATGGTTCGTATGTTTCTTTCACCAGTAGGTCCGTTGAATAAACTGATCGGTTCTGATGCCAACTGGATGACTATGCCGGCGGCGTTCCGTACGATTTACATAGCCAGCGGAATCTGGCAGACAGCCGGATGGGCGTCCATTATGTATACAGCAGCACTTGCCAATGCAAGTAAGGATCTGGAAGAGGCAGCAGTGGTGGATGGGGCGAATATCCTGCAGCAGATCTGGTATGTACAGCTTCCGGCTATTAAAAATATCATTGTGATCCAGTTTATTCTTCAGGCCGGAAATATTATGAGCATTGGCTTTGAAAAAGCATATGCACTGCAGACAGATATGAACCTCCCTGCATCTGAGATTCTTTCTACTTATGTATACAGAATCGGTCTTCTGAATGGCGACTATGGATATTCTACAGCAGTGGGGCTGTTTAATTCAGTGATCAATGTAATTCTTTTGATCTTTGTAAACTGGGTAGTCAAGAAACTGAATGACGGAGAAGGATTATAGGAGGTGCTGTTATGGCAAAAGTAAAGAAAAAGAAATATTCGGCATCTGACAAGGCTATTTTAGGAATCGGATACGTGCTTCTGGGTGCATTTGTAATCTCCATTCTGGTTCCGCTTTTATATGTTGTGATCGCATCTTTTATGGATCCGAATGTGCTGAACAGCCAGGGAATCAGCTTTGATGTGCGGAAGTGGACGATCGATGCGTACCGAAGAGTTCTTGAAAATAATATGATCTGGAGAGGCTTTGCAAACTCATTTTTTTATTCCCTGGTGTTTACCATTATTTCAGTTCTGGTAACTTTGCTGGCAGCATATCCAATGTCCAAGAAAGAATTTGTGGGAAGAAATTTCTTCAATGTTATTTTTCTCATTACCATGTTCTTCGGTGGAGGAATGATCCCGACTTTTATCCTGATCAATCAGCTGCATCTGGTAAATACAATCTGGGCAATTCTGCTTCCGGGTGCGTTTAATGTCTGGAACATGATCCTTGCCAGAACCTATTATCAGTCTATCCCCAAGGAACTCAGAGAGGCATCTGCCATTGACGGTGCCACGGAAATCGAGCATTTTTTCAAGATTATGATGCCGGTATGCAAACCGATCATTGCAGTGCTTGCACTGTGGTCCTTTGTAGGAATGTGGAACAGTTATTTTGACGCTATGATTTATTTGAATGATGCGAAACTGCAGCCATTGCAGCTGGTACTTCGTTCCATCCTTGTACAGAATACACCGCAGCCCGGAATGATCGCAGATATCCAGAGTACTGCACAGATGGCAAAGGTAGCGGAACTTCTGAAATATGCTACGATCATTGTATCAAGTTTACCGCTTCTGATCATGTATCCATTCTTCCAGAAATATTTTGACCAGGGCATTATGGTTGGTTCTGTAAAAGGCTGATGACAGGAGGTTGATAATGATGAAAAAAAGAATGAAGGCATTATTGGCAATCGGGCTTTCTGCAATTATAATGGTATGCAGTGCCGGATGTGGAAATGGAAAAGAACACATGAAAGCAGAAATAGATCCGGATATCCCGGTGGAAGATGTGTCATTTCCTCTGAAAGAAAAAGCAGAGCTGTCTTTTATTACCAGTGCACCTGCAACATCTACACAGGAACCTAATGAAAGAACGATTTTTGAAAGACTGGAAAAGCAGACCAATGTCCACATTAACTGGACCTGTTTTGTATCGGATCAGTTTAATGACAAAAAAAATCTGGCACTGGCACAGTTCGGAAATCTTCCGGATGGACTTTTTAACGCAGGTATGAGTGATTATGATCTTCTTCGCTATGCCAAACAGGGAATCATTATTCCGGTAGAAAATCTTATTGATAAATACATGCCGAATCTTAAGGCTGTATTGGAAAAATACCCGGAATACAGAACAATGTGTACAGCACCGGACGGACATATTTATTCTTTCCCATGGATAGAGCAGCTTGGTGCGGGGAAAGAAGCCATTCAGGCAATTGGAGATATTCCCTACATTAATAAAAAATGGCTGGATTATCTGAAGCTGGACGTTCCGACCACAACTGAGGAACTGGAACAGGTTCTGATCGCTTTCCGAGACAATGCAGATAAACTGGAACAAGAATTTGATATTGAGGGTGGTGTGATCCCGATGTCCTTTATCATCAATAATGGTGATCAGGATCCTGCAATTCTCATCAACGGATTCGGAGAAGGATATGGTGACACCGGTGATCATTTTGCAGTGAAAGATGATGGAACCGTTATTTATACAACTGTACAGGAAGGCTATAAAGAAGGTATTCAGTGGCTCCATCGGCTGGTAGAAGAAAAGCTGGTGGATCCGGAGGCTTTTACCCAGGAATGGTCAACTTATGTTGCAAAAGGTAAGAACCACAGATATGGTCTGTGTTTCACCTGGGATATTGCAAATATTGATAACAATGAAGATTATGTAATGCTCCCGGCGCTGGCCGGTCCGGATGGTCTTGTAAATATCACAAGACAGAATAACAGTGAAACCAGTGGCTTTGACAGAGGACGCTGCGTTCTGACTACAAGCTGTCGGAATACGGCACTGGCAGCAGCATGGATCGATCAGATGTATGCACCGATCCAGTCTCCGCAGAATAACTGGGGTACTTACGGGGAAAAAGATTCATTTAATATCTTTGAGATGTCCGAGAATGCAGAAGGTGGTCAGATGCTGAAACATATGGATCTGGGAGATGCATCTCCGGTAGAGGTTCGTGAAGCACAGTCTGTAAATGGACCGTTGGCAATACTTAACGAGTATTACGATGTATATGTAACAGAGCCGGCAGATGCAAAATGGCGTCTCGACAATATGCACGAAACATATCTTAAGGATATGAACAGTAAATATGTGTATCCGAATGTATTTATGAGTATTGATGATACCAATAAGGTATCTCAGTACGACACGGATATCAAGAAGTATGCGGAACAGAAAAAAGCAGACTGGATCCTGAATGGCGGCATCGATAAAGAATGGGATTCCTATCTGAAAAAGATGGAGCAGTATGGACTGTCTGATTATCTGGCGATCAAACAGAAATATTTTGACCAGTATCAGAAGTCTCTTAGTGAGACAGAGAAATAAAAACAGAAAAAGATACCGGTCAGAAACATAAAAAAGAAAGAGAGAGCAGAGTATGAGTGAAAAACTTGAAAAAGCACGTCTTTATGAAATAGAGGAAGCAAAAAATATCCCGCAGGAAGAGAAACCGGCCTTTCATGTATCTGCACCGGTTGGCTGGATCAATGATCCCAATGGATTTTCTGTTTTTAAAGGAAAGGTACATCTTTTTTACCAGTATCATCCTTACAGCCGTGACTGGGGCCCTATGCACTGGGGCCACAGTGTGACAGAGGATATGATCAGATGGGAGCAGCTTCCTGCAGCACTTGCACCGGATCAGGAATATGATCGAGAGGGATGCTTTTCCGGAAGTGCTATTGAAGTGGATGGAAAACAGGCTTTGATCTACACAGGAGTTACAACAGTAAAGCTGCCTGATGGAAAAGAAGAAGTTCGGCAGAATCAGTGCCTTGCCTGGGGTGACGGAAAAGATTATGTAAAGGCAGAGAAAAATCCGGTAGTCACCGGGGATATGCTTCCGGAGAAATGCAGCAGAATTGATTTCCGTGATCCGAAGATATGGGAAGATAACGGAACATACCATATGCTCGTAGGATGCCGCAGCGAAGAAATTCCTGGACAGGTAGTTCTGTTTTCCAGTAAAGATCTGAAAGAATGGAAATTTGAAACAACTCTTGCGGAGAACTCCACAGGAGAAATCGGTGTTATGTGGGAATGCCCCGATTTCTTTCCGCTCGGGGATAAACATGTGCTGATCTGTTCTCCGCAGCATATGCGTGCAAAAGGGTATGAGTTTCATAATGGACATAATTCCCTATATTTTACGGGAGATTATGACAGCGAAAAACATACATTTGAAAAAGACGCACCGGTAAGTCTGGACTACGGACTTGATTTTTATGCGCCGCAGACAACCCTTCTTCCAGATGGAAGAAGAGTGATGATCGCCTGGATGAAATCCTGGGATAGCTGTGTGATCAAGGAAAAGCAGAGATGGCAGGGAATGATGACTCTTCCGAGAGAGCTGGAATATCGTGACGGAAAAATCTGGCAGAATCCGGTCCGAGAAATTGAGAATTATCGGAAAAACCGTTGCTGTTACGAGAATGTAAAAGTCGGTGAGAGCTTAAGCCTTGAAGGCGTCTGTGGCCGAATGATCGATCTGACCGTGGAATTGCAGAACACAGATAGCATCATGGATGGAGGCAGGAACTCCGGAAATCCAAATCAGGAAGCAGCGGATGTGTACAATGAGTTCCAGATCGAACTTGCACGCAATGAAGAATATACAACGGTCTTTACCTATGATCGAAAAAGACAGATACTGGAGATCGACAGAACCTGGAGTGGGGTACAGCGTGATGTTGTGTGTACAAGAAAGCTCCGGATCACAGATGACAGACAGAATCTGAAGCTGCGTTTTATCCTGGATCGAAGCTCCATAGAGCTTTTTATCAATGATGGAAGCAAAACTGCGACTACCGTGATCCCAACACCAGTGGAAGCAGATGAAATCCTGTTTCACAGTGACGGAAATGCTGTGATCCGGGTTGAAAAATATGATATTGTGTTGTAGAAGCCTCTCAAATATTGACAATTTCTCCGTTTTTGTATAACATAGGGGAAGTTGCTTACGCCGGATCAGGAGTTATTCGTAGCTCCTGATCCGGCATATATTTACAGGAGAGGAACACAGGAATGTTTTATCAGTTAAAAATCACAAGAAAAGGAACGAAACCGCCGGTATGGAGACGCTGTACTGTTGCGGCTGACGTTACATTTGCAAGAATGGCAGCCATGCTTGAGAAACTGGTTCAGTATCCGGCAGGCAGCCTATATGAGATTGAATTTTTTCAGAAAAAAGTACAGATCCGTGAGAACGGTGACGGAGAAGCGAAGAATAATTTCACATTATTAAATGCAGGCGAGACAGAGACTGCAGAGCTTATGGATTCCGAGAAATGGTTTACTTTCCGTCAGTATGGTGCGGATAAGGAAGTTCCGGAATACAGAGTTGATATTGAGAAGAAAGACAAGGGAACAGCAGAAGCTCCTTCTATTGTAAAAGAAGTAAAGGGTGAGGATGATCCGTACTGGACAGAGGCACCGGAGCTGGGATGCACTGCAGCAGTTGAAACTGAGGTGGAAACAGCCAAAGCATCTGAAGACATTGCTGCAACAGTAGCGGCAGTAGAGGCAGCAGCCAGAGCTGCAAAAGCAGATGAGGCAGCCACAGGCAGCAGAAGAAATCCTACAGTAAAAGATTTCCTTATGTCCTATCGTAAAGAAGACCTTCTCAGCATTGCAGGTGAGCTTGGACTTCACTGCAAGGGAATGGATCAGGAAGAGATCGCCGCAAAGGTTGCCGCAGAGGTTCTTAAACCGGAGGTTATGAAAGCAAGCTTCCTCGTAGCAGACGATCAGGAGGTACTGGCTTTTGAGGCAGCTATTCAGAGAAAATGCTTCCATGTTGCAGAGGATGAGTGGAATACGTTAGAGTGGCTGAACGATATGGGCTACCTTGTTTCCTACAGTGATGATTACGCAGAAGTTCCGGCAGAGGTTGCAGCTGTTTACGACCAGATCAACACACCTGAATTCCGGACACTTCGCAGTCAGGTAAACTGGCTGAAGGATTGTCTTGTTATGGTAAGCTATCTGTATGTATCTGCACCGGCGAAGACAGTATATGAGATGTTTAAGCAGAGAAAAGGCTTTGACATCGGATATGACAGGTTCATCGAGCTGTATCATACCGTTCCGGAAAAGGCCTGCATCTGTGAGCTTGCGGAGGATCAGATGATCCTGAAATCCGCACTGGTCAATAACATCTACAAGGATATCGAGAGACGTCAGGGTGGACGGAAATTCTATATTCCGTCAGTAGATGAGATCCTGGATTATTCCGAAAACGGTTATCCGACAAAATCTGCTTCTTATCAGAAACTGGGCAGATTCCTGATGGATGAGATGAAGGTTTCCGAGGCGGTGAAGGATCAGGTACTGTTCTTTATTTACAAAGAATGCTCCATGGATGGCAGAATGTCAGCGATCATGGAAAACCTGAACCAGAAAGGGATCCAGTTTAACGATGAGCAGCTTGAGAAATTTACAAAGCTGATCATGGAGGCAAACAATAACACAAGAATGCTGGAATTCCGCGGTTACACACCGAATGAGATCTCAGGAGCAGTATGGCCGTTTGCCACAGGCAGGCCGCACACTGCAATGCCGAACAGCTTTGTGCCGACAGCAATGCCGATGCATCCGGCATCTGCAAGAAAAATCTATCCGAACGATCCGTGTCCGTGCGGAAGCGGTAAGAAATATAAGAAGTGCTGCGGAAGAAGATAGTTCCGCAGGAAATTCACAGAGGTTCCGGAGCTGATACAGCTGAGCTTTTGAGATAGTATCGCCGGGATATCATACAAATTAAATATAAGACAGTTCGTTTGTACCATCCTGTCTATAAATAAAACCAGGGCTGAAGAAGATGTGAGAATCAGGGCAGACTCGTGGCGGGTCTGCCTTTTTTTATTTATGGAATATCGGGGTGGTGTGACAGATTCAGAAGGAGGAAGAAATTATGTATCAGTTAAAAACAGAAGCAGATTTTGATTCTGCACATTTTCTGTCCGGTTACACCGGCAAATGTTCCAATATCCATGGCCATCGCTGGCATGTGGAGATTGAGATCGAAAGCCGAAAGCTGGAGAAAAACGGCCAGGAGCGAGGGATGCTGGTAGACTTCGGAGATCTGAAAAAGGATCTGAAGGAGCTGGCAGATTCCATGGATCACACACTGATCTATGAAGAAAATACATTACGTCCGAAAACTCTGGAAGCACTGGATGAAGAAGGATTCCATCTGGTGAAGGTTCCCTTTCGCCCTACAGCAGAGAATTTTTCAGAGTATTTTTTCAGAAAAATGAAAGAAAAGGGCTATCCTGTAAAAAGAGCTGTTGTTTACGAAACTCCTAATAATTGTGCAGCTTACCGGGAAACGGAAGAAGAAACGGAGGCGGTATGGCTATGAGTACATATCAGGTTGTAGAGAAATTTGTCAGCATCAACGGAGAGGGCAGACGGGCAGGAGAGCTTGCCGCTTTTATCCGATTTAAAGGCTGCAATCTTCAGTGCAGCTATTGTGATACCAGCTGGGCAAATGAGCCGGGATGTGAGAGTGAAAGGCTGACAAAAGAAGAGATTCTTTCCTGGATCCGTGAAACAGGCGTAAAAAATGTGACACTTACAGGCGGGGAACCACTTTTGCGGGAAGGGATGGATGAGCTGATCGAGGCAATCCTGGAGGATCCATCCCAGCGGGTAGAGATTGAGACCAATGGAAGCGTGGATCTGAAGCCTTATCATATATTAAAAAACCGTCCGTCCTTTACCATGGATTATAAAACACCGGACAGCGGCATGGAAAAAGAGATGCTTCTTTCCAATCTGGAGCTTCTGGGCAGTGAGGATACGCTGAAATTCGTGGTCAGCAGCCGCAGAGATATGGAAAAAGCTCTGGAAATCCTGAAAAAGTACAGGCTGATCGGAAAAACAGCAGTTTATTTCAGCCCTGTTTTCGGCAGGATCCAGCCGGTGGAGATCGTGGATTTCCTTATGGAAAAAAAGCTCAACGATGTAAAGCTTCAGATCCAGCTTCATAAGGTAATCTGGGACCCGCAGAAACGGGGAGTATGACAGAAAAACATATCACAATATAACAGAAATACCGCAGAAAAGGAGAACGACATGAAAGCACTTGTACTTGCAAGCGGCGGTGTGGATTCCACCACCTGCCTGGGGCTTGCCGTGAACAAATATGGAAAAGAGAATGTAATTGCATTAACAGTAGCTTACGGACAGAAGCACACAAAAGAAATCGAGGCTGCCAGAAAAACAGCAGAATATTATGAAGTGGAACATCTTTATCTGGATCTGGAGCCGATCTTCCGGTACAGTGACTGCTCACTGCTGAAGCATTCAGACAGAGAAATCCCTCACGAAAGCTATGCAGAGCAGCTGAAGGAAACCGATGGATCACCGGTGTCAACCTATGTGCCGTTTCGGAACGGATTATTTCTTTCCTCAGCAGCAAGCATTGCGCTGTCAAAAAACTGCAGTGTGATCTATTACGGAGCGCATGCGGATGATGCTGCCGGAAATGCGTATCCGGACTGTAGCAGTGCATTTCACAATGCGATCAATGAGGCAATTTATCAGGGAAGCGGCGGTCAGCTGAAGGTTGAGGCACCTTTTGTCAGCTGCACAAAGGCAGAGGTCGTAAAAACCGGCCTGGAGCTTAATGTTCCTTATGAACTGACATGGAGCTGTTACGAAGGCGGCGAAAAGCCCTGCGGTGTGTGCGGAACCTGTATTGACAGAGCAGAGGCATTCCGTCTCAATGGAGTGAAGGACCCGGCACTTGACAGATAGATCGGTCATGAGTAAGTAACGAAGTGGATCGCAAATATCCGCCTGACCATAGAAAGGAAAAAAATATGAGCAGAGAAAACCTGGAAAAAGAAGGAATCACCCTTCTCGGAAATCAGAAGGTAAAATATCCGGACAATTATGCTCCGGAGGTACTGGAAACATTTTTGAACAAGCACCCAGACAACGATTACTTTGTAAAATTTAACTGTCCGGAATTTACAAGCCTTTGTCCCATTACCGGACAGCCGGATTTCGCGACGATCACAATATCCTACGTACCCGGTGAAAAAATGGTGGAGAGCAAATCTCTGAAGCTGTATCTTTTCAGCTTCCGCAATCACGGAGATTTTCATGAGGATTGCGTGAATATCATTATGAAGGATCTGATCCGTCTTATGGACCCGAAATACATTGAGGTCTGGGGAAAATTTACTCCGAGAGGCGGCATTTCCATTGATCCCTACTGCAATTACGGAAAAGCCGGAACCAGATGGGAGGAGATTGCCTGGAAACGCCTGACAGAGCATGACATGTACCCGGAGAAGATCGATAACCGGTAGAAAAACAAAAAGTCCCTGTTTTCACTGCGAAAAGCAATGAAAGCAGGGGCTTTTGGTTTAGTGTGCCTGACAGCGTAGGTTTATCTTTATGACAGCCGGATGCATTCTGATTCTGTGCCAAACAGATCAGCGATCACGTCGTGCACGGTTTCGATCTTATCTGCCATATAAGCCTTTGCTCCGCAGAACAGCAGGCCGTTTTCCACGTCGCCCTTTACGGCGGCGATCAGCTTGTCTGTAATGCAGTAAGGGATCTCGCCGGGGGAACATTTGGCAAGGCAGCGGTGGCATGGGCTGTGCGGGATTTTTTCACCGGCCATGACGTGCTGCATGAAGGGATTCATAATGGCACGTCCCGGCATACCTACCGGGCTTTTTACAATGGCAATGTCGTCCTTTGCGGCGTGGATCAGGGATTCTTTCAGCCGGATGTCTGCGTCACATTCTTCCGTTGGGATAAAGCGGGTGGCGACCTGAACGCCGTCCACACCAAGATCAAGGACATGCTTTACATCCTCGTGCGTGGCGATGCCGCCGGCAGCTACTACAGGGATTTCCGTGCCGAATTTTGCTGCATAGCTTTTTACAGTCTGGACGATCTTTCGGATCTCATTGTCGTAGGTTTCCGGGGTATAGGAATCCAGCTCTTCCTTGTGGAAGCCCAGATGACCGCCTGCCTGGGGACCTTCGATCACCACAAGATCTGCAGTGCGCTTGTACTTTCTTTCCCAGTATTTCAGAATAACCTTTGCAGATTTGTCCGTTGAGACAATGGGGGCGATCTTTGTTTTGCTTCCGCTGACAAGAGCAGGGAGCTCTGTAGGAAGTCCTGCACCGGAGATGATCAGGTCAGCACCGGCCTGGACAGCTGCCTTTACATGAGATGCATACTCCTTCAGTGCAACCATGATGTTGTAGCCAATGATACCGTCAGGAGAAATCCTGCGTGCTTTTTTCATCTCGGACAGGATAGCCCGCTGGTTGGCTTCCGCTGTATTCTGGTCGAAATCCTTTTCCTTGTAGCCGATCTGAGCGGTGGAAATGATTCCGATTCCGCCTTCTTTTGCAACGGTGCCTGCCAGCCGGCCAAGGCTGATGCCGACACCCATTCCACCCTGGATCAGGGGAAATCTCGTAAGTTTATCACCGATTTTAAAATTCTTCATAATGATCAGATCCTCACATTCATTTGCGTTCTTTAAATAATTTTAATATAAAATAGTTTTATCATCAAAGTATATCATAACAGGGAAATTTGTCAATGTATATGTAGGAAGGTTGGATCAGGGAGATGTGGTGATTTGTCGGTATAGCTTTTCGGAATAAGAAAAGGGTGAGCTGACAGCATTACGCTGTGTAGTCTCACCCTTTTTATGTGTGATGAAATCTAAAACTGTAAAGCAGTAGACTGTAGCTGAACTCCATCTGGCAAAATCAGAATTTAAATAGATTCAGACCGATCTCTTCGCTGAACTCACGACCGATTTCTCCATCGATCACCTGGATCTGGATTTCGGCGGTAGCACTGATGATGGCACGGTTCAGATGGCCGCCGTGTACAAGGCCTTTTTCGTCACCGGCCGCGATATGGAGATGAAGATAAACGTCACCGTCTTTACGGGTAACGGTACCGGTAAGAGAAACAATCTCATAAGCTCCCTGAAACTGGATAGAGTGGTATTCCTTTGTTACGGTGTTGTATACACCTGCAGTGAAATCATTGATGGCACCAAGGCCTGTGACCTGTGCAAGGCGGATGTTCTCTTTCTCTGCAACCTTGCCGATCTCCTCCAGGATCTCTTCCTTCGGATCAAGTCGAAGATAGATCGTGTTTCCAAAACGTCTGTATTCCATGATAAAAAACCTCCCTGTAAATTTTTTGATTTTCCCATTGTCTGAGTATGATTCCAGTATAATACATTCATGTTTTTATTCAATAGTTACATTAATCAGATTACAGCACTTCCGGAAATCACTGCATCATGCTCTGTCCAACTTCTTTTTAACCGAATCAAGTAAGTCCCCTGCGGGGTTGCGAGGAGCAATAAGCAGTGGGTGGGACTTACTTGTATCAGGAGGGGTACAAGCCCCTCCTGATAAACTGCGGAGCAGTTATTCGGTTATGAGCAAGTAGCGAAAGCGGATTGCGAATATCCGATTGACTTTATTAATTTCTGGAATTGCTATAGGTGTATTTTTTACATGTTCAGATTTTTTACATGAAAAAAAGGACTAAACCGATGAAAATATTGAATTTATATTTTTACCGGCTTTTTTTATAATGATTTTCATAAAGAACGGAATGTAAGAACTGTAAACTGGAAGCAGCAGGGAAAGGGTGAAAGTATGAAAAAAAGATTTGGTCAGATGATCAAGGTAAAACCGGAAAAGCTTGCCGAATATAAAAAATGGCATGCAAATCCAATGCCGGGCGTAAATGAAATGATCAAAGAATGCGGCCTGAAAAATTATTCTATCTACAGCAGAGGAGAATATCTTTTTACATATTTTGAGTACGAAGGCGAAGATTTCGATGCAGATATGGCAAAGATGGCAGCAGATCCGGCAACACAAAGATGGTGGGATGTTGTAAAACCGCTGATGTCACCCCTTCTTGACAGAGCAGAGGGCGAATTCTGGTCAGATATGGAAGAAATTTATCACCTTGACTAATAAGCAAAAGTAATAGATATGGAGGAAAAGAAACATGAACAGTAGAGAAAGATTTATCGCAACTGTAGAAAGAAAACCGGTAGACAGACCGGCCTGCTGGCTTGGTGATCCGACACCGGAGGCAGTTCCTGCACTTTGCGATTACTACCATGTAGACAATATCAAAGAACTGAAAAAAGTATGCGGAGATGATTTCTACGCAGTAGAGATCCCGTACAAATCCCCGACATGCTCCGCAATTTTCGCGGCATTTGACTGGTATATGAACGGAAGCAATGTAGATACAGAGCACAGAACACTGACAGCAGACGGATGCTTTGCACAGTGTGAGGATCTTGAAGATGTGGAGGCAGTGAATTTCCCATGGCCGGATCCGGAGCTTTATATCGATCCGGAAGAGTGCCGCCGTCTTGTTGATGAGGCACCGGATGATAAAGTAGTTATGGGTATGCTCTGGGCCTGCCACTTCCAGGATACCTGTGCTGCATTCGGAATGCAGACATGCCTTATGAACATGGTTGCAGAGCCTGAGATGGTACATTATGTAGATGATCATATTGTAGATTTTTATCTGAAAGCCCTTAAGATTTTCCTTGAGGCAACAAAAGGTAAAGTACAGGCAATCCTCATCGGTGATGATGTAGGAAGTCAGAGAGGCCTGATGATCAGCCCGGCTCTTATCAGCGAGTTCGTTATTCCCGGAGCAAAGAAACTTATCGATCTGGCACACAGCTATGGCGTAAAGGTTGTATATCATTCCTGCGGATCTATTGTTGAAGCTATCCCGCTTCTCATTGAGGCTGGCGTTGATGTTATCCATCCGATCCAGGCACTTGCAGCAGGTATGGATCCTGCAAACCTGAAAGATAAATTCGATGGAAAGATTTCTTTCTGCGGCGGTGTTGATACACAGGATCTTCTTCCGAACGGAACACCGGAGCAGGTAGCTGCAAAGGTTAAAGAGCTTCGTACCTACTTCCCGACAGGCCTTATCGTATCACCAAGCCATGAGGGATTACAGCCGGATGTTCCGCCAAGCAATATCAAGGCGCTGTTTGACGAAGCAACCAAGATCTACGAATAGGGAGGAAGAAAAATATGATCATTATTGGAGAAAAAATCAACGGTTCCATTCCTTCTGTTGCAGAGGCTATTGCAAAAAGAGATGCGGAGTTTATCAAGGACCGTGCAAGAAAACAGGCAGAAGCAGGAGCAACATTTATCGACTGCTGTGCATCTGTTCCGGAGGAAGAGGAAGTTGAAACACTGAAATGGATGATCGACTGTATTCAGGAAGTAACAGACCTTCCGATTTCTGTGGACAGTCCAAGTGCTGATGTACTGATCCAGGCTTATAAATTCTGTAAACGTCCGGGACTTTTCAATTCTGTATCCGGCGAGGGCGACAAGATCGACAAGATTTTCCCTGTTATGGCACAGGAAGAAAATAAAGGCTGGGAAGTTATCGCTCTTCTCAGTGATGATACCGGAATCCCGAAAAATGCAGCAGACAGACTTCGCGTATTTGATAAGATCATGGCAAAAGCCAAAGAATACGGAATCGCTCCATCAAGGATCCACATTGATCCGCTGGTAGAGATGCTTTGTACATCTGAGAACGGAATTGAGACAAATATCGAAGTTATCACTTCTGTTCGTGAGCAGTATCCGTCCATTCACATTACAGCAGCGATCAGCAATATTTCTTTCAACCTGCCGGTTCGTAAGCTGATCAACCTTGGATTTATGGTACTGGCTATGAATGCCGGACTGGACAGTGGAATCCTTGATCCGACAAACAGAGACATGCTTGGCCTTATTTATGCAACAGAAGCTCTTCTTGGAGAAGATGACTACTGTATGGAGTACATCGGAGCATACAGAGAGGGTCTTATTGGACCTGTAAAAAAATAATCAGGATCCCTTCAGGTTTGCAGAGCCTGCGGAGGACTCTGCAAACGAATCCCATAAAAAATACGATAAAAGCTGAGATGAGTGCGAAAAATTATCAGCCTGTCCGTAGCAAATAATGAATATACATAATATTTGGAGGTAGAACAATGTCAAAAATCGAAGAAGTTGCAAAATTAGTAGAAATCGGTAAAGCGAAACTGGTAGGAAAAGCAGTGCAGGAAGCTCTTGATGAAGGCTGCGATCCACAGGAGATCTTAAATAAAGGTATGATCGATGCCATGGCTGTTGTAGGTGAGAAGTTCAAAAATAATGAGATCTTTGTACCTGAGATGCTGGTAGCAGCAAGAGCCATGAAAAAAGGTGTTGAGGTTCTGAAACCGCATCTTGCATCCGGAGCTACAGGCGTAAAGGGTAAACTTATCATTGCAACAGTAGCAGGAGACCTTCATGATATCGGTAAAAACCTTGTTGCCATGATGATCGAGAGTGCAGGCTTCGAGGTTATCGACCTTGGTGTTGACGTTTCCAATGACAAGATCATCGAGTGCTACAGAGAGAACCCGGATACAAAGATCATCGCTCTTTCCGCTCTTCTTACAACAACAATGCCTGCACTTCGTGATGCTGTAGATGCACTGAACAAATCTGATTTCAGAAGCAATATCAAGGTTATGGTCGGCGGAGCACCGATTACCCAGGAATTCGCAGACGAGATCGGTGCAGACGGATATTCCGAGGATGCTGCAAGTGCTGCAACACTGGCAAATCAGCTGATCGGAGCATAACTGAATAATCCAACCGCTTATGATAAACCTATGCCATCAGGGATACCGTATGGAACAGAATTCAGAGATTCTGTTCATGCGGCATCCCTTTTGGGGTTTTAGAAACATAGGATGGATTAGATAAGAAGATCAGAGCATAAAAAACCGATGCAGGATATTTGTCTGATCCGGCATCGGTTTATATATCATTATCTTCTGGCATCCTCAACAGCTTTATACATAGCCATGATATTCTGAGGAGGAACATCACCGAGGATGTTGTGCTCCTGGTTGAATACGAATCCGCCATCCTGGAAGAAGATATCGATCATGCGTCTGCAGTAGTCGTAAACCTCTTTTTCAGTTCCCATGTTCAGAATTTTTCTGGTGTTGCATCCGCCGCCCCAGAAGGTGATATCTTTGCCGTATTCCTGTTTCAGTCTGGCAGGATCCATATTGGCTGCTGATGTCTGAACCGGATTAAGGATATCGAAGCCTGCTTCTGCCAGATCTCCGATGACCGGGAAGATGGAACCGCAGGAGTGGAGGAATGTCTTCATGCTGCTGTGTTTATGTACATACTCATTAATCTTTGTATGATACGGTTTGAATAAGGTACGGTATTTTTCCAGGGACATGAACATGTTGTTGTTCATTCCGAGGTCATCACCGAAACGGACGATATCTACGATTCCGTTAAGGTACTTACATGTGTTTTCCAGGTTTTTCAGGTGGCGTTCCAGAAGCTGGTCATTAAGTGCAAGAACCTGCTCCGGTTCCTCATAAATATCCATGAGATAATTTTCCATTCTGCGAAGGAAAGTTCCCCATTCGAAGAAGTTGCATCCGCAGGTGATCATCAGGGCACGGTCTGTGCTGTTCTTCAGTACAAGACATCTCTCACGAAGTGTTTCCCAGAAATATTTTTCGTTGGAATGATCCCATGGACTGTGAACCATAGCACTCCAGATAACCTTTCCCATCTCTTTATCCAGATCATTGTAGTTTTCCGGGTAATCTTCTTTATATGGGAAGTACTGCTGGTCAAAACACATTCCGCCGTTTGGCATCTTGGCAATGAGTGTGCCCTCGCAGTCAAAATATTCATAAGAGCCATCTTTGTTATGTCTCGGCCTGAACCAGCCCGGCCACTGTGCGGCAACGCCGTTTGATAAGGTTACATCGTACCAGTCGGAGTCTTCTGTGTTAAATACACGGCCAACGTCAAGGACGTCAGCTCCGATGATATCAAGAACCTGGATCTCAGGCTGAGCTACCTGCTGTACCACATCGTAAATACGGTTGTGGCCTGTTGTGATTCCAAGATATTCTTTTAATTTTCCGTAAGCCATACCACTGATTCCGGCACTTACGTTGCTTCCCAGATCCATTGGAAGGGAATCAGGATTCTGATGATTGACAGACGCCATTACACGTTCTCTGGGTGTCATTTTCATATATATTTACCTCCTGTAGTTTTTTATTTGCTTCAACTTATAACTACATTATGTGAAAAAAAAGTGTGTGTTTCAATACGATTGCCGGAATAAAAATCTAAACGTTTTACTACAAATTTTACTATGTTGAATGAAGCGGATCTCATAGGACATATAATGAAAAACAGATAAAAACAGAGAGAAAAACGACGAAACAGAAGCGTTTGAAGGGATATAAAAATGATAACATTAAAAGACGTTGCAAGGGAAGCGGGTGTATCCATAGCAACCGTTTCCTGCGCACTGAGCGGAAAGAAAGCAGTCCGTCCGGAAACCTATACAAAGATAATGGACGCTGTAGAGAAGCTGAAATATATTCCGAATTATTCTGCCAGAAATCTGAAAAAAAAAGCCAGCAATATGGTAAGCGTGCTGCTTCCGGGAATGAGGAGCCAGTTTTACTCAGGGCTCTTTGACGGAATATCTTCTTATCTTCAGTCCCATGGATATTCCATTAATATTGCGTTTTCCAATGATTCCGCAGATGTTGAATGTACGAAGATCGACGAATTTATTACCCAGAATTCAGCAGGGCTTATTATCGTGACGACACAGCCCGGTAATACAGCTTTTTTTCAGAACCACATTATGGATTATCAGATTCCGGCGGTTTTTGTTGAGCGTGAACCGGATTCCGTGTTCTGTAATTATGTAGGGTTTCGTCATTACGATACCTTTTACAGCATAACAAAACAGGTTCTGGAACAGGGATACCGGGATATCAGTATTGTCTGTGGTCCTCTTGAGTTTTCTTCTGAGCGGAATTATGTCCGGGCATGCAGAGATGCCATGGAAACACTGGGTGAAGATTTGGCACCGGAGAAGATATGTGCGACGAATTTTACCAGAGAAGATGCATTCAGCAGTTTTATGAAAATTTTTTCCAGGAAGCCGCCGGAGGTTTTGCTGTCAACAAGTCGTGAGATCACATATGGAATTCAGACTGCCATGGAATACTGCGGATTGCGAACCCCGGAGGATATTGTTCTGATCAGCTGTTCCGAGGAATCCTGGATCAACATCAATCAGAATGATGGTGTGATCAAAATCTCCAGAAACAGTACTGTTCTGGGGGAGCAGGCAGCCAGGATACTTTTGCAGAATATCCATAACCCAAGGCTGTATGAGCAGACTATACAGGAGATTGATTTTTCGGAAAAGGATATCCGGCTTGTGAGTCTGCCGGAAAAAGAAAAGCAGCAGAAACAGAGCTTCCGGATATCCTGCAGAGAGAAAATCCGCTTTCTGGCAGTGGACAATCCGACTATCCAGGCACTGCAGCTGCTTACCGGACATTTTGAAGCGGAAACCGGGATTCAGGTAGAGTTTCATTGTGTACCTCAGAACCAGCTGCTTTCCATGATTTCAGAGTCCTGTGCTACGCTGACGCAGACCTATGACTTTTATACCTATGATGTTCCGTGGCTGGAATATATGGTTCAAAATATGTGTCTTGCAGATATTTCTTCCTTTATTGAAAGTGACAGCTTCAGAAAGGATCAGTTTTTTCAGTCAGGCTTCCGGAACTGCCAGTTGAACGGACGGTATTTCGGAATCCCGGTGAGCGGAGGAACACAGCTTCTTTTCTACAGAAAAGACCTGTTTGAAAACAGGGAGCTTCAGACTGAATACCAGAAAAGGAGTCTGATATCACTTCGCGCACCGAGAACATGGAAGGAATTTAATGATGTGGCTGCCTTTTTTACAAGGAAGGAGAATCCTGCGTCACCTACAGAATACGGAGCTTCTTTTGCGGGAGCGATCGATGAAGAACTGGCACCGGAGATCCTGATCAGGCTCTGGGCCTGCGGCGGAAAGCTGTGGGATAATTATCATAGGCCAACCTTTCATACGAAGGAGAACAGAATGGCTTTTGAGAGTATTCTCCATACGCTGGATTATATACCGGAGAAAGATATGAACAGATCTATCACTCAGACAGTAGATGATTTCTGTACAGGCAGGACAGCTATGCTGATCACATATTCAGAGTTTGCCCATGGAATAAACCGGCGGGTGAAAGAGAATGTATCCGGTCGGATCGCTTCCGGTATGGTTCCGGGAAAAGCACCTGCCAGTGTAGGATGGAATCTGGGACTGAATCCTTTTTCCTCACACAGAGAATCTGTCTGCCGATTTTTTTCCTGGCTGTGCAATAGTGATACGAATCTGTATCTGACTATACTGAATGGTGCGTCAACAGTTGTGACACCGTACCGCAACAGTGAGCTGCTGAAGCTGTATCCCTGGCTGGTCAGCACTGAGGAGAGCCTTCAGTATGCAAAAAGACGAAACAGTCCGTATCGAAAGAATCGCCTGATTATTCCTGTAGAGCAGATTGAGAAGATCATGTGTCAGGCTCTGCGAAAAACATATCAGGGAGATATCTCTGTTGAGGAGGCGCTGAAAGCAGCACAGGAAGAGGCGGATCACCTGTTCAGCATGTATGGATATCCAACGATTCACGAAATATTCAGAAGATGACGAAAAACCACGTTTAATAATTTTTTTGTAATATGCAATATACACAAGAATAATTGTGGGAAAAGTTGTAACTTTTGTGAAAATATAGTATAATCAACGAAAAAGTGCACGAAAAACAGACAAAAATTATATATAATCACGGGCGATGTACAGATGGGAGGGGAAGAAAATGTATACACTTCTGATTGCTGATGATGAACCTCTTATCCGCAATGGGGTGAAAAAGATCATAGACTGGGAATCTCTGGGATTTTCGGAGATTTTTCTTGCGGAGGATGGACAGGAGGCACTGGATATCATACGGAAAAATCATGTGGATCTTGTGCTGACAGATATTGTGATGCCGTTTATGGATGGTCTGGAGCTGACGGAGATCCTTTCAAGGGAATTTCCGCAGATCCATGTTGTGATCCTCACTGGACATGAGGATTTTCAGTATGCACAGAAATCTGTGGGACTTGGAGTGAAGAACTATATCCTGAAGCCTATCGGTGCCGAAAGTCTTTATAAGGAAATGAAGGAGATCTGTGAGAAGCTTCATATAGAGAACAGCCAGAGACAGTATATCCAGTCAATGAAGAACCAGCTTCGCCAGAGTCTGCCTGTACTTCAGGAACAGACACTGAACAAGATTGTCTGTTCTGCAGACCGTAATCTCAGGCTGTATCTGGAGAGGGCAAAAAGCCTTCAGCTGGATATGAGCCAGGCACCATATGAGATTGGAGTCATGGATCTTGATATGGAAAATATTTCAGGGGCAGATTATGATCTTTATCTTTTTGCATCGCGGAATATTGTGAAAGAATGTCTGGGAAAAGAACATTATGTTTTTGAAGATGGAAAAGACAGAGTGGTAATTTTGTTTCGCTGCGGTACACTTGAAGCAGAATCGCATGATCTTATTTATGATGTCCTCTGTATTATCCAGAAGTCTATCTATAACACGATCCGGCTGAAAACCACCTGTGCACTGGGGACAACGGCAGCCACCCTGGATGAACTGAACCAGGCCTACCGCAATGCAAAGAAAGCACTGGAGTGTAAATATTCACTGGGAAGCAATAATGTTTATGATATTGAAGACCTGAATTATCTGGAGCGTTCCTTCTATTATCCGCAGCAGGAACTTCACCATCTTACTAAGAGTATCATGATCGGCAATACGGAAGAAATTGAACGAGCAGTACGTTCTGTATTTCGTGACAATGGAAAAGACGGTTCCCTTTCCGGAAAAAATGTCAAGGTTATTTATATGGAGGCAATGAATGCGCTTTTGAGAGAACTTGCCGGGCTTAAGGATATCCCGGATGAAATGTGGAACAGAGGATTTGTATTATACCAGAAATTTGAAACATACAGTTCCCTGAGAGAGATGGAGGATGAGCTGATCCGGTTTGCATGCAGTATCCGTGACGAAATGAATTCTGCTCAGACAAACAGTGGAATGCAGGTTATTGACAAGGTGAAGGATTATGTAATGAGAAATTATAAAAATCCGGAGATTTCCCTTACATCAGCAGCGGAATTTGCATCTGTCAGCACAGGATATTTAAGCGGACTCTTCAAGAAAGAAGCGGGAACGAATTTTGTAAAATATCTTACAGATGTCCGTATGGAAAAATCCATGCAGCTGCTTCGATCAACAGATATGAAAACCTATGAGATTGCTTATGAAACAGGATTTTCCAATCCTCATTATTTCAGTGTTTCTTTCAAAAAATATACAGGAATGTCTCCTTCCGAGTTCAGGGCAAAGGAGTAAGCCATGAAGAAAAAACAGAAAAGCAGCCTGAAAAACCGGGCCCTGAGTCAGACAGCGGTGCTGATTATTGTTACCATGTGTATTATGGTTACTGTTTTTTATATGGTCTTTCATTCAAGGGCATTTAATGAACGGGGAAAGTACGAAGAAGAAAATCTGGTAAATATGGAAGCCTATCTGAACAGCTATCTGGAGGAAGTGGATTCCATTGCAAAAAATGTAAATTATAATTATTATCTTCAGGATTATCTGGAAACTGTGATCAAAGAAGAAGATGATTATGTGGATAGCGGAATCGGAAAAAATATGCGTTCTTATGAGATGAGCTCCCAGGCATTCAGTGACACCTTACTTTCCAGGGCAGATATTTCCTCCATTATGATTTTTGGAAAGAAAAAAATGCTCCTGAACAGATCTATGTATACCTATCAGAAGGTCGCATTGGATTATTCCAAGCTGGACTGGTATGCGAAGGCAGTGGCAAAGCCACAGGATGCAATTATCACAGGACCTAACAGACATTCATTTTTTGACACAGATGATGAGGTGATCTCACTGAGCAGGGAAGTCCAGAGCTATGAAAACGGAACCTTCCGAGGTGTGATCCTGATCAATCTGAATATGAATAAGATCACGGAGATCTGTAATTCTTTTCAGGAAAAACAGGAGAATTTTATATGTATTATAAATGATAAGGGCGAGCTGGTTTATGAGCAGCAAAATGGAAGAGAACGCTTCGCTTTTGATGAGAAGGAAAACCGTCAGGAGCTGAATACAGCACTTGGGAAAACGAAGGAGAGCTGTTTCAGGCTGAACTACAGAGGAGAGAAATATCTGGTAACCAGAACCGATATGAAAACAACAGGGTGGACTCTGGTAAGTATGGTTCCGTACAAGTCTGTGATGGCAGAAACAATGGCAATCAGTGGGGTAATGATCCTGGCTGTGGCAATTACTCTTATAGTAACCCTGCTTCTGCTTAACCGGATTCTTACAGGAGTAGTAAAGCCTCTGAAAAAACTGGAAAAATATATGGTTCAGGTTAATCCGGATAATATGGATCAGCGTATGGAAATTCTTACAGACGATGAGATCGGACATTTGTCAATGAAATTTAATCAGATGATGGACCGTATCCGGAATCTGAAAGAGCAGGTGATCGAAGAACAGGAAGATAAGCGAAAGTACGAGCTTCAGGCTCTGCAGGCACAGATCAATCCGCATTTTCTGTACAATACGCTGGATTCCATTATATGGATGGCAGAGACAAATGACTCAAATATCGTGGCAATGACAGAAGCACTGGCAAAGCTGTTCCGGATATCCCTGAACAAGGGAAATGAAGAAATCTCTCTGGAAAGGGAGCTGGAGCATGTGAAAAATTATCTGATCATTCAGAGTATGCGTTATGCAGATAAATTTACATATGAAATTTCAGCAGAGCCTGGTGTGGAACGGTGCAGGACGATAAAGCTGATCCTGCAGCCGATAGTGGAAAACTGTATTTATCATGGCATCAAAAAGAAACGAGGAACAGGAAAGATCACTATCCGGGCGTACAGGCGGGAACAGAATCTGATCATAGAAGTCAGCGATGACGGATGCGGAATGCCGGAAGAAATATGCAGGAAAATCCTTTCTGATGAGATCGAATCTGAGAATATCAGCGGTTCCGGAATCGGAGTCAAAAATGTAAATGAACGCATCCAGCTCCGTTTTGGAAAGAAATACGGTCTGAGCTATTCATCAGAAGAAGGCGTTGGAACGACAGTGACTTATGTTCTTCCATATAATGAGGGAGGCAGTATATGAATAAGAAGCATATGAAAAAAAGGCTCCTGATTTTTGCGGCGGCAATTTTGATGATAATAACGACAGTAACTGTTCATTATAAAACAGAAGTCAGATCTGAGGCAGCCGGTATAAAAACGCAGCAGGAAACAAAGAAAAAAATAATCGGTGCCACCCTTGCATCCAGTCAGGCCAGTTATCAGTATGCTATTGGAAATCTTCTTGTTGCAGAAGCAGAGAAAGATCCGGATTATAAGCTGGAAATCCAGTATGCAGAATGGAATGTAAAAAAACAGGAAGATCAGATGAGGGATTTTATCCGGAGAAAGGTTGATGCCATCATTTTTTGTCCGGTTAATGCAAAATCCTATCTGAATGTACTTCGCGAGGCAAAGAACGCCGGAATCCCTGTGATCAATCTGAATATGAAAGTGGATACTGTATCTACGGAATATATTACAACTTATGTAGGGGCAAGTATGTCGGAAGAGGCTGATCTGGCAGGTCAGCTGGTGGTGGAATGTCTTAATGGAAAAAAAGGAAAAGTGGGAATCATAGAAGGTTCTCAGGGAACAGATCCCCAGATTTACAGAACACAGACATTTCTGGAATATCTGTCCAGTTATCCGGACGTTGAAGTTGTGGGGATTGAAGAAGCCAACTGGTCCCGGGCAAAAGCAGGTCTGGCAGCATCCAGACTTCTTTCCCAGAATCCGGATATCAATGTATTTTACTGCCATGACAGCAATATGGCACTGGGAGTTTATGATATGCTGAAGGCAAGAGGAATACAGGACAAGATCCAGGTGATAGGAATTGGAAATGAAACAGAGCATATGGAAGCGGTAAAGAGTGGAAAGCTTTATGGTATTGTAACCCAGCCACCGGAATATGAAGCGGAATATGCATGGAGCTGTGCAAAAAGAGCTGCTTCGGGAGAAATCCTGAGACTGTGGTACAAGAACCTGGTAGTAAGCCTTACAAAAGATAATATAGACACTTATTTCAGACCGTCACTGGATTAAAAAAAGGACTGTCACTGATGTGAAAAATAAGACTAAACCGATGAAAAAATTGAATTTCAATTTTCATCGGTTTTTCTTATTATACTAATAAATACTTCGTAATGATCGGATTTGTTACTCAGAAAGGTGAACTGACATTGGCGGAGGTGTCATTCATGGGAAAGGAGATAAATATGAGCAGTGGAGTAAACAGCACGGGACAGACATACGCTCTGGATATGCAGAAGGTTTCAAAACGTTTTCCAGGTACACTGGCTGTTGATAAGGTAGATTTCCGTGTGAAAAAAGGTGAAGTGCATGCTCTGATGGGAGAGAATGGTGCGGGAAAATCAACTCTGATGAAAATGCTGAACGGTTTGTTTAATGACTATACAGGAGATATCTACATTAACGGAGAGAAGAAACTTCTCCATTCCCCGACAATGGCCAAGGAAGCAGGAATCGGAATGGTATATCAGGAACTTTCTCTTGCAAGAAGAATTTCCATTTATGAGAATCTTCTGGTGGGAAGACTTCCGAAGAAAGGTATTTTTGTAGATAAGAAGAAAGCAATTGAGGAGTCAAAGAAACTTCTTGCAAGAGTGGGACTGGATTATATTGATCCGACTATGGATGTTTCTGAAATCAGCCAGTGCGAAGCACAGCTTGTCGAGATTGCGAAAACTCTTGGCTTTAATCCATCCATTATTGTTATGGATGAGCCCACATCCGCTCTTTCCAGCGACGAGGTTGAACGCCTTTACAAGATCATCCGTCAGCTGAAGGCAGAGGGGCTTGCAGTGGTTTATATTTCCCATCACCTGGCAGAGATCTTTGAGATCGCAGACAATGTTACAGTTATGCGAGATGGTAAGCTGGTAGGCTCCTGTGCAGTAGCTGATACGAATCCGGACAAGCTGGTTGAGATGATGGTAGGAACTCCTGTAAAGAATTTCTATGAGAACCATAAATCCATGGTACAGGATGAAGTTGTACTGAAGGTTGAAGATTATACACACTGGGGATTTTTCCATCATGTAAACTTCGAGCTTCATAAGGGTGAAGTACTTGCTATCTGCGGACTGGCCGGGGCAGGAAGAACAGAGATCGCAAGAGCACTGATCGGTGTGGATAAGGCCGATGGTGGAAAAGTCTATATACATGGAAAAGAGACACATTTCAGGAACTTCGGAGAAGCTATCGCCGGAGGACTTGGATATCTGACAGAGGATCGAAAAGTCGTAGGTCTGGCACTGAACCAGACAGTTGGTGATAATGTGACCTCCTGTATTATCGATCGGAATTCCAACGGTATTTTCTACAACCAGAAGAAACTGAACGGACTGATTGATGAGAAGATCAATGAGATGAGCGTTTATCCGGCAGACAGAGACCGTCTGGTAAACAGCTTCTCCGGTGGAAACCAGCAGAAGGTGCTGATGGCCAAATGGCTGGCAGCTGGTGTTGATATCCTGATCCTGGATGAACCTACACGAGGTGTTGATGTTAATGCCAAGCAGGTTATCCATAATGTAGTTAAGGATTATGTATCAAAAGGCAATTCCGTAATTCTTCTTTCTTCTGACCTTCCGGAAGTTGTGGGACTTGCAGACAGAGCAGTGATCTTACGTGAAGGACATACGATCGGAATGATCCGGAAAAAAGATATGACGGAAAATTCAATACTGATTGCAGCTAATGGGGAGGGAGAGTTCGTATCATGTCAGAAGTAAATAAAAATGGAAATACTGCCGCTCCAAAGGTAGATACAAGAAAAACAGAGATCAACAAAGCCAGCCTGATCTTTAATCAGCTTGGCATCTGGATCATTGTTGCAGGACTTATCATTCTGGGAATGATCATTTCGAAAGGACAGTTCTTCGGAAAAAGTAATATCCAGTCTATTCTGGAAGCAGTAGCCCTGACCGGTATGGTCTGTGCAGGACTGTTCTACGTTACATATTCAGGAAACATGACCGATATGTCTGTGCCGATCACAATGGCATTCGGCGGAGTTATGGCAGTACAGTGCATTAACTTCGGTTTTGTGGGATCTATTATTGCAGGACTTCTTGCAGGTGCCCTGATCGGTCTGATCAACGGTTTCATGATCGGTAAGATGAGAGCCAACGCCATCATCTGGACACTGGCGGTAAATCTTTTGATATCCGGTGTCATACGAGTAGTATGGCAGGGAAAAATGCTCTACGCAGAGGATATCGCGAAAGAGAGCATGCAGTCATCTGCTGAAAAGTTTTACGCGATTTCCAGAACCTATATCGGTGGAGCAATCTCCCTGATGGCAATCGTTATGCTGGTTATGTTTGTGATCTCATGGGTGATTCACACAAAAACAGCATTCGGACAGAAACTGAAGATCATCGGTACCAATTATGAGGTAGCGAAATTTTCAGGAATCAACTGTACAAAACAGATCATTATCGCATATGTGATCAATGGTCTCTGCAGCGCAACAGCTGGTATCTTTTATGCAGCTCTCAGAAAATGTGCTTCCTACGAAAACGGAACCGGTTATGATTTTGATGCTCTGACTGCGATCCTTCTGGGTGGCGTTTCCCTGAACGGTGGAAAAGGAAGTATTGTTGGAACCTTCGGTGGTGTTCTTGCTTATGGTATCCTCAACAATATTCTTTCCTGGATCGGTCTTGGGACATACACCAAGTATCTTGTCCAGGGTATCGTATTCCTGTTCATCGTATGGTTAAACACACATTCAAACAGAAAGTTGGGTAAAGCATGATGGAGAAGAAATTTAAGCTGAATGCAGCAATGATCAACAAAAACCGCGCATTTTTATTACTTGCGATCGTACTTTTCTGTGGACTGTTTGTGGACAATTTCTATACAGCCTACAATATCCGGGCAGTAACAGGTAACGGAAGTCTTGTTATCTGGCTGGGACTTGGATTTACTATCGTCCTCATTGCAGGGCATATGGATATGACAGTTATGTACATGTCAACCTTTGCAGCACTTCTTACACTTGGGCTTCACAGCAACCAAAAGCTTCCGTGGGCAATCTGCATTCTCATCGGTGCTCTGATGGGTGTTGTAAACGGCCTGATCATGGGACTGCTTGTTACAAAGCTGAAGATCCACGCATTTATCGCAAGTATCGGTATGCAGCTGGTTCTCAAGGGAATCATGTATGTGTACTGTAACGGAAGTGAGCTGAGTATCGGAAGAGATTATGATCTGAATGAGAAGCTGAATAATCAGCTGCTTCCATTTCTTCCATTCTCAACGTACTTTATTATCACAACACTTTTTGTAATCCTGGTAATTGTAATTCTTCGTTACACAAGACTTGGAAGAAATATCCATATGGTAGGTGGTAATGCAGAGACAGCATGGCTTGCAGGTATCCACAGTGACCGTGTTGTAATAGCAGCATTTATCATTTCCGGACTTGCAGCAGGACTTGGCGGAGCATTGAACGGAATCTATTCCGGCGCGGCGAATGTAACCATGGGTGAAAAAGGAATCTCACCTTTCTATATGGCATTTACAGCAACTGTTATCGGTGGAACAGATATCTACGGCGGCAAAGGAAGCGTAGGCTGGACCTACATTTCTCTTCTGATGATCGCGTTCCTGAAATCTCTCTGTAAATCCACAGAGCTTCAGGTACTGGTTATCGGTGCAGCACTTGTGCTTTGCCTGATCTATGAGACAGTTGCAAAATACAATAAAGATAAGATCCTTGGACGTCGTCCGAATCTTCATCTGGAACATCTCAAAGAGATGAAAGGTGCAAAATAAGTAACGAAAATAATAGGGGGAATTAAAAGCGGAGGGAGCTTTTAATAAAATAAAAACTATATAAGGTATAGGAGGAAGAAAACATGATGAAAAAGAGACTGGCGGTTCTGTTATGTGGTGCTATGTTGTTAGGTACGGGGTCTGTAGCATTTGCAGAGGAGAACACAGACGCCCAGGCAACTGAGGCAGAGGCAAGTGATGAGAGTGCAGAAGAGGAAGCAGTAGAAGTTCCTGACGCTGCAAAAGATTCTTACGACAAACTGCAGGAAGCAGAAAAAACATTAAAAACAACAGATGACCATCTCATGATGGAAGCACCGCTTAGCTTCGATGTTCCGGAAGTAGACGGAGATGCTGCATATTGTGAAGACAATTACGAAGAGACAGATGCCAATCACTGGCATTACAAAGAGTATCTTGACTGGGACGAGGCAAATGATGCAAAATTCCCGGAGTCACCGGCAGATGGACAGGAAGGCAAAAAAGTTATCCTGATCGTTCATGGTGCACATGCCTGGACAACATGCTACACAGAGGCTTTCCAGAAAGCATGTGATGCAGTCGGAATGGAAGTAACTGTTTATGATCCAAACTGGGATCAGGGAAATCAGGACAGCTACATTGACCAGGCGATCAACGAGCATCCGGATGCAATCGCATTGATTCCGCTTTCCGCTGACCATGCAACACAGCAGTTCAAGAAGATCACAGACGCTGGAATCCCGGCATTCTGTGTAAATACAACACCAGAAGCAGAAGCTATGAACTACATCATTTCCTACACTGGCCCGAATGACTGGTACCAGATGAGAACACTTGCCGATATGCTTGGCGAGAAGATGGAAGGCAAAGGAGGAGTTGCTTACATTACACATAACGTAGGTGGATCTCCTTACTATGCACGCTGCTATGGACCTATGACAGAGCTTGCTGAGAAATATCCGGATATCGAGACACTTGATATCCAGTCTCCTGGATTTGAGGCTTCCAAGGTTAAACAGGTTGTATCCGACTGGATCACAAAATATGGCGATAAATTAAATGCTATCGTTCTTGCAGATGACTCTGACCAGGCGATCGGTGCAGCTGAGGCTTGCGAGGCAGCAGGACGTGACGATATCGTAATCGTTGCAGCTGGTATCTCCAAACAGGGTCTTGATCTTGTAAAAGACGGAAAACTTTATGGTATGTCCTATCAGACCTGCCAGGGTGATGCTGGTCTTGCAGTTCGTACAATCTCCGAGTGGTTCTGTGGCATTGATGTAAACCGTGTAAACTATCTGAGAACAGACGTTGTTACTTCTGAGAACACAGCAGACTTTGAGCCGTGCCAGTGGTAATAAAAAAGAATAAACATGTCTGCTGATGCGGATGTCTGGATGCCGTCTCCTTTGAGGGAGGCGGCATTTTCAAACTGTGGATTGTGAAGAGCTTATGCAGCAGTGGCTTGTGTGGGCATGAATAATGGAGGTAATGGGATGAAAGCAGAAGAAGTTAGGATCTCCGAATGGGAAGGATATCAGAGAAAGGATTTTAAACTGGATGGCCATGAGTGTATCCTGGTCATGCCGAAAGAAGTGCATCCGGGAAAACCATGGGTATGGCGCGCAGAGTTTTTCGGAGCTTTTGATTATGCAGACAGAGCACTTCTTGAAAAAGGCTGGCATATTGCATATATGATGATCAGCGACATGTACGGATGCCCGGAATCCATAAGCCTTATGGAAATGTTTTATCAGTATATCACAGAGGAAGAAGGCCTTAATAAAAAAGCAGATCTTTTCGGCTTCAGCCGGGGCGGTCTTTATTCTGTCAATTATACGGTGAAAAATCCTGAAACGATCTCCACGCTGTATCTGGATGCGCCGGTTATGAATGTGACGAGCTGGCCGGGAGGATATGGAGCAAGTGAGCGTTATTCGAAAGAATGGGAAGAGTGTAAGGCAGTTTATCATCTCACAGATGAGAATGCCCTGGAGTTTAGGGGGAATCCTCTGGACAAAATGCCTCAGCTTCTTAAAGCGGGGATCAGGATCATGCTGGTAGCGGGTGCGGTTGACAGTGTTGTGCCTTATCAGGAAAACGGTGCCAATCTGGCCAGATATTATGAGGAAAACGGCGGCCAGATCAAAGTGATCGTAAAACCGGACTGTGACCATCATCCGCACAGTCTGGAAGATCCTGCACCGATCGTAGAGTATATTGCAGATAATTTCGAGAGAAACTGAGAAGAGATATACTTAAAAACAAGTATGTCTACCAGAAACTAATCATAAACAGCCAGAAATTAAGAATTGTACACATTGGCTGACCGGGGTACAATATAGGCAATTCAAAAAACAATTAAACGAAATGCAAAGGCGCATTTGTTGTAGAAATACAGCGAATGCGCCTGTTTTTTTACCAGAATGAACGCAGGATGCAGAGGCAGATCGCGGGATGATTTTCAGAAAGAGAGGGAATGTATTATGGCAAAGAGCGAACAGGTAATCAAAGATCTTGATAGAGTGATCGGACTGATCAACACAGATATGAAAGATATTCCGGCAGAGGAGAAAAAACAGATGGTGGCAGATACCATCGATCATTTTGACAACTATGTAAGCCCGGGCTGGCTGAAATACCGTAAATCTGTTTCTTCTGACTCTGAGCAGGGTGCAGTTCTTGAGTGGCAGGATGAAGGAGCTTACTGCTATGGACTGAACGGAGAAAAATTTATCGACTGTCTTGGCGGCTTCGGTATTTACACCTGTGGTCACAGAAATCCGGAGATTCTGAAAACCGTAAAAGCGCAGCTTGATCATCAGGCACTTCATTCTCAGGAGCTTCTTGATCCGCTTCGTGGATATCTTGCAAAAGCACTTGCAGATATCACACCTGGCGACCTGCAGTACTGCTTCTTCACAAACGGCGGTGCAGAGGCCGTTGAGATGGCTCTGAAGCTTGCACGTATCGCAACCGGCGGAAGATGGTTCATTTCCACAGTAGGTGCTTTCCATGGCAAGAGCATGGGCGCAATCTCCATGGGTGGTAAAAGTACATACCGTACTCCTTATATTCCGATGGTACAGCAGGTACAGCATGTGCAGTATGGTATTGCAGATGATGTAAGAAAAGCGATCAAGAACCTTCAGGCAGTTGGAGAGAAGGTTGCCGGTGTGATCCTTGAGCCGATCCAGGGCGAGGCTGGCGTTATCGTTCCTCCGGCAGGATACCTTCAGGAGGTTCGTGAGATCTGTGATGAGACAGGTGTGGCGCTGATCTTTGATGAAATCCAGACAGGTATGGGACGTACCGGCACAATGTGGAGATGTGAGGCAGAGGGCGTTACACCGGATATCATGACATATGGTAAAGCTTTCGGCGGTGGTATCATGCCGATCACAGGTATCATCTGTAAACCGAAGATGTGGGTTCAGGATCTGATCGACAACCCATGGCTTCTTGGCTCTCCTACATTTGGCGGAAACCCGGTATGCTGTGCAGCAGCTATCGCAACTATCAAATATATGCTTGAAAATGATATCCCGGGTGTCTGCAAAAGTAAAGGTGAGATCCTGAAAGCAGGACTTCAGAGCCTTGCAGAAAAATATCCTGAGATCATCCAGGAGGTTCGTGGTACAGGTCTTATGCTTGCAGTTGAGTTCCATACATGTGAGCTTGGTTATGAGACTGCAAAGGGTCTGTTTGCAAGACGCGTCATGACAGCCGGTACTCTTGTTAATGCGAAAACCATCCGTTTCGAGCCTACAGCTGTTATCTCCGAACAGGATATCAAGGATGTTATCTCCAGAATGGACGAGGCTCTTGCTGATACAAAGAAAGAACTTAATGTATAAGATAAGACAGAATTTTACAGAGAGTATTTTTTATGCGGAAAGGCATCGGCTTAGCTGGGCTGATGCCTTTTCTGAATGAATTACAAAGCATTTATATTGATGGATATGCTGCAGAGATAGACGTGAATATCTGAGTTAATGATCAATGTATTTTTTCAGAAAGGGATGATATTATAAGATGAGCTTATGCAGAATAGAAGTCATCACAAGCCTTGCAAAATTTTCCAGCCTGAAATCTGCACTTAGTAAAGCCGGTGTCAGAGGTATGACTGTTATGCAGGTGCTTGGATGTGGCGTTGAAAAAGGTACCCGTGAGTACGAGGTGGATGAAAATTACGAGATGGAGCTCCTTCCCAAACAGCAGATCAGTGTTGTGGTAAAAAAGGAGCAGGTGGATAAGATTGTGGAAGTGATCAAGCATGAGCTTTATACCGGGCATATTGGCGATGGCAAAATTTTTATCTACGATATTGATAATGTGATCCGTGTAAGAACGGGTGATGAAGGTGTAGATGCTCTGTAAAGGGTAAGCAGAGAATCGTGATGGCAGGCGAGGGTGTCCGCAGATAAAGCGGAACTTCGCCTATTTCTATGTTGTCTGTTTTGGGCTGCTAAACGAATGCGGATCGCGAATATCCGTCTGACTTATTGGGAGGTGACTGGGATTATGAGTGAAGATAAGAAATTAGGGCTGGGAAGTGTTGTATCTATATCAGTAGGGTTGGTCATTGCCACCAGCTGTCTGGTCTCACTGGGGCAGGGTGCAGGTACGGTTGGTGTTGTGTTTATTTTTTCCATGATTATTGCGTGTCTTTTGAATATGACTACGGTGGCTTCGCTTTCGGAGTTGAATGCCATTATGCCGAATACGACGGGTGGCCTGGCGCAGTATACGCTGGCATGTCTGGGGCCTTTTCCCACGCTGATCTCCATGGTGGGCGGTTATCTGCTCTGTAATATTTTGTCCTCTGGTGTGGAGGCTTCGATTTTTTCCTATGCGATGGCGCAGACGATCAAGCTGCCGGTTCCCAGTATTGCGTATACGCTGATCATGACCATTGTGATCATGATCGCAAATCTTCGTGGTGTGGATATGTTTGCAAAGATCCAGGATCTGGTCGCGTTTCTTCTGGTTGGTTCCATGATCATCATGGGACTGATCGGTATGCTTAAGCTGGGGACAGGGCAGGTGGTTTCGCAGCCGTATACAATGGCCACGAAGCCTTCGGAGCTGTTTTCTGCTACAGCTACGGCGTTCTGGCTGTTTATCGGGGCGGAGTATGTGATCCCGGTTTCCAAGAGTGTTAAGAATGCGAAGAGGAATGTTCCTCTTGGTATGATCATAGGTCTTGCTCTGATCTGTGGTGTGCAGTCGATAATGGTGTTTGGTTTTCATAATTATACGCCATGGCAGGAGCTTATGGATTCCCCGGCTCCGCATCTGCTTTACGGAGAAAATCTTCTTGGCAGTGCAGGTAAGATCTGGATGACTTTGGTGGCTGCGCTTGCAGTTGTGAGTACGCAGAATTCTACGGTGAATGGTCTGGCGAGTATCTGCCAGGGGATGGCGAAGATGAATATGATGCCGAGGATTTTTGCGAAGACGAATAAGCACGGGGTTCCCTGGTTTGGCGTTGTATTTGTCAGTGTGACGATTTTTATTTTTGCACTGATCAGTAATGATTCTTCTTCCATTATTTCGTTCCTGATCCTGGTGGGTTCGGTGTTCTGGATGATTTCTTATGTGCTGGCGCATGTGGATGTGCTGATTCTGAGAAAGCGGATGCCGAAGGTGCCGAGGAGCTTCAGGGTTCCTGGTGGGCCGGTGTTTCCGCTTGTTGGTATTGCGGGGACGTGTTATATGATCCTGAATATTTCTTCTGATCCGGTGGAGCGGAATATGATCTGGCTGGTTGTGGTGATCACTTTTGTGGTTCTGGCGGTTTATTCTTTCTGGTGGATCAGGACCAGGATGAAGATGCCGGTGTTTAAGAGTGTGCCGATCCAGAAGGTTATGGCGATGGAGAATGAGTTGTTTTATACGATCCGGAAGAGAAAGGGGATTTGGAGATAGTGTGGTGGAAGGACGCTGCTTTTATTGGCAGCGTCTTTCTTAATAAACGAGATAAACGAAATATTTTAAAAAAATTGAATTTTATGGTTGACAAGCATAACTCCCAGTGGTATTATAACTGAGCTGTCGCAAATAATTGTTTTTGAAAAACAAACAATTAAAAAGAATTTCAGAAAAATGAAAATCATAGTTGACAAAAGACAGAAGATATGATAAAGTATCCAAGTCGTCAACGAAACGACAACAAAATCTTAACTCGAAAATGTTTGAAAAAAACTTAAAAAAGTGCTTGACAAACAAAAAGAGATGAGATAAAATAAACGAGCTGTCTGAGAGACAGACACAAAAAACCTTGATAACTAAACAGTGAAACACATACGATTCTCGAAAATTTCTTTACATTTATTTAAAGAACGGTTTAAACAAACCAAAAGCAGTAAAACGAGAGATAGCCAAACGGTTGTCTTGAGTAAATGAATCAAACATTTTATCAGAGAGTTTGATCCTGGCTCAGGATGAACGCTGGCGGCGTGCTTAACACATGCAAGTCGAACGGGAATTACTTTATTGAAACTTCGGTCGATATGATTTAATTCTAGTGGCGGACGGGTGAGTAACGCGTGGGTAACCTGCCTTATACAGGGGGATAACAGTCAGAAATGGCTGCTAATACCGCATAAGCGCACAGAGCTGCATGGCTCCGTGTGAAAAACTCCGGTGGTATAAGATGGACCCGCGTTGGATTAGCTTGTTGGCAGGGTAACGGCCTACCAAGGCGACGATCCATAGCCGGCCTGAGAGGGTGAACGGCCACATTGGGACTGAGACACGGCCCAGACTCCTACGGGAGGCAGCAGTGGGGAATATTGCACAATGGGGGAAACCCTGATGCAGCGACGCCGCGTGAAGGAAGAAGTATCTCGGTATGTAAACTTCTATCAGCAGGGAAGAGATTGACGGTACCTGACTAAGAAGCCCCGGCTAACTACGTGCCAGCAGCCGCGGTAATACGTAGGGGGCAAGCGTTATCCGGATTTACTGGGTGTAAAGGGAGCGTAGACGGATGGACAAGTCTGATGTGAAAGGCTGGGGCTCAACCCCGGGACTGCATTGGAAACTGCCCGTCTTGAGTGCCGGAGAGGTAAGCGGAATTCCTAGTGTAGCGGTGAAATGCGTAGATATTAGGAGGAACACCAGTGGCGAAGGCGGCTTACTGGACGGTAACTGACGTTGAGGCTCGAAAGCGTGGGGAGCAAACAGGATTAGATACCCTGGTAGTCCACGCGGTAAACGATGAATGCTAGGTGTCGGGGAGCAAAGCTCTTCGGTGCCGCCGCAAACGCATTAAGCATTCCACCTGGGGAGTACGTTCGCAAGAATGAAACTCAAAGGAATTGACGGGGACCCGCACAAGCGGTGGAGCATGTGGTTTAATTCGAAGCAACGCGAAGAACCTTACCAAGTCTTGACATCCCTCTGACCGACTCTTAACCGAGTCTTCTCTTCGGAGCAGAGGTGACAGGTGGTGCATGGTTGTCGTCAGCTCGTGTCGTGAGATGTTGGGTTAAGTCCCGCAACGAGCGCAACCCCTATCCTCAGTAGCCAGCATTTAAGATGGGCACTCTGTGGAGACTGCCAGGGATAACCTGGAGGAAGGCGGGGATGACGTCAAATCATCATGCCCCTTATGATTTGGGCTACACACGTGCTACAATGGCGTAAACAAAGGGAAGCGAGCCTGCGAGGGTAAGCAAATCCCAAAAATAACGTCCCAGTTCGGATTGTAGTCTGCAACTCGACTACATGAAGCTGGAATCGCTAGTAATCGCGGATCAGAATGCCGCGGTGAATACGTTCCCGGGTCTTGTACACACCGCCCGTCACACCATGGGAGTCAGTAACGCCCGAAGTCAGTGACCTAACCGCAAGGGAGGAGCTGCCGAAGGCGGGACCGATGACTGGGGTGAAGTCGTAACAAGGTAGCCGTATCGGAAGGTGCGGCTGGATCACCTCCTTTCTAAGGAAAAAGTAGAGAAAAGAAATGTGTTTTACTGTTTAGCTATCAAGCTGAAAGATTTCTGGTGCCGATGCGGTTGGGGGACACACCCGTTCCCATCCCGAACACGACGGTTAAGACCCAATCGGCCGATGGTACTGCACTGGAGACGGTGTGGGAGAGCAGGTGGGCGCCAGATCAAAAAAAGAAAAACAGGAGAGATCCTGATGAGAATAAAAGCTGGTTTTACCAGTGATCAGAGTTTACAAAAACAGTTTGTGAGTTCTGATGGCTGATAAAACATCAGTCAGCATTGTACCTTGAAAACTGCATACATGAAATTTGATTAAGTTAATCAAATATCCTTAAACGCAAAGTATTAAGAAATTAATGCAAACGCAAAGATAGGAAGACATCGATTTATCTGTTATGAACAGAGTAATCAAACACATGTCGGAAGATACGTGAGTATCGGAAGACAGAGAATCAAGAAAGAGACCGCATCACCTACGCTAGGGTGATGAAGCGAAAGGTCAAGCAATAAGGGCACAGGGCGGATGCCTTGGCACTAAGAGCCGATGAAAGACGTGATAAGCTGCGAAAAGCTTCGGGGAGGAGCAAATATCCCGTGATCCGGAGATTTCTGAATGGGGAAACCCGCATGAGAAGACCTCATGCATCCATACGCCAATCCATAACGTATGGAAGGGAACCCGGGGAACTGAAACATCTAAGTACCCGGAGGAAAAGAAAGAAACATCGATTCCGTAAGTAGCGGCGAGCGAACGCGGAGGAGCCTAAACCGGTGTGCGTGCATGCCGGGGTCATGGACTGCATTTAAGATTCAGCGAAGTTAACAGAACGGTTTTGGGAAAGCCGGCCGGAGAGGGTGAAAGCCCCGTACGTGAAAGCCAAGCTGACTGAGCAGGATCCGGAGTACCACGAGACACGAGGAACCTTGTGGGAAGTAAGGGGGACCACCCCCTAAGGCTAAATACTACTTAGTGACCGATAGCGCATAGTACTGTGAAGGAAAGGTGAAAAGGACCCCGGGAGGGGAGTGAAAGAGAACCTGAAACCCTGTGTCTACAAGCTGTGGAAGTACTTTATATGTACAACCGCGTACTTTTTGTAGAACGGTCCGGCGAGTTACGCTTACTGGCAAGGTTAAGCACTTCAGGTGTGGAGCCGTAGGGAAACCAAGTCTTAAGAGGGCCTTAAGTCAGTAGGAGTAGACCCGAAACCGGGTGATCTATCCATGTCCAGGTTGAAGCTGCCGTAAGAGGTAGTGGAGGACCGAACCCACATCCGTTGAAAAGGGTGGGGATGAGGTGTGGATAGGGGAGAAATTCCAATCGAACCCGGAGATAGCTGGTTCTCCTCGAAATAGCTTTAGGGCTAGCCTCGGTGTGAGTCTTGCGGAGGTAGAGCACTGAATTTCCTAGGGGGCGTCAAAGCCTACCGAAGAATATCAAACTCCGAATGCCGTGTAGATATCACCGGGAGTCAGACTGCACGAGATAAGTTGGGCGGTCAAAAGGGAAAGAGCCCAGACCTACAGTTAAGGTCCCAAAGTGCGCGTTAAGTGGAAAAGGATGTGGGATTTCGAAGACAACCAGGATGTTGGCTCAGAAGCAGCCATACATTCAAAGAGTGCGTAATAGCTCACTGGTCGAGAGGTCCTGCGCCGAAAATGTCCGGGGCTGAAACGCGCCACCGAAACTAAGGAATCCGAAAGGATTGGTAGAGGAGCATTGTATATGGGAAGAAGCAGTACCGTAAGGAGCTGTGGACTGTATAGAAGAGAGAATGCCGGAATGAGTAGCGAGATAGAGGTGGGAATCCTCTAGGCCGAATATCCAAGGTTTCCAGGGTAAAGCTGATCTGCCCTGGGTGAGTCGGGACCTAAGGTGAGGGCGGGAGCCGTAGCCGATGGACAACAGGTTGATATTCCTGTACTGCAGTATAACAGAACTGTGGGGACACGTAAGGAGAGCGGGAGCCGGGAATGGAAAGTCCGGTACAAGCGAGGTACCAGTATGGTAGGAAAATCCGCCATGCAATGGGAAGACGTGATGTGGAGCGAAATTTAGTAGCGAAGCCCGTGAGCCATGCGTCAAGAAAAGCCGCTATTGTTTATACTGTACCCGTACCGTAAACCGACACAGGTGGATGAGGAGAGAATCCTAAGGCCGGCGGAAGAAGTATTGCCAAGGAACTCGGCAAAATGGCCCCGTAACTTAGGGAGAAGGGGTGCCTGCGAGAGCAGGCCGCAGAGAATAGGCTCAAGCAACTGTTTAGCAAAAACACAGGTCTATGCGAAACCGAAAGGTGAGGTATATGGGCTGACGCCTGCCCGGTGCTGGAAGGTTAAGAGGAGAGGTCAGACGTAAGTCGAAGCTTTGAATTTAAGCCCCAGTAAACGGCGGCCGTAACTATAACGGTCCTAAGGTAGCGAAATTCCTTGTCGGGTAAGTTCCGACCCGCACGAAAGGCGTAATGATTTGAGCGCTGTCTCGGCAATACATCCGGTGAAATTGAAGTGCCAGTGAAGATGCTGGCTACCCGCGCCAGGACGGAAAGACCCCATGGAGCTTTACTCCAGTTTGGCACTGGGGTCCGGTGTTGCATGTACAGGATAGGTGGGAGGCTGAGAAACGGTAACGTCAGTTGCCGCGGAGCCGCTGTTGGGATACCACCCTTGTGATATTGGGCTTCTAACCAGCCGCCGTAATCCGGCGGTGGGACAATGCCAGGCGGGGAGTTTGACTGGGGCGGTCGCCTCCGAAAGGGTATCGGAGGCGCCCAAAGGTTCCCTCAGAATGGACGGAAACCATTCGAAGAGTGCAAAGGCAGAAGGGAGCTTGACTGCGACACCGACGGGTGGAGCAGGTACGAAAGTAGGGCTTAGTGATCCGGTGGTATTAAGTGGGAATGCCATCGCTCAACGGATAAAAGCTACCCTGGGGATAACAGGCTTATCACTCCCAAGAGTTCACATCGACGGAGTGGTTTGGCACCTCGATGTCGGCTCATCGCATCCTGGGGCTGTAGTAGGTCCCAAGGGTTGGGCTGTTCGCCCATTAAAGCGGTACGCGAGCTGGGTTCAGAACGTCGTGAGACAGTTCGGTCCCTATCCGGCGTGGGCGTAGGATATCTGAGAGGAGCTGTCCTTAGTACGAGAGGACCGGGATGGACGGACCGCTGGTGGACCGGTTGGCTTGCCAAAGCCATGGCCGGGTAGCCAAGTCCGGAAGGGATAAACGCTGAAGGCATCTAAGCGTGAAGCCCCCCTCAAGATGAGATATCCCATTCTTTTAGAAGTAAACCCCCTTGAAGACGACGAGGTAGATAGGGCAGGGGTGGAAGTGTGGTAACACATGGAGCTGACTGTTACTAATCGGGTGAGGGCTTGACCAAGAAACGCAGGTTAAGAATTGATTCAAAGAGTTTGATTGACCATCAACAAAGCATGTATGTAGTTTTGAGAGTACAATGTAAAAGAATTTGTGGCCAACAGCCACTTTTTCTTGTATATAGGGGATTGGTCAAATGGTATGATAGGGGTCTCCAAAACCTTTGGTGGGAGTTCGATTCTCTCATCCCCTGCTATTTAAAAGTCGGAAAATCTTGAAAAATCAAGGTTTTCTGACTTTTTCTTTATTTTTACTGTCACACAAACAAAACCAGGGGATTGCCAATTGGCAATCCCCTGAATCATTAATATATATATATTATGCTTCTGCGTCAGCGTCAGCATCCTCATCCTCTTCCGGAGCTGCTGCGTACTCACCGATGTGAACAACAACTGCATCCTCAGGTGTGATAAAGTGAACCTGTTTGCCTTCCGGGATCGGGAGGTCTTTTACGTGGATGTCACGGACATCTGCCGGATAGCCGTTGAAGTCGATAACGATAGTATCCAGAAGGTTGGCCGGATCTGCTTTGTAGTGGATCTCTTCCATCTCCTGCTCAACGATACCCTGAACCATATCTGTATGTTCCAGTTTGACAGCAACTGTTGTGGAAACCTTCTCACCGGCTACCAGTGCCTGGAAATCCAGAGCCATCAGCTGTTTTTCAATTGGATTATAATCAATGTTCTTTACCAGGGCATCAACTTTCTCGCCTTCGATGTCCAGATAAATCTGTGTACCTTCTTTATTTGCTTTAATGAATTTCGCTGCCTCGGCACCGTCAAACTGGAGTGCTACAGGCTCTTTCATTTCTTTTCCACTAAGAATTCCTGTGACGTAACCCTCACGTCTTAATTTTTTAGCTTTTACATTCGGGTTTCTTTTCTCTGCTTTCAATGTGATCATGTCAAATTCCTCCTCCTGATGCATGGATTCCGGTAATGTTGCTGTTCGCGCTGTTCGCAGTAACACGAATTCTGCATTTCTTTTCTGACTGGGATTATTATAGCACTTCTCGTGAAAGGTGGCTAACAAAAAGTTAGAAAATTTAAAAGCAATATTTTGTATTGTTTGACTTATATGCAAAACTTCAAGAGTAAAATTAGACAAAAACGAAGTGTATATTTTAGATTTTACAGAAAAAAATAAAACAACATGAAAAATTGCACAAATTAAGTGATCATAAAAGCTCAAAAATCGCTATTTATCTGGAACAGAGATAAGTGATAAATGTGAATACTCCTTTTCATCTGTTCTGGAAATGCAGGAAGGCGACAATGTAACGTGGAACACCTGATTACAGTTGGAAAATGTCAGGTTTTGCAGAAAGAATACAGCAACATGCTGCAGAATATCTGTGCATTACAGAACGAGCAGAGTCCGGACGCGGAAAAAACGCAGCCGGAATTTTACTCTGGAGAAAGAATTTAACGGAATTGCATATAATTTCTGAAACAATTTTACATACACTTCACAAAGCCTTATCCCAACTACGATATCTGAATATCCGGAAAACTTCTATACTAAATAACATGTGAGCGAGAGAAGAGAAAGGAGATAAGTAATGTCAGAAATTGCACTTAGAAATGTATGTAAGCAATTTGATTCGGAGCATTACGGTGTGAAGGATTTTAATCTTGATATACATGATAAAGAGTTTGTGATCTTTGTAGGTCCGTCCGGATGTGGAAAATCCACAACTTTGCGTATCATCGCAGGTTTGGAGGAGATTACAGACGGTGAGCTGTGGATCGACGGTGAGCTTTCCAATTATCTGGAACCGAAGGAGAGGGGAATGTCCATGGTGTTCCAGAACTATGCTTTATATCCGAATATGACGGTTTACGGAAATATGGCATACGCCCTGAAGATCCGTAAGCTTCCGAAGGATGAGATCGACAGAAAGGTCCATGAGGTGGCAAAGATCCTGGAGATCGAGCAGCTTCTTGACCGGAGGCCGGCAGCTCTTTCCGGCGGTCAGAAACAGCGAGTTGCCATCGGAAGTGCAATTATCCGGAAACCGAAAGTCTTTCTTATGGATGAGCCCCTTTCCAACCTGGATGCAAAGCTTCGTGCTCAGATGCGTGTGGAGCTTGTGAAATTACATAAACAGCTGGACACCACCATTATTTATGTAACTCACGATCAGACAGAGGCCATGACACTTGGAACAAAGATTGTAGTCATGAAAGATGGATTGATTCAGCAGGTGGGCGCACCGCAGAGCATTTACGATAATCCGGTAAATCTTTTTGTAGCAGGCTTCCTCGGCTCTCCGTCTATGAACTTTTTCCGATGCACGGTGAAAGCAGAAGAAAATAACCGCACGGCTCTTCTTCTGGACGATGCCAAAACTGTAAAAAAGGTTTATCTGGACGGAACCAGAGGAAAACAGATCGCAGACAGATATAACGGCAGACACGTAATCCTGGGAATCCGTCCGGAGGATATCTACGAGCTGGATGAAGCGAAAAAGCTTGGTATTGAAAATGACAGCGTAGATGTAGACGAGCCTGTAGTAAACCGCGAGATGCTGGGAGCGGAAGTGATCCTCTATTTTGATGAGCAGGGCAAAACCCTGGCAGTTCGTTTAAGTCCGGAAAATCAGACACAGGTAGGGGAGAAGGTTTCTCTGTATTTTGATATGGAGAAGGCGCATGTGTTTGATCCGGAGACAGAAGAAAATATTTTTGTGCCATGAATTTATGTCACGGAAGAGCTTGAGTACAGGCAGATCAGCCTGTAGATAGAATCTGATTATGCAAGGAGGAGAAATAGTTATGGGAAATAACAGCAAAAGCAAGATTACACCGTACTTATATCTGGTACCCTGTATGTTGATTTTTGGAATATTCCTGTTTTATCCGTTTTTGAAAACAATATATTTAAGTCTTTACAAAACCAACAAAATGGGACAGGCAAAGCTGTACGTTGGTTTGGGCAATTATAAAGAGCTGCTTCAGTCAGCATCCTTTATCAACAGCCTGAAGGTGACGCTGATCTTTGTACTGATCGTTGTAGTTGGCGGCATGCTTTTTGGTCTGATCGCAGCAGTGCTTTGTAACAAGGCATTTCCGGGAATCCGGGTGTTCAGTACTTCCTATGCGCTGCCAATGGCTATCGCATCCAGCTCTGCAGCGATGATCTTCCAGATCATGCTCCACCCGGCAGTGGGTATTGTGAACAAGCTTACCGGCCTGGATATCAACTGGCTGAACGATCCGAACACGGCTCTGATCTGCGTAGCCATTCTTACCGCATGGCTTAACAGCGGAATTAATTTTCTGTATTTTTCCGCAGGACTCGGAAATATTGATGAGACCATTTATGAGAGAGCTTCTGTGGATGGAGCCAGCAGTGTGCAGCAGTTTTTCAGCCTGACGCTTCCAGGACTTTCCCCGATCATGTTTTACACACTGGTAGTAAATATCATTCAGGCCTTTCAGTCCTTTGGACAGATCAAGATCCTGACAGAAGGCGGACCTAATGAATCCACCAACGTAATTGTCTATTCCATTTACAGGGACGCATTCTTCAACTACCGCTTCGGAAGTGCGGCAGCCCAGTCCGTTATCCTGTTTGTGATCATCATGATCATTACACTGATCATGTTCCGTATTGAGAAGAAGGGAGTGAATTACTGATGAGCCAGATAGAAAATATGGCAGTTCCCACAGTGGGAAATATGTCAAAAGAGGAGCTCCTGGAGCTGAAAAAAGCCATGAATGCAAAAGCTCTTGCAAGGAGAAGAACAAAAACAGCGCTCCGTGTTACGGCAAATGTGGTATTTGCGGTTCTGATCCTGCTTCCATTGCTTTATGCCATCAGTATTGCGCTGATGCCTTCCAGTGAACTGTTTACTACAGAGTTGAATCTCTTTCCTAAGAATCCGACCTTTTCCAACTTTATCAATGCATTCCGCACGGTTCCGCTTCTCCGATTCATATTGAATTCCTTTATCATGGCGGGATGTATTACCATCGGACAGATCATTACCTGTTCTCTTGCTGCTTTTGCGTTTTCTTTCCTGGAATTCAAAGGAAAAGGTATTCTCTTCATGGTTGTGATGGCAACCATGATGGTTCCGGGAGAGGCAACGATCATTTCCAACTATCTGACTGTATCAGGCTGGGGAATGCTGGATACCTATCAGGTACTGATCGTGCCTTATCTTACATCCGCAATGGGAATTTTTCTGTTTCGCCAGTTTTATATGACCTTCCCGATCTCACTGTATGAGTCGGCAAAGCTTGACGGCTGCGGCAATCTGAAATTTATTGTAAAGATCCTGCTTCCGCTGACGAAATCCGCTATCGGTGCCATGGCAGTGTATACCTTTATCAATGCATGGAATATGTATATGTGGCCGCTGCTTGTAACAGGCTCCAACAATATGCGAACCGTTCAGATCGGTATCAGTATGCTGGACAGTGTGGATTCACAGTCCATCACACTGATGATCGCAGGAGTTGTTATGATCATTATTCCGTCCATTTCCATCTTTATCATCGGACAGAAACAGCTTATCCGCGGAATGTTTTCCGGGGCAGTCAAGGGCTGATACCGGAGCAGACCGCAGCCTCAGAGTGTTTTATCACAGGGGAAAAGATATTGTCACAGTCGTAAGACCTGGCAGTTCATCTTATATATAGGAAGAAAAAGAGAAAATTTTTCAAAAAGAGGAGAAAAAAGTTATGAAGAAAAAAATGATCGCAGCTTTACTTACTGCAGCAATGGCTGTTGGCTCTGTTTACGGAGTAACTGTATTCGCCGCAGATGCCGGCACAGATGAGAAAGCAGAGATGGCAGATGCTTCCGATGTAGACGGAACTACGATTACATTCTGGCATTCCATGGGTGGCGTTAACGGCGAGGCCATTGACACTCTGGTAAAAAAATTCAACGATGAGAACGAGTACGGAATCACGGTAGATGCGCAGTATCAGGGCGAGTATGATGATTCCCTGAACAAACTGAAAAGTGCTCAGATCGGAAATATGGGTGCAGATCTTGTACAGGTATATGAGATCGGTTCAAGATTTATGATAGATTCCGGCTGGATCGTGCCTATGCAGCAGATGATCGATGCAGACAGCTACGATGTATCTGAGATCGAGCCGAACCTGGCTGCATACTACACCATTGACAATGAGCTGTACTCCATGCCGTTCAACTCTTCCACACCGATCATGTATTATAACAAGGATATGTTTGATAAAGCAGGTATCACAGAGGTTCCTGACAGTCTGGAGGGAATCGGTGAGATCGGACAGGAGCTTCTGGACAAAGGCGGCGCAGGCGAGGTAATGTCTCTTGGTATCTATGGCTGGTTCTTTGAGCAGTTCATCGGAAAACAGGGGCTTGAATACGCAAACAACGGAAACGGACGTAAAGAGGCTGCTACAGCTGTTGCTTTTGACGAGAACGGTGCTGCAAAGAATATCCTTACAGCATGGAAAGACCTTAACGACAAAGGCTTTGCACCGATCGTAGGTAAAGGCGGTGATGCAGGACTTGCAGATTTCTCCGCAGGAAAGTCAGCGATCACTCTCGGTTCCACAGCGTCCCTGAAACAGATCCTTCAGGATGTAAACGGAAAATTTGAGGTTGGTACAGCATACTTCCCGAAGATCAAATCCAGCGACGAGGGCGGTGTTTCCATCGGTGGTGCATCTCTCTGGGCACTGAATAACAATGATCCGAAAAAGCTCCGTGCAACATGGGAATTCGTAAAATTCCTCATTTCTCCGGAGTCTCAGGCTTACTGGAACGCACAGACAGGATACTTCCCTGTAACTGTAAAAGCTCAGGACGAGCAGGTATTCAAGGATAATGTTGAGAAATATCCTCAGTTCCAGACAGCAATTGACCAGCTCCATGATTCTTCCGCAGATTATGTAGGTGCACTGTTAAGCGTATTCCCTGAGGCAAGAGCAACAGTAGAGTCTGAGATCGAGAGTATGCTCAACGGAAAAGAGGATGTAGATACAGCGGTGAAAAACATGGCTGATTCCATCAACAAATCCATTGAAGAATACAATCTTGTGAACGAATAATCAGAAAAAGCGCGAAAATCGAAAAAGAAAAATAAAAAGAAAAATAAAAAGAAGCAGCAGAAAAGCCCTGGAATCAGGTAGACAGTTACTACCTGTATATAATCGGATAATTGCAGAACAGTTATCCGGTTAGAATCCGGGGTTTTTCCTATTATATTGTGCAAAAATCGGCTATTGCCAGAAAATAACGGGATAAAAACGTTGGAATTACTGGACGGAATAGTATATATTAGCTATAATGATAAAGCTAATATTTACTCCTCAGGGAAGGAAGATAAATCTGTGAACAGAAGTAAAAGAGAAGATTATAAAAGATTCGTGGTATTTTGTCTGGCAAGTCTGATCGTGATTGCACAGGCGGCTATTTTTGCCTATGTGTGGTATGATTTCTACAGAGGAATGATCGAGCAGCCCTTCTGGCGAAAAGGTAACTGGGTACTGATTCTGATTTATGCGCTGATCTACCTGATGTTTGCCAAGCTGTATGGCGGCCTGAAAGTAGGATATCTTAAGCGGATCGATGTATTTTATTCACTGACTCTGGCTCTTATTTGTGCCAATGTTGTGACATATTTTCAGATTACACTGATCAACCGCTGGTTCCTCTCAGCGAAACCGCTTTTTGAGATGACACTGGTGCAGATCGCAGTGACGATCATCTGGATCTGGGGTACGCGGTACATTTATTCGAAGCTTTATGGGGCCAGAAGACTTCTGGTGATCTACGGAGACCGTGATCCAGGAGATGTGATCCACAAGATGAATACCCGAAAGGATAAATACGATATCAGTGGAAAGGTTCATATCTGTGAAGGTGAGGAGAAGATCCACGCTATGATGGAGAAGTATGAGGGCGTGATCATCTGGGATCTTCCGTCCCAGATTCGAAACAGATATCTGAAATACTGCTTTTCCCATTCCATCCGCTGTTATATGAGTCCGAAGATCTCGGATATTATCCTGCTTGGAACAGACAGGATACACCTGTTTGACACACCGCTTCTGATGTGCAGGAATCAGGGACTTTCCATGGAACAGAGAGCATTTAAGAGAGTTCTGGATATTATTATATCAGGACTTGGAATCATTGTATCTTCTCCGATCATGCTGATCATTGCCATTGCAGTGAAGGCTTATGACGGTGGCCCGGTATTTTATCTTCAGGATCGTCTCACATATAAAGGAAAAGAATTCCGTATCCGGAAGTTCCGCAGCATGTGCGTGGATTCTGAGAAGAACGGAGCACGTCTTGCATCCAAGCATGATTCCCGTATCACACCGGTAGGACATATTCTTAGAAATCTGCATCTGGATGAGCTACCGCAGCTTTTCAATGTATTTATGGGAGATATGTCACTGGTAGGACCTCGTCCGGAGCGTGATGTGATCATGCAGGAATATGAGAAAGAGATCCCGGAATTCCATTACAGACTTAAGGTAAAAGCCGGACTTACCGGCTATGCTCAGGTATATGGCAAGTACAATACGACTCCGTATGACAAGCTGAAGCTTGACCTGTTTTATATTGAGAACTATTCATTTCTTCTGGATATCAAGCTGTTGTTTATGACTGTGAAGATCTTTTTCCAGAAAGAAGTATCTGAAGGTGTGGATGACGATCAGAAGAATGCTTTGAAGGATTCACAGGAAGAGAAATAAGATTTTTTAAGTGCGTGTCAGGCTGGCTCTGATGCGCACTTTGCAAATGGAGACATATGAGACATAAAGGAGGCGTTTTTTATGGAAAAACCACTGGTTTCAGTGATCATGCCTGTTTATAATGGTGAGAAATATATTGGAAAAGCAATCCGGTCAGTTCTGGAGCAGAATGTTCCTGTCGAGATCCTGGTGATCGATGACTGCTCCACAGACGGAACAGAACTTACTGTGATGAAATATATGGAAAGCGGAAGTATCCGTTATATCCGCAACGAGAACAATGTGGGAGCAGCCCGTTCCAGAAACAGAGGTGTGAAGGAATCACGGGGAAAATATATCGCCTTCCTGGATGCGGATGACTGGTGGGAAAAGGGTAAGCTTAGAGAGCAGATCGAAGTGATGGAGCTTACCGGATGTGTGATCTGCTCCACAGGAAGAGAGCTGATGCAGCCGGATGGCCGTACAACAGGGAAATATATCCCGGTTAATGAGCGGATCACCTACCGGGATCTTCTGAAGCATAACAGTATCAACTGTTCCTCTGTGCTCCTCAGAAGGGAAGATGCGATCGCTTTTCCAATGGAGCATGATGACAGCCATGAGGACTATATCACCTGGCTGAAAATTCTTCGAAAAGGTGGTTTTGCGGCAGGAATCAATAAACCGTATCTGAAGTGCAGGCTCAGTGAAGGCGGCAAATCCCGCAATAAACTGAGGTCAGCAGCCATGACCTATCAGGTCTATAAATATATGGGCTATGGAAAACTGAAAAGTTTGATATTCTTTGTATCTTACGCATTTCATGGAGTATGGAAGTACCGTTGAAAATGCTGGTAAACCAGAATAATCCTGGTAAATGTTAATTTTCTATTTCCAAATTCATAAATATATGTTATTATTTATTCATATTTTTTTAGCAAGTAGCGAAGCGGGTTATGGATATCCGTATGAATAAGGTGGGAACAGATGAAACAGAGAACAGACAGCCAGGGGGTTCCGTATTCCTATCTGGTTGATAACATTAAGGTATTACTGATTTTCCTGGTTGTATTTAATCATATTATTGCATTTCAGCTGGTTAAGGTTGACATGATCGTACGTTATGTATGGTACGCGATCACGATCTTCCATATGCCTGCTTTTGTTTTTATGTCCGGATATCTGTCCAAGAAGCCTCAGGATGTGCTGAAGAATGTGAAGAATCTGCTGATTCCTTACATTCTTGGATACAGTCTCACATGGTATGCCTATATATGGCTTGGCAAGAGCATGGATTATGAGCTTCTTCGTCCATCCGGAACAGTTATGTGGTATGTGCTTGCGCTTTTTATCTACAGACTGACTATCGAGGCTCTCGGCAAGGTGCGTTTTATTGTGCCGTTGAGCATTATTTTTGCGTTATGGGCAGGAACGAGACCGGAATTTACAACATATCTTTCCAGTTCCAGGATTGTTGTATTTTTTCCGTTTTTTGTGGCAGGCTATCTGTGGAAAAGTGATTATACGAAGATCGTACGTAAATTTAAGGGAAAATTGGTTCTGGTGCCAATTTCAGGACTGCTTCTTTACGCAATCCCTAATTTTATGATCGCCAATCAGATCCCGATCGATATTTTCAGGGGAAATCACACATATCAGTTATCCGGAATGGATGATATTACAGGAATGCTGATCCGTCTTCTGATGTATCTGGTATCCTTTGTGCTGGTACTTACATTTCTTGCACTGATGCCGGATGTGAAGCTGCCGATTACTTTTGTTGGAAGGAATACAATGGGGATATATTTCTTCCATTATCCGATTATGATCGTGATGAACGGACTGTTTCTTCTGAGCATTCCGCAGATGCTGAATGTATGGGTACTGTTCGGTGTATCATGGATATTTGTACTGCTTCTTGGAAGCAAGCCGGTATCCTTTATATATAATGGTGTTCTTAATCTTATCATTTTGATTTTCTTTAAGAGGGAAAAACCGGTCCAGGATGAAGGACTGGAAGATGAGTATGATGAAGAGGAACACTACAAAGTTATACGAAAAAGAAAAAAAGCAATTGAAGAACTGGCGGCAACTCTGGAAGAGGAGGATGCCATGAAGGTGAAAAATGATGTGGCGGCTGTGCTGGAAACTGAGGATGCTGAAGCGGCTCAGGTGGAAGTAAGTGCAGAGGAGCTTTATGCAGATAAGGATTTTGCTGTGGAAACAGAGGGTGAGGATGCTGAGTCACCACAGACTTTTGAAGAACTGCAGGAGCTGGATGAATTAATGGATATTATAAAGCCACAGGAAGAGACAACGCTGACGGAAAAGGAATAGCAGAAAGAGCAGGATGATAATGAAAAGAGTTATTACTTACGGCACTTTCGATCTGTTTCATCAGGGTCACTATAATATCCTGAAAAGAGCAAGAGAGCTGGGGGATTATCTGATCGTTGGAGTCACCAGCGAGAGCTATGACATTGAGAGAGGCAAACTGAATGTCAAAGACAGTCTGCTGAAACGAATTGAGAATGTACGGAAAACAGGTTTTGCTGATGAGATAATCATAGAGGAGTATCAGGGGCAGAAGGTCAGTGATATTATTAAATATAACATAGACCTTCTTGTTCTGGGATCCGACTGGAAGGGTAAATTCGACTATCTCAAAAATTACTGTGAGGTTGTATATCTGGAACGTACCAAGAATATTTCCAGTACGAAGCTGAGAAGTGAGGGCAAGATATACAGGATCGGAATCGTGACCGATGATACAGAAGATAACGAGATGGTTCAGGAATCGAAATTCGTAAGCGGACTTCATGTAGAGAGTGTATATTCTGAGGATATTTCTGTAGCGGAAGAATTCTGTGACAAGTATGAACTGGATTCTTACGGAACAGATTACAGACGGTTTCTGGAGGGGCTGGAGATCGTCTACATTAAAGCCGGAATTAAGAAAAGGGCAGAGTATATAAGATATGCGCTGCAGCATGGCAGACATGTGGTTAGCGATACACCGATGACGCTGGATACAGGGGAGCAGAAAGCGTTATTCCAACTGGCCAAGGAACAGGGTGTTGTTCTCGTTGAGAAACTCACCCTTGTTTATCTACGTGCTTTTAACCAGCTTGTATGGCTGACACACAATGAACTGGTCGGTGATGTGGTAGCTGTGAAATGTGCAGTTTCACAGGATGATTTTCAGGGAGGAAAATCATTCAACGAGACTGTGAGCCAGGCACTTTGCGCATGTATCAAGCTGCTTGGAAAAGATTATCTGGATGTGAACACCAACGCTGTAAGGGGCAGCGACGGTGGCTTCGTCTATGATGTGATTACAGTGAAATATCCGAAGACACTGGCTACGATAGAGATCGGAACAACTGTAGATGTGGAGAATGAGCTTGTGATCATTGGAAGTAAGGGGAGGATCACAGTTCCCAATGACTGGTGGAATACCGGCTATTTTGAGGCGAAGGTGGAAGGCCAGGAATTTCTGAAGCGTTACAGCTTTAATTTTGAGGGAAATGGTCTTCGCTATCTTCTTCAGGAGCTGACCATTATGATCCGTGACAAACGGACAGAGTGTACCAGACTTTTTTATGAGGAGTCGGAGACACTGGCGGAGCTTTTGAAAATTATTGATCAAAGAGGTTGACAGATGACAGAAAAACAGGAGCTTCTTTTGCAGCTCTTCCGAGAGATCGATGAAATCTGCAAAAAGCATAATCTTAGATATGTGATGGCCGGAGGAACGCTGATCGGTGTCCTTCGAAACGAAGGCTTTATCCCATGGGATGATGATGTAGATATTTATATGCCGAAAAGTGACTGGGATAAATTCGTGGAAATCTGTAAGACAGAGATGCCACCTAACAGAGCGATCCACTGTTCTGATGTGGACAGGACGTATACGAATGGATTTCCACGTTATGCAAGCACAGACAGCTGTTCTATCCACAAGCATCAGATCATTGGAGAGGATAAGGCCGGGGAGATCATAGATGTGCTGACGCTGGATCCGATCCCGGACGATGACAGAGAATATGAGAAGTACAGAACACACATGATGATCTACACAGATCTTCTCAATATCAGCATGGTCGTGGGAGCGAGATGGGAGATTTCTGCTTTTCAGTATCTGTACTGGTTATTACGATACAAATTTTTTGGAAAAGACAGAACCTTGAAGAAGCTGGAGAAGATTATGTTTTCTTACAAAGAGGAAGAATGCAGCCGCTATGCAATGCGCTGGGGCGGATGTCCGTTCCTTTTTGACAAGGACATGATGTTTCCTGTGAAATATATGGATTTTGAAGGAACCAAAGTTATGGTTCCAAACAGAACCAGCGATTATCTGATCTGGCATTACGGAGATGAATGGTCTTATATACCGCCTCATGGGGAAAGGGAGTCCCATGAGTCTGTTTATGTGCCAGGAGCTACGTATCAGGAGATCCGTGACGAGTATCTGCCAAGGATCGATAAGGGCCGGATACGCAGACAGATGACATTCCGTAAATTCTACTGCCTTATCCAGACAAGAAAAGATCATAAGCTGGATATGCGAAGAAACAGGATCAAGGCAGGTGTGATTGCGAAGGATCTGGAAGCAAGGGTTATGAAGTCAGAGAAGAATGTGGAGACTCTTCTGGCAGAAGGCCACTATGATGTTCTGAATGAACTTTTTGAGGATTATTACAAGACACAGCTCAGTGTGGAATTTATCGGCCGTGAGGATTATAAGGGAATCCGTCCGTTTTATCACCCCACACTGATAGCTGTGGAGGATTCCGTTTTTCAGATCGCCATGCTGACACTGATTTATACAGAGCGTGTTTCCAAGGCGTATCGACTGTATGAAGTGAGAAAAAAACTGGATCATCTCACTCAGGAAATGGAACAGACAGTGGAAGATATCCGCAGATTTCGTAAAGCTGCCTGCCATTATGAATTTCGTGAGATGAAAGAAGCGGAGGAGATCGTGGATGATCTTCTGCGTAAATATCCGGACGCGCCGGGATTCCTGAAGTTTAAGTGCAGGTTCGTGATGGCTCGGGTTCAGGATCCATGGAACGCTTCTGAGGCAGAAGGATTTTTGGCACATGCGTTGAGGATCTTTCCTCACGATGGATATTTTATCAAGTATAAAGGGGATCTTCTGTGGAAAAAAGGGCTCCAGGATGAGGCACTGGAACATTTTGCGGAAGCGAGGGAATGTACCAGCAACGGAATTGTGCATCTTGAATTGGATAAATTCCTGAAAGACAAAAAGAGCCAGGCTGTGAAGGAATGCCGGAAACTTCTGGAGAACAGAAAAAAGGATGAGGCTTTTTCACTGATGGAACTGTGGAAGAGGCTGATGCCGGAGGATTCAGAAATCGACGGAGCTTTTTATCTGACAAAAACTTCTTATGTTCGCACGAAAGCGGAGCTTGAGGAAGTGATAAGTGAACTTTACTGCAAGATCGGTATATCTGATGATAAGATAGAGAAGGCTGAACTTTCGAATGAGATGCTGTACCGGGAGGCACTTACCCGCGCATGGCAGAGATTCGGTTATTCAAAACCTCTGGCACAGTGTCGTACCAGACTGCTGTGCACAGATGAAGAGAGTGAAATGGAATATCTGGCGGAGGAACTTCGCAGCTCCCGGATCCATAAGCAGCATCTTGGTGTAACATACAAACTGCTTGGAGACGTCCGCAGAAAACAGGGACAGACCCGGAGCGCATTTGAAAATTATTTCAAGGCACTGGAATGTGCGCTGCCTTCTTATATAAAGATGGAGCTTTCCAGGATCATCCTTGAGGATATGTATAAAGGAAGCAGAAGAGCAGCATTTTTTGCAAAAAAAGCAGATGCAGCGGAGTTTCTGAATGTCTGGCTGGATAAATATAAAAGTCAGGAGAATATCAGAACGATCCTGGATATAATTATGTAAATCTAAAAACCAACAGAAACGAGGCAGAGTATGTTGACCAGAGAGCAGAAGAAAATACTGGAACTTCTTAAGGAAATCGATATCATTTGCAGAAAAAACAAGATCACATATTTTCTTTCTCCGTATTTTACCCTCTGTGCTGTGACAGGACGGCCTTTTCCAATGAATCCGATGACAGGTGCAGTATATATGAAACCGGCAGATATGGAGCGGTTCAAGAATGCCTTTGAGGAAGAACCGGGGCTTCGAAGAGCACTGGAATCCATGGATAATAATAAGCATTTTCCGAATTTTCACCTTCGGTATACGGATAAAGATACCCTGTTTTACAGGCTGGATGATTACGGAAAATATCAGCATCCCGGAATGGCGGTGAATATTCTGCCGTTACAGTGTGAATATGGTCCGAAATGGAAATATTTCTGGAACCGTATGCTTGAGGAAGGCTGGAAAAAGATCAACGGAAAAAACAGCAGGTGGAAGACGAAGAGAGAGTTTGTGTGTATCTGGACAGTACGTTTTCTGTCACTGTGCGGCAGGGAATGGCTTGGAAAAAGAATCTTCCGGGATCTGATCCATCAGCCGCAGGAAGAAGTAAAGACTTACGTTGTTCGTACCATGAATAAGAATACGTATTATCCGGCTTATGTTTTTGAAGAGTCCCTTGAAGTGGAACTGGAAGGGGAGAGATTTTTTGTGCCGGGAGATACAGATAAATATCTTACAGTGGCTTTTGGTAAAAAATATCAGAACAAGGGTCCGGAGAATTACCGTCCAAGTCCTGTGGTAATGTGCAGTGCCCTGATTCCATGTGAAGAATTTATGCAGCAGTCAAAGGAGCTTAAAAAACTTGCTGCCAGCAGAAGGAAAAGAGCACGCCGTACAGATTTTGGTATGAGTTATAAGAAATATTTTAACAAGTGCTGGGATTATGCGAAATTTTGCGGAAAGAAGTATACCTGTGCAAGAGCATACAGGCAGAAGCTGGATTATATCAGGAATCTGTATAAAAATGCAGATTATGTTCAGCTGGAGAACGCATTCTCCGAGTATACGAATGTAATGAACAAATGTCTGAAATATGATGAAATATTTGAGGCAGATCCGGAAATACTGGATTTATATATGCAGTATCTTGAAAAAACGGGACGGATTCCACTTTTGGAAAAGGTAAAAAAATATGTCTGATAAAATGAAACTTACAGATTATGTGACAGAATTTCTTCAGAAAAAAGGAATTCACGATTTTTTTGGATACCAGGGAACGATGATCGCTCATCTGGTGGATTCTATTGAGCACAATGCAAATACAAAAAGCCATTCCAGCTATAATGAACAGGGAGCGGCTTTTGCAGCCTGCGGTTATGCACAGGCCAAGGATTCCTGTGCCTGCGCGTATGCTACCAGTGGTCCGGGTGCTGTGAACCTGCTTTCCGGCGTGGCTGATGCGTATTTTGATTCGCTGCCCGTGATCTTTATTACCGGACAGCTGAATACTTATGAATATTCCGGAATCGACGGTCTTCGCCAGCAGGGATTCCAGGAGATCGATATTGTTTCCATGGCGAAGCCTGTGACGAAGTATGCAGTGCAGATCCGGGAAGCACAGGATATTGTGAGAGAGCTTAATCTGGCATGGCAGATCGCCAATACAGGACGTAAGGGACCGGTTCTTATTGACCTTCCGATGAATATTCAGAGAGGGGAAGTCAGTGATCCGGTTTATGATATGAAGTTTTCCGATGAGGAGACAGAGGCAGCTGTATACAATCGGAAAGATGGTGGAAACGGAGCTGCTTTTTACAGGGAGGCTGTGGATAAAGCTGATTCTGCTGATGTAGCTGAAGCTGTGGAAGAAATTTTATGTAAACTTAAAGAGGCGAAACGACCGGTGTTTATGATCGGCCACGGAGCAGCTGGTTCCGGGGAAAAAATCCTCGTCGATATTGCAAGAAAGCATCAGATCCCTGTGATCACAAGCGTTCTGGCAAGATCAGTCCTTGCATGGGATGATCCGCTGAATTGTGGCTGTATTGGCGGCGCGTACGGACATCGTTATGCAAATATGATCGCCAATGCCAAGAGTGATCTTCTTGTGTGCTTTGGAATTTCCCTGTGTACACGTCAGATCGGAACCAAAGTTCATGAGTTTGCCAGGGGCGCACAGATCGTGAGGGTGGACATTGACCCTTATAATCTTCAGAGAGAAATCCATGAAGGCAGAGAAGGGGAGAAGTGTTTTTGCGTAAGCGCAGAGGACGTGGCAGAGAGATTAGCTGCCGCTGAGAGCCGGATCAGTTCTTACGGGGACTGGCTTGAGGTGTGCCGGAGAATCCGCAGAGAGCTTACACAGGTGGATGATGAGACTCCGGAGAGATATCCGAACCGCATGATCGCATATTTAAGTGACCAGCTTGGAGATACCGGTGCTGTGGCTGTTGATGTAGGTCAGCATATGGTATGGAGCTATCAGTCCTTTCATAATAAACAGGATCAGAAGATTCTTTTTTCCGGTGGACATGGTGCCATGGGCTATGCACTTCCGGCGGCGATCGGAGCCCATTATGCCACCGGGAAGCCGGTAGCCTGTATCTGCGGTGACGGTGCATTCCAGATGAATATCCAGGAGCTGCAGTGGGTGAAGCGTGAGAACATTCCGGTGAAAATGGTCGTGATGAATAATGAGGCTCTGGGTATGATACGCCATCTTCAGAGAGATTATTTTGATTGCGTATATGCGGATACTTCCGATGGCAGCGGATTTTCGTCCTGTGATTTTTCAGATGTGGCTAAGGCGTATGGAATCCGGGCAAAAAGGATCCAGGGTGAAGATGTGGAGAATGCTTCCGGGGAGTTTCTGGAGCAGAACGGGCCGGAGCTTCTGGAGATCATGCTGGAGAACGGAACTTATGCGTACCCGAAGACCTGTCTTGGGGAGCCGATCCACAATCAGCAGCCTTATATACCGAAACCGATTTTTGATGAACTGATGGAGATATAATATGGGAAAAGTAACTGTGATCACAGGCGGTACCTCCGGCATTGGAAGAGGGATCGCTGAGAAAATTCTGGCTGAGTCAGCAGCTGAGGACAGGATTTTTGTAACATATGGGCATAATGAGGACAAGGCACAGGCGTTTCTTGAGAACCTTCCCCGGGAAAAAAGATCTCAGGTGGTCCTGGTGAAAGCAGATATGTCTTCCTATGAAGATATGATGGCTTTTGTGGCGGAGCTGAAAGACCAGGCAGATCATATTGACTGGCTGGTGAGCAATGCGGGAGTGAGCACCTATGCCAAGTATGAGGATTATACTTTTGAGGAGTGGACAAGGATCGTGAACACCAATCTTTCTGTGCCTGTGTTTATGGTTAAGGAGCTGCGGCCAATGATGAGTGAAGGTGGAAGCATTTTGTTTACCGGATCTTATGCAGGACAGCAGGCGTATTCGTCTTCTCTGGTGTACGGTGTTACCAAGGCGGCGATCCATTTCCTGACCAAATCTCTTGTAAAAGAGTTTGAGCCGAAGGGCATTACTGTGAATGCCATTGCACCTGGATTTATCGAAACTCCATGGCACAGCGCCCGCACCCAGGAGAGCTATGACCGCATCAATAAAAAAATCGCACTCCACAGATTCGGAACAGTGGAGGAAGTGGCGGATATGGCATTTGCAGTGCTTGGAAACGGGTATATGAATGGCAGTGTAGTGGATATCCACGGGGGTTATGACTTCTTTTGACATTTCGAAAACGAGATGAAGCGGAGCGGAATCGAGTTTGTGCACTTGAGACGTTCGTATGGAACAGTGAATTTCTTTATATTTAAGTGAAAAAGGCTTGACTTGCATGCTTGCTCTGTGCTAAAATTGACAAGCGACATGGAAGTTAGGTCTTTTTTTTATGCCCGAAAATGACGACGGATAAACGTTCCGGGCAGTACGGAAGACCATGCAAATGAAAACACTGGAGGTGGAAGTTGTGCGCGTTAAGATTACATTAGCATGTACCGAGTGCAAGCAGCGTAACTACAATATGACGAAGGAGAAAAAGAACCATCCTGAGAGAATGGAGACCAAGAAATATTGTAAGTTCTGTCATACACACACTCTGCACAAGGAAACAAAGTAATCACAGAGATTTGTGAGGTTATGCTATGGAAAAACAGAAATCTGCGGACAAGCCGCAGAAAAAAAGTTGGTTTCAGGGAATTCAGTCAGAATTTGAGAAGATTGTCTGGACAGACCGTGCCACACTGGCAAAACAGACTGTTGTGGTCGTGATCATCACGATCATCCTGGCAGTGGTTATCAGTGTAATGGATTCCGGAATTCTGGAATGCATTAATTTCTTAATGAAGTAAGGATAAAGGTGATTGTATGTCAGAAGCAGCAAAATGGTACGTTGTCCATACCTATTCAGGGTATGAGAACAAAGTAAAAGCCAACATTGAAAAGACAATCGAGAACAGACACCTGGAAGACCAGATCCTGGAGGTACGTGTTCCGCTGCAGGATGTAGTGGAGATGAAGAACGGAACCTCAAGACAGGTTCAGAAGAAGATGTTTCCAGGCTATGTGCTTCTCAATATGGTGATGAACGACGATACCTGGTACGTTGTCCGTAATACCAGAGGTGTTACCGGATTCGTAGGACCGGGATCAAAGCCTGTGCCTCTTACAGAAGAGGAAATGCTGCCGCTTGGTATCCAGAAACCGGATATCGAAGTGGACTTCGCAGAGGGCGACATGGTAGTTGTTACTGGTGGTGCATGGAAGGATACCGCAGGTGTGATCACAGGTATCAATATGCAGAAACAGACAGTAACAATCAATGTTGAGCTTTTCGGTCGCGAGACACCGGTAGAAATAAGTTTCGCAGAAATCAAAAAAGCTGAGTAATAAAAAAACAAGGTAACAGCAAGTGGGAGGGACACACCCCCGCCAATACCACATAGGAGGTGCCGAAAATGGCAAAGAAAGTAACAGGATATATCAAATTACAGATTCCGGCTGGTAAAGCAACTCCAGCACCACCTGTAGGTCCGGCTCTTGGACAGCACGGTGTAAACATCGTACAGTTTACAAAGGAGTTCAACGCAAGAACAGCTGATCAGGGAGACCTTATCATCCCGGTTGTAATCACTGTTTATGCTGACAGAAGTTTCAGCTTCATAACCAAGACTCCGCCGGCAGCAGTTCTTCTTAAGAAAGCTGCAAACATCAAATCTGGTTCCGGTACACCGAACAAGACCAAAGTAGCTAAGGTTACTAAGGCACAGGTTCAGGAGATCGCTGAGCTGAAGATGAAAGACCTCAATGCAGCATCTATCGAGGCTGCTATGAGCATGATCGCCGGTACAGCAAGAAGTATGGGAATCGAAGTCGTAGACTAATAAATACCGAAGCTTAAGTTCGGGGTTCCCGTAGAAAAAGTGAAATTTTCAAGTGGGAGGGCTTTTCCCCGCAAATACCACAGGAGGTTATAGAAATGAAACGAGGAAAGAAATATGTGGAAGCTGCGAAAGCAGTAGACCGCGCAACATTATATGATGCACCAGAGGCTATCAGCCTTGTTAAAAAGGCTGCTGTAGCTAAATTCGACGAGACCATCGAAGTTCACATCCGTACAGGCTGCGATGGACGTCATGCAGATCAGCAGATCCGTGGAGCAGTTGTTCTGCCACACGGAACAGGTAAAAAAGTTCGTGTACTTGTATTTGCTAAAGATGCTAAGGCAGAAGAGGCAAAGGCAGCAGGAGCAGACTTCGTAGGAGCTGAGGATCTTATTCCGAAGATCCAGAACGAGGGATGGCTTGACTTTGACGTTGTAGTTGCAACACCGGATATGATGGGCGTTGTAGGTCGTCTTGGTCGTGTACTTGGACCGAAAGGCTTAATGCCGAACCCGAAGGCTGGTACTGTAACAATGGACGTAACAAAAGCTGTTAACGACATTAAAGCAGGTAAGATCGAGTATCGTCTTGACAAATCCAACATCATCCATGTTCCGATCGGAAAGGCTTCCTTTACCGAGGAGCAGTTAAGCGACAACTTCCAGACGCTTATGGGAGCTATCACAAAGGCTAGACCTAGCACACTGAAAGGTCAGTATCTGAAGAGCGTTACAATCGCTCCGACAATGGGACCTGGTGTTAAGCTTAACCCGGTTAAATTAGCTCAGTAATAAATTTTAAATGCCCTGTGCAGAGATGAGAATCTTTGCATAGGGTATTTTTTATTTGGAAAAAATTCTCAGGGAGATGGGAGAGAGTCTTGATTTTTTAGCTTAATGCTTTTACAATAAGGCTCAAACCAGTAATAGATGGATAGATTTAGAGATTTGTCAGAGATTTATCATCTAAAGTTTACAAATGAAAATTGAAATTATGTTAGGATATAAAAAAGATGGGGAAAACGTTTCTGTAGGGGAAACTTACAGATGAATTTGTCTGGACAGGGAGTATAAATTGAGATCAAAAAAGCGTAAAGCGAAGAAAATAAAGAAACAGGTAAATAAAATAAAAATGATACTCTGCCTGGTGGTGGAGGCTATCGTAATCCTGACACTTGTAGTGATCATCGGTTGGAACAAAGGTGTAGGAGACTGGATGGAGTCTCTGCAGAAACCGGTCGTACGCAAGCTTGAGATGAGTGGCATCAACAGTCCCTATGCAGTGCTGATGCAGGTAAAAGGCGGTAAGATCATCGGAAATATGAAGGGTGATGAGAAGATCTATCCGGCTTCTATGACGAAGATCATGACTGCGATCGTAGCCATTGAGAACCTGGATGATCTGGATCAGGAGATCACTCTGACACAGGAGATGTTTGCGGGGCTTTATGAGCAGGATGCAACCCAGGCAGGCTTTCAGCCGGGGGAAACAGTGCGTGCCATTGATCTTCTCTATGGTGCCATGCTTCCATCAGGGGCAGAGTGCTGTATCGCACTGGCAGATACAGTTGGCGGTTCCAGGGATGGCTTTGTGGAGATGATGAACAAGAAAGCGCAGCAGCTTGGCATGAATAAGACGCATTTCTGTGATACGACAGGGCTCCATGATTCGGATCATTACAGTACTGTGCGTGATATCGCGGTGCTTCTGAGATATGCACTTAAGAATGATACCTTCCGGGAAATTATTGAGAGTCCGCGGCATTCTACAGGAGTGACCAATATCCATCCAAGCGGGATCACATATTACAGTACCATGTTTAAGAATTTATCAGATACTTCTGTAACTGGTGGTCACATCCTGGGCGGCAAGACAGGATATACCAGTGAAGCCGGATTGTGTCTGGCAAGCTTTGCAAAAATCTATGACAGGGAATACATTCTGGTAACGGCAGGCGCAGCAGGCAATACGGGAAGTGCACTGCATGTGCAGGATGCAGTGACGATTTATAACCGGCTTGGCAGTGCGATTGAGGCGCAGATGGAGAAGTGATTTTTTATTCTAAAATTTACCGGCACAGAGGTGTATGCTGCTGTATTGGCAGTATAACACTTCTGTGCCGTTTTTTGATTCTTCAAAATGAAATCGTATAGCGGGAACCTGCAATGTATTCGCGGCTGATATAAAGCGGACTTCCATCAGGAGCTTCCATATAGGAATCCAGGATCAGCACAGGATCACCGGAAGACAGACGCAAAGTTTTGGCCATATCAGGGGAGGCTGCAGTAACAGAAATTGTGCTGCGGCTGGACTCTGCGATCGTACAGCTGTAGGTGGCTTTGATATATTCAAAAAAAGAACCGTTTTCTACAGCATTCGGATCAAAATCCGGGAAAAGTCGTGTGGGGAGCCAGGTGTGAACATCAATAACCGGAATACTGTCAGCCAGAAGAAGACGTTCCAGGAAAAAAATTTCTTCATCGGGAGCAAGCTGCAGAAAATCAGAGGTTACGGTGTTCGCATTTTTTTTGCAGAAGGACAGTACGTGAGATTCCGGAATACGGTCATTCTGACGGCAGGATTCGGAAAAACTCATATTTTTCTGGGATTCAAATTTACGGAAGATCATGGGGGATTTTACAAAGGTTCCTTTTCCCTGGTGCTTGATAAGATATCCCTGTGTGCAAAGCTCTTCCACGGTACGTCTGACAGTGATCCGGCTGACATGGTAAAGATCGGCAAGCTCCGGCTCTGTCGGGATTTTTTCCCCGGGCTTATAAGTACCGTTTTTGATCTGACTGGTAATAATATCCATAAGCTGCTTGTAAAGCGGCTGGATCGAATTTTTATTTAACATGAAAATATCCTTTCTAGAGATTGTTCATAAACGATATTTTACTATAGTGCGGATGTATTTGTCCAGTAAGAGACAAGCCTTTGCAGTGCGGAGGAGTGTGTATAGGATGAATAATTAATCATAAATCATGAATATACTCTTTACTATAACGTTATAATATGTTATATTCTTCAAAAAGGTAAAATGCAAAAAATTAAGAGAAAGAAAATCATCTGAAAATCCGAAAAAACCTGTATTTTCAATGGATTTAGAGGATTGTCAGACGAATTTCCACAAAACCGGAGGATGAAAAATGGACGCAGTAAAAATCGTAAATAAGATCAGTGAAGAGCATGGAACAATCAAAAATGTGTATTTTCTTGCATGTGGAGGTTCTCTTGTAGATTTATACCCGGGATATTATTTCCTGCGTGCGGAGTCAGCAGTGATGGATGCACAGTGGATCCCGGCCAGAGAGTTTGCTTTGACACCGCCTAAGAAGCTTGGAAAAGACAGCCTTTTGATTATCTGCTCTCACAGCGGAAAGACCAAAGAATGCCTGGAAGCGGCGAAAGTGGGAATGAATGCAGGTGCAGCAGTTGTGACCATGACACATGCACCGGGATCTGCCTGCGATACAGATGAGTGGATATCTGTTGTATATGACTGGGCACCGGGAGTGAAAGAAGCAGAGAAGCCGCAGGGAATCGTACTTCGTATTCTTAATGAGCTGATGAAGGTACAGGAGCCGGGATATGTTCTTTATGACAAAATCGCAGAAGGATTTGATAAGATCGATGAGATTATTGCAGCAGCAGTGAAGGATCAGCAGAATGCGGCATGGCTTTTTGCAGAAAAATATTCAGAGGAACCGAACCTTTATATCATGGCATCAGGAGCCTCCTATTCACAGGCCTACGGATTTGCTATCTGTTCACTTCAGGAAATGCAGTGGATGGACTGCGGATACCTGAACAGTGCAGAATATTTCCATGGACCATTTGAGGTGACAGACGAGGAGCACCTTTACATTCTGATGATGAGTCGTGGAAGAAACCGTATGATGGATGAGCGTGTTCTGACTTTCCTTGAAAAATACGGAAAGAAATACGAAGTGATCGATGCGGACAAACTTGGCATGGCAGCTATTGACGACAGCTGCGTGGAATATTTTACACCAATGCTTTTCTATACCATGACAACTGTTTACCGCACCGCACTGCAGGATAAACGCCGTCATCCGCTGGATATGAGAAGATATATGGGTGTTGTGGAATACTAAAAACGCTGCTTGTGCCTGTGCACAGAGAAAGGGGAAAAATGAGCAGATACAGTACAAAACTCCTTGGGTTCGGAGACAATGTTGTGGATATCTACGATCACTTAAAAACCATGTATCCAGGTGGCAATTGTGTAAATGTCAGTGTCTACGGTAAAATGGCAGGCTGTGAAAAAACAGCATATATGGGATATTTCGGGAATGATGACAGGGCAGAGCTGATCATAGATGTGCTGGGAAAAACCGGCGTGGAAACTGTGAAATGCAAACAGCTTCACGGTGAAAATGGCTATTCCAGGATCACATTAAAAGACGGAGATCGTGAATTCCTGGATTTTAATGAGGGTGGCATTCGTGGAAAAACACCGTATATCTTAGATCGTTTTGATCTGGAATACATGAAAGGATTCGATGTGGTACATAGTGGAAATTATTCTTTTACAGAGAGTGAGCTCCACAAGATCAAAGAATCCGGAATCCCGGTTTCCTTTGATTTTTCTGATGATTCCACAGAAGAATATTATGAAAAAACGGCACCGTATGTTACATATGCTTTTTGCTCTTTTGATGGAACCGATGAGGAAGCAAAAGAACATCTGAAAAAGCTCACCTCCATGGGACCGGAACTTGCCATGGCTTCCAGAGGTGCGAAAGGCTGTATTCTCTATGATGGGGAGAAATTTTTTGCCCAGGAAGCAGCTCCGCTTGAAAAAGTGAAGGATACTCTCGGTGCAGGAGATTCCCTGATCGCGTCTTTCCTTACAGGCTTTATTGGAAGAACTAAAGCCGGTATGGATAAGGAAACCGCGATCTGTGAAAGTCTTGAAGAGGCAGCTGCTTTTGCGGCGGGTATCTGTGGTATGGAAGGTGCTTTTGGCTACGGAAAAAAATATGAATAGCAGGAGGGGAAAATAATGGGACGCAATGGAAAAAGCAGAGCTCTTATTTGCTTTGTACTGTGCATGATCATGGCTCTGCCGGTATATTTCAGCAGTGCAGTGGCAGTAAAAGCGGCAGAACAGCAGACCATCATCATAGGAACGAATGCAGAGTATTCGCCGTTTGAATACCTGGACGATGATGGAAATATTACAGGTTTTGATTACGATCTTCTGGAGGCGATAGCCAAAGAAGAAAACGTGAAGCTGGTATGGAAGGATATGCCCTTCGATTCCCTGATGGGTTCTATGGAGGCCGGAGATGTACAGGTGATCGCTGCCGGAATCGGACCTACTGAGGATCGTAAAAAAAGTGTTGATTTTTCCGATGTTTATTATACCGGTACACAGTGTATCATAAGCCGTAAGGATAATCCAATCAAGAATTTTGAGGAGATGTCCGGAAAAACAGTTGCAGTTCTGGAGGGTGCACAGAGTGATATGATCGCATCCGGCGAGACTACTGATTACGGTGAAGTTAAGGATGCCAAAGTAAAAAGATTTAAAAACGCTTCCAGTGCAGTCATGGAGCTGAAAAACGGTGGAGCAGATGCAGTTCTGATCGACAATATCATGGCTGAAATTTACTGTAAACAGAATTCAGATCTGCAGTATGAGTCTGTGCCAAGCACAGCAGAGGATACTGTTTTCTGTATTGAAAAAGGAAACACAGAGCTTGTCCAGATCATCAATGACGGGCTTGCAAAAGTAAAAAAATCAGGGGAATATGATGATCTTTATCAGAAGTATTTTGTAGACACAGTTGAAAACAGTGAGGATGTGACAGATGTAGCAGCAACAGATGGTTTTCTGGGACTTTTAAGCTTTATTTTCCTTCAGGATAACCGCTGGAAGTTTTATATCAATGGTCTTGGGATCACGCTGATCGTTTCCCTTTTGTCAGTGGTCGTAGGTATCCTGATCGGTCTTGTGGTGGCTCTGGTACGTCTTGGAGCTGCGAAAAAAGGCAGAAGAACCATTCTTTCCACGATCGCGGATATTTATGTTGATGTGATCCGCGGAACACCGTCGGTTCTTCAGCTGATGATCATTTATTTTGCTGTATTCCACAGTAGGCTTGGATATGTGGCAGCAGTGGTCAGCTTCGGTATCAACAGTGGTGCGTATGTTTCCGAGGTTATCCGCGGAGGTATTTTGTCTGTTGACAAAGGTCAGAGTGAGGCAGGACGTTCGCTGGGCCTTGGATATAAAGATACCATGCGTTTTATTATCATTCCGCAGGCTGTAAAAACCATCCTTCCGGCAATGGGTAACGAGTTTATCCAGCTGATCAAAGAGACTTCTATTTTGGGCTATGTGGGTATCATGGATCTGACAAAGGCGGCAAGCTATGTTTCTTCCCGTACTTATCAGATGTTCATACCGCTGATCGTTGCAGGTATCATGTACTATCTGATCGTGAAGTGCCTGAGCCTTCTGCTGAAGAGATTTGAAAGGAGACTGAGAGAAAGTGATTGATGTTAAAAATCTGAAAAAATCCTTCGGGGATGTACACGTATTAAAGGGAATCACAACTCATGTAAACAAAGGTGAGTGTATCTGCATCATCGGTCCGTCCGGCTCCGGAAAATCTACTTTTCTGCGCTGCCTGAATCTTCTGGAAAAACCGGAGGAAGGTGAGATCACCGTAAACGGACAGCAGCTCCTGGATCCGAAGCTGGATGTAGATAAATTCAGAGAAAATGTGGGAATGGTTTTTCAGCATTTTAATCTGTTCCCCAATATGACAGTATTAAAAAATATCACCCTTGCACCGGTACGCCTTGGCAAATGGAATGCAGCGGAAGCTGACCAGAAGGCAAGAGCTCTTTTGAAAAGAGTCGGGCTTGAAGAGAAAGCGGATGTTTATCCCGGAAAGCTTTCCGGCGGACAGAAGCAGAGGGTTGCTATCGCCAGAGCACTGGCAATGAATCCCCAGGTACTTCTGTTCGACGAGCCAACATCAGCTCTTGATCCTGAGATGGTCGGGGAGGTTCTTGAGGTTATGAAAGAACTTGCAAAAGAAGGCATGACCATGCTGGTGGTTACCCACGAGATGGGATTTGCAAGGGAGGTCAGCGACAGAGTGCTCTTTATGGATGATGGGGTGATTCTTGAGGATAGAAATCCGAAAGAACTGTTTGGGAATCCTCGAGAGGAAAGGACGAAGGAGTTTCTTTCTAAAGTGTTGTAGGGTTTTTGGGGGTAAAAAAGTTCTGTTTTGAAAAAACGGGGAAATTCGCGGGGAGGGGAGGCACTCGGAGTTGCGAAGCCCGTTTCCCCTCCCCACACCCCACACCTCCGGGCACGCCGCTGTGCTACGCCTTGGAGAGTGTTAATTTATCGGCTTAGTCCTGTATGCTGCTGTATCGGTGGCGTCAGGCTGAGCCGATTTTTTTGTTCTGCCGGACGGGAAAGCGGCCCGCGTAGCGGGCCTGTTCCCTGGGATATGGCAAAAAAGATAGAAGGAGTTTTGTTTTCAGGGATAGGATAGTCAGGAAAAGATTTATTTCCCAAAATAGGACAGCCAAAAACAGATTTGTTCCCAGATATACATCAAACAGGAACAGGTCTGCTACGCAGACCGCTTTCCGTTCACCACACACCCATCGACACAATTCCCACACAACCAATACCGTGGAATACAGAATCCTTTCCAACACATTGTAGCATACCACAACGCAGAGCAGCGACGTGCCCGGAAAGGGGGAGCGCGAGGGGGAAAAACGGGCTTCGTAACTCTGAGTGCCTTTCCCCCTCGCAAACCTGCCCACGCCCAAGTGTCCCCCCGAAAGGAAAAGAGCCCCACTGCCCAAAGTGTTCCCCCTGGAAAGAAACTATCCGTCAGAAGACACAGGCTCTCCGCCCAGGAGCGTACGTCAGACGCCCGACATTGTACAATATCTGGTACAATTTTCTCATTAATTTTATCAATAGTACATTCCCTTGTATATTATAAAGAACATACATCCAATCTGTTGACTTTGAAATCTGAATCTGTTATCTTATGGTCGTCATGAGAAATGTTATATATTACTAACTGCGCGGGCAGTGAACGAATAATGATTAAGACAGAACAGAGAAAGGATGTGCAACAAATTGGCAAAAGTTAATTTCGAGCAGTGGAACGGATTCAAAGGCGATCGTTGGAAAGAGAAAATCGACGTTCGTAACTTCATCAGCATGAACTATACACCATATGATGGAGATGCTTCCTTCCTGGAAGAGCCAACAGAGGCAACTGATAAACTCTGGGGCAAACTTCAGGAGCTTCAGAAAGAAGAGCGTGCAAAAGGCGGCGTTCTTGATATGGAGACAGAGGTAGTAACAGGAATTACAGCATACGGTCCTGGATATATCGATGAGGAGCTCAAAGACCTGGAGCAGGTTGTAGGTCTTCAGACAGACAAACCTCTGAAACGTGCTTTCATGCCATACGGCGGAATTAAAATGGCAGAGCAGGCATGTGAGACTTACGGATACCATGTAAGCGACAAAATCAAAGATGTTTTCAACAACTATGAGTTCAAAACACACAACCAGGGTGTATTCGATATCTACACACCAGAGATGAAGAGAGCACGTCACAACAAGATCCTTACAGGACTTCCGGATACTTACGGACGTGGACGTATCGTAGGTGACTACAGACGAGTAGCTCTTTACGGAATCGATTACCTGATCGCAGGTAAAGAGAAAGACTTCGCAGCATGCGACCGTCAGGGTATGAGACGTTATGACTTCCAGCTTCGTGAGGAGATCGCAGATCAGATCCGCGCTCTGAAGAAGATGAAAGAAATGGCTCAGATCTATGGCTTTGATATTTCCCAGCCGGCTAAGAATGCAAAGGAAGCATTCCAGTGGCTGTACTTCGGATATCTTGCAGCGATCAAGACTCAGAACGGAGCTGCAATGAGTGTTGGACGTATCTCCACATTCCTTGATATCTATATTGAGAGAGATCTTGAGAACGGAACTCTTACAGAGAAAGAGGCACAGGAGCTTGTTGACCATATCGTAATGAAATTCCGTATGGTTAAATTCGCTCGTATCCCGTCTTACAACCAGCTCTTCTCCGGTGACCCGGTATGGGCAACTCTGGAAGTAGCAGGTATGGGACAGGACGGACGTTCCATGGTAACAAAGAACGACTATCGTTTCCTTCATACACTTGAGGATATGGGACCGGCTCCGGAGCCGAACCTTACAGTTCTCTATTCTTCAAGACTGCCTGAGAACTTCAAGAAATATGCAGCAGACATCTCTGTTACAACAAGTTCCATCCAGTACGAGAACGATGATGTTATGCGCCCGGTATGGGGCGATGACTACAGCATCTGCTGCTGTGTATCTGCTACAGAGACAGGTAAAGAGATGCAGTTCTTCGGTGCTCGTGCAAACCTTGCAAAATGCCTTCTTTACGCGATCAACGGCGGTGTTGATGAGAAGACAAAACAGCAGGTAGGACCTCAGTACCAGCCGATCACTTCCGAGTATCTTGACTATGACGAAGTAATCGCAAAATATGATCAGATGATGGACTGGCTTGCACATCTGTATGTCGGAACACTGAACATGATCCACTACATGCATGATAAATACTACTATGAGGCAGCTGAGATGGCACTTATCGATACAAAGGTTGACCGTTCTTTCGCAACTGGTATCGCCGGATTCTCACATGTAGTAGATTCCCTTGCCGCTATCAAATATGCAAAAGTAAAAGCAATCCGTGATGAGGACGGAATCACAACAGACTTCCAGGTTGAGGGTGACTTCCCACGTTATGGTAACGATGATGACAGAGCAGACGAGATCGCAACCACTCTGCTTTCCACATTCCTTGAGAAGCTGAAACACATCCATACCTATCGTGATTCCAAGCCAACCACATCCATCCTTACCATCACATCCAACGTTGTTTATGGTAAAGCTACAGGATCTCTTCCGGACGGAAGAAAAGCCGGCGAGCCTCTGGCACCGGGAGCTAACCCGTCTTACGGCGCAGAGCAGAACGGACTTCTTGCTTCCCTGAACTCTGTTGCAAAGCTTGACTATGAGGATGCACTTGACGGAATCTCCAATACTCAGACAATCAACCCGGATGCACTTGGCCATTCAGAGGAAGAGCGTACAGAGAACCTTGTAAATGTACTTGACGGATATTTTGACCGTGGGGCACATCACCTCAATGTAAACGTATTCGGTAAAGAGAAACTTATCGATGCTATGGAGCATCCGGAAAAAGAGGAGTATGCAAACTTCACGATCCGTGTTTCCGGATACGCTGTTAAGTTCATCGACCTTACAAGAGAGCAGCAGCTTGACGTTATCGCAAGAACCTGCCACGAAAGGATGTAATAAAAAATATGGGCGACCAGAAAAAAATCACTGGCTACGTCCACTCACTGGAGAGCTTCGGCTCTGTTGACGGACCAGGAGTCCGGTATGTGATCTTTTTGAGCGGCTGTGCCATGCGCTGCCAGTTCTGCCACAATCCGGACACCTGGCAAATGAAAACAGGAACGGAGTACACAGCAGATGAGCTGCTTGAAAAAGCATGTCGATACCGCTCTTACTGGGGAAGTAAGGGCGGTATTACTGTGAGTGGAGGCGAGCCACTGTTACAGATTGATTTCCTCACTGAGCTTTTTAAGAAAGCCAAGAAACTTGGAATCCACACAACACTTGATACCAGCGGCAATCCTTACACAGAAGAAGGCCCATGGCATGAGAAATGGGAAGAGCTGATGAAATATACAGATCTTGTCATGCTGGATATCAAACACATTGACGAGGAGCAGCATAAGATCCTCACAGGCTGTACCAATCAGAATATCCTTGCCATGGCACAGAAGCTTTCTGATATGGGCATTGCAATGTGGATCCGTCATGTGCTTGTGCCGGAGCGTAATGACCGTGATGATTATCTTCACCGCCTGGCTGATTTTATCGGTACACTTAAGACCGTTGAAAGAGTAGAAGTTCTTCCGTATCACACTCTGGGAACCTTCAAGTGGGAAAATCTTCACATTGACTATCCGTTGAAAGGCATTAATCCGCCCACAAAAGAACGGATTGAAAATGCGGAGAAGATCCTGGGTGCAGGTACTCACTGATCATAGAAAATATTCAGGCGGATATTTATGAGCCGCAGAAACCTATCAGATTTTGATAAAACCATATTTCATGTCGTAAAATGGACATGAGATATGGTTTTTTTATATTTCTTACTATACTTTGAAAAAAAATAATGATATCATAGATGTGTTGAAAAACATGATGGAATACTATGTGTAAACAAGGCAAAGGAAGAATAATGGGGATAAAAGAAACAATGACAATGCAGGAAGCATTGGCAATGAAGCAGCATCTGGAGCAGGTTTTTTCTATTGTGCGCTTTTTGGACAGAGAAACACTGGAAACAGGCCGGGGTGTGGAAGAACCATGTCAGTGTTATTCGATATGGGGTAAAACTAATCAATGCGACAATTGCATTTCCAGGAAGGCATTTGAGCAGAAATGTCAGAAAACAAAAATAGAGATCGTAGATTCAAAAGTCTATCAGGTTATTGCCAGATACCTGGAGATCGATGAAGTACCATATGTTATGGAAATGATCAACAGCCTGGAAAGAGATGATATCATTGATGCTGAGGATAAGGAGAATCTTCTGGCTGAACTCAGCGGATATGCAGATGCACTGTACAAAGATGTTCTGACAGGAGTTTTTAACAGAAGATACTATGAGGAAAAGGTGAAAAATCTGGAGAGTTCTGCCGGAGTAGCCATGGTGGATCTGGATGATTTTAAACTTTATAATGATACATATGGTCATGATGCAGGAGATAAAGCACTGAAAACAGTAGTAGATGTCATTCGCCGCCATGTTCGTAAGAATGATAAGGTTATCCGTTTTGGCGGAGATGAGTTCCTGCTTCTGATCCCGGATATTAATATCGATAATTTCACCAAGAAACTGAGAGAGATTAAGGAGGAAGTTCATGCAGCCAGAGTTCCAGGTTATTCCCAGCTGAAACTTTCCGTAAGTATTGGTGGCGTGCTGTCATGCAATGAGACACTTGGAGAAGCGGTTTTAAAAGCGGATAAATTTATGTATCAGGCCAAGACACGTAAGAATATGGTAGTTATCAGCGATAATGAGATTAAGGGAGGAGGGAATTCTGAGGAATTCCTTATGCGGGATAAGACCAGGCTGACCATTCTTATTGTAGATGATTCTGAAATGAACCGTTGTATCCTTTCGGAGATGCTTGGCGAAGATTATGATATTCTGGAAGCTACCAATGGAGAAGAAGCGATCAGTCTTCTGAGACAGTACGAGACGGAAATTTCCCTTGTGCTTCTTGATCTTGTCATGCCTGTAATGGACGGATTCGGTGTGCTGAGTTATATGAATGAGCGTAACTGGATCGAAGATATCCCGGTAATTATGATCTCAGGAGAGGATTCCGTATCCTATGTGAGGCGTGCGTTTGACCTGGGAGTTGCAGACTATATCAAGAAACCGTTTGATGCACAGATCGTATACAGACGTGTATACAATACCATCACACTTTACGCGAAACAGCGAAGACTTCTTCTTCTTGTAGCAGATCAGATTTACGAGAAAGAGAAGAACAACCGAATGATGATCAGTATTTTGAGCCAGATCGTAGAGTTCCGTAATGGAGAGAGCGGCGCGCATGTACTGCATATTAACATTATTACAGAACTGATTCTTGAGAGACTGATCCAGAAGACGGATAAATATGATCTTTCCGGAGCTGTGCGCGGGATGATCGTTACAGCATCTGCACTTCACGATATTGGAAAGATCGGTATTGATGACAAGATCCTCAATAAACCCGGAAGGCTGACAAATGAAGAATTCGAGGTCATCAAGACCCATAGCGTCATTGGAGCCTCCATGCTTGAGAGTCTGGAATATTATAAAGATGAGCCACTGGTACGGATTGCCCATGATATCTGCAGATGGCATCATGAGCGTTATGATGGAAAAGGTTATCCGGACGGCCTGAAAGGTGAGGAGATCCCGATTTCCGCACAGGTAGTTGCTCTGGCTGACGTATATGATGCACTGATCAGCGATCGTGTATACAAAAAAGCCTATTCTCATGAGAAAGCTGTTGAGATGATCCTGAATGGAGAATGCGGAACCTTTAATCCGTTGCTTCTGGAATGCCTGACAGATATTCAGGGCCGCCTGAAGGAAGAAATGCTTACAATGGCAGAAGAACGTGTGGAAACTGAGGATAAAGGAAGTGCAACATCAGAATTTGAGGGTTACGAGAAAACGAAAGAACAGCTATTTAAGACAATGTCCGAAGATCTCCGAAAAGAATACATAGATAAGGTCCCTATGATCGGGGGGGGGGGAACAGACGTTCCTGAAAAAACCGAATAAAAAAATCCATTCATAAATAAAAAAGGAGCCGGTGTGATCCGGCACAGCCCCTGTCAGACAGGGGACTGTGCATTGGAATTACACCAGCTCTTTATTTTTTATAAGCATTTCTTTGATGATATTCTGTGTATAAGCACCAAGATGACGTTGTGTATCACGGTCAAGCTCAGACGGGATGATCGGTTTGCCGTATTCAATGACAACATGTGCAGGTGTCATTTTGGGAAAATTGGCCTCCCAGATATTGGCGGAATTGCTGATCGCTATAGGGATAATAGGACTTTTTGCCCTGGTTGCGATCTTAAAGCTTCCGTCATGGAATGGCAGCATATCCAGCTCATCGGAATTTTTGTTTCTGGTTCCCTCGGGGAAGATGCAGACAGAAATGCCGGATTTCACATAGTCGGCAGCCTGGAGGATGGTTTTAAGTCCCTGCTTGATATCTTCCCTGTCAAGGAAGAGACAGTAGAGATTGTGCATCCAGTTGGAGAGCAGCGGGTAACGCTCCATTTCTTTTTTTGCCACATAGCCGGTACGTCCCGGGCAGCGGCTGTATGTGAGCAGGATATCAAAATAGCTTCTGTGGTTGGCAACATAGAGAACGGCCTGATCTTTGGGGACATTCTCCTCACCGATCACAGTTACCCTGGCTCCTGTAAGCCACAGGATAAACTTAAAGATGGCCTGTACCATGCGCAGGGAGCTGATATCCTTTTTCATGGGGGCGAATTTCCCGATGATCCATTCTATAAGAAGAACCGGGATCGTCAGCACCAGATATCCGATCACTGTGATACATACAAGTATAAATCGAATCATATCTTTTGTCCTTTCTGTATTTGAACACATTACGGCTTTTTAAAAATGGCCGTGGTATTCTTTTATTATACGAAGAATTTCAGATAGTTGCAATAAATCTTTCCCTGATTACATAGAATAAATACTGAGTAATGCGAAAAAACGGAGAAGCGCATTATGAAAAAAGCAGTTTGTCTGCTTGCAATCCTGGTACTGGCAGCTGTACTGTCCGGCTGCGGTCTTATCCGGATCGAGGAAGAAGAACGCAAACCGGTTGATTATACAGTGGTGGAACGCCAGGATATCCCTGCGGCTCTGGATGAGATCATGAATGAAAAAAAGGAAAAAGAATTTCAGCTAAGCTATCAAACAGGAGAGGCCCTGTACCTGGCAAAAGGCTACGGACGACAGATGAGCGGAGGATACAGCATTCAGGTGGAAGAACTGGGAGTCTCCTCAAACGGGCTTTTTTTTGTTACAAGACTTATTGGCCCGAAAGATCTTAATGAGGCCGGAGTTCCTTCTTATCCATGTATTGTCATAAAAACAGAACCCCAGAAGAAACCGGTGGTTTTCCGGGAGGGAAAGGCAGACAGCGGATCTGAGAAAGGGGAATAGGCAGTGGAATTAAAAAAAGAAAGCATACAGGTGTTAAGAAAAAAAAGCCATGCAAGAAGCCAGATCACCTTTGACGAGGATTTTAATGTGCCGGATGCAAAGCCGGATGTGGGCAGGCTGATCCAGCATAAAGGACGCATTATAATGGAAGACGTACGTCTCACAGATGGAAAAGGGATCCTCACCGGAAATCTGGAAGCAGATGTGCTTTATGTGGGGGAAGAGAGCGGAATTGTCAGCAGTCTTACTGTAAAACTTCCGTTTGAGGAAACTCTGAATCTGAAAAATATCACAAACGGAGATAAAATGTGCCTGAAGTGGGAGATTGAAGATCTTGCGATCCGTCTGATCCATTCCAGGAAGCTGAATATTAAAGCACTGGTAACTTTTTGCGCAGCTGTGGATGAGACGAATCAGATCAGGATACCCGTTGCACTGGATACACCTGATGTATCTGCCAGAAAAAAACAGATCCGCTTTCTGGGACTTGGCGTACATAAAAAAGACACCTTGCGGATCAAGGATGAGTACACCATTGCTTCCAATCGGCCGGATATTTCAGGACTGATCTGGTACACCATGGATATAAGGGGACTGGAGCTGAAGTCCGGGGAAAATACAGTAAAAGCCAGGGGTGAGCTGTCTGTTTTTGTGCTGTATGAGTCGGAGGATACGGAGGCACCTGTGCAGTGGCTGGAATATTCCATGCCTTTCTCCGGCGAGGTGGAATGCACTGGCTGCACAGAAGAACTGATCCCGGATATCACAGTATCTGTGATGCACCAGAGCCTGGAAGCAAAGCCGGATGCAGATGGCGAGGAGAGGATTTTTGTTTCAGATGTAGTGCTGGAGCTGGATATGAAATTTTTCCGGGAGGAAGAATATGAACTAGTGACAGACATCTATACACCTGTCCGTGAATGTATTCCGGAAGGAAAGACGGAAATTTTGGACCGGCTTCTTGTGAGAAATTTTTCCAGATGCAGGCTCAGTGAGCGGATCCAGGTCAAGGAGACACAGGGAAAAATCCTCCAGCTTTGTCACAGCCGGGGAAAAGTGAAGATCGATAAGACTAGGATCGTGGAAAATGGCGTGGAAGCCCAGGGAGTGGTGATGCTGAAGATTTTGTATATCATCGGAAATGACAGCATGCCGTTTTATTCCATGGAAGCCATGCTGCCGTTTACTTATGTGGTGGAGGCGCGTGGAATCCGTGAGGACAGCACGTATCAGTTAAAAGCGGAACTGGAGCAGCTTTCCGCAGCAATGGCAGATGGAAATGAGATCGAGATCCGTGCGTCTGTCGGCTTAAATCTTCTGGCTGTCAGCAAGGAAGAAGTTTTTGTTATAGATAAAGTAGAAGAAAAACCTCTGGATATGAAAAAGATCCAGGCAATGCCGGGAATCCTGATCTATATGGTGAAACCAGGAGATGAACTCTGGGATATCGCAAGAAGATATCACACATCTGTTGAGGAAATCAGAGAACTGAACGGACTGAACGAAAATCAGGAGCTTTCACCGGGAACTCCGATCCTTGTGGTGAAAAAAGTAGAAGGTCAGATCAAATGAGAAAAACTATCGGAAACGAAAAAAAGCTGGAATATTTTGCTGTTGAAAAGAATGTAAAAATCATATAAAATATAAGTATAAATACTGTATACAAAGTACAAATGGAGGGGCATATGCGGTTAAAAGCAATGGCAAAAATCAATCTCGGACTTGATGTTCTGGGAAAGAGAGAAGACGGCTATCATGAAGTGCGCATGATCATGCAGACGATCCGTATGTATGATATCCTTGATATACGAAAGACAAAAAAGCCTGGAATCGTGCTGACAACGAATCTTCCTTTTATTCCGGCAGACAGAAGAAATCTTGTATATAAAGCAGCAGAGATGCTGATGGAGGAGTTTGGTGTTGAAGAAGGACTTTCCATCAAGCTACGCAAGTTTATTCCGGTGGCAGCCGGAATGGCAGGCGGAAGTTCTGATGCAGCGGCTGCATTCGTAGGGGTAAACCGGATGTTCCGTCTGGGACTTACCGAAGAACAGCTGATGGAACGTGCAGTGAAAGTAGGAGCAGATGTTCCGTACTGTATCATGCGTGGAACAGCTCTGGCAGAAGGGATCGGTGAGAAGCTGACCCGTCTTCCGAAAGTTCCGAAGTGCTATGTTCTCATAGGTAAGCCGGGGATCAATGTTTCCACGAAGACAGCATATGAGAATCTGAACCTTGCCGGGATCGGGAAACATCCGGATATCGATGGAATGATCGGGGATATTGAGAAGGGAGACCTCTATGCAATGGCCTCCAAAATGGAGAATGTTTTTGAGCCGGGGATCATAAGACAGTATCCGGTGATCGGAGATATCAAGACTCTCATGGAAGAAAAGGGTGCACTGAAGGCAGTGATGAGCGGAAGCGGTCCTACTGTATTTGGAATTTTTGATAACAGGGATAAGATGGCAGCTGCAGCAAAGAGCCTCCGAAGGAGCGGCCTTGCGAAGACAGTATTTGCTACAGATATTTACAACAGGGATGGAGGATTTACGGATGACAAGTGATTTTTCTGTGGATATGAATGAGTATCTGCCGCTTCGCGATGTTGTTTTTAACACTCTGCGGCAGGCAATCCTGAAGGGCGAGCTGAAACCTGGAGAAAGACTTCTGGAGATCGCCCTTGCGGAGAGGCTGGGTGTGAGCAGAACTCCGGTCCGTGAAGCCATGCGTAAGCTGGAACAGGAAGGGCTGGTGGTGATGATCCCGAGAAGAGGAGCCCAGGTTGCAAGTATCACGGAGAAAGATCTCAACGATGTTCTGGAGGTGCGTATTGCCCTTGAGAATGTTGCCATAGAGAAAGCCTGCAAGCTGATCACAGAGGAAGAGCTGGGACGGCTCTGGGTGGCAGCCAAGGAATTTGAGAAAACCAAGGCAGAGGGAAATCTGGTACGTCTTGCCGAGACAGACGTTGCTTTTCATGAGATCATATACCAGGCATCAGATAACAAACGTCTGAACCAGGTGCTGAATAATTTAAGAGAGCAGATGTACCGCTACCGTGTGGAATATCTGAAAGAAGAGCAGACAAGAAACCTTCTTGTCAATGAGCATGAGGAACTGGTGAAGGCGATCCGTGATGGAAATGTGGAGAGAGCTCAGGAGATTTCCTTCAATCATCTGGAGAACCAGAGGAAGGCCATCATTCGCACCATCCGCGCAGAGAACGAAGCGAAAGAGGACAAGAAGAAAGAATAAAAATAAGATACATGGAGATATTAAGAGAGATGTCAGGACGACATCTCTCTTTTTTCATATGGTAATTTATTTGATCATATGTGTATGGATGCCTGGAAAGGAGGGGGTATTTGTGGAAGACAGAAAAATATCAGCATTGCTCCACGAGAACGAAACTTACATCCGAAAACGCTGTGAAAACTGCGATGACATTCTGATCCGGCCCATGGTTCTTGGAGAAGGCCACAAGGTAAACTGTCTTATGGTCTATATCGAGGTTACAGTTTCCAATATGATGCTGGATGATTCTGCCATTGGAAAAATGGTAAATCATTTCTGGGAAATACCGGCAGAAAAGATCCGGGAATTTATCCGGAAAAACAGTCTTGGAATCGCTGATGCAGAAGAATTATCTACCATGGAGGAAGTATTTTCTGCAATGCTTGCGGGAAATGCTGTTTTCTTTATGGATGGCTATGACAAAGCCATGAAAATATCCAGCAGGGGATATCCTGGCCTTGATGTATCCGAGGCAGAGACGGAAAAAGTCCTCAGAGGATCCAAAGAGGGCTTTTGTGACAGAGTAAAAATTAATGCGGCTCTCATACGAAAGCGGCTTCGGGATACCAGGCTGAAAGTGGAACAGCAGGATATAGGTGTGCGGTCCCATACAGTAGTCCAGTTATTATATGTGGATGACCTTGTACATGAGGAACTTCTGGAATCCATCAAAGAGCGTCTGGAATTTTTTACAGTGGACGGAATTCTGGACAGCGGCATGCTGGAGCAGCTGACCGAAGAAGCCTGGTATTCACCGTTTCCGCAGTTTCAGACAACGGAGCGGCCTGACCGTGCTGCACAGGAACTTCTTAATGGAAAAGCAGTTCTGCTTTGTGACAACTCGCCTGTGGCACTGGTACTTCCGGGAGCTTTCAACAGCTTCATGGAAAGCAGTGAAGACTGGTACAATCGTTTTGAGATGACATCGTTTCTGCGGGTATTGCGGTATCTGGCCATGGCTGTTGCAACGCTCCTTCCGGGACTTTATCTGGCTGTGATCCGTTTTCATACACAGGTGCTTCCTGCAAATCTGATCCTTTCTTTTGCCCAGGCAAGGGAAGGCGTGCCTTTTTCCAGTGTGGTGGAACTTGTATTTCTGGAGCTTTCATTTGAGCTGATCCGGGAGGCTGGGGTTCGGATTCCGGGGGAACTTGGAAATGCCATCGGCATTGTCGGAGGACTGATCATCGGACAGGCAGCAGTGGAAGCAAACCTGGTAAGCCCGGTGGTGGTTATCATTGTAGCTTTGACTGCACTTGGTTCCCTGGCAATCCCAAATGAAGAATTTGCTTCTGCATTCCGGCTTTTAAAATATGTGTTTTTGTTTCTGGGCGGATATCTGGGGATTTTTGGGATTGTGCTGGGGGTGTATCTCACAGCTGCACATTTAGCCGGACTTTTAAGCTTTGGTGTCCCATATCTGGTACCTTTCGTGGAAAAAAACGGAGAGTCGGAAACCGGTGGAAGGATCTTGAGGCTTCCCTTCCGAAAAAGGAAATTCCGTCCGCTTTATGCGCGCAGTGACCAGAAAAGAAGACTTAGAACTTTGGACTGGCGGCAGAAAGGAAAAGGTGTATGAGGTTCGCAGAAAACAACAGGATTTCTCACAGGCAGCTTTTCAGACAGATCATACTGGTATTTCCGGCACCGTTTTTGCTGTGCCTGTTTCAGGGTGGTTCCATGATCGGAAAAAGTGCAGTGGCGGGGACTGTGACAGCGGCAGTTATTCTTCTGTTTTATGTGATCTGGCTGATCAGGTTAGGGCCTGCATACAGTGAGATGGCAAAAACGGCTGGAAATATTGCTGTACGGTTTGTTGGACTTTTCTTTTTGGCATATGTGATCTTAAGTGCTGCTTTTCTTGCAGACCTTATGGCACAGGTGGTTCCGTCAAGCCTGATCAGCGGTATCTCCGGAAAATATATTTCTCTTCTGGCAGTGGCAGCCTGCAGCATTGGCACACATCGGGGAATGCAGCGTCGCGGAAGGATCGCAGAAGTGTCAGGAGGAATTTTTCTGGCAGGAATAATCCTGCTGATGATATTAAGCGCAGGTCAGGGAAAAACGGAATATTTTCTTGAAGTCTGGAATGGAGAAAACAGCGAATTTTCAGGGGAGGAATGGATGGGCAGCACCTGGAGGCTCTTAAGTGCTTTTTCCGGGGTGGGGCTTCTGCCTTTTGCCCTGGATAAAGTAGAAAAACAGGGAAGTGCAAGGAAACCGCTGATTTCAGGGCTGCTTACAGTATGCGGCGTTGTACTTGGAATGCAGATTCTTCTTCCGGCAGTGTTTGGGCGTGAGAGACTTTTCACGGAGGTATATCCCATCCTGCCGCTTCTGGATGGGGCAGATCTTCCGGGAAATGTACTGGCCAGATTCGATGTGATCTGGATGGGATTTCTTGTATTTGGGCTGTTTTTTTCTATGGGAAGTCTGTTTCATTATGGGAACCAGATCGCGGCCGGAACGAAGCTGGGAACCGGGAGATACTGGATCCCTGCGGCAGGTTGGATTCTTTCCGTATATAATTGGAATGGTTACGGGATCAGAGATTATTATGGCAGTTATCTTGGATATGTTTTTGTGCCGGGACTTCTTGTGATACAGCTACTTCTGAGCATGGGAAAATACGGACACAGAAGAAAAAAAGTGGCAGCAGCAGCTTTGTTTCTGGCAGTATGTCTGACCGGAACAGGATGTGCTGCCGTAGAACCGGAAAAAAGAATCTATCCACTTGCTCTGGGAGCAGGAGCTCTGGAGAATGGCTTTATTCTGAAATATGCAATGCCAGACATGAATGTCACCACAGGACAGGAAAAGCCGGATGAAGATCCTGTGTCAGTTTTGACTATTGCAGGAGCGAATTTTAATGAGATCGAGAAGATTTACAATCGTTCCCAGGAAAAATATCCGGACCTTGGTCATCTGCAGGTTGTGATCCTGGATGAAAATATGCTCACAGAAGAGAATCGGGCGGCTTTTATCCATTATCTGAAACAGGAGGAGCATGTGGGAGAGGATGTTTATATGTTCCGCACGCATATGTTTTCTGAAGTTTTTGGCTGGAAAGGTGCGCAGCAAAGTTCTGTAGGGGAATACCTTCAGGGAATCCAGGAAAACCGGACTTCCGGGCAGCAGAAAAAGGGAGTTACTCTCCGGGAAGTGTATCATCAGTTTTATAAAGACGGGACTCTGCCGTGGCTTCCTTCTGTGTGGGTGGACGGTAATCTTCTGGAGGTAGATTACGGAAATGGTGAATAAAGTCATAGGATTTGGTGAATAATTGAGATACCTTAAGGAAAAAGAAAAGCAGGGGGAAGATCTGATGAGGAAGATCGGAGAGAGACTTGAAATAAGCAGCAGATTCAGGAAAATACTGGGGGCTTTGGCTGTGGCAGCTGTGATCCTGACTATTACAGCTGGATGTGCAGATTATATTGGAGCATGGGGCACCGGCAGCTCAGAGAACAATGCAGGAAGTATAGCGAAAAATACAGCAGATAACACACATAATACACCGGAGTTTTATAACCCGCAGTTCTACGCGTGGTGGGGAACCATCTACCCGGAATTCTGTTTTGAAAAAGGCGAGGATACCGATGAAACTAAGCCTGTGAAGCTCTCCTTCTGGCTTGCGAAAGCTCTTGATTGGTGATACAATATTCTAACGATTAATCAATTCAGGAGAAAAGATCAATGAATATAGATAGAAATGCACCGGTAGGTGTGTTTGATTCCGGTATCGGAGGGCTGACAGTAGCCAGGGAGATCATGCGCAATCTCCCTTCCGAAAAAATAGTATATTTTGGAGACACGGCGAGAGTTCCATATGGAAGTAAATCCAGGGAGACGGTAATCCGTTATTCCCGCCAGATCATCCATTTTCTTCAGGAGCAGAAGGTCAAGGCTATTGTGGTAGCCTGCAACACAGCCAGTGCTTTTGCCCTGGATGCAGTTCGTGATGAGTTGGATATTCCTATTATAGGAGTGATCGAATCCGGTGCAAGGATTGCTGCCCAGGAGACGAAGAATAAGCGGGTAGGAATTATCGGTACAGTTGGAACAGTAGGCAGCGGTATCCACGCTTCCTATCTGAAAGAACTGGACCCGGAGATCACAGTGATCGGCAAGGCATGTCCGCTGTTTGTCCCACTTGTTGAGGAGGGCTGGCTTCATGATCCGGTCACTGAGGAAGTGGCCAGAAGATATCTCAAAGAGCTTCAGGATCAGGAGATCGACACATTGATCCTTGGCTGCACTCATTACCCTCTTCTTCGTTCTACGATCCGTAAGATCATGGGAGAGGAAGTGCGTCTGGTGAATCCGGCTTATGAGACTGCACTGGAGCTTCGCAAGCTTCTGGCAGATATGGGGCTTGCAAGCGATGAGACGGTGGAAGAGGAATTTCCGTATCGCTTCTATGTAAGTGATCTGGCTGAGAAATTTAAAGATTTTGCCAATTCGATCCTGCCTTACAACGTAGAAAAAACGCAGAAGATTGATATTGAGAAGTATTGAAGTTACTGTTCACGAAGTGAAGTAAGCAGTATAAGTATTAGGAGAAAAGAGAAATGCAGAAAGAAGTTTTGATCCATGTAAGAGGACTTCAGATGATGGATGCCCAGAGCGATCAGGAGCCGATCGAGATCGTTGTTCCGGGACAGTATTATTTCCGCAATGGTTTCCATTATCTCAGATATGAGGAGATTCTGGATGAGAGTTCAGAGCCTACTATCAACTACATAAAAATGTCCGGGAAAGGTCTGGAAGTCAGCAAGAAAGGTCTGGTCAATGTACATATGGTATTTGAGCAGGGCAAGAAAAACATGACATATTACACCACTCCGTATGGAACACTTCAGATGGGGATCGCAGCCACTAATCTGGAGCTGACAGAGAGTGAGGAGGATATTCATATGAAGGCGGATTATGCACTTGATATGAATGAGGAGCATGTGGCAGATTGTTATCTGGCGATCCAGGTACAGCCGAGGGACTGTAAGGATTTTGTCTTATAAAACCCCAAAATAGCGGATGAGAGTGATTTTATCCATCTGGCAAAGAAATAAAAAACCGCTGTGTCACCTGAGGATGATATATCCTACAGTGCACAGCGGTTAATTTTTCGGATTTTACATTATTTACGAAATCTGGCGAGAAAGCCTTTTTTCTTCTTCTGCGGAGTTTCAAGTGAACCGCGGATTCCTTTAACACCAACGATGTAGAGACCGCTGACTTCTGCTTTGATCTCTTTTTTAACCGGGATCAGATCGAAAACTTTTTCATCTGCAATGAGAATGCTGATCTTCGGACCAACTTTGGCTTTAACGATCGGAAGTTTGGAACGGCGCATAAGCTTAGGTGTCTGGTCGATGACCATCTGCGGAAGTCCGGAATCTTTTAAAGGCATCCGTTTTTTATCGATGACCAGCATGGAAACTGTCTGCTTGTTAGCCTGGATCTGAGCCTGCTGTTCGTCCTGTTTTTTCTGAGCCTTTTTTCCGAAGAAATAGAGAGCGACTAATGCTGCGATCAGAATAACGAGGATGACCAGAAGAACAATGGTAACTGTACTCATTTGAGAATCCCCCTGTATGTATATTTGTTTCGCAATCGGTTACATTACGTAAACATCATTTTAGCATTGTTTCAGGAAAAAGGCAATTAAAAAGTTAAAAAGACACCGGGAACGGTGGAAATTTAAATGTTTACAAGTTATAATGACTGTGATGTGATTCACAATGTATGGTGTGAAAATTGCAGGACATAACTATAGTCAAGATATAAATCAGCAATCTGGATAAACCGGATATGGAGGAAAACGAAATGGAGAAGGAAAAGCCCAGGGGAACACGCCCGGAAATGGGAACCCCGGAGTATGAAGAATGGCGTAAACGTATGATCGCGCGAAGACGAAAACGTTTGCAGAGAGAACGAAGGAAACGGCTGATTGCTATGGGGGTGGCACTTGTAGTTGTGATAGGCGGTATTTCCGCAGGAATCAACAGCTGTAATGGAAAAAAATCTTCCGTATCCCGGCAGGATAACACTTCTGCCAGTGCGAAAACAGAAAACGGAACTTCAGCGAAGAAGGACTCCGCAGAAGATACGACAGATTCCAAAGAAAATTCAGCAGCAAAAGATATCCTTGCGCAGGCAGATATCCTTGCACAGCAGTATAATTACGATGAAGCGATTTCTCTTTTGAAAAAAGATTCATCTTATTCTTCCAGTAAAAAGCTGCAGTCAGCAGTAAAGAAATACGAAGAAACCAAAGCAACCTGTACTGCGTGGCCACTTGAAAAAGTGACCCATGTTTTTTATCATATACTGATCAAAGACACGTCCAAAGCCTTTGATGGAGATTATAAAGAAGCAGATTACAATCAGGTAATGACGACTATTGATGAGTTTAACAAGATCACCCGGACCATGTATGATGAAGGCTACGTTATGGTAAGCATCAAGGATATGGCAAAGGCAGATGAAAACGGCAATATGACAGAAGGTGAGATCCTTCTCCCGCCGGGTAAAATCCCGTTTGTTCTTTCTCAGGATGACGTATGTTATTATCACTACATGGATGGCGACGGTTTTGCTACGAAATTAATTGTGGATGATGAGGGGAAGATCCGCAATGAATATGTGGAAGATGATGGAAGCATATCCGTGGGCGACTATGACATGGTACCGCTGATCGACCGTTTTGTGGAAGAGCATCCGGATTTCTCATACAGAGGAGCCAAGGGAATCATTGCGCTTACCGGATATAATGGAATTTTGGGATATAGAACAGATGAGAGTTATGAGACCCGGCCGGCTGACCTGGATGACAACAAAGTGGAATGGCTTAATGAACATCCGGATTTCAGTCTGGAAAAAGAGCGCGAAGGTGCAAAAAAAGTGGCAGATGCCATGAAGGCTGAAGGCTGGGAATTTGCAAGCCATACCTGGGGCCACCAGAATGTAGGTCAGATCTCTCTGGAGAAACTTCAGGCAGATACCGAGAAATTCAAGAAAAATGTAGATCCGCTGATCGGGGGAACGGATATCATTATATTTGCTTTTGGGACAGATATTACTGATGCTGAAGATTACTCCGGCGATAAATTCGAATATCTGAAAGGTCAGGGATACAATTATTACTGTAATGTGGATTCCAGTCAGTATTTTGTGCAGATTCGGGACAGATACTTCAGACAGGGCAGAAGAAACCTGGATGGATACAGAATGTATTATAATCCGGAACTTCTGGAAGATCTTTTTAATGCAAAAGATGTTTTTGATCCGGCAAGACCTACGCCGGTACCGCCAATGGGCTGATAAACTTTTTATCTGTACAGCAACGAGGGGACATTAAAGAAAGGGGCTACTATTATTATGAAGAAAAAAATTGCAGGTGTACTGACAACAGTACTTGTAGCATCGCTTTTTGTGGGAGGAAACGTACCTGTTACCACACAGGTTGGCAGTATGGTAGCAGAATCACAGAAAGACGAAGATACGCAGGCAGATGAGGCAGAAGCTGAAAGCGGTGAAGATACACAGTCTGAGGTGGATGAGGAAGAGGCGAAAGTAGCAGCGGATCCGGAAAATCAGCCGGCAGCTGCCGAGACACCGGAAGAAGAGGCAAAAGCAGAGAAAGAAACACAGAAACGTGAGGCATCCGAAGATACCTCTTCCAGCACATCTTCAGATGAGAAGGCACTTCTCAAAAAAGCCAAAAAACTGGCGCAGCAGTATGATTATACAGGTGCGATCTCAACCCTGAAAAACAACTGGAAATTTGCAACCAGTGATAAGATGCAGGAAGCAGCAGCAGCCTATATGAAGAAGAGAGATGCCTGCGTGGAATATCCGCTGGAGAAGATCACCCATATATTTTTTCATTCCCTGATCGTGGATACGAACAGGGCTTTTGACGGAGATTCCGATGAAGCCGGATATAACCAGATGATGACTACAGTCAGTGAATTTAAAAAGATGCTCCAGATCATGTATGATAAGGGGTATGTTCTGGTAAGTCCTCATGATATGGCAGTTGTGAATGACGACGGAACTATGAGTAAAGGCAAGATCATGCTTCCGGAGGGCAAGATCCCGTTTGTTCTCTCAGAAGATGATGTCAGCTACTATCATTACATGGATGATGACGGATTTGCATCAAAGCTTGTGATCGATGATAACGGAGATATCAAATGTGAATATACGAAGGCAGACGGAAAGACAGTGACCGGTGATTATGATGTTGTGCCGATCCTGGATTCCTTCATCAAAGAGCATCCGGATTTTTCCTATCACGGAAGAAAAGGAATCCTGGCTATGACCGGCTATAACGGTGTTCTGGGATATCGTACAGACGGAGCCTATAAGACCGGAAAGAACCTGCAGGATGATCAGAAGGCTTTTCTAAAGGCTAATCCGGATTTTGATTATGATAAAGAAGTAAAAGCAGCCAAAAAAGTGGCAAAAGCCATGAAGAAAGATGGCTGGGAATTTGCAAGCCACACCTGGGGGCACAGAAATGCTACAACATCTACAGCAGCCGAGCTGAAAACAGATAACAAGAAATGGGAAAAGTATGTAGCACCTATTCTTGGAAAAACAGATATGATCATTTTTGCCTTTGGCGCAGATATCGGTGACTGGGAAGGATACACTTCTGATAATGCTAAATATGAGTATTATAAGAGCCGCGGATATCGCTATTTCTGCAATGTGGATTCCAGCCAGTACTTTGTACAGATCACAGGTGAATATTTCAGGCAGGGAAGAAGAAACCTGGACGGATACAGAATGTATTACAATCCGGATATGTTAAGCGATCTTTTTGATGTATCTGAAGTGTGGGATTCATCCAGACCGACACCGGTTCCTGAGATGTAAATTAACGTACGTCAGGAACATCTGACGCAGTAATTTATGCTCTGCACAGCTGAACTTGATGAAGTAATTTCTAGGAGTGCTATAAGTAAATAAATTTTACAGATAAGCGGGAAAAAGAGATTATAATTTTACCATACGTGATTTTTTCGAAATGATTTTGATGAAGGGAGTAGGATATGAAGAAAAAAGCATATCTTGTTGTTCTGGCATTGTGTACAGCACTGGCATTTACAGCCTGCGGCACAACAACCGATAAAAAAGAGAATACAAAATCTGCTGCAGAAGCACAGGATACAACAAATACCGATAAGGAAGATTCAGGATCAGAGGCCTCTGACAGTGTAGATTCATCAGATAAAGCTGCAGTTTCCGGAGATACAAGACTTGTTTCTGCAGACGATGTCAGCAAGTACGTTACTATTGGACAGTATAAAGGGCTTTCCCTTGATAATACTGTGGAAGCTGTGACAGACGATGCTGTTGACGGAAGAGTAGAAGAAGAACTTCAGAACAAGGCAGAAGAAGTAACAGAAGGCAGCGTTCAGGATGGAGATGTTGTTACCATCAACTATGTAGGAACCAAGGATGGAGTGGCATTTGACGGCGGTACAGCGAATAATTATGAGTTGACTATCGGATCCGGAACATTCATTGACGGTTTTGAGGACGGGATCATTGGCATGAAGAAGGGCCAGACAAAAGATCTTGACCTTACATTCCCGGATGATTATCCGTCTGAAGATCTTGCAGGACAGGAAGTTACATTTAAGGTAACTTTACAGAGCTTTAAAAGAGCACCGGAGCTTACTGATGAGTGGGCTGCCAAGAACACAGACTGTAAGACTGCAGAGGACTATAAAAAAGAAATCCGGAAAACTCTTGAGAGTGAAGCAAAGACAAGCGCACAGAATACGCTGCGTGAGACAGCATGGAACACTGTGCTCTCAGCATCTGAAGTGAAGGAATATCCTCAGGATGATCTGGACACAGCAAAAACAGAGTTCAGGACACTTTATGAGAATTATGCAAAACAGGGCGATATGACACTGGAAGATTTTGTGAAAGCCCAGGGAATCTCCATGGATGATTTTGAGGAGCAGGGCAGCCAGTATGCAGAGTATAAGGTGAAACAGAATCTGATCGTACAGGGAATCATGGATGCTGAGAACATGACGCTTGAAGATGAGAAATCACTTGCTGTTCAGGATGAACTGATCCAGGCTTATGGTGTTAAGGATCTGGCGGCATTGGTGGATAAATATGGTCAGGCAGCTGTAGATGAATCCATCGGGCTTCTGAGAGTGGAAGATTTTATCCTGGATAATGCAACTGTTGAGGAGAAGGTCACAGCCGGTGATACAGAAGGTGAGAACGGAGATGATCCTTCTACAGACGGAAGCAGTGCAGAAGGTGAAGTAGATGAGGAGCTGGAAACAGCGGAAGCTGCTGATATGGTACCGGCAGAATAATAACAGAACCGGATGTGCGGTTCCTGGAAGTCTTTTCGGGAACCGCCTTTTGCACGGAAAAGACAGAATAGAAAATTAAGAGATTCTTTCGGGAATTGGCATTGTATTTAAGTGGCAAATGAGGTATGATTAAAGGCAGAAATTAAAGAAAGTTATAGGGATATAAACGGGGATGTAAAAATGGACAAAAGAGTTTTACGTGAACGAATGCGCAGAAAACAGCAGCAGTTGAGACGACGCAGGATGATGAAACGTGTGACGTGTGTGATTGCAGCAGTTCTTCTGCTTATTTTTGTTGTCAGAGGCGTAATTCTTCCGATTGCGAATCGCGTAGGCGGTGGAAGTAATAAAGAGGCGGAGACAGTGAATGTACAGGCGAATGCCTCGGGAGCTTCATCAGATAACAGCACCGGGGATGGCACTGCATCGGCAGATACAGCTGATTCATCTGAATCATCATCGGACAACAGCAGTACAGATGCTACAGTAATGCCGGTAAAAGGTACAGCAGCAGGAGACAGGCTTTCTGTTATGACACCAGGCTGGCATGAGGGTTCCAACGGTAAATGGTATCAGAATCCGGATGGTACATATTATATCAATGGCTTTGCAGAGATTGACGGAACTACATACAGTTTTGATGAGAATGGATACATGCAGACAGGCTGGGTTGAGAAAGGTGTGAAGGATTACTATTTCAATGAGGATGGTTCCTATGATCCTTCCAAAAAGCGTCCGATGATCGCACTGACCTTTGATGATGGCCCGGGAGAGTACACAGAGACTCTTCTTGATACTGTTGAGAAATATAATATTCATGTTACTTTCTTTATGCTGGGACAGAATGTGGAAGGTCGTGAATCCACAGTACAGAGAATGCTTAAGCTTGGATGCGAGATCGGAAACCATACCTGGGATCATCCTTCCCAGACACTTCCGAACATGGATCTGGATTCTGTTTTACAGGAGTTCCAGAAGACAGATGATGCTCTTGTGAAAGCCTGCGGACAGGCTGCAACTGTCTGCCGTGCACCATATGGTGCCATCACAGAGGAGCAGATGACAGCAGTAGACAAGCCATTCTTTATGTGGTCTACAGATTCTCTTGACTGGAAGCTGATGGACGCAGATGCAGACTATAATGAAATCATGAATGACAGCGGACTGGGAGACGGTTCCATTATCCTGATGCATGATATTCATGAGCCATCTGTGAAATGTGCCACAGAGAAACTGATCCCTGAGTTGATCAATGAAGGATATAAACTCGTGACAGTCAGTGAGCTTGCAGAGGCTAAGGATGTTACTTTACAGAGTGCTTCCTATTCTGATTTCTGGGACAGCTCCCTTCAGGCCGGTCGTGTTGCAGGATATGCCGGAAATTCCGATGCCTCCTCTGATGGCAGTGATTCTTCTGAGGACAGCAGCGCGGCAGATGGAGCAGATGTGAGTGATGGATCTGACGGATCTTCCGACAGCAGTTCTGACGGAAGCGGCGACGGATCTGACGGATATTCCGATGGAAGCAGTGATGGCAGTGATTATTCTGATGGTTCCGAAGACGGTTCCTACGATGACGGAAGTGAAGAATACTAAATAATATGTGAGATTAACCAAAGAGATCCGGGTGACAAAATGCGTGTCATCCAGGTCTCTTTTTTGACTTTATCCGACACTGTCGGATAATAGACACATATCGGATGGAGGGGGTTTTTCCTTGACTGAAAATATAGGGATTGGTATAATTATAGAATAAAAAACTCCACTAATAATTGGGGAATGAACGGTGGCAGAACTATAAAGGGAGGTACCTGAAAATGGGAAAGAAATTGCAGTTTACGGAGCTTGACCAGTATCTTTTTGGTCAAGGCACGCATTATGATATTTACAGAAAACTGGGGGCTCATCCGGATACGCAGAACCGGAAAAAAGGAGTTTATTTCGCAGTGTGGGCGCCGAATGCGCAGGCGGTTTCTGTTATAGGTGAATTCAACGGATGGAATAATGAGAAGAATCCTATGAAGAAAGTTGGAACGATTGGTGTTTATGAGACATTTATACCTGGAGCCAAGATCGGACAACTGTATAAATTTTACATTACGGGAGCTCATGGTGAAGAGCTTTACAAGGCAGACCCGTATGCCAATGAAGCTGAGCTGCGTCCAGGAACTGCATCCCGGATCACAGATATTACCAACTATAAATGGAAAGATGTTACCTGGATGAAGAACCGTGAGAATTTTGATCCGGATACAAGTGCCATGTCCATTTATGAGGTACATCCGGGTTCCTGGATGAAACATCCGCAGTCAGAGCAGGATGAAGATGGTTTCTATTCCTACAAAGAGCTGGCACCGAAGCTTGCCCAATATGTTAAGAAGATGGGGTATACACATGTTGAGCTTATGGGTATTGCCGAACATCCTTTTGACGGTTCCTGGGGATATCAGGTAACCGGCTATTATGCACCGACATCCCGTTATGGAACTCCGCAGGATTTCAAATATCTTGTTGATTATCTTCACCGTCAGAAGATAGGCGTTATCCTTGACTGGGTACCTGCCCACTTCCCGAAAGATGCCCATGGACTTGCCAATTTTGACGGAACAGCTGTATATGAACATGCAGATCCGAGACAGGGTGAGCATCCGGACTGGGGAACCAAGATTTATAATTATGGTCGTCCTGAGGTCAAGAATTTCCTGATCGCTAATGCCCTTTACTGGGTGGAGGAGTGCCATGTTGACGGTCTTCGTGTGGATGCAGTTGCTTCTATGCTTTATCTTGATTATGGTAAGAAGGATGGAGAATGGGTTGCCAATAAATTCGGCGGCAACAAGAATCTTGAAGCTATTGAATTCTTTAAACACCTGAATACAGTTGTGCTTGGAAGAAACCATGGAACTGTGATGATCGCAGAGGAGTCCACAGCATGGCCAATGGTAACAGGCAAGGCTGAGGATGACGGACTTGGATTTTCCCTGAAATGGAATATGGGATGGATGAACGACTTCCTGGAATATATGAAGCTGGATCCGTATTTCCGTAAATTTAACCACAATAAAATGACTTTTTCTATGACATATGCCTACAGTGAGAAGTATGTTCTTGTTCTTTCCCACGATGAGGTTGTACATCTGAAATGCTCTATGCTTGAGAAAATGCCGGGAGAACTGGATGATAAATTCAAGAACCTGAAAGCAGGTTATACATTCATGTTTGGCCACCCCGGCAAGAAGCTTCTTTTTATGGGACAGGATTTCGGTCAGCTGCGCGAGTGGAGTGAAGCGAGAGAGCTTGACTGGTATCTTCTTGGAGAGGAGAATCATCAGAAGCTGCAGCAGTATGTCAGTGATCTTCTCCATCTGTATAAGAAGTATCCGGCACTTTACGGATCAGATAATGATCCGTCAGCATTTGAGTGGATCAATGCCAATGACGGTGACAGAAGCATTTTCAGCTTTATCCGTAAATCTCCGACAGGCCGCAATAATATTCTGGTCGTATGCAACTTCACACCGGTGGCACGCCCGGATTACCGTGTAGGGGTACCGAAGAAAAAACAGTACAAACTGGTCCTTAATGAGCAGGGACTTCTGGAGAAAGGCAAGGCATTCAAGGCTGAGAAGAAAAACTGCGACAACCGCGAATTCTCCTTTGCATATCCGCTGGAGCCGTATGGAATTGGCGTATTTACATATTGATAAATTATTGGCTGACAAATGCTTTCTGACAATACAGTGAAACCCTGTAAAGGGGAACTGCGTGTGCGTCAGTGTTCAGTATGGAGTTAATTTGCCGATAGGATCAACAGAGCTGAATATGATAATAAAATACCGGGAACAGAGAAAACTGAAAGCAGTAAATTCAGATTTCTCCGGTTCCCGGCGTTTTTATTAAGAATTGATTAGTTTTTTACCTGGTAAAGGATTATTCTTCGCTATCATCATAATAGCTGTCATCGTAAGAACCGTCGTCGTAAGAACTGTCATCATATGATCCGTCATCAGAACCATCGTCAGAACTGTCATCGGAGGAGCCTTCTGCACTGCCAGAACTATTGTCTGCAGTATTGAAGGATTCGGAAGTGATGTCAATGCCTTTGTCTGCGTAATATTGTTCAGCAGTGATGGAAGCAGTATCTTCTACCACGTTTCCTGATGAGTCGATCATGTTCAGATCTGTATTAATGGTTACGTCAAGAAGATTGGTTCCTGTGGATGGAGTTACGTTCATGGACATGATCTCATTGAATTTCTTTTTCAGGTTATCCAGTGTGAATACACCATCACCAATGTATTTCTGTACACCGTTCTGGGAAGCAAGTTCTTCTGTGTAATCAGAAAGCATGTAAGGACCGAATTCACCGGAATCACTGTTATAGTGCATTACCAGAGGCTCTACTGTTGGTGTAAGGATCTTAACAGAGGTCTTGCCGTCCTTCGCAGTTTTCTGGATGGTGAATTTTGCCATTCCGCCAAGAAGCTCTTCCAGCTTCTGCTGTGTAGATACAAAGTTTCCAAGGGAATAAAAGACAACAGTCTCATTTCCTTTATCATCGGTAAGGCGGCCGTATGGCTGGAGTACATGGGGGTGACCGCCAATGATGACGTTTACTCCCTGTTCCATAAGGTATGCAGCCCACTGTTTCTCATATTCATTTGGCATGGTTTCATCTTCTGTTCCCCAGTGTGCAACGAAGATGATGCAGTCTGCCTGCTGTTTGGCTTTCTGGATCATGGTGGTGATCTTATCCTTGCGGATCATATCGATCATATAGTCTTTTCCTTCGATGCCGCCTACGTTAGTACCGTAGGTGTAATCCAAAAATGCGATCTTGATGCCGTTTACTTCGCGGATCTTGACAGTATCGGCATCCTCCTGGGAATCATGGATTCCAATAAGCGTGACATCCGGATAATTTGTTTTCCAGAAATTCAGAGTGTCTGTGAGAAATTCTTCACCGAAGTCATCAATATGATTGTTGGCAGATTCGACTACGTTAAATCCGGCCTTTATGATGGCATCGCCTACTTCCGTTGGTGTTGCAAAAGACGGGTAGGAGCTTACATTGTCGTGATCGGTTGTAAATACAGTTTCCTGATCGATCATCCTGATATCGGCATCTTTGATGGCATCTGTGATGTGGGTATAGATTTTATCATAATTCCAGGTTCCGTCTTCGGAAACGCCTGCATCAATAAGACTCTGATGATAAAGATTATCGCCAACTGCAATGACAGATGCTGTTGTTACATCGCCGGTAGCAGCTTCTGTCTCCTGTTTTTCTTTTGCTGTGACAGCCTTTTTCTGGGCATCTATAGCTGGTTTTCGGATCAGACGGTAATCCAGCTGGTTAAACAAAATGACCAGAATGGCCAGGACAGCAACAGAAGCCAGAAGACTTGTCCGGGCATTGCTGCGCTCACGGAAGTTCAGCGGAATGTTTTCTTTAAAATTTCGCTTAACAGCTTTCCTGTTTTCACGCGCCTCCCGGAAATTCTGAAGCCTCTCCGGAAGATTTTCCCTTTTAAAGGGATTGTTGAAGTTCGGTGGAAATTTCATTTATGATTTACCTTGACTTTCTTTAAAATATGGATTTTTTGCTGTAAAATTTATTATAGCAGATTTTTCAGGGGGTGGGAAGAGGGGAGAGATGTTGGTTTGTGTTGAGACTTTTTGTTTTAAAGAGGAGTATAAAAATGAGTGTTTATAAACGTAAAGCACAGTATCATGAAACGGATCAGATGGGAATCATCCATCATTCCAATTATATTAAATGGATGGAGGAAGCCCGGATTGCGTTTATGGGAGAGATGGGATTTGGCTATGGTGAGGTTGAGAAACGGGGAATCGTTTCTCCTGTAGCCGGAGTTTCAGTTTCTTATAAGAAGCCGGTTCTGTTTGATGATGAAGTGGAGATCACAGTTTCTGTGAAAAAGTACAATGGTGCAGTTCTGGAGCTGGAGTATGAATTTTATAATGCAACGAGAAATGAGAGCTGTACGGTAGCCTCCTCGAAGCATTGCTTTACAAAAGACGGAAAACTGGTATCACTGAAGAGGGAAATCCCTGAACTGGATGAACTGTTCAGGAAGAGTCTGAAAGGAGAGAATGCCTGATGGAAGTAGTAGAAATGCTTGATAATCTGAAAGAAAAAGCCAGGAGAGATCCGGCACTTCGTGAAGAACTGCTGGCAACACGTGAGGAGAAAAAACCTCTGGCAGCTTTCTGCAAAAAGTGCCGGGAGCTGGGCGTTCCGGTTTATGAGATGGATCTTATTGCAGCAGGCGAAGAATTCTATGCAGCTATGAAACGAAGTACAAATGGCGGCGGGGAGAATTCACCGATGCTTGAAGGTGAAGATGATTTTTATGAATTGTTTTTTGCAGGGCTGTGATGTTTATCTCTGTCTGAAAATATTTACTACACAAAATGTAAGGAGTATTTTCAGACAGGGATTTTTATTTACTCAATCATATCAATATACTTCTCCAGCACCGGAAACTGCATCCCTCCGATCTTCAGCACTCTGCGGTGAAAGTCTTTCATATCGAAATCCTGTCCAAGTCGTTTTTGTTCGGTTGTGCGCAGATCCAGAAGACTTAAATATCCCCAGTAATATTTCAAATAATTTCCAGGAGTCTCCAGAATGTACTGGTAAATTTCCGAGATAACCGTGCTATCCTCAATGCCAAAGGCTTTCAGAAAACTGGCAGCTTCAGCCTGATTCCATCCATTATAATGGATCTCAATATCCAGAAGAGAGTACATACATAGGTTAATACTGCGGTTCAGCCATGAAAGACGTGCAAGATCAGAGGCAGAAGAATCCAGGATATAATCAGCTGCATATTCATAGGCAAAGGGCTCCACATAAGTAGCCCACCCTTCCGCAAACCCGGAAGTATCCAGAAGATTTCGGATTCCAGACGGATTCTGGCGTTCAAAACTAACTGTCTGATAAAGATGACCCGGGAATCCTTCATGAGCCAGAGTGGTAAAAAGCTCCAGACCCTGATAATTTGCGGACGGATTTATGTAGATCACATTAGGAGTACCCGTATCCATAGGCGGTGTGAGATAAAAAGCAGGACTCAGATAATCTTTCATGGAGTCATGCACAGTTTTAAGTTCAAAAGAAACATCCTCCAGTGGAGGAAAATCTGAGCTGATTTTTTTCTGCAGGGAAGAAAGCATCTGAGCTGGTCTTATTTCTGTAAAAGAAATTCCTTTATTAAGTGTAGTAAGAAGTTCCGGATTCTGGCGAAGCATATTTCCAACAATACCAATTTCACTGGAAAGCTGCCTGGAAAGCCGTTTTTCGATCTCTTTCACAGGAACATAAGTACCGGTCTGGCTTTGCAGAAGATAAAGATAGTACGCTTTACCACCTTTAAAATACGCCAGGCCGCGAGGATTTTTTCCAGTGCCCCGCAGAGCTTCCAGACCTGTCATAAGCTCCTGATAGGCAGGAATCACTTCCGTTTTCATAAGATTCTGATGAGTAAGAATCAGAGTCTGCTGTTCTGAACCGGAAAGTTTTCCGTAGTCTGAAATTTTTGTGCGGAAAATATCCAGCATATAATTTTCATCCGGATTCCGGATAAAAGCACTGCACTGTGCAAGAATCCGATCCAGCGTGGCATCACTCATAAAGAAACCGGCCTGAGATTTCTTCTGCTCAAATTTTATAATACTCTGAAAGTACGGACGTATGGTAGTCAGAAGATTCAGATAATCAGAGATATCCCGATCCTCATAAAAAGCATATTCAGCCAGAAGAACCGGTAGCTGTGCCTGGATTCCCAGACTTGGTCCAAGAGGCTCTTGGAGAAGGTAATTATCGCCAAGAGATTTTTCTGTGTGATAATAGAGAAGCATGGAATCGAGAGTCATCTGATTTTCCGTGGAAAGATGACTGTAGCGGAATGCTTTCAGCTTATCCTCGTACTGCTGACAGACCTTGTAGGTGTTTTGCATATCTGTGGGAACCGTGCCAAGAGAAGCTGTTTTTCGCCGGATTCCCTGCTTTTCCGGATGAGCCAGGGAATAATGAAGAGTAAGAGAACTGCCGGAAACTTCGTTTCGGAAAACCTCCTGGGTAAAAGCCTCGAATTTTCCGTTTTCTGTAATTCCATGAGCAGAAAAATATCCGGCAGCTATGCCGATAATAAAAGTAAAAATAAGACCGCAGGCAATAAAAAAAGAAGATTTTTTCTTCAGGATCTTAAAAGGCATAGAAAGTCCTTCCTGCATTTGGCTTTGTACTATCATATTGGAAAAATACGGAATCTATGATATTATGTGAACGGAAATTATGTATTATAAATGGAGAAAAAGTATGAGCGATATCTATGATCTTGCAATTCTGGGCGGGGGTCCTGCAGGGATCACAGCGGCGATCTATGCGTCACGTGCCAGATTAAATACAATATGGATCGATAAAAATTTTGCACCGGGCGGTCAGATCACGGCTACTTATGAAGTAGATAATTACCCCGGAATGCCGGGAATCTCAGGGATGGATCTGGGCGAGGCCTTTGGGGAACATGCCCGTAAACTGGGACTGGAGCCGAAGCGTGAGAAGCTCCTTTCTCTGGAAAATATTTCAGGAGATATCAAGACGATCCACACAAAAAAGAACGAATATCAGGCCAGAACCATCATCCTTGCATTTGGCGCAGAGCACCGGAAGCTGGACATTCCGGGAGAAGATGACCTGGGAGGACTTGGAGTTTCCTATTGTGCAACCTGTGACGGAGCTTTTTATAAAGACAGAACAGTCGTGGTAGTTGGTGGCGGAAATGCGGCAGCAGAGGATGCGGTTTTTCTTTCCGGACTTTGCAAAAAAGTATATCTTGTTCACCGCCGGGATGAACTTCGTGCAGACAAGGCGATCCAGGAGAAGATTTTTGACTGTGAAAATATTGAAATGGTATGGGACAGTGTTCCGCTGGAAATCCTGGGGCAGGATGAAGTGACAGGCATTAAGATCCGAAATGTAAAAACAGGGGAAGAACGCGAACTGGATACAGACGGCGTTTTTATTGCAGTGGGAATTGTTCCGAACACGACATTTGTGAAAGCTCAGCTGGAGCTTGATGAGAACGGATATATCTGTGCAGGGGAGGAAGGAATTACCAGTGCAGCAGGCGTTTTTGCAGCGGGGGATATCCGTACCAAGGCACTCAGACAGGTGGTAACTGCTGTTTCAGACGGAGCCAATGCAGTGGCTTCCGCACAGAAATATCTCTGGAGGAAAGACAATGGCAACCATTAAAGAAATCGCGCAGAGAGCAGGCGTAAGTACAACGACTGTCTCCAACGTCATACATGGAAAAACCAAAAAAGTATCTCCTGCCAACATTCAGAAAATCGAGAATCTTATCCGTGAAATGGGATATGTACAGAAAATGGGACTGAGAGTACTGAATAAGGAGAAATCCCAGTTGATCGCAGTTGTGATCAACTATCATAAAGACTTCAGGGATTCCATCATCGGAGATCCTTTTTATGGAAAAATTATCGGTTTTATTGAAAAATATGTGCAGGAGCTGGGTTACTATCTGATGCTTTATTCAGCAAAAGATACGGACAAGATCTTCCAGATGGTTATGGGCTGGGATGTGGACGGAGTCATTGCTATTTCCTTCAGCAAAAGCAATTGTGAAAAAATCTATCAGCTGATCAACAAGCCGATTGTTTCCATTGATGCTTACGGAGAACTGGATGCCGGTCAGGAGAGTCATGTCCTGAATATCGGACTGGATGATGAGAGCGGCGGATACCTTATGACAAAATATCTTTTGGAATGCGGCTATGAACATATCCAGGTCTGTGCAGGACGTGATAATGGTGTTGACCATCTCCGTTATATGGGAGCGCAGAGAGCAGCAAGGGAATTCGCAGGAAAGAAGCAGAAGGTACAGTTTACTGCACTGGGTATGAATTACGCAAAGCGAAAAGAAAGCTACGCATGGCTGATTCAGCGAAAAAAACCGAAGACTGCATTGTTCTTCCTTTCAGATCTCTATGCTCTGGAAGCGATCAGTTTTTTCAGCAGCAGAGGTGTGAAGATTCCGGAGGAGATTGGAATTGCAGGATATGATAACATAAGTTATGCAGAGTTTTCTGTGCCACGACTTACTACAGTCAGTCAGAATGTGGAGCAGAAAGCATCTCTCGCTGTAGAAATTCTGATGGAGAGAATCAATGGTGAGGATAAAGAGCGGGAAAATGAGATCAGGCTTCCGGTTACACTGATTTCAAGAAAGTCAGTGCAGCGTCAGGATGAGAAAAAATAGAAAATAAAGTGTTACTGCAGAGATGCAGAATACAGCAGGAAGGGATTTTCAATACGGAAAATCTGGGATATAACGATGTTAAAAGCCGAAATATACGGAACTGTCAACATATGGCAGCCAGAGTATTTCGGCTTTTTTGCAGCATATATTTATGTAAATTCTGCACAAAACCATAATTTTAAACTTGTCACAATGAATGGTTATGTACATAACCTATTTACATATGCAGCCTTTAATGCTATAGTGTGAGCACAAAGGTTATGTACATAACTAACAGGGAAACAGTATAGAAGGAGTGAATACCAGATGAAACAGATTCTGATCGCCACACATGGAAAGATGGCCTCCGGTATCCGTTATACAGCAGAGCTGATCGTGGGAAAAATGGCTGAGATCACAACTATCGATGCTTATGTAACACCGGAAGATAATGTGGAGAAAAAGTTTGAGGAATATTTCGCACAGCACGAAAATGACAGGATTTTCGTTTTCACAGACCTGATGGGCGGAAGCGTTAATCAGAAGCTACTGGGATATAGCCAGAAGGAGAATGTTACACTTATCACAGGAACCAACCTTCCTGTTTTGATGCAGGTAATGATGGCTGACGATGATGTGACAGAGGAAGAGATCCAGGAATTTATCGATGATGCCAGAGAAGAGCTTCAGGTGGTAAACCTTGGCGGCGGAAAGAAAGCTGCATCTAAAGACAGCATTGCAGAAAATAATGCACCGACTGCAGAAAACGCCGTACAGGAGAGCGCAAAGAAAGCACCAGATCCACAGTCCTACGATAATTCCACAGCGAAGATCACAGCACTTCGTGTAGATGACCGTCTGATTCACGGTCAGGTTGCCATGACCTGGACCAAGCAGCTGGCAGTACAGGGAATCGTAGTTGCCAACGATGAGGCGGCCAACGATAACACCCAGAAGATGGCACTGAAAATGGCAGTACCGGGAGGGATTAAATCTCTGATCAAACCGGTGGACGAAGCCATTCGTATCTTAAACAATCCGAAGGCATCCAAAATGCGTATCCTGGTTCTTACAAGAACTGTAAAAGATGCCCTGAAAATAAGAAAGAATGTTGGCGAGATAGGATTTCTTAACGTAGGAAATACGGGACGTTTTGATGGAATCGATGTTTCCGAGAAGCTTGTCCTCACACCAACTATCATGCTGACAGACGCAGAGCAGCAGGCATTAAAAGAGCTGGTAGCTCTTGATCCGAAGGCATGTATGCAGCAGGTTCCGAATGACGAGCAGAAGCTTGTGAAGGATGTGCTGGATAAATTAAACTGACATATATAAACTGTGGAATGTGAATGTCCACAGAATGAATAAAACGTAACAAAAAAGGGAGGAAGGAAAAATGTTAAACGCATTTCTTGTAGCACTTGCCGTATTCATCTGTGTCGGCGGTGCAGAGCTGATCGGATTTACCATGCTGAACCGTCCGATCGTCATCGGACCTCTGGTAGGTCTGTTCCTTGGAGATCTTCACACAGGAGTTATCATCGGAGCTTCACTGGAAGCCGTATTCATGGGAGTTGTAAACATTGGCGGTGCCTCCGCGGCAGAACCCGGAATCGCCACAGCAGTAGGAACCGCTTTTGCTATCATGCTTGGCAAAGGATCTGAGGTTGCTCTGACACTGGCACTTCCGATCGGTATCCTTGGTCTTCAGATTAAGACAGTTCTCTATATTTTCATTGTAGGTATGTTTGCAAAAACCTTCGACCGTCTGGCAGCAGAGGGCAAGGAGAAACAGATCATCGCTCTCCATTACGGACTCTGGGCTGTGAACTGGGTATTATATTCACTGTTCGCATTCTTCGGGATCCTCTTTGGATCTGATGCAGTCAGTGCACTTCTGGATGCCATCCCGGATGTTGTTATGAACGGTCTGACAGTCTGCGGAGGACTTCTTCCGGCAGTAGGTATGGCGATGCTGATGAAAATGCTCTGGGACAACAAAATCTGCATGTTCTATTTCCTGGGATTTGTCCTGGCAGCATACTTAAACCTTCCGCTTATCGCTCTTGCAGTGATCGGAGTAATTATCGCCATCTCTGTTGGAATGAATGATTATAAGCTTAACCAGCTTTCTGCACAGAGAGTAGCTGTTTCACCGTCTGGAGACTCTGAAGAATATCTTGATGAAGAAGAGGAGGAATTTTTCTCATGAGTAATTTAACAAAATCTATTCCTGCAGATGAAAGAAAAATGCTGAGAAAAGCTTTCTGGCGTTCCTTCACTCTGTATGCGGCAGTAAGCCCGGCAAAACAGGGAGCATCCGGCTTCTGTTATTCCCTGATGCCATTTATCAACAAATTTTACAAAAACGATGAGGAAGGCAAAAAAGCTGCCCTCACAAGAAGTATGTCTTACTTCAATACAACCATCACCTGTTCCACTTTCATCATGGGTCTTGTGGCATCCATGGAGAAGAAAAACAGCGAGCAGAAGGATTTTGACGCAAGCTCCATCAATGCGGTGAAATCTTCCCTGATGGGACCTCTGGCCGGTATCGGTGATTCCATTTTCTGGGGTGTTCTCCGTGTAATTGCAGCCGGAATCGCAGTAGGACTTGGAGCATCCGGAAATGTTCTGGCACCTATCGTGTTCCTGCTTCTTTTTAACATTCCGTCTATTTTTGTAAAATATTACGGTACATTCCTGGGTTACAAGCTTGGTTCCGAATACATCCAGAAGGTTTATGCAAGCGGTCTTATGAACATTCTGACAAAGGCTGCCAGCATTGTAGGTCTTATCATGGTTGGTGGTATGACTGCCAGCATGGTAACCTTTAAATCCACTTATGAACTCACCATGAAGGGTGAGTCTGTTCTGAACCTCCAGAGTATGCTGGATCAGATCTTTGTCGGCATCGTTCCTCTTGGACTGACTCTTCTGTGCTACTATCTGCTGAAAAAGAAAAACATCAGTATCACAGTTCTGATCATAGGTGTCATTATCCTGAGTATCCTTCTCTCTCTTTTCGGAATTGCATAAACCTTAAGGAGAAGGAATAAAGACCAGAATTATGAAAAGGCGGACCCCAGTTGGTCCGCCTATAAAAAAGCCTGAAATAAGATATTTTGAATAAAGGAGACACAGAACATGAAAGATTGGTGGAAGAATTCCGTTGTATATCAGATTTATCCAAGAAGCTTCAAGGACTCCAATGGAGACGGCTTCGGCGATCTCAGAGGTATTATTGAAAAACTCCCCTACCTTCAGAACCTTGGGATCGATGTGCTCTGGCTCAGTCCTGTATTTGACTCCCCACAGGACGACAATGGTTACGATATCAGTGATTACCGGAAAATTTATGCAGGCTTCGGAAGCAATGAGGACATGGATGAGCTGATCAGAAAAGCTCACGAGCATGGCATCAAAATCGTTCTGGATCTTGTAGTAAACCATACATCTGATGAGCATGCCTGGTTTGTGGAAAGCCGGAAATCCAAAGACAACGACTACAGTGATTATTACATCTGGAAAGATCCGAAAGCAGACGGCAGTGAACCGAACAACTGGGGTTCCAGCTTCTGCGGAAGCGCCTGGGAATATGACGAGGAGCGTGGTCAGTATTATCTTCATTTTTACAGCAAAAAACAGCCGGATCTTAACTGGGAGAATGAAAAAGTCCGCCAGGAGATTTATGATCTGATGAAGTTCTGGATGGACAAAGGTGCTGACGGATGGCGCATGGATGTGATCGCATCTATCTCCAAGGATCAGTCCTTCCCGGATTACCCGAAAACGGATGACCGCAAGTATTATACAGGAAAATATCACAGCAACGGACCAAGACTTCATGAGTTTATCCATGAGATGAACCGGGAAGTGCTTTCAAAATATGACTGTATGACAGTAGGTGAGGCACCGGGCTCCACACCGGAGGTTGCAAGACTGTTTACAGATCCGGAGCGTGAGGAGCTGAACATGCTCTTCACTTTTGAGCATATGAATATCGACCGTATCCCGGGATCTGTAAACCGTAAATGGGCACTGAAGCCTTTTGATCTCCGTGAGCTGAAACGGGTTATGACTGAGTGGCAGAACAAGCTTTATAATAAAGGATGGAATGCTCTGTACTTTGAGAACCATGATCAGCCGCGTGTGATTTCCAGATGGGGAAATGATACCACTTATCGCGAGGAGTGTGCAAAAGCTTACGCAACAGTTCTTCACGGCATGCAGGGAACACCGTATATATATCAGGGCGAGGAGATCGGTATGACAAACGTACACTTCCCTCTGGACGAGTACGAGGATATTGAGGTGCGCAACGCATATCAGGATCTTGTAATTAAGAACAAAACCATCACCGAGGACGATTTCCGCAAGGCTGTATGGAACAAGAGCCGTGACAATGCCAGAGTACCAATGCAGTGGGATGACAGCGAGAACGCAGGATTCACAACCGGAAAACCCTGGTTCCGTATTTCCGGCCGCTATCAGGAGATCAATGTAAAAAAAGCTCTGGAAAAAAATGACTCCGTGTTTTATTATTATAAGGATCTGATCCGTCTGCGTCATGAAGAGGAACTTCTCACAGAAGGCGACTATCAGCTTCTTCTTCCGGAAGATGAGAAGGTATTTGCCTACCTGAGAACTTCAGAGAAAGAGCAGTGGATCGTTGTGGCAAATCTTTCTGAGGATACAGTAAGTACAGAAGACCTTACAGAATATGTATCCGATAAAGAGGATATTAAAATTGCAAACTACAAAGACAGAACAGGAATCAAAGAAAACTTGAGACCGTACGAGGCATTTATGATGAGAATCCGCTGAATTCCTGAACTGTTATTTACGCAGCAAAGCGGAAAAAATATCCGCTTTACAGACTGCAGGTATGAGTTTTTGTGCGTATCTGTACTGCCGAAGGCTATCCGGGCGCAGTGCAGATGCGCTTTTTGCTCATAGGAACACAGACGGACAAACAGGAGGAAATTATGGAAAAATACATCATTGCAGTAGATATGGACGGAACACTTCTGAACAGCGAGAATAAGATTTCCGGGAGAAACAGAAATGTTTTGCAGCGTCTGATCGATGACGGACATTATGTGGTACCGGCAACCGGAAGAACAAGGGAGCTGATCCCCCAGGAGTTTTCCGTGCTCCGTGGAGTGAAATGGGGAATTGTGGAAAATGGCTGTGTTGTCTGGGACTACGATAAAAATGAGATGATCTGGCGCAAAACAATGTCCAAAGGAATGGTACGGGGAATCCTGAAGGATGTGGAGGACAGCGGAGTAAAAGGCTGGATCGCGGAAGCTTATGCCAACGGAGTTGCATATTCCGATGCAGATGCCAGAGATTATGTGGCCTCAGTAGCAGATAAAGATTTTCTGGAAAAAACCTTCGTAGATTATTTCCTCAGCAGACATGAATTTGTAAAGGATTTTTACAGGCAGACGGAGCTTCTGGATCAGGCAGAAAAGATAAACATCTATTTTGAAAACCTCGAAGATAGCAGAGCTCTCCGTGAAAAATGGAAGGATCTGGATGATGTGGCTGTCACTACTTCCATCAGCGGTAACGCAGAGTTCAACGCAGCAGGGGTGGACAAAGGAGTTGGTCTTGCCATGCTGCGCACAAAGCTTGGCATTGACCGGATGCATGTGATCGCTTTTGGTGATAATGAAAATGATCTGGAAATGCTGGAAGGCGCAGGCATCGGAGTCGCTATGGGTAATTCCAAACAGTATGTAAAGGATGCCGCTAATGAGGTGACCGGAGATAATGATCATGATGGTGTGGCGGAATTTCTTGAGAGGTTTTTCGGGCTGTAAGCTGTGGGTGATCGTGATCGCTGATATACGGGACAGGGAAATATATTTTCTCTGTCTTTTTTTATTTTCATTTTCGGTGATATAAGGTATGATTAACAGAGAAGATGAGGGGAGTGCCGGTTTTGATCGGTAGTTTCCGGTGAAAATTTTTTGAGGGAATCAGGAGGGAATTTTTTATATGAAAAATTTAGTACCTAAGAGGGTGATGGAATATATAGTTATCACATTTGCAGTTATTCTGATGGATGTGGGAATCTATGTATTCAAATTCCCGAACAACTTTTCTTTCGGAGGAGTTTCGGGTATGGCAGTCGTATTCTCGCATTTTATTCCGATGACATCTGCGCAGATCAACCTGGTGATCAATCTTATTTTGTTGGTGATCGGGTTTATGATCCTGGGAAAAGATTTTGGCATAAAGACAGCTTATGTTACAGTTGTATCTTCTCTGCTCCTGAATGTATTCGAGAAGGTTTTTCCTATGGAAAAAGCACTCACAGGGAACATTATGCTGGAGCTGTGCTTCGCGATCATCCTTCCGGCACTGGCTGCTGCGATCCTGTTTTTTGAGAATGCCTCAGGCGGCGGTACGGATATTGTTGCGATGATCATTAAAAAGTATTCTACGATGAATATTTCGGGTGCACTGTTTCTTGTAGACTGTTTCATCGTTGTTGTTTCCTTTATGGTATTTGATATTACCACAGGCCTCTGCTCTGTGCTGGGTCTTATGGCCAAGACGTTGCTGATCGATAAGTCTATTGAGAGGATGAAGCTGAACAAATATTTCACTATCATTTCCAGCAAACCGGAGGAAATTTCCGATTTTATCATGAAGGATCTGAACAGAAGTGCTACGATTTATCATGGAGAGGGTGTTTATACCCATAAGGATAAAAAGATCATCCTGACTGTGGTTGACGTAAAGCAGGCGGTGTTGCTGCAGAGGTTTATTGATGAGGTAGATCCGCAGGCATTTCTGATGGTAACTAAGAGCAGTGAGGTTATTGGTAAGGGATTTATGAGTTATATCTGATGTGGTAATGGAATGCGGATAATTTTATCCGTCGGAACATATGTATGCACGATATGGAGAGCATTTTCAACAGCTGTTAGAGGCTGTGGAGGTGTTCTCTTTTTTGATATGATAAATTGTGGAGGGAGTATTTATGTACGGGAAAAGTGGAATGCAGATTGCAAATATCTGCGTGAATTTGAATGAAAAGGCTGTGAAGTTTTCGTGAAAAGGTTTGACAGGGGGCAGATTATATGTTAGGATACACACTTGTGTAACAAATTTAACAAAATTGTAACAAATGAAGATACTAACAGATGCAACAGACAAACTATTAAGATGGACCGGAGGAGAGTTGCAGATTTTCTGAGAGGAGTTTTTATGTTTTATAAAAAAATTGCTGCTGTTGTCATGAGTGTTGTGATCGCCGGATCTGTTCCGTGTACAGTTTTTGCAGATACAGATGTAAGTGCTGTGACAGATGGCGAGGTGGAGGAACTTTCCATTGAGGAAGATTTCTCGGACGGGACGGATTCCATCTCCGCTCTTGCAAACGCTCTGGCAGACAAGACTGTTTCTGATGTGGCAGAATATCAGGAAGCGAAAGCAGAGGCTGAGGAGATCGCACAGAAGAGACTGGAAGCAGAAGCAGCAGCGGAAGCTGCCCGTAAAGCGGAAGAAGAGCGTAAGGCAGCTGAAGAGGCAGCACGTAAGGCTGAGGAGGCACGTATGGCCAGGCGTCAGGAAGTTGCGGATTTTGCACTGCAGTTTGTAGGGAATCCGTATGTTTACGGCGGTACAAGCCTGACAAATGGTGCGGACTGTTCCGGGTTCGTGATGTCTGTTTTTGCACAGTTCGGTTATGAGCTTCCCCGTGTGGCAGCAGCTCAGTGTGCAGCATCCCAGAAGAAATCCGCTGAAGATATCGAGGTAGGTGATCTGGTATTCTACGGCGACGGTGGAATCGACCACGTAGCTCTCTATATCGGAGACGGTAAAATCGTCCATGCCAGCACCGCAGCCACAGGAATCAAAGTGTCCGACTACAATTACCGCACACCGGCTGCGGTTGGAACTTTTGTGGAATAATATATGAATAACGAGGATTTGTAGTTTCTTATCCGGATTTGCCTGGATGCATTGCCTGTGGAGAAACTGCAGTAGACGCAAAAAAGCAACTGGCTGTTAGGTAAAAAACCCCCTTCTGGCAATATGCACAAAGCCTGTCGAACCATGGTGGATAAGTGAAAAATTATCCAAAAAGTTTTCCACATGGGGAAAATCCGCAAATAGGCTAATAATCAAGTTATACACAAAATTATCCACATTATCCACAAGGATAACAATGTGGAAGACCTGATTTACATAAAACAAATTAAACATATGTTTTGTGTAAAAATGATAAAACTGCAAAAACTGTGAAAAAAATCTGTAAAACTATTGACATTTTTAAATTCTAAATATCATAAAATATTCCGGGAAAAAGATGTAATTCAAAGAAATATAAGGAAATAATCTGAAAATAACAACGGAATTCTAATGAAACCACTGTATTTGTCCAACCAGAAACCAGAAGTATGGAAATGTGCGTAAAAAAAGGACAGTGACCGGATGCAACGGACACTCAATGTGTTGAAAAGTTATTTTCAGGTGTGGATAAGTGTGGATAACATCAAAAATCCTCCGCAGAACCGGAAAGATCTGCGGAGGATTTTTTTAACTGTTTTGTTTCATTCGTTTGATCACCTTCAGACGTGTAAACTCTTCTCGTTCTTTTTCCTCCAGGGCATTGGTGATATCTCTGGTGAGAGTTTCATATCTTGGGATGGTGATATTTTTCAGGGCGTTGGCACGCTTCTGGGTTTTTTTGATATTGGTGGCAAGCCGGATAGCTGCGTTTTCGATCATGGAAAGCTGAATGGACAGCTCTTTCACACGTTCGAAAGCTGCCTTGGCCTCGTCCAGGGACAGCTTGGTGCTGTAGTAGGCGTAGGTCGGCGTATTGCTGCTCTGCTTGTCATATTCCACAAGAGGGATCTCAGTACCCATAACGCTTCGTGTCTTGATCCGGATGGAATTTTCTACAGGAACGGTATGGGAAATCTGGTCTACAAAAGCGATACCGATCTCCATGTTAGCTTTCTGCAGGGCTGCATAGGCAGTGCGGAAGGTTTCATCGATCTGAGTCTGGATATCCTTTGCCTGGTCAATAAGCTCCATCATTTCACGGATCAGGATATTACGCTTTTTGTCCATAAGCTCATAGCCCTGTCTGGAAAGAGCCAGAGAATTTTTTGCAAGTATGAGATTTCCCTTGGTGGGAAAGGTATTCGGATCCATAAAATCACCTCACTAACGGACGGTTTCTCTGTAATACTGATCCAGAACTTTGGTATCGATACGGTCGAGCTCTTCTCTTGGAAGAAGTCCAAGAAGCTCCCAGCCCTTATCCAGAGTCTCAATGATGCTTCGGTTCTCAGTCTCAGACTGTCCTACGAACTCAGCTTCGAATGCTTTACCAAATACAAGATACTGTTTATCCAGCGGAGAAAGCTCATCTTCACCGATAACGGAAGCCAGGGCTCTTGCGTCGCCTACCTTTGCGTAGCAGGAAAAGAGCTGGTTGGCAACGTCCTGATGATCAGCACGTGTGAAGCCTTCACCGATACCATCTTTCATCAGACGGGAGAGGGACGGCAGAACATTGATCGGCGGATAAATAGCCTGGCCGTGAAGCTGGCGGTCCAGTACGATCTGCCCCTCTGTGATGTATCCTGTAAGGTCAGGAATCGGATGCGTGATATCGTCATTAGGCATGGTCAGGATCGGGATCTGGGTTACAGAGCCTGTGCCGCCGCGGACAATTCCTGCACGCTCATAAAGAGTAGCAAGCTCACTGTACAGATATCCGGGATAACCTTTTCGGGAAGGAATCTCACCTTTGGAGGAGGAAACTTCTCGCATGGCCTCGCAGAAAGAAGTGATATCTGTGAGGATAACCAGGATGTGCATGCCTTTTTCAAAAGCAAGATACTCAGCGGCAGTCAGTGCGATCTTCGGTGTAAGAAGACGCTCAACAACCGGGTCATTTGCAAGGTTCAAAAACATAACAACGTGATCGGAAGCACCGCTTTCTTCGAAAGTCCTGCGGAAGAATTCGGCTACGTCATATTTAACGCCCATTGCTGCAAAAACAATGGCAAATTTTTCATCAGAATCGTCGCCCAGGGAAGCCTGCTGAACGATCTGTGCAGCCAGCTTGTCATGAGGAAGACCGTTACCGGAAAAGATCGGCAGCTTCTGGCCGCGGATCAGGGTGGTCAGTCCGTCAATGGCGGAGATACCGGTGTTGATATAGTTTCGCGGATATTCACGTGTTACCGGGTTCAGCGGAAGACCGTTGATGTTCAGGCTGACTTCCGGTGTGATCTCGCCAAGACCGTCAATAGGCTGGCCGATACCGTTAAAGGTACGTCCTAGGATTTCAGGGGAAAGCCCGATCTCCATTGGATGTCCGGTAAGACGTGTGTGTGTATTGCCGAGGGACATATTATCTGTTCCCTCAAAAACCTGGATAACAGCCTTATCCTCGTAGATTTCCACGATACGGCCGATTTTCTGCGTGCCGTCCTCCATGTGGAATTCCACGATCTCCTCGTAAGATGCGTTCTTAACACCCTCAAGGACAACAAGAGGGCCGTTTATTTCACTCAGGCCAAGATATTCGATTGCCATAAACTGATCCCTCCTTTAACCGTTTCTTTCCAGTACATTATCGTAGAAACGGTCGATATCTTTGTGATACTCATCAAAACGCTCCAGTTCTTTATTTGGAACCTCGTATTTGATAGCAATGATACGCTCAAAAATTTTATCCTCTTTCAGCACGGAAACCGGCATGCCGCGGTTTACAAGAGCACGGCATTTCTCATAAAGATAAAGGATAGTTTCCATCATCAGGAACTGTTTTTCCATAGGAACACTGGTGTCTTCCTGATGAAAAGCGTTCTGCTGAAGGAATCCGAGACGGATCACTCTGGCAATCTCAAGTGTCAGTTTCTGGTCATCCGGAAGAACATCGCTTCCGATAAGCTTAACGATCTCCATGAGAGAACTTTCCTGGTTGAGGATAGCCATGATCTGGTTTCTGTCATAAACGAATTTCGGGGAAACATGCTCTCTGTACCATGGAGTCAGGTCTTCCAGATATTCGCTGTAGCTGGTAAGCCACTGGATCGCAGGGAAGTGACGGGCATAGGCAAGTGCCTTGTCCAGTCCCCAGAAGCAGCGGACAAATCGTTTCGTATTCTGTGTAACCGGTTCGGAGAAGTCACCACCCTGAGGGGAAACTGCACCGATAATAGATACGGAACCTTCTGTTCCGTTCAGGTTCTGCATCATTCCCGCACGCTCATAAAATGCGGAAAGCTTGGAAGCCAGGTAAGCCGGGAAACCTTCCTCTGCAGGCATCTCCTCCAGACGTCCGGAAAGCTCACGGAGAGCCTCAGCCCATCGGGATGTGGAGTCTGCCATGATGGCTACGTCATAGCCCATATCGCGGTAATATTCCGCAAGTGTGACACCTGTATAGATAGAAGCCTCACGGGCTGCAACCGGCATGTTTGAAGTGTTGGCGATCAGAGTGGTACGGTCCATCATCAGGTTTCCGGATTTTGGGTCGATCAGTTTGCTGAAGTCCTCGAGAACCTGTGTCATCTCGTTTCCACGCTCGCCGCAGCCGATATAGATGATGATATCTGCGTCAGACCACTTGGCGATCTGGTGCTGTGTCATGGTTTTTCCTGTTCCGAATCCACCGGGAACAGCAGCAGTGCCGCCCTTGGCAATCGGGAAAAGGGTATCAAGGATTCGCTGGCCCGTAAGAAGCGGAACGCTTGCCGGGAAACGCTTGTAGGTCGGTCTCGGAACACGGATCGGCCATTTCTGGGCAAGAGCCAGCTCTTTTTCAGTGCCGTCATCAAGACGGATGGTGATAATAGGCTCCAGAACAGTGTAAGCACCGTCCGGAACTGCATGGATAACGGTTCCGTGCGGGATGTTTGGCGGAACCATGGATTTATGAAGGATGGAGGCGGTCTCCTGTGTCTCTGCAATCACAGTACCTGCGCCGATCACGTCTCCTTCTTTTACTGTGATGTGTGTTTCCCATTTTTTCTCAGTGTCAAGGGAATCAACGCTGACACCGCGGGAAATATATTTTCCGGAGGCCTCTGCAATTTCTGCAAGAGGCCTCTGGATACCATCAAAAATATTGTGGATGATTCCCGGTCCAAGGAGAACGGAAATTGCGTCTCCTGTTCCGGTAACGGTTTCTCCGGGTTTCAGTCCTGTAGTTTCCTCAAAAACCTGTACAGTCGTCATATGTTTCTTAAGTCCGATGACCTCTCCTACAAGTTTCTCAGGGCCTACATAGACCATCTCGGAGATCTTGAAGCCGGTGTCGCCCTTGAGGTAGATAACAGGACCGTTGACACCGTAGATAATACCTGTTTTACTCATGTGCTGGACCTCCGTTGAATTTGAAATCTCTGTATGCTGCATTGTATCCTTCCTCAAAAGAATTGTCGATGAGGATGTTTTTCTCCGGGATCACAGCTTTGATTCCGCCGATAAAGGAATTTCCGGAAAGCTTCAGCGGAAACCCTGTCTTGATCGTAAGTGACTTCAGCCGGGGTTCATCCTCCCTGGAAAGATAGATCTGGATCTCATCGTGTTCTGCAAAACATACGGCTTCTTCGATCTTGCTGCAAAGATATTCCTCATAACGGGAGGATTCCATAAATTTCAGGATCTGTTCTCTGACCTCTGAAAAAAGTTTCTCTTTTAAACGTCTCTGTCTGGCAGTCCAGTCACGGCGGATATTCAGCTGTTCGGCTGAAAGTGCCTTGTTGATCTCACGCCGGGCGTTTGCAATCTCGGCTTTCCGGGAACTGGCAGCGTTTTCCAGAGCCATTTTTTTATGTTCCTCCATTGCGGCATCCAGTGATTCTTTATGCTCCTGGACCTCTTTTTCCGCCTGGTGGCGGGCTTCTTCCACGGAGGTATCATAGAAGTGGGTGAGTTTTTCTTCGATTGTCATAATATCACCTGCCTATAATTTTAATCCGATGGCCTCATTCACGTATGAAGTGATGAAATCAGGCCTGCGGCCGGTACCGTGTCTGTCAGGAATTTCTATGATGAGAGGTGTTTTGTGATGGAGCTTTACATCGTCGATGATCTCAGGGAATTCCCGGCCGAATTTTTCGGTCAGGAGAATGATCCCGATTTCTTTGTCCGCGATAGTATGCTCCAGAGCTTCCTTCAGCTCATCGTGTTCATGGACAACAACACCTTCTACACCGGCCAGTCTCATTCCTGTCAGAGTATCAATATTGTCGCTGATCAGGTACATCTTCATATCAAAGTTTACCCAGGATCATGAAGGAGATGATCAGTCCATAAAGAGCAACACCTTCGGCAAGACCTACGAAGATAAGGGATTTACCAAGGATGCTCTGATCCTCACTGATTGCTCCAAGTGCTGCGCTTGCCGCACTGGCAACGGCAATACCACCACCGATACAGGAAAGTCCGGTAACGAGTGCTGCTGCGATGTAGCCCATACCTGTTGCAAGGCCTGCGTCAGCACCTGTTGCAGCCTGTACGGAAGCTCCGCCTGCGAATGTTACGGCGATGGCAACAAGCATGATCCCGAAGAAGAAAAATGCGTTTACGCCAAGCGCTGTTTTGTAGCGGCCACGGCTTTTTTCGCCGAGAAGATAATAACCGAATGGAAGAATGATGCTGAGTACAAGTGCAACTGCGATTGTAATCTGTGTAATGACTGTCATGATGATGACCTCCTTAAACTTAAATGGTAATCGTTTTATTATTTATTCCTGGAGCAGAACGGCTCGAATTTACGTCCGCTGCCTTTGTAGAAACGGCTGAACATTTCGTAATATTCCAGACGGAGTACCTGGATACCTACGATCAGGCCCTCCATAGCGCATACGAAAAGGTTTCCGAGGATAATGACGATCCAGTTCGGACTGCCGTTCTCTGCGCCTGCAAGCATAAGTACAACCTCCATCATAGCTGCGTGGCTGACTGCAAAAGCACCGATACGCACGAAGGAGAGTGTATTGGAAAAGTAGCTCAGGATAACCTCGAACAGTTCGAAGATACCCTGTACGATAAACATGCCCTTTTCTTTTGGCATAACTTCGGCTTTTTTCTTAACCAGGTTGGTAAGCGGCTCCTTGAAGAAGATCAGAAGCAGCGGAACACCGAACATGATGGCAAGAACAGCTCCGCCGGGAACTGAATGACCGGAAACAAAAAGTCCGATGCAAAGTACTGCAGATCCGTAGAATACAAGTCCTGCCACAGCGTTGGTGTCGAACCAGGTTTTTTCAACATCATGCATCTTAAGGGAATTGATGATGTTGAAAATCATGCACAGGAGGATGATTCCCATGCCAAAGCCGATGGCAACAATAAATACGGTATTCAGTTTTCCGATAAAAGGTATGGTCGTCATACTGTCTACAGGTCTTAGCCACAGAGCAGGTATGACATCTTCAAATCCAAAGATACTGCCGAACATCAGGCCGAAGAAGGTTGAGAAAACACCGGCACAGCTGATGATTCCGGCAAGGTCGATATGCTTCAGCCTGTACAGAAGGAAACCTCCGATAAAAAGCAGAAGTCCCTGTCCTGCATCACCGAACATGGCTCCGAAAATGAAGGAGTAGGTGATGGCAACGAACCAGGTTGGGTCCATCTCGCCATAAGCGGGAAGACCGTACATCTTGACATACATTTCAAATGGTTTGAAAAGCTTCGGGTTCTTCAGCTTTGTTGGCGGCTGATGGTTTGGATCATGTTCCGGTGATGTGGTATCCTCGCCGTCTACCAGGCAGAAGATCCGTTCATCTGATGCGATATCAGCCTGAAAAGCCCGTGTGTCAGCTTCTGTCATCCAGCCACAGAGAATATAGAAATTCTCATGATTTCCGGTGCAGGCAGCAGCCTTACGGACATCAAAGTTTCTGGAAAACTGACGTAGTGTATCTCTGGCAGAAACAATATCTCCGGCTCTGTCAGAGAGGAAACGCTGGCGTTTCTGCTTCTGGGCTTCCAGATGCTTCAAGGCATCCTCGTACTGTTTGCTTACGCTGGAAAAAGCCTGCTGGGCTGTACCGGTGTAATTATCCGGTACAAAGATCTTCTCAAAGTGCATGGAAGAGTAGGCCGCATCAATCTTGTGAGCCTCATGCTTCGGTACAAAATAGACTCCCCAGACATACTGGTCATCTTCATCACATTTCAGGAAGATGGTGTTCAGGTTGTCGTAAATGTATTTCTTGAATTTTTCGTAATACTGTTTCTCAATACGTCCGAAATGAAAATGAATGTATTTCAGGTGCAGAATAGAGGAAATATCGTAATCAATATTTCGGAACGGACGTATGATCCGCAGGGATTCTTCCAGGGAGGAACATTTTTCTTCTAATTCAGTTTGTTCCTGCTGGAGTTGCTCCGATTGTCCACGGATCTCCTTCACTGTGGAAAGTGCTTTTTCAATACCAGTGCTTCGGTTGGAAGCAGCAGGAGGACTTTTCAGTTCTTCGTAAATGGTATTGATGGAATTAAGAGCATCTCTATACGGATTGACCTCAAGGAAAGGTGTCAGGCTTTCTACTGTGGTCAGTTCAGAGAGCGCGTTTTCCAGATGGATTTCGTACTTGCACAGGTAGGTGTTTACAACCCGGTCAATATCTGCTTTGGGACCGGTGATGCTCAGAAAATTCATTTTTTCAATCACGTTGCTACCTCCTGGTTATTAACCGTTGCGTATATAACGCAGGGATTGTTCTGGATCCACGCCATAGCGCACGCACTCAAGGGCAATGGTCAGACGGTTGACTTCATGTTCTTTATGATATAAATAGGAATAAATGACTGCTACGGAGTAAGGGTCCTTGCGTGCTTCCCGTTCCAGCACATTCCTGAGGATGTAGTTATAAAATTCCTCCAGGTTGGCTGCAGTCAGCTGCTCATATTTCTTACCATAGTAGGTTCCGGCAAAAATACGCTGGGCTTCTTCGTATGTGGGAGCTTCCACAAGCGCGGTGATCTCTTCTTTACGAAGCTTGTAGTTCATGGGAATCAGCAATGCATAGATTTCGGCTGGTTCCATGCGAAAACAGCGTTTGGATCGCTGGATGAACTGCAGGTTCAGCATATCAAATTTTTCGCCGTAGGCTTTCGTGATCTGAGCCAGATCATTGCCCTTGAAAAGTTTCTTCCGCATATTCCAGATCTGTGAAAAATATGAAAGATCAAGTGCCATGCCGAAGTCAAAAAGCGTGGCATTTCCCCGTTCGTTGACCTGGGACAGAGGAATGAAGAAATCATTTCCCTTTAGTGTGGCGATAAATTCATCCATATTGGTGCAGGCTGCAAGTCTGTCAATATCCAGTCTGGAATGCAGTCTGAAAAAATCGCGGTAAGGGGAAATATCTACGGGATCAGTATCTCTGTGGTCGAAGAGATTCGTCATAATCTCTTTCAGGACACGGATCTCATAGCGTTTCGAGTAAAGAGTCAGGAACGTCCGCTGTTCCTGGTTTGCAAAGTGGTAAAGTCTTGAAAAATTCCGGAAGATAGATTTCTTCAGAAGTTTCTCTATCTGCCCTCGATGCAGATCATTCTCATCGAGACCAGACCAGATATTCTGATATTCCGGGGTTCGTTTCAGGTAGGCTGTTACCTGGGGGACATTGGGAAGCTGAACGATTTCTTCCAGCTGTTTATCTGTCACAAGCCTGCTTTGCATGGCACGGATCTTGGTAGAGAGTCCGCTGTATGAGAGGACAGTGCCCATTGAATCACTTCCTTTCCCTTCAGGTTTCGGTAATTCCTGTTATTTTCTGAAACAGCTCTTTGGAAAGAGTCTCGTGGTTGGCTTCGTAGTAGGCATCCAACCTGGATAGCTGGTCTTCTGTCTCTGCACGAAGCTGGGTGATCCGGGCGTCTTTCTCGCGGGCCAGATCTTCACGGATCTTCCGGATTTCAGCGCTGGTCTTTGTTTCCAGGGATGCATCGAAATCTTTGATCTGTTTTTCGGCTTCTTCTGAGAGAGCTTGTTTCTGTCGCGCAGCGTCCTGCATGATAGCATTGGCTGTAGCTTCGATTTCCGAAAGCTTGTTTAGGATTTGTTCCATTGCGCCCTCCTTGTTTTGTTTATTGTCTATAATTGATTTTTATATGATACACCTTTTTTATGGTAAAAACAACTAAAATTTTGTTAATTTTTCTGCAAACTTTTGAGTGAAATGTGGGTAAACAGACATAAGTGCGGTTTGCTGTCGTCTTGTTGATATTTTTTATTTTTTGCTTGCGGCAGGGTGGGGATTGCATGTATAGTTGAGTATTGAGAAGCATTGCAGCAGTTCTGTTAATTCATGGAATGGTACTACAGATGCTTTTGAGGACTGCGAAAGGTAGTTATTTGATTTATATATTATAGGAAGATTAATTTGGAGGTCATTTATGAGATTACGTAATGTTCCCGGGGCGAAGGATGCGATTTTGGAGTGTGATTGGGTGATTGATGAGCCAGAGAAGTTTAAAGGGAAGTGGGAGAGCGTTTTTGGGGAGAAGAGGCCGCTTTTTCTTGAGGTTGGCATGGGGAAAGGCCGCTTTTTGATGGATATGGCGCGGCTGCATCCGGAGAGAAATTTTATAGGTATTGAAATGTATGACAGTGTGCTTCTTCGCGCTTTGCAGAAGAGGGAGGAGCTTGAGGAGCAGGGAGAGAGTTTTTCCAATCTGGTGTTTATCCGGGTGGATGCGAGATTACTGCCGGAGATTTTTGAAAAGGATGAGGTTGACGGGATCTACCTGAATTTCTCTGATCCGTGGCCGAAGGCAAGACATGCCAAAAGGAGACTTACTTCCAGGGAGTTTCTGGCTAGATATGAGCAGGTTTTGAAAAAAGATGGCGTTGTGGAATTTAAGACGGATAACAGGGGACTGTTTGAATTTTCTCTGGAAGAGGTTCGGGAGTCTGACTGGAACCTGGAGGTTTGTACCTTTGATCTCCATCATGATGAGGAACTGGTGAAGGGAAATGTGATGACAGAGTATGAGGAGAAGTTTTCTTCCATGGGCAACCCGATCTGTAAGATGGTAATTAAACAGAAATAGAGGAAGCAAGACGCAGGAGGATATCGGGCTGATCTGTAAACAGATCGGCCTGTTTTCATATAATAAAAAGAAGAAAAAAATTGAGTCAGGAAAAAATTTACAACTCTGCAGGAGCAGGGGCCTGACCAGCATGAATAAAAGGAGAAGCTAAAGCTTGAAAAAAAGAAAATCCAGCTCATTACGGCGAAATTTCAATACTGTAAACCGCAGCATTAAAAATCAGGCAGTACGGATCAAAAATTCGCTGGCAGAAACAGAAAAAACACTGAACAAAATTGCATCAAATGAAGATATAAAAAATAAAAAAGAAAAAAATAAAAAAAATTAAAAAAAGGTGTTGACTTTACTCGAACCATAACGTATAATACAACATGTCTTGAGGAACGAAAGAAACGAAAGACAAACAATTAATAAGCGTCTTTAGCTCAGTTGGTAGAGCACCTGACTCTTAATCAGGGTGTCCAGGGTTCGAACCCCTGAAGACGCACTAAAAGCACTGTTTTTGCAGATATAGAGCTGCGGGGACGGTGTTTTTTTGTTGATTAAATATTATAAGAGAAGAATAGAAATCCCACCCTGTACTCGGCTAAAGTTTTGGGTGGTTTTTTTATGTGAAAATTATTTTAGAGAAAATCCCCCGAAAAAAAGGAGGGCCGGGTCTTGGAACGGACCCGGCAGAGTATGAAAAGAAAAATAAGTAATGATCTATAAGATGAAAAAGCTGTGTGCTTTATTTGCTTAATAATATACCGTCAAAATGTGATGGAACTGTGAGAAGCATTTTAAAAATCTGTGAGGAAAATCTAAAGATCCTATAAATTCCAGGATTATTTGTCCTAATTGATCTGTAAATGAACAGGAAACAATCGAAAAACCAGAAAAATCCCGGAGTACAGAAAAATATATTGAAAATAATAAGGACATTTCCATAACCATCCTGTATAATAAATCATATTATAAAAAATCTGAATTGGAAACGGCAGCATGATTAAGCTGGCATTTGACTGTATTCAGAGAAAGAGGGAGGAAACTGATTATGGAGAGAGTGTTTGAGGCAATCAACGGTGTGTTCAGCTTTATCGGTCCGCTATCTGATTTTTTGTGGGAATTTCCCACGAATTTTGGCTGGTACAGCAGTATTCCGATTCTGGGGAATATATCATTTGCGATCATACTACTTCTTGGATCCGGAATTTTTTTCAGTTTCAGGATCGGTTTTATGCAGGTGACTTACTTTAAAAAAGGAATCCGAACCATGACGGAAAAACGTGTTGTGGAAACGGGAATTTCCCCGCTGGCATCGTTTTTCCTGAGTTCGGCCATGCGTGTAGGCCCCGGAAATATCCTGGGTGTAACAGGAGCCATTGCAGCAGGCGGTCCGGGTGCGTTGTTCTGGATGTGGATCTCCGCATTTTTCGGAATGGCAGTTGCATACATGGAAGGTGTGCTTGCACAGATTTTTAAAGAGAAGAAAGATGATGAATTCGTAGGAGGACTTCCTTTCTATGGAAGGAAACTTCTCGGAAACAAAGTATGGATCGGAATTTTTCTTTCTGTACTGTATATTCTGTACGCACTTTGCTGTCTGCCTGCACAGGGATTCAATGTTGTTTCCTCTGTGGGACGTATGGCAGAGATCATAACAGGGAAGACTATTGCAAGCGGATCAGCCTTCTATTATGTAGTAGGAACTATCATCGTAATCCTTACAGCAGCTATTGCATTTGGCGGAATCAAAAAAGTATCCAGATGGACGGATATGATGGTCCCGGTAATGGCGGTGCTCTATATGGTAGTAGTGTTGCTTCTTATTATATTGAATTTTACCCGTATTCCGTATTTCTTCGGAAGTGTGTTTGCAGGAGCTTTTAAACCAGAGGCGTTCTTTGGAGGAGTTTTTGGAACTGTACTTGCACAGGGAGTAAAACGAGGCCTGATGTCAAATGAGGCCGGACAGGGAACGATTACCATGTCAGCGGCAGCAGCTGACGCAAAGCATCCATGCGAGCAGGGCGTGATCGCTTCTCTGGGAGTTTTTCTTGATACTATCGTGATCTGTACGCTTACCGGATTTGTGGTGGTTATGGCACATTGCTGGACAGGAGCAGATGCGGAAGTCTGGCAGGCATTGGATAAACTTCCTAAATATACAGAATCCATCGCTGTTCTCACACCAGGAACTGCGATGAACGGAATTGTTACTTTCCTTGTAACCTTATGTTTCTGCCTGTTTGCATTTACCTGTCTGCTTGGAATGATCAGCTTTTCCGAGATCGCGGCAAACCGTATCCGCAAGGATAAGATATGTATTAATTTTGTACGCTGCATCGGACTTTTTGTTGCAGGATTTGGAATCCTGTGCAATATTGCAGGACTGGAACTTGGAAACCTCTGGGCGTTTTCCGATCTGGGAAATATCCTGATCGTATATTTCAATGTTCCGATCGTGTATGTTGGTGCGAAATATGTTTTCCGTGCCACAAGACATTACAAAAAGAATGACGGAACCCCATTCACCTCAGAAATAATCGGCAGAAATGACTGCACTTACTGGGATGAACGTGCGAAGAAAAAATAATAAAATAACAGATACCCTCATTGCAGAATGTGTCTGTAATGAGGGGATTCCTGCGTTTTTCCTTTTTGTTTGTAACATAGTAAAAAGATGTGTTATACTCTCATCTTTGACAGTTGATTAGTTAAAAAAGTGCCACAATCCCTGTAAATATAAGGGGTGTGGCACTTTTATCTGCATACACGAAATATAGTAATGTTTCATCTCCGCTTACTTTTTTTCTGAATTCCTTTCATTTTCCGTTTTGTTATGAATTGATAGTCCGTTCTGAATCCGCAGGTTTCATGGAGATCGTCAGTGATTTTCTGACGCTCATATACCGGCATGAAGCCCTGTTCTTCTATATCCGCAAATTTTATGTCTTTTAAAGTGTGAAGTAATTGTTCTGTGGTATAAGTCCCTTTCAAGGAACGGTTTAATAACCGGAAATGTAACAGAGCAAGAAAACAGGTAAGAAAATGAGCCTTAATTCGGTCTTCACGGTTTAAGTAAACGGGTCTGGCTTCAAAGTCTGTTTTCATAGTTCTGAAACAGTCTTCAATCTGCCATCTTCCTTCACTGACTTTTAAGATATCTGCAACGTCATCATCAAGCAGGTCTGTACATACCGCATAAAGTCCGTCATACATTTCTTCTTCAGCAATCTTATCCGTATCGAGATAATAGTGGATCTTAGCTTTTTCTCCTTCGTTGGTTACAGCTACCTTATTTACAAATCTTGCAGGATCATTTGGATTTTTACGCTGTTTTTTTAGAGAGCCATTTGCAACCATTTTTTCTGCCCGACAGATCTGCTCCGCACGGATGGCTTTCTGATAAGCGGCATATTTAGGGGAGTAGGTTATGATCAATCTTTGATCTAGTTTTTTTGTTGTAAATGGTTCGTCTTTATAATAAAGCTGGTTCTTGTCATCATCTGTCAGTTTTGTGAGGTCAACAGGTTTATCATCTGAGAGACGTTTGAAGCCAGTTTTCTTTAAAGCCCATGCCCGGTCTTCAGCAGGCAGCTTTTTGATGGACTGAGTGACAATAAATGCCCTCTGTCCCATGTGATTAAGAACACGGTTATCCTCAGAAGCAAGTCCGGCGTCACTGCAATAGATAAACTTATCACAGCCGAATTGCTGGAGAATCTTTGTTTCTAAAGGTTTTAAGGATTTCTGCTCATTTTGGTTTCCAGGAAAGAGTGAGAAAGCCAAAGGTGTTCCGTCACCATCCGTAAAGAGTCCCATTTGAATAATGGGATTCGGACGGTGCTCTTTGCTTTTTTCGTATTTTTTATCTCCATCTTCCTGTTCGATTTCAAAGTAGTAGTTTGTGCAATCATAATAAAGGATCCGATCCATTCTGTCACCGAGAAAAAAGCTATTTTTATAAACTTCTGATTGAATAAAATCCATTTCAGAAGCAAGAACAGAAAGAGCTCGGTACACATCATGAAGTTCATAAGTTGGAGGCTCAAGGAACTGTTTTGCTGCTCGGAAGGAAGACCTTTTGCTGGAAGGTTCCAGAACCCTTGTGTAAATTAAATCAGATAAAATAGCATTAAGATCATACTCAAATTTATGTTGGCTTTTGATTTTTCGGCAGACAGAATCGAGCTTAAGTCCATAGTAAATAGACTGAAGAAAAAGATATCCGCCAGAAAAAAGTTTCTGCTTATTATAGTCCATGAGTCTGTTGGAATGAAATGGAATCATGACAGTAGCATCCTCTTTTTCACTTTTATATTTCAGTGTTTCAAGACGAGCCTGTTCATTTGCCCATTCAACAACTCCGTCACGATCCGTGTGGAGCTGCGCTGATAATTCAGCTAACGTACCTAATTTTCGGATGGTTTTGGAAGTACTTTTCCCATTGGCATTTGTATAGGACTGAGTGATGTAAAAGGATTCAGAATTTTTTGATTTTGATGTTGTTATACGCACAATAATCACCTCTGTCACTATTACACCACATATCACTAAATATTACTATATAATAAGAATAAAAATTTGACAAAAAAATAAGCCTATTTCAAGGCTTTGCGGTACTTTTTTGCATTTCAATGTGTCAAACTCCCGTCAAAGTTTTCAAAACAGATTATAACACAAAAATCAGCAAAATCTTTCGATGAGTTGAAAATAGACATTGTAAAAATTCTGTGACTCATTTATAATGAGTAACAGATTCTAAAGATGTTATAAAAAACAGGAGGAAAGCCTTGAAAAGAGAATTAGTTATTGTCATTGATTTTGGCGGTCAGTACAATCAGCTGGTTGCAAGACGTGTCAGAGAATGCAATGTATACTGCGAGATCTATTCTTATAAGACAGATCTTGAGAAGATTAAAGCGATGAATCCTAAGGGAATTATCCTCACCGGTGGACCGAACAGCTGCTATGAGGCAGATTCACCGACTTATCAGAAAGAATTATTTGAGCTTGGAATTCCGGTGCTGGGACTTTGCTATGGAGCACAGCTTATGATGCATGTCCTTGGAGGAAAAGTTGAGAAGGCAGATGTCAGCGAATACGGCAAGACAGAGCTTCTTATTGATAAGAAGGATTCCAGAATCTTTAAGAATGTATCCGACAGAACGATCTGCTGGATGAGCCATACAGACTATATTTCCCAGACTGCACCTGGATTTGAGATAGCTGCACACACAGCGGACTGTCCGGTAGCAACTGCACAGAATGAAGAGAAGAAACTGTATGCGATCCAGTTCCATCCGGAAGTACTGCACACAGTAGAAGGAAAGACAATGCTTTCCAACTTCGTACTTGGTGTCTGTGAATGTGCCGGAGACTGGAAGATGGATGCTTTTGTTGAGCACACGATCAAAGAGATCCGTGAGAAAGTCGGCGATGGAAAAGTTCTCCTTGCTCTTTCAGGCGGCGTAGATTCCTCCGTAGCAGCAGGACTTCTTTCCAGAGCGATCGGCAAGCAGCTTACCTGCGTATTTGTAGACCATGGACTTCTTCGTAAAGATGAGGGAGATGAGGTTGAGGGTGTGTTCGGACCGAACGGACAGTTTGACCTGAATTTTATCCGTGTCAATGCACAGCAGAGATATTACGACAAGCTTGCAGGCGTTACAGAGCCTGAGGCGAAACGTAAGATTATCGGTGAAGAATTTATCCGTATCTTTGAGGAAGAAGCCAAGAAGATCGGTGCTGTAGATTTCCTTGCACAGGGAACCATTTATCCGGACGTTGTAGAGAGCGGTCTCGGCGGAGAATCCGCAGTGATCAAATCCCATCACAACGTGGGTGGACTTCCTGATTTCGTAGATTTCAAAGAAATCATCGAACCGCTCCGCGACCTGTTCAAAGATGAGGTTCGTAAAGCCGGTCTTGAGCTTGGTATCCCGGAAAGACTGGTATTCCGTCAGCCATTCCCGGGCCCGGGACTTGGAATCCGTATCATCGGTGAAGTCACCGAAGAAAAAGTACGCATCGTACAGGATGCAGACTACATCTACCGTGAAGAAGTCGACAATGCAGCCGCCGACTACAAGAAAGAACACGGAGAAGATCCATCCTGGATGCCGAACCAGTACTTTGCAGCCCTTACCAATATGCGAAGTGTAGGCGTAATGGGAGACTTCAGAACATACGATTATGCAGTGGCACTCCGCGCCGTTAAGACTATTGACTTCATGACTGCTGAATCTGCTGAGATTCCTTATGCAGTGCTTAATAAGGTGATGAACCGTATTATCAACGAGGTTAAGGGCGTAAACCGCGTATTCTATGATCTTACCAGTAAGCCGCCTGGAACGATTGAGTTTGAATAAAAAAATGGAGCTCGGAAATCCAGCATTCATGCGGGTTTCCGGGCTCTTGCTATGTGGTTTGAGTACAGATTGAGTACAAAAATCAATTATATATGCTCTATGTGCTGTTGAAGCCATGTTATTACTGGTTGCACATAATCATTCCATTTTTCAGATTTTGAAGCAAGTTCGATTATTTTTGATAGACCAATAGCTTTATCATAATCAAGCCTTTCAATGGCGTCATTTATATATTTATGGTCATCGTCGACGCTATGTATATTAGTCAATACTTGTTTTATCTCATTATCGTTTGGTATGATTTCAGAGGAAGTGGTTATTATCATTTCGCGTATCCACTTTTCAGGTTTATAATTATTTGGTAAATTATATTGAATTATATGCGATAAAACATTATTACGCTCGGTATTAAATGCTTGTCCGGTTATCTTGTCTTTTATTTGCGTTAGCTTTTCTTCGTCTGTTTTATATACATCGCCATCAAGAACAGCAATAATATTTTCACTTAGTTTATTATCTAATTCAAAGCCTGAAAGTATAGTAAAAGAGTTACTTGCAGGTCCAAAAGTAAAAATATCAACATATCTTTTGCAATTCATTGAATGGCAAATCTGAGAGATAATTGTTTTTGATAAATCATCTTCCACATATATTTTAATGGGTTTTTCTGATTTACCCATTAAATCTTGAATAGAATCAGAAGAGATATAATTGCTAACAAGAGTTTTTTGTGAAGTCTGAGTAATGTATTGAATACCAACATAGTCTCGTAATTCATTCATTAAAATGGAATGTGTGGTAAAAATAATTTGTAACTGACGTTTGCTGTCATTAGCTATTTCATACATTTTTTTAATTAGTCTGCGTAAAGCATTAGTATGTAAAAGTAAATCAACTTCGTCTATTAATACTAGTGAATATTTGGGGACAGAGTATAGTGCACTAAGAATTTTAAAAACACGTTGTTCTCCAGCTCCCATACTTAAAGAAACGTATGTTCCGTTTTGCTCACTTGATACACCAAGGTAGGTTTTACCTTTTTTTGATTTCAAATATTTGAGATTATCATAAGCAATATTTAGAACATAACCAGTGGATGAAATGATTTTACTACTATCCTTTAATTCTTCATCTGTAGCAAAACTTATAAATGAATTGGTATGCTCCTGCTCGATTGCTGGAACACATGTTTCTATACCAAAATATTCTATATGCCTTTCTGGTCTACGGTTATAATGTGGAGTCCAACGTTCATCCTTAGCAAAAGAAATAGTGCTTCGTTTTGGCTCACCTTTCAGTTTATATGAGTGAGTGACTTCAAATTTGCTGTCATTCCACAATGCATAAGGGTTGGGGGTAAAGAAGTAACTAAATTTGTAATCTTCTCTTGTTTCTCCATCAAGAGGTTTGTAACAACAGGCTAATGCATGTAATATAGTAGATTTTCCAGCACCATTAACGCCCATAATTGCTGTTAATCTTGTGTCAGAGAAATTAAGGGTTAAATCTTTTAAATTTTTCAATTTGTCAAAATGTATTGATTCAATATACTGCTCAGAAATTTGCATAAATTCCTCCCTAATTATCTGTAGTATCTATTAGTGGATAATGGCTTCTCTGCAATTCCAATTCTACTTTTTCTTTTGTCTCAGCTATCTCATCTATAGCTACCTGTGTGGCTTCATTTGGATTATCACCAGCGGATTTCAAAGCACTCTGGTAGATAAAATTCATTTTTTCCCATTTCAATAAGTCATTAAAAACCTTATAACTTCTGATATTCAACAAAGCATCCCGCAAAGACAGCGTATGTGTTTTTCCTCTGGCCGTATATCCGATTTCAAGATAAGAGGAAAGAACCGGATTCAGATGGATGGATACGGTATCGTCCTTTAACAGCTTGTCTTCTCCTCGCTCTCCACTGATCTGGAGGATGCCGGAATTGCAAAGAACCATAAGTACGCCCATCAGATCACCGACTGTTTCCAGACGAAGTCCAGCAGTATCACTGCCATTCAAAGCATTATAACTGACACCGAGTGCAGCTGCAATTTTCTCTAACTGAGGAGGTTGTGGCTGCATTTTATTGGTTTCGTATTTTCGGATAGAAACCGGATGGATACCGGTCAGCTCAGCCAGTTTATCTTGCGTGATTCCGATTTGCTTTCTGCAGTATTTGATTTTTTCTCCTATGGTCATTCTTATCGTCCTCCATGTATCGAGATGGCTACATTATACCATGTTTGAAAAAATTTTTCTACTAGCATTTCAAAATACTTGACAATAGCGAAGTCGCTACATATAATGAGAATATAAAATGTAGCGATATCGCTATAAAAAGAAAAGGAGGATGCATATATGGCAGAAAACAACAAGATTTATATTACTGCAAATGAACTCGCAGAAATGCTGGGTGTTTCTGTAGGTCATGCTTACAAGTTGATTCGTAAGCTGAATCAGGAACTGGAAAAAGAGGGATTTCTGGTGATTGCGGGTAAAGTTCCCAGACGCTATTTTGAAAAACGCTGGTATGGTTTCAGTGCATAGGAGGTGGTCGAATGAAAGCGGAAAAAGACAAGAAAACAGGAAAATGGTTGATTCAGTATCGTTATACAGATTGGCAGGGGAAACGCCGGAAATCCACCAAAAGAGGTTTTGCGACCAAAAGAGAGGCGGAGGAATGGCTTCGAAATTTCCTTATTAAGCAAAAAGCGGACTTTGATATGAAGTTTGAGGATTTTTGGAAGATGTATTATGCAGATATTGAGACACGTCTGCGGGAGCATACCATGAGAACGAAAAAGTATATCGTGGAGTTGAAAATTCTCCCGTATTTCGGGAATAAGCGGGTAAATGACATTACTGCAGCTGACATCCGTCAATGGCAGAATGAATTGATTAAAATGGGGTATTCACCCACTTATCTGAAAACAATCAATAATCAGTTGAGCGCAATCTTTAATTATGCGGTTCGATATTACGATTTGAAAAGTAATCCCTGTGCAAAAGCCGGAAGTATGGGTAAGAGCAAGGCAGAAGAAATGGATTTCTGGATAGGAGAGGAATTTAGGAAGTTTATCGACAGTGTTATGAACAAAAGACTTTCTTATATGGCATTTATGACCTTGTACTGGACGGGAATGCGTTTGGGAGAACTTCTGGCTCTGAATCCTAAAGATGTAGATCTGGAAAAGAGAACAATTTCTATCACAAAATCATATCAACGTCTTGGCAAGAAAGATGTGATCACTCCACCAAAGACACCGAAGAGCAAGAGAGTGATTACCATTCCAGAGTTTCTGGCTGCAGATATCAAAGATTATATGGACAGTTTATACGATTTGCAGGAGAACGACAGGCTGTTTCCCATTACAAAATATTATCTGGAGCATGAAATGCAGCGAGGAATTAAAGAAAGTGGCGTAAAACGGATAAGAGTACATGATTTGAGGCATTCCCATGCAAGTATGTTGATCGAACTGGGATTTTCGCCATTGGAGATTGCGAATCGGCTCGGACATGAAAAAGTGGAAACTACGCTGAATACCTACGCACATCTTTATCCAAACAAGCAGACAAAACTGGCTGAACGGCTGGACAGTGAATACAAGGGGGATTTGTAATGAGTGGATTAGATAAAGACAGAAAACGTAATCAGACAGTTTGTTTTCGAATGACACCAGAGGAACGCAGAGAATTAGAAGCTCGCATTAAAGTGAGTGGACTGCCAAAAGGGAAATATTTCATTCAGTCGGTACTCCATCAGGAAGTAAAGATTGCGGTTGGTAAATATCAAAGTGATCGGTTAAGCCTTGAAATACGGAGATTGTGGGAACGTCTGGATCATCTGGAAACAGAGGATTTATATGAGGTACTGGCAGATTGCCGGGCACTAATGCAACAGGTAATTGAAATCACTGGTAATGATTGTTCAGTAACATGGAAAGCAAGTGATTTTAAAACAGAGATATTGGAAGATGAAAAGTAAAAGCCTTTAAGTGTCGGCAAACACCTAAAGGCGGAGACTTGGTAGAAAATCCAAATCAAATACTAAGGTTATTCTACCAAAGTCTCCACTTTCTTTCAACAGAAAATGGAGGTAATTTTGGATAACAGAAGAGATGAACCGAATTTAAAACTGATTAATATGGAACAAGTAGAGATAGAAAAAATAGACTGGCTGCTTTATCCCTTTATTCCCTTTGGGAAAGTTACGATTGTGCAGGGAGATCCTGGTGAGGGCAAGACCACAATGGTGCTGCAGATTATTGCAAAGATGACAAAAGGCGAGGCGGTATTACCATCGGACAGTGATGAATCAGCCTTGAAGGAAAAAACAATGGCTCTGGAGCCGGTAAATGTGATTTATCAGACTGCAGAGGATGGATTGGGCGATACCATTAAGCCCCGACTTCTTTCAGCAGGTGCAGACTGTTCCAGAGTGATGGTAATTGATGATAACGATCAGGCGTTGACTATGATGGATGCCAGATTAGAAGAAGCTATCATACGGACAAAAGCACGCCTTGTAGTTTTAGACCCGATACAGGGTTTTCTGGGGACTGATGTAGATATGCACAGGGCAAATGAAATCCGCCCCTTGATGAAGCGTGTGGCGATGCTTGCAGAGAAATATCATTGTGCGATTATTTTGATTGGTCATATGAACAAAAACAGTAATGGGAAATCGTCATACCGTGGACTTGGCTCTATTGATTTTCAAGCAGCAGCCAGAAGCGTACTGATTGTCGGAAGGATCAAGGATGAACAAGAAATTCGTGTGGTGTGTCATGTGAAAAGTTCCCTTGCACCGGAAGGAAAATCCATTGCATTTCGTTTGGATAAAGATACGGGATTTGAATGGATTGGGGAATATGACATCAGTGCCGATGATTTGTTAAGCGGAGATAACCGGGGGCAGAAAATTCATGCAGCAAAGGAATTTCTGCAGGAAGTCCTGACATCTGGTTCTGTAGCACAGACAAAGGTGGCAGAAGAAGCGGAAAGTCGGGGAATTAAAAAGAAAACACTATGGAATGCGAAGAAGGAACTTGAAATTGAGTCTGTGAAGATTGGTAACCAGTGGTTCTGGATGTTGCCTGAATAGTATTGGGAAGATGGCAAGATTACCATCTCTTTAAGAACAGGGAATCTTGCTATCTTGAAAGGAGCTATGAATGAAAAATGTACAAATACCACAGGAATTATTTATGAAACTGCTCCGATATCATCTGCTTGATGATGATAGTTGTACTGAAGATGTGAAAAAAGGATTGGAACAGAAAATGAACACTATGGTGGAACGTGAATTATATACGAAATCAAAAACCGCTCCAACAGAGGAAGAACGGGAAAAAGCCCGACAGGAGTATCTGGACAGGCGGGGAATACAGGCTGACTTTCGATGGTAATTCTTCTTTGAATGCCATATGACAGGGGCGTGGCACGCTCCTGTATAAATGGCAGACAAGGAAAAGTTGCAGATGTGAGGATGGAAGTTTTTGTAAGACATCTGAAAGGGAGCCCTGACAGGGCATCCTTGGTAAGGATTTTGAATGTATCTGGAAAGGAGACTGGACAATGAGAGAGGGAAGACTTGGTTACAACAGTAGTAACGGAAGATATGGCATCTTGTTATCGGACTTATGGATTGATACCGGATTGCATTGTGGGGAATGCCTGCAGATTTTGCAGGATGGCAAATGGGTACAGACCCGGATGGAAATGGATGCTGAGCGGAACTGGTATCTGGTGGGCACACCGTATCGTGGTGACCTGGAATATATTCAGGCAAGGATATAACAGGTCACAGACATACCGACCGAAGGGAAGAAAAGCTCCTGGCAGGGCGCAAGGGTACTTTTGATGGACGGTACGGCTGTCGAAAGTGCTTTTGCGTTACTTTTGACAAAAGTAACAAAACCGCTCTAACGGGCATGAATACAATTTATGTGCCGTATCCGGCACTATTTAGAGAATGTGAGGTGAAAAAATAGGATGATGAAAAGAACAATCAGCGGTATGACAGGAACAGGTTCTCTTGCGCATAACAGAAGGGATTTTATTGCAGAAAATGTTAATCAGAACAGAGTATATCTGAACATTTGTTACCGGGATGAAAATCTGAAGGATGTTTACAAAGAACTGTTTGATGAATCGGTAGAACGGTATAATGTCGGGAAAAGAAATGATCGGAAGATTACGAATTATTATGATAAGATTCAGCATGGAAAGCAGGAGAAGTTGTTCCATGAAGTAATTTTCCAGATTGGAAATAATAAAGATATGGCTGCCGGGACACCAGAGAGAGATCTTGCGGTGAAAGTATTGGATGAATATATGCAGGATTTTCAGAGACGAAATCCAACACCCCGGGTATTTTGCTGCTATCTGCATCAGGACGAAGCTACCCCACATCTACATATTGATTTTGTACCTTATGTGACCGGATGGAAGGGAAAAGGAATGGATACAAGAGTCTCGTTGAAATAGGCGTTGAAAAGCCTTGGATTTCAAGGCGGTGCCAAGCATGATACAGAATTGAATCAATGGATCAATCATGAAAAAGAAGTTCTGGCAGAGATTATGGAGCGGCATGAAATCGAATGGGAGCAGAAAGGAACTCATGAAGAACATCTGGATGTGTATAATTTTAAGAAGAAGGAACGTGCAAAAGAAGTAAAGGAGCTGGAGCAGAAAATAGAAAATTTGACAGCAGATGTAGAAGCGACAGAATCAGATATAAAGGCGCTTAATCAGGAAAAAGCTGATGCAGAAAAAGCCAGAGATCAAGTCAGGGAAAGCAAAGAACAGGCGGACAAAGAACTGAAGCATATGGAGAAGCAACGGAATCAGTTACAGCCAATCATAAATAGTATTGATAAGGAATTAAAGAATTCCGGGCAAATTAAATTAGTGTTGCCAGAAGTCGGGGCACTGGAACTGGCGTCTACATACCGCAATAAAAAGATTAAACCTCTGTTCGCTAAGATGAAGAATTATATTGCAGGATTAGCTGCAAAGGTGATAGAACTTTCCAGAGAAGCAGAAAAATGGAGAGATAAATATCAGCAGTTGAAGAAAGATTATGATGATCTAGAAAAGGATGCTGATAAGGTGGCGGATATGTGTAATCAGTTGTGTGATGATGTAGATAAGCTGGAAGTAATATCAGATAAATATAAAAGAGCACTACGGATATTTGGCAGTGATACTATAGAGTCGGCAATTTGGCGTGATATTCAGAAGGAAAAAGCACTGGAAGAACAAAAACGAAAAGAGCAGATGCCGAGAAAACTGAGTGACAGGCTGCAATGGGGCAGAGAAAGAAGCCAGGAGCACAATATGCAGCAGAAGAAAAATAAAATCAAACACAAAGAAATGGAGTTGTGAGAATATGAAAAAACATATATAGGATGCGAACGATATGTAAGTTAGCTACATTATAGTAAGCACAGAGAGCAGTCGGAAGGCTGTTCTTTTGCTAATATAAGAATGGTGTTTGGAATGTGAGTGTGATAAAATGAGAAAAAGACAGATGGTGTTTAGCAAGGAGATATGTAATGTTTGGAACAGTTATTATAGATGCGTATAGAAAAGAAGAAGCCTTGGAAATGGCAGATGCTATCGATGATTTATGTTCTCCGACAGATAACTACGGTTGGGCTTCGGCAGGAATTTATTGTTTTTGGGATTACTATGCGGAAGCAGTTCTCTATATTGGATTAGCAGGCGACCTAGCAGAAAGATTTAAACAGCATAATGGGATTTTACCAATTAAAGAGGGATCGAAACAAAAACAAATTGAAGATTATTTTTCAAGAAATGAACGATTGGGTTACACAATATTTGTGCAATCGCCGTTATCTCAACCGTTGGTTCATAGAAACAGAAAAGTGTATGAGAAATTTGCAAAGCAGCAGAACTCTCCAATTGAGGATATGTTAAGTGAGCAAGGACGAGATGATATAAAGAGAGTAGAAGGCATATTAATTGAGTCATTCCGAAGAAAGTATGGTCATTTTCCTCTATGGAATAGTATGGGTGGTTCTATGGTGGGACAAACAAAAGTAATGGAGAACAATATTAATATTGTAAATAGTTTTTGTCAACCAGATAATTACGCAATAAATCCTATAGTATCACGCTCTACAATTCGAGAATTGTCTAGGAATCCAGAATGGGAATGGTACGAGAATTATTTGCATGCTGCAAGAATGAATTTACTTATATTAGGAATGGAATATGACGAAGCATTGGAGTTTATAAATAAAAATGATACACTTGGTACATATGAACGAATGAAGAAAAGCGGATATTTAAGAAAACGATTGATTGTTTAGATTTTTCTTCAAAATGAAAAATCGTAATTCAGTTTATAGAACTGGAAATTATCGGGAATCATGAGGTGAATGTATGCATTTGGGATTTTCATATATTGGATTGATTTTTCTTATCATGTTGATGATTCCAAACTTATATTGGACGAAGAATCAGCCAAAGGATTACGAAAAATATGTACATAATGAAAACAAAATCTTGCTGTTGTTTGAGAGAGCCGGCGAAGTTTTAGTGACTTGTTTGTTGCTGATTTTCAGTGATTTTAATATTCAAGGTATTACAGCATGGAAGATTTGGTTAATTGCTGCATTTGTGCTGATGATTATGTATGAATTATATTGGATACGATATTTTAAAAGTGAAAAGACGATGAAAGATTTTTATAGCAGTATAATGGGTATTCCTGTTGCAGGTGCTACTCTTCCAGTTATAGCGTGTTGTTTGATTGCTATATACGGACGAAACCCAATGTTATTCGTGTCTACAATAATACTGGGGGTAGGACATATTGGCATTCACTTAAACCATAGGAAAGAGTTATAAATTCTGGTTATGATAAGAAATTTACAAAAGTGTCTCATTGCATAAAATCGGAAAGATGTATATTCTTAGATCAGGAGGTGGCGGATATGGCTAATGAAGATAAGAAGGATTTTAATGCAATGCTGCAGGATAATAAAGATATGCCAAAGTTTCAGATAATCACGGATGTAAAGAGCATTGAAAAATATGGTGGAAACAAAATGTACTTTGCACCGCCCATTGCTTATGATGAAGTGATGAAAAAAATTCCATATGGTAAAGTGATTACAGTTGGAAAGATAAGAGAATTTTTTGCAAAAGAGAATGATGCAGATTTTACAGAACCTATAACTGCCGGAATTTTTGTATCTATTGCTGCCTGGGCAAGCCATCAGAGATTGAAAGATAAAACTCCTTACTGGAGAACGCTGAAAGCAAATGGTGAATTGAATGAAAAGTATCCCGGAGGTATCCAGGCACAGAAAGTAAGACTGGAAGCAGAGGGACATATCATTATTCAAAAAGGCCGGAAAAATATCAGATATTACGTAAAAGATTACGAAAATTTTTTGTTTGAAATGGATTAATCTGTACCAGACACGCAATGTCTGGTGGAAAATCAGGTGATTCTCGGTTTGTGTCGTGGGATTTTTTGAAATAATTGGTAAGCTGTAGGTGAAAGAGAGGTAGAAACATGGACACAAAAAAGATAGGAGCTTTTTTGAAACAATGCCGTAAGGAAAAAAATCTTACACAAGAACAGCTTGCAGAAAAGTTTGGCGTATCGGCGAGAACCGTTTCCAGATGGGAGACAGGATCGAATATGCCGGATCTAAGTATATTGGTTGAACTTGCTGATTATTATGACATTGAAATAAAAGAGCTCCTGGATGGAGAAAGGAGTTCGACCATGAACAAAGAGATGAAAGAAACATTAAACAAAGTAGCTGATTATGAAGATTGGGTAAAGCAAAAAGCTTTAAAAGCCGGAAATCTTGCTTTTGCATCTATGTTCCTGATCAGTGTTGGAGCTATTATCATACAGCTTCTATTGGCAGTAAATCTTCGTCTGGTGCTGGGTGAAACGTTAATTGCTCTGGTAGGCGGAATTGTATATGCGTTTATTATGGTACATAATGGCATTTGGGATAAAGGCTTGTCTGCGAGAGAGGCACTATGGAGAGATTTCCTTACCAGTGTGATCTGTGCAGGAATTTTCTCTGTGTTTTATGGTATCTGCCTGAGAAGAATGGGGGCAACCGAGAAGCAAACGATATATTTCGCTTTACTTTTTCTGGGTGGAATTACAATCGTGGCATTTATTGTTCTCAGAGTATTATCATATTTTAACCGGAACAGACGCCGGATTTCAGTTAATGAGGAGCAAAGAGATATTCCAACGACAAAGACAGGCAGTACAAAAATTTACAACGCTAAAGATATAGTAGAAGCGGGAAGAATTATAGAACTTTTAAAAGAACAAGGAATTGCTGCTTTTTCACAGGAAGCGAGTGCAAGCGTCGCTATGCATGGTGCACCGGGATTTGGTATGTATGGTGTGGATGTATTGGTGGAAGGTGATGAAGCGAAAAAGGCAATACAGATTATCGAAGCCGCAGATGATTCTCAAAGCAAAGAAAAATTTTGACATTTCTATGGAACCGTGATAATATGATTATAGAAAAAGAGTGCTACCGATAGACGGTTAGTCCGATATAAAGTTAGACAAAAATTGCCGCTTAGTTTACCAGACTGGGGCGGCTATTTTTGTGGTTTATGATTATCCTTACCGAATGTGTATCCGATACTAAAGCAGGTTAAGCCGAAGCCCACTACTGCTATAAAATCTACAATACTCATTGGCTTAACCCTCCTTTCCAGTGGATTCCCGTTCGGGTTTCTATGTAATCAGAGGGTCACAGTCCCTCTGCTGAAGGACTAACCGCCTACCGTTGTATGGTAGCACCCATGCACTGATTATAACAGTCAGAGTGTATGGCTGCAACAGCAAATTAAAGTAAGTGCAACTATAATAATTGAATTATGTAGGATACTTGCCGATATTGAAAAAAATAACAGTGGAATAAACTTCGGATTGGGAAGTAAATGATATATGGAAATTTTAACTACTAGGGAATGGGCAACTGTGATCTGGGCATTTATTTTATTTGTGTATGCAATGGTACATAGACAGATTAGAGAGGCATTTTGGAATGTTGTAAAAATATTCTTTGGTAAGAAGTTAAGAATACTTTGGGGGATTATTTTCCTTTATGTTTTGGGTATAACTTTAATATTTTATCAGTTACCGTTTTGGGATAATGCTTTTATTAAAGATATTATAGTTTGGTTTGTCTTTTCAGGTTTGATATACTGCATGAATGCTGTTTCAAAAGAGGCAGATGAGGAGTATATTAGAAAAGTTTTAAAAGATAATTTGAAATTGACGATTGTTTTGGAATTTATTATTAGCACATTTACTTTCAACATATGGGTTGAATTGGTAATTATTCCGATCACAACAATAATTGTAATTATGAATGTAATTGCAGAGCGCGAAGAGGAGTATGAGAAAGTACATAAGTTGCTAGATATGGTTCTTGCGGTGGCAGGATTTTGGATACTATACGAGACTATAAAGATTGGAATACATGAATATAAAGAACTGGATGCATTAAATACTTTTATTAGTTTTATGATTCCTATTGTGTATTTAATACTAATTATACCGTTAGAATACATACTTGAACTTTATTCAAAATATGAAGTGTTGTTTGTCAGGATGTCATTTAAGGAAGAAAAAGATAAAAAAATTCAAAGAAGACATCGTTGGCTTGTTATAAAAGTATGTAAACTTTCAGTACATAAAGTGCTGCTGTTTCAAAAGAAATATTGGTACAAAATGTATAGTAAAATGTCCGTGGAAGGGTTTGAGAAGTTGATAGAAGAATTCAGGAACGAATGCAATAACGAGAGATAACTTTTGTATATCAGAATAAATTATTGGCTTGATGCATGAGTACGTTTTGAGTACAATTTTTATGACAGTAAAAAATATGCCTGCGAATAGGGCGAATATAGCGACCAAAAATAGCGAAAGTGCTATTAAAATTATCGGAATAAAACTCCTGTGAGACGAGTTTGAATAATCCACATATTTCAGGGCAAATAGTTTTATCCAGTTTCAGGGCAAAACTTTCAGCCAGTGAAATAACAAAAATCATGTGAAAACATGAAATGCAATTTAGAATAAAGAATGACCTTGATGGTCTGGAATTTCCAGACTGTCAGGGTCTTTTTTCTTATCTGGCAGCAGTTTTCTAGGATTTGAAAAGTGGAGAAAAGCCTTATTTTAAGGGATTTTAGAGGTCTGGAAAGTGACATAAAATTTTAATTTTATGAGGACATCTAAAAACGGAAGCAATAAGAATATAAAAGAAAGTCGGGATGCAATTTCTGATATTTGAGGAAGAAAAGTTCTATGCTTTATGTACTATGAAGGATAAAAACTTTGCCCCGAAACAGAATGAAAGAGATTGCCCTATGACACCACACAATTTGACAAAGCCAGTATTTATGCGAGTTTCAAACAAATTTGCTTATTATCTGGAAACAAAATGGCAACATTTTGTGGTTATTTGGCGAATAAAAATTTTATTTCATAACGTATATAAAGAAACCTTACTGATTTTCAGAAGTAAAAAACTGAATATCGGTAAGGTTTTTCTATTCTCTTCTTTTATTTTTCTTTTTTAGTCAATTCTTTTACGAGGTAATCACTCAATTCCTGAGATGGTATCTTGGCACGTTTCTGGTAAGTATCCAGTTCCGGATACTTATATCTCCATTCATCATATTCTTCCTTGCTGATTAGAAGAAGTTGCAGCGGAACTGGGAGTTTCCAAGTCTTATGCTTATAAGATTGTCAAACAGCTAAATGAAGATTTACGGTATTAGCAATCGCAGACCGAATGGGACATGCATCAATCTGGCGGTGCTGATTCACGTCGATCACGATTTAGTATGGATATGCCATTGGTTAAATATATAAAATTTTTGTTGAGGTTTCAAAGAGATTTGATTGAATAAACGATATATCAATTATGAAGAGGTCATAAAAACTTTGTGGTATTTTAAAGTGAATCAAGAATAATGGATGAATGTATTTTTTTATAAGATTATCTAATCGGGTTAAAAATAACGAAAAAGGTATTAGTAGTTGAATCATATAACCAATGACAAAGATGATCAATCGTTTTAGAATATAAATATCAAATGTGACTGTTCAGGCGCCGACGGTTAAGAAAATTTGAGTAAATAATTGTGATGCAAGATTAAAAAAAGTGGGATTATTTCTTATCATTACAACAGCAAGATTTCACTGGGCTTTATCAACCCGGACTATGCAAAAGAGGGAACAGAGCTGGGAATGATTTGGGGTATTAGCGGAATAAGGAGGAAAGTGTAGTGGAGGATTATATTGGAGCGAGAGTAGATTATGAGCCCAAGTATAAAGATGTTTTAACCTATTTTCAGAATATTGGGAATCTTTATACTTGGGAAGCTGATCCTTGGTATGAAACTTGTAAATCGTGGGCAGAAACATGTTATATTCATGCAGGGATTAGTGGGGCTGAAATTACATTCCAAGGAAAAGATGCACAGGCGTTTCTCTCAAAACTTTGTATGAATAACATTAGCAAATGGAAAAACGGAAAAAATAAACATTTGGTTATGCTTGATGAAGAAGGATTGATAGCAGCTCATTGTCTTAGTATGAAAGACGACGATAATACATATCGGATTACGGCTGCACTTCCATTTGCAGCAATGAAACTGTTGGAGACTGGTGCTTATGATGTGAAAATGACCATGCGTGATATCTTTGTCTTTCAATTTTCAGGACCAAAGTCATTAACAATTATAGAAAAACTTACGAATACGAATCTTCATGATCTAGCATTTTTGCAATTTCGTAAGGTAAGTATTCCGGGACTGAATATTGAAGTGGAAGTGAACAGGATTGGGATGAGTGGAACACTTGCATATGAAATTCGTGGTTTAAAAGGAGATGGTCCCAATGTATATCATGCGGCTTATGAGATCGGAAAACCTATGGGATTAAAGAGGCTTGGATGGCGGAGTTATCCGGTGAATCATGCTTTTGGAGGATATCCGCAAGTTACGGTATCATTTGAGAGCGCTTCCTATAAAGATCCGAAGGTTGTAGAAATGTCACCTGCAAATATTTCATATACTGGAAGTGTTGAACCAGAGAATCTTCGTGCACGTTTCCGGACGCCGGTAGAGGTTGGCTGGCAATGGATGGCAAAATTGGATCATGACTTTATTGGAAGAAAAGCTCTTGAGAAAGAAATGTCAAATCCTCAAAAGATGATTGTATCTTTAATTTGGAATCCGGAAGATATTTTAGATGTACAGGCATCTTTGTATGGAGAGGGGGAGCCTTATAAGCAGATGGAGTATCCCTGTTGTGTTCCGGGCATGTGTGGAGGACATCAGGACTATGTTACCACAAGGGATGGCAAGGTTATTGGTTTATCCAGTAGTGCGGTATATAGTTCCTATTATCATAAAATGATTTCTGAATGTACCATAGATATAGAATATGCCAAAGAGTGCGAAGAAGTGATTGTAAAATGGGGCGATTATGGAAAGCGTATAAAGGATATCCGTGCAGTAATTGCAAAATTTCCATTAAATGATCTGGTTGAGAATAAAAATTATGATATTAGTTCTTGTCCGTATGGCTTTGAAGAATGAAGGGAGTTTCCATGAGTAAAAAAAATAGAAAATGGCTGGTATTTACGATTATGTGTCTTGCATATATGCCGGGAAGTTATGCACAATACCAGTTATCCGTGTATGCCTCGGAACTAATACAATCTTTTGGACTTACAACATCGCAGTTTTCATCTTTATTTACGGCGCCTATGATTGTAGCAATTTTCTTGAGTTTTGTAGGAGGAATGATTTCTGACAAGGTTGGTTCAAAGAAAGTCATTAATATTTCATTTGTTATAGCTGGAATTGGAATGATTGGGAGAGTTTTTGCAAATAGCTATATGCCATTTTTTCTTTGCATGGCATTAACCGGTTTCTCCAATATGTTTGTCAATATTAATGCATCCAAGATTACTGCAAGTTGGTTTGAGCAGGAAAAACTAGGAATTTTGATGGGCATATTTGGATTTTGCGGACAACTTCCGGGAGCCTTTGCGACAGCAACGACGGCAGTTTTGTTTGATAGCAGGACATCTGCTTTTATTGCATCAGCAATATTCTGTATTAGTGTATTTGTTTTATGGTTGCTTTTTGTGAAAGATAAGCCAGAGGATACAATGGAAGAAAGGGAGAAGATAGATCAGGAAAATCAACCTTCCATTGGGGATTCTCTTAAGGTAGTACTTTCTAATAAAGGTATATGGCTGGTTTCTATTTGCATTATGATGGCTCTTGGCAGTACGGTAACTTTATCTACTTTTATGCCGATGGCATTGCAGACCATGTATGGAATAGATATGAAAGTATGTGGTACGATTGCATCTATGTTGACATTGGGAAATTGTATTGGCTCTATTACAGGTCCCATTGTATTCTCTAAAATCAAAAATGTTAAAGTGTTTGTATCAGGAGCTGCCGTGTTGAGTTTTGCCGGAATTATTATGTGTTGGAGATTTCCGTCCATATTCGTTTTACACATACTGGTTCTTTATACTGGAATTATGCTTGGAGCGTCAATGCCTATTTTCCTTTCCGCACCGGTTTTGTTAGAAGGACTTGGAACTAAATATGCAGGAAGTGCGGCGGGTGTCATCTCTACATTACAGCTTCTTGGAGCTGTTTTGATTCCAACTTATATCTTAACACCAATTGCGGGAGAAAATTATAGTTTGTTGTTTATGCTTGCATCCATATGTATGGTAATTATGTTCCTCTGTGGGCTGTTACTCCCTCAGTTCGGAAACAATCAAAAGTAAGAATCACAAAATAAATGAAAATCTTCCTATGTTGCAATGAAATTGCTGTCGCAAGCCAAATTTCAAGCATAGGAGGATGTCCAAATTAAAGTGTTTCGCAGATGAGGCAGGATATTAATAAATAGAGAAGCATATTTTCATCCAGGTAATCCAGTGAAATATGGAGCAGGTCTTCGATTTTTCGTAGCCGGTAGATCAAGGTGTTTCTATGAAGATGAAGCGTCCGGGCAGTCTCCGCTATATTTCTTCCGTTGATAAGATAGCATTTTAAATTATGAATGAGTGTGAGATCCTGCTCCATATGGCTTTGCCACAGGGATAAAACAGCTGGGTGGCAGAAGCCCGGCAAGGAGTTTTTTTCCTTAAGGACACCATATAAAACATGCGGAAAGGCTTCATCAAACCTTTGAATATGTTTTTGAGGCTCCAAAGGGTAAGATTTCATAAGCCTGCATTGTCCATATGCCATGGAAAGCTCCGTGAATCTAAAAAAACGGGTGCTTATATAGACCTTAAGGGAAAGTCGTTTTAGCAAATCCTCCAGTGCGGCGTATGATTTTTCATAATCAGGATCAAAATCCCGCCTGCGGCAAACCGCAACAATAGAATGTTCAAAATAGAGGACAACTCCATGAGGCAGAATGTTTTTTATCTGATGAATATAGGCAGACTGACGGGTATCCGAGACGTCAGATTCCGGAAGGGAAAATTGATAAAGATACCAAATATCCTCGTTCGTATAATTTCTGGCTTGGAGATAATAAGAGGTAGAAAGCTCATCTGCCGGATATCCCTGTAAAAGCCGTATAACATAATAGTTTTCTTCATCCTGCAAAAGAAAAGCCTGAATCTGGTGATTCATAGCAAGCTCTGTAAAATGAACGACTTCTAATAACAAAGCCTTTTGTGCTTCCGTAAAGGGACCGTTTATATCTGTCGTACCGAATGCTCCAAAGTTTTTTCCCTCAAAATAAAGCGGAGCGGTCAGAGAGTGATGGGATGGATCCTGACGAAAGACGCTGGAGATTAAGCGGTTTCCGCTGTGAATTTCCTGCATAACTCTCTGGTGTTCGTCAGGATATATGGATTCTGTCGGTGTAAAGCCGAAATTGATAACCTCGTCCCAGAGAGTTCCCACGATTTTTTCCTGAAATTTCCCGGTATAATGCAGCAGCTTTCCGGTTGGAGAAAAAAGGGCAATCGGGTTGCAAAGAAAGGTGGCCGCATAATCAAGCAGATCTGAAACATCTTTGTTTTCGATAATTATATTTAGGCATTGCTCATACCAGGCATAGTACTTATCAAAAATATCCAGAAACTCACGGAATACCTTATGAAAAGGCTCGTCCGTATATAAGATGGCGGCATGCTCCATCCAGGAAGGGTTTATCTGTCCCTCCTTTGATCCGGTTTTGGTACAGAAAATCAGGAACCGGGGCTTACGTATATCCCATTCCCTATCAAGGAAAGAGATCTCTTGTGTTAAATACAGAAAATCATTATCAATTATTTCCATGGAATCATCAAGCATGCGGGCATGCCGGAATAATTGATCTAAGCCCGTAGATTTATAAAAAATCCTGTATTTATCAGGAATCCAGTCAAGGATGACAGAAATACTCATAGATTTCATTGCAAAAAACTCCTTTGGTTATTTTTGACGAAAAAAGACGGTATAAATGAATTATATAACTGATGACGGGAGATGGCAACTGCTTTACTATAAATATATAGGAAACACTGTTCAGGCGACGGCAGTTAGAGAAGAGATAATATAATTCAGACAAAAGGAGGGAGGCAATAAAAAGAGCTGAGGGAGCATCCTATAAAGGGGTATCGATTTTTTAATATTATAGCTATATAGTTGAAAGGATTATTTTTTATGAAAAAGATATTGTTAAATGGAGTAGACGGAAATTTTGGAAGCAGATCAGCCCGTGTATTGCTGGAAAAATATCCTCATGAAGCTTTGATTTTTACGGCTCCAACAAAAAATGGTCTTGAAAAATACCAGGCAATGGGCATTGAAACCAGAATTGCCGATTTTAACAATGCGGAAAAACTGACGGAAGCATTTAAAGATGCGGATACAGTTATTCTGATCTCCATGCCATTCGTTGGACCGAAAAGAAGAGCGGCACATAAAATTGCAATTGATGCGGCTGTGGCGGCAGGTGTAAACAAACTGGTTTATACATCGATTGTAGGAGCCGGACATGAGGATATCAATGCTTACGAAGTAAACGATCATGTATGGACCGAAGGGTATATCAAAAAACAGCCCATCCATTATTTGATTCTTCGGGATTCCCAATATGCGGAAGCAATGGTCTCCACATTTGTGGAAGCAGTTGAAAATACAAACGGCATCATCCGCAATAACATGGGAGATGGGAAAATGGCATTTGTTTCGAGGGATGACTGTGCGCTTGCGGCGGCCTGTGCGGCAATGTCTGATTGGGAAGATCGAATTGTTGATATAAATGGAGCCGAGCTTCTGACAATTGCACAGTACATGGCAATCGCCTCGGAGGTTACGGGTAAAAAGACGGAATATCAATATATCAACGATGATGAGATGTATGAGTTCTTTGACTCTATCGGCGTTCCAAGGACAACGGAGGAAATGTGGGCGGACACGGCGAAGAACTTTCCATTTTGCTCAGATGGAATGGTGTCCTTTGGCAGGGCAATCCGTCTGAATCAAATGAGTACATTTACAGATGATTTTGAAAAGCTGACAGGGCAAAAGCCCATCACGGTAAGAGAAATGTTTGAAGATATGGAAAATCATTTAATCGGAACAAGAACATCTACAGATAATTAAAAACAGTAGGAGGACGAAAAATGGCAGAAATGATGAATCCGGCGCTGGAAGGCGCCACCTTATTGTTCCCACAGGGATCTTTTATTACGGCATATGCTTATACGGGCGTGGAGGATGAGATCAAGGCATATCAGACCAGCGCATGGATTGGAACGGCGCTTATGACATCCCCCATTTATGATGTATACGGACCGGATGCCGTTAAATTAATGGGACAGGTTTGTACAAATGATTTTACCACGCTGGGAATGAACGGCATACGCCATGCCGTAATGTGCAATGAGAAAGGTCAGATTCTGACAGACGGCGTTGTAATCCGTATCGGAGAAGATCGTTACAGAACCTACTGGCTTGATCCGGTGATCTCTTATTATGTCAATACATCAGATCTGGATGTGCATGGCGAAAACATGAGCGGAAAGGAATATTTTATCCAGATTGACGGTGAAAAGTCCTTAGAGATTCTGGAAAACGCATTCCAGGCCAATCTTCACGACATCAAATTCGGCAGACATAGAATCCAAGAGGTAAACGGAAAACAGGTACGCATCATTCGGCTTGGCATGTCCGGCAACCTTGCTTATGAAATTCACGGAGATATGGCGGATTATGCGGAGATCTATAATCTGGTATGGGCGGCAGGTGAAAAGCTGGGAGCAAGAAAGCTTGGGCTCCAGGCTTATAACATGTTTAACCATACGGAGGCCGGATTCCCGAATATCAATCTTCACTATCCGCTTCCGTGGCTGGAAACCAGCGAGAAAATGACAGAATATATGCGCACAGTGCCTCAGTTATCCATGTTCAATCTCAATCGAAGGCTTCTCGGAAGTGTGGGGGATGATCTTCAGGCTCGCTTTGTTACTCCCTATGATGTGGGATGGGATTTCCTGATTAAATACAATCATGACTTCATTGGAAAAGAAGCCCTCCTTGAAATGTCGAAAAAGCCCCAAAAAAAATGCGTAACCCTGGAATGGAACGCCGAGGATGTGGCAGAAGTCTTTGCAACCATGCTCAGCCCTGGGGAGGAACCCTGCGAGGATATTACCAAACCATGCGCTCTTGAATACTATTTCTGTGTCAGAGAGTTTGGTTTTGAGTACCGGGCGGATAAGGTGCTGGCTGCAGATAAGGAGATCGGGATCACAAGCGGAAAAATCATCTCTTATACCTATAACAGCATGATTTCTCTGGCCTTCATTTCCGCAGAATATGCCAAAGAAGGGACGGAGCTTGAAATACTCTGGGGAACGCCGGGAACCCGCCAGATGAAGGTTCGCGCAAAGGTTGCCAGATTCCCGTATAATCAGGATTATATCCGTAATGAAAAGCGGGATGTTTCGGATATACCTGTTTTTGAAAGATGAAACCGGAGATGATTACATAGGGAAAATAAAATTTATGTATTCCCCTGCAGAGTTTTCAAGCTTTGCAGGGGATCTGCTGTTTACGGGTTTATTCTTTTAACTTAATACATATACCTGTATTAATTATTGAACATAATATAGAATTTATTTCTCATGTAGCAGATTATCTTGTAGATGTAGGAAGAAATGCAGGAAATAAAGGTGGAGAGACTATAATTCAGGGAAAACCAATAGAAGTTGTTAGGAACGTAGAATCATCATGGAATAATATAATAAATTGATTGACACCACATATGACACCATATATAATATAGATAGGAGGTATGACAAATGTCAAAATGGGATAAACTGATAACACGTATATGCAATTTATCGAAAGACCTCCGGTTTGATGAGTTACGGAAGGTATTGGAAAGTTATGGATACGAAATGAATGCACCAAGAAGTGGAAGTAGCCATTATACTTTCAGAAAACAAGGGTGTATGCCAATTACAATACCAAAGCATGAACCAATCAAGAAAGTATATGTAGAAATGGTAAGGCAGATTGTAGAAAGCGAGGCGAAGAATGATGAAGACGCTGAATGATTATATGGCAATGTCCTATCGTATGGAAATTGTGGAAGATAAAGATGAAGGCGGATTTGTAGTTTCTTATCCGGATTTGCCTGGTTGCATTACTTGTGGTGAGACAGTGGAGAGTGCGGTAGCAAATGCACTGGATGCAAAAAAAGCATGGATTGAAGCTGCATTAGAAGATGGTGTAGAGATTCATGAACCAGACAGTCTGGAAGACTATTCTGGACAGTTTAAATTGAGAATTCCGAGAAGCCTGCACAGATCACTGGCAGAGCATTCGCAGAGAGAAGGAATCAGCATGAATCAGTATTGCGTGTATCTTCTTTCCAGAAATGATGCAGTGTTCTCAAAATAAATGTTGTCAAACTTATTTACACCATTTACAATAAGCTGGCAACAAATTGGCAACAGAAAATCAGTGAGTTAAAATAATATATGCAACTGAAATAAAATAACGGCAAAAAAGATACAAAACTTAAACAAATATATTTAATAGCATCTTTGAACTTGCCGAGTTTGAGTGATGAAATGGACTTGAAAAAGCCTTTATTTATGCGCGTTTCAAGCAAATTTGTTTAAGCACTGGCAACGATTTGGCAACATTTCGGGTATCACTCACTGAATAACAGAAAAACCTTGCTGATTTTCAGAAATGAAGCTGAAAGTCGGCAAGGTTTTTTTTGCGTATTTTATGAGAAAAATAGTATACGGTAATCCATCCGTACTACTCTAACTTTAAGCCGCCGTTTCCGGCGGCAAGGTTTTAAATATTAATTGTTTTTGTTTTACTCCGGCATATTTCTGGAAGTTTTTCAGACCATGGAAGGATATCATCTATAAAACTGTATTCCTTATCCTCCTGATGGTCTTTTAATACAGTCAGGATATATTCAAGGTACCGGAACGGATTGAGATTATTAGCCTTTGCAGTTTCCGTGATGCTATAGATAATGGCACTGGCATTTGCGCCATCCAGACTGTCGATTAGCTTCCATGTATGCTTATGGAGACAAAAGCTACGCAAAGCACTTTCTGTCGCATTGTTATCCATAGGAATATCACCGTCTTCCAGAAAGGCTTTCAAAGAAGCTTCCTGGTTGATGCGGTAGTTGATCCCATCCAAAGTCTTTCCGCGGGAAAGCTGGTTTTTAGACTGTATCTCTTTTGCCCATGCAAAGAAGGCCTCTACAAGAGGTCTGATGTTGGTCTGGCGATACATTTTTCTGGCTTTTGCAGGCTGTCCCTCCATCTGGTTATCCAGATGATAGATCGCGGCAATCCGGCTGACTGCTTCGTAGGCTATCGTCTCTTTTGCATTTTTCTGTACTGCTTTTGGCAGGGCTTTTAACGCCTCCGCAAACCTGCGCCTTGCATGGGACCAGCAGCCTGCAAAGACGATGTCTGGATTTTCCCTGTCCAGCTTCCTGTATGCAGAGTAACCATCGCAGACTACGATTCCTTTAAAATCCTTCAGGAATTCTTCCGGATGATCCGCTTTCCGGGTGCGCTGGTATTCATACAAGATGATCGGGGTATCTGTATAACTCTTTCCAGTCCGATAGATCCACATGTAACTTTTACTGTTCACCGGCCGCCCATCCTTAGTGACCATGACCGGAGTCTCATCTGCCTGAAGCACATGAAACTGATACAGCTCCCTGTGGAGACGGTCATAAAGGATACCCAGATACCTGTCTGCACACTGGATCATCCAGTTTGCCATGACCTGTCTGGAGATATGGATGTCATTCCGCAGGAATTCCTGGCTGATCCTATAAAGGGGAAGGCCGTTTACGTACTTGGCATTCATGATGCTTGCTGCAAGTGATGGAGTGAGCAAGCTGTTACGCAGCAGATCTTTTGGGCGGTCTGCTTTTATGATCGTCTGGTTGTCCCTGCCGGCATAGACTGCCACGTGATGTTCCTCAACGGTATAGACAGCAGGCTGTACACGGACTCTTTTATAAATCTCATCCGGAAGCTGCTTCCATCCATCTGTGCCAAAGACATCCCGGAGTTTTTCTTCTGACAGGGTATGGCTGATCACTTCAACCGGAAGATCCTTCAGATCTGCCTCGCGTTTTCCCTTACTCTTACGATGGCGCGGCTGTATCACATCTTCCTCAGCAGGCTCGACCACATACAGTATTTCCGTAAGTGCTTCAGCCTCGTTAAAGATAAGTTCCAGTTCCATCTGTCCGGAGATCGTCTTCAGCTTTTCGGAAGAACGGCCGTAACGCTTGTTGTTTGCGTCAGCGATCTGCTCGATAAGGCGCTCCATGTTTGTATTCAGCTGGCTGATCTGATCCTGCATGGACAGGATGACTGCCATGAGTGTTTCCCTGCTGAAACTATTCAGTTCTTCTTTTGTATATACTTTTGCCATGGATGCCCTTCTCCTTTATCTGATGTCTTTATTGTAACGCAAAGATAAAGAAAAAGCGAATCCGGCAGATAGAGCATCCGTCATTTTTACCAATGGATGAACACTCTGAAAAACTCAAAAAACTAATAGTTTTTCGGGCTTTTCAGAGTACTTATCCACAAGCCCCGTAAATGGCCTGAAAGTACTCCTTAATAAATGAAGACAGCGGATCATGAAAAGTGGATAACTTTTTTTCTGAGCTTATAATGACCGGAAGATATTTTTTTATTTTCTCTGTTTTGCACAGGACTTTATAAGACTTTCCCCGGTCTGACTTCCTGGATCGGATGGCGTGCAACAACTTCAAGTCCCTGCATGAGATACTGGTACTGCTCCGGTGTGATCTCCAGTGCTTCTTCTTTCGTGCGGGGCCAGTTAAATGCGCCCAGTTCCAGTCTTTTGTATAAGAGTAGGAAGCCATCGCCTTCCCAGACCAGCCCTTTGATACGGTCAGTCCGCCTTCCGCAGAACAGGAACAGGATATCTTTCTGATACGGATCCAGCTGAAAATTAAACTTGATGATGGATGCAAGGCCTTCCATACCACGTCTCAGATCTGTGTAACCGGTAGCCAGGTAGATCCTGCGAAACCCAGAAGCATCATTCAGCATGAAAGATCTCTCCGATCCGTGACAGGAGTTCTGCTGAAACGGAATTGGATATCTCTACAGAAACCGATCCTTTCCGGATGATGATATCTGGCTGGAATCCATTTCTGACAGGCTCCTGTTTGATTGGAAGACTGATCTCTGCAAATGAGATCTTTCGCGGGCTGGTTTCATCTGCCGGGTCTGTAATAACCGAAAGTTCCTTTGATGTCGAAGCAGCAAAAGCTTCTTTTCTGAGAATCCTTTGCCAATAAAAGAATTGTTTGTCTGAGATTCCATTTGCCCTGCACCACTCGGTCTTATTCATGCCACTGTTCAAACATTCATTCATGATCTGGGTCCAATGTTCAATACGGACCTGACGTGTGATCTTATCCATAAGATTTCTCCTTTAAAAAACTTTTAGTTTTATAAAGGGATTATCTCATGGTTTTAGGCGAAAAGCACGGTACTAACTATTTACCGTGTACGAAAAATAAGGCACTCTATTGGGATTCAGTGTCCTTTTTCAAGGCTTCTGTGAGATAGTCGCTTAATTCCTTTGAGGGGTGGAGAAGCTGGCGGCAGACTTTTCCGCAGATCCGGAGCAGACGCTTCCAGAAGCAGCGGTTATGGAATCTGCAAAGTCGTATCGGGAGAAGAAAGCAAAACCGCTGGTAAAGAAAATCGTACAAGTCATGCGCTCTGTTTATTCAGCATATCTGGATATTTCAAATAAGTTTACAAAGCTGCAAGCGGCATATAACAGGGAACGGAGAGGAAACGAGCGGCTGACAAACAGGTTGGAAGTAGTCTTGGAGGAAAATCGGGAACTAAGAATAGTGGCGGCAGATTTTGAACGTGTGAAGGCGGTGGTCGGCTCTGAACAAGTAAATGCTGTCATTAACCGGGCAAAGCAACAGGAACAGATAGAAGCCGAGCAGAAACGGGCTGCAAAGAGAAAACATAATCGGGAAGCCCGCTAACAGGCGGAGGGCTGCTTAAAGCCCTCTTAGCTGCCATGGAGTGAATTCCCACCAGTTAGTCAAGAGCGGCGTAGCCGTTCAGTTTACTCTTGACTGGCTGGTGGGGATTTGCTATTTGTTATTTAAAATAAAAATTTAATTAGACAATCGTGTCTAATGGCGAAAATAGGGCATTTCTCGCTTTGTGTCGTGTTTTGCTGTTGACATTTATGGTAATGTGCAAGTGAAAGGAGGGGAAAAGAATGGATACGAAAAAGATAGGAGAATTTTTAAAGGTGCTTCGTAAAGAACGAGGATTAACACAAGAAGAGCTTGCAGAAATTCTTCTTGTATCGGGAAGAACGATCTCTCGGTGGGAAACAGGAACTAATATGCCAGATTTAAGTATCCTTATCAAAATGGCGGAGTTCTATAATGTAGAAGTGAAAGAAATTTTGGACGGAGAAAGGAAAAGCGAGAATATGGATAAAGAATTGAGAGAAACATTATCTAAAGTGTCAGACTATAACAAACTGGAAAAAGAGAGGGTAACAAAAGCCGGAAATATTGCATTTGGTCTAACCTTTGCTATTTGTGCGGCTGTGATAATCATTCAGCTTCTCATGGTGGGAGAATTGGCGATTGTGGCAGGAGAAACTGCTGTTTTGCTTGTTGGTGGAGCAGCTTATATTGGAGTGATGACCTATAATGGAGTTTGGGAGACTGGTTCCAGATTCAAAAGTACGCCATTTACAGATGCGTTGATATCTGTGATATGTGCCGGAGTATTTGCGGTAGCATTGGTTATTTGCTATATCAGATTAGGTGCAACAACGTCTCAAGCGGTTCATAGCGCACTTATATTTTTTGCGGGAATTGCTATAGTTAGTTTTGGGGTATTGAGAATACTGGCTTGTATCAATCATAAAAGAAGAGAAAAAAGTATGCCAGATAATGAGGCTGTACTGGTTAAAGAGCAACAGTCTGTAAATGTATTTATAGCAGACGGAAATATGCAGGCGGAAATGATAATAAGTACATTGAAAGATAACGGTATTATGGCATACGGACAGGATTTAGGAGACGCCGGATTTGCGTCTGTACGCTATGGCATGGGCAGAGGTATTGATGATAGGATTGCAATTATTGTACCCAGTAATAAAGCGGATAGTGCAAAGCAAGTGATAAAGGAAATGGGGCTGAGGCAGAAGGTTACGCATTAGACGTTCTGAAAGCCTTATTTTTCAAGGGATTTCAGAGATGATAAAAGGTATTGCGATATTTTATATCTAAATCTCCGAAAATGGGCTTCTATTGCGTAACATTTCAAAAATCTAACTTACGAGTAGATATTGACATATGGAAATTAAAGAGTTATATTTAAAGTGCCTTATATATTAGATATAAGGGAAAGGAATTGTTGTCAATACCTGAAAGAGCTCTTTCAGATATGACTGGTGTTCTGGTTGCAAACTTATGAATAACCACATAAGAATGTTAATTAGAATCATCTCCTTCTTATCTATTCTAACATAGATATGTATTGAACGAATAATGGATAGCTGGAACCACATCAAAGCTGTCGAAAGACAAAATTGAATACCACGTTAAAAGAAGACCTATCAGTCAAGAGATGCTATCCCTCATACTGGTGGGTCTTTCGCTAAATAGGGAAACTGCATGGATCTATATGAATGGAAAGTTAAAAATGCAACTGCCAGAAAATACGCACATTTTGACGAAAAAGTTTCGTTGGACAAAGTATGGAATTATATTAGTAATCCAGATAACATAATGAAACATGGCTTTTATCCTTTTATTCATTATGAAAAGAAGTTTAACAAATTTACTAAAAAAGATGGTATGGGCTATATTAAAGAAAAGTCCAGGCACTTATGTTATTCTGCACATATTGATAGATATATATATTCATACTATGGGTATCTTTTGAATCAAAAATATAATAAATATTTGGAAGAACGTAATATGGATATGGTTGCAGTTGCATATAGAGATAATTTGCATAAAAGTAATATTCACTTTGCAAAAAAAGCTTTTGATTGTATTAGAGAGACAAGAGAAAGCTTTGTGATTATAGGAGATTTTTCACATTTTTTTGACTCCTTAGACCATGCTTATTTAAAGAAACAAATATGTAATATTTTAGACGTTGAGATATTACCACCTGACTATTATGCGGTTTTTAAGAATATAACAAAATATTCAATTTGGGAATTAACAGAGTTGCTGAAATTAAACAACTTAACAGATACGGAAGAAGATATACAAATTTTAAATTCAAAACGTAGAGTATTATCTGAGAAAGAGTTTAAAAAGCATAAAAAGAAATTTATCATCAGACATAAAGAGAATTATGGAATACCACAAGGTTCAGCAATTAGTGCGGTTTTGGCAAATATTTATATGACAACAATAGATGAGAAAATGGATAAGTTGGCAGGTGAATTTAATGGCTTATATATGCGCTATAGTGACGATTTTATTATTATTTTGCCGAGAATATCGGAAGATAGCTTTAAAATTGTATTAAATGATATAATGGGTGAAATTAAATTGATTCCAAATTTGATTTTGCAACCAGATAAAACGCAAATATATAAATATAAAGATACAACATTGAAAAGTTGTAACTCGTTGTTTTTAGATGATATGGTAAATGGAAAAAATGAGATCGATTATTTAGGATTTACATTTGATGGTAAAGAAGTAACAATAAGGGATAAAACTATATCAAAATATTATTATAGATTATATCGAAAACTTAAAACTATAGTAAAAAATGAGGGCTATACTTCTTCAGGAAAGAGAATAAGTTGTAAAAATTTATATGAGAAGTATTCTGTTAAGGGGGCACGTTTAAAAGATTCAAATGGACATATTAAGGGAAATTTTATAACATATGTTCAACGTGCTCAAAAGGTTTTTGGGGAAGATGAACCTATAGATAGAAAAACAAAAAGGCATATGATAAAAATTCGTCGGATATTGGATGATGTTTTTTCATAGGTTTGTTGGGAATTTCAGGATATTTATAGACAAAAGATTGAAAATATTTTATCATATCTGTGGCAACATTTTGGCAACAGAAAATCAGCAAGCCAGAATAATTGATGTAATTGAAGTAAAAAGCGGCGTGTATTTGCATAAAACTTAAACAAATATAGTTAAGAACAACAAAGGACACGCCGAGTTTGAGTAATTATTTTATTTTTTCGCACTGCCTTTTGACATTTTTTTCGTAACATCCCTTGTCAAAAACCAGTGCCTCCCGTTTATTCAATCTTCATCCGCTTCCAGCCCAAAAGAAGAAAAATAAACCCAAAAGAACCACCAAAAACCTTGTCTCAGGAGAAATCCTGGAACAGGGTTTTTTTAATGGAAAAAAGAGAAGAGAAACCCAAAAGAAACCTTAAAAAAGGCTTAACTAAGCCAAAAACCAGGCATCAAAGGTCTGTGAAAAAAAGAAAAAGAGATTTAAAAAGTCAACAGAAAAAAAGGAGGGGTGCGGAAAGATTGTCCGAAAAAAGAATAAAAAAAGATAGTCTGTTGCAGCCGGATTATCTCGATATCCTATGGATAAAGCCTTTCCGGTTTTGACAAATGAAATTACGAAAAAAGTGTCAAAAGAGGGTGCGAAAGGACATAGTGAAAAATAAAAAAGGTATTTCCGGGAGGCCTTTTTGTGAAGAAAGATTTTTGTGAATGCTGGATTTATGTGGGTTTCCGGCTCCCGGAAATTGTTTTTGGGAAAGTGGGTTTGGGACTTGGAGATGATGACTTTTGCTGAATTTGGTTTTTGGGCCTGTTTTTGGGAAAGAAGAAAGGATGCAGAAATGATAAAAAAGAATTATAAGGGACGCTGCCAGAAGCGGAAGATGAAAAAGTGCAAAGATGTGGTCAGGACATACAGCAATATCCAGTCCGCCTATGCAGAAGTTTTGGAAAGACCCTGTATATAATACTATTAGCTGAACTATATGGGCATATGTCAAAAATATTATTGACATATGCCTTTTATAGAGCTATTATATAAGAAAAGCGAGAAAGGAGCAGTTTATGCCGAGACCAGTAAAATGCAGAAAAGTTTGCCATTTCCCCAATGTTTTAGAATTCTTTCCGGCAGATGATACTGAGAAAAAAACACCTATTGTTCTGACGGTAGATGAGTATGAAACCATCCGTCTTTTGGACAAGAAAGGTTATAGTCAGGAGCAGTGCGCAGTATCTATGCAAGTAGCAAGAACAACTGTTCAACGAATTTATGAGATTGCCAGGAAGAAAATAGCAGATGCACTCATTGATGGATATCCGCTTAAAATTGAAGGTGGAGATTTCAAAATCTGTGATGGTCAGAGCAGTAACTGTGGACTTGGAGGATGTTACAAGCAGGAGATTCATCAAAAATATGCAGCGGAAAAAGGAGAAGGTATCATGAGGATAGCAGTAACGTATGAAAATGGACAGATTTTCCAGCACTTTGGACACACAGAAACATTTAAGATTTATGATGTAGAGGAAGGAAAAGTAGTACATTCAGAAGTAGTAGATACGAATGGAAGCGGACATGGCGCATTGGCAGGAGTTCTTAAAGCATTGAATGCAGATGTTTTGATCTGCGGCGGAATCGGAGGCGGCGCACAGACAGCGTTAGCGGCAGCCGGCATTAAGCTTTTCGGAGGAGTTTCCGGAGATGCGGATGAAGCAGTAGAAGCTTTTATCAATGAAACACTCGATTATAATCCAGATGTTAAGTGTTCTCATCATGAGCACAGCCACGGGGAAGGACATACATGTGGCGAGCATGGATGTGGAAGCCATAGCTGTCATTAAGAAGAATAGTAAAAAATAATAATACGAAAGGATGTGTCAAGGTAATGAAAAAGTTATCGCAACGCATCCTTTTTATGTTATTTGAAAATATGTTTGTTTTTTTATCGTACATTTCTACTCGTTATGTTATACTATATGTATGAAAGAAAATCTATTACATTACAGGACTTGTGTGTAATATTAATTACCATATGGTGTGGTCGGTGAAATACCGGCGGAAAATTATCAGGATTATCTGCGTAGGTATATTGAATTAAAGAATGGGATTTCATCCCATGATACGATCAGACGTGTTATGGGAATGATATCATCGGATATTTTACAACAGCTCTGAAGTTTAAAAATGGATGAAAAAAGGATTGATGGCAGATAATCATTCATGCGTTTGTCATGGGGCTTTGATTTTTATCCTTGACAGAGATACCGGTCCTGTTATACTATTAAATCTGATAAAGGGGAGTAACCTACGTTTGGAAATCTGCGTTTGCAGTGTCGTCAGTACGGTGGAAACATCCGGCGCTGCAGGGAAATGGTGAGACTTTTATTGCATTTTTTGCTATGCAATAAGGGTTTCTTTTTTTATATTATTTTATCAATAAAAATCCTTTATTGCATAAAAAAATTACAGTTGGTGAATATTTGCAAAAAAGGAGGCAAAGGTAATGAAGGAAATTTATCAGCAGACAGCAGAAGATGTTCTCGAGCGTGTGGAAAGCCAGGAATCAGGACTTACCGGTGAACAGGTCGGAAGAGCCAGAGAGAAGTGCGGATGGAATGAGCTTGCAGAAGGAAAGAAAAAAAGTATTTTGCAGATCTTCTTTGAACAGTATAAGGATTTTCTGGTGCTGATTCTGATCGCATCGGCAGTGATATCCGGCATGCTTGGAGATGTGGAAAGTGCAGCAGTTATCGTGATCGTTATTACGATCAATGCGATTTTGGGAACTGTACAGACAGTAAAGGCTGAGCAGTCCCTGCAGAGCTTAAAGAAGCTTTCCGGTCCGGAGGCAAAAGTATTGCGTGATGGTGTGGCGGTACAGCTCCCGGCAAGAGAGCTGGTTGTAGGAGATGTGATCCTGCTTGAAGCAGGTGATATGATCCCGGCAGACGGAAGACTGATTGAAAATGCAAGTCTTAAGGTCGATGAAAGTGCTCTTACCGGAGAAAGTCTTGCAGTTGAAAAGAGTATGGACACTATTTTGGAGGACGCACCGCTTGGTGATCGGACAAATATGCTGTTTTCCGGAAGCTTTGTCACATATGGGCGTGGCAGAGCGGTTGTAACGAATGTAGGAATGCAGACAGAGGTTGGAAAGATTGCGGGACTTCTGAAATCGACTTCGGAAAAACAGACGCCACTTCAGGCTAATCTAGATGATTTTGGAAAGAAGCTTTCCATTCTGATCCTGATATTTTGCGGAATTCTGTTTGCAATCAGTGTATTCCGCGGTGAGAAGATCAGCAGTGCATTTATGTTTGCAGTAGCACTTGCAGTCGCAGCGATTCCGGAAGCTTTAAGCTCCATCGTGACGATCGTCCTTTCTTTCGGAACACAGAAGATGGCAAAGGAGCACGCGATCATTCGTAAGCTCCAGGCTGTGGAAGGTCTTGGAAGCGTATCTGTTATCTGTTCAGATAAGACCGGAACGCTCACACAGAACAAAATGACAGTAGAAGATTATTATATTGATGGAAAAAGGATCACAGCAGCTGCAATTGATGTGGCAGATCCGGCACAAAGACGTCTTTTGGATTACAGTATTTTATGTAATGATTCGACAAATGAAAATGGAGTGGAGATCGGAGATCCGACGGAAACGGCATTGATCAATTTGGGCAGCCGGTACGGAATAGAGGCTGCAGGCGTAAGAAAGTTTTATCCAAGGGAAGGAGAGCTTCCCTTTGACAGTGACCGTAAGATGATGTCAACACTTCACAGGATCGATGGGGAGAAGCGGATGATCGTGAAGGGTGCGGTTGACCGGCTCCTGGAGCTGACAGACAGGATCTGGACGAAGGACGGAGTGCGGGAAATTACGAAAGCAGATAAAGAAAAAATTCAGCGACAGAACCAGGAATTTTCAACGGAAGGGTTACGGGTACTGGCATTTACCTATCGTGAAATTCCGGAGAACCATATATTGACGACAGAAGATGAGAACCATCTGGTATTTCTTGGACTGATCGCTATGATGGATCCGCCGAGGGAAGAATCAAAGGCTGCAGTTGCAGAATGTATAAAAGCGGGGATCCGGCCGGTCATGATCACTGGAGATCATAAGATCACAGCAGCTGCAATTGCAAAGAGAATCGGAATTTTACACGATCTGTCGGAGGCCTGCGAGGGCGCTGATATTGAAAGTATGAGTGATGAGCAGCTGAGGGAATTTGTCCCGAATATTTCTGTGTATGCAAGAGTGTCACCGGAGCACAAGATCCGCATTGTCCGTGCATGGCAGGAGAAGGGGATGATCGTGGCAATGACCGGAGATGGTGTGAATGATGCTCCTGCATTGAAACAGGCAGACATTGGTGTTGCAATGGGAGTGACAGGAACAGAAGTCGCAAAGGACGCTGCGGCAATGGTGCTTACAGATGATAATTTTGCAACAATTGTAAAAGCAGTGGAAAACGGACGAAATTTATATCAGAATATCAAGTATGCGATCCAGTTTCTTCTGTCCGGAAACTTTGGCGCGATCCTGGCAGTTCTTTGTGCATCCCTTGCAGGACTTCCGGTTCCCTTTGCACCGGTACATCTGCTGTTTATTAACCTTTTGACAGACAGCCTTCCGGCGATTGCATTAGGTGTGGAGCCTCACAGCAGTGAGGTGATGAATGAGAAACCAAGATCAGCAGACGAGTCAATACTGACAAAGGATTTTCTTGGCAAAATCGGTCTGGAAGGCCTGGTGATCGGTGTAATGACGATGATCGGATTTTTGACAGGATATCATCAGAATGGTGCACTGCTTGGAAGTACCTATGCTTTCGGAACACTTTGTCTGGCACGTTTGTTCCATGGATTCAACTGCAAATCGGATCATCCGGTTATCTTTACAAAACGTTTCTTTAATAATAAATGGCTTCAGGGAGCATTTGCACTTGGGGCAGTACTCATTACCGTTGTACTGACGGTTCCGGGATTCCATCTCCTGTTTAAAGTAGAGACGCTGGATCTGATGCAGCTTGGCTGTGTATATTTGTATGCGTTTGCAAGTCTTCCGATCATTCAGCTGCTTAAATGGATACGTATGAAATTGAAAAAAAGAGAGGAAAAATAGTGGATTTAAGTAAAATATCTATAAAAAAAATCAGGGAGCTTATTGTGTTTACGGCACTTCTTGTAGTTGCCCTATGGAAATTCGATGTGGTGCTCAGCGTGCTAAAAGCAATATGGGGGATTATATTTCCGTTTGTGCTTGGCGGGGCGATCGCTTTTATAACAAATGTGCCAATGAGCTTTTTGGAAAAGAAAATTTTCGGAAGAGTAAAAAAAGAAAATAAGACAGTTGGAAAACTGGCAAGACCGATAAGTCTGCTCCTTACGATCATATTGGCGGTTGGGGTGATCGCATTGGTAATGTTCGGGGTGATTCCGCAGCTTACGCGGACAATGGGAACCCTGATGATGAGCATTGCAGATTTTATTCCGCAGATGCAAAGCTGGATCCGGGAATTTTCCCATAATAACCAGGAAATCATGAAGCTGGTAAATCAGCTACAGTTTAATCCGGATCAGGCGATCAAGTGGGGGATAAGCCTTCTTGGAAACGGTGCAGGAAATATGATGAATACCACAATGTCAGCAGTTGGTTCCATAGTCAGTGGATTGGCAACCTTTTTTATTGCATTTTCATTTGCCTGCTATGTTCTTTTTCAGAAGGAGAAGCTGCACGTGCAGATCCGAAAAGTATTTTTCGCTTTTCTTCCAAAACAAAAGGCAGATGCTTTTCTTAAAGTCTGTTCTCTGACTTATCGGACATTTGCAAACTTTCTTGCAGGTCAGTGTCTGGAAGCTGTGATCCTCGGCTGTATGTTTGGTATTATATTGAGTATTTTGAGGATGCCGTATGCACTTCTGATCGGAGTTTTGATCGCGTTTACCGCATTGATCCCAATTTTCGGGGCTTTCATCGGATGTGCAGTGGGAAGCTTTTTAATCTTTATGGTAAGTCCGGAACAGGCGGTTTTATTTATTATAGTATTTCTGGTGTTGCAGCAGATTGAGGGAAATCTCATCTATCCTCATGTTGTGGGTGAATCTGTAGGGCTTCCATCGATCTGGGTTCTTGCAGCAGTTACAATCGGCGGAAATCTTATGGGAATTGTAGGTATGCTTGTCTTCATTCCACTGTTGTCCGTGCTTTATACTATTTTTCGGGAATTCGTATATCTGCGTCTGAAAAAAAAGCATATCAAACAGGTGACAAAGACAGAAATAGAGGAATATACGGCAGAGGAAACTGTAAATAGTGACATATCAGAGGGGAAATGATATGATGGACTTGTATTGGGATAGTTAAGAAAAATCTTATATTTAGGGGGGAGTTACTATGTGGTTTGTGTTTGCCCTGCTATCTGCTGTATTTGCGGCACTGACCTCCATACTGGCCAAGATAGGTATTGCAGGTGTTAATTCGAATCTTGCAACAGCGATTCGAACGATGGTAGTGCTTGTTATGGCATGGGGAATGGTTTTTCTCACAAACACACAGGGAGGGATCACCACGATCAGCAAAAAAAGCTGGCTGTTTCTGATACTTTCAGGTCTGGCAACGGGTGCTTCGTGGTTATGCTATTATCGTGCCTTGCAGATAGGAGATGCATCGAAGGTTGTGCCGATAGACAAGCTGAGTGTTGTGATCACACTGGTACTGGCATTTGTTTTTCTGCACGAGAAATTTACGGCAAAATCACTGCTTGGATGTGCTTTGATCGGTGCAGGAACATTGCTGATGGTTTTATGAAAAGGAGAAGGTTATGAAAACACGGAAGAAAGTTTCAGCAAGGCTTCTGGTGATTATGCTTATTGCTGCATTGCTGCTTCCTCTTACATGGAATGTTCCGGTGGAAGCAGCAGAGACAAAACAGATCGATGTTTTGTTCAGCCATGATACACATTCGCATTTGAACAGCTTTTCAACGATTGTAGATGGAGAGCAAAAAGAGGTTGGTGGATTTGCAAGGATCAAAACCCTGATCGATGAAAAGAAGCAGGAAGATCCGGATACCCTGGTGCTGGATGGCGGTGATTTTTCCATGGGAACCCTGATCCAGACCGTATATGATACGGAGGCGGCAGAGCTTCGAATGCTTGGATATCTGGGATATGATGTGACAACCCTGGGGAATCATGAATATGATTATCGTTCAAAGGGGCTGGCAAATATGCTGGAGGCTGCTAAGAATTCCGGTGAGGCAGTGCCGGCACTGGTGGTGTGCAACGTGGACTGGGACAGCATGGAGCAGGATGGACTAAGCGATGGTCAGAAGCAGATCCGGTCGGCATTTGAAGACTACGGTGTGAAGGATTATGTAGTAGTTCAAAAGGGAGATGTAAAGGCTGCAGTAGTCGGTGTGTTCGGTAAGGATGCCCTGGAATGTGCACCGACCTGTGAATTAAAGTTCAAGGATCCGGTTGAGGCCGTAAAACAGACGGTAGAAGAGATCAGAAAAAACGAAAAAGTGGATATGATCGCCTGTGTGTCCCATGGAGGAACCTGGGAGGATGAAAACAAATCGGAGGACGAGATCCTTGCAAAAGAGGTGCCGGATATCGATCTGATCATCAGCGGACATACGCACTCTGAGCTGAAAGAGGCAATCCGGCATGGAAACACATATATTGTATCTTGTGGCGAATACGGAAGAAATCTGGGCTCACTTTCCATGACACAGAAGCAGGACGGACGGTGGGAGCTGACATCCTATGAGCTGATCCCTGTTTCTGAGGAGATAAAACCGGATCAGGCGACACAGGAACGGATCGATGCCCTGATGGATACGGTGGATAAGAATTATCTTGCCGATTTTGGTTATACAAGGGAAGAGGTTCTTGCTGAGAATGATGTCGAATTCAATAGTCTGGAAGAAATGGGAACGAAGCATGAAGAGCTGAATCTTGGTGATATCATGTCCGATGCGTACATATATGCAGTGGAGAATTCCGGGTATTATGATGATGATCCGGTTGATGTAGCCGTTGTTCCAAGCGGAACTGTGCGGGACACGTACACAAAGGGAGATATTACAGTAGAGGATGTTTTTAATTCCTTCTCACTGGGAATCGGAAAGGATGGTGTTGCCGGATATCCGCTGATCAGTGCATATCTGACCGGAAAGGAGTTAAAGCTGGTAGCAGAGGTGGACGCTTCTGTTTCGGATTTTATGACAACGGCAAGGTTATATTGCAGTGGATTGAATTTTGCATATAATCCCCATAGGATGATCCTGAATAAGGTGACAGATTGTTATCTCACCAGGGCAGACGGAGAAAGGATTGAGATCCAGGATGATAAGCTGTATCATGTTGTGACAGATCTGTATACCGGCCAGATGCTTGGATCTGTGATGAAAATGTCCTATGGGCTTCTGTCTCTTGAACCGAAGGACAAGGATGGAAATCCTATTGAAAATCTGGAAGATCAGGCAATCATGGAAGGTGACAGGGAATTAAAGGCCTGGGATGCGATCGCAAGATATATGCAGTCCTTTGAGGATACGGATGGTGATGGAATTGCCAATGTGCCGGAATATTATGAGACGACACATGGACGTAAGGTTGTGGAGGACAGCAGAAATATCATTGATCTGGTGAAACAGCCGAATAAGTTTTCAGCAATGATCGCAGGTATTTGTCTGGTCTTTATCGTTATTATTGTGCTTGTGGTATTTTTGATCCGAAGGATAATCCGCAAGATCAGAGTCAGAAAAGGAAAGAGAAATTCTAAATAAATATACGGCTGAGATCGTTAAGGTCCGTAAGTCGACGAAATCCCACGTGTCCTCTTCTCTGAAAAATCTGGAGAGCAGAGGTCTGATCGAAAGGATCCAGAGTGCGGATAATAAGAAGCATATCGAGATCGTTTTATTAAATAAGGCAGATCGGATCATTGAAGATGGAATAAAAGCACAGAAGGAATTTGCAAAAATCGCTTTGGACGGCCTGACAGTGGAAGCAATGATCTGGATCTCTGCAATCATCATTTCCTTTGGATGCTATCTTCCGGTAACCTTGTTCAGTAAAACAAAACCAAAGGTTGGATTACTGATGATCCCGAAGACCTGTGCATATATGTGGATCATTGCAATGGGACTTCAGCTTCTGTTTTAGGACAGCAAGCATTGAGTAACCGCCTGACTATGGATCAGACATCGGATGTCCGCAGCGTATTCTGGTACGTCTGCGGACATCTTTTTTGTGTGACAGTAAAAATAAACCCCCTGCTATGCAGGGGGAGGGAAGATCTTTAGATATAAGTAATCTCCTGTGTTAAAATAAATGTAGGTCTGCAAACCACAAATATTAAATCACAGGAGGTTCATAAAATGAACGTAAATAGTTTAGCTCATACTAAATGGGAATGCAAGTATCATATTGTTTTTGCACCAAAATATAGAAGACAGGTAATCTATAAAGATATAAAAGCAGATGTAGGACAAATATTAGGATCATTATGCAGAAGAAAAGGAATAGAAATAATAGAAGCAGAGTGTTGTCCGGATCATATACATATGCTAGTAAGAATACCACCTAAATATTCGGTATCAGAAATAGTAGGATATTTAAAAGGAAAAAGCTCACTAATGATATTTGAAAAACATGCAAATTTGAAATACAAATATGGAAATAGACATTTCTGGTGTAGAGGATATTATGTAGATACAGTAGGAAAAAATACAGCTGCAATAAAAGAGTATATTCAGAATCAATTAAAAGAAGATTTAGAATATGACCAGATGTCATTAGTAGAGTATATCGACCCGTTTACGGGTGAGCCAGTGAAGAAAAACAAGAAATAAACTGCTTGGAGCAGTAGTAGGAAATCAAAGCAAACCAGCAAGCCCCTTTTGGGGCAGCGCCGGAATAAGGAAGCACTGAAATAGCCCCTGGAAGGGGCTGCTGTAAATGTGGTGCAGTTGGCAGACTGTCAGTGCGCCTTCCGGGCGCAAGCAGGGAATAGTCCCTTATAGGGACAGAGCAAGCCACCCGCTAAGCGGGTGGTCTTGACTGAGATGAATTGCAATTTCTTTTGTAAAATTGTAGAATGAAGGGGCTTATGAAAAAGAGTCATGAAAGAGAGAATCGGGAAATGAATGATAAAATCGCAGTCTGTCTTGGAAAGGGCGGACAGAGAGATATGGCGGAAGCCTTTTGCAGGAGGACCGGAGCACAGCTCCAGGATAAGCCGGGAGATTTTCTGACGGTGCAGTTTGATTCCAGGGGCGTTTCGCTGTCCGGTTTCGGGCTGACCTATCAGGGGGATTTTGTGGAGACGATGCTCCACAGAGTTACCAGAGGCAGACTTCAGCATGAAATGCTGGTGAAGGCGGTGAAGTCAGATAAGGAGGGAAGGAAGGCCATCGATGCTACGGCAGGAATGGGTGAGGATGCCTTTCTTCTGGCAGCCCAGGGCTATGAGGTGACGTTGTACGAGCAGAATCCGGTAATCGCAGCCCTTCTTAAAGATGCCATTCGCCGTGCCAAGAAAAATATGGAGCTGAAAGATATTGCCGGTCGTATGAAGGTGATCGAGGGAAACAGTGTAGAAGATATGTCAAAGCTTCTTGATCCTGTAGACGTGATCTATCTGGATCCCATGTTTCCGGCAAGACAGAAATCCAGCCTGATCAACAAGAAACTTCAATTGATCCAGAAGCTGGAACCGCCGTGTTCCGGGGAAAAGGATCTTTTTGATGCAGCTATCATGGCAAATCCGGATAAGATCATCGTTAAGCGTCCGCTGAAAAGTGAATGTCTTGCTGGCCGGGAGCCGTCTTATACATTGAAGGGGAAGTCAATACGATATGACTGCTATGTATTATAAAGTCAGACACTATCAATACAAAAATCGAATCGGAAACCTTAAGGCTGAAGCCGTAGGCGTGGTAAGTGGGGAAAAACATTTCCCTATATTTCCGGGAAATATGATCTTCAAGCCACTGACGAAATCCAAACCATTTTCCACGCCACTGTATGCTTATGCAGAGGTATTCTGGTCAACGATCATTAATGAATATTTCATGCCTGCGCCCAGATATGAACTGGCCATCTGTGAAGGGTATGAGGCAGTAAATGAAAAATATCTTGACTACGGAACGACAGTACCCATGGCCTATAAAGAAGGGGAATCCCTTTTGAATCTGTTGGAATTTTTTCGGAAATATCCGGATGAAAAGGTAGATATAGATAATTATGTAAACTATTGCCGGATGTTTTATGATTACAGAGATATTTTTGAAGCTGATTTTTTTCAGGAGCATCAGGAAATGGCGGAACAGCTTGCCATGCAGGTACTGATCTCTGTCCTGAAAGGAGACCAGAATTATCATTATGAAAATGTAGCATTTCTCTGTGATAAAGATGGCGGGATCATAAGTCTTGCACCTATGATCGATCATGAATTTTCTACGTATTTTATGTTTCCGGACGATATTTCCCGTCATGTATACTGGCTGATGGAATTAAGCAAATCCATCCGCGGATGGGAAGTCCGGCCTGGGGAATATGATAATTTCAAAGATCCGGAAGAACGGAAACTAATGGAAAAAAGTGCCACCTGTATTCATAAAAATCTCCTCTATATAAAAGAACATTATCCGCGGATAACGGAAGAATTTCTGGATAAAGCAGAAAAGCTGAAAACAGCATTGACGGAGGCTTCAGAGGATTTTCTGATCCAGGGAAATACGGAATATCTGGACTGTGCGGATTCCAGTGCCTGGCTGATCGGAAAAGCCAGATACAAGGATAAAGATGAAGAGAAAGCCAGCGCTTATGAGGCAGAATTATGCGGAAAGGGGAAAAAGCTTGATTTCCGGGACGTAAGTATCAGTGCAATAAATGAAATAAAAGCTGTGATCAGTCAGATGGAAGAAGTTTTGAGAAAGAGAGAATAAACAAATGGAACAAACAAAAACAATATTAAAAAAAACCTGGGTGGTGGCAGCGCTTGCCTGCGTCTGCTGTCTCCTCTGGGGGAGTGCGATCCCGCTGATTAAGACAGGATACCGTCTGATGCAGATGGATTCTGCAGATACGGCAAGTCAGATCGTTTTTGCAGGAGTGCGTTTTGCATTGGCAGGAATCCTTGTACTGATCTTTGCATCTTTGCGTGAGCGCAAGGTTCTGCTTCCGGATCGAACTGTTCTGAAATATGCGGTGCCGGTATGTATGGCTCAGACGGTATGTCAGTATTTCTTCTTTTATATAGGTGTGGCACATACCTCTGGTGTAAAAGGCGCTATTATCACAGGTCTTGGGAATTTTATTGCGATCCTGCTGTCCTGCCTTGTTTTTCACAAGGAAAAAATGACCGGGCGAAAGATGCTTGGCTGCATCCTCGGTTTTGCCGGCGTGGTCGTGATCAATCTTATGGGAAATTCTCTGGATGCGGGTTTTAGGCTTACAGGAGAAGGATTTATTCTGATCGCGCAGTTTTCTTACGGAATGTCCACGGTGCTGATCAATATTTTTTCCAGAAAGGTATCTCCGGTGGTACTCAGCGGAACGCAGTTTACCATGGGCGGGATCATTCTGTTCCTGATCGGAAAAGGGATGGGAGGACATTTCGGAGTGGTAAATGCCGCCGGTATCGGGATCATCTTTTATCTGGCAATGGTGTCTGCAGTGGCCTATACACTGTGGTCAGTGCTGCTTGCCTGGAATGATGTATCCAGGGTAGCGATCTTTGGTTTTGTAAATCCTTTGTTCAGTGTGATCCTGTCTGCACTGGTTCTGGGAGAGGTACGTCAGGCATTTAACCTGGGAAGCCTGATCGCGCTGTTCCTTGTCTGCGTGGGAATTTATGTGGTAAATCAAAAAAAATCTTCATAAGTGGTATTGCAGTTATTGTTCCCAGGCAATATTTTTTGAAGCGTGTTGCTGAGAACGGAGTGAACAGTAACGGTCGCAGAATGAACAGTAACGATGCGGAGTTCTGAAAATTGATTTCAATACGGCATTGTGTTAAAATAGCTCCATAAAAAGTGTGAACATAAAAATACGTGCCGGAATAACAGCAGGATCCGGAAGCAGATTCTGTACCGGACAGATAAGGAGGAAAAAAATATGGAATTTCAGAAACTGATCGAAGAGAGAAGAACCATCCGTAAATACAGCCCGGAGGGCAGGATCACAAAGGAGGATCTTCTTGCAGTGATCCGTGCCGCTCAGGAAGCACCCAGCTGGAAGAACTCCCAGACCGGAAGATATTACTGTGTAATGTCCGAAGAAATGGTGGAGAAGGTCAGCAGAGAATGTCTGCCGGAAATGAACCAGGCAAAAGCAGAGAATGCCTCCCTGATCGTTACAACCTTTGTACATAGCCATTCCGGCTTTCAGAAAGACGGCACACCGGATAACGAGCTTGGAAACGGCTGGGGCTGCTATGATCTGGGACTTCAGAACGAGAATCTGATCCTGAAGGCAAAGGAGCTTGGATACGGAACCCTGATCATGGGACTTCGCGCCGGAGATAAGCTCCGTGAGCTCCTTTCCATTCCGGAAACAGAGACTGTAGTGGCAGTGATCGCCATCGGAAAAGCAGCCGAAGAGCCTGCAAGACCGAAACGTAAAGCTGTGGAAGATATTGTGAGATTTTATTAAATAACAGAAATAACAGGAGAAATGCCCGGTACATATCAAAATGTCCGGGCATTTTTTACCGGAAATTAAAGAGCAAAATGGTCTGAAAAGGATTGCCTGGAGGAGTGAATTCTGTTATCCTGTAAGAAAACAGCTGTGACAACATGGAAGGGTTTTGAAAAGCAGAGTTTGGGAGAAGCAAAAAAGCAATACAGTAAAAGCAAGGGAGGTTTTTAATCAATATGCAGATCATACATGAAAATGAATACGAAGAAACCATGAAAAATATCGTAACGCCATATCTTCTGTCTCACAGAAGGGAACTTTATGTACCGGGTGCGGATTATCCGTTTCGTAACGAAAGCAAACGGATCACAGGTAAGATCCATATGCTGCAGTATCTGTCTGATATTGATATGCCTAAAGGTGTGGTAGTTATCAGCCACGGATTTACAGAATCAGCGGTGAAATATGATGAAGTGGCCTATTATTTTCTTAAGGAAGGCTATCACGTATATATTCCGGAGCATTGTGGTCATGGCCGCAGCTATCGCCTTACCGCAGACCCGTCTCTGGTCCACATTGATACATGGAGAAGATATATCCGGGATTTTCTGAAAGCATGCCGCTACATAAAGAAAGCACATCCGGACCTGTCACTTAACTTATATGCACATTCCATGGGCGGTGCCATCGGTGGTATTGCGGCAGCCTGGGAGCCGGACTGGTTTCATAAGGTGATTCTCTCTTCCCCGATGATCCGTCCTCTTACAGATAATGTACCGTGGCCGGCAGCCACCGGCATAGCACTGGAGAAATGTATTCTCGGAAAAGATGAGGAATATGTTGCCGGCCGAACGCCTTACGATGACAGTGGTTCTTTTGAGACAAGCTCCGCAACATCAAAACCAAGATATGAGCGATACAAAAATCTTCGTGCAGAACATAAGGAGCTCCAGACCTGGTCTCCATCCTACGGCTGGCTCTGGGCTTCTGCGGAAATGAGCTGGTATCTGCGTCTCTACGGATGGAAAAAATATACGGCACCAATGCTGCTCATCCAGGCTCAGACCGAAGATCTGGTATCTGTCCGTGCCCTGAAAAATTTTGCCGGAAAGATCAATCGTCAGGGAAAAACGACCTGTGATTATATACATATGATCGGAACAAAGCATGAGATCTATGGAAGCAGAGGCAAGATACTGGAGAAATACTGGGGATATATATTTACATTCCTGGATGATACGGAAAATGATGCTGACCACAGATAAATATTTTTATTACAGGTGGGTCACATATTTGATAACAGGATTGGCAGCTTTTATTCACTTTCTTTCTTTATCATAGTAAAATTATAAAGCTTTTCTCTTATACATTCGACAGAAAATGTGATATAATCTAACGAATCGTCTTTTTTGTACAAACAAACGTACAATCCCATAAGACAAAATTAAATAAGGGAAGGGTTATAGAATGTTATCTGTTATTGAATCAGTGAATGCTGCCGTAAACAATTTTATCTGGGGCGTTCCTGCGATGATCTGTATTATTGGTGTAGGTCTTTATTTAAGTATCCGCACGAATTTTCTCCAGATCCGGAAATTCCCCTATGCAATTAAGGTCACTATCGGACGTATGCTTCGGAAAAGAGAAGCTTCCGATGGAAGTCTGACACCGTTTCAGGCTGTTTGTACCGCATTGGCTGCTACCGTGGGAACCGGAAATATTGCAGGTGTGGCAGGCGCCATTGCCATCGGAGGACCGGGTGCCGTGTTCTGGATGTGGGTTTCCGCACTTCTTGGAATGTGTACGAAGTTTTCCGAGGTTACACTCGCTGTACATTTCCGCGAAACCAATGCCAACGGAGATCTGGTTGGAGGACCAATGTATTACATTAAGAATGGTCTTAAAAAACACTGGCACTGGCTGGCCTATCTGTTTTCCGCCTTCGGTGTGCTCACTGTTTTCGGAACCGGAAATGCAACTCAGGTTAATACCATTACAACAGCCATTGATTCTGCACTGATCAATTACAATGTGATCACTGCAGACAATACTTCTACGGTAAACCTTGTTATGGGGATCATCCTTGCGATTCTTGTGGCAATGATCCTGCTTGGCGGAATCAAAAGGATCGGCCAGGTTACAGAAAAGCTGGTACCGTTTATGGCGCTGTTTTACATTATTCTTGCCATCGGCGTAGTTATCATCAACTGGAAAAATGTTCCGGGTGTTTTCGGCTCTATCGTCAGCGGAGCTTTTAATCCGGCATCTGTAACAGGTGGTGCAGTAGGAAGCTTTTTCATGAGCATGAAAAAAGGTGTTTCCAGAGGTATTTTTTCCAATGAGGCAGGTCTTGGTACCGGTTCCATCGCACATGCCTGTGCAGACACCAGAAAACCTGTAAAACAGGGATTCTTCGGAATTTTCGAGGTGTTTACAGATACCATCGTGATCTGTACGCTGACAGCACTTGTTATCCTCTGCAGCGGGGTGCCGGTTGGTTATGGCGCAGCAGCAGGAGCAGAGCTTACCATCAGCGGCTTTACCAGTACATACGGAAACTGGGTTTCCATCTTTACAGCAGTTGCCATGTGCTGCTTCGCATTTTCCACTATCATTGGATGGGGACTTTACGGAGCCAGATGTGCGGAGTTTCTTTTTAAGGAAAAAGCTATCAGGCCTTTTATGGTGCTGTACTCTCTGGTAGCGATCATCGGCGCAACTGTTGATCTCGGACTTCTCTGGAGTATTGCTGAGACCTTCAACGGTCTTATGGCGATCCCCAACCTGATCGCAGTATTCCTGCTTTCCGGTGTGGTTGTAAAGCTTGTGAAGGAGTACTTTGCCGGAGAAGGAAAGAACGCCTGAAGGAGTTTTTGAAAAAAAAACTTGACTATCAAAACAAACAGAGTTAGAATTTGTTTAGCTCATTAAAGAGTTAACACATAACAAAAGTAAATTCCATGAAGGGAATCAGTAGAGACAGAGGAACCGTCTTCAGAGAGCTGTGACTGGTGTGATGCAGCGTCGGAACTGCCTTGAATATCATCCCTGAGAAGGAAAGCCGAAAGTTTTCGATAAGTAAGTAGGTTTTCACGGGCGCTTCCCGTTACAGAAGTCGCGTATGCCGGTACGTTGCAGAATCGTGCTTGTTTCAATGGAGAAACAGGGTGGTTGCGGAATTTTATATCCGTCCCTGAGAGGGGACGGATTTTTTTTATCCAAAAACATTTTAAACCACGGGGTAAGGATCTGAAACCGGAAAAATATACAAAAGGGGAAAGAGTATGAAAGTGTACAAAAAACTCATGAACGCACTTGCAGCAGTAGAAAAAATCGTACTGGTTATTTCCACACTGCTGATCCTTGTGCTGACTGTGGGAAATGTATTTTCCCGTAAGGTTATCCATCGCTCATGGTCTTTTACAGAAGAGCTTGTTGTAGCGGTGTTTGTTCTCATTACACTTCTGGCAGCAGCACTTGCCTGTCGTGAAAAGGGAGGACTGGTAAGCCTGACACTGTTTACGGACCGTCTTCCGAAAAAGCTGGAAAAACCATCTGTGATCCTGATTACGGTTCTCAGCATTATTTTTTCCGCAATCCTGTTTAAATATGGAATGGACAAAGTTCTCACACAGCTTGCAAACGGTAAGAGAACTTTCGTACTGAACTGGCCGGAGTGGATCTTCTGGTCCTTCGTGCCGATCGGAGCAGGCTGTATGATCCTTCATTTTATTGAGTACTGCCTGGACTTCTGCATGAAAAAAGATGATGAAAAGGAGGACAAATAAATGATCAGTGCAATCTTATTTATCTCCTTCTTTGTTTTCCTGATTCTGGGACTTCCCATTGCGATCTGCTTAGGTTTGTCATCTGTATGTGCCATCCTTTATTCCGGCACATCTCTGACGATCGTAGCTACAAACATGTATTCAGGAATCAGTAAATTCCTGCTTCTTGCCATCCCGTTCTTCGTTCTGTCCGGAAATATTATGGCAAAAGCTGGTATTTCCAAACGACTGATCAACTTTGTAGATACCTGTGTAGGACATAAAAAGGGCGGTATCGCCATTGTATGTGTTATCGTAGCCTGCTTCTTCGGAGCGATTTCCGGTTCCGGTCCTGCAACTGTTGCGGCACTTGGAGCAGTTCTGATCCCGGCTATGGTTGAGCAGGGCGGTTTCTCCGCACCGTTTTCCACAGCACTGATGGCAACCTCCAGCTCCATCGCCATTGTCATACCACCGAGTATCGCATTCGTTGTATACGCCTCCATCACAGGTGTATCTATTGCAGATATGTTTATGGCTGGTATCGTTCCGGGACTTCTGATGGGTGTTGCTCTTGTGATCATCGTTATGATCGAGGCAAAGAAACATAACATTCAGCCATCCCGTGAAAAAGCTTCCGCAAAAGAGCGTTGGGATACATTTAAAGATGCATTCTGGGGATTCCTGATGCCGGTTATCATCCTCGGAGGAATTTACGGCGGTATCTTTACACCAACTGAGGCTGCAGCGGTATCCGTTGTTTACGGTCTGTTTGTTGGTATGGTGATCTACCGTGAGGTTAAGCTCAAAGACCTGTTTGACATTCTTGTTGACTCTGCAAAGACAACCGGCGGAATCATGCTGATCGTGGCAAGTGCTTCCCTGTTTTCTTTTGTATGTACCAAGTTTGGTATTGCAAATGCGGCATCTGAGCTTCTTGCCGGCATTGCACATAATCAGTTTACCTTCCTTCTGATCGTAAACATCATTTTCCTGATCGCAGGATGTTTCATTGATGCAAACTCTGCGATGTACATTTTTGTACCGATCATGCTTCCGGTATGTAAGGCTCTGGGCTATGATGTGGTAGCATTCGGTGTTATGGCAACAGTTAACCTTGCGATCGGACAGGTAACACCTCCTGTAGGTGTAAACCTTTTTGTTGCTATCAGTATCAAGATCAAAAAAGGTCTGGAGGTTACTCTTCAGCAGATCTCCAGAGCAGTTATGCCGATGATCGCTGCATCCGTTGCAGTTCTTCTGATCATCACTTATATTCCGGCTGTTTCCACAGCTCTTCCGAAGGCGCTTGCAAAAGAGGGCTCCTATACAGGAGACCAGTCCTCTGACACAGGAAGCCAGAGCTCCAAGGATGCAGGAGACGGAAGCGATTCCTTTAATACCATCGCTGATTACAGTGATCTTGACTGGCCGGAGATGACATGGAACTTCGCATGCTCTACAACAGAGACAAGTACCTGGGCTGACGGAGGACGTAAGTTCGGTGAGCTTATGGAAAAAGCGACCGGCGGAAAAGTCAAGGTTAATATTTATGCAGCAGACCAGCTGACAAACGGAAATCAGTCCGAGGGAATCCAGGCACTGATGAACGGAGACCCGGTACAGATCTCCATGCATTCCAATCTGATCTACTCTGCATTTGACCCGAGATTTAATGTAGTATCTCTGCCGTTTATCTATGCTTCCTACGATGACGCAGATGCAAAATTTGATGGTGAGGCCGGAGAGAAACTGAAAGAAATTCTTGGCGAGTACGGACTTCACTGTATGGGAATCGCAGAGAACGGTTTCCGTGAGCTGACAAACAGCAAACATGAAGTAAAAACAGTAGACGATATGAAGAACCTGAAAGTTCGTGTGGCCGGTTCCAACCTTCTTATGGAGTGCTATAAGAGATGGGGCGCAGATGCCACAAACATGAACTGGTCCGAGACCTACACAGCACTTCAGCAGAATACCGTAGAGGGCGAGGAGAATCCGTTACCTGCTATCGATGCAGCCAGCGTACAGGAGGTACAGCCGTACTGCTCCATGTGGGATGCAATCTATGACTGTCTGTTCTTCTGCATCAACCAGGATATTTATGACAGCCTGACACCGGAACAGCAGCAGGTTGTTGATGAGGCAGGTCAGAAGGCTGTTGAGTATGAGCGTTACATCAACCGTTCCGGCGATGAGGAGATCATGAGTCGCTGGGAGAAGAGCAATGGTGTGACCTTTACAAAGAAAGAGGATATGGATATCGATTCTTTCAAGAAAGCAGTAGACGGAATCGACGACTGGTTTGTAAACGAGCTTAAGAGTGAAGGCTATGACGATGCACAGGATCTTGTAGATCTGTTTACAGAGGATTCCGTAGATACAGTGGAGGATTACAGTGATCTGAACTGGCCTGAGACAACCTGGAACTTTGCATGCTCTACAACAGAGACAAGCACCTGGGCTGATGGAGGACGTAAGTTCGGTGAGCTTATGGAGAAAGCAACCGGCGGAAAAGTCAAAGTCAATATTTACGCAGCGGATCAGCTGACAAACGGAAATCAGTCCGAGGGAATCCAGGCACTGATGAACGGAGATCCGGTACAGATCTCCATGCATTCCAATCTGATCTACTCTGCATTTGACCCGAGATTTAATGTAGTATCCCTGCCGTTCATCTATGATTCCTATGATGATGCAGATGCGAAGTTTGACGGTGAGGCCGGAGACAAGCTGAAGGAGATCCTTAACGGCTACGGACTCCACTGCATGGGTATTGCAGAGAATGGATTCCGTGAGCTGACAAACAGCAAACATGAAGTAAAAACAGTAGACGATATGAAGAACCTGAAAGTTCGTGTGGCCGGTTCCAACCTTCTTATGGAGTGCTATAAGAGATGGGGCGCAGATGCCACAAATATGAACTGGTCCGAAACCTACACAGCACTTCAGCAGAATACCGTAGAGGGCGAGGAGAATCCGCTGCCAGCCATCGATGCAGCCAGTGTACAGGAGGTACAGCCATATTGCTCCATGTGGGATGCAATCTATGACTGCCTGTTCTTCTGCATCAATCAGGATATTTATGATGCGCTGACACCGGAGCAGCAGGCTGTTGTTGACGAGTGTGGCCAGAAAGCTGTTGAGTATGAGCGTTACATCAACCGTTCCAGTGATGATGAGATCAAAGCACGCTGGGCAGACAAAAACGGTGTGACCTTCACAGAGAAAAAGGACATGGATATCGATTCCTTTAAGAAAGCGGTAGACGGTGTAGATGACTGGTTTGTTCAGGAACTGAAAAAACAGGGCTATGATGACGGCCAGGATCTTGTAGACCTGTTTACAAAGTAATCTTCATATATGATCATAAAAGAATAAAATAGCCGGAAAGAGGCAGTTCTGAGAGAATTTTTCAGGACCGCCTCTTTTCTTTGCGGAAAAAAGATTATATACTGATAGCAGTCCGGCGTTTGTCGGACGGGAGATTATTAAATATGCCCGGAACATGAGTAAAGCATATATTCACATTTTATTTTACTGTATGCTCCGGAGAGCTGATAAAGTAAAGGAAGAAATATGATAAAGATCGATCTGATAACCGGATTTCTCGGATCCGGGAAGACAACATTTATAAAAAAATATGCCTCTTATCTTCTGAAAAAAGGCATGAACATCGGTATTTTGGAAAATGATTTCGGGGCAGTGAATGTGGATATGATGCTGCTTCAGGATCTGATGGGAGACAACTGTGAGCTGGAGATGGTTTCCGGTGGCTGTGACGCGGACTGTCACAGACGCCGCTTTAAGACAAAACTGATCGCCATGGGAATGTGCGGTTATGACCGTGTCATTGTAGAACCATCCGGAATCTTTGACGTGGATGAGTTTTTTGATGCCCTTCATGAAGAACCGCTGGATAAATGGTATGAGATCGGAAATGTGATCGCCATTGTAGATGCAAAGCTGGCAGAGGATTTTTCAGCGGAAGCGGATTATCTTCTGGCTTCTGAGGTGGCAGATGCAGGCTGTGTACTTCTGAGCAGAAGTCAGGAGGCCACGGAGAAAGAAATTCAAAGTACAAAAGAACATCTCAATCGTGCTCTTGGTCAGATCCAGTGTAAGCGCCGCCTGAAGAGTGAAATTCTGGATGGAAACTGGGATGATCTTACAGATACAGATCTGGAGAAGATTCTGGACTGCGGATACGTAGCGGAAGATTATGTAAAGGAATCCTATGCAGAAGGCGGTGGATTTGATTCCCTGTTTTTTATGAATGTGCATAAGAGTGAAGCAGAGCTTCAGAAAACTGCGGAAAAAATCCTGAATGATCCATCCTGCGGAGCTGTTTTTCGTGTAAAAGGTTTTCTGAAAAAAGAGGATGGACAGTGGCTGGAGCTCAATGCCACCCGTCATGAGATCAGCATCCGGCCAACGAAACTTGGTCAGGAGATTATGATCGTCATCGGTGAAAAACTGAACAAAGAGGTAATTGATGGATACTGGAAATAATATTACGGGAAAAACAGCGCCGGAGAGATATGTTTCCGGGAAGTCTTTTGAGGAGCTGCCTGATGCGTTCCGGAAGCTGGTGGAGCTGCTTGGTGAGGATCAGTTTGAGCTGGTTGCGATAAATGAAAATTATGTATGTGACGGGGAGATACGTCTTGTGTATCTCATGAATGACGCAGTGGAAAGTTTTCTCGTTTTCGGAAATGCCCGCATGACTGGTGTATACAAGTCGGATTACGAGGGGGAGATTCTGGCAGACTTAAGTCGGCAGGGAAAGGAATATATTCTGGTTGTGCATCAGGAGGATACAGTAGTTACCCTGTTTTTTGAAACCCTTACCCTGGAAAAGCATCTCTACGATTACAGTCAGATCGGACATTTCTGGGTGGAAGGTTATGAATATTTACGCCAGCTGGAATACAGACTGGCTATTCTTCGGGATAAATATGATTATATTGGTGGAGACAGCTGCAATGCCCTGGAAGAAAAACTGGCTGCACTTGTGGAATTTCCGCCGTTGAATTACTGTTGTTATCCTGCAGTATCTGAGCAATATATCGTACCGAGGGAAAATCCGTGGATCCCTTCGGAAAAAGCATTTAAAGTAATGGAAGAAGTGACTGTGAAAGCCGGGGACAGATCGTTTGGAAGATGGCTTGGTATTTATCGGAGATTTCCATTTAAGTGGGTGGCCAGACGACTGGCTGTGATGCTTCATAAGACCAGACATATCCGGATAACAGAGTGTCTTCTGGAAGAACTTGGAAAAGCATCCGGGGGATATGGAAACCGGTCTTTTGGAAAAAAAGCAGATGAGCAGCTGAAGGTCCTGACAGAGAAAGCCAGAGCAAAGCAGACAGAACTGAAGGCCAAAGGTATAGAATCTCAGATTTTAAGAGAAGAACCGTTTACTATTGCCAGAGATTCCATCGGATTTAAGGTATATCTTATAAAATGGCAGAAAGGCAGAAAAGACTGCACTGTTGAAATAGAAGAAATTTGACGAAATATGCAGGGATTCTCCCTGAATATCTGTGAAGTGTTTTTGCCCGTCGGGGATTGCTTTTTTAAAAACACTGGGGTATAATTTAGCAGAACGGATTAAGAATAAAAAATCCGGTTTTACTGTGAATTGGAACATCAGACTCTTCGAAATAAGAAGGGTGGGTCTGACTATCAGGAAAGGAGAATTTCAAATGAAAGTAACACATATTACAGATATCGATGAATTTTTTAAGGTAATTGACAGCTGCAAGGGCAGAGTAGAGCTTGTAACGGGAGAGGGAGACAGACTGAATCTGAAGTCCAAACTTTCCCAGTATGTATCTCTTGCAAACATCTTTTCCGGCGGCGAGATTCCGGAGCTTGAGATCGTTGCAGCAGAGAAAGAAGACATTGATAAACTTATGAGTTTCATGATCAATGGCTGATAGATGAATGCGGATTGAGAATGTTCGCTTGACTTCCGGGGGTGTGAGTTTTTCACATCCCTGTATTAATCTGAGTGTAAAACAGAATATGAATGTCTGTTTCACAAAATGGATATAATGACAGCAGAGGCAGGAAAAGATAATTTTCCCTGCCGTCATGATCATAACAGGATACAACCAGGGGGTATGAACGCTTCCTGGTCAAACTACGTTAAAAGGAGTGTATATAAAAATGGTAAAAATTGATATTATCTCCGGTTTCCTTGGTGCCGGAAAAACAACTCTGATCAAAAAACTTCTGAAAGACGGATTTAACGGTGAGCAGGTTGTACTGATCGAGAACGAGTTTGGTGAGATCGGTATTGACGGCGGTTTCCTGAAAGAGGCGGGAATCCAGATCCGTGAGATGAACTCCGGATGTATCTGCTGCTCTCTTGTCGGTGATTTCGGAACTTCCCTGAAAGAAGTTGTTACCAAATACAATCCGGACAGAATCCTTATCGAGCCATCAGGAGTTGGTAAACTTTCTGACGTTATCAAGGCTGTACAGGGTGTTCAGGATGAAGTTGATATTAAACTGAACAGCTATACTACTGTTGTTGATGCCAAGAAATGCAAAATGTACATGAAGAACTTCGGTGAGTTTTTTGACAACCAGATCCAGTACGCAGGTGCTATTATCATGAGCCGTACTGATATTGCAGCAGAGAAGAAAGTTCAGGAGTCCCTGGAGCTTCTGCGCAGCCTGAACAAAGATGCTGCTATCATCACAACTCCGATCGAGAACCTTGACGGAAAGAAACTGGTAGAGGTAATGGAGCATCCGGTATCTCTGGAGCAGGAGATGCTTGAGGAGGAGCACGAGCATCATCACCATCATCATGACGAGGAGTGCTGCTGTGGCCATGACCATGACGATCATGAGCATCATCATCATGACCATGATGAAGAGTGCTGCGGCCACGACCATGATCATGATCATGAGGAGCACGAGCATCATCACCATCATGACCATGACGAAGAGTGCTGCGGACACGACCACGATCATGAGGAGCACCATCACCACGATCATGACGGAGAGTGTGGCTGTGGACACGACCATGAGCATCACCATCACCACGGCGGAGAGTGCGGTTGCGGCCATGACCATCACCATCATCATGCAGATGAAGTCTTCACAAGCTGGGGCCGTGAGACAATTAAGAAATATACACGTGAGGGACTTGAGAAGATCCTTGAGGCACTTTCCGAGTCTGATAAATACGGTATCATTCTCCGTGCAAAAGGAATGCTTCCTGCAGAGGACGGAACATGGATCTATTTTGATATGGTTCCGGAAGAAACAGAGATCCGTGAGGGAGCACCGGAGTATACAGGCCGTCTGTGCGTGATCGGCTCCAAACTGGATGAGCATGCACTGGAAGAGCTTTTCGGAATCGCATAAAAAAGCGGTGATTACAATATTTTTTTCAGAATTATAGATTACAGAAAGGAAACAGGTACTGTACATTAAATGAGACAGTACCTGACAGGATAAATTTATGGAAGAGACCAGAGTCCCCATTTATCTGATCACAGGTTTTCTGGAAAGCGGCAAGACTTCTTTCCTGAACTTTACCCTGCAGCAGGATTATTTCCAGATCGATGGAAAAACACTTCTTATTCTCTGCGAAGAGGGAGAAGAGGAGTACGATGCAGAGGCGCTGAAACAGCACAACACCGACGTGGAGATCATTGAGAGTGAAGAAGATCTTACACCGGAGAGACTTGCAGCAATGGAGATCCTGTATCAGCCGGAGCGAGTGATTATTGAGTACAATGGCATGTGGCTGGTAAGCAGGTTTGAGGAGATGGAGAAGCCGGAAGGCTGGGCTGTAGAGCAGCACATCACCTGTGTGGATGCAAGCACATTCCAGGTTTACATGGCAAATATGAAGTCTCTTTTTATGGATATGGTCCGAAATGCAGATATGGTTATCTTTAACCGCTGTGAGGAGGATGATCCGCTGCCATCTTACAGAAGAAGCATCAAGGTTGTGAATCAGCGTGCGGAGATCATATTTGAGGATGAAGAAGGCGAGCTGGGAGATCTTTTTGAGGACGAGATGCCGTTTGATATTGATGCACCGGTGATAGACATTCTTCCGGAGGATTATGGTATCTGGTTCGTAGATTCCATGGATCACCCGGATCGCTATGTCGGAAAAACAGTTCATTTTAAGGCACGTGCCCTGAAACCACGTGGAATGGGAAGCAAATTCTTTGTTCCGGGAAGAACAGCCATGACATGCTGTGCAGACGATACTACATTCCTCGGTTACATCTGCAAGAGTGCTTTTGCCCCGAAGATCACAGAAGGACAGTGGGTAGATGTTACCGCGAAGGTTGCTTTTGAGAAGAGAATGGAATATCAGGGAGAAGGCATCGTGCTTTATGCAGAGCATGTGGAAGTATGTGAGCCCCTTGCTGATGAGATGGTATATTTCAACTGATACAGACAGAGAATCTGTATGCTTTCGGGCAAAAATGAAAGCTGAAAGTTGAAACGAGTAAGTTACATCTAAGGAGAATTTATGTATTTAATTGCAGGTTTGGGAAATCCGGGAAAGCAGTATGAAGCTACCCGTCATAACATGGGATTTGATACCGTCGATTGTCTTGTTGAGACGCATAATGTGCCTCAGGGCGGCGTAAAATTTAATGCCATGTATGGAAAAGGTATCATCGGCGGTGAAAAAGCGATCCTGATGAAACCGCTTTCCTATATGAATTTAAGCGGTGGTCCGATCCAGGAAATGTCCAGCTATTTTAAGATCGATCCGGAGACAGAGCTGATCGTCATTTACGATGATATTGATCTGGAGCCGGGACAGCTTCGTATCCGTAAAAAAGGAAGCGCTGGTGGTCATAACGGTATCAAGGATATTATCCGCCGTCTTGGAACTGAAAAATTTATCCGTATCCGTGTCGGGGTCGGTGCGAAGCCGAAAGACTGGGATCTGGCAGATTTTGTGCTGGGTCATTTTTCGGACAGTGACCGCAAGCTTGTGGATGAAGGAATCCGTGATGCAGCAGAAGCCGTAGAACTGATCCTGTCCGAGGGCGTGGATGTGGCGATGAATAAGTATAACAGAAAAAAGCCTAAGAATTGAGGTTTGTATGGAAGCATTTTTGCAGCCTCTGCAGGGTCTTGCAGAGTTTGAAGAAATAAAAAAGCGCTGTAGCGTAAATCGCGGAATCCTCAATATTTCAGGATGTATGGAGTCCCAGAAAGTCCATCTGATGTATGGTCTTTCCGGGCTTTTTCCATGTCATCTGATCCTTGCAGATGATGAACGAAGTGCAAAAGAGATCTATGAGGATTACCGTTTCTATGACAAAAATGTATATTTTTATCCGGCAAAGGATCTGCTGTTTTTTCAGGCAGATATTCACGGGAATTTGCTGATCCGCCAGCGTATGCGTGTGATCCGCGCACTTCTGGAGCAGGAGGAAGTCACAGTTGTCACCAGTATAGATGGATGTATGGATTTTCTTATGCCTCTGGAAAAAATCCGCAGCAGTCTTCTTCATTTTAAGAGTGACAGTGTGATCGATCTGGAAAAACTGAAAGCTGATCTGGTGGAGCTGGGATATGAGCGTGTTGGCCAGGTGGAGCTTCCGGGACAGTTTTCGGTCCGCGGAGGAATCATTGATATCTATCCGCTGACAGAAGAAAATCCGTGGCGTATTGAGCTGTGGGATGATGAGATTGATTCCATTCGAAGCTTTGATGCTGAGAGCCAGAGATCCCTGGAAAATGCAGATGAGATCACCATTTATCCGGCTGTGGAGAAAAACGACGGTAAGGATATGGTATCTTTTCTGGATTATTTTCCGGAGGAAAAAACTTTGCTGTTTCTGGATGAGCCAAACCATCTGGCTGAGAATGGCGAGGGTGTGGAGGAGGAGTATCGCCAGAGCCGTATGCACAGGGAAGAAAAAGGTGAAGCTAATCTTCCGGAGCAGTGGCTCTGCGGTTTTCAGGAAGTTCAGAAAAAACTGAACAAACGGAACTGCGTTGCAGTGTCTTCCCTTTCACCAAGACGTTCCGGCTGGAAATTTACCGATGAATTTGATCTTACTGTGAAATCTGTAGATTCCTATAACAGCAGCTTTGAACTTCTGGTAAAAGATCTTCTACAGTATAAAAGCCAGGGCTACCGGATTGCGCTGCTTTCCGGTTCCAGGACAAGGGCAGAGCGTCTGGCAAAGGATCTCTCAGAGGAAGGGCTGAATGTTTTTTACAGCCAGGATTACAGCCGTATCATCAATCCCGGTGAGATCATGGTTGTTTATGGCCATGCAAGACGTGGATTCCAGTATCCGCTGATCAAATTCGCGGTGATGACAGAGACAGATATTTTTGGCAAAGAGCAGAAGAAGCGCAAAAAAAAGAAAAAGTACAGCGGCAACCGTATTCAGGATTTTGCGGAGCTTTCTATTGGAGATCTTGTTGTCCATGAGAAACATGGGCTTGGAATTTACCGTGGTATCGAAAAAGTAGAAGTTGACCGTGTTGTTAAGGACTATATCAAGATTGAATATCGCGGTGGCAGCAATCTTTATATTCTGGCAACCCAGCTGGATGCCCTGCAGAAATACTCAGGTTCTTCCGATAATGCGAAGACACCGAAGCTGAACAAGCTGGGCGGGCAGGAGTGGAACAAGACCAAGAGCCGTGTCAAAGGAGCTGTCAAAAATATTGCAAAAGAGCTGGTGGAGCTTTACGCTGTCCGCCAGGAAAAAGAAGGTTATGTCTGTGGCCCTGATACTGTATGGCAGAGAGAGTTTGAGGAAATGTTCCCTTACGAGGAGACAGAGGATCAGCTGGCAGCGATCGAGGACACCAAGCGGGATATGGAAAGCACAAAGATCATGGACCGTCTTGTGTGCGGCGATGTTGGCTACGGAAAAACAGAGGTTGCCCTGCGAGCAGCTTTTAAGGCTGTGCAGGAGAGCCGTCAGGTTGTTTATCTTGTACCTACTACTATTCTTGCCCAGCAGCATTACAATACCTTTGTACAGCGTATGAAGGAGTTCCCGGTGAAGGTGGATCTTCTCTGTCGTTTCCGTACGTCTGCCCAGCAGAAAAAAACTATCGAGGGTATAAGAAAAGGCCAGGTTGACATTGTGATCGGTACCCACAGAGTTCTTTCCAAGGATGTGGAATTTAAGAATCTGGGACTTCTGATCATTGATGAGGAGCAGCGTTTCGGTGTGACTCATAAAGAGAAGATCAAGCAGATGAAAAAAGACGTGGATGTGCTGACTCTGACTGCGACTCCGATCCCGCGTACGCTTCATATGAGTCTGATCGGTATCCGTGACATGAGTGTTTTGGAAGAACCGCCTATGGATCGTGTGCCCATCCAGACTTATGTTATGGAATATGATGAGGAGACTGTCCGGGAGGCTATCCGCAGGGAACTCCGCCGTGGAGGTCAGGTCTACTATGTATACAACCGTGTTAATGATATTGCCGAGGTAGCTCTTCGCATATCCAAACTTGTGCCGGAAGCTAGGGTGGATTTTGCCCACGGGCAGATGAGCCAGCGGGAGCTGGAACAGGTAATGTATGATTTTATCAATGGTGATGTGGATGTGCTGGTTTCAACAACGATCATTGAGACGGGACTGGATATCTCCAATGTAAATACCATGATCATCCATGATTCTGACAGATACGGCCTTTCCCAGCTTTATCAGCTGCGCGGACGTGTGGGACGTTCCAACAGAACTGCGTATGCGTTTCTGATGTATACGAAAAACAAGATGCTCCAGGAAACAGCGGAGAAACGTCTCAGTGCCATGAGAGAATATTCTGACCTTGGAAGCGGCTTTAAGATCGCAATGAAGGATCTGGAGCTCCGCGGTGCGGGAAATCTTCTCGGGGCGCAGCAGCACGGACATATGAATGCAGTGGGCTATGATCTTTACTGCAAGATGCTCAGTGAGGCTGTTAAGGAGGCCAAGGGAATCCAGACCATGGATGATTTTGAGACGACCATTGATCTGAATATTGATGCTTTTATCCCGGATTCCTACATCAGTAATGAGTTCCAGAAGCTGGATATCTACAAGCGTATTGCAGGTATCGAAAGTCAGCAGGAATACGATGATATGCTGGAAGAGCTGATCGATCGCTTTGGTGAGCCTGGAAAAGCAGTTCTGAACCTTCTTGCCATTGCAAGACTGAAAGCACTTGCACACCAGGGTTATGTGACAGAGATCAAGCAGCTTGGAAAAGATGTGCGGATCACGCTTTATGAAAAAGCAAAGCTTGATCCTGTGGGAATCCCGGCAATCATGGCTCAGTACAGAAGAGGGCTGCAGTTTAAGGCAGACCAGGAGCCAAAGTTTATCCTGACTCCACAGGGACGACTGATCGAAGAATTGATGAAATTTGCAGGAGAGCTTGCGAAACTGGCAGAGCCACTGGAATAAAGAGTCATTAGAAATTCCTTGCTCTTGTGGGTAAAAACGTTTATAATCAGATATTATGGAATGAATGCCGGACAGTTGTTTTTATGGACGGGATAGATGGAGGAAGAAATGAAAAATTCAGCAAAAAAAGCGGCAGTTACAGTTCTTGTCTGTGTTACAGCGGCAGGAATGATGACTGGCTGCGGAAATAAAAAACTTGATGGCACCAAAACAGCAGTGACTGTCAATAAACAGGAGATCCCTCTTGGAGTTGTAAGTCTTGCGGCACGTATGCAGCAGGCACAGGCTGAGGCTATGTATAAGATGTACCTTGGTGGTGGAGATGACATGTCTATCTGGAGTACCAAGATGGGTGATGATTCTGATGAGACTTACGGTGAGAATGCAGTGACAACAACTGTTGAGTCTATTGAGAAGATGTGCCTGGAGAAAGAGCGTGCTTCTGAGTATGATGTGGAGATCACAGATGATGAGCAGAAAGCCCTTGAGGAAGCTGCGAAGAACTTTATTGCAGCCAACAGTGAGGAGACTATTGCAGAGCTTGCTGTTGATGAGGATATGGTAAAGACTTTCCTGGAGCTTGAGACATACGATGTGAAGATGAAGGAGGCTATTGAGGCTACTGCAGACATCAAGCTGGATGAGAAAGAATATCAGCAGATGGCTTTCAGCTATGCAAGTGTAAGAGTCAGCGGAGATAATCTTACAGATGATGATATTAAGACAAATAAGGAGAATATCCAGAAGTTCTTTGACAAAGTAAAAGAGGATCCTACAGCAGATTTCAGCACACTTGGTGATGAGATCTCTACAGATATGACAGCTACTTCCGGTACCTGTCCGACTTACGAAGAGGGAGATGACAGTGCGGCAAATGGAGATGCTTATCCGGACGATGTACGTAATGCTCTCCGTAAACTGGAAGAGGGAGAACTCAATTCAGAGATCATCAAGACAGATTCCATCTGGTATGTAGTAAGACTGGATTCCAAGGATGATGAGAATGCAACTGACAGCAAGAAAGAATCTCTGACAAGCACCAAGAAGGATGATTTTTACAACGATACAACAGATGGCTGGGTAAAGAAAGCAGATATCAAAGAAGAGTCTAAGCTGATCAAGAAGATTAAGATCACAGATAATCACAGCTTTACGATCCAGACTCCAACTCCTACACCGGATCCTGATGCAACAGCAACACCGGAGGCTGAGGATACAGCAGATTCCACGGAAGCAGATGTAACAGAAACACTGGAGGCTACAGAGACACCGGCAGCGGACACAACTGAGGAAGCTGAAGCAACTGAAACACCAGCGGCTGAGGACGCAGAGAAAGACAGCACAGATGCAGCTGAGGATGAGTCTGCAGACGAGAATGCTGAGGCAGAGGCAACAGCAACACCGGAAGCTGAGAAATAAGTAATAGAATATAAAGTATATACGAAGATAATATGCAGAACGGTCAGTGTACGATTTATAGTACACTGACCGTTTTTGTAAATATGCTTTAAATGATTAAGTTCACGAACAAAATATCAATATTTGTCTGCTTAAATCAGGCTCAGATGCTCCAGCGCGTTGTAAATACCATCTTTGTCTACAGCACTTGTCTGGTAAGTACAGTCTTTCTCAATTCCGCCGTAGGAATTTCCCATGGCAACACTGACTCCGGCTGCTTTTAGCATGGGGAGATCGTTGGGACTGTCTCCGAATGCATAGCTGTTTTCTTTTGGAATAGAGAAACGTTCAAGAAGAAATTCCATTCCGGTAGCTTTGCTGTTTCCCTTCTGAGTTACTTCCCAGATGCCATCTCCATGGTCAAAATAAGTGTAATGGTCGTTGCAGAAGCTGCGGAATTTTTCTATATCGGAATCTGGAAGCATGTGCACCAGAAACTTGTCATAGGAGTAAGTGCAGGCATCTTCACGGCTGAATTTGGTGATATCAACCATAGGAATCTCTCTGCGCATTTTTGCACCGAATTCAGACTGGGCAGGGGAAGCCCCGTCAAACAGGATCGCAGTGTTGGATTCAAATAGTGCCTCGATCCTGCATTTACGGAGAAGATCTACGGTTTCCTTACACAGCAGATTTGGAACTGTGCGGAAGTAGAGCAGCTTATTATCCATGTAGATGTGTGTGCCGCAGCCGTATACATAGCCATCAAATGGAAGGTCTGCGATTTCCGGTGGCATCATGGCTTTGGTACGGCCGGTGTTGATGAAAAGGAAATGCCCGTTTTCGTGAGCTTTGGTGAGGGCAAGCTTTGTACTTTTAGGAACCTTGAACGGGTGTGGGGTGAGCAGCGTGCCGTCTATGTCAAAGAATAAGATTTTTTTATTATTCATAATGGTCTCCTTGTTCCTCTTCGTTATCACTGGCAGGAAGAAGTTCCTCCTGGGTACTATCTGTATTGTCAGATAGGTTTAGGGCACTTACACGGATGCCGTTAAGTTCTACCTCGCTTTCCATAGGGATGACCAGGCATTTGCGTCCGGCAATGATGCGGGTTTCTACCAGGTCTGCACGGTCTGGTGCTACGTGGATCACAACGTCAGGGGTTTTAATCTCGAATTTTCGGGTGTTGGTGATGTTGGAGGCTACCAGGGAAGATTTTTCTCCTGCAGCCAGTTCATACTGTTCATCAAAGTTCTGAAGCTTGTCGTCTTCCACGCCGCATTCTTCAAAGAGGCGTTTCACTTCGGATTTAGTGAGAACAACTGGTTCCGGTTCATCCTTCTGGGATTCGATGAGATCGTTAAGTTTCTCGTGGATCTCAAGGACTGTGTCATATGCGCAGTCATCACCAAGGGTTTCTTCTACCAGGGCGTTGAAGGAGTCACGCTGGTTTCCGGCAGAAAGCGGTGTGGTGCAGCCAAAAACTTCATCCATCATTGTGGAGCGGAGTTCTTCAGCATTTTTTGTGTAGTAGAGCATACCGTGAATATCTGTACTGCGGTCATTGAACTGTGGGAAAAGAAATCCCCAGTCAGGCATTTCTACCAGCCAGTCGCGGATACGGTCTTCGATATTGTTGGTCTCTGCGTTATAGTGAAGGCCTGCCTTGGAGAGCTTTACAGGGCAGATGCTGCAGAGGATGTGGTCGTAGATCTCATCGGATGCATCGAACATTTCGGCTCCGTCGGAGGATTTGCCCGGGATATCGTAGACTGCATGAATGAGAATGATGTAATAGTTTTCGCCGTAGTCGTAGTTCTCGATGATCTTATCGTAGAAGGCTTCTGTAAGGGCATCGTCTGTGAGCTGGCTTTTACGGAGTTTCATAAGGAAGTTCTGGGTTCCGCCTTCGGCTTCCTGTTCCAGGGGGAATTCCATGTTGATGAGATTCTTGCCAACTGTGCCTGTGAGAGTTTTGCGGAAGATGTCAAAGTATTTGAACATTTCTTCCTCTGATAAGGAGAGGAAAGCTTCTTTGAGTTCGGTTTTTTTGTTTTTTTCTCCGTCTACATAACAGCCGCAGATACGTGTGATCGAGCAGCGGTCGGGGGTGAACTGTTTCTTGATTTCTGCGATTTCTTTTTTGTTCATGTGTGGTTTACCTCGGATTTTTGGTTAAATGCATATCGGGGAACGATTGCATTTAGGATCATGTAACAGAGCGGAATGTGGATATCCGTTTTCTGTGGTTTCAGTTAGTTCTGATTATTATAGCACAGGTGTTTGGTTGGGGCAAGGTGGACGGAAGGGTGATGGGCCATAGGTGTTGCGCTGGATGACAGGAATTCTGAGAGGAGGAGTTGAGTGAGGTGAAAAGGAAGCCCTTGTGGTGAGACAGGGCTTCCTTTTAGGTGGTTGTTTTAGAGTTTTGATATGATGGTATTACAGCATAGAATATCCATAACTGCTGACAATGGCATCGATCTTCTGACGGTTTTTGCACATTGGGCAGCTGTCGGAGCGATATGAGTGGTAGTCTGGGATGTCTCTGGACTGGAAGATGGAGTGTACAGGGAGAGAGGCTACGCTGTCTACGCTGCTGTAGATGGCTGCTACACCGCGGATCTTGCCGCCGTAGTATAAAACGCTTTCGATGGCGCGGTTTAATGTGGAGCCGGTGGTGATGGATCCGTTGAGGATCAGGATGTTCTTGCCGTTGATCATTGGTTCGTAGTTGTCGCGGAAGATCATCTGTCCGGTGCTGTTGAATTCCGGAGTGATAACGTAGATGGTCTGATGGGCGTTCATGGAGAGCACGCCGGCTTTGGTCAGTTCTTCGGCGAGATAGGCTCCTACTACTTCCAGTCCGTCCATGCAGACGATGGTATCTACTGGTATGGATGCTTCGTAATTGGCAGCCAGAGAAGAGGCAATGCGCCGTGCTTCTGAGCATCTGGATTTCATGGTTGTGAGATCCAGATAATGTGTAATATGGGACTGGGAAGTTACGAAATGTCCCGGTATCATTTTCAGCTGAATCTGGTTGTCACTGCGTGCATAAATTTTTATGATTTTGTCCTGATCCATAATAAAACCCTCCTGTCATGATCTTGTTTAGCGTGGTTGTTCAGAAAAAATCTCCTGAAGGATTACGAAACAGATTTTTTAATGTGCATATTATACCATTAATTTCAAATAAATGGAATAATATACTGCAAAATATACAAAAAAATATTATGAAATACAGCTGAGTTTGTTAAAAAATACCCGATATTATGAATCGTTTAACAATATTTAACAGAGTTAGGAGATGAGCGATAAGTAGTAAGAAATTTGCCTGGATTAGAATATAAAAAGAGGAGGAAGGGAATCTCTGTGGATTCCCTTCCTCCTGTGAAAGTGAGTAATTGCTATCATTTATCCTTCAATAGAGATGTATTTATCTGCTTCAATCTCTTCAGCTGCTTTCTTAGGAAGAGAAAGTCTCAGAACACCATTCTCAAATTTCGCATGTACATCTTCGTTCTTTACGCCGCTGCCGACATAGAAGCTTCTGCTGGAACTTCCTGCGTAACGCTCGCGGCGGATGTAGTTGCCTTTCTTATCCTGTTCATCTTTATCAAGGCCTTTCGCTGCGGAGATGGTAAGGTATCCATCTTTCAGCTGTACCTGTACTTCGTCTTTCTTAAATCCAGGAAGATCAACATCCAGTTCATATCCCTTGTCTGTCTCACGTACATCGGTCTTCATAATATTCTTAGCATGTTTGCCGTAAAGTGGATTCTTGCTGCTGAATAAGTTATCGTTGAATCCAAAATCATTCATCCAGTCATCAAATAAGTTTTCTCCAAATACACTCGGGAACATCATAAGTCATTTCTCCTTTCAAATTGAAACGCCGTTCCGGTGGATCAAGAGATCCAACTGTTGTCGGTATATATTTACCACAACGGGTTATCCGTTGCGGTGATTGATTTGTTCTTTGGAACATCCGGAAGCTCTTTTTTTATCTCTTCCTTTGTTCTATGTGTAATATAACATACATTACTAGCCATGTCAAGACTCGAGTGCTAATTTCACAAATTATTCACAATTAGAGCATAATGGACTTATAATAGGATAAGAAATGCAATACCTTGAGTATATATAGCAATCAGGCGAATATTTGCAATTCTGCAGGGGAATTGATATACTTGCTCCGGTTAAAGAAAAGAAGTGAACATTCTGCAATGTTATAGAAACCTGAAAGCATAGAAAAAAACAGAAAAATCAATATAATAAAGCTTATAAAATAACATGTGATTTAAGAATATAGGAATATCAGGAGGAAGAGAGAATGCAGGAAAAGTATTTAGAATTTAAGCTTGGTGCTCCGGATTATGTGACAGTAGAGACAGAAGAGGAAAGGCTGGTATGTCAGGGTGGCAGGTCCGCTGTGACAGCTGGCAGCACAACGGTAGAGTTTGAAGATGCAGGTGGACATGAGGATATATTTGTTACATCTGAAGATGCTGTGAAATGTGTAAAGCTGAGATGGAATTACAAGATCCCGAAATCTGCAAGATTTTTTGGCGACGCCTGGGAACGTACATATGGAGATATGGAATGGCATGGAATGAGCGGAAACCGTTATCTTCCATGGTATTTTCTGGCAAAGCTTTCTGAGAAGATCCTTTGCTTCGGCGTGAAAGTACGTCCGTCAGCGATGTGCTACTGGCAGGCTGACACGAAGGGAATCACTCTGTTTCTGGACGTGCGCTGCGGAAATGCAGGAGTACAGTTAAAAGGAAGAAAACTTCGTGCAGCGCAGATCGTATGTATGGAATCACAGAACGCAGGCTCTTTTGAGACAGCGCAGGAATTCTGCAGAAGGATGTGCACAGATCCGATTTTTCCGGAATTTCCTGTATATGGAAGCAACAACTGGTACTACGCTTACGGCGACAGTTCAGAAGAGGAGATTTTAAGTGACACAGATTACATCCTGAAACTGACAGAAGGAGTGAAGAATCCTCCGTTTATGGTTATTGATGACTGCTGGCAGGAGCATCACCGTCTTGATGAGTATAACGGTGGTCCCTGGACAAAAGGAAACTCCAAATTCCCGGATATGAAAGGTCTTGCACAGAAGCTGGTGGAAAAAGGTGTCCGTCCCGGAATCTGGGTACGTCTGCTTCTCAATGAGGACGAAGCGATCCCGGATGAGTGGAGAATTTCCTATAATGACTGCCTGGACCCGTCCCATCCGGATGCACTTGCCTATATCCGCAAAGATATTGAACGTATCTGCGACTGGGGATTTACACTGATCAAGCACGATTTCTCCACCTTTGATCTCTTTGGAAAATGGGGGTTTGAGGCGAATTTAAGAGATAACACAATGGAGAAATGGCATTTTTATGACCAGGGTAAAACAAGCGCAGAGATCGTAAAAATGCTTTATCAGGAAGTGTATGACGCTTCCCGCAGCAACAATGCCATAATCATCGGATGCAATACCATCGGCCATCTTGGAGCGGGCCTGATGCACCTGAACAGAACGGGTGATGACACAAGCGGCCGCATTTGGGAGCGCACAAAACGTATGGGAGTGAACACACTGGCATTCCGTCTTCCACAGCATAATACTTTCTATCATATTGATGCAGACTGCGTGGGAATTTTCGGAAAGATCCCGTGGGATAAAAACCTCCAGTGGGCAGATCTTCTGGCAAAGAGCGGCACACCTCTTTTCGTATCTGCAATGCCTGGTGCACTGAATCCGGAAGAATTCGAGGAACTGCACCAGATCATGTTGATCGCATCTGAACAGAAAGAGCATTTTGTTCCGCTTGACTGGGAGGAAACAGATTGTCCGGAAATCTGGGGAGAAAACGGCGAGACTGTTACTTATGACTGGTACGATGATGAAGGTCCGACCATGGATGCGACTGTAGAATACTATAATGCGAAGGTGGTTGTTCCGTAAGGCACAGCATTATGTAGTAATTACCGGCAGCAGATCGAAGCAGTATTTTTATAAGATCTGGCTGCCGGAAATACTGCCTCTAGCAGTTCAGAAGATCCTCGGCATGTCTGTATTTCTGCCTGTATTCCTTAGGAGTCATGCCGGTTTCTTTTTTGAAGGCACGTGAGAAGGCAAAAGGATTCTGATATCCACAGGAAACTGCAATATTTGCAATGGGGATATCCGTAACGGTCAGGAAATCTCTGGCAGCGATGATTTTGGCAGAGGTCAGGAAAGCCTGTGGGGTAGTACCCAGATGTTTTTTGAAAAGTCCGTAAAGATGACTGCGGCTGATGTGGAGGTAGTCTGCGACATCTGTCACTGTGATATCCAGAAACGGACTTTTTTTGATGTAATCCACAGCCTGGGCGATGTAAAAATTATCGTTGGATTCCATGGTGGTGTAGGAAGCATGAAATTCTTCCTCCAGCATGGCGATGATTCGGTAAAGACTGCTCTGGATATAAGCTTCGTTGGAAGGTGTCAGCTGGGGATGGGTCATCATTTCACAGATCGTCTCCGCATAGGGAATTATAGAAGTAAGCTGCTGAACCGGATTTTCCAGGGTGAGATGGCAGTGTTCGGAAAGTGCGGCAGCATTTTCACCGTTAAAACAGATCCAGGTATAGGTCCAGGGATCAGAAGGCTCCGCTTTATAAAGCGTGCTGACAACTGGCGGGATAAAGAAGCACTGTCCGGCTTTCAGGGTATATTTCCGGTTATTGATGTAGAAATAGCCCTGTCCTTTCAGAACAAAATGTACGGTATAATAGCGGCGCACCCCTGGGCCGTAGGACTGATCCGGCGTACATTTTTCCCAGCCGCAGGAAATCAGATGAAGTTCTTTTGATGAAGTTTTCCGGTTCATGACCTGCTTATCTTCCATGTTTATCCTGCCTTTCCATATAATATAATGTAACTTTTACATGTTTAGAGGCTGAAAGCAGATCAGCATTCTCTGCTTTGACAGCATTCCTGAAGTTCGATACCATCAGTGTAAAATATTTGATCAGAGGTGTAAAGAATAAAAATGAATTCATTAACAGTAAAAAGAATCCTTATGACTTTTGCCGGGATTTTTTATGGGTGCGGTTGTAGGGGCGGGAACCCTTGTCACTGCATTTTTTATGGGACCGCTGATCGAGTTTTTCAACCGGACGGTGGCAAGGTCGTTTCTTTATGGGAAAGAGGATAAACAGATGCAGAAGCAGTAAAACAAAAGGCAGTTGTCGTGTTAGAAAAGTGCGGCAGCTGCTTTTTTGTTTACAGACACAAGAACGCTACTGTCTTGACACTTGTAAAAGAAAAAGGTTTACTGCTGAAGAAAATACCATTATAATAGAAGAGACGCAGTTTTTTCCTGTAGTAAAATATAACCGTCCGGGAGATATCAATGTCTGGAATATTGCTTACCAGACGATATAGCAGATGATATAATAATATGAAAAATTTTCCGGAATGGAATAAGAAAGGAGAAAAAAATATGGCATATTTAGGTGAAGAAATCAAAAAACTGGGTTTTGGTCTTATGAGACTGCCGCAGAAATCCGAAGGCGTGATCGATGTGGAGCAGACTAAGGTAATGGTAGATAAATTTCTGGAAGCCGGATTCACATATTTTGATACAGCATGGGCTTATGCAGGCAGCGAGGATGCCATTCGCGAAGCCCTGGTAGAACGTTATCCGAGAGAAAAATATCAGCTGGCAACCAAGATGGCTGCATGGATCAACTGCAAGACAAGAAATGAAGCTCTTGCACAGTTTAAGACATCCCTTGAGAGAACAAAAGCCGGATATTTTGATTTTTATCTTCTCCATAATCTTGGAGAGCACAGAACAAAATTTTTCGATGATTACGGTTTATGGGACTGGATCCGCGAGCAGAAAGAAGCCGGCCTGATCAAACATGCAGGATTTTCTTTCCACTCCACACCGGAAGAACTGGAGGCAATTCTTACTGCACATCCTGAGATGGAGTTTGTACAGCTTCAGATCAACTATGCAGACTGGGAGAATCCGGCAATCCAGTCAAGAGCCTGCTACGAAGTAGCCAGAAAGCATGGCAAGCCGGTCATTATCATGGAGCCTGTAAAAGGCGGCATGCTTGCAACTCCGCCGGAATCCGTTGAGAAGATCTTAAAGGCAGCAGAGCCGGAAGCATCTACAGCGTCCTGGGCGATTCGTTTTGCAGCTGATCTGGAAGGCGTGATCACTGTACTTTCCGGAATGAGTAACATTGCACAGATGGAAGATAACCTTTCCTTTATGAAAGATTTTAACGGTCTTACTGACAGCGAGAAAGAAACCATCGACAAGGCAAGAGCTGCTATGAGTAAAATTCCTCTGATTCCATGTACAACCTGTAACTACTGTGCAAAAGTCTGTCCGATGGAGATCGGGATTTCCGGATCTTTCACAGCAATGAATTATCTGACACTGTACGGAAACAAGGCTGCTGCAGCTCATCAGGAAGAATGGCTGGTAAGCAGCCACGGCAGAAAGCGCGCAGACGAGTGCGTGAAATGCGGACAGTGCGAGGAAGTCTGTCCGCAGCATATCTCCATCCGTGAGGAACTGGAGAAAGTCAGCGAGACTTTTTGCAAGTAAAGGTTACTGCCGGCAGATAAGATCCTGCGAAATCGGCAGTAATAAAACAACTGATCCGACGGGAAACGGATCAGGGTAAGGAGAGTTAAAAATGGAAAAATTCAAAGCATTTCTGAAGCGGAAGGATATCGAGATCTCCCTGAAGAGATACGGTATCGATGCACTGGGAGCCATGGCACAGGGACTTTTCTGTTCTCTGCTGATCGGTACGATCATAAACACTATTGGCACACAGTTCCACATTCCGTTTCTGACTATGGCGGTTGCCACAGTCAATGACACCCAATACACAGTCGGTTCTCTGGCATCAGCCATGAGTGGCCCTGCAATGGCAGTAGCCATCGGTTATGCACTGCATTGTCCGCCGTTGGTACTGTTTTCATTGATCACGGTTGGTTTTGCCTCCAACGCACTTGGCGGAGCAGGCGGCCCTCTGGCAGTACTTTTTGTTGCCATTGTTGCAGCTGAGATCGGTAAGGCAGTTTCCAAGGAGACGAAGATCGATATCCTTGTGACACCGCTTGTTACCATCGGTGTAGGTGTAGGGCTTTCCGCATGGTGGGCACCTGCCCTTGGAAAAGCTGCCATGAAAGTGGGAAGCGTGATCATGTGGGCAACTGACCTGCAGCCATTCTTTATGGGAATCCTGGTTTCCGTATTTGTGGGAATTGCACTGACACTGCCGATTTCCTCTGCTGCGATCTGCGCAGCTCTGGGACTTACCGGTCTGGCTGGCGGTGCTGCAGTAGCAGGCTGCTGTGCGCAGATGGTTGGTTTTGCAGTGATGTCCTTTAAAGAGAATAAATGGGGCGGACTGGTTTCTCAGGGAATTGGAACCTCCATGCTCCAGATGGGAAATATCGTCAGAAATCCAAGAATCTGGATCGCGCCGATCGTTACATCCGCGATCACAGGCCCGATCGCAACCTGTCTGTTTAAACTGCAGATGAATGGAACAGCAGTTTCTTCAGGAATGGGAACCTGTGGTTTTGTAGGACAGATCGGTGTGTATACAGGATGGATGAATGATATTGCAGCAGGAACCAAGACTGCGGTCACAGGAATGGACTGGGCAGGTCTTATCCTGATCTCCTTCATTCTTCCGGCAGTCCTCTGCCCACTCATCAATATGTTTGTGCGTAAGCTTGGATGGGTGAAGGATGGAGATATGACATTGTCATAAAAGAGTTTTGAAAAAAAGAGTATCACAGGATCTTATACTTAACCAAATGCAACTGCGAATACCCGTTTGATGAATGAAGCGGAATGTTAGTAGTTGTTTTATGGCAGTATGAGTGATGTGATACTCTTTTTTATTGGAGAAGGAATATATGCCAACCAGAGAAACTTGCAGAAACATCTAATAAGTAAAGCTGCGTAATGTAGTGGATTACATTACTTTACGTATATTATAACGTCCGTATAAATTTTCTGACTGGCATGGATTTCTTAATAATGAGATGCGAAAAAATCTTACGCTACATGTGAGCTGCTTGCGTTACTTTTTTCCAGGCCGCAGGCCTTGGCATATTCATGAAGCTTCTCTTTTGCAGTATAATTCAGATTCTGCGGAACCTGGATCTGGATGGTTACGTACTGGTCGCCGCGAACTCCCGGATTTTTCATGGAGACGATACCTTTTCCTCTCAGACGGATTTTGGAGCCGGACTGCATGCCTTCACGGATCTTGCAGATCACATTTCCGTAAAGAGTAGGAACAGTAGCCTCACCGCCAAATACAGCTGTTGTATACGGAATGGAAATGGTAGTATAAACGTCAGAGCCTTTCCGCTCATATCCGGGACGAGTGCCAACTGTAACTTTCAAAAGCAGATCACCAGGTTCTCCACCGCCAGTTCCTGGCATTCCTTTTCCCTTAAGACGGATGCTCTTGCCGGTGTCAATACCTGCTGGAATGTGAACCTGAAGTGTCTGCGGTGTGCCGGAACTTCCATCCGGACCGGACAGGGAAATTCGCTTGTCTGCACCAAAAGCTGCCTCATCGAAAGTTACGTTGATGCTGGCCTTCACATCAGAGCCCTTCTGTGCAAAATCCTGCTGATGGAATCCGCCGAAACCGCTGCCACCAAATCCATTGCTGCCAAAACCGCTGCTGCTGTGGAATCCGCTGCCTCCGCCGAAATGGGAATAACTTCTGTTGCTGCCGCCAAAACCGCTGCTTCCGCTATGGCTGCCATGGAACATATTTCCGAAGATATCTCCGAAAATATCATCCATATCTTCACCATTAAAATGAAATTCCTGATATCCGCCATTGGTTCCACCGTGAAATCCGCTGAAGCCGCCTGCACCTGCGCCCGGATCGGCTCCGGCTTCAAAAGCAGCGTGGCCGAACTGATCGTACATTTTCTTTTTCTTAGGATCGCTTAAGACATCATAGGCCTCATTTACTTCTTTAAATTTATCTGCTGCGTCCGCATTTCCGGCGTTGGTATCAGGATGATATTTTTTGGCCAGTTTACGGTATGCTTTTTTTATTGTTTTCTCATCTGCGTTCCGGTCAATGCCCAGAACGTCGTAATAATCTCTTTTTGCTGACATGGTATTCACCTTCCCTTACATAATTATGCTGTCTGTGCGCAGCAGTTCAAAATCCTGTAAAATATAATCTCTGAATTGCTGCATCTGCGTACAAAATTCCCCGGGAATAATTCCCGGGGGATAACTTCAAAATCTTCGGTAAAACTGGTTTGATAAAAAAGTTCTCTCCCAGTTGTTCTATATAGAATATAACACCTAAAACATGAAATGTCAACCCTCTGTCCCGATATAAGTCCAATTCGGACTCATTACAGATATATGATTCTTACAGATTTTTACAGGAAATATGATATAATACTGACATAAAATCCCGGCAGATATCTGATCGGTAAGAACAGATCAGCTTATCAGCAGAAAAAATATCATATTGCCGGGGAATTGCGTTTATCAAACATGCAGCAGAGCAGAAGAATATACAGATATTTGCTTTGCTGACAAAGAAACAGGAGGTTATTAACAGTTAAATATAAATTATAAAATCATATAAGTACATGTTGAGTTTTATAAGATATTAGAGTAGAATATTATTGAAAGGAGTAGATGCTTTGAGTAAATATTATTCTATACATGAATTTTCAAAAATTATAGGCGTATCCGCCCAGACATTACGAAATTGGGATGCCAATGGAAAACTTCATCCGCATCATACTACAGTAAGCGGCTATAGATATTATTCTGACGAGCAACTCAACCAGGTAATAAATGTAAAGCCTAAAAATCGCATTACAATTGGATATTGTCGCGTTTCCAGCCATAAACAGAAAGATGATCTGGAACGACAGATTGATAATGTTAAGACATATCTTCTGGCAAAAGGACAGCCATTTGAGATAATAAGTGATATCGGTTCCGGAATTGATTATAAGAAAAAAGGACTCCAGGAATTGATCAGGCGAATATCTCAAAATAAGGTTGAAAAGGTTGTTGTTTTATATAAAGACCGGCTATTGCAATTTGGTTTTGAATTGATAGAATATATCGCTTCGCTTTATAATTGTGAGATTGAGATTATTGATAATACTGAAAAATCCGAACAGCAGGAACTTGTTGAAGATCTGGTTCAGATAATCACAGTATTCAGTTGCAAATTACAAGGAAAACGAGCGAATAAAGTTAAGAAACTTATCCGGGAACTGATACAGGAGGAAGTAGATGGTAAAAGCCATAAAAGCAATGTTGATACCAAACAATGTACAGAAAACTAAGATGTTTCAGTACGCAGGTGCTTCAAGATTTGCTTATAACTGGGCTTTGGCAAGGGAAATAGAAAACTATGAAAAAGGCGGAAAATTCATTTCAGATGCAGAACTCAGAAAAGAATTTACAAAGCTTAGACATTCTGATGAATACGCATGGTTATTGAGTATTTCAAATAATGTAACCAAACAGGCAATCAAAGATGCCTGCACTGCTTATAAGAACTTTTTCAAAGGTTTGCAGAAATTCCCAAGATTCAAGTCAAAAAAGAGATCAATGCCGAAGTTCTATCAGGATAATATTAAGATACAATTCAGCAATACTCATGTTAAGTTTGAAGGATTTTCTTCGAGCAGGAAAAGAAATAAACAAAAACTAAATTGGGTAAGACTTGCAGAGCATGGTCGTATTCCTACAGATGCTAAATATATGAATCCGCGAATATCCTTTGACGGATTGAACTGGTGGATCAGCGTATGTGTGGAATTGCCTGATTGCATAGAAAAACTTAATGATGATGGAATTGGTATAGATCTAGGAATCAAAGATCTGGCTATTTGCTCTGATGGAGCTAAGTATAAGAACATCAATAAAAGTCAGAAAGTAAAGAAACTAGAAAAACAGAAACGCAGATTACAGCGTAGTATCTCTCGCTCTTACGAGAAAAATAAGAAAGGAGAAAGTTACTGCAAAACAAATAATGTAATCAAAAAGGAAAAACTTTTATTAAAACGAAATCACAGATTAACAAATATCCGTAAGAACTATTTGAATCAGACTACATCTGAAATTGTAAATCGAAAACCAAGATTTATTTGTATTGAAGATTTGAATGTTAGTGGAATGATGAAAAATAGACATTTATCAAAAGCAGTTCAGAATCAGGGCTTTTTTGAGTTTAGAAAGCAGCTTGAACACAAGTGCAGCGATAAAGGGATTCAGCTTATTGTGACTGATCGGTTTTATCCATCATCAAAGCTTTGCAGTTGTTGTGGAAATATTAAAAAAGACCTGAAATTGTCTGACAGAATTTATAAATGTGATTGTGGAAATGTCATTGATAGAGATTTTCAGGCATCTATAAATCTCAAGGCTTATGGAGAAAGATTTGCAAGCTAACACTAAAACGTTAGTGCAAATATGTACGGGTACGTTAATCCGGAATTTTACGCCTATGGAGAGTACAAGAACTTGTGAGTAGATAGATATTTATATCATCAAAAGCATACTCGTTGAAGTAGGAATGAAACATAGAAGTTTATAACTTTTTATAAGTTTTCAGTAACGGCATGTCTATGGAGAAAAAAACTTATCTGTCATTCATAAAAACAGTGAAATGCCTGGCACTTTTTGTATTTATTTTTGCGACGGCATTTATGATGACAACACAGAGGACACACGCAGCAGCAGGAACGACTTTTCAGGTGAATGTAAAGAGTGGTTATCTGGCTCTTCGAAGTGAGAAAGCTTTTGACAAGAGCAATGAGATTGGCCAGCTGAATACCGGAGATCTGGTTGAGGTTACAGACAGGAAGGATTCTACTTACTGGTACGCATATTCGCCGAAGCTTGATAAGTCCGGATATGTGGACAGGAATTATATCAAAGCGGTGGAAAGTGAATCCACATCCAATGATTCCTGGACTGTAAAAGTAAAAAGCGGTTATCTGGCTCTTAGAAACACAGCAGCCTATAATGACAGTAATGAGATCGGCCGTCTGAACACAGGTGATACTGTCCTTGTAAAAGATAGCAGTGATTCTACTTACTGGTATGTATATTCTCCGAAACTTGATAAATGCGGATATGTGGATAACCGATACATTTATAACAGCGGTCTGTGGACAGTGAAGGTTGAGAAGGGTTATCTGGCTCTTCGTAATAAACCGGCTTACAATGACAGCAATGAGATTGGGCAGTTAAATACAGGTGACACGGTACAGGTGAAGGATACCAGCGACAGCAATTACTGGTATGTGTATTCTCCGCTGCTTGATAAAACAGGATATGTGGACAAAAACTATATCACCGGTGGTTCAGAAGTTACGTATCCGACAATGACCGTCCAGGTGGAAAAAGGCTATCTAGCATTGCGGAATGCGAAAGCCTATGACAAAAATAATGAGATTGCACAGTTAAATACAGGCGATCAGGTGGAGATCATTGAGAAAAAAGACAGTACTTACTGGTATGTATACGTTCCGAAACTTGGAAAAGAAGGATATGTAGATAAGAATTACCTTAAATAATAAGCGTAAATTACCAAACATGGCAGCAGGGAGGTTGACAGATGACGCTGGCACAGCTTAGATATACGATTGAGATCGCAAAAGCAGGCTCTATGAATGAGGCAGCTAAAAGCCTTTATATTTCCCAGCCCAGTCTTTCCACAGCAATCAGGGAACTGGAAGCAGAGACTGGGGTTGAGATATTCCGGAGAACAAACAGAGGAATTGCAGTGACACCGGCAGGGGAAGAATTTCTGGGATATGCGAGACAGGTGGTTGAACAGTATAAACTGATGGAAGCCAAATATATTTCCAAGGAGCAATCACGAAAGAAGTTCAGTGTTTCCATGCAGCACTATACATTTGCAGTGAATGCTTTTGTGGAGCTGGTGAAGCAGTTTGGAATGGATGAATATGAATTCGCAGTTCATGAGACAAAGACCTATCAGGTGATCGAAGATGTACGTGATTTTAAAAGTGAGATCGGAATTCTTTACGTCAATGATTTCAACCGAAAGGTTCTGACGAAGATGTTTCATGAATATGGCCTGGAGTTTCACGAGCTTCTGAATTGTAGCATCTATGTTTATATGTGGAAAGGCCATCCGCTGGCAAAACGAGAGATGATAACTCTGGAAGAACTGAAAGAATATCCTTGTCTGTCTTTTGAACAGGGAGGAAATAATTCCTTTTATTTTGCAGAGGAGGTTTTAAGTACTTACGAATATAAACGTCTGATCAAAGCAGATGACAGAGCGACTATGCTGAATCTGATGGTAGGACTTAACGGTTACACGCTGTGTTCAGGAATTATCTGCGAGGATCTCAACGGTTCTGATTACTGTGCTGTGAAACTGGATTCTGATGAGATCATGACTATTGGCTATATCGCAAGAAAAGGTGTTAATATCAGTGCCCTTGGAAAAAAATATCTCGAGGAGATCTCAAAATATAAGGATAAGGCGTTGAAATAAGTGAAAATAAAAATCTGGCAGAATTGTTACCGGATACGTAATGACACGTATGATAAGGGCTGTTCTGCCAGATTTTTTTGTTATGTTCGATTGGATCAGACAAAGAGTGAATATCCGCCTGACTTGGAAAGCGGTTGGATTAAACGCGGATCACAAATTCCTCTTTACGAGGCTTTGCATCCGGATACTCGCAGTCACGGTATCCCAGAACACAGTGGCCGATGCCAACATACTCTTCCGGAACGCCCCACTGTTTCTTAAGCTCTTTTCCTTCTTCGGAATCAAAAACTTCTCTTGCGCGGTGGATCCAGCAGGAATCAACATCAAGTGCATGAGCCGCGTTCATAAGATTTCCCATTACAAGGCTGCCGTTCTCAACACATGTACCCATTTTGCTGTCTGAGAAAACAATGATCACGGTCGGAGCACCGTAGAATGGATCAGCTTTGCTGCCCATGACAGCAGCGTTCATTTTGGAAAGCTTTGCTACGAGGTCAGGGTCCTGTGTTACGACCATAAGAGTGCTCTGCTGTCCCATACCGCTTGGGGAATATTCACCGGCTGTCAGGATCAGATCCAGAGTTTCCTGAGGAACAAGGTCCTTCTTATAAGCGCGGATACTTCTGCGCTCCAGAAGATTTTTGATGCTTTCGTTCATAATATTTACCTCCTGAATAATTGCAATTTCTGAAATTGCTATAGTAATCTGATGGAATTATTATAGCGTAGATAAGTCTGATTTCCAAGTAGTTATAACTTTACAACTTAAGGCAGAGTATTATATAATCGAATAAACTGCAAAGCAGGTTATTCGATGTAGAGTTGCGTAGCGAATGCTTTTATTCAATTAACGTAGAGTATTCCGGTGGACAGCTGTGATGCCGGGATATGTTGGGTGGAGATTGAGACGGAATATACGTGACAGAAGAATATGAGGTGTCAGATGGAAAAAATTCGAAAACATTTTTACTTTTCAGGAAGAGTTCAGGGAGTTGGATTTCGTTACCGCTCTTTTTATATCGCGCAGGATATGGGAGTGACCGGATGGGTGCGGAATCTTTGGGATGATCGCGTGGAGATGGAGGTTCAGGGAACCAGAGAGGAGATCCGGGAGATGGTTGAGAGGCTTTCCCAGCAGAATTATGTGGAGATCGAAGGAATCGAGTCTAAGGAAATCCCGCTGGAGAAGGAGAGTAGTTTCCGGATAAGGTGATATTGGAGGATCAGAGGACTTACTCCATCTCCAATGCCAGGTACAACAGAACAGCGTCCCGGAATTTCCGGGGATTAAGACCACATTTTTTATAAATGTGGTTTAATTTATATTGGAGAGTATTTTTATGGAGAAAAAGCTTTTCCGCAGTGTCGGCCAGTGACATTTCCAGGGAAAAATAGGTGCGAAGAAGTTCTTTTTCGTTGTCAGAGAGGTGGAGTATAGTTTTTCCGGCAAATTCTTTACGGTCTTCCGGTGATACAGAGGAAAGAATGATTTCCAGAGTGAGATTGTCAAACAGTACGTAATGTTCTATTATGCTTTCGTCAGTGTCATTGCCGGCTGCTGGAAACTGCAGACTGCGAAGGGCAGTTTCAGCCGTTGTCAGAGAAATACTGAGCTGATGCAGAGGCACAGATTTTCCCACTGCAATGGACAGAGTATCGCTATGCTTTTCAGTAAAACGGCGCAGCTTCCCGGAGATCTCAGAGAAACGGGAACTGTCTGCGACAGCCAGGTAATCGCCCGGGTAGCGAAAGGTGTACAGCGTGATTCCTGTATCTATGAAAAGATTTCGAATATGATGCTCTGGAAGGGAAAAATCAGTATTCGTTTTTACATCAACAGATGCATTTTCAGTAGAGCGGGCCTGTGCGGAATGCACTGTATCGGAATATATCCGTATCAGGATCAGCCGCTTGGGTGTGTCGGGATCAATCTGAAATTCTCTGAGACATTTCAGAAGATATTCCGGGTTCTGGGAATCGCCATGGAGCAGGGAACTGATGACAAAATGCTTCTTATCTGCCTGATGCTGGCTGTACTGGTTCAGTTCCTGCTCACGGATCAGAAGGCTGGTAATGCGCTGGGCCAGAAAAGCATATTTGCGCACTTTTTCCGGTGAGCCGGTGATACCGATCACGGCGAGAAGGTTGTTCTCATGATAAAGGGGCATATTGATTCCCTGCCGTGTCCCGGTAAAATTTTCGGATTCAGCCACTTCGATTGTAACGCCCGTGGCAGCAGCCTTTCGTCCGATTTCATGAAAGGTTCCGATTCGGGCAGAATTGGTACTGGCGATAATAGTGCCGGAGGGATTGATGAAATTGATATCATAGCTGCAGACGTCTTTAATGGTGTTGACGATCTGCTGGGCGAGGGTATGGCTGATGTGTGTGATCATAGGGAACCTCCTTGATTTCTTTTGGAAAGTATATCATATGGAGTTCAAAACTTCAATTTTGTTATGTTATATATAACAATAAAATATAGAAATATATAAAGAATATAGCATATATAACATATACATTTATTTCCGAATTTATTATGATAAGAACAGAAAAAAGGTTGAATGCAAATAGACATTCGCTCACTGCTGATGTGAAGCGCGGGCAGGGAATGAGAAGTCTGTTTTATGGAAAAAATCTCACAGGAGGAATAAATAATGAAGGTAGTTACAGCAATCGATTCTTTTAAAGGAAGCATGACATCCATGGAAGCAGGTTTTGCAGCAGCAGAGGGAATCCATCGCGTGGATGCCAACGCAGAGGTTCAGGTAAGACCGCTGGCAGATGGTGGTGAGGGTACTGTGGAGGCTCTTGTTGCAGGAATGAACGGAAAAACAGAGCATGTTAAAGTTACAGGACCTCTTGGTGAGCCGGTGATCTGTGAGTATGGAATTATCGAGAGCACAAAAACAGCAGTTATCGAGATGGCAGGAGCCGCAGGAATCACACAGGTTCCGGATGAGAAGAGAAACCCTCTTTACACCACAACTTACGGTGTAGGTGAGGTTATCAAGGATGCTATCGAAAAAGGCTGCCGCAGATTTATTGTAGGTATCGGCGGAAGTGCTACAAATGACGGCGGTGTGGGAATGCTTCAGGCACTTGGCTATGCATTCCTTGATAAAGACGGAAAACAGGTTCTTCCAGGAGCCCGTGGCCTCAAAGACATTGCAGAGATCACAGATGCCTATGTGATTCCGGAGCTTGCAGAATGTAAATTCCGCGTTGCCTGCGACGTAACAAATCCGCTTTGCGGAGAGCTTGGCTGCAGTGCTATTTACGGTCCGCAGAAAGGTGCGACACCGGAGATGATCAAAGATATGGACCAGTGGCTCGGTGCATATGCAGAGCTTGCAAAAGACCGTTTCCCGAAAGCAGATCCCAAATATCCGGGAACAGGAGCTGCCGGTGGAATGGGATTCGCTTTCCTTACATTTACAGATGCAGTTCTGGAATCAGGAATCAATATTGTTCTTGATGAGACAAAACTTGAAGAGTATATCAAGGACGCGGATCTTGTGATCACAGGTGAAGGGCGAATGGACGGACAGACAGCTATGGGAAAAGCACCTGTAGGTGTTGCAAAGCTTGCAAAGAAGCATGGCAAAAAGGTCATTGCTTTTGCAGGTGCAGTACAGCGTGATGCAAGAGCATGCAATGATGCGGGAATTGATGCCTTCTTCCCAATCCTCCGCGGTGTGGTAACACTGGAAGAAGCCATGAAAAATGAAAATGCAAAGCAGAATATGGCAGATACTGTGGAGCAGGTTATCCGATTGATGAAATAATATGGAAACGCAGAAAAGACAGGTTCGCTGTGATATTGATCACATTGTGCAACCTGTCTTTTTGCGGTTTATAATTTGTAAAAACAAGGGAGTTGTAACCTGATAGAATCAGTTTGGAAGGATTTTGTTTTATCCTTCGATCGGCTCAAAATCCACAGCTCCGTGCTTACACAGTGGGCAGATGATATCTTCCGGAAGTTCATCGCCTTCGTAAATATATCCGCAGACTTTGCATACCCAGCCTTTTTTGCCTTCGGTCTGTGGCTGCGGTTTTACGTGTTTCTGATAGTAGGTGTAAGTCATGGTTTCCTGATCGCTCATAACGCGGGCTTCAGTTACGCTGCAGATGAACATTCCGTGAGTGCCAAGATCCACATAATTCTCTACCTTCAGGGACATAAATGCGTTGATATATTTATCCAGGAACACAAGTCCATTGTCAGAGTGGTTCACTTTCTGGCCAGCAAATTTATCCACGCTTCTGCCGGACTGGAATCCGAACTGTTCAAAAACAGAGAACGGAGCATCCACAGACAGGCAGTTTACATTCATGATACCAGTCTGCTGGATCACATGATGGGAATAGTTGGCTTTGTTGATATTGACAGCAACGCGGTACGGATTGTCTGTGAGCTGTGTAACCGTGTTGACGATGAGACCGTTGTCTTTTTTGCCGTCATTGGATGTCACCACATAGAGGCCGTAGCCGATGCGGAACAGTGCAGTCATATCATTCTTATTTGCAAGATCATCGCTTTTGGCAATGTACTCCTGGCAGAGCTCGTCAGCCATTGCTTCTATCTGTTTACGGTTCTCCTCGTTTACAGCAGACATGATCTTGACGGTGGTGTTCAGCCAGTTGATCTTTTTGCATTTGGAAAGCATTTCCTTCATAACTTTGGCTGCAAGCGGTGCCCAGGTTCCGTTTTCAATAAGTCCGACTGTACGGTTCTGGAAATTGTGCTCCACAAGTCTGGTGATAAAATCATTCATAAACGGATAAATGCTTGCATTGTAAGTGGTTGTTGCCAGTACCAGCTTGGAGTAGCGGAAAGCATCACTTAGTGCCTGGGACATGTCATCTCTTGCAAGGTCGTAGACAAGGACATTTGGACATCCTTTGCTGCGGAATTTGTCGGCAAGCTGCAAAACTGCGGTTTTTGTGTGGCCGTATACGGAAGTGTAGGCAATCACGATTCCGTCATCCTCCGGTGTGTAGGAAGACCAGGTATCATAGAGACTGATGTAGTGGCCAAGGTTTTCATTGAGTACCGGGCCGTGGAGCGGGCAGATAGTCTGGATATCCAGAGTTGCAGCTATTTTAAGAAGGTTCTGAACCTGCACGCCGTATTTTCCTACGATGCCGATGTAATATCTTCTTGCCTCATCATCCCATGGCTCCTCAACGTCAAGAGCACCGAATTTTCCGAATCCGTCTGCGGAAAAAAGTACCTTTTCTGTGCTGTCATATGTGACCATAACCTCCGGCCAGTGTACCATTGGTGCAAACACGAAGGTCAGGTTATGCTTGCCAAGGGAAAGGCTTCCACCGTTATCTACTATAATTTTCTGGCCTTCCAGATCCAGGTCAAAGAAGTTCTGCATCATGCCGAATGCTTTTTTGTTGGAAACAATTGTGGTGTCCGGATAAGCTTTCATGAAGTTTGCGATGTTGGCTGCGTGGTCCGGTTCCATGTGCTGGACAATAAGATAATCCGGTTTGCGATCACCCAGAACCTGCTGGATGTTATCAAGCCATTCGTGGGTAAAATTGGCATCTACTGTATCCATGACAGCAGTTTTTTCGTCCAGGATCACGTAGGAGTTGTAGGACATACCGTTTGGAACTTTGTACTGGCCTTCGAAAAGGTCAATCTGGTGATCGTTTACGCCTACATATTTGATAGTATCTGTGATTTTCATGAGCAATACCTCTTTTCTTTCTATGGTGGATTTATGTGAGTGGCTGTTTTGTTTGTCCTTAACTTTGATAAAAATATAACAGATTTACCATAATAATTCTGTTGCAAATACAACAAAATATGGAAAAATATATAAATGTCATTATTAAAATAAACATTTTTCCAGGGGATTATTACAGCGTGTTTTCCAGATAATGTTTTATAAAATGCTTGTGATTTCGGTGCATTGCGAAGTGTACTGCTGGCCACGGAGTGAACAGTAATACAGAGCGTGATGTCATTCATGGAATGAACCGCTTTATCTTTACATTTCAGATATGCTGGTATAAAATCATGAGCAGATAACATGGGGAAGGATGGGGAAAAGAAGCTATGGAGCATATCACATTATTTACGGATATTCTGCCCGAAGAGCAGGAAAGAATGCGTGTCTGTTTCAAAGTCCGGGAGGCTTTTTTCCAGAATGGGGAGACGATCATGGAATATTCCAGCTCCATGAAAAAAATCGGTCTGATCCAGGAGGGACGGGCAGTTCTTTACTGCTGTGATGAAGACGGGAATGAGTATGTGATCGATGAACTGAACAGAGACAGCGTGTTTGGAGAGCCTTTTTTGCTTCCGGCAGATTCCCAGCATTATTATGTGTGTGCCACTACGGATACGAAGGTGATGTTTATTGATTATGAGCACGTGATCAAGCGATGTGAAAATGCCTGTCATCATCACAGTCAGATGGTCAGCAATCTTCTGCAGATGATCGCACTTCGCTCCAGACAGCAGACGGACCGTATCTATATGCTTTCCAGGTCCAGCACCAGAAAAAAACTGATGGCGTATCTTCATTCACTGGCCGCAGAGAAGAATACCGGGAAGTTTAAACTGCCGATGTCATATACTGCGCTGGCTCAGTACTTGAGTGTGGACCGCAGTGCCATGATGCGAGAGATCAGGAATCTGACTGATGAAGGTGTACTGTGGCGTGACGGGCGGAATGTGGAGCTGCTTATGTGAATGTAGAAGAGGGGAAATAAAATGCAAATGACTGTTTTGCTGTGTGCTTTGCAGAAATGCGAGAGGAGAAGTTATTGTGAATATTACAGTAAGAAAATACGAGGAAAAAGATCTTTCGGACCTGATCCGGATCTGGAATGAGGTTGTAGAAGATGGCGTGGCTTTTCCGCAGGAAGAATATCTGAATGAAGAAACAGGAAGAAATTTTTTTGCGGAGCAGACATATACAGCTGCGGCTGTAGATAAGGAAAGCGGAAAGGTTTATGGCCTTTATATTCTTCATCCCAATAATATAGGAAGATGCGGCCATATCTGCAACGCCAGTTATGCAGTAAGCAGAGATTCCAGGGGTCTTCATATCGGAGAAAAACTGGTGTCAGACTGTCTGGTGCAGGGAAAAGAGCACGGCTTTGGAGTTTTGCAGTTTAATGCGGTCGTGGCATGTAATGTTCATGCAAGACATCTTTATGAGAGACTTGGCTTCGTGCAGCTTGGCGTGATCCCGAAGGGATTCCGTATGAAGGACGGACATTATGAGGATATCTGCCCGTATTATCATGAACTGTAGAGACAGAAGCTATTCGTTTGAAGGTCTGTTTTATTTATGGAAGTTTTCGACAGGGGATGGATGTGCCTGATTGGAACGATCTCAAACTCGCAGCAGAGCTGGTGGTAGTGACTTTGCAGGAAAAGAAAGGATTCATTATGAAAAATCTTCAGATCACAGCATATACTCAGCATTTTATCAGGCAGCAGGTAATGCCGGGGGATATCTGTATTGATGCAACGATGGGAAACGGGAATGATACTGCACTTCTGAGCAGGCTTGCAGGAGAGAAGGGTCATGTGATTGCTTTTGACATTCAGAAGCAGGCACTGGAGCATACTGCGGAACGGCTTTTGAAGGATGGCTGCCCTGAGAATTATCAGCTGTTCCTGGATTCACACGAAAATATGATGAACTATGCAAAACCGGATACCGTATCCTGCATCACCTTTAATCTGGGTTATCTTCCTGGTGGGGATCATTCCATTGCAACTAAGGCTGACAGCAGCAAAAAAGCTGTGGAAGCTGGTCTTCGCCTGTTGAAAAAGGGTGGCCTTATGACATTGTGTATCTACAGCGGCGGGGACACCGGATTTCAGGAGCGGGACGCTATGCTGGATTTTATCCGGCAGCTGGATCCGCATAAATATCTGGTTATCCAGTCAGAATATGCAAATCGTCCCAATGATCCGCCAATACCGGTGCTGATTATTAAACTATAAGAGGAAGGGGAAAATCATGAACGATTACATATATTATTATCTATTGGCCGTCAACATCCTGGCCTTCGTATTATTCGGCATCGATAAACAAAAAGCCCGTCGGAATCTCTGGCGGATCCCGGAGAAAACCCTTCTTCTCAGTGCCCTCATCGGCGGCAGTGCCGGAGCGATCTTAGGGATGCAGTTTTTCCATCATAAAACGAGAAAACCTAAATTTGCAGTCGGTGTTCCGGTGATACTGGTTGTGGAGATTGTTGTAGTTTGGTTTATACAGACAATGTAAATAACAGCTGCCTGTCAGGCAGTGGAGTTTAATACTCCACGTCTGCGGCAGCTGTTATTTTATGAAAAGCCGGTTAAATAATGCGATAACGCAGCTCATACCAAAGGTTACTATAACATTTCTTCTTGACAAATACTTTTATGATGATATAATTTGATAATCAAAATATTTTAAAGCAAAATATAATCTAGAGAACAGCAGCAAAGATTATGGAGAGAAATATGACAGGTAAAATATGTGGAACAGGTTCCTGGGCACCGCCGAAAGTATGGGACAACAACGATCTGGCCAGGATGGTGGACACCAGTGATGAATGGATCCGGGAAAGAACCGGAGTGGTGCAGAGACACATTGCGGAAGAAAATGAAGATACTGTGACAATGGCATCAAGGGCAGCACAGAGAGCACTGGAAGATGCAGATATGAAGGCAGAGGAGATCGACCTTATTATTGTAGCGACCATCTCACCAACTGAGATCATGCCTTGTGTGGCATGCGGAGTGCAGGAAAAACTTGGCGCAGAAAATGCTACCTGTTTCGATCTGAACGGAGCTTGTACAGGATCTCTTCTGGCATTAAACACAGCACAGGCTTATCTGTCCCAGGGAATTTATCAGACAGCACTTGTGATCGGTGCAGAGAAATTATCCGGTTTAACGGACTGGACAGATCGAGGCACCTGCATCCTTTTTGGGGATGGAGCAGGAGCAGTTGTACTGAAAGCAGAAGAAGGCGGCAAATATGCTCAGGTAACACAGTCCATTGGAAAAAAAGGCGGTGCGCTTACATTACGAAGCAGAAACCAGATCCAATACGAAACAGATCCCAAAGCAAAAGAAACCTACATACAAATGAATGGAAAAGAAGTTTTTACCTTCGCAGTTTCGAAAGTTCCGGAGGCAGTAAAAAATCTTCTTTCCAGAGAAAAAGTTCCATGTGAGGACATTCGATATTATCTTCTTCATCAGGCAAACGAGCGGATCATCCGCTCAGCAGCAAGGCGAATAGGAGAAGACATTTCCAAGTTTCCCATGAATATGGATGAATACGGAAATACCTCATCAGCAAGTCTTCTGATCCTTCTGGATGAGGTGAAAAAAAGCGGAAAACTGCAGAGAGGCGATAAGCTGGTACTTGCAGGCTTCGGCGGTGGATTGACATATGGAGCGAGTTTGATTGAGTATTAATTTCCCGGAGGTAAAAAATGAAAACGAGAATCACAGAATTACTTGGTATTGAATATCCTGTCATTCAGGGCGGTATGGCCTGGGTAGCAGATCATCATATTGCAGCTGCTGTATCTGAGGCTGGCGGTCTTGGGCTGATCGCAGCAGCCAATGCACCGGCTGAATGGGTTCGCGAGCAGATCCGCGAGGCAAAAAAGCTGACAGACAAGCCTTTTGGTGTAAACATCATGCTTATGAGCCCAAGTGCAGATGAGGTTGCAAAGATTGTAGTAGAAGAAGGAATCAAGGTGGTAACAACCGGCGCCGGAAGTCCTGAGAAATACATGGAAGCATGGAAAACAGCCGGAGTAAAAGTTATTCCGGTGGTTGCATCAGTAGCTCTTGCAAGAAGAATGGAACGCTGTGGTGCAGATGCTGTTGTGGCAGAGGGAACGGAGTCAGGCGGACATATCGGAGAGACAACAACAATGGCACTGGTGCCACAGGTTGTTGATGCAGTACAGATCCCGGTGATCGCAGCAGGCGGAATCGCAGACGGCCGCGGAATCGCGGCAGCCTTTATGCTGGGAGCAGAAGGTGTACAGATGGGAACACGTTTCGTAGCAACTGAGGAATGTAATGTCCATGAGAATTACAAGCAGTTCCTTCTGAAAGCAAAAGATATCGATACAAGAGTAACCGGCCGTACCACAGGCCATCCGGTACGTACTTTAAGAAATCCGATGACAAAAGAATATCTGGAAAAAGAAGCAGCAGGAGCATCTTTTGAGGAGCTTGAGATGCTCACACTTGGCGGACTTCGCAAGGCTGTTGTAGATGGTGATGTAAAAACAGGAAGCGTCATGTCCGGCCAGATCGCAGGAATGGTGAAAGATGTGCCGACCTGTAAAGAGCTTATGACGAGACTGATCGCGGAAACGAAGGAAGCTGTAAAAAAACACGCTTTTCTTGTGGAGGAATAAGCAAATGGGAAAAATAGCATTTATCTTTCCGGGCCAGGGCGCACAGAAAGCTGGTATGGGAAAAGATTTTTATGAAAAATATGACACAGCAAAAAAGGTTTTTGATTCAGCCAGTGAGTGGCTGGATCTTGACATGAAAGCTCTCTGCTTTGAGGAGAATGATAAACTTGACCTTACTGAGTATACACAGGCGGCACTTGTCACAACCTGTCTTGCAATGGAAAAAGTGGTAGAAGAAATGGGACTTCACCCGGATGTGACAGCAGGGTTAAGCCTTGGTGAATACTGCGCCATTGAAGCAGCAGGCGGCATGGATCTGAAAGATGCCATTACAACGGTAAGAAAAAGAGGAATCCTTATGGAGCAGGCTGTTCCGGCAGGACAGGGCAGCATGGCAGCTGTAATGGGAATGGAAACAGAGAAGATCGAGGAAGTGATCTCAGATATTCCGGATGTGAGCATTGCCAATTATAACTGTCCGGGACAGATCGTGATCACAGGACTTGCCCAGGCAGTCAGTGAAGCTTCCGAAAAACTGAAAGAAGCAGGTGGAAGAAGAGTAATCCCGTTAAATGTCAGCGGTCCTTTCCATTCTGCAATGCTGAAAGAAGCAGGAAAAGAGCTGGGTAAGGTTCTGGAAAATGTCACTCTTCATCCCCTTCAGATCCCATATGTCACAAATGTAACAGCAGAGTATGTGGAAGATTCAGCAGAGACAAAAGCATTTCTGGAAGAACAGATCGCTTCTTCTGTTCGCTGGCAGCAGAGTGTAGAAAATATGATCAGCCAGGGAGTTGATACATTTGTAGAGATCGGACCAGGAAGAACTCTTGCCGGATTCATGAGAAAGATCAACAGGAATGTAAAAGTATATAATATCCAGACAGTAGAAGACGCAGAAAAAGTCTGCCAGGAAATCGGATGAAGATAATCGCCCAGAAAGGAATTCATATGTCAGATAAAAAAATCGCAGTAGTAACAGGCGGTGCGCGTGGAATCGGAAAAGCCATTGCCATGGAACTTGCAAAAGCAGGAAATATTGTAGTGATCAATTATAATGGTTCAGCAGACAAGGCAGAAGAGACCAAAAAAGAGATTGAGGCAGCTGGCGGACAGGCAGATGTGATGCAGTGCAACGTGGCAGATTTTAATGCGTGTGAGACTTTTTTCAAGGTTATTGCAGAAAGATATGGAAGAGTCGATATCCTGGTAAACAATGCGGGAATCACAAAAGACGGACTTCTCATGAAGATGAGTGAAGAAGACTTTTCCAGAGTAATTGATGTGAATCTGAAAGGTGCGTTCAACTGTATCCGACATGTGTCCAGAATGATGCTGAGACAGCGAAGCGGCCGGATCATCAGCCTTGCGTCTGTAGTAGGTCTCCACGGAAACGCAGGACAGGCCAACTACGCAGCCTCAAAAGCAGGAATCATCGGTCTGACAAAATCCGCTGCAAAAGAGCTTGCATCCAGAGGAATCACCGTAAACGCCATTGCCCCGGGATTTATTAAAACAGATATGACAGACGTGCTTTCTGACAAAGTAAAAGAAAATATCGCGGCATCTATTCCAATGGGAAAAATGGGAACAACAGAAGATGTGGCAAAAGCAGCAGCATTTCTGGCATCTGACGGTGCACGTTATATCACAGGACAGGTGCTCAGTGTAGACGGCGGAATGGCAATGTAGAGGAGAGTTGAGGATGAAAAGACGAGTAGTAGTAACAGGACTTGGCGCAGTAACACCTATTGGAAATGATGTGAAAAGCTTCTGGAACGGAGTAAAAGAAGGAAAAGTAGGAATCGGGCCGATCACCCGTTTTGATACAACAGGATATAAGGCAACACTGGCAGCGGAGCTGAAGGATTTTGTGGCAAAAGACCGTATGGACCCGAGAACAGCCAGAAGAATGGAGCCTTTTTCCCAGTATGCAGTAGTAGCTGCTCTGGAAGCTGTGGAAAATGCAGGCCTTAAGATGGAGGAGGAAGATCCGTACATGGTAGGCGTGATCATCGGTTCCGGTGTGGGAAGCCTTCAGGCAACAGAGCTTAATGAGAAGAAGCTTGTGGAAAAAGGCCCGTCAAGAGTTGATCCACTTCTTGTTCCGAAAATGATCACAAACATGGCAGCAGGAAATGTTTCCATTGCAACCGGTGCAAAAGGAAAATGTACTAACGTTGTAACTGCATGTGCAACAGGAACCCACTGTATCGGAGATGCTTTCCGTGCGATCCAGTACGGGGATGCAGATGTAATGCTTGCAGGTGGAACAGAAGGCGCGATCTGCCCCATCGGAATCGCAGGATTTTCAAGTCTGACAGCCCTCTCCACAAGCGAAGATCCGCTGCGTGCATCCATTCCTTTTGATAAGGACAGAGGCGGTTTTGTTATGGGCGAAGGTGCCGGCATTGTGGTTCTGGAAGAGCTTGAGCATGCGAAAAAAAGAAATGCCAATATTCTTGCAGAGGTTGTTGGCTACGGTGCAACAGCAGACGCATTTCACATTACTTCTCCGGCAGAGGACGGAAGCGGAGCAGCACGCGCTATGGAAAACGCCATGAAAGAGGCGGGAGTTGCACCTGAGGAAGTTGACTACATTAATGCACACGGAACCGGAACACATCATAACGATCTTTTTGAGACAAGAGCTATCAAGCTTGCGTTCAAAGATGCTGCAAAAAATGTGAAGATCAACTCCACAAAATCCATGGTGGGACATCTTCTGGGAGCAGCCGGAGCTGTTGAGTTTATTGTGTGTGTGAAATCCATTCTGGACGGCTTTATCCACCAGACAGTGGGAACGAAAGAGACAGAGGAAGAGCTGGATCTCAACTATATGATTGGTGCGCCTGCCAGTCAGGAAGTACGTTATGCAATGAGTAATTCCCTTGGTTTTGGCGGCCACAACGGAACATTGCTTGTGAAGAAGTATGAGGAGGACTGAAAATGGAGTTTAACCAGATCCTTGAGCTGATCGATCATGTATCAGCATCAGAGCTTACCGCTTTTACATATGAGACAGATGATCTGACACTGACAATGGAGCATGGAAAACCACAGATCATCCAGGGTGTTATGGGTGAAGCAGTGGAAAATATCCCGGCAGCAGGAATGACAGGTGGAAAAGTCCGCAGGGCAGTTCAGAAGACGGCAGACCAGGTGAATACAGAAGCGCAGAACAACCAGTCAGCATCTGCTGTGCAGGAAAGTAAGAGTCAGTCAGAAACCGTAACAGATACATCAGCTCCGTCCGAGGCTGCTTCTGATCAGTCCGGAAGCCTGGTAACATCCCCTCTGGTAGGAACCTTCTATGCGGCTCCATCCCAGGATCTACCTCCTTATGTACAGGTAGGAGATAAGGTGAAAAAAGGTCAGGTTCTTGCAATCGTGGAGGCCATGAAACTGATGAATGAGATCGAAAGTGATTTCGATGGAGAAATTGCAGAGATCTATGTGGAGAATGGAAAGCCTGTGGAATACGGACAGAAACTTTTTCGCATTAAATAAAAATTACAGATAAAGAACAGATACAGCTGCGGATGAAATATGCAATGATCTTCGGTCAGCACGCTTCACCGAAGCTTTTCAGGAGGATAAATAAATGAAACATCTTGATGTAAAACAGATCGAGGAGATCATCCCACACAGACATCCGTTTCTCCTTGTAGATTATATTGAAGACTATGAACCAGGCGAGTTTGCGGCAGGATATAAATGTGTAACTTTCCGCGAGGATTTTTTCAGAGGACATTTTCCACAGGAGCCGGTAATGCCGGGAGTCCTTATGGTAGAAGCACTGGCACAGGTAGGTGCAGTTGCCATTCTTTCCCTGGAGGATATGAAGGGAAAAACAGCGTACTTTGGCGGCATCAACAAATGCAAATTCCGCAGAAAGGTAGTTCCGGGAGATAAGCTTCGTCTTGAGACAAAGATCATCCGCAGAAAAGGTCCTGTAGGAATCGGCTCCGCGGTGGCATCTGTTGACGGGGAAGTTGCTGTAGAGGCAGAGCTTACATTTATGATCGGGTAAGGTGATTGTATGATTCGAAAGTTACTGATCGCCAACAGAGGCGAGATTGCGGTGCGTATTATCCGTGCCTGCAGGGAAATGGGAATTGCAACAGTGGCCGTTTATTCTGAGGCAGATGAGGAAAGTCTCCATACACAGCTGGCAGATGAAGCGATCTGCATTGGCCCGGGCCCTTCCGCACAAAGCTATCTGAACATGGAACAGATCATCAGTGCAACCATGGTTTCCGGTGCGGATGCCATTCATCCGGGCTTTGGCTTTCTTTCTGAAAATGCCAGATTTGCAGAACTCTGTGAAAAATGCGGCATCACTTTCGTAGGTCCGCCATCAAAAGTAATCCGTATGCTTGGCAACAAACAGATTGCAAGAAGCACAATGATAGCTGCAGGAGTTCCTGTAGTTCCGGGAAGTGAAGGCTCTGTGGATGATATTGAGACAGGTCTTAAGGAAGCTGAGCGAATCGGTTATCCTGTAATCATCAAGGCGGCTCTCGGAGGCGGCGGAAAAGGTATGCGTGTGGCAAATACGCCGGAAGAATTTCCGGAGGCCTATGCAACAGCCAGAAAAGAATCCGAGATCGCTTTTGGCGACGGTACTATGTACATCGAACATTTTGTGGTAAATCCAAGGCATATCGAGTTTCAGATCCTTGCAGACAGCCAGGGAAATGTGATCCACCTGGGAGAGCGTGACTGTTCCATCCAGAGAAATCACCAGAAGATGATCGAGGAATCCCCAAGTGCTGCAGTATCCGATGAGCTGAGAGAAAAAATGGGCCACGCAGCAGTGACAGCAGCCAAAGCAGCAGGTTATGTAAATGCCGGAACTATCGAATTCCTTCTGGAGCCTGACGGAAAGTTCTGGTTTATGGAAATGAATACAAGGATCCAGGTTGAACATCCGGTAACAGAGTGGGTTACAGGAATCGATCTTGTAAAAGAACAGCTGAAGATCGCATCCGGAATGCCGCTTGGGATCACTCAGGATAATGTCCGTATTATGGGACATGCAATTGAATGCAGGATCAATGCAGAGAATCCGCAGAAAAATTTCCGTCCGTCACCTGGAAAGATCAAAGGTGCACATTTTCCGGGGGGAAACGGAATCCGTGTGGATACCTGTGTATACAACGGCTGTAAGATTCCGCCGTACTATGATTCCATGCTTGCCAAGCTTATTGTCCATGCAGATAATCGCCGGGATGCCATTGCAAAAATGCAGAGTGCACTTGGGGAAGTGATCATTGACGGAATTGATACAAACATTGACTATCAGTATGAAATTTTAAAAAATGAGGATTATCAGTCCGGAAACTTTGACACTGGCTTTCTTGCCAGCCATACCATTGCAGGAGTGAAGATTAATGAGAATTAAGCACATGTTCAAAAAAACAGTCATGGATATCCGCGGTGAGGAGCGTGAAAATACGCCCGAAGTGCCGGATAACCTGATGCGAAAATGCAATGCCTGCAAAGCAGCGGTTTTTGTAGATGAGGTAAAACAGAATCATTATATCTGTCCTCATTGTGGCAATTATTTTCATATGCCTGCATACAGACGGATCAAAATGATTGCAGACAGAAAGAGCTTTGTGGAATGGGATGCCGAGATGGAGGAACAGAATCCTCTTCAGTACAGAGGATACGAGGAAAAGCTCCGTGCACTTCAGGAGAAAACAGGGCTTAACGAAGCTGTTGTAACTGGTAAGTGTACCATAAAAGGGATATCTGTGGCTTTAGGTGTCTGCGACTGCCGTTTCATGATGTCCAGTATGGGAGAAGTAGTAGGAGAAAAAATCACCCGTGTGTTTGAGCGTGCCACAGAAGAAAAGCTTCCAGTGATCCTCTACATCTGTTCCGGCGGTGCCAGAATGCAGGAGGGACTTGTATCCCTGATGCAGATGGCAAAAACAAGCATGGCACTTCGCAAGCACAGCGATGCAGGACTTCTCTATGTTCCGGTTCTCACAGATCCTACAACAGGTGGTGTAACCGCAAGCTTTGCTATGCTGGGAGATATCATTCTGGCAGAGCCGAAAGCTCTCATTGGTTTCGCCGGCCCGAGAGTCATCGAGCAGACTATCGGCCAGAAGCTTCCAAAAGGATTCCAGAAAGCGGAGTTTCTTCTGGAGCATGGATTTATTGATAAGATCGTGGAACGTGATGATCAGAGGATCGTGCTGGCAGATATTTTGAAATTGCATGAGAATAAAGGGCAAAATTCCAGTACATCCAAGGTAGCTGAATCGCATATATCAGACAAAAGTAACGGGAATACTGTATGGCCGAAATTTATCCCATCCGGTAGCTTCACTCCATGGGAGCATGTTCAGCTCGCCAGAGCCAAGACCCGTCCAACCGGAAAAGACTATATCGAAGCCCTCTTTGATGATTTTATAGAATTTCACGGCGACCGCCACTGCGGTGATGATGCAGCGGTAATCGGCGGTGTGGCTTTCTTTCATGGTCATCCGGTAACAGTCCTTGCCCAGGAAAAAGGCGAAGGAACGAAAGAAAACATAGCCCGGAATTTCGGAATGGTTTCCCCGGAAGGTTACTGGAAATCCTTACGTCTTATGCAGCAGGCTGAGAAATTCCATCGCCCGGTGATCTGTCTGGTGGATACTCCCGGTGCTTTCTGCGGACTGGAAGCAGAAGAGCGAGGACAGGGAGAAGCCATCGCAAAAAATCTCTACACACTGGCAGGTCTTACCGTCCCGGTGCTTTCCATTGTGATCGGAGAAGGCGGAAGTGGCGGTGCCCTTGCATTTGCAGTTTCAGACGAAGTATGGATGCTGGAGCATTCGGTTTATTCCATTCTTTCCCCGGAAGGCTTTGCATCCATTCTCTGGAAAGACAGCAAAAAAGCAAAGGAAGCAGCTGAAGTGATGAAACTGACAGCAGCAGATCTCTGTGAGATGGGAATGATAGAGCACGTAATTCCGGAAACAGAACCGGTAAGTCGGGAGAATATGGAAGATGTAGCCGGCTGTCTGGAAAATGGAATTGCAGACTTTCTTGAAAAATACAGCGGTAAAGAACCGGAGGAACTTCTGGAACATCGTTATCAGCGGTTCAGGAAAATGTAAAGTGAAAATCCAGTGGAAAAAAACCTATATTTATGTTACGATGGCTTCATAAACAGAGAACCGGGGAGATTTTTTGACTCCGGAGAAACAGGAGAGGGACAGGAGTGGATAATCGGGAAGTTATCAATGATGTGCTGGTGCATCTGTTCAATGAGATCCTTCGTCTGGAGGAAGAAGCCATCATCACAGATAAATATAAAGATATCTCCAATAATGATATGCACATTATTGAGGCAGTTGGCCTGGGTGGAGGCAATATGTCTTCTATCGCAGCCAAGCTGAACATTACAGTGGGATCGCTTACAACCTCTATGAACAGTCTTGTGAAGAAAGGCTATGTGAAAAGGGAGCGAAGCGAGAAGGACCGCCGTGTTGTATTTATCCAGCTTACCAACAAGGGACGTATGGCATACCACCATCATGCGGAATTTCACAGACAGATGACAGAAGCTGTGCTGGCAGAACTGAATGAGGATGAGACAGAAGTACTTGTAAAAGCACTGGACGGACTGCGTAAGTTTTTCAGGCAGTATCATGAACAATAAAGAAATCAAAATAAAAGCATCAGAATCGGTAACGAAAGACAGCTGCCGGTTCTGATGCTTTTTGCCTGTTTATTATTCGTCCCATCCATCCTGGAAACGGATGTTAACAGAGATATTGCGGACAACATCGCCCTCTTTCAGATCCAGATCGCTCTCCTCGGAAACAGGAGGAAGCTTGCCCTCGAATTCCATCAGTTCTGTGTAGATCCAGTCATAGGCAGCTGCGTTGGCGTTCTCAATGGCATCGTCCAGAGTATCGCCTTTCGCTTCGCAGCAGGCAAGATCCGGAAAAAAAGCGTTGTATTTTTTGTCTTCTGTGGGACGGAAAACTGCAGGATATATAAATTTCATTGGTGTGGTTCCTTTCTGATTTAAAATGCTGTAGATTCAGGGCATTGCCATAAAATAAGGTTTTGCCCAATTGTGATAAGTATATACCAATTTTAAAATTAGGGCAAGAGAATGAACAGATTGATACACTATAACTATTCAGAAGATTATCAACAGAGTACAGAGGATTCAGGTACAGACAAATTTGAGAATAATGATAGGCTAAACTATAATCAGAAAATTGTCAGATATAAGAAAAAAAGATAGACATATAAGAGTTCTTGTCCTTGTATGGAGGATGATCAGATGCTATACTGTGTTATGTAGAGCATAAAACAGGTTACTGTGACCGAAGCAGGCAGTGACCGGAACGGCGGTTTGACAGAACCGGACGGGAGGAACGTTTATGATTTATACAGCTTTGACGAAAAAAGCTATGAAGGTGGCATACGAGGCACATCATGGACAGACAGATCGAAGCGGAACACCTTATATTTTTCATCCATTTTATGTAGCGGAGCAGATGGATGATGAGATCAGTGTGTGTGCAGCACTTCTTCACGATGTTGTGGAAGATACAGAGATTACATTTGAAGATCTGGAAAAAAATTTTCCGGAAGAAGTTGTAGAGGCACTTCGTTTTCTGACAAGAGATAAGAGTATGAATTATTTTGATTATATCCGCAATCTTCGAAAGAATCCAATTGCAAAAAAAGTGAAGCAGGCTGATCTGCTCCACAATTCTGATGTAACACGTCTTACTGACTGCGAAAATATTTCTGCCCGACAGATTTCTCGTTTGCATGGAAGATATAAACGGGCTCTGGAAATCCTTCAGGAAACTTTCTGAGTTTATTTTAGCATAAGTCATATGTTGACTTTTATTCAGTTATTTTTCATGCGTATGGATCACGCAAAAATATCCGTGACTTCAGATATTATTGTGGATCTTCTTAGCGGAAGTTGTATGGGTATCTTGCATAAATAGCCATGTAGCACTCCATTGCGTATTTGATAAAGTCTTTGATTTTTCTCATTTTGTTTTCCTCCTCTTTTCTTTAACTTACAAATGTATTATAATAGACCATCGGAAATATTACGTGCCAAAAACACAAAAAAAGTAGTCAAATCTTGCAGGAGAGAAAATACATGTTTCCAGTATACGAAGAAAAAAAGAAGAATCTCCATGTTCATTTAAGGACATCTGCACATGCTTCTCCTCATCTGCATAATTCCATAGAGTTCATTTATATTACAGAAGGAACTTTGGAACTGGGAATGGGACAGGAGCTTTTTCATATGGAAGAAGGGGACTTCGCGGTGATCTTTCCGGATGTGATCCATCATTATCAGGTTTTTTCACAGGGGGAGAATAAGGCGGTTTATCTCTGGGCAAAGCCTGCTCTGGCTGGACAGTTTGCAGATGTTATCCAGAGCAGCTGTCCGCAGAACCCTGTTATAAAAAAAGAGAATGTTCATCGTGATATCGTGAATGCGGTGAGCTGTCTCAGGGTCAGCCGGAAAGAACCGGACAGCAGCCTTGTGATAGAACAGGCTTACGTGCAGATTCTTCTGGCAAGGAGTATTCCCTGCTTTCGCCTGATGGAGAAAAGCAGCGTGGAGAGTAACGATATCATCTATCAGACCGTGTCCTACATAGCCAGACATTTCCGTAATGAAGTTTCCCTGGAAAAGATGGCAAGGGATCTTGGAATCAGCAAGTTTACGCTGTCCAGAGTTTTTTCGGGAACTTTTCACAGGAATTTCAACCAGTTTCTTAATGAACAGCGTCTGAATTATGTGACAGTCCATCTGGAATGTACGGATGATAGTATCACAGATATCTGTATGAACGCAGGATTTGAGAGCCAGAGGACTTTTAACCGGGTATTTCGTGAGCGGTACCGTATGACTCCGCGGGAATACCGGAATTTATACAGAGAGAAATATTTACGAGAGGAACTAACATGATCACAGTAGAGCTGGAACATTTCAGCCTTGATAAGATATGCGATTCCGGGCAGTGCTTCCGGATGAAGAAACTTGGAGACGGACATTTTTCCATGGTGGCAGGAGACCAGTATCTGGAAATGCACCAGAAGAATGGAATTGTGGATTTTTACTGTTCCCAGGAAGAATTTATCTGTTACTGGGTGAGATATTTTGACCTGGATACAGACTATGAGGTGTATATGAATGCTGCTAATCCCAGGGATAAATATCTTAATGCAGCAATAGAAGCGGGGGATGGAATCCGCATTTTAAGGCAGGATCTATGGGAAATGATCGTTACATTTCTGATCTCCCAGCAGAATAATATCAAACGTATCCGCAAATGTATTGAGACGATCTGCCGGATGTATGGAGAACGAAAATTTTCGACGGAAGGCGTGGAATATTATACATTTCCTGCAGTGGAAGCCTTAAGTCAGGTAACGGAGGCAGATTTACGTGCGTGTGGACTTGGATATCGGGCAAAATATATTGCAGTGACTGCAAGAACTATTGCATCCGGCGAGATTTCGCTGGAAAGAATCTATGATATGAGCTACCACAGAGCCAAAAAGGAGCTGCTGAAACTTTGCGGTGTAGGGGAAAAAGTTGCAGAGTGTATCTGTCTTTTTGCACTGCATCATATGGATGCTTTTCCGGTGGATACTCACATCCGGCAGGTGATGGATGTACATTATAAAAGAGGCTTTCCAAACCGCAGATACAAAGGAATGAGGGGAATCATGCAGCAGTATATTTTTTACTATGACTTGTACTCATAACCTGCGGATGCTATCATAGTTCACGACAAAAGAAAATTTCCCGGAGGTGAGAAAGCGATCAGAATACATTTACTGAGATTAAGACGACCACATATAAAAAAGAAAGAAAACAGCTATTACATCCGTGGCTACAAAGGAACAGAGGTGATCATCCGCACAGATCACGAAATATTGAAGCGTATCACATACGAGCGTACCTGCGTGAAATATGTCCGGATCATGGCGAAGTATGATACAGAAACGAAATATATTTACACAAGAAAAGGAAAGAAGAGAAGCCGTTTTATTGTGATACCAGGCGTTCCGGTGAAGAGTGAGAATACCATGCCACGTGCAGTACGAACTGTTCTGCATGCACTTTCCTACGGTGGGATCGAGGTGGATGCCTCCAGGAAACTGGCAGATATAAAGAAGATGGATCCAATGAGGATCTTTTACAAAACATTGGATGCGGAGGTTTATAATGGAGATTATAAGGTTCCCGTCCGGCTGTTCTTTCCAAATGAAGAGGCCATGGAAAATGGCGCGGCCTCCGGCAAAAAACCTCCGGTCATTCTGTTTTTCCATGGCGGTGGCTGGGTGACAGAAAGCGTGGAGAATTATGAGCGTGTATGTGCCAGAATGGCACAGTCTACCGGACAGATCGTGGCATCTGTGGAGTACAGGCTTGCACCGGAGTATCGGTTTCCTGTGGGACTGATGGACTGTTATGCAGCTGCGAAGGTTTTTTATACCAACCGTTTTCTGCTGAATACAGATCCGGATCGTATTACGATCATGGGAGACAGCGCAGGAGGAAATCTGGCAGCAGCTGTGTGTATGATGGCCAGAGATCGGGGAGAATTTTTTCCGAAAAAACAGATTCTCATTTATCCGGCACTGAACAACTGTTATACAGAAGAATCACCATTCGAGTCTGTAAGGACAAACGGAACAGGGTATCTTCTCACTGCTGAGAAGATGGAGGACTATCTGAAGCTTTATGAGAGCAGTCCGAAGGACAGGCAGAATCCGTATTTTGCACCGATCCTGGCGAAAGATTTCCGAAATATGCCGGATACATTGATCCTGACAGCTGAGTTTGATCCTCTCCGTGATGAGGGGGAGGCTTTTGGCAAAAAGCTGAAGGCAGCGGGAAACCGTGTGGAAGTGCACAGGATCGCAGGTGCGTTTCATGGGTATTTTGCACTGGGAATTAAATTCCTGCATGTGCAGGAGAGTTTTGAATATATGAACCGTTTTCTGGAAAAAGAAGAACAGGAGTAAGCATTTAACTGAATCAGGGTAGTTCAGGCAAGGTTACGAAAAACAATAAACGGACAGGAAATGGAAGAAAAGAGCACAGTCCCGGATAATGGATACTAGATGCTTGACAGGAAGAAGGAGAGTAACATGAAAAACGAGTACGGACAGTGGAGAAAACTGGATAATGCAGCGCTGGCGTTCCCTGCTGTGACAGGAAAGAATGATACAAGAGTATTTCGTTTTTACTGTGAACTGAAAGAAGAAATAAAAGAAGAAACTTTGCAGGCGGCACTGGATCGGACAATGGAAAAATATCCTCTTTTCCGTGCTGTCCTCCGTAAGGGACTGTTTTGGTTCTATCTGGAGCGGCGTGATATTCCGGCAGTGGTGAAAGCAGAGACAGGTGCACCCTGCAGCGGCCTTTATATTCCGGACAAAAAAACACTTCTTTTCAGGGTGAGCTATTATAAGAACAGGATCAATTTCGAGGTATTCCATGCCCTCACTGATGGAACAGGAGCTATGCATTTCCTGATGGAGCTTGTGAAGAATTATATTCAGGAAGCACATCCCGGGAAAAATCTCCCGGAGCTTTTTCCGGATGAGAATGTCACAGGGAAGGATATGGAAGAGGACAGTTTTTCCCAGTATTATTCTTCCGATGCACCGAGGAAACGGGAGTCCAAGAAGCCGGCATTTCAGCTGAAAGGCGAGAAGTTGCAGCAGGAGGATATGAGTATCACGGAAGTCTGTATTCCGGTAAAAGAGATCCATTCCCAGGCAAAAGCGGCAGGCGTGTCCATCACTGTTTTTCTCACAGCAGCTCTCATATGGGCAATCCATGAGGAAGTACCGCAGAATCAGCTGAAAAAACCGATCGGCCTGATGATCCCTGTGAACTTAAGAAATTATTTTCCATCCCAATCTATGGCGAATTTCTTCGGATGGATCGAGATCAGCTGTTATTTTCAGCCGGAGACTACATTTAAAGATATTCTGGAATCTGTGAAAGAGCAGTTTAAAAAAGAACTGAGCAGGGATGTGATCGCTGCGAAGCTAAATGACCTGGTCAGCCTGGAGAAGAATCCGGTGCTGCGGCTTGTGCCGCTGGAGATCAAGACTCCGTTTCTTCTGGCTGGTACAACTCTTGGAGGAAGGTCAATTACAGCTATCTATTCCAATGTGGGAATTATCAGGATGCCGGAGGAATACAGGGAGTATATTCAGAGATTCGGACTTTTTGCAAGCACAGACAGCCTGCAGCTTTGTTCCTGCTCTTTTGGAGATGAGATGGTATTAAGCTTTACATCGAAAATACCAAATGGAAATATCGAGCGGAATTTTGTGGAGAAGCTGAAAGAGGAGCAAGTGTCCTGTGAGATCCGGGAGAATGATTTTCCGGGACAAAAAGAGGAAAGAAAACAGCCTGCGAAGATTTTTGAGAGTTTTACATTTCTCTGTATTGTGCTGGCTGTGGTGTGTAATCTGATCGATTTTCTGGCTAACGGACATATGGGCTGGGCCTGGTTTGTAACGGCAGGGGCGTTTTGCACCTGGCTGATGGTTTCGGTTGCCTATGTGAAGCGGCGGAATCTTCTGAAGAATGAGATGTGGCAGCTGGTGATCGTAACTGTGGCTGGAGTTTTGTGGGATGTTCTTACAGGCTGGAGAGGATGGTCTGTGGATTATCTTCTGCCCCTTGGTGCACTGGCTGTGATCTGTTCCATGTGGGTGATCACTGCAGTTCAGAAGCTGGAGGCTGCGGAATATATGATCTATCTTATGGAAGCGGGAGCTTTCGGAGGGGGGATTCCGGTGATTCTGCTGGCAGCAGGAGTGGTGACAGTCCTGTATCCGTCACTGATCTGTGTGTGTGTCAGCTTTCTGATGCTGGTGTGGCTGTTTCTGTTTAAGAGAAAAGATACAGTCCGGGAGATTCAGAAGAAGTTTCGGGTTTAAAACCCGAAATCTTCATAATCCTCCGGTGTGAACTTGTGATAGATCATATGCTCGCCTTCCAGGGACAGACAATACCGGTAATCATCCGGGATGCCGTCTTCGAAGTATACGAGATAATCGAATCCTGTGCCGGTAGTTTTCTCTAAATGAACATGCCGGGAATAAGCGTGGAACACCTCCATCACCTCATCCAGAGTACAGCCGTGGTGTGCTACTGTATTGATGAAGCGCACCAGGAATTCACTTGGTTTTCTGTTTTCATGCACATAATCAGAAGCCTGGGGAGGCAGTGTGATACAGAAACGTTCATTTTTGGAAGAGGCTTTCACTTTTCCTAGACGTTCCTCTGCATAAGCAGAAAATTCTTCTAGCGCATGTATCATTTCTTCTTCTGTAAGTTCTGTTCCGAGGAGTCGGTTCAGAGACTGCAGCGGATAATAGAAGCGTGTTACACCGCTCATATATCCGATCTTAACCTGTTGTTCCTGGATCATGTCCAGAAGATTATTTTCCAGTTTTTTGAAATTCATAATGTTGTCCTTTCCGGAGTTTGAATATACGCTTTATAGTACTTTGCATATCTGCAGGTATTGTATATCAGACTCCATTTTTTTCACAGATATCGCTGAGACAGCAGCGGTCGCAGTAAGGCTTTGTCCGTGCTGTACAGACATCTCTTCCGTGGTTTACAAGCCGATGGCAGAGGTCATTGCCCTCCTTTGGCGGAATGATCTTCCAGAGTTCCATTTCCACTTTTTTTGGGTCCTTCAGGTCATGGACAAGACCGATGCGGTTGGAAAGGCGGATACAGTGGGTATCTGTTACAATGGCTGGTTTGCCGAATACATCACCCATGATAAGGTTGGCACTTTTGCGGCCAACTCCCGGGAGTTTTAAGAGGGCGTTGAAGTCTTCCGGAACCTTGCCGTGATACTGCTCATGGAGAATACGCATGCACGCACTGATATCCCTGGCCTTGCTTTTTCCAAGTCCGCAGGGACGTACGATCGCTTCAATATCTTCCGGTTCGGCAGCAGCAAGAGCTTCCACATCCGGGTATTTTGCATAGAGGTCCTGGACGACTACATTGACCCGGGCATCTGTACATTGGGCTGCCAGACGGACGCTTACCAGAAGCTTCCATGCATCATCATAATCCAGGGTACAGTCTGCGTCAGGATATTCTTTTTTTAAACGGCTGATGACTTCAAGAGCCAGTTCCTGTTTAGTCATTTGTATGATCAATCCTTTCGATAGAATGATAAGTTCTGTAAGGGAATGTTTGAATGTAAAATTGTGCAGCAAATGCGGATCGCGAATATCTGCCGGATTCGTCTGTCTGCTACAGCTAGTATGGCTCACGCTAATTAGCGACCTGCTTCATTTGCATAAATTCCCATCTACTGCGTTGTCGTCAATCGCCGTAGCCACCGCTACGCCTCATTCCTTCGCCTTGTAGATGAAAATTTATCCAGCATGAATCAGATTGTTAATTAGCGTGAGTCATACTAGGATGATACCACAGTAATCGGAGAATTACAAGGTTGCTGCCTGTATAGAGAATACACAGCTTCCAGTCAGTTAATCCCCCCCAGGGGCTTGTTAAAACACTGACAATTTGCTACATTAAACATAACCTGTGGGTATGGGAAGAGTTAGGAAAACCTTACCGGAACAGGCACTCATATCATAAAGAAAGCGCGGAGGAATCAACGTGGAAAAACTTCTCGATGAAATCGAATCATACTGGAATACCCGCACAGAAGGGTATTCCGAAGTTAATCATAAAGAGCTTGCAGGAACACAGAAAAATGCCTGGCTGAAGCTTCTGACCAGTTATTTTCCAGACAAGCCCAAGGAGGAGATCCGGATCCTGGATATTGGAACAGGCCCCGGATTTTTCCCTGTGATCCTGGCAGAAGCAGGATATAAAGTAGATGCTGTGGACTATACGGAAGGCATGCTGGAAAAAGCAAAGGAGAATGCGGGAGAGCTTTGCAAAAATATTCATTTTCAGCGTATGGATGCACAGAAACTGGAGTTTGCAGACAACACTTTTGATATTGTAATTTCCAGAAACCTTACCTGGAATCTGGAACATCCGGACATTGCCTACAGTGAGTGGGTCCGGGTGCTGAAAGCAGGAGGAAGACTTCTGAATTTTGATGCCAACTGGTATGGTTATCTCTACGAAGAAGAGCAGAGAAAAGCATACGAAAATGACCGTAAAAATGTGGAAAGCAACAGCCTGGATGATCATTATCTCTGTACAGATATTGAACGTATGGAGCGGATTGCCCTGCAGGTTCCTCTTTCAAAAATCCACAGACCTCAGTGGGATGTAAAGACACTTCGAAATACAGGACTTATGGGAATCCATACAGATACAGAAATCTGGAAAACAGTCTGGAGCGAGGAGGAGAGACTGAACTACCAGTCCACTCCGATGTTCATGGTAACAGGTGTAAAGCCGGATCACTTCCTGAATCTTCCGGTAGCAGACGGCGAAAAAACAGAAGGTTTTCTCGAAATCGGAGACGGAGAATTTAAACTTCCTGCAACCATCATCCGTGGAAAAAATCCGGGAAAAACAGTTCTTGTCACAGCCGGTCTCCACGCCGGAGAATATGTAGGGATCCAGACCCTGATCGAGCTTTCAAAGAAGCTGAAGCCTGAGAATGTGAACGGACAGCTGGTTTTTGTAAAAGTACTGAACAGGGAAGATTTTGAAAAGCGCGCGGGCAGCATCAGCTGGGAGGATGGAAAAAACCTGAACCGTGTTTTCCCTGGGAAGAAAGACGGCACACGTATGGAACGTCTGGCAGCTGCTGTCACAGAATCACTGATTCAAAAATCAGATTATTACATTGACCTTCACGGCGGTGATGATTACGAGGAACTGACGCCTTATGTATATTTTGCAGGCGTGGCAAAGCCGGAGGTTGCAGAAGCTTCACGGAAAATGGCAGAGCAGGTTGATGTCCCATATATGGTACAGTCAAATGTAAGCACAGGTGGTGCATATAATTATGCTGCCAGCACCCTGGATATCCCGGCAGTTCTTCTGGAACGCGGCTGCATGGGAACCTGGCAGAGGGAGGAAGTAGATTCCATGCGCAGGGATGTGCGGAATATTCTTTGCAGCATCGGAGCATATAATGGAATCCGTTCCCACAGTACTTATTACCCGCTGAAAATGGACGATGTCCGCTACCAGTGTGCAAGTGTCAACGGCCTCTGGTATCCGCTGAAAAAACCGGGAGATATCATTCATCAGGATGAGATCCTTGGCGAGATCCGGGATTATGAAGGCAATGTTCAGGAAATCTGCCGTGCTGATATGGATGGCGTGATCCTTTACCAGGTATCCAGTCTTCAGGTTGTGGAAGGCGGCCCTGTGATCACCTACGGAAATATTGTGCGCGAAAAAGATGAGCGAAAAACAAGGATCGCCCAGTACTGGACAAAACGAAGTGACAGTTTCCTGGAACAGAGAAGAGCTGAGCTTCACAGTGAACTTGCAGGCAGATGGCTTATCGAGCTTAAGAAACACCTGCCTGAGAAAAAGAATCTTAAGATCCTGGATGTGGGATGCGGAACAGGATTTTTTACCATTCTTCTTGCAAAAGAGGGTCACGATGTAACCGGTATCGACCTGACACCGGATATGATTGCCCATGCAAAAGAGCTTGCGGAGGAAGAGAACACGGTCTGCCGGTTTGCAGTGATGGATGCTGAGAATCCGGATTTTCCGGATGAGGAATTTGACGTGATCGTATCCCGAAATCTGACCTGGACGCTGCCGGATGCAGAGCATGCTTACCAGGAGTGGTTCCGTGTGCTGAAACCAGGCGGAGTGATGATCAATCTGGATGCCAACTACGGTGCAGCAGATTTTGCAGATACTGCGGATCTTCCGGAAAACCATGCACATCATCAGATCCAGGATGATCTGATGCAGGAGTGTGAAGACATCAAACGCCAGCTTCCCATCAGCTCGTTCCTTCGCCCTGCCTGGGATCTGGAAACTCTGGGACGCATGGGAGTCGAGGAGTTTTCTTTTGACCTGGGAATCAGTAAACGTATTTATATAGAAAAAGATGAGTTTTACAATCCTACCCCGATGTTCCTGATTTTTGCGAAGAAACAGGGGTAGAAATATGCTGAATATCAAACAGATCCAGTATTTTGCAGCCTGTGCCAAAACAGGTTCTTTCAGCCAGGCTGCAGAGATACTTTTTACCACCCAGTCCAATGTAAGCAAGGTGATTCGCTCCATGGAGGATGACATGCGGACTCAGCTGTTTGTCCGCCATGCAAAAGGTATCGAGCTGACTCCGGAGGGAGAGCGTGCATATGGTCATGTGCAGAAGATCCTGGAAAATATGAATGAACTGGAAATGCAGCAGCAGCCTCTTGCAAAAAGCAGTCTGAGTGTATGCTTTCATCCCAGCTCCTGGTTTGCGGATACTTTTGTAGAATATTATGAAACACACAAAAAGGACGATCTCCATTATCAGGTTTATGCAGCAGATACACACGAGATTGTAAGAAGAGTGAAATCGCGCCAGGATGATATGGGCTTTGCTTATGTGATGCAGAACCAGCTGGCAGCCTTTCAGTATTTTCTGTTACGGAATTATCTGGAATTTGAACCACTGACTGAGACGGAAGTAAATATATATACCGGGAAAAAAGATTCAGCGTCAGAGGTGGGAGAGTTTAAGATGTCCCAGCTGAGACTGATACAGAGATTCCCGGATGAATTTTCATCGGATAATTATCGGAATCTTGTGGAGGAAAACGGACATTCCGCAGTGGAAGCAGAGATGGTAGTGGTGACCAACAGTGACTATATCGTAGAACGTCTTCTGGGTTCCGGCGAGCTGTGCAATATAAGTGGAGCAGATCTTTCAGGCCGCGATCCCGGGTATTCCAGAGTGAAGTATACATTTCCGGGAGAAGGCCAGAGACTTGTTTATGGATGTATCAGAAGACGAGGTGAGACACTCAGTGACCAGGGAAAAGATTTCCTGGAATTTGTAAAGGGAAGATTTCAGACTTTATAAGCTGCAATAAAAATAAAGAAAAGACCAGCCGGGATTTTTCTGTGCAGAATAAGATTCTGCTGCAGGAAGATGCCGGCTGTTTTGTGTTTAACGGTATGGCATAAGAAAATTGGAATGCACATCTATGCCAAACCCGACTGACCCAATATCCCCATACCGGGGTTGTTCAAATATCATTAAATGATAAAATAATATCAACAGCACAATCCGCGTGCTGCATATTAAACACTGTAATGCACACAACCTCCGCGCACTCCTGTTTGTGCATGCAAATGTTTTGTCGAATAATAACACGACCCTTTCAAAAGCAGTTATGGTTTTTGATACCATAACTGCTTTTGAAATATGAACGCAAATCGCAAAGCGATTGCGTTCATGAGCATGCAGCAGAATGGAATGCGAATATCTGTCTCGCGTGTAAGTAATGGGACGTGGGAAAGGAAAATTATGAACAAAGGAAATAAGATAGGTGCCCGGATCCTGAAACGGATCATTTTGCTTGCAGTAGTTATGTTTCTGCTGTCTGTCGTGGTTTTCTGGATGGCAAGACTTGCACCGGGAGATCCGCTGCAGTCCTTTTACGGGGATTATCTTGAGATGATGACCAGCGAAGAGATAGCTGCTGCCAGGACAAGGCTGGGACTTGATCAGGGAATTGCAGTACAATATGTAAAATGGCTCACCAATGCAGTTCATGGAGAGTTCGGACTGTCCTTGAAGTACAGGCAGCCGGTCATGAATGTGATAAAACCGCTGATCGGGAATACTCTGGTACTGGGGGGAGTCGCCTATGTAGTGATCTTTATGCTGGCAATCCTGATCGCAATATTCTGTACTCTTCATGAAGATCAGTGGATCGACCGTCTGATCTGTAAGATAGGAACAGTAGCCTTTTATGTGCCGGCTTTCTGGCTGGGGGTGGTACTGATACTGATCTTCAGCGTAAATCTGGGATGGTTTCCGAGCAGTGGCGCTTATGATGTCGGAATGGCAGACAGCATTGGCAATCGTATCAGACATATGGTACTTCCGCTTGTGGTTATGATCTTAAGTCATCTGTGGTATTACGCATATATGATACGAAACAAATTTCTGGATGAGGTGCGGAAAGATTATGTATTGCTTGCCAGGGCCAAAGGGCTTTCCAAAAGAAAAATTCTGTGGAAACACTGTCTCAGAAATGTAATGCCTACCATTGTAAGTATTATGGCGGTTTCAGTCCCTCACGTAACCGGTGGAACAGTGACGGTCGAGGCAGTATTCAATTATGCAGGTATTGGAAATCTGGCAGTGGAATCTGCCAAATATCATGACTATAATCTTCTGATGGTAGATGTGCTGATCACGGGCTTTATCGTATTTTTAAGCAGTTTTATTGCACAGACTGTTAATGAGGAGATTGATCCGAGAATGAAGGATTCAGAGGTGAGAGTATGGTAGATAACAGTATGATTTCCGAAGAAGAGCTTTTCCAGGTGGTAGGTCCTGGGTGGAAAACGTATGAAGTTCAAAAAAGAAAGAAAACATTCAGGGAAAAGCTGAAGGGAAAACCGGTTTTCTCCATGATTCTGCTGCTGATAGTTGTGTTGGGATGTGTATTTGCGAATCTTGTAGCAAATCATGATCCTTCAGGATTTTATCTCCGGAATCTGAATACACCGCCTGGAAGGGAATTTATTTTTGGAACGGATTCTCTTGGAAGAGATATCTACTCCCTGATCTGGTATGGAGGAAGAGTATCTCTGGTGATCGGAATTTCAGGAGCAGCGATCATTACTGTGATCGGTGTTACCTACGGATGCATCAGCGGAACGGCAGGACCAAAGGTTGATTCGGTCCTGATGCGATTTACGGAAATGTGTGGAAGTATTCCGACACTTCTTATGATACTGATCTTATCTGCTGTTTTTCAGGCAGATGATGTGATCGGCATTTCCGTTATCATTGGTATTACCGGATGGTTCGCACTGGCCCGTATCGTAAGAAGTGAAGTGCGGCAGATACGGAACAGCGATTATGTGATGTATGCAAGACTCTGCGGAGGAGGCTTTGGATATGTGATGTATTATCATCTGATACCGAATTTTGTTTCAGCGATCATGTTTGTGGTGATCTCATCTGTCAGCAGTTGTATCACTATGGAATCTACTTTAAGCTTTCTGGGACTGGGACTTCCGGCAGATGTAGTTTCCTGGGGAAGCATGCTTTCCCTGGCTAATAAAGCACTGATCATGAATACCTGGTGGGTGATCGTGATACCGGGAGTTTTTCTGGTGGTTACTCTGATGTGTATTACCAATGTGGGAAGCTTTGTAAGAAGCGAAGTGAATAATAAATACAGCAATCTCTGATGGAAATGATATGTGGAATGGTGCCGGTATCTGACAGGATATGGATAAAGCCAGACGAAGTGTGGATAACCGGTTCGAAAATAAGGAAAGATGAGGAAAACAAAAATGAAAAAGAGAACAGGGAACAGTTACGGAAAGAAATGTGCAGCAGTAACGCTTGCGGCAGTGACAGCAGTATGTACAGGAGCTGTAACAGGGGGAACAGTAACTGCATTTGCAGCAGAAGAAAACAAAACACTGGTTTATGCAGGAGAGTCGGAAAGTACGATCAATCCGCTTCTGAACAATCATGATGAGCTTCCGGATCTTATTTTTTCCGGTCTGATGAAATATGATGCAAATGGAAAACCTGTAGAGGATCTTGCAGAGAGCTATACCTTTGATAAAGATACCAATACTTATACTTTTAAACTTCGTGATGGTGTGAAGTGGCATGACGGAGAAGCTTTTAATGCTGAAGATGTTGTATATACTTACAAAGAGCTTACAGAGGATGAAACTCTGGGTGCAAGCATTACCAGCAATTATCAGGATATCACAGATATCGAGGCACCGGATGATAAGACCGTAGTATTCACCCTTGACCAGTATGATGCGGCAATGCTGGATTATTTTACCATGGGAATCCTTCCGGAGCATCTTCTTGAAGGTGAAGATATAAATACAACATCTTTTAACCAGAATCCGGTAGGAACAGGACGTTATAAATTCGAAGACTGGGATGCCACAGGTGGAATGATCACATTGAAACGAAATGAAGACTACTATGGAAAAGTTCCGAATATTGAAACAGTAGTATACCGTACCGTATCTGATGAGACTACCAAGGCAACTATGCTCCAGTCCGGAGAAGCTGATCTTGCATGGCTGAATTCCAACTATGCTTCCCAGTTTAAGGACAAGGACGGATATAATTACTGGGAGTTCACAACAGCAGATTACCGTGGAGCTGCCATGGATATGAGCACGGATTTCTGGAAAGAAAACGGAGATTCCATTGGCGTTCTGAACTATGCACTGGATAAAGATTCCATTATCGCAGGTGTTCTGGCAGGTCAGGGAGAGCCGGCGTACAGCCCGATCCAGAGAAATCCTCTTGGAACTGACAAAGAAGCAAATATTTATTCCTATGATCTGGATACTTTTGCAAAGAAGATGGAAGAGCTTGGCTGGAAAAAAGGTGATGATGGCATCTATGAGAGAAACGGGCAGAAATTCCATTTCACTATTCAGGTCCGTGACTATGAAGAGGAGCGTGTGGATATTGCCAATGTTATGTCAGATATGCTGAAACAGGCTGGCGTGGAGATGGAAGTAAAACTGGTGACAAAATTTGACTGGGATGCAGGATATAATGGATTCCTTGCAGGCTATTCAACACAGTTCGATCCGGATATGGCATATGTAAATTTTGTGACAGATGCAAGTGGAAACAATATGCATTATTCCAATGCAGATGTTGACAAATATCTGGAGGAAGGACGTCACGGTGAAACAGAGGAAGCACGAAAAAAATCCTACGGTGAGTTTGAAAAGGCTTATGCGCAGGCACCTGGAATTCTTCTGGTAGCTTATCTTCAGGGTGATTATGTAGGTGTTTCCGGAATTTCCGGACTGGATACCACACGTGTTCTCGGACATCATTCCGTAGGCGTTATGTGGAATATTGAAGACTGGACTATTACAAAATAAGGGAAAAAATATGCAGGAAACCGTTTTGGAATTAAAAAACTATTCGGTAAGCTTTGACACACCGGACGGCGAGGTACAGGCCGTCCGGAATGTGGATCTTTCTGTGAAAAAAGGAGAGATTCTTTGTATCGTAGGTGAATCCGGATGCGGAAAAACAGTGATGTGCCGCAGTGTGATGAAACTGCTGCCGCCAAATGCCAGGGTGAAAAATGGAGAAATCCGGCTTTGCGGAGAAAACATTACAGATTATAAAAGAAAAAAGATGGAGAAGCTGTGCGGAAGCAAGGTAAGTATGGTGTTTCAGGATCCTATGCTGACTCTGAATCCTACGATCCCTGTCGGAAAACAGATCACAGAAGCGATCATCAAAAATCAGAAGGTATCCAGAGGTGATGCTGAAAAGAAAGCGATAGAAATGCTGAAGCTGGTAGGAATTTCAGATGCAGAGCAGCGATATGGACTTCAACCTCATTTTTTTTCAGGCGGAATGAGACAGAGATGTGTTCTTGCTATTGCGCTGGCATGTAATCCACAGATTTTGTTTGCGGATGAAGCTACCACAGCTCTGGATGTAACTGTGGAAGCCAAAATCCTGGATCTGCTTCTGGAAATTCGGGAAAAAACAGGAGTCAGCATTGTATTTATATCACATGATCTGGGAGCTGTTGCAAGGATCGCAGACAGGGTTGCCGTAATGTATGCAGGAAAGATCGTTGAGATCGGAACAGCAGAAGAAGTTTATTATGATCCAAGACATCCGTATACATGGGGACTTCTTTCTTCCCTTCCATTTTTTACAAATGAAAAAGGTGTGTTGAATCCTATTCCGGGAATGCCGCCATCACTTCTGAATCCCCCACAGGGAGATGCTTTTGCTGTCCGGAATTCTCAGGCACTTGCCATTGATTATGAAAAAGGGCCGCCGATGTTTAAGGTCAGTGAAACTCATTATGCTGCGACATGGCTGCTGGATGAAAGAGCTCCGAAAGTAGAAAAACCTTCATTTCTGAAAAAAAGACAGCAGGAGCCTTGCGCCTGTGGTCAGGATAACCGGACATGGGAAAAAGCAACGCCTGATTTAAAAAGAAAAGATTATGCGCAGAAGGAAATACTCATAGAAGCTAAAAATCTGAAACAATACTTCCGGGTTCGTTCAGATTATACTATACGGGCAGTAGATGATGTTTCTTTTGGAATCCGGGAAGGCGAGATCATGGCACTGGTTGGCGAGACCGGATGCGGAAAATCCACAACAGCCAGAACCTTGGCTGGAATTTATCACCCCACAGGTGGAGAACTCTTTTACAGGGGAGAGAAGCTTTCGGATAAAAAAAGTCCTTTCGGACTGAGGCGAACAGGTGACAACGATATCAGAAAACGGATGCAGGGAGAAATCCAGATGATTTTTCAGGATTCTGGTGCGGCTTTAAATCCAAGAATGAACATCCGGCAGATCATGCTGGAACCGATAAAGATCAGCCGAAGGATCAGGAATCGGGAGCTTCTGGAAAATAAGCTTCAGGAAATTCTGAAAGAAACCGGACTGGATGAAAGCATCCTTTCCAAAAGACCCGGAGAGCTTTCCGGAGGCCAGAGGCAGAGAGTGGCGATCGGAAGAAGTCTTCTTATGGAGCCACGCCTTATTATTGCAGACGAACCAATTGCCTCTCTGGATATTTCCATTCAGGCGCAGATCGTTATGCTGTTTAAAAAGCTTCAGAAAGAAAAGAAGTTTTCATTTTTGTTTATTGCCCATGATCTGTCGATGGTGCGGTTTTTGAGTGATACGGTTGGTGTAATGAAAAACGGGAAACTGGTTGAGATGGCACCAACGGAGGAGCTTTTTGGAAATCCGTGTCATCCATATACAAGATCTTTGCTTTCGGCAATACATATTCCGGATCCGGTGTCAGAGCGTGGACATGCACTGATCGAATACAATGAGATACAGAGTCAGGAAGAAAACTGGCTGGAAATATCACCGGGACACAGAGTACGAGGTGAAGTATACAATGGAGCAGAATGTTATTCATAAAAAGGAATACATATACATGACAGAATGGAATAGGTGAAATCCCCCCACGGGGGTTGTGACAGAGCAGGAGGATTGTTAAACTTTTATTATCTGAACATTTAAAATGCGGAAAGGAAGAAAATGAGAAGGTATATTTTTAAAAGACTTCTGCAGCTGATCCCGGTCCTGATCGGGATCACATTTCTGTCTTTTGCCATGATGAGGCTGGCCGGTGGAGATGCAGTGACGTATATGTATGAAAATGCAGGCTCTGCAGTATCACAGGAAATTATTGATAAGACAAAGGCGGAATATGGTCTTGATAAGCCGTTTCCTGTTCAATATGCAAACTGGTTTGCAGGGATGGTCACAGGTGATATGGGAGAGAGTTATGTTTCCCACAGAGATGTTTACGAAACTTTCACTTCAAAGCTTCCGGCAACGATCATGCTGACATTGTCATCTATCATTCTAACTGTTCTTCTTGCGGTTCCCCTTGGAATTTTATCTGCGGTGAAACATAATAAATGGATCGATTATGTGATCCGGTTCTTAAGCTTTGTGGGAAATTCCATGCCGAATTTTTTTGCGGCAATGGTTCTGATGTATTTTTTATCTGTTAAACTGGGAATTTTACCGGTAGTAACGAATTCTGATTTTGGACAGAGCATCATTCTTCCTACACTGACGCTGGCTGTTTCTATGGCTGCCAAGTATACAAGGCAGGTACGTGCCACGGTTTTGGAAGAGCTGAACAAGCCGTATGTGATGGGGGCGAAGGCTCGGGGAATCAGAGGAAGCGTGATCATATGGAAAAGTGTTATGAAAGCATCAATGCTGACAATCATCACTCTTCTGGCCTTATCCATCGGAAATCTTCTGGGAGGAACAGCCATTGTAGAGAATATTTTTATGTGGGACGGAGTTGGAAAGCTGGCTGTAGATGCCATCAATATGCGGGATTATCCCATTATACAGGCTTATGTGGCATGGATGGCGGTTATCTATGTACTGGTAAATCTTGTGACAGATATCGTTTACCACTATCTTGATCCGAGAGTAAGGCTTGGAGGTGACAGAGCATGAGTGGAGAAAAAAAGATAACTGTCCGGAAACAGAAAATCAGGAAAAATCATATCAGGGCCAAACTGATATTTTTTCTGATACTGACTGCAGTACTTTTGCTGATCGCAGCGTTTGCAAAATATCTTTGCCCTTATGATCCTTATGTGCAGGATCTGACACTGGCACAGAAGGCACCATGCCCGGAGCATCTTCTGGGAACAGACCGTTATGGCAGAGATATGCTGTCAAGAGTGATTACAGGAAGTACTGTGAGTATTTACGGAACACTGATCCTGGTAGCTGTGATCACGGTTGTGGGAACTGTGATCGGAATTTTATGCGGCTGGAGAGGCGGAAAAACAGAGGCAGTCCTTATGCGTATTTCCGACCTTTTTCTTGCATTCCCGGGACTTGTTTTTGCACTGGCAGTAGCTGCTGTGCTGGGAGGGGGAATCCAGAATGCGATCATCGCTCTGGCTGTGATCAGCTGGCCGAAATTTGCAAGGCTCGCCAGAGGACTTACCCTGACACAGAAAGCTTCTCCGTATCTGATGGCAGCGAAGCTTTCCGGCAGCAGTACAGGAAAACTTCTGATAAAACATATTTTACCCAATATTGCAGGACCGATTCTTGTGACAGCAGTTCTTGATATCGGAACCATGATGATGGAGCTTGCAGGACTTTCCTTCCTGGGACTTGGAGTGAAGCCGCCAATGGCTGAGTGGGGAAGTATGATCAATGACGGAAGAAGTATGCTGCAGATCGCACCGTGGATGGTGCTGGCTCCGGGAGCCGCGATTTTTATTACAGTTATGCTATTTAATCTGCTGGGCGATACAGTCCGGGATTATATGGATCCAAGAGAACGGAACAGAGGAAAATGATATCAGAGTAAAAGAAAGAGAGAAAAAATATGAGGAAAAAAATAATGGCAGCGACACTTGCGGCAATGCTGGTTATGGGTATGACAGGAGTGTCTGTAAATGCGAAAAGTAAAAATAAGGATAAAACAGAAGGGACAACTTTTGTTTACGGAACAACCGGATACAGTGAGGAGATGGGAGATGCAGGTCTGAACCCACATGATAATTATTCCGGCTGGAGCTGCCTGCGTTATGGTGTAGGGGAGACCTTGTTTAAATATAATGACAACATGGAGATCGAACCGTGGCTTGCTACAGATTATGAATTTACAGATGATAATACTGTGAAAATTACGCTTCGTGATGGCGTGAAATTTTCCAGCGGCAGAGATATGGACGGAGAAGCAGTTAAAGAATGTCTGGATGATCTGATCGCGAATCATGACCGGGCACCGTCAGATATGAAGATTGACAAGATCGAGGCAGACGGAATGACGGTGACGATCCATACAACAGAAGCCTGTCCTGCGATCATCAATTATCTTGGAGATCCATATGGGGCTATCATAGATATGGATTATGGTGTGCAGGGAGAAGGCGGTTCTGCCAATGTTGCAGGTACAGGTCCTTTTATTGCAACAGAGGTTTCCCCCACAGAAATTAAGCTGGTGAAGAATGAAAACTACTGGGGCGGAGAAGTAAAGACTGATAATGTGATCGTGAAATCTTTTTCTGACGGAAGTGCACTGACAGCAGCTCTGCAGACAGGAGATATCCAGGGAACTTACGGGCTTCAGTATGACAATTATACCTTATTTGACGGAAATCCTGATTATCAGATCAGTTCTGTTGCAACAAGCCGCTGCTTTTTCGGCCAGTTTAATATGAAATCTGAACTGATGCAGGATAAGAATGTGAGGGAAGCTATTGAGATGGGAATTGATAAGGACGGCTTCTGCAGCGTGATCATGGAGAATCGTGGCGTTCCGGCAGTGGGAGCTTTCCCGGGCAGCTTTTCTTACGGAAATGATGCAGTGAAAGCACCATCCTATGATCCGGAAGGCGCAAAAAAACTTCTTGAGGAATCCGGATGGAAGGATACAGATGGTGATGGATATGCAGATAAGGATGGAAAAAAACTCTCTGTTACATGGCTGACTTATCCGACACGTCTGGAACAGCCGAAGCTTGCTGAATATGCACAGTCTACTTTAAAGGATATTGGAATTGAGGTAAATGTAAATAATACGGCAGATCATGCAACCTATGCGAAGAATGGAGATTTTGACGTATATGTAAGTTCTCTTACAACTGCACCGACCGGTGATCCGGAGTACTTTTTCACAAGCACAGTTGTATCCGGGGCAGCAAAAAATTATGGCAAATACAGTAACTCAAGTCTGGATGATATCATAGCAAAAATGCATGGGACCTTTGACGCAGATGAGAGAGGAAAACTTGCCATCGAAGCACAGCAGACAATTCTTGATGATGATGCGTATTTCTTTGTTTCTCATCTGAATATGGGACTGGTATCAAAATCCAATGTGTCAGGGCTGACTGCACATCCATGTGATTATTATGAGATCACGGCAGATCTGGAAGTGAAATAACGGCTGGGAGATTTTAAATGGAAGCATTGCTGAAACTTGATCATGTGACGATCTGTTATAATGGAGAACCTGTTGTTCAGGATATAAATCTGGAGCTGAATAAAGGAGAGATCCTTGGGGTGGTAGGTGAATCCGGAAGTGGAAAAAGTACTATCATTAAGGCTGTTATGGGACTTCTGGGAAATGAAGGCATGGTTACGGAAGGTGATATCTGGTACATGGGAAGGAATGTAGCGGATATGCCGGAAAAAGAACTCCGAACACTCCTGGGACCGGAGATCGCTATGGTTTTTCAGGACTCCGGTGCTGCGCTTTGCCCGATCCGTACAGTTGGCGATCAGATTTACGAAAGTATGCGAGAACATGAAAAAATCAGCCGCAGGGAATGCGAAGAACGTGCAATAGAAATGATGGAAAAGATCGGGCTGAAGGATGGCAGGCGTGTTCTGAGGAGTTATCCTTTTGAACTGTCCGGTGGTATGAACCAGCGTGTGGGAATCTGCATTTCCATGCTGCAGCATCCATCTCTTCTGCTTGCAGATGAGCCGACCAGTGCCCTTGATGTGATTGTGCAGAAACAGGTTGTTGAGGAAATGCTGCTCCTGCGTCGGGAATATCATACAGCCATGATCATTGTCACGCATAACATCGGAGTAGTTGGAAAAATGGCAGATAAGGTTCTGGTGCTGAAGAACGGCAAAGTGATGGAATACGGAGATACCAGGCAGATACTGGACGATCCGCAGGATCCTTATACAAAAGAGCTTATGAATTCTGTGCCGCGTCTGAACAGAGGCAAGCTGGAGAGCATTTGTACAGGCTGAAACAAGGAATGGAGAGAAGAAGTGGCAGAATATATACTGGAAGTACGTCATTTAAAAAAGAATTTTATATCAGGGAAAAAATCCTTTACAGCTGTGGAAGATGTGAGTTTTTTTCTGAAACAGGGAGAATGTCTTGGTATTGTAGGGGAGTCCGGATCAGGAAAAAGTACGGTTGCAAAGATGATCACTCATCTGACAGAACTGACCGGCGGAGAGATTTTTCTTCTGGGAAAAAATATTACACAGGTAAAGGGAAAAGAACTGCGGGAAACGTACAGAGAAATCCAGATGGTATTCCAGACTCCGGGAGAATCCTTTGATCCAAGATGTACACTTGGGGATGGAATCGGGGAAAGTCTCCGAAATATGGGGATAAGTAAGAAAGAAACCAGGAAACGTGTGGAAAATCTTCTTATTAAATATGGACTGAGTGCAGATTATGCAAACCGGTATCCTCATCAGGTCAGTGGTGGGGAATGTCAGAGAGCAGCCATTGCAAGAGCCCTAGCTGTGGAGCCGAAAATTCTGATCTGTGATGAAGCCACCAGTGCTCTTGATGTGACTGTACAGAAACAGATTATGGAGCTTCTCATAAAGCTGAAAAAAGAAAAGAATCTGGCGTTTATTTTTATCTGCCACGACCTGGCTCTTGTTCAGATGTTCTGCGACCGGGTGATCGTGATGCACGACGGACATGTAGAGGAAGAAGGAACACCGGAGGAAATCATTGAGAGGCCGAAGACGGAGTATACGGAGAGGCTGATCGAGTCGGTGTTGTGAGACGTTGAAATTAATTTTCAGTGAGAAGTATATTGCTCTGCCTCAAAGCACATGCTATAATGCCAACAGGCAAAAGAAAGAATAAGTCTGGCAAAGACGAAAGAATGAAGCCCTCAGTAGTGTGAATACTGGGGGCTTTTCGATATCTGGCTATTTACCTCACCTTCTCTCGCTGCCGGGTTTCGGATGGACAACATTGTCAGTATATTACAGTTCACGACAAACTGGATTATAAAAAAAGCCTGAGGTTGAACGTTGACGCATTTTCATTCAGCCGATATAATTAAAGAAATATTGATTTTAAAAGATTGTATTAGTTTCAGGAGGAAATATACATGGCAGAGAATTTACAGATCAGACTGGCGCATCCAGAAGAAGCAGACAGGCTGGCCGAGATCGAGGCAATCTGTTTCCCGCCGGCGGAAGCAGCAAGCCATGAGGATGTAGTGAACCGTATGGGAGCATTCCCGGAGAATTTCGTAGTAGCAGTGAAAGATGATAAGATTGTAGGATTTATCAACGGAGGGACCACAGATAAACCGGTACTTCCGGATGAATTTTATCACGACATCACACTTCATAAGAAAGACGGAGAGATCCAGACTGTATTTGGACTGAACGTGATCCCGGAATACCGTCATCAGGGAATTGCCGGAGAACTTGTGGAATACTTCAAGGATCTTGCGAAAGAACGTGGAAAAAAAGCTCTTATCCTTACCTGCAAGGAGCATATGATCCCGTTTTATGAAAGCCACGGAATGAAGAAACTGGGAGTTGCAGATTCCTGCCATGGTGGAGCCACCTGGTACGATATGCAGATCTGGTTCTGAGAAATAATAAGATAACCTGAGAGAAAAAACTGCTGCCGGGAATGCAGCAGATAAACAGAAAACCAGAGGGAAAGTAAATGAGAATACGAATGTACAATGTAGGATTCGGAGACTGTTTCTGCATTCGCGACAGAAAAGGCAGCCTGCTTGTGGATTTCGGTGCAGTTAACAGTAAGATCGAGGGAAGACCGCGAAGAGAAGTTTTTGATGTGATCATCTCAGACCTTACCACCATCCGCAAAAAAAATCTCCTTCTCACACATTTTCATCCGGATCACGTATCCGGGCTTCTTTATATGATGCGGTACAGGAGAGATGCCTACGAATTTGAAAAAATCTATCTCCCGGATGTATTTTCTGATCCGGAAATGAAATATACACTGACACTGCTTCTCCTTGCAGATGTCACGAAAAAAGCCAGTCTGCCGGGAAGACGTGTCAGTCTTTTGGCCCTGGCAGAAGCACTTTGCGCCAGAAAAGTAAAGATCGATCTTCTGTCAAGAGGATCGGAGTTTGAAGGGAAATATACAGCCCTCTGGCCGGATGTGAAAATGGTGAACAGAGAAACTGAGGATGTATTTAACTCTCTGATCGAAGATAATGAAAAAGCCATGACTGAGCTTGTGAATATCGCAGAGGAAGTACGTCAGCTGTTTATGTCTATGACTGTGGATGAAAACGGGGCAGACAACCTGGGGGCAGAGAAAGAAGCTGTAGATGCAGCTGCGAATGGAACAGTTGGAGCTGAAACTGCAAGCACAGCAGGAACAGGAGTAAAATCAGCAGTTAAATCAGCTGAGCAGGAAGATATTGAGAATTCACAGAAAGAAACCCAGCGCCGTTTAAGACCAGAGAAATTAGAAAAGAAATTCCGCGAACTTCAGGTCACACCGGAATTTCAGACACTTCTGGAATGTGCAGAAAAACAGGGTCATCTTTTACGCCAGTTCCGCCACAAGATCAGCCTTGCATTCCAGAACACAAGTGACAGTGAACTGAACCTTCTGTTTACCGGAGATGTGCAGCCACAGTATATGAAGATGATCGTGGAAGATTACGATGGAAAGATCCCTCTCCACGAGCATTACTGGTGCATCAAGGTACCTCATCACGGAACAGAATCACACTTCTTTGATTTCAGCAGATTTTCCCCGGAAAATATGATGATCCCAAATGGAGCCTACTACGATAACAGCAAGAAAAAATCCAAGAATCAGCGTACATCCATGCAGTACGGCGGCCTGTTTTATATTAATGATGCACACATGTACTGTTCCAACTGTGACTGCTGCGACAGCTATGAAAATGGCTGCTCCTGTCGTGAATATGACGTAATTTCACCATCTTATTACAAAGACATCTAAGTTTAAAAAGTGCTCTTTCAGAGAAAAATAAATCTCTTAAAGATGATTTCCAACATTCAATTATCCACGTATCCTGTTGAAAAAAGGAGATGGATTACGAATGAAAGACGGATTATTAGGTGATACGATCCGCAGAGCACGAATGGATAACAAGATGACTCAGGAACAGCTTGCAGAAGCGATCAACATCAGCCCTACACATATGAAACACATCGAAAGCGAACACAGAAAGCCATCCGTAGAAGTACTCTTTTTACTGGCAGATGTCCTGAACTTTTCCATGGATGCCATGCTCATGGAGAAACAATCCGATGAACATGCGAAACGCGTAAACGAGATGAATCTTATGATGAACAAATGCACAGACGTGGAACTGGATGTATTTCTGGCTGCGCTGCGTGAGATGATGAAGCATAAGCGTTAGAGTCAGGAAGCAATAAAGGCTAAAAATGAGAAAAGCCACGACAATCTCTGAGTATTGAGACGGTCGTGGCTTTTTGTGCCTGCTTTGTTACTGTTTACTCTGTTCTTCGTAACTTGCTTCGCGGAATATTACCAGTGAACGGTAACAAAATGTCAGGAGAAATATAGATACATACTGATTATAGTTGTGAAAACAAAAAGAAAATAGTAAAATTATAGAAAAATTACAGGAGGTATTCGGATGAAGAAGAAAACAATAGCAGTATTTATGACTATTTTATTGAGTTGTCAGCCTGCTTCGGCTTATGCAGCAGAAATAGCATATGATTTTTGTGATTCACCGGAAAGCACAGTGACAGATGATGTGAATATCTGGTCAGATGGTGATGAAGAGGAGCTGTTTTCCGAAGGAGATGTGGTTGATGTGCCGCAGGCCAAGGCGTCCGGAAACTGTGGAACAGGTGTGAACTGGAATCTGGATACAGACGGAACGCTTACGATCAGCGGTTCCGGACAGATGGAAGATGGGTTTGGAGAATCTTTTCTTCCAAGTTATTATCAAAATGCAGTAAAAAAAGTAATCATACAAAATGGAATTACGAGAATCGGAGGGGCTGCATTTTTTGGACTTACGAATCTGAAGGAAGTAACGATTCCTGAAAGTGTTACAAGCATTGGATATCAGGCTTTTTCAGGATGTGGAATGTCAACTATTTTGATTCCGGCATCTGTTACAACTATTGAGGAAGGTGCGATTAACAGCAACTCATTGACAGCAATAGCTGTAAGTGACAAAAACAAAAATTTCACTTCAGTAGACGGAGTGCTTTTCAGTAAAGATAAAACAGAATTAGTAGCATATCCCGGTGGAAAATCAGCAGCAAGCTATGCAATACCAGAAGGAACAAAAAAGATTGGGATTATGGCATTTTTTGAATTAAATTATCCGAAGTCCATTATAGTTCCTGCAAGTGTAGAATATATAGGCGAGCAGGGATTCGGGTACATGGGGAAAAAGCTGGAAAGCATATATTTTAAAGGAAATGCGCCTGTGTTTGACAATAATTCTTACAGCGATGTGTTCAGTTATACTACAACAACTGCGTATTATCCCGAGAATAACAGTACCTGGACAGCCAGTTCCTTTATAGGAAGCAATGTAACATGGAAAACCTGGAAAGTGTCGGGAAATCCGATACCGAAACCAACAGAAAAACCGGATATATTAGATTTGACAAATGAAACATTATCCAGCTGTTCAGGATCTAAAGTTGGTCATATGTGGGAACTGGAATCCGGAACAACGAAATATTATAAATGCCGATTCTGCAATACAGAAAAAAGTCTGATGAATGCAGCTGGTGATGTAAGGGCTATGGGAATCTGCGGTGAGCATTGCTATTGGTCAGTAGATCAGAAGGGCGTATTAAGAATCTGGGGATCAGGAGATATGTTTATCTATGGAACGCCCAACAGTTCAAAAAGTTACAGCAAGGGAGAGATGGGGCTGGGAATTGCTCCGTGGATGAAATACTGGACTAAAGAAATAAATTCTATAAAAGTAGAAAGCGGGGTTACAGGTATTTCAGATGGAGCATTTGCCTGCGTGGATCTGGATAGCAGCACTCCTTTTTCCTATGAAAAAAAATTTACAGATATTTCATTTACAGACACAATTGAGAAAATTGGATATAAGGTATTTTGGGGTGTATGTTATGATAATCTGACCATTCCTAAAAGTGTGAAAGCATGGACAGAAGATGTCCTGAGTGCATCAAATATAGATACAGTTACCTTTGCGGAGGGAATTCGCGAGATACATAAAATCGGTTCAAATAATGTGAGAAAATTTGTTTTGCCATCAAGTGTTACTTCTCTTGAAGATAAAGCTTTTATGGGCAGTGGTTCATTGGAAGAGATTAATCTGCCATATGGCATTACAGAGATACCGCAGCTGGCTTTTTCCGGCTGTAAAAAATTAAAAAGTATTACAATTCCGTCCAGTGTAACGAAAATTGGCCAGGAGGCTTTTGGAAACTGTGATACTTTAACTACAGTTACTATTCCATCAGGGGTTACAGCCTTAGCATTTCGGACATTCTTTCAGTGCAAAAACCTGGAAAGTGTTACTATTCCGGAAAGTGTAACTGTACTGAATTATTTCAATGTTTTATGTGATAAACTGAAAGATATTTACTATCAGGGAAGCGAAGCTTCATGGAAAAAAGTTACGATTTATGGGACAGAATACTTAGATAAGGTAAAAGTTCATTATGCAAAACCAACGGCGACACCAACAGCAACGCCGAAGCCAACAGCAACGCCGAAGCCAACAGCAACGCCAAAGCCGACGGTGACACCAACAGCTACACCAAGGCCAACAGCGACACCGAAACCAACGGCGACACCGACACCGCAGCCAACAGTAACAGCTACACCAAAACCAACCGCAACACCAGCCCTTCCAACAGGCAAATTCACCGTCAAACTTTCGGCAGCTACAGTAGCCTATAACGGTAAAACACAGACTCCATCCATTACAGTAACCTACAAGGGCAAGAAGCTTTCCGGCAAATACTATACAGTGAAATGTACCAATAATAAAAATATAGGTACAGCATCAGTTACTGTAACCGGAAAGGGAAATTACAAGAAGTGCTCCGGAAAAGCAACCTTCAAAATTGTGTTAAAGAAAAGTACTTTATCCAGCTTGAAAACAGGTAAAAAGTCAGCAACACTCAGCTGGAAAACAATAACAGGAAGTACCGGCTATCAGATCCAGTACAGCACAAGTAAAAACTTTTCCAAAGCTAAAACTGTAAAAATAGCAGGTGCAGGAAAACGTTCCACAACGATCAAAAAACTGACATCAAAGAAAACATATTATGTGAGAATCCGGGCATATAAGATTGTAAATAAAAAAACAGTATATGGCGCATGGTCAGTCAGTAAGAAAGTTGTTGTAAAATAGAAAAAAAGTAAACAGACGAGAAAAAGCAGAAGCAGAAGCTTTTCCCAGACGGGGAATCAGCTCCTGCTTTTTGCTATGCTTTCTGTAAAGGACTTCAGAAGGAATTTGTCTGATTACAATGTGGCAGATGATTTCATGACAGACAGTATAAGAATGAATTGTTATTTGCGAAAAAAACAGCTATACTAAAAACGTAACTTCTCAATAAATTTCAGAAAACATGGAAGGAGAAAATAATTTATGAGAAAAAGAAAAAATGTGTTTATTACTGTTTTGGCTGTCATTATGGCTGTATTTGCCATGTCTGTAAGTGTCTGTGCGGCACAGAAGAATCCGCTCAGTCAGATGCCGAAAAAGACCAGCACTGTATTCAGATCAGCGGCGACAGGAATGGGATGTGATTTTTTCACACCGGAGTATACAACAAAGGTGAAAATAACCGCGAAGAGCTATAACACAAAAGTAGTAACAGTAAAGACTTATGCATTTACCAGAAACGGTAAAAGCTTTGCAGGATATGAGACAACACCGAAAGGACCGGGAAGTACCCAAATTAAAGTTACAGTTAAAATCGGATCAAAATCATATACAAGAACATGCCGCTATACAGTCTATAAATGGGAAAATCCATTAAAGACATTAAAAATCGGTTCTAAAGCTTATACTGCCAAACTGAACAGATCAGGAACTGCTGTACTGCCGAAAAACTCACTTAATGGAAAATTTACATATAAACTAAATCCGAATTATAAACTGGAATCCATTTACTGCTATAACAAAAAAGGTGTAGTTACAAACATAAAAAACGGAAAAAATCTTCCGAAAGGTACCAACAGAATAATGATGCGAATGAAATCCAGAAAGAATAATAATTTTTACAATGTGCTTGTTTATGTAGCACAGCCATAATATCGGCCTGAACTGAACGTAAAAAATAACCTGGCAATACGCCGGAGATGGAAGGAAAAGAATAAAAATGAAGAAAAAATTTATAGCTATCGTTCTGACAGCAATGCTCGGTGCAGAACCATGCAGCATGGTTTATGCAGAAGAAATTTTTGCAGATAAATCCGTGGAAAATGATAATACAGCAGAAGTGAAAGTAACAGAAGAAACGGAGACAGAACAACCGGAGGCAGAGCAGGAAGAAACAACAGAAGAAAACGAAAGCGATGTGCAGGCGAATGAAACAGATGCTTCAGATGCAGATGAGATCGAAATGCAGGAGTCTGAAATAGCACCAGAAGAATTATCCGAAGAGCTGTCAGAAGATGACGTTTTCAGTGCAGGAGATTCGGAGGCAGAGATAGAAGAAGTCAGTATTGTATCTGAGCCGAACAAGAAAGAATATGACTATGGAACTGTTAAATCTGCCAGTGACTTTGACCTGACAGGTCTTGTAATCAGAATATCCTACAGTGATGGAAAAGAGGAAACACTGAGCTTCACCAGAGATAAAGAAGAAAAAAGCGATTCCAGAGGAAATACATTTTATCCGCTGATCTATTTTGATGAAGAGGATGGGGGAAATGACGGAGATCTGGGAGAGTATGATTTTGTTATCGTAAGTGAAGAAGAGGGGGAAGTTGCATCTTCTGAGCTCAGTATAGTTCTTTCTGCTGCTACCCCTCATCTGGAAAATAAAGGAAAGGGTGTTTATTCCAGAACAGTTGGAGCAGAAACATATACTAAATTTATTCCGGAAGCAGACGGGGAATATATTGTAAGAAGAACTTTTACAGAAGATTCACAAAAATCCACTTTAAAAGAAGAGATTTATGATTCTGAATTTAACAGAATAGATGTAGTAAACTATGATACAGGCAGTGTAAAACTGAAAAAAGGAAATGTATATTACATAAAACCATTCAGACTTAAAAATACAGTTACAGCAGAATATGTATGGCCCATAAAATCAGTGGCACTGCAGGGAAAATTCAAAACAGCGGTTTTTTATACACCGGTGAATTTCTGGAGCAGTGGAAAGAATAAATATACGCTTGAAAAAGCACCGTGGCACGGACAGAAACTGAAGATCACATATACCAATGGTGAAACAGAAAGCGTTGATATCTATAAATCAAATCATTACGGACAGTATATCAATGCGTATATTAATTATTCCGGCAACAAAAAATCCCCGGAAGCAGGAACTTATGATGTACATTTCAGGCTGGGTGAATCTGGTGCAGAAGCTGTATTGAAAAAAGGCATTCAGGTAAAAAATCTGTCACAGATGCCGGCAATCGTCGGTAAAGGAACGAAAGTAATGCCAGTTACAGGCTCCATTGTATACAGCTGCCTGAAAACTACAAGTGCCGGCAAATATACTATTAAATGCAAGGATTGGGACAGCTATTCATATCTTACAGTTTCACAGCTGAAGAACGGAGAGCTGAAACAGATCCTTTCAGTTGAAAACGGAAAAAGCTGTACTCTGAAAGCAAACAGTGTTTACTATATCGGGCTGAATATCCACAGTGGTGTGATGAGTCTTGATAATATGACATTTTCGGTATCACAGGGAACTGATAAAACGCAGATAAGCAAAACAAAGATAACAGTTGGAACATTATCCTATACAGGAACTAATGTAAAACCGGCGGTAACAGTTAAAAATGGAAAGAAAACATTACGTCAGGGTGCTGATTATACAATTTCATACAACAAAGCTTCAAAAATCGGAACAGCAGTGAAAGTCACGATCACCGGAAAAGGCAGCTATACCGGAAAGATAGCTAAAACAGTTTACATTGTCCCGGCAAGATCGACGGTATCTTCTGCAATCGGTGGAAAGAAAAGACTTACGGTTTCTTTCAAAAAAGCGACAGGAGCAAGTGGCTATCAGATCGCATATTCAACCAGTCAGAACAGAGGTTATAAATATACATATCTGAACAGCAAAATCTTCAGAAAAACAATAACCGGTCTCAGCAGTGGAAAAAAATATTATGTCAAAGTAAGGGCATATAAAACTGTCAATGGCAAAAAATATTATGGAAATTACAGTGCGGTAAAATCTGTGAAAGTGAAATGATATAGTATATTTGACAAAAAACAGGGAGGAAAAGCTTTGAAGCAGATCGCAGATTTACACATACATTCCAGATATTCCATGGCAACAAGCAAAGACGGGACACCTGAGATGCTGGATCTCTGGGCACGGAAAAAGGGGATTACGGTTCTTGGAACAGGAGATATGACACATCCTGTATGGCGGCAGGAACTGAAGGAGAAGCTGGTTTCGGCCGAACAGGGATTGTTCCGCCTGAAGGACGAGTTTGTTTTGCCGGAGGCGGCACGTTATCCCGGAATTGCGCCAAGATTTGTGCTGTCGGGTGAGATCAGTTCTATCTATAAAAAAGGCGGAAAAACCCGGAAGGTGCACAGCCTGATCCTGCTTCCCGGATTTAAAGAGGCAGATGCTTTTGCCGCGAGGCTGGAAAAAATCGGAAATATCCATTCTGACGGAAGGCCCATTCTGGGCTTTCCCTGCCATGATCTTCTGGAAATGATGCTGGAAGTCAGCGAGGAGGGGATGTATATTCCTGCGCATATCTGGACACCGCATTTTTCCCTGTTTGGAGCGAAGTCAGGATTTGACACCATAGAGGAATGTTTTGAAGAACTGACACCTTATATTCATGCACTGGAAACGGGGTTGTCCTCAGATCCTGCGATGAACTGGCAGATTTCCGTACTGGACGGATATCAGCTGGTATCCCATTCGGATGCGCATTCTCCATCCAGACTTGGAAGGGAAGCGGATCTTATGGATATAGAGCTTTCCTATCAGGGACTTTGGAATGCGGTGCAGAAAGGTGAGGGGCTTGAGGGAACGATCGAGTTTTTTCCGGAGGAAGGAAAATATCATTTCGACGGACACCGGAAATGCGGCGTATGTTTAAGTCCGAAAGAAGCAGAGAAATATCAAGGAATCTGTCCTGTGTGTGGAAAGAAACTGACCATGGGTGTGGATCACAGGATTCTGCAGTTATCCGACCGTGAAGAGGGTGCTTTTGCCATGCCGGAAAGTGGCCGTCCGTATGAAAGCCTGGTTCCTTTGCCGGAAGTGATATCAGCCTGTGTGGGATTTTCTACAGCAAGCAAAAAAGTTCAGAGACAGTATGAGATGCTTCTTGAAAATCTGGGTGCGGAATTCCAGATTTTGAGAGAAGTTCCGATAGAAGATATCGGGCTTACAGGCGGTGATGTTCTGGCAGAGGGAATCCGGCGGCTGAGAAAGGGAGAAGTTATACGGAAGCCGGGATTTGACGGGGAATACGGAAAAATAGAGCTGTTTTAAAGGAACGGGAAAAAATATGAAAGAAAAAATCGGCATCATATCAGACACTCACGGCCTTCTGCGGCCTGAGGTGCTGGAAATTTTAAAAGACTGCAAATATATTCTTCATGCAGGAGATGTAAATAAAGATGAGATCCTGGATGTACTGCGCAATATGGGGAATCTTTATGTTGTCAGAGGAAACAATGACAAGGACTGGGCGGAAAATCTCCGTATCAGTTTAAGCTTTACCATTGGCGGTGTGAAATTTTTTATGGTTCATAATAAAAAAGATGTAGCCTGGGAGCTTGGAGATACTCAGGTGGTGATTTTCGGACATACACATAAATATTTTGAGAAGATAATAGATGACCGTCTGTGGCTGAATCCGGGCAGCTGCGGACGAAGCCGTTTCGGAGGGGAAGTCACAATGGCTGTGATGACCGTGGAGGACGGACACTATCAGGTGGAAAAGATTATTTTGGCGGAAAATTCCAGGAAATGATCAGAACCCTGTTTATGGATCCTTTTGTGCAGATATGTTTCTGTAGATTACTGGAACACGCTGATGTATAAAAGGTTTTTTTGTATTTTATGGGATACAATCCTTGTAATTTAGGATTTGTAGCGTATAATTAGAAAACGTTTAAACCCAAAGTGGTCTTACCACTTTTGAGAAATTTGTCTGAGCGCAGACTGTGAGGTGACTGCGTTCATGAGTATGCAGTAAAGCAAAATGTGAATATGCGCTTTACATGAATCAGGAGGGACGCAACATGAAGTACGTGCAGCAGTTCAGCATCATCCTGCTGATTTCCGTCATTGGAGAATTACTGAAAACCTTTCTTCCACTTCCGGTACCGGCCAGTGTTTATGGACTGATCATTATGCTGGTGGCACTGCTTACAGGCATTCTGAAGCTGGATCAGGTGAAAGGTGCGGCAGATTTTCTGGTTGAGATCATGCCGGTAATGTTTGTACCGGCAGGTGCGGGGCTGATTACAGCCTGGAGCACTCTGAAACCGATCTGTGTACCGGTTCTTATCATGACGTTTATCAGCACGGTGATCGTAATGGTCGTAACAGGAAAAGTAACGCAGGGAGTGATCCGAATGGGAAAGAGAGGAACTGAAAAATGATGGAATTTATAAAAAACTCCGCATTTTTCGGAGCGATGATAAGCCTGATCGCTTACGAGATTGGTCTTATCCTGAAAAAGAAATTCAAAATGGCGATTTTTAATCCTCTTTTAATTTCGATCATCTGTGTTATCGGAGTGCTTGTGATTTTTCATATTGATTACAATGATTATAATGAAGGCGGCAAATATATCAGCTATCTGCTGACACCGGCAACGGTATGTCTGGCAGTGCCTCTTTATGAGCAGATTCATCTGCTGAAAAAAAATCTCAAGGCAGTTGCAGCCGGGATCATCTCAGGAACGCTGGCGGGACTTTGCAGCGTCCTGCTTATGTCAAAGCTGTTCGGATTCAATCATCAGGAATATGTTACCATGCTTCCGAAATCCATCACAACAGCCATTGGAATGGGAGTTTCCGAAGAACTTGGCGGTATCGTGACTATTACAGTTGCGGTTATCATCATCACAGGAGTTCTGGGAAACATGATCGCAGAGGTTGTTTATAAAATCGCAAAGATCGAGGAGCCAATTGCAAGAGGTCTCGGACTTGGAACTTCAGCCCATGCTATCGGAACAGCCAAAGCCATGGAGCTGGGACCTGTAGAAGGTGCCATGAGCAGTCTTGCTATCGCAGTAGCCGGTCTTCTTACCGTTGTAGGTGCATCGGTGTTTGCCGGAATGATGTGAGCACAGATCATGAAAGGATTGTGTTCATGAGTATGTAGCAGTAAGAAGTGTGAATTTTTGTTTTATATGTTAAATCCATAGAAAAAAATATGTGAAAGGTCTGTCGTCTGTGGCAGGCTTTTTTCTTTTTGACCAAATAAATCGCGAAGGAGGTTTTTGCCGCCTGACTGAAAAACGAACATATTTTTGTGCAAAATAAACAAATGTTCGGAAAAACAATATTCGTACCGTTTTATTGTACTGAGCATGCGCTATAATACCAATATACAGAAAATATGTTCGGAAAATATGTTCGAAAAAAATCACGAGCCGGACATATAACAGGGAGGAAGGATCTTATGTGGAATACAGAGAATAGCAGGAAGATAGCACTGGCAGAGGGAAGATATGTGGAGACAGGTGACAGTCATTACAGGAAGAAGAAACTTTCTTCCGGAATGGCTATGATACTGGGAGCACTTCTCACAATAGAGATCATGATTGGAGGGGCAATGCTTTTTAATTTTGATTTCCGGGGAGCTGATATCGTTGCCGTTGTACTTGCATTCATGGTATTATATTTTGCAGTAGTAGCTTCGCTGACAGATAAGTAGAACAGGAGGAATGCAGATGCCCAGGGTTTTTAACCAGAAAATAAAAATTTTATATCTGATGCGTGTTTTTCTGGAGAGAACCGATGAAGAACATCCTATGTCTGTGAAGGATCTGATCATTTATCTGAACAGTCTGGGAATCAGTGCAGAGCGTAAGACTATATATGATGATATTGAGACATTGCGGAATTTCGGCATGGATATCCTGAACCGGAGGGAGAAGCCGGCCGGCTTTTATCTGGCCAGCAGGGAATTTGAGCTTCCGGAACTGAAGCTTCTGGTAGATGCCGTGCAGTCCTCGCGATTTATTACCAGTGGTAAATCACGTCAGCTGATCGGGAAGCTGGAGAGTCTTGCCAGCGTGTATGAGGCCAGACAGCTTCGAAGACAGGTCTTTGTGGAGAACAGGGTCAAGACCATGAATGAGAGCGTGTATTATAATATTGATGAGATCCACAGGGCACTTACCGATAACAGGCAGATATCTTTTCAGTACTGTGAATGGACAGTGGAGAAAGAACTGCGGCTTAAGAAGAACGGTGATCGGTATTGTGTCAGTCCGTGGGGACTTGTCTGGCAGAATGAGAATTATTATCTTGTAGCTTATGATGAGAAATGCGAAACAGTGAAGCATTACCGTGTAGACAAGATCCTGCAGATCCGAATTGAGGAGGCTTCACGTAATGGTCGGGATATTTTTGAGAATTATGATGTAGGAGAACTGACATCCAGAACCTTCGGGATGTTTGGCGGCAGAGAGGAAACCATATGTCTTGAAGCACACAACCGTCTGGTGGGAGTTGTGCTGGACCGTTTCGGAAGAGACATTATGATACAGAGGAAGGATCATGAACATTTCAAAACGCTGGTTCGTGTAAACGTCAGTGGTCAGTTTTTCGGCTGGATAGCCAGTCTTGGACCGGATGCAGTGATCGCGTCACCGGATCGTGTGCGCGATGAGTACCGGGAATTTCTTGAGAAAAGTCTTTCTAATTACAAATGATAAATAATATTTACTTGATGAGGAATCTGCATATTATAGTGATTCAGGAAATTTTACCCTGAATCAGCAGATTTTCATAGAAATTATCTCTAAAAAAAGATATTAAAACAGACAAAAATGAGAAAAATCATATAATAACCGTATTTGAAATACAAAATTAATATGGAGAGCATGTCTAAAAAAGATAATAGACATTGCGATGTTTAAGTGCTATAATGCTTTCGTCTCTTAGAAGGGAATAAATTTTGCCATTTCAGGCAGATTATGGACGGTGAAGATATGACTGTAAAAGCAAGAATGCTGAAGCTTCTGGAGCAGCACGAGAATGAACTGATATCCGGAGAAGCGGCAGCAGCAGAACTGAACTGCACAAGAGCGGCCATCTGGAAAGCTGTGAAATCCCTTCGGGAAGAGGGATACACCATAGAAGCAGGACCAAACAAAGGCTATGTGCTTCGCGGCGGCAGCCGGTTATCTGAAGAAGGGATCCGGCTTTATCTCAATCATCCAGATGCTTCTGTAAAGATATACAGGGAACTGGATTCTACGAACAGAGCAGCCAAGGAGGCTGCATTTTCAGGAGAAGCAGGGCATGGCGCACTGATACTGGCGCGTCAGCAGAAAAATGGAAGAGGCCGGAGAGGCCGGAGTTTTTATTCCCCTGAAAATGCAGGACTGTATATGAGTATCGTTCTAAGACCGGAGCGAACGCTGAAGGAAGGACTCCTGATCACTACAGCAGCGGCAACTGCAGTTTACCGGGCTGTGAAGAAGATCTGTGGAATCGACCTCGGGATTAAATGGGTTAATGACCTGTATCTTCATGATAAGAAGGTGTGTGGGATACTGACAGAGGCTGTTACAGACTTTGAGAGTGGAAACATTGAGTTTGCTGTTGTGGGGATCGGCCTGAATCTGTATATACCGGAAGACGGTTTTCCGGAAGAGATACAGGGAACAGCAGGAGCATTGTTTGGAGGCAGGAAGGAAGCAGAACATATAAACTGCAGTCTTCTTGTTGCAGAAATTGTCAACCAGCTTCTTATGGAAGCAGAAACTCCGGAACTTTCCAGAGAATATACAGAAAATAATATCATTCCTGGAAATATGATCGTGATCACTGACGGAACGCGTACACGGGAAGCTTATGCAAAGACGATTGCTTCTGATGGAAGGCTGCTCGTTAGAGAACAGGATGGTTCAGAAACCCTGCTTTCTTATGGAGAAGTATCTGTGCGCAGGAAACCGGAAGAAGATCAGTCAAATTAATTGTTTATTTTGTATAAAAAAAAGATTCTTTTTTGTACAAAACAGGCAAAAATAATATTGACATTCTGGAAATGCGGAGTAAAATAAAGTCAACTACAAGGCGTGGTCATACCAATTATAAAAAGATGCGATCAGCGCCAAGAGAAAAGGAGGGAGAAAAACGGGAGATTTATCAAGTACACTGGCAGAAGAGCTGAACAGTAAGACAGCCTTTACCATTCCTGTGTTTGGTGGAATACCGATTGCAGAATGTGTAGTAGTCACATGGGTCATTATGGCGGTTCTTGTGATCCTGTCTCTGATTCTGGTTCGGAATCTCAGTGTGGAAAATCCGGGTAAGAAGCAGTTACTTCTTGAGTCCGGAGTAAGTTTTCTTCAGGATTTCTTTATGGGAATTCTTGGAGAAGAAGGCAAACAGTATGTGCCTTATTTGATGTCAACCGTAATTTTCATCGGAATAGCCAATATCGCAGGCGTGTTTGGATTTACACCACCTACCAAGGATATGAATGTGACCATTGCGCTGGCGCTTATGAGCATTATTCTGATCGAGTATGCAGGCTTTCATAAGAAAGGCCTGAAGGGCTTCTTGAAAAGCTTTGCGGAGCCGGTTCCGATCATGCTTCCAATCAACATCCTGGAAATCGCGATCAGACCTACATCTCTCTGCATGCGGTTGTTTGGTAATGTTCTGGGAAGCTTCGTAGTTATGAAGCTGCTGGAGTTTGTTTGTCCGGCTATTCTTCCCATACCATTCAGTCTGTATTTTGATTTCTTCGACGGATTCATACAGGCGTATGTATTTGTATTCTTAACATCCTTGTTCATCAAGGAAGCAATTGAGTAATCAGGCATTAAAAATGAAAAAAATTGTATTTTACAGGAGGAAAAAACTATGTTAATCGCAATTGGTGCAGCTATCGCAGTTCTTACAGGTATCGGAGCAGGTATTGGTATCGGTCTTGCAACATCTAAGGCAGTAGAAGCTATCGCAAGACAGCCGGAGGCAGAGAGCAAGATCAGTAAAGCACTTCTTCTTGGATGTGCTCTTGCAGAGGCAACAGCTATTTACGGTTTCGTAATCGGTCTTCTGATCATTATCATGCTTGGCTAATAGGTAAAGACGAGATACTAATTCAGGATTAAGAGAGGCAGGTGGACCAGGTGATTAAAATTGATATCAACCTTGTCTTTACTATTATAAACCTGATCGTTCTTTATCTTTTAATGAAAAAGTTCCTGTTCGGCCCAATCATCGGTGTCATGGAGAAGAGAAAAGCCATGATCGATGAGCAGTTTGCTTCAGCAGAAAAAACAACAACTGAAGCAAACCAGCTGAAAGGACAGTATGAGGATGCACTGAAATCTGCGAAGGAAGAATCCTTCAACATTGTAGAGCAGGCTAAGGACGAGGCAAAAGTACAGGCAGACAGCATCGTGAAGAAAGCTAATGATCAGGCTGGCGAGATTCTTGAGAAAGCAAGAAGAGACATCAGTACTGAGCAGGAAGCTGCTATGAAAGCGATGGAAGGCAAGGTAGCTGAGCTGGCTATGGATGCAGCATCCAGAATCATGGGAAAAAAGAACGACGAAGCACAGGATATGTCCCTATATGACCAGTTTTTAGAAGGAGCAGGTGATCCTCATGACAGAGACGTCCATTAATTATGCAAAAGCATTATACGGTCTTTCTGTCCCTGAGGAGGCAATCTGTGAAACCGAAAAGATTTTTGAGAATACCCCTGAAATAGGAAAAATGCTTGAAAATCCCCTGGTTTCTCTCAAAGAAAAAGAACAGGTAATAGAGCGGGTTTTCCCGCAGGAAATGAAGAATTTTCTTAAAGTAACCTGCAAGTATCAGAAGATAGACAGCATTCAGGAGATCATCGAGGCTTATGATGCTTACAGCCGGGAACAGAAAGGAATTCTCAAGGCAGAGCTTCTTTATGTGACATGTCCTACCGAAGCGCAGGAAGATAAGATGAAGGAGTTTCTCCGTAACCAGTTTTCTGCCAGCGAAGTAGAGCTTACCCTTACAGAGGACAAGAATCTCGTAGGCGGATTTGTTCTGCGGGCAGGAGATCGTGAGTACGACTGGAGCCTCATCGGACGTTATAAGAAACTGAAACAGAAATTAACCCGGAGGTGAAATTGAATTGAGTGCAATAAATCCAGATGAAATCATTTCGATTCTCAAGGAAGAAATAAAGAACTATGACGAAATCAGCAAGGACCAGGAAGTAGGCACCGTCATCTCCGTGGGAGATGGTATCGCAACTGTTTATGGCATTGATCATGCCATGTACGGTGAGGTCGTGACCTTCGAGAATGGTCTCAAAGGTATGGTACAGGATGTCCGTGCCAACAGCATGGGATGTATTCTTTTCGGAAAGGATACAGGAATCAAGGAAGGCACCAAGGTTGCCAGAACTGGCAAACAGGCAGGTATTCCGGTAGGTGATAAATTTATCGGAAGAATCGTGAACGCACTTGGTGAGCCTATTGATGGAAAGGGAGAGATCGAGGCGGAGGAATACCGGCCGATCGAGAACCCGGCTCCTGGAATCATTGACCGTAAATCTGTAACTGTACCGATGGAAACAGGAATCCTTTCCATTGATTCCATGTTCCCGATTGGCCGTGGACAGCGTGAGCTTATCATCGGCGACAGACAGACAGGTAAAACATCCATCGCAACAGATACGATCATCAACCAGAAGGGTAAAGATGTAATCTGTATCTATGTTGCTATCGGACAGAAGGCTTCTACTGTTGCAAAGGTAGTTTCCAATCTTGAAAAATATGGTGCAATGGAGTATACAACAGTATTCTCTGCAACAGCCAGTGACTGTGCACCTCTTCAGTATATCGCTCCTTATGCAGGTACTGCTCTTGCAGAGTATTTCATGTATCAGGGTAAAGACGTACTGATCGTATATGATGATCTTTCCAAGCATGCAGTGGCATATCGTGCATTGTCACTTCTGCTTGAGCGTTCTCCGGGACGTGAGGCATATCCTGGTGACGTATTCTACCTCCATTCCAGACTTCTGGAGCGTTCCAGTCGTCTGAGTGAAGCGGCAGGCGGTGGATCCATCACGGCACTTCCGATCATCGAGACACAGGCTGGTGATGTATCTGCATACATTCCTACTAACGTAATTTCCATCACAGACGGTCAGATTTTCCTGGAGAGTGATCTGTTCTTCTCAGGTATGCGTCCGGCAGTTAATGTTGGTCTTTCCGTATCCCGTGTTGGTGGTGCCGCACAGACCAAGGCTATGAAGAAAGCTTCCGGTAGTGTACGTATCGATCTGGCACAGTACAGAGAGATGGAAGTGTTCACTCAGTTCAGTTCTGATCTGGATGAGGCCACAACTGCACAGCTGAAATACGGAAGTTGTCTGATGGAGCTTCTGAAACAGCCACTTTGCAGTCCGTTAAGTCTTCATCAGCAGGTAATTACTCTCTGTGTTGCGACTCACAAGCTGATGGTAGATGTAGAAAAGAAAGAGATCAAGAAATATCAGAAAGATCTTCTGGAGTACTTTGATAATGTATATCCTGAGATCGGCAAAGAGATCGAGACTACAAAGCAGCTCTCTGATGAGCTTGTAGAGAAAATCGTAAAGGCGGCAGAAGAATTCAGAGATAAGAGCAGGTAGGTGTTGATATGGCAAATGCAAAAGAAATACAGACTCGTATGAAAAGCATTCAGGACACCATGAAGATCACCAATGCGATGTACATGATTTCTTCTTCCAAGATGCAGAAGGCGAAGAAGATCCTGCAGGACACAGAACCATATTTCTATAATATGCAGGCTGCCATTGCCAGAATCCTCCGTCATATGCCGGATATCCAGCATCCTTTCTTCAGTGAACGTCATCTTGTTCCGAAGGACGAAAGGAAGATAGGTACCATTGTCATTACAGGCGATAAAGGTATGGCTGGTGCATACAATCATAATGTACAGAAAATGACAGAAGACTTCATGGAAGAAGTACCGGGACATCATAAACTGTATGTCCTGGGTATGGTAGGGCGTCAGTATTTCGGCAAGAGAGATGTGGACATGGACGGCAGTTTCCACTATACTGTGCAGAAACCGACCATGCACAGAGCACGCCTTATCACTGAAGAGATCGTACGAGCATTTCTGGAAAGAGAGCTGGATGAGATTCACATTGTTTATACACAGATGCAGAATGCAATGGCAATGGAGAATGTGAATATGCAGCTTTTACCGCTGAAAAAAGCTGATTTTAAAATGGGTCAGGTTCCGGCAGATATCTATCAGGAGGAGATTGTGTTATCTCCGTCTGCAGATGTGCTCCTGGATACTATGATTCCGAACTACCTTACAGGTGTGATTTATGGATGTCTTGTAGAGGCATATGCCAGTGAGAACAATGCGAGAATGACAGCAATGCAGTCCTCTACAGATAATGCGAAAGCGATGCTGAAGGATCTTTCCATTCAGTACAACCGTGCACGTCAGGCTGCGATCACGCAGGAAATCACAGAGGTTATCAGCGGTGCTAAAGCACAAAAAAGGAAGTGATGACTATGAATAAAGGTAAGATTGTACAGGTTATGGGACCTGTTGTAGACGTTGTTTTTGAAGATGGACAGCTTCCGGATATCAAGGATGCCCTTGAAGTCGAGAACAACGGTAAGAGATGCGTTATGGAGGTGTCCCAGCACCTTGGAAATAATATCGTACGCTGCATCATGCTGGGAGCCAGCGAAGGTCTGCAGCGAGACAGAGAAGTAACAGCTACCGGAAGCGGTATTAAGGTTCCGGTTGGAGATAAAACACTGGGTCGTCTGTTCAACGTTCTTGGAGATACCGTAGATGGCGGTGATTCCCTGGACGGTGAAGAGCATTGGGTCATCCATCGTGATCCGCCTTCATTCGAAGAGCAGAAACCGGCTGTAGAGATCCTGGAAACAGGTATCAAGGTTATCGACCTTCTTGCACCATATGCCAAAGGTGGTAAGATCGGTCTGTTCGGTGGTGCCGGTGTTGGTAAGACAGTTCTTATTCAGGAGCTGATTCAGAACATCGCAACTGAGCATGGCGGATATTCTATTTTTACCGGTGTCGGAGAGCGTTCCCGTGAAGGTAATGACCTTTGGACCGAGATGAAAGAATCAGGCGTTCTCGAGAAGACAGCCTTAGTGTTCGGACAGATGAATGAGCCGCCAGGAGCACGTATGCGTGTTGCCGAGACAGGACTTACTATGGCAGAGTATTTCCGTGATCAGGAGCACAGAGATGTACTTCTTTTCATTGATAATATTTTCCGTTTTGTACAGGCAGGATCTGAGGTTTCCGCTCTGCTTGGTCGTATGCCGTCCGCAGTAGGATATCAGCCTACACTGGCAACTGAGATGGGTGAGCTTCAGGAACGAATCGCATCCACCAAGGAAGGATCTGTTACATCTGTACAGGCTGTATATGTACCGGCCGATGACTTAACTGACCCGGCTCCGGCAACAACATTCGCCCATCTGGATGCAACAACCGTTCTTTCACGTAAGATCGTTGAGCAGGGTATTTATCCGGCTGTAGACCCACTTGAGTCTACTTCCCGTATCCTGGAGGCAGATATTGTCGGTGAGGAACATTACGAAGTAGCACGTAGAGTACAGGAGATTCTTCAGAAATATAAAGAGCTGCAGGACATCATTGCTATTCTTGGTATGGAAGAGCTCTCAGAGGAAGATAAGCAGACTGTATTCCGTGCAAGAAAAATCCAGAAATTCCTTTCTCAGCCGTTCCATGTAGCTGAGAACTTCACCGGTATCAAAGGTAAATACGTACCACTGAAAGAGACGATTCGTGGATTTAAGGCGATCATTGACGGTGAGATGGATAATTATCCGGAGAATGCATTCTTTAATGTTGGAACCATTGATGACGTAATTGCAAAAGCAAAAGCCGAGGAGAACCGGCAGTAAGGAGCGGCTATGAGTGAGACATTTGGCCTGGAAATCTATGCCAGCAATAAACTGGCTTATGCAGGACGTGCCCAAAAGCTTATCATCCCGGCAGTGGATGGTGAGCAGGGATTTCTTGCTCATCATGCAAATGTCGTAGCAGCCATCATTCCCGGTGAGATGCGTTTTGAGGATGCAGAAGGCAATGAGCACGTTTTTGCAGTGAGCAGCGGTTTTGTTGAGATGATCAATAACCGTGCCAAGCTGTTCTGCCTCAGCGTAGAGAGCCCGGAGGAGATTGATATCCGCCGTGCCCAGGAAGCCAAGGAGCGTGCAGAAGAGCAGCTTCGTCAGAAGCAGAGCATCCAGGAGTATCATATGAACCAGATGGCTCTTGCGAGAGCGATGACACGTCTTAAAGTAACACATAAGCAGTAAAAAATATATTACAGAAAGCACCTGTTGAATAGTAAAATAAACGTAGATCATAAGTTGGTTACGTTTATGACCATGTGACAGAGCGGAATGAGAACAGCCGCTTTGTACAGAGAATATTCAAAAGGTGCTTTTTTATTATACTGATATAAAAAAGCCAGAGTATGCAAAGAAAAAGGAGGAGAAATAATGAAGAAAGGAAGAGCAAAAAAATTACTGGGTATCTGTATATTTCTTATGGGTTTCATGATCTTTTCCGTACTGCCAGTGCAGGCGGCAGCACCCAGGATGTATACAATTCAGCCGGGAAAAACCTGGACAAGGTATGATATCACCGGCGATGGAAAGAAAGACAAGATTAAGGTTGTCCGGAAAAAAAGTCAGTATGATGGGTGCTGGAACGGTGCAGATATTTATGTAAATAATACAAAAGTCTGTGCAATAAATAAAGCTTTTATGGATATGTCCATTCGTATTATTACATTATCTAATGGAAAACCTTTCCTGTGTCTGAGAGGTGGTACGGATAATGATATCAGTGTATTCCACGGACTTTATCAGTACCGTAACGGAAAAATCGTTCAGGTTGTAAATTTCATTAATGAAACATATGGACGACCGGTAAATGAAGCGAAAATTTACCTGAGTGGTAATACAGTTCGTGTAAGAACGGAGGCTATGTCATATTCTCTTGGATATTGTACAACAGAATTTACGTACAAATATCAGAAAGGAACATTACTTCGTACATCCAATTACGGAAAATATATAAAACTTAATGCTGCTAATAAGAGAACAGGACTTTTTGCAGCGGCAAAGAACATACAGGCGTACACAACTCCCACTTCCGGAAGTAAAGCATTTGTGATCCGCAAGAATACTGGCGTGAAAATTCTGAATTTCTGGACCGCTGGGAATAAGATGTATATCCGTGTAAAAAATGGTTCCAAAACAGGCTGGATCAAAGCAGTAACATTTAAGGAATCACAGGGCTATGCAGGGTCACCGCAGTTTTCCAGGGTTATGTATACAGGCTGATGAAAATAAAAAGATCCGTTGTCGGGAGACTTCGGATCTTTTTTTGAAGTTACTGATTATTCAGAGGGAGAGGTATCTTCCTTATTTTCGGAAAGGACAGTATTTTCAGAAGGAATACTATTTTCAGAAGAAATATTGTCCTGAGAAGAAAAGGTCTCAGGATTTTTTTCAGCAGCTTCTGAATTATCATCAGGGGAAGCTATTTGCTGATATGGACGGTACGGTTCCCAATAATGCTCATCTTTATTTTTTTCTTCCTCCAGTTTCTTTTTTTGTTGAGTGAGCAGATAAATACCTGCAGCAATGATACCGATAGCAATGGCAATCTGAGGAAGACTGTTGCAGATATTGTATACATAGTCTTCCAGATCATACGGTACAATGAGGTACAGAAGACTTGTGAAACGACTCCACAGGATACAGATACCAAACAGGATCAGGATCCAGGCAGTTGTATTTCGATGCTTCTGTAAGAATTTTCCGATATCACCGGAAAACTGATCCATGTGAAGAATGTAATTATCATCTACAGAATAAAATTCTTCTTCTGACAGTGACTTCAGATTATGGACATTGAAAAAACTGTAGAACCATATCACAGGGAGAAACATGGCCAGCCATCCAAGGCCGGTAATGGAAGCCAGCGCAATTGCTCCCCAGAACAGCAGCATAATACTGATTCCCTGTTTTTTGAATCCCATATACATTTCTCCGGCACCGGGGATCAGGGAAAAGATAAATACCCAGAAACCATGTTTTTGTTTTTTCATATATTTACTTGCCTCCGTTTATAATTTTATTCGTAAGATCACTCAGATTATCACTGATATTCTGAGAATTTTCACTGAGCTGGGAACCTACCTTCCTGGAAAGCTGGCTCAGATTGAAACCAATGTCAAGGGATGAAGATATCTTAGCTTTTGTTTCCGGTGAAGTATGAAGAGCTGTAAAATCTGTCTGTGATACAGAAAAAAGCATGATCAGCGCAAGACCCATACCCACTGCAGTACGTAAGCCTGTGCAGAGAAGCTTCATCCAGTAAGCAGTTTCATGTATTTTTCTGGAAGTTTGTACTTCAGGAGAAGCTGCTTTTTTCAGAATTTTATCCTGAAGATAGGCAGGAGCATGTTCAGAAGAAGTTTCTTCATCCTGAAGCAGCTGTTCCAGGCAGAAATCACATTGATCTATATGTTCCAGAAAATGGATCATTTCGTCTGTATTCATAGTCCCATCTTGAAATTTCTGTAATTCATCCTGTGGTATATGCATCTAATCACTCCTTTCCAACAGTGCCTTCAGCATAGATCTTGCACGGTAGATCTGAGTCTGGACTGTCTTTGTATTTTTATTTTGTGAAGCTGCAATCTCGGCTGCAGTTTTTTCTTCACAGAAATGAGCGGTGGCCACTTCTCTGTAGGGACTTTTCAGATCGGAACAAAGCTGTCGGATCCGATTCTGGAAATCTTTGTCCAGACAGGCCTCTTCTGGGGAGAATTCTTTATCACGGAGCTGTTCAAAATAAGTATCCTCTGTGGGAATGGTACGTCTGCCGGCAGCCTTCAGGTGATCCAGGCATTTTCGAACTGCGATTTTGCTGAGCCAGGCTTTTTCGTAGGTACCGTCAAAACGGGAGAGATTTTTGTAGGCGGAAAGAAAAACATCCTGTGTCAGATCTTCGGCGTCAAACGGATTGCCCACCGATTTCAGACAAATGGAAAATATTAAATTTTGGTATGTATGTATCAGATATTCCAGATATTCTTCCCGTGTAATGTGATCAGCTCCTTTCTCATCCCGTTCACTTATTATAACGCGTAAGACAGGGATAAAACTTCATTTTTTAAAAGCAATTTTTGAAAAAATTGGAATTCTTATAGCAGGGAGCCCCAAATTGGTCTATACTATAAAACGTCAAAGCAGAGATGCAGAAAGGATGGGACAGATGACAGAGACAAAACGTTTATATTATGAAGATGTATATAAAAAAGAATTCACAGCTAAAGTCCTGGAGTGCAGAGAAGCGAAAAAAGGTTTTCACATTATTTTGGACGAAAGTGCTTTTTATCCGGAAGGTGGCGGACAGCCAAGTGACATCGGATATCTGGGCGATGTGAAAGTAAAGGAAGTTCACGAAAAAGACGGGGAGCTTCTTCATTATACAGATAAGCCGTTAGAGGTGGGAGCTGAAGTTCAGGGACAGATCGACTGGGCAAGAAGATTTGACCTGATGCAGCAGCATTCCGGTGAGCATATGGTCAGCGGTCTGATCCATGAGGCTTATGGATATGATAATGTAGGATTTCATATGGGAAGTGACACCATTACTGTAGATCTGAACGGTCCGCTGGATGAGGCACAGCTTGCTGAGATTGAACGAAAAACAAATGAGAAGATATGGGAAGATTCTGAGGTGAAAATTCTTTATCCTACTTCGGAAGAACTGGAAAAGATTGATTACAGAAGCAAAAAAGAGCTTACAGGGCAGGTGCGTATCGTAGAATTTCCAGGTGCGGATATCTGTGCATGCTGCGGAACCCATGTGACACATACCGGAGAGATCGGCATGGTGAAGCTTCTTTCTGTGGAAAAATTCCGCGAAGGAGTCCGTATTGAAATGATCTGTGGAAAACGTGTTCTGGATTACCTCAATATGGTTAATGAACAGAATCATCAGATCTCAGTGAAACTTTCTGCGAAAATTGATAAAACCGCACAGGCAGTAGAGCGTCTTCAGGATGAAAACTTCCGTCTGAAAGGACAGGTCAATCAGTTTGTGGATGATATGTGCCGTAAAGAAGCGGAACGTTATGCAGGAAGCGGAAGTGTTCTGTTATTCGTAGACGGAATGGACAATGATGGAGTGCGTAAACTAGCAGATGCCGTGACACAGACATGTCAGGGTTGCTGTGCAGTATTTTCCAAAAATCCGGATGGAAGCTATAAGTACGCAATGGGCGAAAAAGATGGCGATCTCCGTCAGTTTACAAAAGAAATGAATACGAAATTAAACGGACGCGGAGGCGGTAAGCCATTCTTCGTACAGGGGTCCGTACAGGCAGCGGAGGAAGAGATCAGAAGATTTTTTGAGCAGTGATAAAAATGTTTGGAGAATGTCATGCACATATATTTCTCAATGGCTATGATTACCGAAAAGCTGTTGAGACACAGAAAAACGGACCGCAGGACGAGCTGATCCGTGCTCATCTTGAGGAATACCGGAAGCGTGGAATCCGTTTTGTAAGAGACGGAGGGGATCATTACGGTGTGTCAAAGCGGACTGCCAGACTGGCTCCGGAATATGGAATTGACTATCGCACACCGGTTTTTGCTATTTATAAAGAAGGTCATTACGGGAAGATCGTTGGAAAAAGCTTCTCAGACATGAAGGAATATCACAGAAGAGTTCTGGAAGCTGCCGCTGAAGGTGCGGATTTTATCAAGATCATGACTACAGGGCTTCTGGATTTTGAAGATCATGGAAGGATAACGGGAACTCCGCTTTCTGTTGAAGAAGTAAAAGAAATGGTACATATTGCTCATGAAGAAGGGTTTGCCGTGATGAGCCATACCAATGGTTCTTATGGTGTACAGGCAGCAGTGGAGGCTGGCGTTGACAGCATTGAACACGGAAATTATATGGATGATGAGACGATTTCCATGCTGGCAGACAGCGAGAGTGTGTGGGTGCCTACACTTGTAACGGTGAGAAATCTTAAAGGCTGCGGAAGATTTGAAGATACGATCCTTACTTCTGTTATCAGGACAGGTGCGCAGAATCTGAAGAAAGCTTTTGAGAAAAAAATCCATGTGGCAGTGGGAAGTGATGCCGGTGCATACCAGGTTCTTCACGGACAGGGTGTGCAGGATGAATGCAGAGCTTTTTTTGACATACTGGGTGATACACCGGAGGTACGAAGCTGGATGGAAGACGGGGAAAAAAGGATCCGGACCATCTTCCGTCACGGGTCTTCGAATTTAATACAGGAATAAATATTGGAGGTGCGTGATTTCGCAGGGTTAAAAGTAACCCGGAGGTCCGCACCTTCTTCCATTCCGCTGGTGGAAAGATCCTGGGCGTTTTCGCGGTCGCAGAGGATTTTTACTCCATCGTAAGTCTGGATCAGGACAGTATTGGCCGTTGTTCCAAGAATAGTTCCGGTTACAGTGGAAGAGATATTGCGGACAGAAAGTGTATCCGGATCTTCTCCTGTAACGCCGCGGATTTTCATTCCGCTGGTGGATTCTCCATTGAAATTCCCTGTGTAAGTAATGTTTACATAAGCTCCGGGAGCAATTCCACCTTTGAAATATACGGGAACAGAAGAAACAGGAACATTCAGTTCTGTATTTGCGGTCTGGGGAACAACAGTTATGGTATTGGTGCTGACACTTACAATTCTGGCCCGGAGATGCTGCTCTTTTTTCTTCGGCTCCGGCGAAGGGGTCGGAGTAGGCTCAGGAACTTTCATGGGATCTACATCAGAGACGCTGATTACTTTTGTGAAGCTTCCGTCATACTGTTTGGTGTCTATCTGGGATGAGCCTATGAATTTTCCACGGAAGTGAACATAAACCCACCGGCCTGCTTTGATGCCTTTTTTATAATACTGTTTTACGCCTGTTACCGGGAAGGTGACGGTATTACCTTTTTCTGTTACCATGACAAGAGCGTTGGCTGTAAGACGTTTTATTTTGCCTTTCAGGGTGCGGTCTTCCAGAGGAGTTTCATTGTGATACTGATCGGTTACTTTGATGGGAGCAATCGTGCTGATGTCAGTTCCGGAAAGCTGTCCCTCATAGATTATGCTTACATTATCACTGAGTACAATGCCATATTTACATTCAAGCCGTGTTTGTGAAACATCAAATGTATAAGTTTCTCCGTTACTGGAAATGGTAAGGTGGCTTCCGTCAAAATTCTGCAGAGAACCGGAAAGTTCATCCATATAGACACGGTCGTCCTGGGAAGAATTTCGGGTTTCCTGCTGTGCAGAAACAGAATCTGCTGCATCTGAAATTTTGTCCTGAAGAGAAATAATATGATCATCAGCGTGATCGTTGCTGCAGCCGCCCACAAAAAGGGAAATGCCGAGAATTATACATGCAGCAGACAGTTTTTTCATTTGTGTCCTCCGACCCTGGAATAACGGTCAGTCCTGTTTTTCTGTAAGATCTGGGGGCTCCGGCGTGAAATCAAAAATCTGCCGGAAAGAATCCCACTGCTCACGGCTGTCTATTCCATGGTTGATCAGACCCGTGCACTCAGTACAGGCATTGGTATCCAGATAATTTTTATATTGAATATGATAGGGATTTTTTGTATTTTTTTCCTGTGGATCTTTCATATGATCATTCTCCTTATATTTGATAAGGAGTAGTGTATGAAGACAGGAAGAATATTATGTAAGATAAAAGTATTATAGCAAAAAGAAATTTGAATTTCTACAGGGAGTTGGGGAAAATCCCCACAATCCCTGACTTACTGAAAACGCGTTCCCACAGGCTGGACGCGGAACCAATATGTGTAAAAATACCGGAATCCAAGCGAAGCGTAAAGTTTTTCAGCGGAATCATTATTTTTGACCACCTGGAGGTAAGCGTGGCTGGAACCTCTTTTTTTGCCTTCTTTGAGAAGTCCGGATACGATCTGACGGGCGTAGCCTCTGCGGCGGTAATCTTCACGTACATGAATAGCATAGATGCCGATATGATCACGATCCAGAATTCCAAGACCGGTGGCAATAATCTGGCCGTTTTTTGTAATAGAAGCGCAGACTGTTTCCTTGAGGATAGCGCGGTACATAGAAGGAACAACGGTTCTGTGGACCGGATTTGTAGTTCCTTTCAGATCAAACAGGCTGCGGATCCAGAAATCAGGGATTTCATTGGTAAAAAGAACGTCTGTGACAGGCGTATCCAGAACTGCTTTGTCCAGGTCTACAGTCATAACGTTGGTTACGTGCTGTACGGAATATCCACGGTTTTCCAGCATATAGTCGAAGTCCGGGGATACGAGAGGGCTGATCTTGAAGATGGCAGGTGTTCCCAGACGTTTGTAAACATCTTCACAGTAGGGGATTTTTTCCCTCCAGGGAAGAGTGGAGGTTCCGAATTGCTCCACGCTGTTGGTTCTGTGTGTATAAAAATAAGAAAAACGGAGGATCCAGCCATCGTAAAGCTCCATCTTGTGAGAGGGCCAGGCATTCAGAGACATATCCTCGATTTTTTTGATTGCTGTTTCCATATTTAAAACCTTTCTGTGATTGATGAATAAATTTTTTCAGCAAGGAACTGATGTCCCAGAGGTGTAAGGTGAATACCGTCGATGGTTATGGCATCCATCCCGACCCGGGAGGCTTCCTTTATCAGAGCATCCTGCAGAGGGACAAAAACGGCTCTGTATTTTTTACTGATTTTCAGAATCTGACCGGACATCTGCGTAAGAAGCGGCATCCAGGAGATGTAGCATTGCGGCCATGGGAAGATAAACGGTTCCAGAACAAAGAGCTTCCGTGTCGATGGTGAAGGAGTTGTGTGCTGTATTGCAGAGAGATTACGGATCAGTATTTCATATCGCACAGAAAATTCCTTCATGAGAGTCTGCTGCTGTTGGGGAGTACGGCGGGTGTTCATCATGATACCAATATCATTGATTCCGATAAGAACAGTGACAATATCCGGATCACAGGCAGTTATCCAGCCATCAATATTGTGGAGAAGCTTCTCGAGGGTAAAACCATCAATACCTTTATTCTCTATGGAAAAATGTCTGCCAGCAGCATGCAGCAGGACCGAAAGCTGTTTTACATATCCATTACCCAGCGGATCAGGAGAAAAAAGACGGCCGCAATCAGTAATACTGTCACCGAGGCACAGAAGATGAGTCATGGCAATTCCTTCTTTCTTGTGTTTTGATAGTAGCACTAACAACCACCGCGGTCAAGCATGAGAAATCCCTGAAAATGGGTAAAAAACGAATAAACATGAAAAACGTGAAAATTTTTAAAAAAAATTAAAAAAAGTACTTGCATTTTGAAAGAAAGTGTTATATACTAACGAAGTCGGTTGAGGGAAACAACAAATAACGAAATCAAGCGACACAAAAATATGAATATGGCCAGTTGGTCAAGGGGCTAAGACGCCGCCCTCTCACGGCGGAAACACGGGTTCGATTCCCGTACTGGCTATTAACTGAAAGCAGTTAGAATTTTATTCTGACTGTTTTTTTGTTGTTTCGAAAGAGATAAAAAACATAGGTGTCATCAAAAGTGTAATACAGATATTTGTGTTACTTTGGTATGGTCGGAATTTGTCGAACGAAAATGCTGGACAAAGCATTTGCAGAGTCCTATAATAAATCTCACCAGAGATCTTCTGGTATCGATCACCGCCAGGTCAGGCGGGAATTTCCACTATTATTTATTATAATTGAGGTATGTTTTTGGGTGAAAGGGGGCGCGTATGTCTTTTTATATGATTTTACCTGTGGTTATCTCCGCAATGGCTGTCTGGATGGACTTTAGAGAGGCATCTGTGGACAATGGATGGATTCTTTTTTCCTTTGTAACAGGGTTTCTGATCCAGATTACCGAAAGAGGACTGAAAGGCGGAGCCATATTCCTGACTGGCGTAGCAGTTCCGGTTATCCTGTTAGGGATTCTGTTTGTGTTCCGGATGCTTGGAGCTGGTGATATTAAGCTTTTGTGTGCTTTGGGCGGGATTATGGGACCGCGGACAGTTACAGAATGTATCTTTTATTCTCTGCTTGCAGGTGCAGGCATTTCTCTGGCAATTCTTATTTCTACAGGCGGTATCCGCCAGCGATTCCTTTATTTCTATCAGTATATGAATGAATTTTACTGTACAGGTGAAATGCGGCCTTATTACAGAAAGGGGACAGGCTTTCCGGAGAATTTTCATTTTACAGTACCGATATTCTTGAGCGCAATGCTTTATGCAGGAGGTGTGTATTGAAGAAAAACATATTTGCAGTCTGTGATCTGGAAGTAGATTATGCCTTCAATTTCATGGATTATCTGAACCAGAAAAAGAATCTTCCTTTTGAGATTCAGGCATTTACTACAGCGGAGAGTTTGCTGGCCTATGGAAAAGAAAACCATATTGAGTTGCTGCTGATTTCTGACAAGGCCATGCAGAAGGAGATCCGTGAGCTTGGAATTGGCAAGATCATTATTCTTTCGGAAGGAGTTCACCCGCCGGAATTGGATCAGTATTCAAGTGTGTATAAATATCAGTCATCCTCCGATGTAATAAGAGAAGTAATGGCCTGCTATGGAGAGGAAAAGGCATTAAATCCAGTGGCTTTTCCTGTGCTGAAAAGGACGATGGAGGTTATCGGCGTTTATTCACCTCTTGGCAGATGTCTGAAAACCTCTTTTGCACTTGCTCTGGGACAGATCCTGGCTAAGGACAAGGCTGTTCTTTATCTGAATCTTGAAGAATATTCAGGATTTGAGGAACTGCTTGGTAAGAAATTTCCTACAAATCTCAGTGATCTTTTTTACTATGTGAGGCAGGGAAATGAAAATCTTATCCATCGCATGAACGGGATGATTCAGACGGTAAATAATCTGGATTTTGTGCCGCCGGTAAGGACTCCATCGGATATCCGGACTGTGTGTTGGGAAGACTGGGAGCAGCTTTTGCAGGAGATTACTTTGCACAGTTCCTATGAGGTGTTGATCCTGGATATGGGAAGTGGTATAGACGAGAATTTTCAGCTGCTGGATCTATGTGGGAAAATTTATATGCCAGTTCTTAAAGATGCCGTATCTGTGTGTAAAATGACTCAGTTCGAAAATCTTCTGCGTATCTGGAACAAAGATAAGATTCTGGAAAAAACCGAAAAACTGCATCTTCCTTTTCATATGGACAGCATATCTTCGGAATCTTATGTGGAACAGCTGGTGTGGAGTGAGCTTGGCGATTACATACGGAAGCTTCTGAGAAAGGAGTATTCATGAACAGAGAAAAATTCCGGAAGCTCCATGATCTGCTTATGGGACAGCTGGATGTTTCCAGGGAATTGTCTGATGAGGAAATCCTGGAGGTGATCGATGATCTGATATTAAATCAGGTAAGAGAAGAATTTTTTTCGCTGAAAGAAAAAGTGGATCTCCGGCAGGAACTGTTCTGTTCTGTGCGAAAGCTGGATGTATTGCAGGAGCTTATTGAGGACGAAAGTGTAACGGAGATCATGGTTAACGGACCTGATGCTATTTTTGTGGAAAGAGCCGGTAAGCTGGCCAGGTGGAACAAGGTTTTTACATCCAGAGAGAAGCTGGAAGATGTGATCCAGCAGATCGTAGGACGATGTAATCGCGTTGTAAACGAATCGTCACCAATCGTTGATGCAAGGTTGGAGAACGGGGCACGTGTCAATGCTGTAGTCTATCCGGTAGCTTTGAATGGGCCGATCCTCACGATCCGGCGTTTCCCGGATGATCCGATCACAATGGAGAAACTGATTTCCCTGGGAAGTATTACCCGGGAATGTGCAGACTTTCTGAAAAAACTGGTGCAGGCCAGATATTCCATGGTAATCGGCGGAGGAACCGGAAGTGGAAAAACTACTTTTCTTGGGGCTGTTGCAGAATATATTCCAAAAGATGAACGGCTGATAACGATCGAGGATAATGCTGAACTGAAAATCAGAGGAATTGATAACCTGGTGTGTCTGGAAGCGAAAATGGCCAATATGGCAGGAGCAGCTTCTGTAACAATACGTGATCTGATCAAATCGGCCTTGAGAATGCGGCCGGATCGGATAATCGTTGGAGAAGTCCGCGGCGGGGAAGCCGTAGATATGCTGCAGAGTTTAAATACAGGTCATGATGGCAGTCTTTCCACACTTCATGCCAACAGCAGCCGGGATATGCTTTCCAGAATTGAGACCATGACTTTGATGGGGATTGACCTTCCGTTGGAAGCAATACGAAGGCAGATTGCGTCAGGTGTGGACATTCTGGTACATCTTGGAAGGATGCGTGATAAAAGCAGAAAGCTTCTGGAAATCACAGAGGTATGTGGGTTTGAGAATGGAGAGATCCAGACACATCCACTGTATCGTTGGGAAGAAGAAAACGGGCTTGTAAAGGCAGGAGAACTTTTACATTGTGAAAAATTGGAACGGGCAGGAATTAAGTTATGAAAGAACGGAAAGGAAAAAATCAAAGATGGGAATTTACGAGGAAAGATTACAGGACGTATCATTTTACGGCGAAGGAGATTGTAAGATATCTTCTGGAGGGAGCTGCCGTATGCGCTGCAGCCGATTATCTGTTTTATCAGAATATTCTGGCACTGCTGTTTATGATTCCGGTATCAGTGCTGTATCTGAAGATGCAGAAAAAGAAATGTATTGCCAGACAAAAGCGGGAGCTGAATTACCAGTTCCGGGATGCGCTGACCGCTATGAATGTAGCAGTTCAGGCAGGATATTCAGCGGAAAATGCAGTGCGGGCCAGTGTAAAGGATCTGGGAAGACTCTACGAGAACGGAAGTGATATTCTGGATGAATTTCGATATATTGAGAGCCAGATCCTCTTAAGTGTTCCGGTAGAAGATTTATTTATAGATCTTGGAAAACGAAGTGGTGTGGAGGATATCGAGAATTTTGCGGCAGTGTTTTATACAGCGAAACGGACAGGTGGAGATATGACACAGGTAATTCAGAAAGTAGCCAGAATGCTGGGCGATAAGATTGAAGTAAAAAAAGAGATCGAGGCAACACTGGCTGCAAAAAAATCAGAACAGATGGTTATGAGCATAATGCCGGCAGGTATTATCTGCTATCTGAAGCTGACTTCTCCGGGTTTTATGGATGTACTGTATGGAAATCTTTTTGGAATCTGTGCCATGACAGTATGTATGGTAATTTATGGATTTTCCTACTGGCTTGGCGTAAAAATCGTAGATATAGAAGTGTAGGTGTTGATGATGTGGGTACATATTGTGATATTTATGTTGATTCTGGGAGCTTTTCTTGCGGGAAAGCTGGGGCGGCTGCCTCCGTGGGCTGACAATGCAGAGGGACAGAAGCTTTTTGTACTGGTAGCACTTGCCGGAAATATCATAGGAATGCTTCTGACATTTCAGAGTGGCGGTGGTACGGTGTATTCATCCGGATACCGTATGGAAAAAGAGGAGACAGGTGCTTATGAAGAGAAATTTATGGTATCTGTAGACGGAAAAAAATCCGGTTCTCTGTATGTGCAGGTACCGGAAAAAGAGACGGAAGAATCGGGCGAAGAGCCGGAAACAAAAAAAGAACTGAGTGAGGAGCAGCAGCGCGAGAAAGAACTGCAGGATATGATCGTACAGTACAACCAGAAAAAGAATGATCCTGAGTATTATTATCTACCGGATGAATGGAACGGCAGACATCTGGAATGGCAGCAGCCAAAAGACACTACGGGAAGTCTGATCTCAGGGTTGGGACTGATTGCGGCGGCAGTGCTGGTGATCGCAAAAAAACGGGAAGAACAGAATGTTCAAATAAAACGAAGAGAACAGATGTTGATGGATTATCCGGGGCTGATCATGAAATTTACACTTCTTGTGCAGGCAGGCTTAACTGCAAAAAAGGCATTTCAGAAAATTGCCTTAGATTACGGAAAGAGAGAAGATGAAGGAAAACGTGCAGCTTATGAAGAAATCCGGACAGCATGTTATGAGATGGACAGCGGGATATCCGAAGCAGAGGCCTATCGAAGATTTGGAGAGCGATGTGGGCAGGTGAAATATAAAACCTTGTCAACGCTTCTGATTCAGAATCTTCAGAAAGGAAGCCGGTATCTGTCCGATCTGCTGGAAAAAGAGGCTGTAGAAGCCTGGGAGGAAAGAAAAAGAAAAGCAAGAGTACTGGGGGAGGCAGCTGCGACGAAACTTCTTCTGCCAATGATCCTGATGCTTCTTGTAGTAATGGCTGTGATCATGCTTCCGGCCGGTCTTTCCTTTTACAGTGGAACATAACTGTTAAAGAGCATGGAAATGTGAGGTGACAAATGAAAAATCTGTGGAAATATATGAAAGAGTTTGCGATGGAAGAGGATGCAGTAGGAGTTGTGGAGATTATCCTGATTCTGGTGGTTCTGATCAGTCTGGTCGTCATCTTTAAGGAACAGCTCACATCTCTCGTAAAAAAGATCCTCTCAAAAATCACAAAACAGAGCAATGCGATCTGACAAGACTAAAAAACGGTAAGTTCTGATCTGCCGTTTTGGAAAGGAGAAGTACCCCTTGGCGAAAAAACTCAAAAAAGGCAGTATTACCATTTTTCTGGCTCTGATCCTGAGCCTCATACTTTCTCTTGTATGCGCCAGTATTGAATCTGTGCGGATGGCAGCTGCCAGAACCCAGATAATCAACAGTATGGATATCGGACTTTACTCTCTGTTCGGGCAGTATGACAGGAATCTTCTGGAAGATTATGATCTGTTTGCTTTGTATGCGGGTGGAAAAGAAGAACCGGATAGGGCATCAGTGTATGATAATTTTCAGTCTTATATGAAACCTGTATTAAAACAGAACAGTCAGAAACTTACTCTTCTTCAGGGGGGATTTAACGGATATCAGCTGTTGACAGATGGAAATGGAGAAGTTTTTTATCAGCAGGCTGTGAAAACTATGAAAGAGACTCTGGGGAGCCAGGGGGTACAGGTCCTTCTTCGTAAATTGAAAGATCAGCAGAAGAAAACTGATGAAGCAGAGAAAAAAGGGCAGCAGGCAGAGAATGGAGGAACATTAAAATCTTATGATTCTGAAATTTCTGACGCTACACAAAAAAGTGAGGAAGCAGAAAAAGAACAGCAAAATCAGACAGATTCGGGTGAACCTGGAGATGGAGGAGATGCAGATGATTTTACAGGTGGTATAAATACAGAGGTGGAGAATCCAATTCCTGTTATTCGCAAAGTACGAAAAATGGGACTGCTGGATCTTGTAGTTCCGGCAGAGAAGGGAATTTCTGATTCTTCTGTTAATAAAAAATACCTGGCATCAGGCAGAAAACTACAAACGGGCCTGGAAATGGATACTAATATACAATCTGATAGTTCGTATACGTCTGGAATACTTTTTGATCAGTATCTTCTTAACAAACTTGGAAATTATACAAAGCCAGCTTCGTCAGGCCTGAAATATCAGGTGGAGTATATTCTTGGTGGAAAAAATAATGACAGGGAAAATCTGAAATCGGTTGCTGCGAAACTTCTTCTGATCAGACAGGGAGTAAACATGGCCTATCTTATTTCAGATGGAGGAAAGAGGATTCAGATAGAGACACTTTCCCTGGCTATTGCATCCGGTTTTCTGGTTCCGCCGGCAGCAGTTGTGATAGAGGCGGCATTGATATTCTGTTGGGCATTTGCAGAGAGTATTCTGGATGTGAGAGAACTTTTTGCAGGAGGCCATGTACCGCTTGTAAAAACTGCATCTGACTGGCAGCTGTCTCTGAGTAATCTGTCCAATATTCTGGACAGTTTAGATTCTTCAAGAAAGGATTCGGGAGCCGGTATGTCTTATGAAGATTATCTTCGGATAATGCTTATGACAACAGGAAAACATCAGCAGGTTACGAGAGGAATGGATATGATCGAATGCACGATCAGAGATAAGGGAAACAGACCGCAGTTCCAGATGGATCACTGCATCGTTGCTCTTGAAGCATCAGCAGATGTGAGGGCAAATAAAAAGAAGATATTTACAGTTACAAGACGATATGCTTATGAGTAGTAAAGAGAGGTGCGCAGGGATGCTTTTTCAGAAAGAAAAGAATGATAGTAATCAGATAGACAGACTGGATCAAAAAAGAGAAAGGCGCTCTCCGAGAAGAAGATATTTCCTGTTTCCCCCGATAATCAGGAATCTGCTTTCTGGAAAAGTATCCCTGTGTACCTTTCAAAATAAGCTGAAAAAGGCAAGTCTTACAGTTGAGGCTGCTCTGGTACTTCCGCTTTTCTTTTTCGGAGTGATCACTTTGCTGTCCTTTATGGATATTTATAAAATTCAGACAGAGCATCTGACAAAGCTCTGCCAGAATGCAAAGGAAGCAGGAATGTACGCGTACGGAGCAGGAGGTTCAACAACGGACAATATTATACTGCCGGATGTGTATAGCTATCAGCCTGTGGGCGGACTGATTCCTCTTCCGAAAATCTGGTTTCATAACACTGTGAAAGTTCATGCATGGACAGGTGTTCAATATGAAAATGAAAAGAATGAAACTGCAAATCAGCCTATGGTGTATGTAACAGAATCAGGAACCGTCTATCACAGGAAACTTGGATGCAGTTACTTGAATCTTTCTGTACAGCAGATTTCCGGGGCAGTTGTAAAAACAATGAAAAACACTTATGGTGAGAAATATCAGGCCTGTGAACTATGCAGTCGTGGACAGGAACCGGCAGGCGTAGTGTATATAACGAAAAAAAGTAACCGCTACCATAACAGGGAGAATTGCAGCGGGTTGAAAAGATCTGTACGTATGGTAAAGGAATCAGAAGTTTCCGGTGAAATGAGTGCCTGCGGACGGTGTGGCTGAGAGGAGATGCAGACAATATGAGCAGCAGTGAATTATGTATGGTGGTATTTCTGGGAATTAATACATGGACAGATATTCGAAAGAGGGAGATTTGTCTTCCAGTGTTTTTGCTGTTTCTCGCAGGTGGGATTTTGTGGAGAATAAAAGCTGGAACTGTGTATCCGGAGGGAATACTTTCTCTGGGAATTGGAGTTGTAGCAGCAATAGCATCTGTACTGAGCAGAGGAAAAGTGGGTATGGGAGATGGATTGATGATCTTTGCCATGGGTTCGGTACTAAATGCAGGAGAATTAATAGAGATTCTTTGCCTGTCATTTCTTTTGTGTGGAATTTATGCAGGACTTCAGTTAGGTCTATTAAAAAAGAAACGTAATACGGAAATACCATTTGTTCCGTTTTTACTGGTGGGTTATCTGGGAGGAATTCTCACATAGTGAACCTGTTTAATGATATTTCCACCTAAAAAAAGAGGTGCACCTGCATATCAACAACAAAATGGGCGGGCAGATCTGATATTGATGCCGGGATGCCTTAATAATCAAGGTGACTGTAACAAGATTTCATTACTATCTGTGCCGACGACTTGGCGGCTGAATGGAGATTTTTATGAGAAAGATTAAAAAAGGAAGTTTTACAGTGGAAGCGGCACTTCTGATGCCTGTAATTTTTCTGGTACTGATGGGACTTTTGTATCTGAATTTTTATGTACATAACAGAGCGTGGCTGACTGCAGCTGCTTATGAAGCAGCAGTCAGCGGAAGCATGGAAGGATACAGTAAAAATGGAAATAGCTATGAAAAAGCAGATAATCAGGGAAGAATGTTAGGAAGTACAGGGCTGCCAGGTGGCGAAAACCTTCGTATGCAGATAAGTACAGGTAAAAGCGTACAGGTGACATATCGGATGGAGATACCGGCAGGCTTTCTGGGACTGAAATGGAAAATAAAAGCAACGGGGAAAGCAGTACCTTTGCGTCCGGTCGGATGGATACGAAAAGTAAAGAGTTCCAGGGATGCGGTGGAAGAGGTGAGGCAGTAAAATGAAATCAGAGTATAAAAGAGATATGAACCATAATTACCTGATCCTGACTGGAGAAGATGTAATTAATACAGATTCCTATCAGGTAAGAATGATCGTGGCTAATGTAGTTCCGGATCTTCTTCAGTGCAGGATACAGGGAATAGATGGGAAATTTATGGTGTATTATGATGTGACCTCCAGACATTCGCTTACTGCACTTTTTGAAGACAGAAAATTGGGGATAGAAGAACTGCAGGTAATTCTTGGAGGGTTTATACAGGTGATGGAAGAAATGTCAGAGTATCTTTTAAATCCCTGCCAGCTGATTCTGGAACCGGAATATATTTATATGGATTCAGAAAAGAAAAATGTTCGTTTCTGTTATCTTCCGGGATTTCATGGAGAAGTACAGAAACAGTTTCAGAATCTTGCGGAGTATTTTCTGCCAAAACTGGATCATGAGGACGGAAAAGCGGTTATGCTGGGATATGGGGTATATCGCAGGGCTTTGGAGGATAGTTTTCACCTGGAGCATATCAAAGAAGAACTGTATAAAGTACGGGAAGGCAAAGAGTCCGATTTTATGGATTATGAAAAGAAAATAGTACAGCAGCCGGAGAAGATAGATTCCGGAAAAGAAGAACAGCAGAAGGAATTATGGGAGAGTGGCAGCTGGGAAAGAGAAAACAATGTAAATTCAGAAAAGAAAATACAAAAAAGGAGGAGCGAGAAGAAAGATAAAACTAAGAAAACAAAAGATGTCAAAATATGGAAATCCGTGGCTGGATTTGCAGGAGCACTTTTGATTTTACTTGGTATTACAACAGGAATGGCTGGAGGATATCTTCCACGGGTAAGTACAGAAATTCTTCTTGGAGTGATTCTGTTGTTAATGGTACTGGGAATGTTAGTATATATTTTATTAAAAAAAGTTTCAGGAAATGAACAGAAAAAGAGCGATATAGAAGAAAAGGTACAAAGTACTGATGAACGATATAACAGACAAAAAGAAATGATGTTGCAGACTTGCGAAGCAGGCGAAAAGAAAAACAGGATGGAAGAAGCAGCTGTCGCCGGAGAAGGTATTACAGAAAAGAGGAATCCTGTAAGTGAAAAGATAACAAAGGATGTAGAGAAAAGAAAGAAAACAGAAGAAGTTTCGGAGGGATTTGGTGAGACGATGGTTCTTTCTTCAGGGGCAGTAAAAGGTCCGGCCACACTGGTGAGCAGGGAACCAGGAGAACTTGCCACGATCTATCTGGATCAGGATATCACTGTAATAGGAAAACTGAAGACTGCAGCAGATGCAGTTATCAATGTTCCCACGGTAAGCCGTATTCATGCAAAAATAAGAAGAAGGGATGGTGAGTATTATCTGACAGATCTGAATTCCAGAAATGGAACATCTGTAAACGGACAGATGTTGAAAACAGGAGAAGACTATTTCTTAAAAGATGAAGACGAAGTAGATTTTGCACAGGCGCGTTATATTTTTTTGAAATAGAAGAGAGAAAATAGAGCTGTTTTGTCGTATTATATAAGAGACACAGGTTGTGCAAAAATCCAAAATCTGTTAAAATGTCCAAAAATCTGTTAATTATCAGAAATGGAAAAGAGGATTTAAGTGGAAGAAATAAAAAAAGAGCCTGTGACCGTATTACTGATTCTGTTAAATACACTGATCTTTCTAATCGTAGAATTCACCGGTGGCTCAGAAAACGGACAGCATATGCTGGAATGCGGAGCTGCCTATGCGCCTCTGATCCTGGAACAGGGACAGTGGTATCGAGTTTTTTCAAGCATGTTTCTACATTTTGGGGCACCCCATCTTATTAATAATATGCTGGTTTTGTTTGTACTTGGACAGCGGTTGGAACCAGCTGTTGGCAGACTGAGATTTTTACTGATTTATATTGCAGGAGGTCTGGGTGGTAATTTTATTTCTCTGTTCTGGGATATGCGTACAGGCGATTATTCTGTATCAGCAGGTGCATCCGGGGCTGTTTTTGCAGTTATGGGAGGTATGATCTATGTGATCATCCGGCACAGGGGAAGAGTTGCAGACCTTACTATGAAACAAATGCTTATCATGGCCGCATTCTCTCTTTATTTTGGCTTTGCAAGTGAAGGTGTAGATAATGCGGCGCATGCAGGTGGTCTACTGTGTGGTTTTCTGGCAGCGGTAATATTTTATCATCCAAGAAAAATATGGAAAACAGTTCCCTGATCTGGGGTGCTTTCAGCAGAGATAGAACCATGATGTGCTTCAACGATCTGTTTTACAACAGGAAGGCCCAGTCCGGTTCCGGATTCTTTGGTTGTGAAAAAGGGTTGAAAAATAGTTGCCTGATCTTCCGGTGAGATTCCGCATCCGTTGTCCTGAATATCGATGGCGATGCCGTGATTTTTCGAATAGGCGGATACAGTTATTTTTCCACCAGGAACAGGAACTGCTTCCCAGGCATTCTTCAGAAGATTAATCATCATCTGTCGGATTTTGATCTGATCGAGCATCATTACAGGAAGAGAATCCGGGATATCTGACTCCAGTGTGATTTCGAGGTAGTCCAGAGTAGGTTTGACAGAAGAGAGAATCGTTTTCAGATAGGCACAGGTGTCTGTGGCTTTGGGTGTGATACGGTTTGCATTGTTAAATGCGGAAAGCTCATCAAGAAGATCTCTGACATAGTCAAGATTATCTATGACATCGTCCCATTGTTTATATTCCTGTACTTCCGGATGAGCAGCTGCGATCATCTGAAGCTCACTGTTGATGAGCGTTATAGGATTTCGGATCTCATGAGAAAATTTCGAAAGAGTATAATGGAATTCATTTTTTAATTTGTCAACTGTATTATCGTTGCACATATTATCACCTCGAAAAAATATTAACATCAGAAATTTTAAATATCAACAAGAACAGTATTGAAAAAATCGAGAAAATACGACAAAATAAGGATAACCAGAAATCTATTTTCAGAAGAGGAGGATACAGAAATGGGAGACTGTATATTTTGTAAAATAGCGAACGGAGAGATTCCGTCAGCAACACTTTACGAGGACGAAGAATTTCGTGTGATTCTGGATCTTGGACCTGCGAGTAAGGGACATTCTCTGATTTTGCCGAAGAAGCACGCTGCCAATATTTATGAACTGCCGGAAGAGACTGCTGGAAAAGCTATGATACTTGCAAAAAAAATGGCTGGGAAGCTGACAGATGCACTGAACTGTGATGGTTTCAACATTGTTCAGAATAACGGAGAGATTGCAGGACAGACAGTATTTCATTTTCATATGCATCTGATTCCGCGATATGAGGGAGATGGTGTAGGTCTGACCTGGAAACCGGGACAGCTCAGCGATGAGGATAAGGAAGAAATCCTGAATAAAGTAAAAGAGTAACTGTAAATTTACCAAAGAGAAAAAATGAACGAAATTGAATATGAAGAATTTTATTTGAAATATCGTCAAATAGCTAAATCATATGCATATGGAATTCTGGAGGATTGGTATCTGGCGGATGATATCAGTCAGGAAGTACTTTATAAAATGTACACCATAAGAAATGATCTGGATCTCGAAAATGAAAAAATGCTATATGCGCTGATCCGGAGAGCTGCTGTAAACAAAGCTCTGGATTATAAAAAGAAATCCAGCACAAAACATGAATTCTCCTGTCACGATGATGAGACTGCATCGGTTCTGGATCGGAGAATTCATGTGAATGCAGAAGATCAGATATTGAGGCAGGAAGAAAATAAATTTATGCATATGATACTGGAAAGATTTCGCGCTGAACAGCCAATTAATTATGAAATTCTGATTCAGACAAAGTTTATGAATGTTCCTGTTGAAACAGTGGCAGAAGAGTTCGGACTGACAAAGAGTGGTGTGAATAACAGGATCTATAAGGCGAAACGCTGGTTGAAAGAAGAGTATGAGAAAACTTATGAATAAAAGAAAACTCTGCCAGCTCCCAAATGGGCAGTGGCAGAGTCTTTCATACAGGAATATTAATATTGCTGTCAGGAGCGGGCACATTCTTCAATAAGATCTGTGATCTTACGGATGGAGTCTACGTGACCGTTTCCTGCCATGGCATCAATATATTTCTGGCGGTCTGTATAAAGCTGGCGGATAGTATCCAGAAGCTTGGCTTCTGTGATTTCTTCTTCCTCAAGAACCATGCTGAATCCCTGACGTTCAAATGAACGTGCGTTAAGAATCTGGTCACCTCGGCTGGCTTTTGCTGAAAGGGGAATCAGAAGATTTGGTTTATGGAGTTCGCTGATCTCACAGATTGCATTGGCACCTGCACGGGAGATTACGATGTCGGCAAGAGCAAACAGATCCGGAAGTTCATCTTTGATATATTCATACTGAACGTAACCGGCAGTTCCGTTTAAACTTTCATCGGTTTTTCCTTTTCCACAGAGGTGCACAACCTGGAATTCTTTCAGAAGGTCAGGAAGGATCTTGCGGATATTGTCATTGACGGAAGCTGCTCCAAGGCTGCCGCCAATAACCATAAGAACAGGTTTGTCAGCATTGAAACCACAGAATTTACGACCGGCTTCTGCATTTCCGGAAAGGAGTTCCTGACGAATTGGAGTTCCGGTAAGAACAGCCTTATTAGCAGGAAGATTGGATACTGTCTCCGGGAAATTGCAGCATATTTTTGTTGCGGAAGAGAGGCAGAGCTTGTTGGCAAGACCAGGAGTCATATCAGACTCATGAATAAGTGCCGGAATTTTCAAACGGCTGGCTGCGATTACAACAGGAACCGTAACAAAGCCTCCTTTTGAAAAAACAACATCCGGTTTCAGCTGTTTCAGAATTTTTCTGGCCTGGCTGAATCCTTTCAGTACGCGGAATGGATCGGAGAAATTCTTGAGATCAAAATAACGTCTCAGTTTTCCTGATGAAATTCCGTAATAAGGGATACCAAGCTCTTCAATGAGCTTTTTCTCGATTCCTTCATAGGAACCGATATAGGAAATTTTATAACCAAGCTCCTGGAGTCTTGGAATCAAAGCAATATTAGGGGTTACATGGCCGGCAGTACCACCGCCGGTAAGTACGATGTGTTTCATTTGGATTCCTCCTGAATAGTCATATACTATCATTAAATATGAACTCTAAAGAGGAAATTGTCAAGAAAAGATGGGTTTACAGGTGAAAAATAATGGGAAATTTCAGCGATGAAGAACTGAAAAAATGGTTGACTGAGGAATATAATAAAGAAATTGATGAAATGGAAAAAATTATGTTTCCAGATGGCAATATTCCTGAGGATGGTGAAACCGAAGAAGAAGCCAGAGCTGCATATGCAAGACTTGTAGAGAGACTGAAAGCAGATGGCATTTATGAAGAAGAAAATGTCAGTGAGAAAGCTGATAATCATAGAAAAATTAACGAAAAGGCAGAAGAACCGGAGAAGGTAAAAATTGTTTATCTTCCTGCAAAACCTGAAAAAAGAAATAGGCTTGCCCGTGTAGCGGCAGTGATGTTGGTATGCGCTGCCGGAGTATTTGCAGCGAGTATGACTAGCCAGGCTAATAGAAGTTATTTTATTGATTCCGTGAAGCTTTGGACTGGGAATGATACGAAGATAGTGCTGGGAAACGATTCAAGAAATGATTCCAGCAAGATGGAGGAGGATGAAGAAGGAGCAATAACCAATATAAGTGAACAACTTAAAATAAATGTTCCGCGGTTTGTGTATCGACCTAACACATTTGAATTTAAAGATTATGAAGTTGATAAAAACTTAAAATTTGGTTTAATGGAATATCAATATAAGAATACAATTGTAACTTTGTATGTAGATCAGAATAGAGATGTGCAAAATAGCAGTGCAATTGGTTTAGATGGTCGTGAAATAAAAAAAATAGAATTTAGTGATGACGATATTGTAATTACATTAATGGAAGTGGAAGATAAAAAGGACCAAGATAGAAATTATGTAGCATACTGGAAACAGGAGGCAGTATATTATCAAATTAGTGGAAAAATGGAAGAAAAAGAATTTGAAAAACTTATTAAAAATATACGATTTTAAGCGAAAACCTAAATATAAATTCGTATTAAATATGTAATGGAAGTTTGGAAGGAGAGAAGATGCGAAAAAAGATATTTAGGTTAATTAGTGTTATTATGATTGTCGGAATTTTATGTGGAATGAATATCACAGCAGTTTTGGCAGAAGATATTTCAGATAATGTGTTAGAAACAGATCTGGATTTCTCTGAAGATACTACATATAGTGTACTTCGAGGCACGAATTTGAATTATGGAACTACAAAGATTGCTAAATTAGCAAGTAATAAAGTTGCTGTTGGAGGAGTTACGCAGTGCCATCATAATTGTACTAAAGTCTATTTAGATTTATATTTGGAAAGAAAAGTCAATGGTACATATTCTACATATAAAAGTTGGAGCTTCACGGCAGCAGATGTAAGTCATTTGGCTAAAAGCTTGGAAGTAATTGTTCCAAGGGGCTATTATTATCGTGTACGCGGTTATCATGCAGCTAAAGATGGAAGCAAAGAGTCTGTAAAGACTTTAACAAAAGGCGTTTTAATCAAGTAATCAAGTAAAACTCATCACCATCCCCAGCGGTGCCCCAAACCCCCATTAAAAAAATCCAGTAAACTTACATTACCATCGCTGGGGAATCTTGAAAAAATCTGAAAAATAAAACAATTCTAATCGAATTTTACAATCTCCGTTAATTCTAAGAGAAATCAATACAAAAAATCATATATATCTCACAAAAAGACTATTAAAAATCACGAAATTCATGTATAATAAATACAATAAAATAACAGTTAATAAACGAAATATCTATCATTTGCTTTCATAGTTGTAAATAGACGGACAAAAGGGGGCTTGTTCATGAAGATAATGTTTATCGGTGCAACGCATGAGGTGACCGGAAGTTGTTATTATCTGGAAGCTGCAGGAAGGAAATTTCTGGTGGATTATGGTATGGAGCAGGGACCGGATTATTATGAGAACAAGGATCTGCCTATAGCTCCGGGAGATCTGGATTTTGTACTTCTAACACATGCGCATATGGATCATTCCGGAAATCTTCCGGCATTATATGCCAAAGGATATCAGGGACCAATCTATGCAACAGAAGCAACCTGTAATCTTTGTGATATTATGCTTCGTGACAGTGCGCATATCCAGATGTTTGAGGCTGAATGGCGAAACCGTAAGGGGCGAAGGGAAGGTAAACCGGAATTTATTCCTGCATACACAATGGAAGATGCCATGGGGGTTCTGCGTAATTTTGTCAGATGTCCTTATGATAAGATTATTAAACCTGCGGAAGGAATTGAAGTACGTTTCGTGGATGCCGGTCATCTTCTCGGTTCCAGCAGTATTGAGATTTGGATGACAGAAGACGATAAGACAGAGAAAATTGTATTCTCAGGAGATATCGGAAACGTAAATCAGCCGCTGATCAAGGATCCTGTATATATTAAAGAAGCAGATTACGTTGTTATGGAATCCACGTATGGTGACAGAAGCCATGGAGAACGTCCGGATTATCCGGTGATGCTGGCTGAGATTATCCAGAGAACTTTTGACAGAGGCGGAAGTCTGGTAATCCCGTCTTTTGCAGTGGGCAGAACTCAGGAGATGCTTTATTTTATACGGCAGATCAAGGAACAGGGGCTTATCCACGGGCACGATGGTTTTACAGTATATGTAGATAGTCCGCTTGCTAATGAAGCTACTACGATTTTCAGTGAGAATGCGTATACCTGTTATGATGAGGAAGCGATGGATCTTCTGAAAAAGGGAATCAATCCGTTGTTTTTTCAGGGCCTGAAGACATCTGTTACAACGGATGATTCCAGAGCTATCAACTTTGATGCAGATTGCAAGGTTATTATTTCCGCAAGTGGCATGTGTGATGCCGGACGTATTAAGCATCATCTGAAGCATAATCTGTGGAATCCTAAGAATACAGTACTTTTTGTTGGATATCAGGCAATTGGAACCCCTGGCCGTGCTCTTCTGGAAGGTGCAACGGAAATGAAACTGTTTGGTGAAACTGTTCAGGTAGCTGCTGAGATATGTAAAATGCCGGGAATCAGCGGTCATGCAGATGTGAACGGACTGCTGGACTGGGCCAGAGCATTTGATAATAAGCCGAAGCATGTGTTTGTTACACATGGTGACGATACAGTGACAGAAGTTTTTGCACAGAGACTGAAAGAAGATCTGGGATATGATGCTACAGCACCATTCAGTGGAACGGAGTATGATCTTCTTGAGAATAAATGTATCCATGAGGCTCCGGGAATCCGTATTGTCAGGGCTACGGCATCTCCGAAAGCAAGTCGTGCTACACGTGCATACGAGAAGCTTCTTGCAATGGGCCGCCGTCTGATGACAGTGATACGCAAGAATGAAGGCTGCCCGAATAAAGATCTGGACCGTTTTGCAAGAGACATACAGTCGCTGTGCGATAAATGGGACAGAGATGATATCTAAATAAAAAGAGCACACTGTCAGGGATTATTCGCTGACAGTGTGCCCGAAATATTACAAGGAATTCTCTTAATTCTCTCCAATAGCCTCGCGGATAGCCTTAGCGAGCTGATCCGGACATGAAGTTGGCTTGAAACCGCAGCGGATACCTTCCAGACGGCTGATAACCTCATCTGCATCCATACCTTCTGCAAGCTGAGCGACACCCTGGGTATTTCCGGAGCAGCCGCCTGTGAATTTTATGTTGTGAACTTTCTTATTATCATCGATCTCGAACTCAATTCCCTGAGCGCAGACACCTTTTGTCTTATAAACCATTCTATTTACCTCCATTTTGATATTTATTAATACGATATACGTTACTGTTCACTCCGTTCTCAGCAACACGCTTCGCGATGCACAGAATTTATGCTTATCGCATAAATTCGCGCGGCATGTCTCGGGTTTTCTGTGACCTTCGTTCACAAAAAACACCTCGCGGGATATTACCAGTGAACGGTAACCGATATACGTCAATGATTATATCATCTCCGAAAAAAAGTTTCCATAAAAAATAAAATTTGTTATAATGAACGTTGTAGAAAAAGAAAATGAGATGCCAGAAAGAAAATTTTAGCCCATCTGGTACTATAACATACAGGCAGAAAGAGAGGATTTGACAATTATGAAATGCGTTGGAATCATAGGTGCAATGGAACAGGAAGTTGCCAGACTGAAAGAGGTCATGGAGAATGTAAAGATCACAACAAGAGCAGGAATGGATTTTTATGAGGGTATTCTGGAAGACAAGAAGGTAGTTGTAGTACAGTCCGGAATCGGTAAGGTAAATGCAGGTATGTGTACACAGATTCTTGCAGATCTTTTCCAGGTTGAGGCTGTGATCAATACAGGTATTGCAGGAAGTCTGAATAATGATATCAATATTGGTGATATTGTTCTTTCCACAGATGTACTTCACCATGACATGGATGCGACAGGTTTTGGTTATCCCAAGGGACAGATTCCACAGATGAAAGAGTTTTCCTTCCAGGCCGATGAGGGTCTTCGTAAGATCGCTCATGAGGTGTGTGCAGAGGTAAATCCGGAGATCCAGGTATTTGAAGGCAGAATCGCTTCCGGAGACCAGTTTGTATGTGATCAGGGAGTGAAAGATAATATTGTAAAAGAGTTCAGCGCATATGCAGTTGAGATGGAAGGCGCAGCGATCGGACAGGCAGCAGCACTTAATGGGATTCCGTTTCTGATCATCCGTGCGATTTCAGATAAAGCTGATAACAGTGCAAATATGGATTACCCTGCTTTTGAGAAACTTGCCATTGAGCACAGTGTCCGTCTGACTCAGGGAATGCTGAAACGTATGGCTTAAGGCCGGATAAAAGAAGCACCGTCATATTTCTGCTGCATATACTGTAAGAGATAACAGTGAGAGGACAGCAGAATAGTTATGCTTTATCAAGAGTTTTATCCGTTTTATGCTGCACAGGGAAATCCTGGTTTTTATAATGAAGAGAGAGAGCAGGAAAGAGAATTTGACCTGATGAAATCTTATTATCCGGATACAGCCAGAAAGATCCAGGAGAAAGCAGAAGCACAGTGCCAGCTTCTGGATTATGAAGGCAGCCGGCTTTATGATGAATGTCCGGATCGTTTCATGCTGTATCATATATGCAGCCAGGTAAAAGAAGAAATATCTTCTGACACCAGTGCGCAGGAGATGCCAGGAAGTTTTCTGGACGATCTGATCGAAGTGCTAGTCTACCAGGAGATTTCCAGAAGACGGTGCAGACGGCGCAGATGCAGACAGTGTCGAGTGTTATGACAGATTCTGCTAACATCTGTCCATATACAGGAAAATAGAAAATGAATATAATGGGAATATGATGAAAACAATAAGGGAATTTTTAGAAGAACAAATTAATGAACAGCTGATCCAGGCTGTTTTAAGCGGCCGCAGGACTGGCGAAGGCCCTTCAAAGGTGAAGCTTCGTCCTGTGGAGCTGAAAGGAAAGATTTGCTACCAGGCCTCTATGACAGAAGGCCCTAAGGTTTATCATAAGAATTATTCAAGAGAAGAGATTATTGATTATCTGGAGAGCTCCATGGAGGAATTTCGTCAGCTGCAGACAACAGGACGCAGACAGGACGGAAGCATTCTTATCAGCAAAAAAGGAAAGGCAACCATTAAGACGAAGCACCACGAAGCTGTACAGAATGCGAAGATCGCTCCGCATAATCGTGTGAAGCAGTATATTATGAAAGAAGGAACTGCAGCTCCGTTTCTGGTAGATCTGGGAGTTATGACAAAAGATGGAAAGATTGTAGCTTCCAGGTATGATAAATTCCGCCAGATTAACCGTTTTCTGGAATTTATCCGTGATATTCTTCCGAAACTTCCGAAAGACAGGGAGATCACTATCCTGGATTTTGGCTGCGGGAAATCTTACCTGACTTTTGCAATGTACTATTACCTCCGGGAGCTGGAGGGATTTGATGTGAATATCATAGGCCTTGACCTGAAGGAAGATGTGATCCGTCACTGCAGTGAGCTGGCCAGATCTTACGGCTATGAGAAGCTTCATTTTTATCAGGGAGATATTGCCGGTTATGAAGGCGTATCTTCTGTAGATATGGTTGTTACGCTTCATGCCTGCGATACAGCTACTGATTTTGCTCTGGCAAAGGCTGTGGAATGGGGAGCACAGGTGATTTTGTCCGTTCCATGCTGCCAGCATGAACTGAACAGACAGATCAGAAATGATGTGCTGCAGCCTGTTATGCGTTACGGTATCCTGAAAGAGAGGATGGCAGCGCTGATCACAGACGGTTTTCGGGCAGAACTTCTTGAGAGTAAAGGTTATGAGACTCAGCTTCTGGAATTTATTGATATGGAACATACACCTAAGAACATTCTGATCCGCGCAGTAAAAACCGGAAAGAAAAAGAGCAGAGACAGTTTTGCTGAGTCTATGAAAGCACTTCATGTAAATCCTACTCTGGATCGTCTTCTTTATCCGGAAGAGTCGATCTCACAGAAGGGAGAATGACATGAAGAAGATCATATGCAAAGGAGCAGTATTACTGGTGCTTTTCGTAGTGGTTGTGGCTGGAAGTTCTCTTCTTATGAATAGCCAGTCTACAGATAACCGCTCGGATATGAACGATGCTACGCTTCCGGAAGTCATGGTAAAAATTGGAAGTACCCAGGCAAATAAGATGTATGGCTATAAACAGGCTATGCAGACAGACTTTATGCGAGGCAGTATTACACCGCTGGATACGACCAAGAAGCTGACTTTTGAGATTAATCCTTATGCGGATTCTGTGACAGGACTTGCTTATGAGGTACGTACTTCTGACGGAAGCAAAGTCATGGAGAACCGTAAGATCAAGAATCTTACAAAGGAAGAGAATGGTTATCTGAGTGCAGAGATCGAGATTGGAAGTGACTTGAGAATGAACCAGGAATATTCCATGCAGATCACTTTGGATACCAGCGAAGGTGAGGTTTATTACTATACAAGAGTTGTTTCCAGAACTCAGCTGAATACAGAATCTTATCTGCAGTTTGTAAAAACGTTCTCTGCCAATTGTCTGGATAAAGAGAAGGCCGATAAACTGACAGGTTATCTGGAGGCAGAAGATACCTCCGGTGGAACCAATTTCAATAATATTACTATTAATTCCGGACTTTCCAATATCAGCTGGGGTTCACTTGCTCCGAAGCTCTATATGGAAGGTGTGCCGCTGATTGATGATATTAATGAGACAACTGCCAGTATTACACTGAACTATCAGGTTTCGGCAGAGGATGATGAGGGAGAAACAGAAATCTATGATGTTACGGAATTCTATCGTATGCGTTACACAGAAACCAGGATCATGCTGCTTGATTTCAAGCGTTCCGCTACGAAAGTTTTCGATCCGTCACAGACAGTTGTTTCAGATGCGGGACTTCTTCTTGGAGTCAGGGACAAAAATGTAACCTATTCTGCGAACAGTGATGGAACGATCGTAGTTTTTGAGCAGGATGGAGATCTGTGGTCCTATGCGCCGGCCGGTGGTAAGATCACCAGAATTTTCAGTTTCCGTAAAGAAGAAAACAACGATTCCAGATATGTGCGTAATGAACATGACATCAAGATCATTCGAGTGGCAGATAATGGAGATGTGGATTTTGTGTTATATGGATACATGAACAGAGGAATCCATGAAGGATACAGCGGTGTCTGTGTTTACCATTATAACAGTGACCGGAATGTGGTTGAGGAGAAGGTTTTCATACCAAGCACAGAATCCTACGAATTTCTGAAGGAAGATCTTGGAACTCTTACTTATGTAAATAAAGATAATCAGCTGTTCTTGCTTTTCGCGCAGAAGCTGTATCAGGTAAATATAGAGGAAGGAACTTCTGAGATTCTTGAGGAAGGTATCAAGCAGAACTGTTTTGTGGTTTCTGACACGAAAGCTCATGCAGCATGGCTTATAACATCAGGTGATGATGAAGGAAAGATCAGAGAGATTGAGTTCGATTCCCTGAAGACAAGGGATATTGCCCCTGAAAGCGGACAGAAGCTCCGTGCACTTGGATTCATGAACGAAGATTTTATTTATGGAATTGTTGCAGATGGAGATATCCTCACAGATGAGAATGGTCATGAGAAAGAGGGAATCAGTACTTTCCGTATTGAAAGTTTTGAAGGAAAACTGAAAAAAGAATACCATCAGGACGGGCTTTACATTACAAATGTAACGGTTGGTACAACAATGATGGAATTCGAACTTTCTGCAAAATCCGGAAATACTTATACAGCCCAGAAGAAAGACAATATCATGAACAATAAGAAGGTATCCGGAAGTCAGATAGATGTGGCTCTGATTACAACAAACCGGGCAGGAACGCTGATCCGTCTCACGATAGGCCAAAAGCCGGAAACAGATGATCCACTTCTTGTTTATTCCAAGATCGAGAGTATGGAGGATGTCTCTGTAACGTTGGATACAACGGTTCCGCAGGGTGAACTTTATTATGTTTATGCTTATGGATCTCTGGATTGTATCTATACAGATCCGGCAGCAGCTGTGAAACGTGCTGACGATCAGACCGGTGTTGTACTTAACCGTGCACAGCAGTATGTCTGGGAGAGGGGAAATAAGAAAACGAAGATCCAGCTTAATATAGAAGATGTACCGGAGATCATCCGCACAGCGAACTGGAAGAAACAGGAACTTCAGGATGGACTTGGCGATGCGGGAACTGTAATTGATCTTACAGGCTGCAGCCTTGATAATGTTCTTTACGAGGTAAGCGCGCAGCGTCCGGTAATTGCAAAAACAGGGGATAATTCAAGTGTTGTGATCGTAGGTTATGATGAATACAACACATATCTTTATGATCCGTCAACAGGGCAGACAAGCCCATATGGAATGAATGACAGCACGGCATTGTTTCAGAGTGCAGGAAATGTATTTTTGACCTATATAGAAAACGTTACAGAGTAACGGGGATCCTGTGATCCGGGTATGGATAATGGGATGAAGCAAAGACAGCGAAACGGAATTATCCGTTTAGCATAAAAGGCGGACAGGCTGAATACCTGTCTGCCGAAGCAAAAGCGCGACAGGAAAGGGGAAAATGCAATGTTAAGTGAAAGTATCAAAAAACTGGTGCAGTATGGAGTAGAAAGAGGAATCACACCGGAGTGTGAGAGAATCTATACGACGAATCTTCTTCTGGATGTTTTTGGTGAAAGTGAGTATACAGAACCGGAAACAGAGTATGCTAAAATTGACTTGGAAGAAGTATTGAATGAGCTTCTGGATGAAGCTGTAAAGAGGGGAATTATAGAGGACAGTGTTGTATACAGAGATCTTTTTGATACAAAACTTATGAATTGTCTGATGCCCCGTCCGGCACAGGTTCAGAAAGAGTTCTGGGATGCTTATAAGGAAGACCCGGAGAAGGCTACCGATTATTTTTATAAGCTGAGCCAGGACAGTAACTATATCAGACGCTACCGCGTTAAAAAAGACCAGAAGTGGACAGTTGACAGTGAGTATGGTAAGATTGACATCACCATCAACCTTTCCAAACCGGAGAAAGACCCGAAGGCGATTGCTGCTGCTAAGCTTGTAAAATCCAGCAGTTATCCGAAATGCCTGCTTTGTCCGGAGAATGAAGGTTATGCAGGAAGAGTCAATCATCCGGCGAGAGAGAACCACAGGATCATTCCGATCACTGTTAATGACAGTCCGTGGGGATTCCAGTATTCACCGTATGTTTACTATAATGAGCATTGTATTGTGTTCAACAGCCAGCATACACCAATGAAAATCGAGAGAAATACATTTGTGAAACTGTTTGATTTCGTAAAACTGTTTCCACATTATTTCCTGGGCTCCAATGCAGACCTTCCGATCGTAGGCGGATCAATCTTAAGCCATGATCATTTCCAGGGTGGTCATTATACATTTGCCATGGCCAAGGCTGAGATTGAGAAACATGTGACGATTCCGGGATATGAAGATGTAGAAGCCGGTATTGTGAAATGGCCTCTTTCTGTTCTGCGTATCCGCAGCAAAGATGAGAAGAGACTGATCGATCTGGCAACGCATGTACTGGCGAACTGGAGAAGCTACACAGATGAGGCAGCATTTATTTTTGCAGAGACAGACGGAGAGCCGCATAATACAATTACGCCGATCGCACGTAAAGTCGGAGATACTTTTGAGCTGGATCTGACATTGCGTAATAACATTACAACAGAAGAGAACCCGCTGGGTGTTTATCATCCACATGCATGCTATCACCATATTAAGAAAGAGAACATCGGACTTATCGAGGTTATGGGTCTGGCTGTTCTTCCGGCACGTCTGAAAGAGGAGCTGGAGCTTCTGGAAGAGTACATCTTAAGTGGCAGAGATGTCGCTTCCAATGAAAAAATCGAGAAGCATGCGGCATGGGTTGCAGAATTTCTGCCGAAATATGAGAAACTTGACAAAAATAATATCCAGGAAGTTCTCCGCAGGGAAGTTGGAAACGTATTTGTTCATGTTCTGGAGGATGCCGGCGTTTATAAATGTACACCAGAGGGCAGGGATGCATTTATGAGATTTATCAACACTCTGTAAGGCTTCAGAGGCAGACCGGTAATCTGATATCTCCGGCTGTGGCAGCCGGAAAGAGAATTTCCTGTATGAAACATGACAGATGTATATTTCAGGAGGAGCATTTATATGAAGAAAACAGAAAGAACCGGAAAAGCCTTTCGTATAAAATGGCTTTTGCTGGCGGTTGTTGCAATGGCACTGATCTTTATGCCGGCAGCTTCACAGAAGGTATCTGCAAGCAAGCTTGTATATACAGTGAAGTTCAATAACAACTCTGGCACCAGTACAAGCAAGACGTATACGTCACTGACAAGAAATGTTACGCTGAATACCAGGATCAAGCTTCCGGCAGTTCCGAAAGCTGTAGGCTATCAGAGTCTTGGATGGACCACGACCAAGGGAAGCAGCAAGGTGGTATATAAAGCCGGAGCCAGAGTGAAAGTCAAAAAAGATATGAAACTCTATGCTGTCCGGAGAAAGAGTAAATATTATACAGTAAGCTTTTATCTTGGAAATGGAAGCAGCAATGCTGCATATAAGAAGCTTCAGAAAAAAGTAGAAGAAGGTACGTACTATACATTGCCGTCAGTTCCAGCAAGAACAGGTTATGTAAACCTTGGATGGTCCACCAGTGTAAACGGTAAGACATCTACAGCGAAGAAGGCCGGAACCAAGATCAAGATTGCCGGAAATATCAAGTATTATGCAGTACAGATGCAGTCGGTAAGTGTGAAGCTCTGTAAGGCAAACGGAACAGTATGGAAGACAGTTACTCTTGGAAAGGGCGGTTATCTGAAACTTCCTTCAGCATCTAACAGTACAGGATATACGTTTATGGGATGGGCCAAAACCAAACGGAGCGGATCTTCGGCAGCACCGGATTATGAAGCAGGAGAGCTTTTGAAGATCAGCAAGACTACTACGCTGTACGCAACAGTGTTTAATCGTGCCACTGAGAAGGATATCAGTTCAGAAACAATGGCGCGTCCGGCGATCAACATGAAGTACAGCAAGGTGATTTTTGTCGGAGATTCCCGTACAGTGGGAATGAATGCAACGCTGAACAAACAGATGAGCAGTTCTGTTACCAGCGGAGTTTCATTTATTGCCAGCGCAGGACAGGGATTAAGCTGGTTCAAGAGTGAGGGATATTCACAGCTTCTGAAAGAAATCAATAAGACGGAAGGTACACTTCCGATTGCGGTCGTCTTTAACCTGGGTGTGAATGATATGGCTAATGTAAGCAATTATGTAAGCTATATGACAGGTATTGCATCAACGCTGAAGAGCAAAAACTGCAAGCTTTTCTATATGTCAGTGAATCCTCTGAACAGTACCATGATCGCAAAGGCAGGAAAAGGTGCCCGCACAGAGGCACAGGTGCGGGAATTTAACAGCAAGATCCATTCCGGTCTTTCTTTAAATTACAAATACATTGATACTTACAATGTGCTGATGAAAACAGGGTATGGAACCAATGCTTCCTATGTTGGTACAGACAGAGATTCTGATGACGGACTTCATTATACAACCAGGACCTACAAGAGAATCTACTATTACAGTGTGATATATCTCAATACAGGAAGTATCAACCAGATTTACTATTAAAAGAACAAAAGATTCCGCATGTCGGCACATTTTCCGGCATGCGGGATTTTTTATGTCACAGGAATTATACCAGGGCAGCTAATTCCTTCCAATTACTCCTTGCGCGAACCATAAGAATAGTCTATACTTAATTCGATACGGACATTTATATGTCCGAAGGGACGGGAAATCCTGAATTATGAGGAATGAGGTATAGATTATGAAACTGACAACAGTTAAAGAGATTTACAGAAACCGTGAACAGTATCTTGATAAAGAGATCACAGTAGGTGGCTGGGTGCGCAGCGTTCGTGATTCCAAGGCATTTGGTTTTATCGTGCTTCATGATGGAAGTTTTTTTGAAACTCTTCAGATTGTATATCATGATAACATGGAGAATTTTGCAGAAGTTTCCAAATTAAATGTAGGTGCAGCCATTATCGTTAAAGGAACACTGGTAGCAACACCGCAGGCGAAACAGCCATTTGAGATCCAGGCATCAGAAGTATTCGTAGAGGGAGGTTCTGCTCCGGATTATCCGCTTCAGAAGAAACGTCACAGTCTTGAATATTTAAGAACTATGACACATTTAAGACCGAGAACAAACACTTTCCAGGCAGTATTCCGTGTACGTTCTCTCTGTGCATATGCGATTCATAAATTCTTCCAGGAGAGAGATTTTGTCTATGTGCATACACCACTGATCACAGGAAGTGACTGTGAGGGCGCAGGAGAAATGTTCCAGGTAACAACACTGGATCCTAAGAACATACCGATGACAGAGGATGGAAAAGTAGATTATTCTCAGGACTTCTTCGGAAAAGAGACTAATCTTACAGTAAGCGGTCAGCTCAACGGTGAGACATTTGCACAGGCATTCCGCAATATCTACACATTCGGACCAACTTTCCGTGCAGAGAACTCCAATACAACACGTCATGCAGCTGAGTTCTGGATGATCGAGCCGGAGTGTGCATTTGCAGATATTCAGGATGCTATGGAGCTTGCAGAAGCTATGCTGAAATATGTGATCCGTTACGTTCTTGAGAATGCACCGGAGGAGATAAATTTCTTCAATTCCTTCGTAGACAAGGGACTTCTTGACAGACTGAATCATGTGCTGAACTCCGAGTTTGCACATGTAACATACACAGAGGCTGTTGAGATCCTTGAGAAAAATAACGATAAATTTGATTACAAGGTATTCTGGGGCTGTGATCTTCAGACAGAGCACGAGCGTTATCTGACAGAGCAGATCTACAAGAGACCTGTATTTGTTACTGATTATCCGAAAGAGATCAAGGCCTTCTATATGAAACTTAACGAAGATGGTAAGACTGTAGCAGCTATGGACTGTCTTGTACCGGGAATCGGAGAGATCATCGGAGGAAGCCAGAGAGAGGATGACTACGGTAAACTGAAAGCACGTATGGACGAGCTTGGACTTAAACCGGAAGATTACGATTTCTATCTGGATCTTCGTAAATACGGTTCTACCCGTCATTCAGGATTCGGACTTGGATTTGAGAGATGTGTAATGTATCTTACAGGAATGGGCAACATCCGTGACGTGATCCCATTCCCGAGAACTGTAAAGAACTGCGATCTTTAATCTGCTCTGATATCAGCAGCATGAACATTTTGTGCTGTAAGCGGCAGAGCTGAAGAACAGGTTCTGTAACACTGATTTTGAGTAATACACAACAAGGGAGAACATTATGAGATTTATTCATCTTGCAGACGTGCACCTGGGAGCTGTTCCTGACAGGGGATGCCCATGGAGCAAAGAGCGGGAGGAAGAAATCTGGAATACTTTCCGCCGGGTTATTGCGGGCATCCGCCAAGACCCGGTGGATTTGCTATTTATATCCGGAGATCTGTTCCACCGCCAGCCGCTAATGAGAGAACTTAAAGAAGTAAATTATCTGTTTTCCACCATCCCGGATACAAGGGTATATCTTATGGCCGGAAACCATGATTTTATCAGCAGGGATTCTTTTTATAATACATTTGAATGGAATCCCAACGTCACATTCTTTAAGAACAGAGAGCTTACTTACGTTAAAGATTCGAAACTGGATGTTTATGTATACGGACTCAGCTATTATGACAGGGAAATAAAAGAGGGGCTTTATGACAAAGCATCTCCGATCCAGGAGGAAGGCATTCACATTCTTCTTGCACACGGCGGGGATGAGAAGCATATACCGCTCAGTGCTGCATCTCTGGCAGCAGCAGGATTTGATTACATAGCACTTGGACACATTCATAAACCACAGATCCTCATCAGGGATCAGGCCGCTTTTTCAGGGGCACTGGAACCGATAGACAGAAATGATACAGGTGATCATGGATACATGGAAGGAAGGCTTATAAATGGCAGAATCCGTACGGAATTTGTGCCTTTTGCATGCCGTTCCTATCAGCAGCTGATACTGACACTTCACGAGGAAACCACGCAGATATCGCTGGAAGAAGCTGTGAAATCGCAGATATTCCGCAGAGGCGGAAGAAATATCTACCGTATTATCCTTCAGGGAATGCGGTCACCGGATCTTCTGCTGATCCCGGAAAAACTGAAAAATCTGGGAAACATCACAGATGTGATCGATGAATCCTGGCCAGCCTATGATCTTTCGGAGCTTTACAAACGCTACAGCGGTACGCTGATCGGTGATTATATCGGTTATTTTCTCTCAAAGGGAGAATTGGATACTGTAGAAAAAAAAGCTCTGTATTACGGCTTGCAGGCTCTTCTGGAGACTGGAAGCAGGAGATGACAGGGAAAGGCGGAAGACAGGATAACGGTTGCTGTTCACAGGAGGATTGCTGAAAAAATGGTCATCAGACGTTTGAAAATAAAAAATTTCGGTAAAATACGGGATAAGGATGTGGTACTTTCTCCGGGACTGAACGTGCTCTATGGAGAGAATGAAAGCGGTAAAACAACGACACATACATTTATCCGTTCCATGCTTTACGGAGTGCGCAGGCTCCGCGGCAAAGCGGCGCAGAACGATACATATACGAAATATGAGCCCTGGGAGAATCCGGTTGAGTATGGTGGAATCATGTGGTTTACATCCGGCGGAAAGAATTATCGTCTTACCAGAAATTTTTATAAAGAAAAAAAATTCGGAGAACTTCTCTGTGAGGATGACGGAAGCCTTGTGGATGCAGAACAGGGGGCTTTGGAGGCCATTCTCGGAAATGTAAGTGAAGCTGTTTATGACAATACGGTTTCAGTAGCACAGCTTAAGAGTGTTACAGGCCGTGATCTTGTGCGGGAGCTGCAGAATTATATGGCCAGCTATCAGGGAGCAGGAGACAGTTCCATTGATATGGGCAGAGCTATGCAGATGCTTAAGATGTCAAGAAAAGGTTATATGACAGAATCTGCCCGCAGAAAGAAAGAACTGGAAAAAGAGCGGGAAAAGATTTCTTCCAATATGGATTATATCCGAAAAGAGATCCGGGAACTGGATGAGAAGCGGAATAAAGTAACGCAGCAGCAGGATGGAATGAATATGGGAACCCGGGACAGAAGTGCTGAAGATCTGCTGGATCTGCGTATTGACAGGGTAAAAAAGAGACGGGAAGCGACAGATGCTGTACTTGCTGTGGCAGTAATTGGAGGAATTGCAGGTACTGGCTGTCTGGCGGCTTTTTCCAGCTATGTGATCTTAAGTGTCCTGGCCGGCGTTGCAGCTGCGGCAGTCAGCGTTGCGGCGTTGTTTTTCCGTACAAGGCTTAGCCGTGAGCTGAACAAGCGTGAGCGGCAGAGAGAACGCTGGCTTTCCAGACATGATGAACTTACCTGGAGCAGAAACAATCTGAATCAGGATTATGAGGAGAAATATACGGCTCTTTCCAATCTTCAGGCTGAGCTTGCTGAGTGTGAGGAGAATACCGAAGTAATGACGCCGGAGGAAACGGAGATACAGGCACTTAATATGGCGATGGAAACCATAGAGGCTCTTTCCGGAAATATCACGGATCAGGTCGGGGACAGGCTGAAGCACCGTACTTCGCAGATCCTAAGTGAGATCACCGGCGGCAAATATAAAGAAGTGATCATGGACGAGGAGCTTCATATTTTTGTTAATACAGGAGAACGGACAGTTCCGGCCGGAAGACTGAGCAGAGGAACTCTGGAGCAGATATATTTTGCACTGCGTATGGCAGCAGGAGAGCTTTTTTGCAGGGAAGAAGCTTTTCCGGTGATCCTGGATGATGTGTTTGGAATGTATGATGAAGAACGTCTGGCCTCTGTGCTTCGATGGCTTGATAAAGAAAACAGACAGGTGATCATAAGCACCTGCCATAAAAGAGAGATGGAGATCCTGGATAAAGAGGGAATTTCATATCAGAAAATATTGCTGCAGGTATGATCAGTGCGTTAAAATGCCCCGGTTTTCAGCGAGTGCGGATTACGAATATCCGTCCGAACAGAGAACCGGGGTATTTTTGTTATAGCTTTATTGTATTTCAGGTGGAAAATTATTTCTCATACTGGCTCATGTAGTTGTTTACACAGCGTTTGATTCTGTCTACCGGGTTGAGAAGGTGGCTGATAGATGTATCATGATTCAGTGTATCAATGATCAGCGCAATATACTTGCTCATGTCACAGCTGATGTAATACGGTTTCTCAAGAAGCTCCGGTGACTGGTAAACCAGGTTGGTTGTGAGGAGCTTGTCAAAGTAACCTTTCTTATGAGCTTCATCGAATTTCTCAAGTCCGTCTGTGAAGAATCCGAAAGTGGAGCAAATGTAAACTTTGCCGGCACCTTTCTCTTTAAGGAGAGAAGCAATTTTAATGATGGTATCGCCAGAAGAGATCATATCATCGATGAGGATCATGTCTTTGCCCTCAAGCTTCGGTCCAAGGAACTCATATGCAGCGATCGGATGGCGGCCGTTTACATATCTTGAGTAGTCGAGACGCTTGTAATACATACCCATATCAACACCAAGTACGTTGGCAAGATAGATGGCACGGCTCATGCTTCCCTCATCCGGGCTGATGGTCATGAAATGATCTTTGTCAATATGAAGCCCCTCTTCGTTGTTAAGAAGAGCTTTGATAAACTGATAGGATGGCTGTACAGTTTCGAATCCGTGGAGCGGAGTAGCGTTCTGTACACGGGAATCATGTGCATCGAAAGTGATGATGTTCTCAACTCCCATATCGATCAGTTCATGAAGTGCATTGGCACAGTCAAGAGACTCTCTTCCGACACGTTTGTCCTGGCGGCTCTCATAAAGATATGGCATGATTACGTTAACTCTGCGGGCTTTTCCGCCGATGGCAGCAATGACACGCTTCATATCCTGGAAGTGATCATCCGGAGACATGAGGTTGGTGTAAGGTCCGATCGGATAGGACAGGCTATAGTTAGTCACATCTACCATAACATAGATATCGTCACCGCGGACGGATTCGTTGATGGTACACTTGGCTTCACCGGAACCGAAACGAGGATTCTTGGCTTCAATAATGTAGGAATCGCGTTTGTATCCCTCGAATGCGAAAGAATCCATTCCCGGATACTGTCTCTCGACACGCCATTTAACCAGCCAGTCATTCACCTTACTGCCTAATGTGCTGCAGCTCTGAAGGGGAATCAGTCCAAGTCTTCCTACCGGAAGTGTGGAAAAATCTTTTGTAGTTACCAGTGCCATTTTAATTTCCTCCTAAAAAAATTTTCTGTATACGGATGTCTTTCCCGATCAGTGAGATCATCTGATAGTTGCTTGCGATTCGGGAAAAAGTTCTCTCGGAATAGGTATCCGAGAAATTTTTGAGCGTCAGATTCGTGGAAATGATCGTAGATTTCCTGCGCATGATACGCTCATTGAGACAGAGAAAAAGCTGCGAGGACACAAAGCTGTTGGTAAGCTCCGTTCCAAGGTCATCAATGATAAGAAGGTCGCAGTCATAGATCAGTTCTTCATCCGTGCCTGTATCTTTTCGGGAAAAAGAATTCGCAGCCATCATATCAAAGAGATCATAGGCTGAAAAATACAGGACGCAGTGAGTGGATCTGAGAAGCTCCCGCGCGATGCAGTGTGAGAGAAAAGTTTTTCCCACGCCGGTATCGCCATACAAAAACAGATTTTCGAATTTGTGATCGAAGTCCTGCACAAAACGCTGTGCAGTGTCGTAGGCCCGCCTGGCTGTATCCAGAGCAGACAGTCCCGTGGCTTCGTTTTTTATTGTAGCAGAATAATAGTCAAATGAAAAGCTGTCAAAATTCTCTTTTTCAAGAATTTCGTTAAGATTAGACTGTGCATAAAGCAGTTCGATCTCAGCTTTCCTGAAACAGGTGCATTTTTTGCTGCCAATATAGCCGGTGTCCTGGCAGAGCGGGCAGGTGTAGGGCATCTCCAGATAATCCCCGGGAAAACCGTTGGCAACGAGAAGAGTGATCCTCTCATCGGAAAGCTCCTGGATAGCTGCTTTCAGATCAGAAGTTCCCTTTTCCCTGCCGCTTAAAAGCCGCCGTACTTTGTCAGCACTTAAAGTAGCAACCTCATCGTCAATCTCCTTAAGACGGGGAATCTTCGCATAAGCCCGGGAAGTGTGCTCCTCCAGGATACGGTGGTTCTGGGCCTGACGGCGACTGTATTCTCTCATTATAGTATCATACTGAAAATTCTGTAAAGGCATAAAAAGCTCCTTATTGATAAAGCTTACTGATTATTTAAAAGACGTTTCTCATACTCTGCGAAATCATAGTCTCTCTGATGGAAATTATTGAAGCGGTTATTCGCCTGCGGCTGTTTAGCCGGCTGTTTCTGGTGGGAAACGGATTTCTCAAGCTGACGTTTCTTATGCTCTGCATCCAGCAGCCGGATATCTTCCAGAGTATGTACGTTTTTCTTTTTCCAACCGGACAGGATCTTATCTGCGTACTGGAAACTTGGCTGCCCTGTTGTGAGGACTGTCCGGCTGCAGGCTTCCTGGATCAGCTCCAGATCAAAGCCGTAAGTCTTGCGCCAGGTATCAATGTAAGAAATCTCGTTCTCCACAGGATTCCGTCCGCTGATGCCCATTGCTTTCAGGATCGTGTAATAATCCCTGGAAAAACGGGAGCTTGCCTCGCGGGCCATTTCCACAGTTGTAACTCCGTCCCTGAACCAGGCAAGGGCAACCGTTTCAATGTATCGTATACTCTTGCGTCCTCTGGAGACACAGTACTCCACAAGATATTCGATAAGATCCGCTGACATTTTAAGTTCATCATAAAAGTAAAGGATCTTCTGTATTTCAGTAGGTGTCAGCGTTTTGCAGAGATATTGCTCGGTGATGTAGAGAAGCTGGCTGACCTCCTCGTTCTGTTTGAGCTCTTTTACCCGGTCAGGAGTGAGCCGGCTGGCTGTATTCGCATTCGTCTGTGTGGGTGCGGCAGAAACAGGATCTGTTCCGACAGCAGAAGCAAATGCAGAAGCTGTTCCGCCGGAAAATGCTCCCTCACTGGAAACACTGCTCTCAAGCTGCCCGGCATCACCAGGTTCCAGAAGGGTGATGCCGGACAGCAGCTGGTCTGTTGTGTAAGTCAGGGAGATCAGCTTCTCGGCTTCCCAGTATTTCAGTGCGCGGGAAATGTCTCTGTCTGTACAGAGAAGACGATCTGCCATATCCTCCAGATTAAAAGAAGAAGGAGCTGCAGATACCACCCGGAGAAGGTAGATATATACCTTCACAAATTCTCCGTTGGCACGAGGCATGAAGTTGTCAATAAAACGGTTGGAAAGAACCGTAACCTCCGTTTCGGAGGAATTTTTAAGAGAAATCAGGCTCATGATCTGCGCTCACCTTTCTTTTTAATATATTGACAGCGATTTGGAATCTATAGCACTCCCGGCAGCTGTCACGTAAATTACAGCGGACATAAAAAGTCCGCCATGCTAATGAGGATTATAGCACAACCACTTTTAAATGAGAATAGTTTATTTTCACAGGAGCTATCCACCAATCCACATGTGGAAAATGTGGATAGTGTGGATAATTTTGAGGATAACATTATTGGAAACTTGAATAAACCACGATTTTATAAGAAAATTGCGGTATTTGCAGAAATATGTTGTCGAGTTATGTCAAGTGGGTTATACACAAAAAAATCCACATGCCGGGCACCTCTGGAATGTGCATAAGCATGTGGATAATGTGGATAACTATTTTCCGAGGATGTGTTCTCCAATATTTACAACGTCTCCCGCGCCCATAGTTATCAACAAATCACCATGTGCACAACTTTTTAAAAGAAAGCTCTCGATCTCATCGAAAGTCGGGAAATATTCACAAGGGGTTCCCAGTTCCTGGATCTGTTTCTGGAGATCCTGGGAGGAAATGCCAAGGTCATCCGTCTCACGTGCTGCGTAGATATCAGCAAGAACTACGTGGTCAGCAAGAGTCAGGGCTTTGGCAAATTCAGGAAGCAGAGCCTTGGTACGTGTGTAAGTATGCGGCTGGAATACGCACCATACTTTCTGATGAGGATAATTCTTCGCTGCGTGAAGAGTTGCCTCGATCTCTGTTGGATGATGTGCGTAGTCATCAATAATGGTAACGCCTCCGATTTCGCCCTTATACTGGAAACGGCGGTCTGTACCTGTAAAGCTTCCAAGTCCTTTAACGATCACCTCATCAGGAAGGTTGAGAAGACGTCCTACGGCGATGGATGCAAGTGCATTGGATACATTGTGGATACCCGGTACACGGAGATAGTAGCTGCCGATTTTTTTGCCCTGGAAAAGGACGGAGAAAGAAGGATGTCCGTATTTATCCCAGGTGATATCTGTGGCTGTGTAATCAGCATCGTTCTCAAGGCCATAGGTAAGTACCTGACATGGGAGGTCACGGGTGATCGTTTCATATTCCGGGGTGTCCGCGTTGATGATCAGCGTTCCGTCAGCCGGCAGAAGCTCTGCAAACCTGCGGAAGGAGTGGCGGATATCATCAATGTCCTTGAAGAAATCAAGATGATCTGCATCCATGTTCAGGATCACGCTGATCTTCGGGAAAAAGCTGAGAAAGCTGTTGGTGTACTCACATGCTTCAGTGACAAAAGTCTCAGAATTTCCAACACGGATATTGCCGTGGATGGCAGGAAGGATACCGCCAACACTGATGGTAGGATCGCAGTCACCCTCAAGAAGGATGTGGGAAACCATGGAAGTTGTGGTTGTTTTGCCATGGGTACCGGAAATCGCAATCGGTGTGTCGTAGTTGCGCATGATCTGTCCAAGAAGCTCTGCACGTGTGAGCATTGGAAGACCTTTCTCCCTGGCGCAGGCGAATTCAGGGTTGTCCGGATGGATGGCTGCTGTGTATACAACAACATCTACATCATCCTTGATATTGGAAGCGCGCTGTCCATAGTAAATCACTGCACCGCGCTCCTCCAGTGTGCGGGTAAGCGGGCTGGCTTTTGCATCGGAGCCGGAGATCCTGAAATTCTCTTCAAGAAGGATCTCTGCAAGGCCGCTCATGCTGATGCCGCCGATTCCGATAAAATGAATGTGAAGCGGTTTGTGAAAGTCTATCTGATACATAATAATCTCCTTATATATATGTGTTGTTTTCGGGATTCTCTGATCTGTTTTATTATACCGCGTCCGGAATCAATTGAAAAGTGGTACTTTCGGAGAAAAAAGTGGTTTTGCGCGGATTATAAAAGTAGCCAGAAAATATCGTCGAAAAATGTTGAAATTTACCAGAAGAACAGAAAAAATGATTAGTCAGACCAATTTATAGTATACAATAGCGATAAAAAAAATAAAATGTAGACAAAATAATTGTAAAAAATGTTCACTAATACGGTAAAGTATGCTATAATTAAATAATCATAACATACAAGAGGTGATCGCATGATTAAGAAAGAGATGATTGCCATGCTCTTGGCCGGTGGGCAAGGCAGCAGGTTAGGAGTTTTGACAGAAAAAGTTGCAAAGCCGGCAGTCGCTTTTGGTGGTAAATATCGTATTATCGATTTTCCACTGAGCAATTGTATTAACTCAGGAATTGACACAGTGGGTGTGCTGACACAGTACCAGCCACTACGTCTGAATACACATATCGGCATCGGTATTCCGTGGGATCTGGACCGCAATGAAGGCGGTGTCACAGTCCTGCCGCCGTACGAGAAGAGCACAAGCAGTGAATGGTACACAGGAACTGCCAATGCAATTTATCAGAACCTGGCGTATATGGAGCAGTATAATCCGGATTATGTACTGATTCTTTCCGGAGACCATATCTATAAGATGGATTACGAAGTAATGCTGGATTTCCACAAGGCGAACAAGGCAGATATCACGATTGCATGTATGCCGGTTCCTATTGAGGAAGCCAGCCGTTTTGGTATTATGGTAACTGATGAGAGCAACCGTATTACCGAGTTCGAGGAGAAGCCGGAGCATCCAAGCAGCAACCTGGCATCCATGGGTATTTATATTTTCTCATGGCCGGTTCTGAAAGAAGCACTGCTCGCACTGAAAGATCAGAATGGATGCGATTTCGGTAAACATATCCTTCCGTATTGCAAGGAAAAAGATCAGCGTCTTTTTGCCTATGAATACAATGGCTACTGGAAAGATGTCGGAACTCTTGGTTCTTACTGGGAAGCTAATATGGAGCTGATCGATATCATTCCGGAATTTAATCTTTACGAGGAATTCTGGAGGATCTATACCAAGGGAGATGTAGTTCCGCCGCAGTACATTGCTGCAGAGGCAGTTGTGGACAAGTGTATCATAGGCGAGGGAACTGAGATTTATGGTGAAGTACATAATTCTGTTATCGGTCCTAATGTAACCATCGGCAAGGGAAGTGTGATCCGTGATTCCATTATCATGAAGAACACTGCAGTTGGAGAGAATGTTGTTATGGATAAAGCGATTGTAGCTGAGGATGTATCCATCGGAAACAACGTTGTGATCGGCTGCGGTGAGGAAGCACCGAATGTTCTGAAGCCGGCAGTATATTCCTTTGGCCTTGCTGCTATCGGAGAGAACAGCGTGATTCCGGATAATGTGAAGATCGGTAAGAATACCGCTATCTCAGGCGTTACAACAAAAGATGACTACCCTGACGGAGAACTGGCAGGTGGCCAGGTAATTGCAGCAAAGGACGGTGGGAAAGAATGAGAGCGATAGGTATTATTTTGGCAGGCGGTAACAATAACCGCATGAGAGAATTATCAAACAAGAGAGCGATAGCAGCTATGCCTATTGCAGGAAGCTATCGCGCAATTGACTTTGCTTTAAGCAACATGGCGAATTCACACATTCAGAAGGTTGCTGTTCTGACACAGTACAATGCCCGTTCCCTGAATGAGCATTTAAGCTCTTCCAAATGGTGGGATTTTGGAAGAAAGCAGGGAGGTCTTTATGTTTTCACTCCGACTATTACCAAGGACAACAGCTTATGGTATCAGGGAACTGCAGATGCGATCTATCAGAATCTCACATTCCTGAAGAACAGTCATGAACCGTATGTTGTGATCGCTTCCGGTGATGGAATCTACAAACTGGATTACAATAAAGTTCTGGAATACCATATTGCGAAACGGGCAGATGTTACAGTTGTATGCACTACCTGTCAGGATCAGAGCCAGGTTGAGAGATTTGGCGTGCTTCGCATGAATGAAGACTGCAGGATCGAGGAATTTGAGGAGAAACCAATCGTTTCTTCTTATAATACTGTATCTACAGGTATTTATGTTATCCGAAGAAGACAGCTGATCGAGTTGATCGAGCGTGCTGCTCAGGAAGGAAGACATGATTTTGTAAATGATATTCTCATCAGATATAAGAATCTCAAGAGAATTTATGGCTATAAGATCGATACTTACTGGAACAATATTTCCACAGCAGAGGCTTATTATCAGACAAATATGGATTTCCTGAAACCGGAGATCCGCGATTATTTCTTTAAACAGGAGCCAGGGATCAAGACAAAGATCGCAGATGTGCCGCCGGCTAAATATAATCCGGGTGCAGATGTGAAGAACAGTCTGATCTCCAGCGGATGCATCATTAACGGTACAGTGGAGAATTCTGTCCTGTTCCGTGATGTATTTGTAGGCAATAACTGTGTTATTAAAAACTCTGTGATTCTTAATGACGTATACCTTGGAGATAATACGCATATCGAGAACTGCATTGTTGAGAGCCGGGATACGATCCGGGCGAATTCATATTACTGCGGCGAAGAAGGAGAAGTGAAGATCGTCGTGGAGAAAAACGAACGCTACGTATTATAAATTGCAGAAATTCAGAAATTCCCGCAGATACGTTAGGCGGTATGAAAGGGGCAAGTAGCATGAATATTACAGATGTACGTGTGAGGAAGGTAGCAAAAGAAGGGAAGATGAAGGCCGTTGTGTCTGTCACAATAGATGACGAGTTTGTAGTACATGACATTAAGGTTATCGAAGGTGAGAAAGGCCTGTTTATCGCAATGCCAAGCCGTAAGGCCAGTGACGGGGAATACCGTGACATTGCACACCCGATCAATTCTGCTACCAGAGAGCGAATCCAGACTATCATCCTGGACAAGTATCAGGAAGTGATGGCTGAGGAAGCTGAAGGAGAGGTTCTGGAGGCCGCAGAATAAAACGGCTATGGGTTTGACAGCGGAGAAAGATCCGCCTGACTGACGACGTGGGAATTGAAACTGCGTAGGATTATTTTAAGAGAGGCTGCTGCTTTGCGGGGAAACCTGTGAGGCGGCAGTTTTTTTACGTCATAGGAAATTACTCCGTAGCGCAGGATTCTTTCTTATTAATGGTGGGAATATCTTAAAAATTACAGAAACATATTTTGTAATAATTTTATAATATAAACTTACTTCTACAATGAGATTTCATGGTGCTGGAAAACTAAATATTACGTACTTGTTACAAAAATAAAATAAAAATGTTGCTTTTTATGAAAAATATGTTATACTAGTACCCATGAAAGGACGAAAGGTGTTTATATGAAGAATAGAAAAGTTTTCACATTACTGCTTACAGGTATGCTTTCATTTTCCATGGGAAGCAACGTATACGCATCCAGCACAGAAGCCGCGATCGCAGATGCACAGGCGCAGAAACAGGCCGCTGAAGAAGGTCTTGCACAGGTACAGAGCAGCATCGGCAGTCTGGAGAGCAAGAAGCAGGAGCTGGAGAGCTATCTGGCCGATTTAAACGCACAGTATGAGGATCTTACCAACAGCATCTCTGAACTGAGTATTCAGGCTGCTGAGAAGGAAGATGAATTAAATAAAGTAAAGACAGAACTTAAGAAAGCGAAGAAAGCTTCCGCAGACCAGTATGAGTCCATGAAGCTTCGAATCGCATATATGTATGAGAATGCAGGATCATCTGCTCTGGCAACCCTGCTTTCCTCTGAGAGCCTGGCAGAGTTTCTGAACCGCGCAGAGAATGCGATCCAGATTTCTACATACGACAGGAATATGCTGGATAAATATGTAAGCCTTCAGGAGAACATTCAGGAGAATGAGGAGAAGGTTGAGAAAGAGTCAGCAGAGATCGATAATCTGATGACAGAGCGTGCGGCTAAACAGCAGGAAGTACAGTCTATGGCTGCAAGTACAAGTGATGATATCAGCTCTTATGTAAATCAGATCAGTGCCAGCCAGGAAGAGGCTCAGCAGCTGATGGCAGATATCAGCAACGCAGACAGTAATATTACTGCACTTGTTCAGCAGGCAGAAGAAGAGAAGGCTGCAGAGGAGAAGGCAAGAGCTGAGGCCGCAGCAGAAGCAGCTGAGGAAGCACAGAATACAGAGTCTGATTCTGACAGCTCCGGCGATACAGAGGATGATTACGGATATGATCCGGATGAGGATACAACAGAGTCTTCCAGCAGTTCTACAAGTTCAGATGTTGTTGTAGAGGAAGAAGAAGATGAGGAAGACGATGTTCAGTACGGAAATTCTGAGGATGAGAGCAGTGAAGATAGTTCTTCTGAGGATTCTTCTTATGATGAGTCCGGGGATACATCTTCAGAGGAGACTTCTTCCGATGAGGCAGCTGATACATCAGCAGATACTTCCTCAGATTCCGGTTCTTCCAGCCAGGGAACATATCTTGGCAACTTTACACTGACTGCATACTGTAACTGTGCACAGTGCTGCGGTACAGCAGGTAATCTGACAGCCAGCGGTACAGTTCCGACAGCAGGACGTACAGTAGCCATGGCAGGAGTTCCTTTTGGAACTAAGCTTCTGATCAATGGAACTGTTTATACAGTAGAGGATCTTGGAACTCCTTACGGACATGTAGATATCTACTGCGGAAGCCATTCAGAGGCATTAAGCTTTGGACTTCAGTCCGCAGATGTATATCAGGTGGGCTGATAAGCGGGGAAAAACAGTTCGGATATTGAGAATATAAGAAATGATAACAGCGTTATGGGATCATATGTGTTGATGATCCTGTGACGCTGTTTTTTGCGTAAAATCATGTTATGAATGTTTGATAATATAATGAAGCGATAAATGCCTATATGTGATAGAGAAACGAATGTGGATTATGAATATTCGTTTGATATGCAATGTGCGGTTGAAATACAGAATTATGGTTTATACGAAAATCCCACTCTGTAATAGGGTGTTATATCCTGGCTTACAGAGTGGGAAAATTTTTTATAAATATGGTGTACCTGGAATTTCAGGATAAGTTCCCATACCGATCAGAAGCTCGAGACCGGTCTGGCGGCCTTCCAGCACGGCAGCTTTTACTGCACTGGCGTCACCGGAGATGGCAATGATCACCTCGTTGGAATGGCTGGTCCCAATATTCGGAGTCATGTATTTCGTAATAGAAACAGCGGCAGATTTTATAGCATTGTCAGCCATAACAAGACCGATAGCAGCAGGGGAACCGGCCATAAATCCGAAAGCTTCGCCCAGCGGCGTGCCAAAAGCCTTATGGATCGCAGGGCCTGCGCTTGCGGAAAAAGCAAATTCCAGATGACCGGATTCGCTGATGTAAACCTCACCAGCATATTTATTGGTAAGCTCTAATGCCAGGGAAATGGCATGACGCACATCGGAAACATCATTTCCTCCAAGTACAATGTAGTTGCCGTGACCGCCCCATCCCTTAGTATCTCTTGGAAGCTCAATGGAAAGAACCTCCGTGTTGGTAGCTTTGACTGCGTCATCAATAGCTGTGATCTGACCGGCAGCGCCTGTACGGGAGCTGAAAAGTCCCAGACAGTGATATTTCGTGCCAATGTTCATCTCCTTAAGCAGAGAATCGTCAACTCCGGAGATTACAAGACCGATCGTGTCAAGGACCGCAGTTCCTACGAATTCAGTTCGTGTGCAGCTGGTACTGATATTTTGGATATCCTGTATATTCATGTGGAAAAATCCCCCTTTTTGCTGAAAAAATCGTTAATTTTAGTATAACATTGGACGTGGGGATTTGAAAGCGGAAATTAGAAATAAGCAGATATCATGTTTTACATAATGAACTGCCTGAATTTTATTTGTCAAAGTGAATGATACGGCACCCTGGTAAATTTGATGAAAAATGTAAACTGTAAAATATAAATGCGTTGACAATCGGGACGACGTGTGTTAAATTGTTAACAGCTAAAAACGGATATCATCAGAGAAAAGATGAGATGATCTTCAGCAGCGGAAAGCAGCAAAGGAAAGAGAGGATAAGATTATTATGACAACAGCGGCAGCAACCAGAAGCAAGACATACGATCTTGTTTATATTGCAGTTTTTGCAGTAGTTATGGCAGTCTGCTCATGGATTTCCATTCCGGCGCAGGTACCGTTTACCCTGCAGACATTCGGAGTATTCATGGCAGTAGGCGTACTTGGAGGTAAAAGAGGAACGATGGCAGTTCTGGTTTACGTTCTTCTTGGTGCAGTAGGAGTTCCTGTTTTTGCAGGATTTTCCGGAGGAATCGGAGCTCTTCTCGGAAATTCCGGAGGATATATCATCGGATTTATTTTCTCTGCACTTGTGATGTGGGCATTTGAGAAATTCCTGGGAAGAAAACCGGTAGTTCAGATTATTTCCATGATTGTTGGTCTGATCGTATGCTACGCATTTGGGACAGCATGGTTTATGGTTGCTTATACAAGAAGCACTGGTGCAGTAGGTCTGATGGCAGTTCTCGGATGGTGCGTATTCCCGTTTATCATTCCGGATCTGATCAAGATTGCACTGGCTTATGTTTTATCAGGAAAGGTACGTAAATATGCAAGATAAGAGCATGGCTTCGGCATATGCTTCTGATGAGGGCACAGAGGAAAAAGCGATTCCCCTGCGCCCTCATCATGGTATGTGCCTGGCTTATTTCAAAGGTGAAGGGTACAGTAACGGTTTTACCGCCCATATGGCAGAGATGCTGGAGATTTTTTTGTCAGGAAGAAAGATAAGGCTGCATGTAGATACAGATGAAATCTGTTCAGCCTGTCCAAATAACTGCGGAGGCCACTGTACACCAGGCGGTAAGGTTGTGGAGTACGATCAGGCAGTGCTGGATCGCTGTGGATTTGAGGCTGGTCAGGTTCTGGAGTTCAAAGAATTTACACATCAGGTTCAGAAAAAAATCCTCGCGACAGATGGCAGGAAGGAAATCTGCGGAAACTGCCAGTGGAACAGTATCTGCGAAGAGCAGAAGAGCCGTTGGGCATAGAAAAACTGCTTCGGGTCTGCAAAAATGCACTCCCGAAGCAGTAAAAAAGAAAAAATTCGATTTTTTTGAAATTTTTTAATTTTTTCTATTGACAAAAAACAGAAACTCTAATATAATAGCTCTTGCAGTTGAGCAACACACAAACAACTGAAAACAAAATAACGAAGCGTGGCTCAGTTTGGTAGAGCGCTGCGTTCGGGACGCAGAGGTCGCAGGTTCAAATCCTGTCGCTTCGACTAAAGCTTTGAGAATCCCTTGGTTGAGGGATTCTTTTTTGTTTGTGAAAAATAAAAGAATGTAGGTTTGTGTTACTTCAATGAGAAAAGAAAGGAGTATCTGCTACATTTGCCAGGAAAAAATAAAGATAAAGGAAAATAAGAGATCAGATATATCCGATAGAAAGTTACATATCTGAGAAACAGGGAGAATATTTTGTTTATAATTTGCAGGTGCAGTGTAGCTGAAATGTAAGGAATGATTTCCCGCAATCTTCATATATATTAACGAAGCCGAATTACCGGAGGGACACGCGTTGGCTGGATATCAGCGTTTTGTTGCGTATGTGTACGAGTATCGTAAGGGGAAAAAGGATGGCAGCAGTGGTTATGTGAGAGTGGAAGCCATGGACCGGAAGTGTCGGATGGAGGTTCATCTGCGCTGTGTTGGGCTGGAACCGGGGAGCAGGTGCCGGGTGTATGGCTTTGTGCGGCGGGAAGGGCTGATGGACGGGATTCTGATCGGTAGCTGTGTTACAGGGCAGGAGCGGATCGAGTGTATGCTGGAGACGGATGCCGGAGATATCGGAGGCATGGGAAAAAGTCTTCAGGATCTTGGAGGAATGCTGCTGATCTCGGATGCAGGTGGATTCTGGGGAACAGAATGGGACGATCAGCCGATCCGGCCTGAGAATTTCCGGGAGTGGAAAGAGGAGAAAACAGAATCTCAGAAAGAAGAGGAAAGGAACAGAAAAGAACGAGAGAAAAATAAAGAAACAGAAGAGGGAGAGATGGAGCAATCGGGAGCTTCTTCTGAATTATCAGAAAATGAAGAAGCCAAGATCATGAAAGCGGAGGAAGTTCTGGAAGAAGATATTGGGTTTTCAGCAGAATCAATACAGCAATCTATGGAATTTCAGCAGGAGAGTACAGGGGCAGCAGAGACAGGGTTACCCAAACCACCAGAACCGCCCCGGCGAGATCAAGTGAATCCGGGTTCTGATCCGCGCCCGCCGGAACCGCCCAGACCAGGTCAGCCACGCCCGAATCCAGGTCCACGACCGCCGCAGCCAGGGCCAAATCACCCGAATCCGGGCTCGAGACCGCCCCACCCACTTCCTGGCATACCTTGCGATGTACCTTTCAATGACGGCCAGTTCACAGACTGTCGGAAGATCAAACCTTCTGATTGCTCTATTTTATGTAAACAAAACGGCTGCTTTTGCAACAACCGTTTTGTCATATATGGATATCAGAATTTCGGGCATCTTCTGCTATGCAGGAATCACCGGGGGCAGTACATACTGGGAGTTCCCGGCGGATACAGCCAGCAGGAAAGGTTTATGGCCAATATGTTTGGATTTCCCTACTTTAAGGAATGCCCGGATATCCACATTCCAGGTGGCAAAGGTGGATACTGGTACAGCTTTATCAACGTCTGATCGAAAAGTTTTCAGATATACGAGTAAGCAGATTGTTTTGCAGATCTGCAGCTTACAGATCCATACCGCGAATTTCAACTACCGGGATCGTCTCAAGGAGGATATCCCGGTAGTTTTTCATTTCTTCCTCGGAGCAGGCGGAGAATCCCGGCATCAGAACCCCGTCAGAATCCCGGTAAGCCTGGAGATAATAGGATTTCGCACCGCTTAGCCACTGACTGATCTCCTGAAAATCTTTTTCAGAATGAAGCTCACGTACAACAGTAGTACGAAATTCATAATCAAGATCTCCGTTCAGCAGCCATCCGGCAGTTTCACGGATCGCGTCCAGATCAACATTCACGCCGGTAAGCACATGATAGTTGGAAGGACAGGCCTTGATATCCATTGCGACCTTGTCAATGAGGCCGTCTGCTGCGAGTTTTTTTACCACAGAGGGACGTGACCCGTTGGTATCAAGTTTCACATCATAACCAAGATTTTTGATCTCGTGAAGAAAATCCGGAAGTCCGGCAGAAAGCGTCGGTTCGCCTCCGGACACGCATACTCCCTCCAGAATCCCTTTTCTTCTTTTCAGAAAAGCCAGAATTTCATCCTGAGAATAACCAGGCTGGGTGTCCGCTTCCACTACCAGAGCTCCGTTCTGGCAAAAAGGACAGCGGAAGTTGCAGCCACCCAGGAATATAGTGCAGGCCACCCGCCCCGGGTAATCCAGTAAAGTTGTTTTGTTAAATCCGCATATTTTCATAGGAAAATCCCCTTGTTTCTCTTATTTATGATATTACTAGCATACTCTCCTACGAAAAAAGCCGCAAGACTTTTTAACCGAATCAAGTAAGTTCCCTGCGGAGTTGTGAAAAGTAATAAGTGGTTGGTGACTTGCACATGGAAGAAAAAAAACATATAATTTATTCCAATAACAGTTCTATAAATACGGATGAAAGGATATTGACATGGCAGAATATACATTGCTGAGAAAACTGGAAAGTCTGTGGGGAATTCCCATTTTTTATGCAGATGAAGCAGGGGGGAATATCCGGAGTCTTGGGGTTTTTTCCGAAAAACAGAATCCGCTGACTGTATCAGAGGAATTGCGTCGTTCCCTGATCTGCCAGACAAAGGAAAAGAATGTACCGACTGTTTATAAGGTCTTTGATAAAATTTATTTCTTCTGTGTTCAGAGCGGTCAGGATTTCTATCTGTCAGGTCCGGTATGTGCAGAAGAGCTCAGCTATGTGGAAATCCATCAGTTTTATAAGAAATATCATATGTCAACGAAAGAAGAACGTCATCCGGACAAAATGACACTGAACCGAATGCTGAATTTCGTAAGTTTACTGTATGAGCTTCTGGAGGGAAAGGATATTCAGCCAGACGACCTTATGGAAAAAAATAATCTCATTGAGGAAAAAGAGGTTTGGCAGGAGGGCGAAACAGTTCGCATTGAACTGGACAAATCGGATACGGCAGCCTATCATCATACATACATAGAAGAACGATATGTACTGGACAGTATACGTGAAGGAAATGTGGAAGAGGTTAATGAACGAGCCACGGCACTTTTGGAAAAGGGTGGGATTCTTTCCAGAAAACATTTTAATCATCAGAGGAATCAGGCTATTGTGATAACTACACTGGCAACAAGAGAAGCTATAGCAGGAGGAGTCTCGCCGGCAGATGCATATCGTCTCAGTGATTATTTTATCAATCAGATCGATCAATGTCGGACTATGGAAGAAATGATCGAACTGAATCAAAGATGTTTTTATAAATTTACAAAACTGGTGGCTGATACCAGAAAAACCAGAAGTTTTTCCAGCTACACAGAACAGTGCAAAGATTATATTTCACAGAATTACCACCACAAGATCTATATGGAGGACATTGCAGAAGCAATCGGGATCAGCCAGGGGCATCTGTCCCGGGTCTTCCGTCAGGATACCGGAGAAAAAATCCAGGACTACATTCTGAAATTCCGGATAAAAAGAGCTGCCAATCTTCTGAAGTATTCCGATGCCACCCTGTCAGAGATCAGTGACTATGTATGCTTTAACTCCCAGAGCCATTTTGGCAGCGTATTCAAAGAATATATGAAGATGACCCCAGGACAGTACCGTGAGAAATATAAACGCAAGGAATTTTATTTCTGAATAAGTTTATAAAAATATTAGAAATATGTTGAAAAAATGATAAATACATCAAAAATATGATAACAAAAACGGAAAATCTTTGCTTATAATATGCTTGTCGTTGAGACATACCTGATTGATCCGCCAGAAACAGGGCGCGCAGAAAAAATTTACATGTTCCTGAGTGGATCGTTAAATCAACATAAAAAGGTGGAGGAAAGAAATGCAAAAGTTAAAACACGAACCGGCATATTATGAAACAACAAAGTTCAAATGGAGACAGCGTATCGGTTTTGGTATCAGTGATTATGCTTGTAATCTTGCATACCTTCTTGCCAATACATATCTTCTCTTTTATTACACAAACTGCGCGGGACTTGCAGCCGGCGCTGTTGGATTTATGTTCGTTGTAACAAAATTCATCGATGCATTCACAGACTATATGGTAGGTGCAATGATCGACCGTACAGATACAAAAATGGGACGTTACCGTCCATGGATGCTTTACGGTGCACCGGTCCTTGCAGTTGGTATGGTTCTTCTGTTTTCCGTTCCGACAGGATGGAGCGCAGGTGCAAAGCTTGCATGGGCATACATAACTTACGTTATCTTCTCATTTGGCTACACTCTGGTAAATATTCCGATGGCACCGATTGTATCTTCTCTGTCAGCATCCGCAACAGAGCGTACCAAGATTTCTACAACACGTACTGTATTTTCAAACCTTGGATCACTGACATCTTCCTTGTTCGTGCTTCCGATGGTATACTTCTTCTCCGGCTCCAAGGATGCAACGGGTGCAGCGCTGGCTACCGGATACCGTAACACAAACATTGTACTTGGAATCATCGTTATCATCATCATGGCAATCTGTGTATTCTCTATCGTAGAGATCAACCCGCCGACAAAGTCAGCAGGAAAGAGTTCTCTGATCAAGGATATCGGAAGTCTTGTAAAAAATAAATATTACCTCATGTTCCTTGGCGAGGTATTTTTCCTTTTCCTTGGATATCTTTCCATGTACGGAGCAATGCAGTACTATTATACTTACATTGTTGGTGATGTAAGCGGAATGTCACTGGCACTTACTTTACTTACCTTACTTGCAATCCCGACTATGATCCTTGCAGCTTATCTCAATGGTAAGGGAATTGCCAAGATCAAGCTGATCCAGTTTGGAGCGATCGTAGATATCGTTGGATATGCGATCCTGTTCTTCACATCTGACGGAACAATCGCAACAGCAGCACTTGGACTGATCGGACTTGGATTCGGTTTCCGTTCCAGTATGTTCTTCTCGATGATGCCTGATATCTTTGACTATACAGAGTGGCAGGTAGGAAGAAACCTTGGCGGAACACAGAATGCAATCCAGGGATTCGTAAACAAGGTTTCCTCAGCAGCAGCGTCAGCTATCGTATCTGCTCTTCTTGTATGGGGTAACTATGATGCAGCAAAGCTTGATAAGGCAGTGGCAGAGGGTATCAGCATTGCAAAGGAGTTCCCGCAGACACATACAGCGATCAATTTTGCATTCGGTGGTCTTGCACTGGTAGCTACAATACTTTCTATCGTTGTGCTGATTCCATATGATCTGGATAAAAAATATCCGCAGATCCGTGCAGAGCTGAACCAGCGGAATAAAGAAAACGCATAAATTAAAATCGAACAAAAAAAGAAAAAATAAGGAGCATCGAAAGGTGCTCCTTTCGATTACCAGAACATCTATTTTATATAAGGAGGAAAATATTATGTGGAATTACGCCTATACAGTACCGGAAAACAAAAAAGTAAGGGTGATCGTACATACAGACTGCAAAAACGAGGCAGATGACCAGTATGCAGTAGCACATCATCTCATGACACCAAGATTCGACGTAAAAGGCCTTGTTGCAGGTCATTTCTGGAAAAACCCACAGCAGTACGGCGAGCTTGGTACTGCACAGGCAAGCTACGATGAGATCATCAAAGTTATGGATCTTATGGGACTTAAGGACCAGTATCCGGTAAAGCTTGGTGCACCGCGCGCCCTTGAGGATGAGCATACACCAATCGATTCCGAGGGTGCAAGATTCATTATCGAGGAAGCGATGAAAGACGATAAGAGACCGTTATACATCGCATGCCAGGGAGCAATCACAGACGTTGCATCCGCACTTCTGATGAAACCGGAGATTGCAGAGCGAATGACCGTGATCTGGATCGGCGGAGCTGACTACCCAAAGGGAGGATTTGAGTTCAATCTGATGATGGATATCAACGCTGTAAACGTGGTATTCTCCTCCAAAGTGCCGGTATGGCAGGTACCGATGAGCCTTTACAAAGTGATGGCTGTTTCTCTTGCAGAGCTTCAGCTGAAGGTACGCCCATGTGGAAAGATCGGAAAATATCTTTTTGAGCAGCTGGTGGATTTCAATCATGTAGCAGCCAAGTACGAAATGGACTGGCCACAGGGCGAGATCTGGGGACTTGGTGATCAGGGAACCATTGCCGTTCTGATGGAAGAACTGGAAAAGGTAAGCTACGATATGGTACCTGCACCAAGAATTGCAGAGGATATGACATACATCCATGGTAAGGACAACCGTGAGATCCGTGTTTACAAATATCTGGATGCAAGACTGACACTGGAAGATTTCTTTGCAAAGCTTGCGTTGAATTTTGGTGATGAGAAATAAAGTTTGAGGTAAAATGAAAATGAAAAATTATCTGGTTTTTGATGCAGGCGGAACATTTACGAAATACGCGTTAATGGACGAAAATGCGGAAATTCTTGAAAAAGATAAGGTTCCCACACCAGACTATCATACAAAGACAAAAGAGGACTATTATGCAGTTCTGGACAGTGTTGTGGAGAAATACAAAAACCGCATTGAAGGTATTGCCATCAGCATGCCTGGTATGCTGGACAACAGGAATGGATATTGTGTAACAGCAGGATATCTTGCATATCTTGCAGGAAGTACTGTTGGCACAGAGCTTTCCCAGCGTTACGGAATTCCGGTTTCCGTGGAAAATGATGGAAAATGTGCAGCACTTGCCGAGTTCTGGAGAGGAAGTCTTAAGGGCTGTACAAATGGGGCTGTTATTGTTATCGGAACCGGTGTTGCAGGCGGGATCATCCTCAACGGAAAGCTTTTCCGCGGAAATCATTTCACCGCAGGCGAATACAGCTATATATGCACAGAGGCGAAGAATCCGGCAGAGATGGACAACTACTGGGGAATGATCAGTGGTGCGGAAGGACTTGCAAAGACTGTTGCAAAGCATACAGGAGAGGACTGGCAGATTTACGACGGATTGAAGATATTTGGTCTGGCAAATGAAGGTGATGAGAAAGTTCTGGCAGGTCTGAGAGAGTTTACAGACCGTCTTGCAGTACAGATCTATAACCTGAATATTTATCTGGATCTGGACATCATTGCTATTGGCGGAGGCATCAGCCAGCAGCCGCTTCTGCATGAATATCTTCAGAAGAGCCTGGATGAAGTAATGAAGAATATTCCACTGCGAAAGATAACACCATATGTTCCGGAGCCGAAGATCACAAACTGTCAATTCTACAATGACGCAAATTTAATAGGTGCTTTATATCACTTCATGAACAAATAAGCGGTTATTCCGCTTATTTGTTCATGAGGAAGTAGCGAAGCGGATTCCGAATGTCCGCTTGAATATATTACATAAGGAGGATTCCAGAATGTCATTTCCAAAGAATTTTTTATGGGGTGGCGCAGTTGCTGCCAACCAGTGCGAGGGTGCATACAACGAAGATGGAAAGGGTTTATGCACACAGGATGTAACACCACACGGAATCGTAGGCCCCAGAACGGAAGAGCCTACACCGGATAACATGAAACTTATCGGAATCGATTTTTATCATCGTTATAAAGAAGATGTGAAATTATTTGCGGAGATGGGTTTTAAAGTATTCCGTACATCTATTGCATGGAGCCGAATTTTCCCTAATGGCGATGAGGAGACACCAAACGAAAAAGGTCTTCAGTTTTATGATGATCTTTTTGACGAATGCCATAAATACGGAATCGAGCCACTGGTCACAATCTCCCATTATGAGACCCCGCTTCATCTTGCAAAAACCTACGATGGCTGGGTAAACAGAAAGATGATCGGTTTTTATGAGAGATATGTGAGAACTATTTTTGCAAGATACGGCAAGAAGGTTAAATACTGGCTGACCTTCAATGAGATCAACTCTGTTCTCCATGAGCCGTTTTTAAGTGGTGGTATTTATACAGAGAAAGACAAGCTTTCCCAGCAGGATCTCTATCAGGCCGTGCATCATGAGCTGGTCGCAAGTGCCCTTGCTACAAAGATCGGACATGAGATGATGCCGGATGCAAAGATCGGCTGCATGATCTTAAGCATGCCTACCTATCCTCTGACCCCATGCCCGGACGATGTGATCAAGACTATGGAGAGTGTTCACAAGAACGATTTCTTCGGTGATGTACATGTCCGCGGATATTATCCGGGATATATGAAACGTTATTTCCGTGAAAATAACATTGAGATCAAATTTGAGCCAGGCGATGAGGAAATCCTCAGGAATACAGTAGATTTCGTTTCCTTCAGCTATTACATGAGCATCTGTGAGACAGCAGATCCGGCGCAGGCAAAAGGAAAGGGTAATCTTATGGGCGGTGTTCCGAACCCATATCTGGAAGCATCTGAATGGGGATGGCAGATCGATCCGCAGGGTCTTCGCTATGTGCTGAACTACTACTGGGATCGTTACCAGAAACCGCTGTTCATCGTTGAGAACGGACTGGGCGCAGTAGACAAGCTGGTTGAGAAGGACGGCGTTATGACAGTTGAGGATGACTACCGTATCGACTACCTTCAGAAACATCTTCTTCAGGTTGAAGAGGCTGTCAGGGACGGCGTAGATGTTATGGGCTACACATCCTGGGGCTGCATTGACCTTGTCAGTGCGTCTACGGCAGAGCTGAAAAAACGCTACGGCTACATCTATGTGGACCGCAACGATGACGGAACAGGTACACTGAACCGTTATAAGAAGAAATCCTTCTACTGGTATAAAGACGTGATCGCTACCAATGGAGAGTCACTTCATAAATAATTTCACTGCTTGACTTTACAGAAAAAAACAGATATAATGCAGACATTGACGCAGACAATGGAGTTCGCGAGAGCTTCCGTTGCCTGCGTTTTTTTACTGGACTAAATTAGTGAAGACTAACAGGCGAAAAAGGAGGAAGAAACAATGAGACTTACCCCGAAGGAACAGGAAAAACTCATGCTCCATATGGCCGGAAATCTGGCGAAGGAGAGGAAGGAACGCGGACTGAAACTGAATTATGTGGAAGCATTGGCTTATATCAGCTCTGAGCTTCTGGAGCTGGCTCGTGACGGAAAAACTGTTGTAGAGCTGATGCAGCTTGGAACCAGGATCCTCACAAAAGGTGATGTGATGGATGGTGTGGCAGATATGCTTGGTGAAGTACAGGTTGAGGCAACATTTCCTGACGGAACAAAGCTTGTGACTGTACATAACCCGATTCAGTAAGGAGGAATTGACATGAAGATTGGCGAAATCATTCCCGCAGACAGAGAGATCGTACTTAATGAAGGGAAAAAGACCACAAAGATCATGGTTGCCAACAAAGGTGACCGTCCTGTACAGGTAGGCTCTCATTTTCATTTTTTCGAAGTAAACAAATGCCTCTCTTTTGACCGTGAGGCTGCATATGGTTATCATCTGGATATTCCGTCCGGTACTTCTGTCCGCTTTGAGCCGGGAGAAGAAAAAGAAGTGCAGCTGACTGAGATGGGCGGCAGAAAACGCGTATTTGGTCTGAATGACCTGACAAGAGCAAGAGCAGCAGAGGACACGAAAAAGGCCTCCATGGAAAAGGCAGCATTAAAGGGATTCTTATAAGGAGGGACACAAATGAGCGTAAAAATTTCCGGTGAAAAATATGCAATGATGTACGGCCCTACAACTGGTGACAAAGTAAGACTTGCAGACACCAGCCTTGTAGTGGAGGTTGAGAAAGATTACACCACATATGGCGATGAAGTAAAATTCGGCGGCGGTAAAACTATCCGTGACGGAATGGGACAGTCTGTAAAAACCTGCAGCTGTGACGGTGATCTGGATCTTGTTATCACCAATGCCCTGATCGTGGATACCACAGGAATCATCAAGGCAGATATCGGAATCAAAGATGGAAAGATCGCAGGAATCGGTAAAGCGGGAAACCCGGATATCATGGATGGGGTGACACCTGGAATGACTGTCGGAGCATCCACAGAGGCACTGGCAGGAGAAGGAATGATCGTTACAGCCGGCGGTATTGATACCCATATCCATTTCATCAGTCCTCAGCAGATCGACTGTGCACTGTACAGCGGTGTTACAACCATGATCGGAGGAGGAACAGGCCCTGCAGACGGAACCAATGCAACTACCTGTACACCTGGCCCATGGAATCTTCGTATGATGCTGAAGGCAGCAGAAGAATATCCTATGAACCTTGGATTCCTTGGAAAAGGAAACTGCTCCGATGAGGCTCCGCTGATCGAGCAGGTAAAAGCCGGTGCCATGGGTCTGAAGATCCATGAGGACTGGGGTGCAACACCGGCAGTTATCGATCATTGCCTGAATGTTGCAGATGAGTATGATGTACAGGTTGCCATTCATACAGATACTCTGAATGAGGGTGGATGTGTGGAAGATACACTTGCAGCTATTGGTGGAAGAACGATCCATACATATCATACAGAAGGTGCAGGCGGCGGACATGCACCGGATATCATCCGCGCCGCAGCAGCAGGAAATGTTCTGCCGTCTTCGACCAATCCTACCATGCCATATACAGTAAATACACTGGATGAGCATCTGGACATGCTGATGGTATGCCATCATCTGGATAAAAAAATTCCGGAGGATGTGGCTTTTGCAGATTCCCGTATCCGCCCTGAGACTATTGCAGCAGAGGATGTCCTTCATGACATGGGAATTTTCAGCATGATGAGTTCCGACTCCCAGGCTATGGGCCGTGTTGGTGAGGTGATCACACGTACCTGGCAGACAGCCAGCAAAATGAAGGATGAGCGTGGTGCCCTTCCGGAAGATGAAGGTAAAGGAAATGACAATTTCCGAGTAAAACGCTACATTGCAAAATATACCATCAATCCTGCTATCACACATGGAATTTCCGGCTATGTAGGCTCTGTTGAGAAAGGAAAATTCGCAGATCTTGTTCTGTGGAATCCGGCATTTTTCGGAGCAAAACCGGACATTATCATCAAAGGCGGCATGATCATTGCATCCAAGATGGGTGATGCCAACGCATCCATTCCGACTACACAGCCGGTAATGTATCAGCCGATGTTTGCAGCGCATGGAAAAGCAAAGAACGAAGCGTGTCTTACCTTTGTTTCCCAGGCTGCATATGAGGCTGGAATCAAAGAAGCCTATGGCCTGGAAAAAACAGTGGTTCCTGTAAAGGGATGCAGAACTATCGCTAAGAAGGACATGGTATTTAATAACCGTACACCGAAGATCACGGTGGATCCGGAGACATACGAGGTAACAGTAGACGGGGAGACAATTACATCCAGACCTGCGGAAAAGCTTCCGCTTACACAGCTCTACAATCTGTTCTGAAAAAATATAACACGCAATATTTGTCCGGGCACAGCCTTGCAGAGCTCATAAAGTTATGCTGAGGTTGCCATCCGGGCAGACAGACTTTAACCGAATCAAGTAAGTCCCCTGCTTCAAGTGCGAGGAGCAATAAGCAGTGGGTGGGACTTACTTGTATCAGGAGGGGTACAAGCCCCTCCTGATAAACTGCGGAGCAGTTATTCGGTTATGAGCAAGTAGCGAAAGCGGATTGCGAATATCCGATTGACTATAGGGAGGAAAACAGATGTTAGGAGTATGCCTTTTATTCGTAGGAATCGTTCTGATCAATAATGGAATGTGCACCTTATATAACGTAGATGGAAAATCCACAGCTGTCATGAATATTTTTACTGGTGGACTTTCGCTGTTTATTAATTTTGTGAATCTGGTACAGGGAAACTATTATGCAGCAGGAACAGGACTTCTGTTCTGCTTCACTTACTTGTTTGTAGCTTTTTCTAAGATACTGAAACTGAGTCCGATCCCGTTTGCATGGTTTTCCACATTTGTGGCTGTCAATGCAGTGGTATTTGGAACTATTGAAGGATTTCTGGGAAGCAAAACACTGGGGATCACACCGGATATCCGCTGGGCAGGAATCTGGTATCTCTGGGCGATTCTCTGGGGAACTGCCTTTGTAGAAGATATCATGGGAAAAAAGCTCGGAAAATTTGTTCCGGTGCTTCAGGTGATCGAAGGCGTAATTACGGCCTGGGTGCCGGGAGTGATGCTGCTCCTTGGAGTATGGTAAGAATAGAGGAGAAAATATATGCTTTGTGAAAAAATTCTGGGAAAACTAAAGGATTTTGATCTGACCGGAAAAACGGTGGAATATGTGGATGTTGAGTGGCATGAAGCATTTAAAAAAATCCACAGAAAAACTACAGACAGTGGCCGGGAGGTAGGAATCCGGCTGGATGATTCTGTGCTTACAAGAGGACTTTTTCAGGATGATGTGATCTATTCGGATGAAAATCTGGTGATCGCAGTAAATACACCACCCTGCGAAGTGATAGAGGTATCTCTGAAGCCGGGACACGAGAAATATGTGGCAAAAGTCTGCTACGAGATCGGAAACCGCCATGCACCGCTTTTCTGGGGAGATCAGGAAAATACATTTATTACGATCTACAATGAGCCGATGATGGTCATGCTGGAAAAGCTTCACGGTGTAAAGGCAGAGAAAAAGACAGTGAAGCTGGATTTTGACCGCAGGATCTCAGCTGCCATCCATAATCATCATCACTGAGGAAATTATATGGATAAAATAAAAGAAATCCGCCGTTTTTTTCTTCTGCAGGTAAATGATGCGCTTTTTCCCATAGGAGGCTACTCACATTCTCAGGGACTGGAAACCTATATCCAGCAGGGTATTGTGCACGATGAAAAAACAGCGGAAGACTATATCAGAAGAAAACTGAAATTGAACCTGGCCTGCACCGATCTTCTTGGAGTACGTCTGGCTTACGAGTATGCACTGAAGGAAAATGTGGCGGCACTGGATGATTTGGAGGAGATCCTTGGGGCATCCAGGATCCCCATGGAGCAGAGGGAAGCATCCAGAAAAATGGGATCCCGTTTTACAAAGACAATCTGTAAACTGCCCCAGGAAAATATTCCCATGGAAAAAAGGGAAATCTTTGAAGAATATCTGGAAGCCCGGAGGGGGAAGCCTGTAAGCCATTGCTGCGCATATGGGGTTTTTTGTGCAGCAATGGGAATCGAAGAAGAGGAAACCCTGTATCATTATCTCTATGCCCAGACCTCTGCAATGGTGACAAACTGTGTAAAAACCATTCCGCTGAGTCAGAGCGCAGGGCAGAAGCTTCTCTGCGGATGTTATGAAGAGTTTGAAAATATACTGTCCTATATTTCGGACTGTACGGAAGATGATCTTTGTCTGTCGGCACCAGGATTCGATATTCGGGGAATCCAGCACGAGAAGCTTTATTCCAGACTTTATATGTCGTAAACAGAGAGGAGTAATTTTTATGTCATATGTAAAAATCGGTGTTGCCGGACCGGTAGGTTCCGGTAAAACAGCTTTGATCGAGGCTTTGTCAAGAAAAATGGCAAAAGATTACAGCATTGGTGTTATCACGAATGACATTTACACCAAAGAAGATGCTCAGTTTCTTGCAAAAAACAGTGTACTTCCGGTAGAGCGCATTATTGGCGTGGAGACAGGAGGATGTCCTCATACTGCTATCCGCGAGGATGCGTCCATGAATCTTGAGGCTGTAGATGAGATGATGGAGCGTTTTCCGGATATCCAGATCCTTTTTATTGAGAGCGGCGGAGATAACCTTTCTGCTACATTCAGTCCGGAGCTTGTAGATGCTACGATCTTTGTTATTGATGTGGCTGAGGGAGACAAGATCCCGCGAAAGGGCGGCCCTGGAATCACAAGGTCAGATCTTCTGGTGATCAACAAGATCGATCTTGCACCTTATGTAGGCGCAAGTCTTGAAGTTATGGATCGGGATTCCAGAAAAATGAGAGGAGAAAGACCATTTGTTTTCACAAATATCCGTGGTGATGAACAGGTAGATACTGTTGTGGAATGGATCAAAAAAAATGTGCTTCTGGAAGACATGTAGGAAAGGCGGGCTGATCTTTGACAGAAAATAAATTCGGAAAACTTTCCAGATTGTCTCTGAAAACCGGCATCAGAGAAGGAAAAACCATCGTGGAAGATGTGGCTTTTACAGCCCCCTATAAGATCATGAATCCTTTTCCGAAGAAAAACGGCGGGATCTCTGTTATGCCGCTTTGTGCTTCAGCGGGGATCATGGAAGGAGACAGGCAGGAGTTTGATTTTTTTGTGGCAGAAGGAACGGAGCTGGAATTTCTGTCCCAGTCCTTTGATAAAGTCCACAGGATGAAAGATGGGGAAGCTATCCGCCATGTAAAGGCGAAGGTGGAGAAAAATGCGGTTTTTTATTATTATCCGCAGCCGGTGATTCCCTATGCCCAGTCTGCTTTTGACAGCACCATGGAATTTGATCTGGCAGATGAAAGCTCCGGACTTTTTCTGCTGGAGATCATCTCCTGTGGAAGAAAGGCTTCTGCTGAGCGGTTTTTGTATCGTAAATTTGCCTCCAGGGTAAATATCAGACGTGCCGGGAGACTGATCTATCGTGATAATACCCGCTATGAGCCTGATAAAATGGACATGGAAGGGCTTGGCATGTATGAAGGATATACGCACATGGCCAATATTTTTCTGAGTGGACCGGCCTGCGATATGCAGGAAAAAATATGGGAAGTTCTTGAAAATGAGAAGGAATGTGCCGGCGGTGTAACACAGCTGGTTCATGGAGATCTTGCTGTCCGTATTCTGGGACGTCGGGCACAGAAGCTGCAGGAAACAGCAGAGGAAATAAAGGCGATTTTTGAAGAGAATAATTAGGATGAATTGCAGACGCTGCGGGAATTATTATGAGAAATTCCTGCGGCGTTTTTTAATGTCAGGGTAATGTGACTTTGCTGTGCGGCAGGAGCGTTGAGCAGTGAAAAAAATGAAATCAAGAGAATGAAGAGAGCATTTGGAGGCAGATTGACACCGAATACGAGGAAAGATATAATCGAATGGATAAATGTATGAAATACCATAAACACAGGAGGAACGAACGTGACAGACCAGGAACGTTTTATGAAAGAGGCGATACGCCAGGCGAAAAAAGCCCGCGCATTGGAAGAAGTGCCTATTGGCTGTGTGATCGTATACGAAGGCAAGATCATAGCCAGGGGCTACAACCGCCGCAATACAGATAAGAATACCCTATCCCATGCAGAACTCAATGCTATCCGCAAAGCCAGCAAAAAGCTGGGCGACTGGCGGCTGGAGGGCTGCACCATGTATGTGACCCTGGAGCCCTGCCAGATGTGCTCCGGAGCTCTTGTACAGTCCAGAATTGATGAAGTAGTGATCGGCTGCATGAACCCGAAAGCAGGATGCGCAGGCTCTGTTATGAATCTTTTGCAGATCGAAGGTTTCAATCATCAGGTAAAGATCACAGAAGGCGTTCTTGAAGAAGAATGCTCTGAAATGCTTTCCGCGTTTTTTAGGGAACTGAGGGAAAAAAAGAAGCAGGCAAAAATTTTGAAAAAACAGGAAGCAGAGCGCCTTGTCGGGCAGCAGATGCAGGAAGGACAGGTGTAGCAGATATTTTCTCTTGACAGAATTACAGGGAAATATCAAAATAAAATCATAAATGAGATTCCGGAGAAAGGGGTTTCATTCAGATAAAACGAGAGCTGTCCGGATTGGAGCAGCAGAAATGGAGGATCACATAATGGAACTTGAAGTTTTAAGAAAAGATATGGTAGCAGCAATGAAGGCTAAGGATAAGGTAACTAAGGAAGCAGTTTCTGCATTGATCGCAGCAGTGAAGAAAGTTGCCATTGATGAGGGATGCCGTGATGACATCAAGGGTGATCTGGTAGACAGAGTTATCCTGAAAGAGCTGAAGACAGCCAAAGAGCAGATCGATACATGCCCTGCAGACCGTACAGACCTGAAAGAAGAGTATCAGGCAAGATATGACATCATTGCAAAATATGCTCCGAAGCAGATGGATGAAGCTGAGATCAAAGCTTATATCGAAGAGAAATTTGCAGATGTTCTTGCAACAGGAAACAAGGGCCAGATCATGAAAGCAGTCATGGGCGACCTGAAAGGCAAGGCGGACGGCAAGCTGATCAACCAGGTAGTTGCTGGCTATTGTAAATAATTAACCAAATTAAGGAAGTTCCTGGATTTAGCTGCAAATATTTGCTTGATCCAGTAAGACTTATCATGTATGCAGAAAACCGCCGTATGATATCAGAAGTATACGGCGGTTTTTGTATGCATGATTTTTGAAGAGGCAAATAAAAAATCCCGCCGGATCAGTCATAAATGACGAACCCGGCGGGAATGCTGTTTATATAGAGATCATTATAATCTTTATTTACGCGCGCCGCACCTCGGAATGGTCTCACAGACGTTACCTCTACAGTTAACTCAGCCCAGGCACCCTCACGGCACACAAGAGCTTCTGCTTAGTGCTGCTGCATTCCTGCCCTGACACGGTTCACAGATTCCTGTTGCGTAAGACCCAAACGTCAACGCCACTTATAGAGGGCTGCTCCACAAGATACAAGCCTCAGATTGGCATCACCCCTGCTGTAGCGGATTGCAGGTACAGGGCACCGCTATCTCCCCGGCTGCGCGGAATTTAATTATAGACTCTTAAACCGGATTTGTCAAGGCGCGATACATGGAAAAAAATAAAAAAGGAGCTCCCCGTCGCTAAGAGGGGAGCTCCTGAAAAAAATACAGATTCAGTATAAATGTGCAGGTTTTGTAAGGATGACAGGATCAGCTGAGATCAATATAGCAGTTCTGTGAACCACCGGTCTTGGTATTGGTCAGATTAACTGAAATATAGCCAGTCTGTTTTGCTGCGAGAGTTCCGGCGTGAAGAGTAACGGAAGAAACACCTTTGTTGCTGTAAATATTGCGGGAAATACCAGTTTTTTTGTTGTAGTAATAAATAGACTCGATCTTCCAGCCGCTTGCAGCAGTACATTTGATAAGGGCGTTGCTTTGAGCTTTTTTGATCCGAAGGTTGGAAGCAGAGCTGTTTTTGCTGAATCTTGATGCAAGATTTCCAACGCCTGTTACGGTAAGGCTCTTGAGCGGGTTGGTGTATGGAAGAACCTTTACTGTGGTGGAGTAGGTTTTGCGTCCAACCTTGTACTGAATCTTGGCAGTTCCGGTCTTGAGCATATTGTAACCGATTCTGTAAGTGTGGTTAGAATAGGAATAAGCTTTAGCTCCTTTTGCGAAGTATTCGGTACGGCCGCTGGATACATCTTTGGTAAGGCTTTCAAGGGAAACGACAGACTTTCCGGAAATAACCTTAATGTTGGATTTTGAAATGCTTGATTTACTTGGAACATTGTAAAGCTGGATAACACCATATGCATAATAGTTTGATTTGGCACCCATGTAGGAAACCTGAGTCTTCGGTGGAACGAAACTGGAATCTGCACTTGCAGTAAATGGTGTGATGGCGCAGATCATAGCTGCAGCCAGTAAAGCGCAGGATAATTTCTTGAAAATATTTTTCATACAATTTCTCCTTCCTCTGAGATAAATTTTGATAAAAAATGGTAAACCTGCAAAACTTACTGATAGCTATATTTTACGACCGGAAGCAAATAAAGTCAACAAATATACTCTGTATTTCCAGGCTTTTTTGGCTATTGTATGCGGACTGAAAATGCTTTATAATATTATAATGTGTAAAGCTCTGTAAGAAGAGAAAGCAATGGAGCTGTTTTGCAGGAAAAGATCCGCAGAAATGCCGGTTTACTGTAACGGACAGCAACAAATAAAATGTGCACATAAGAGAGCACAGAATGGAGGACGCTATGATTAAAAGAATCGGCCTGCTGACAAGCGGCGGTGACTGTCAGGCACTGAATGCGACCATGAGAGGCGTTGTAAAAGGACTGAGCAACAGCGTTGAGAACCTCGAGGTATACGGATTTGATGATGGCTACAAGGGACTGATCTACGGGAAATACCGTATGCTCACAGCTAAGGATTTTTCCGGAATCCTGACACAGGGCGGTACCATCCTGGGAACATCCAGACAGCCGTTTAAACTGATGCGTGTACCGGATGAGAAGGGGCTGGATAAGGTTGAGGCCATGAAACAGACTTATTATAAGCTCTGTCTCGACTGTCTCGTGATCCTCGGTGGAAACGGCACACAGAAAACAGCCAATCTTCTCCGTGAAGAGGGACTGAATATCATCCATCTTCCGAAGACCATTGATAACGATATCTGGGGCACAGACATGACATTCGGTTTCCAGAGTGCACTGGAGATTGCAACCAATGCCATTGACTGCATCCATACAACAGCAGCATCCCACGGACGCGTATTTATCGTTGAGATCATGGGACACAAGGTAGGAAGCCTTACACTGAATGCTGGTGTTGCAGGTGGCGCAGACGTTATCCTGATCCCGGAGATCCCATACGATATCAACAAGGTTGCAGAAGCTATCCAGAAACGCAACAAGGCAGGCAAGCGTTTTACCATTCTTGCAGTAGCTGAGGGAGCCATTTCCAAAGAAGATGCGGAGCTTCCGAAGAAGAAATACAAAGAGAAACTGACAGAGAGAGTGAAGAAATATCCGTCTGTATCCTATGAGATCGCAGATCAGATCCAGGCAGTAACCGGAAGTGAGGTACGTATCACAGTTCCGGGACATATGCAGCGAGGCGGAGAACCATGTGCATATGACCGCGTTCTTTCTACAAGGATCGGTGCAGGCGCAGCACAGGCTATCATGGATGAGGAATATGGTATCATGATCGGTGTTATCAACGGAAAGATCAAACGTGTTCCTCTTGCTGAATGTGCAGGCAAGCTGAAGATGGTATCACCGAAAGATCAGCTTGTAAAAGCAGCCAAACAGATTGGAATCAGTTTTGGTGATTAATTATAAGTCATATGGCCGCCGCGGAAGTCTTTCCGCGGCGACTGTGGCGAAGAGAAGGAGTGTTTTATGAGTTATACTGCTCTTTACCGTAAATTTCGTCCTGATAATTTCGACGATGTAAAAGGCCAGGATCATATCGTGACAACACTGACCAACCAGATCAAGGCCAACCGTATTGGACACGCATACCTGTTCTGCGGAACCAGAGGTACCGGTAAGACTACGGTTGCGAAGATCCTAGCGAAGGCAGTAAACTGCGAACATCCTGTAAATGGCAGTCCCTGCAATGAATGTGCCATGTGCAAGGCCATCCAGGCAGGAACCGCTATGAATGTGATCGAGATTGATGCCGCATCCAACAATGGTGTTGACAACATCCGTGAGATCCGCGAGGAGGTAGCCTACCGTCCTACAGAGGGGAAATACAAGGTTTACATCATCGACGAGGTGCATATGCTCTCAACAGGAGCATTTAACGCTCTTCTGAAAACACTGGAAGAGCCGCCCTCCTATGTTATTTTTATTCTTGCGACAACAGAAGCACATAAGATCCCGATCACCATTTTATCCAGATGTCAGCGTTATGATTTCCATAGGATTTCTATTGACACCATAGCAGCCAGGCTTTCCGAACTTCTGAAAGCAGAGGGGGTGGAAGCAGAGGAGAAGGCAGTGCGCTATGTGGCAAAAAAAGGCGACGGTTCCATGCGAGATGCCTTAAGTCTTCTGGATCAGTGCATCTCTTTTTATCTGGGACAGGTTCTTACCTATGATAAAGTCCTGGATGTACTGGGAGCTGTAGATACCGAGGTATTCAGCAAGCTTCTCCGAAAAGTTCTCGGAGGAGATGTGACAGGTTCCATCCATGTGCTGGAGGATCTGATCACAGGAGGTCGTGAGCTTGGACAGTTTGTGACGGATTTTACCTGGTATATGCGTAATCTCCTCCTTGTAAAAACTTCCGGGAATCCGGAAGATGCGATCGATGTTTCTTCTGAAAATCTGAAGCTTCTTAAGGAAGAGAGTGAGATGACAGATGTGGAGACACTGATGCGGTATATCCGTATTTTTTCTGATCTGTCAAACCAGATCCGTTTTGCAAGTCAGAAGAGAGTACTGGTGGAGATCGCACTGATCAAGCTTTGCAGGCCGGCTATGGAGACCAATCTGGACTCCGTTCTGGACCGTATCCGTGTTCTGGAGAAACAGATCGAAGAACGTCCTGTTCAGCAGGTGATCGTCCGCGATGGCGGTGACGGAGCAGCACAGGAACCGGGAATGGCAGCAGGCAGTGCAGTGCAGAGTCAGCAGCCGGCACCACAGAAAGCAGCACCGGAGGATCTTCAGAAGATCGTTGCAGGATGGCGTGCCATTGTGGGGCAGACAACAGGACTTTTTAAACAGTCACTGCAGAGAGCAATCCCCAAGTATAACGGAGAGACCGGAGATCCCGTACTTTTTGTGGAATTTCAGGATTTTCTGGGACAGAATTATGTGGATAATCCGGAAGCCCAGCAGGAGCTTCAGGACATTATCGCAGCCCGCACAGGGAAAAAAGTTGAGATACATATGCTGGTAGCCAATAAACATCAGCATACCAATCTCGCACAGATCACAGTAGACGATGCACTCCGGGAGAACATCCATATGGATATCGTAGTGGAAGAAGACCCGGACGACGAAGTATAAATTAAAAAAATCAGGAGGACTTTTTTATGGCAAAAAGAGGTGGATTCCCAGGTATGGGTATGCCGGGGAATATGAACAATCTAATGAAGCAGGCGCAGAAAATGCAGCGCCAGATGGAAGAGAACCAGAAGGCTCTCGAGGAAAAAGAATTCACAGCAACAGTAGGCGGCGGAGCTGTTTCCGTTACTGTTTCCGGAAAACGTGAAGTAACAAAAGTTACACTTTCCGAGGAAGCTGTAGATCCGGATGATATCGAGATGCTTGAGGATATGATTGCAGCAGCAACCAACGAAGCTCTTCGTCAGGTTGAGTCTGAGTCTGCGGCAGTTATGTCTAAACTTACAGGTGGTCTTGGAGGACTGGGCGGAGGCCTTCCTTTCTGATGGAATATTACAGCAGCCATATCAATAAACTTATTGAGCAGCTATCCCATCTTCCGGGAATCGGAGCCAAATCCGCACAGCGTCTTGCGTTTCATATCATGAACATGCCGAAAGACCAGGTGGAGCAGCTGACTTCTTCCATCACGGATGCAAGGCAGAATGTTCAGTACTGCAAATGCTGCTACACACTGACAGATCAGGAACTTTGTCCCATCTGTGCCAATCCGAAACGTGATCACAGCACCATCATGGTAGTTGAGAACACAAGAGATCTGGCAGCCTACGAAAAAACCGGAAAATTTGACGGTGTTTACCATGTGCTTCATGGTGCGATCTCCCCGATGCTGGGAATCGGACCGGATGATATCAAGCTGAAAGAGCTGATGACACGTCTTCAGGGAGATGTAAAGGAAGTGATCGTGGCGACCAACTCAAGTCTTGAAGGCGAGACAACAGCGATGTATATCAGTAAGCTGATCAAGCCCACAGGGATCAAGGTCAGCCGTATTGCCAGTGGAGTTCCGGTGGGCGGCGACCTGGAATACATTGATGAAGTGACACTTCTCCGTGCACTTGAGGGAAGAGTGGAACTTTAAACGAATGAGGAATCCGAATATACGACTGACTGAGGCGGTATTTTCGTGCCGGAGGAGGTGAGACGGTGGCTAAAAAGAAAACAACTTCTTCAGACGTGGCAGCGCGTGCCGGGGTTTCCCAGGCAACCGTATCCATGGTCCTGAACCGGAAATATAATGTTTCTTTTTCCAGGGAAACGGTGGAACGTGTAGAGCAGGCGGCAAGAGATCTGGGCTATGAGCTGCCGGGGCGCCGGAAGCGGAAAGACAGCCCGAAAGAAAAACTGATCGTTGTTTTCTGTCCTACGCTCACAAGCCCCTACTATGTACTGCTCCTTCAGGGTATTGAAGCCGTGGCAAATGAACAGGGCTACGGAGTGTTTATCTGCAATACCCAGAGAGATGCCGGACTGGAAGAGAAATATCTCCGGATGATGCAGACCATGCAGCCCTGTGGGATCATCTATACCTGCAATCCTCATCCTGATTTTCAGCATCAGGTGGAAAAGATTGCAAAAGAGACCCCTTTGGTCATCATCAGCAATAAAGAAAAAACTACCACAGTGGATGCCATTAATCAGGATAATTCCGTAGTGGGAAAAATGATGGCCAGACATCTTCTGGATCTTGGACATACAGACGTGGCTTTTATCACGCCGCCTCTTACCAAACGGCAGTGGCAGCGCTCCAAAAGAGTAGAAGGCTTTGTACGCGAATTCGAGAAAGAAGGAAAAAAAGATCATGTGATCATCAAGGCGGCAGATGAATCCAATGACAGAAAGATCCCCCGTATGGATTCCGAGTATGCCATGGGATATGATCTGACCATGGAACTTCTCAATGAAGGAAAAAAATTCACAGCGATTGCAGGCCAGAATGATATGATGGCCATCGGAGCCATTGATGCGCTCCGTGAGATGCGCCTTCATGTGCCAAAAGATGTTTCTGTTATCGGCTGTGATAATATTTTTTATTCCGGTATCCAAAGAATTTCGCTGACGACTATCGATCATTTTGTTGCGCTGAAAGGCCGTGATGCCTGCGATATCGTTATCCGGAAGATTGATATGAATGATAAATTTTATTTTGATGAAAGACCTGCAAGTCTTTACAATATTGAGTATACTCCGAAGCTGATCATGCGCCGGACAACGGGGTATGCAAAGGTGGATTGAGATAGGTCTGCCGTCAGAAAAATAAATAATGGCGCATAAATTATTAATAATAATATATAGAGAGACTTCCGCAAGTACATTTAATTGTAAAAGTTAAAAAAACCGATATTTACAGCAATGTGTGAGGTTTTGGAAAATGAATGTAAGCTGTTATGGGTGAAAAAATTGACAGGCTCTGTTAATAAAACATAACTTTATTAATAAAATATTTATTAATAAAAAATAAGAGCCTTGACCCTCACAATGAGTTTGTTATAATGAAATCATCAAGAAAAAGAACGAACGTAAACAGGAGGAAAAAACAATGAAATTTTTTATCGACACAGCTAAAGTAGAGGATATCAGAGAAGCTAATGACATGGGAGTTATTTGTGGTGTTACAACCAACCCGTCCCTTATTGCAAAAGAGGGAAGAGACTTCAACGAAGTAATCAAAGAGATCACAACTATCGTTGACGGACCGATCAGCGGTGAGGTTAAAGCTACAACAACAGATGCTGAGGGCATGATCCGTGAGGGACGTGAGATCGCAGCGATCCATCCGAACATGGTTGTTAAGATTCCGATGACAACAGAAGGACTGAAAGCGGTTAAAGTACTTTCTTCTGAGGGAATCAAGACAAACGTTACTCTGATCTTTTCCGCTAACCAGGCACTTCTTGCAGCAAGAGCAGGTGCTACATATGTATCTCCGTTCCTTGGAAGACTGGACGACATTTCTACAGATGGTGTTGAGCTGATCCAGCAGATCGCTGAGATGTTTGCGGTTGCAGATATCCCGACAGAGATCATTGCAGCAAGTGTTCGTCATCCAATGCACGTAACAGCATGTGCACTTGCAGGTGCTGACATCGCTACTGTACCGTTCAAGGTAATTGAGCAGATGACACATCATCCGCTGACAGATGCCGGTATCGCTAAATTCCAGGCTGACTACAAAGCAGTATTCGGTGAGTAATTAACTGGAAGCTCTTTTATATATAAACACTCCGGCATGACCGGAGCACCAAAAAAGGAGACATTTATAACATGGATAAGTTAGAACTTCAGAAAGTTGCCAACGAAGTCCGCAAGGATATCGTAACAGCAGTCCATGCAGCAAAGGCCGGACATCCGGGTGGATCCCTTTCTGCAGCAGATGTGTTTACTTACTTATATTTCGAGGAGATGAACATCGACCCGAAGGATCCTAAGAAAGCAGACCGTGACCGTTTTGTTCTTTCTAAAGGACATACAGCACCAGGACTTTACTCTGTACTTGCAGAGAGAGGATACTTCCCGAAAGAAGACCTGAAAACACTTCGTCATCTTGGTTCCTACCTTCAGGGACATCCGGATATGAAACATATCCCGGGCGTTGATATGTCAAGCGGTTCCCTTGGACAGGGGATCTCTGCAGCAGTAGGTATGGCTCTTTCCGCTAAACTGAGCAATGATGATTATCGTGTATATACATTGCTTGGAGATGGTGAGATTGAGGAAGGACAGGTATGGGAGGCTGCTATGTTTGCAGGATTCCGTAAACTGGACAACCTGGTTGTGATCGTGGACAATAACGGACTTCAGATCGACGGTGATATTGCAGATGTATGCTCCCCGTACCCGATTGACAAGAAATTCGAAGCTTTCAATTTCCATGTGATCAATGTTGCTGACGGCAACGATATGGATCAGCTGAAAGCTGCTTTTGATGAGGCAAGAGCTACCAAAGGTATGCCCACAGCTATCATCATGAAGACCGTAAAAGGCAAGGGCGTTTCCTACATGGAAAACGCAGTAGGCTGGCACGGAAAGGCTCCGAATGACGAGCAGTATGCACAGGCAATGGAAGATCTGGAGAAGGTAGGTGAAGCGTTATGTCAGAAGTAAAGAAAATCGCAACAAGAGCAAGCTACGGCAGTGCCCTTGTAGAATTAGGTAAAAAACACGAGAATCTTATCGTTCTGGACGCTGACCTTGCTGCAGCTACACAGACAGGTATGTTCAAGAAAGAATTTCCGGAGCGTCACATTGACTGCGGTATCGCAGAGTGCAATATGATGGGTATTGCGGCAGGAATTGCTTCCACAGGCAAGGTTCCTTTTGCAAGTACATTTGCTATGTTTGCAGCCGGACGTGCTTATGAGCAGGTTCGCAACTCCATCGGATATCCGAAGCTTAATGTAAAGATCGGAGCAACTCATGGCGGTATTTCCGTAGGTGAGGACGGTGCCACACATCAGTGCCTTGAGGACTTTGCACTTATGAGAGTAATTCCTGGAATGGTTGTTGCAAGCCCGTCTGATGATATCGAGGCTAAGGCTATGGTTGAGGCCGCTTATGAGCATCAGGGACCGGTATACATGAGATTTGGACGTCTTGCAGTTCCGGTTATCAATGACAGACCAGATTATAAATTTGAGCTTGGTAAAGGTATCGTTCTCCGCGAGGGAAAAGATCTTACCATCATCGCAAACGGACTTTGCGTTGCTCCTGCTCTTGAGGCAGCTGAGAAGCTTGCAGCAGACGGAATCGATGCAAAAGTTATCAATATCCACACCATTAAACCTCTTGATGAGGAGCTTGTTGTTGCAGCTGCCAAAGAAACAGGCAAGGTTGTAACTGTTGAGGAGCACTCCATCATTGGCGGTCTTGGCGGAGCTGTCTGCGAGTGCCTGGCTGAGAAGGCTCCTGTACCGGTTAAACGTATCGGAATCCATGATGTATTCGGTGAGTCCGGTCCGGCAGCAGAGCTTCTTCATAAATATGGTCTTGATGCAGATGGCATCTACAGCCAGATTAAAGACTTTGCATAAAATCGCGAAGTGATTTTATACATGTAGCGAAAGCGGAATGAGAAGCTCCGCTTTGTAAATCAACAGGAGATTATATCTGTCTCTGCGGGAAGGATCTTTAAAATTCCTTCGGCAATGGCATCTGCCAGTGCTACTACGGTGGAGAGCCGTGTTGTCTGCAGAGTGAGATGTTCCAGCATTCCGGCAATGTTCACAATGCCTGTGATGTGGATATCTCCAACAGGCGGAAGGTTTTTCTGAACACCAGCACCTGGGTACAGTGCACCATTTCCAATGGTCACATAGCCCAGGTGCTTTTTTTGTCCAAGAGAAGCATCGATAGCAATGACCAGGGCATGAGGGTGGAGCTGTCCGATAAGCCTGGAGCATTTTTCCAGATTCAGGGCATGTACCGGGTCGGAGAGCGTTCCGTAGACAAAGATCCGCGGACTTTCGTGGGGGTGAAGCAGGTGTCCTATATATGGGCCTAAGCAATCGCCGGTGATCCGGTCACTGCCAATGCATAAAAAAACAATCTCAGTCCATTTTTTTGGACAGTGAAGAATGCATTTTTTTAAAAGATATGCAATTTCTCCGGAAGAACCGGTTTTATTTGAATCAATGTAAAAAGCCATGGGGAACCTCGATTCTTTTCTTTTCCCTTCATCTTATCCCGAAAATGGAAAAAATATGCACGTTGCAGAATCTGTCGGTAAATTATGGGAAAAGCATCTTACATTATGATAAATTCCGCGTTTTTCCTGTGCTATGCTGTTATCTGAAGGGGTGATATAAGATGATAGAGGTCATTTATAAGGAGGAAACAGCAGAGCAGGATGGAGTGCAGGAAACTTTTTCCATGCCGAGAAACGTCCGGCAGATCGGACTTGCCAACGGAAATTACAGAATTTATGTGGAGGATTATGTATATACATTTCTGAAGCGGCTGTCGGAAGAGGAGAAAGAGCAGGGAAAAGTAGCTATTCTCACAGGTGAGATCAAATGGACAGAGGATATGATCTGTGTTTTTGTAAAAGGAGCACTGGCTGCAGACGAGATGGAAGCCACGGTGGAACATATTGATTTTTCAGAAGAGATATGGCAGAGACTGCAGGAAAACAAAGAAAAATATTTTCCGGATCAGGAAATTGTTGGATGGTTCTTTGCACAGCATCAGTCGGCTGTGGAGATCACGGATCTGCTGGTGAAAACACATTTAAGGTATTTTGGAGGGGAAAAGATCCTGATACTGATGGAACCGGTGGAACGTGATGAGGCATTTTTCCGTTATGATGGCGGAACGATGGTGAAGGTAGAGGGCTATTACATTTATTATGAAAAAAATTCTCAGATGCAGACGTATATGATCGAAAGAAATCAGAACGCCGGACCGGAAACATCTGAGAAAGTAGAGGATAAAGCTGTCCGGAATTTTCGCAAGATCATAGACAGCAAAAAGCCGGAGGAACGGGAGGAGGAAAAGACTTCCGTTTTTTCTTATGCAGCGACGGTGTGTCTGGCCCTGGCAGTGCTGGCAACCGGAGTGGCATTTTTTCAGAACCGGCAGAACAGCTCCGGGATTCCGGAAGATGCTGCAACTGCGTCTGCAGTGATCGCACAGGAGACACCGGAAGTAACTGTGGCAGTACAAAACAGTACAGATGAAAAGCCTGCCGGCGAGGTGGCTCCTGTACCGGAAAAGTCAGTATCGATCGTACCGATAACTGCCGCAGTAACCCTGAAAGATGACAGGCCGGCTGCCGCGGAGACACCTGCTGATGCCGGAAAAAATGATATTACACGGACACCGGCACCATCTGTAACAGAAAAGGCTCAGAAATTTGCAGAGGATAATTCAAGAAGTTCAGGAGCGAAAAAAAATCAGAAAAGTTACCCGGAGAAGAAATCTGAGAAAAATATAAATGAAGACAAAGACACAGATAAAGATCAGAATGCACAGCAGAATACCCGGCAGACAGCAGAAACAGCAGCATCAGCAGAGAATACACATTCGACATATGTGATACGGCCAGGAGATACTTTGTACCAGATCAGTCTGCGATGCTATGGAAACGCGGGAGCTATGGAGGAAATCTGCAAATTGAACGGAATTTCTGCTGACGAAATTATTTATCCCGGGCAGGTAATTGTTTTACCCTGACTGAATGTGCTATAATAACTGGAAAACCAGTTTACAATCAATGATAAGGTAAGGGATACAGTTGTGAATATCATAAAAAAACTTCAAAAGAAACAAAAGCGTAAAAAGCTGATAAAGCAGAAAGCCAGGCTGGCTCAGGAACAGGCTGACAGAAGCAGTGTTTACCGTGGAAAGAATTCGCATCGCCGCAGGATTTCAGGTAGAGGAAAAAAAGCGATCACAGTTGTGGCGGTGATAGCGGCAGTATGCCTCGTTTTTCTCTATGTTGAGAAGCGGAGCTACCATAGTTATAAAGTGCTGAATACCAGTGAACAGGAAGATGTTGTTTCTACTCAATATGTAGAGATGGATGGTGATATCCTGAGATACAGTCCGGATGGAGTGTCTGTGGTTGACAGCAGTATGAATACAGTGTGGAATGAAACCTATACCATGCAGAATCCTATTGCAGATGTTAACGGAAGCAGGGCAGTTATTGCAGACAGTGAGGGAACATCTCTTTATATCTGCGATAAGAAAGGTGTTACAGGAACTGTTACAACATCCTATTCCATTGTAAAAGTGCGTGTTGCAGCCAATGGAATGGTAGCCGCGATCCTTGACAATGATGAAAATACCTGGATCAATTTTTACAATTCAGACGGAAGCCTGGTAGCAGAAAACCTTACGAAGATAGATGATCCGGGATATCCGATGGATGTTGCTGTTTCTGATAATGGCGTGATGATGGTAACATTCCAGTATGTAGATGGAAGCAAGACTACCAGCTATGTTGCTTTTTATAATTATGGAGATGTAGGACAGAACGAGGATGATAGGATCGTGAGCGGTTACACTTATGAAAATGTGGTGATTCCGCAGGTTGAATGCATCAGTGAAAGTCAGTACATTGCTCTGCGGGATGATGGATTTTCTACTTATCAGGGAAATCAGATTCCCAAAGAGGTAAAAACTATCAATGTAAAACAGGAGATCGTAAGCACATTTTTTGATGATCAGAGGATCGGACTGGTATTTAAGAACAATAGTAAAGATAGTGAATATACAATGGAAGTCTATAGCATGAACGGTCAGTTAAAATTCCGGAAGAATTTTAATGTTGCATACAGCACCATCAAAATGAGCGATGGTAACATAATCATGTACAACAGTTCTCAGATCTGCGTGATGAACAGTCGCGGCGTGCAGAAATATATGGGAAGTGTGGATGGAACGATCCGAGATTTCTTCAAGATCGGCTGGAATAAGTATCTTATGGTGATGGACAACGGAGTTAGCACTATCAAATTCAGTTAAGGAGGCAGATATGAGCTGGACATGGCTTGGACTGGCTGTGCTTGTACTGCTTGCCTTTTCCATGGTTGACGGATACAGGCGCGGCTTCATAAAGGAAGTAGTGTCGGTGGTACTCGTTCTGTTGTCTGTTGTGGTGGTATGGCTGATCAACCCATATGTGAATACGTTTATCCGGGAAAATACATCTGTTTATGAAAAGATCCAGGATGTCAGTGGAGCTTTTGTGGAATCTCTGACAGATGGGGAGACTGTAGTGGACGGAGAACAGCAGAATGAACTGATCAGCGGTATGAATCTTCCTGGATTGCTGCAGAACGGAATTGCAGATAATAATACGGCAGCAGTGTATCAGTCCCTTGCGGTAAATACATTCGGAGAGTATGTTTCGCATTATCTTGCTAACATAGCGGTGAACTGTCTTTCTTTTCTGGTGTCTTATATACTGGCATCGGTGCTGATTCATGTGTTTGCTTATGCACTGGATCTTCTGGCGAGACTTCCGGTGCTGTGTGGGATAAATAAAATGGCAGGAGCATTGGTTGGCGGAGGAAAATGTATTATTTTCATATGGGTGGCAATGCTTGTAGTGACAATACTCTGCAATACGAAAATAGGACAGGAAGGGTTAAGGCTGATCAGAGGAGATACAGTATTAAACTTTCTCTACGACAAAAATATCTTTATACGAATCTTTGCAGGAATAAACCGCATTCTGCAGACATGATCCTACCGGATTTCCGGGAAAATCGTGCCTGCGGAGTGCGGTTTTTGGCTGAAAAACACATTTTTTGGAAAAAAATGGATTTTTAGTAAAAAATATGTTGACAGCTATTTGAAAAGATGATATCCTAACAGAGTTGTTGGGAACAAATTGTTTTTGAAAAAATGATAACAATATCATCTTTCAGAAAAAATAAAAAAGTTGTTGACAAAAGACAGAAGATATGATAAAGTATCCAAGTCGTCAACGAAACGACAACAAAATCTTAACTCAAAAATGTTTGAAAAAAACTTAAAAAAGTGCTTGACAAACAAAAAGAGATGAGATAAAATAAACGAGCTGTCTGAGAGACAGACACAACAAACCTTGATAACTAAACAGTGAAACACATACGATTCTCGAAAATTTCTTTACATTTATTTAAAGAACGGTTTAAACAAACCAAAAGCAGTAAAAACGAGAGATAGCCAAACGGTTGTCTTGAGTAAATGAATCAAACATTTTATCAGAGAGTTTGATCCTGGCTCAGGATGAACGCTGGCGGCGTGCTTAACACATGCAAGTCGAACGGGAATTATTTTATTGAAACTTCGGTCGATATGATTTAATTCTAGTGGCGGACGGGTGAGTAACGCGTGGGTAACCTGCCTTATACAGGGGGATAACAGTCAGAAATGGCTGCTAATACCGCATAAGCGCACAGAGCTGCATGGCTCAGTGTGAAAAACTCCGGTGGTATAAGATGGACCCGCGTTGGATTAGCTAGTTGGCAGGGTAACGGCCTACCAAGGCGACGATCCATAGCCGGCCTGAGAGGGTGAACGGCCACATTGGGACTGAGACACGGCCCAGACTCCTACGGGAGGCAGCAGTGGGGAATATTGCACAATGGGGGAAACCCTGATGCAGCGACGCCGCGTGAAGGAAGAAGTATCTCGGTATGTAAACTTCTATCAGCAGGGAAGAGATTGACGGTACCTGACTAAGAAGCCCCGGCTAACTACGTGCCAGCAGCCGCGGTAATACGTAGGGGGCAAGCGTTATCCGGATTTACTGGGTGTAAAGGGAGCGTAGACGGATGGACAAGTCTGATGTGAAAGGCTGGGGCTCAACCCCGGGACTGCATTGGAAACTGCCCGTCTTGAGTGCCGGAGAGGTAAGCGGAATTCCTAGTGTAGCGGTGAAATGCGTAGATATTAGGAGGAACACCAGTGGCGAAGGCGGCTTACTGGACGGTAACTGACGTTGAGGCTCGAAAGCGTGGGGAGCAAACAGGATTAGATACCCTGGTAGTCCACGCGGTAAACGATGAATGCTAGGTGTCGGGGAGCAAAGCTCTTCGGTGCCGCCGCAAACGCATTAAGCATTCCACCTGGGGAGTACGTTCGCAAGAATGAAACTCAAAGGAATTGACGGGGACCCGCACAAGCGGTGGAGCATGTGGTTTAATTCGAAGCAACGCGAAGAACCTTACCAAGTCTTGACATCCCCCTGACCGGAACTTAACCGTGTCCTTTCCTTCGGGACAGGGGAGACAGGTGGTGCATGGTTGTCGTCAGCTCGTGTCGTGAGATGTTGGGTTAAGTCCCGCAACGAGCGCAACCCCTATCCTCAGTAGCCAGCATTTAAGATGGGCACTCTGTGGAGACTGCCAGGGATAACCTGGAGGAAGGCGGGGATGACGTCAAATCATCATGCCCCTTATGATTTGGGCTACACACGTGCTACAATGGCGTAAACAAAGGGAAGCGAGCCTGCGAGGGTAAGCAAATCCCAAAAATAACGTCCCAGTTCGGATTGTAGTCTGCAACTCGACTACATGAAGCTGGAATCGCTAGTAATCGCGGATCAGAATGCCGCGGTGAATACGTTCCCGGGTCTTGTACACACCGCCCGTCACACCATGGGAGTCAGTAACGCCCGAAGTCAGTGACCTAACCGCAAGGGAGGAGCTGCCGAAGGCGGGACCGATGACTGGGGTGAAGTCGTAACAAGGTAGCCGTATCGGAAGGTGCGGCTGGATCACCTCCTTTCTAAGGAAAAAAGTACGAGAAACAAGAAATGTGTTTTACTGTTTAGCTATCAAGCTGAAAGATTTCTGGTGCCGATGCGGTTGGGGGACACACCCGTTCCCATCCCGAACACGACGGTTAAGACCCAATCGGCCGATGGTACTGCACTGGAGACGGTGTGGGAGAGCAGGTGGGCGCCAGATCAAAAAAAGAAAAACAGGAGAGATCCTGATGAGAATAAAAGCTGGTTTTACCAGTGATCAGAGTTTACAAAAACAGTTTGTGAGTTCTGATGGCTGATAAAACATCAGTCAGCATTGTACCTTGAAAACTGCATACATGAAATTTGATTAAGTTAATCAAATATCCTTAAACGCAAAGTATTAAGAAATTAATGCAAACGCAAAGATAGGAAGACATCGATTTATCTGTTATGAACAGAGTAATCAAACACACGTTGTAAGATACGCGAGTAGCGTGATACAACAGAGAATCAAGAGACCGCATCACCTACGCTAGGGTGATGAAGCGAAAGGTCAAGCAATAAGGGCACAGGGCGGATGCCTTGGCACTAAGAGCCGATGAAAGACGTGATAAGCTGCGAAAAGCTTCGGGGAGGAGCAAATATCCCGTGATCCGGAGATTTCTGAATGGGGAAACCCGCATGAGAAGACCTCATGCATCCATACGCCAATCCATAACGTATGGAAGGGAACCCGGGGAACTGAAACATCTAAGTACCCGGAGGAAAAGAAAGAAACATCGATTCCGTAAGTAGCGGCGAGCGAACGCGGAGGAGCCTAAACCGGTGTGCGTGCATGCCGGGGTCATGGACTGCATTTAAGATTCAGCGAAGTTAACAGAACGGTTTTGGGAAAGCCGGCCACAGAGGGTGAAAGCCCCGTACGTGAAAGCCAAGCTGACTGAGCAGGATCCGGAGTACCACGAGACACGAGGAACCTTGTGGGAAGTAAGGGGGACCACCCCCTAAGGCTAAATACTACTTAGTGACCGATAGCGCATAGTACTGTGAAGGAAAGGTGAAAAGGACCCCGGGAGGGGAGTGAAAGAGAACCTGAAACCCTGTGTCTACAAGCTGTGGAAGTGCTTTATATGCACAACCGCGTACTTTTTGTAGAACGGTCCGGCGAGTTACGCTTACTGGCAAGGTTAAGCACTTCAGGTGTGGAGCCGTAGGGAAACCAAGTCTTAAGAGGGCCTAGAGTCAGTAGGAGTAGACCCGAAACCGGGTGATCTATCCATGTCCAGGTTGAAGCTGCCGTAAGAGGTAGTGGAGGACCGAACCCACATCCGTTGAAAAGGGTGGGGATGAGGTGTGGATAGGGGAGAAATTCCAATCGAACCCGGAGATAGCTGGTTCTCCTCGAAATAGCTTTAGGGCTAGCCTCGGTGTGAGTCTTGCGGAGGTAGAGCACTGAATTTCCTAGGGGGCGTCAAAGCCTACCGAAGAATATCAAACTCCGAATGCCGTGTAGATATCACCGGGAGTCAGACTGCACGAGATAAGTTGGGCGGTCAAAAGGGAAAGAGCCCAGACCTACAGTTAAGGTCCCAAAGTGCGCGTTAAGTGGAAAAGGATGTGGGATTTCGAAGACAACCAGGATGTTGGCTCAGAAGCAGCCATACATTCAAAGAGTGCGTAATAGCTCACTGGTCGAGAGGTCCTGCGCCGAAAATGTCCGGGGCTGAAACGCGCCACCGAAACTAAGGAATCCGAAAGGATTGGTAGAGGAGCATTGTATATGGGAAGAAGCAGTACCGTAAGGAGCTGTGGACTGTATAGAAGAGAGAATGCCGGAATGAGTAGCGAGATAGAGGTGGGAATCCTCTAGGCCGAATATCCAAGGTTTCCAGGGTAAAGCTGATCTGCCCTGGGTGAGTCGGGACCTAAGGTGAGGGCGGGAGCCGTAGCCGATGGACAACAGGTTGATATTCCTGTACTGCAGTATAACAGAACTGTGGGGACACGTAAGGAGAGCGGGAGCCGGGAATGGAAAGTCCGGTACAAGCGAGGTACCAGTATGGTAGGAAAATCCGCCATGCAATGGGAAGACGTGATGTGGAGCGAAATTTAGTAGCGAAGCCCGTGAGCCATGCGTCAAGAAAAGCCGCTATTGTTTATACTGTACCCGTACCGTAAACCGACACAGGTGGATGAGGAGAGAATCCTAAGGCCGGCGGAAGAAGTATTGCCAAGGAACTCGGCAAAATGGCCCCGTAACTTAGGGAGAAGGGGTGCCTGCGAGAGCAGGCCGCAGAGAATAGGCTCAAGCAACTGTTTAGCAAAAACACAGGTCTATGCGAAACCGAAAGGTGAGGTATATGGGCTGACGCCTGCCCGGTGCTGGAAGGTTAAGAGGAGAGGTCAGACGTAAGTCGAAGCTTTGAATTTAAGC
>NZ_JBWLUQ010000003.1:0-617238 GCF_056504635.1 Blautia sp. HA8986
AGAATTGATTCGAAGAGTTTGATTGACCATCAACAAACATGTATGTAGTTTTTAAGGTACAAGCCTTAAATTAAATATTCCTCCTTAGCTCAGTCGGTAGAGCATGCGGCTGTTAACCGCAGTGTCGTTGGTTCGAGTCCAACAGGGGGAGCTTTTTTTTATTTCCTGTAAACTTTATGTTTGCAGGATTTTTTTGTATATAATAAAATATAGAGTACATAAGACAATACAGATGGAGGGTTTTTATGAAGGTATTGAATTTTGGGTCATTAAATGTGGATTATGTATATCAGGTTAACAGTATTTTAATTCCGGGGGAAACACAGGCATCTACAGACAGGAAGATTTTTTGTGGAGGAAAAGGATTAAATCAGTCCATTGCACTTGCAAAGGCGCGAGTTACGGTTTATCATGCAGGAATGATCGGTGAAGGAGGAGAGATCCTTTTGGAAGCCTGCAGGGAGAATAATGTAAATACAAAATTTATACGTCAAATTTCCGGTCCATGCGGACATACTGTGATTCAGGTAGACAAAAATGGACAGAACTGCATTCTTCTCTATGGCGGAGCTAACAGAAGCATTACAAGAGAATTTGCAGATGAGGTATTAGAATATTTTGAAAAAGGAGATATTTTGCTTCTGCAGAATGAGATCAATGAACTGGATTACATTATTGAGCGAGCCAGTCAGAAAGAGATGAAGATCTTTCTTAATCCATCTCCATATAATGATAATCTGAAAAAATGTGATTTGAATAAAGTTGGTATGTTTCTGGTAAATGAGATCGAAGGTGGACAAATCACAGGAGAGAAGGAACCAGATAAGATCCTGGAGAAATTTAAAGAGATGTATCCGAAAGCATCGGTAGTTCTGACATTAGGAGGAGATGGTTCCATGTATCAGGATGAAACGGGTATCTGCAGACAGAATATTTTCAAGGTTAAAGCAGTGGACACCACAGCTGCAGGAGATACTTTTACCGGATATTTTATTGCATCTATCCTGGATGGAATGAAGCAGGCAGAGGGACTCAGAATGGCCGCAAAAGCCTCTTCCATCGCTGTATCAAGGCCGGGAGCTGCCGCATCGATTCCATTGAGGGATGAGGTTATGAAAGCGTTGGGAGAAGATCTGTAATAAAATTTTATACGTTCGAATAGTGAATACGGTATAAATATAGCCAGCAGAGGAAGCACTTTTCCTTGCTGGCTATATCTTATATATGGAAATAATTTAAAAGAATGTTCGTCTTATTTATCGGATGAAATTAGTCATGATTTTCTTCTCTGTTTCAGGAGCATCGATTCCTGCGTTTTTACCTGCTTCAATACATTTCAGAAGCCATGCCATATTATTTCCAAGTGTGCGCATGATCTGCAGGCCCTCTTCGTCCTTGCGAACATCATCCGGTGTATTGCCATGTACCATGGTCCAGTAGTTACCAGATACAACCGGCATCTGATGGTAGGTGAAGTATTTGATCAGTACGTCAAGGGTGGCAGTTGTACCTGCACGTCTTGCAGAAGCAACAGCAGCGGCTGGTTTATGGATCATATCCTTTCCGGCCATGGAAGCGAATTTATCCATGAACTCGATGATCTGTCCGGATGGGGAAGCCCAGTAAACGGGAGAGCCAACAACAAGAGCATCTGATTCTTTCATAATAGCTGCGGCTGCAGCAATATTTTCCCTGGAAGGATCACCAGCCTGGAAGATCTCAGTTTCCACACCATTCTTCTTTAAGGTTTCTGCAACTTCTGTAAGTGCTGTATAGGTGCAGCCTTCTTTGCGTGGGCTGCCGTTCAGTAATAAAACTTTCATTGTAGTCATCCTTTCATATATTATTATAGCGGCTGTCGGATTTGAATGCTGCTATACTTTCAATTATATACAGGGAAAAAATAATGTCAATGTTCGAAAAAACAGAAAAAAATTTTTTGAAGAATCATTTCTGAGAGAGAAAGGGAGCCCCTGAAAAGCTTATTTTATAAGGAGTTTTGGCATGTTTTGCAGGTTTGTAAAAAAAATTGAAATTTTTCAAAAAAATGCTTGCAATTATAAAAAAGGTATGGTATTATTTAACTCGTCGCTGAGGGAAATACGAAACAGCGAAAAACAAATAAAAAATATGGCTCCATGGTCAAGCGGTTAAGACACCGCCCTTTCACGGCGGTAACAGGGGTTCAAATCCCCTTGGAGTCACTTAAAACTAAACGGGATTTTCATTTGACTCGATTCAACATTGGGTGTTAATACGCCGATGTGGCTCAATTGGCAGAGCAGCTGATTTGTAATCAGCAGGTTATCGGTTCGAGTCCGATCATCGGCTTTTTGGACCTTTAGCTCAGTTGGTTAGAGCAACCGGCTCATAACCGGTCGGTCCTGGGTTCGAGTCCCCGAAGGTCCATTTTATAAGTTTTATATTTGTATGGCCCAGTGGCTCAGTTGGTTAGAGCGCCGCCCTGTCACGGCGGAGGTCGAGAGTTCGAGTCTCTTCTGGGTCGTTCATATTTGGGGTCTTAGCTCAGCTGGGAGAGCATCTGCCTTACAAGCAGAGGGTCATAGGTTCGAGCCCTATAGGCCCCATTTTTGAACAATTTAATTGAATATGCGGGTATGGTGGAATAGGCAGACACAAGAGACTTAAAATCTCTCGGGGGCAACTCCGTGCCGGTTCAAGTCCGGCTACCCGCAGTATAAAAAAGATTCCAAACAGGGAATCTTTTTTTATACTATATATTCCTAGTATATCAGTAGGGATATTGACAAGGACATATATAAATGATAGAATCCTGGCAGTCATAAAAACAGAGCAGAAAACGATATGTAAATATAACAGAACAAGCACAAAATATAAGGAGAAATGCAAAAATGCTGAACCAGTTTTCAAGAACAGAATTATTGATTGGAAAAGAAGGAATGGAGAAACTGAAGAATGCCAGAGTTGCTGTATTTGGAATTGGCGGCGTTGGCGGATATACAGTAGAGGCACTGGTACGAAGCGGTGTTGGAACACTGGATCTGATCGATGACGATAAAGTATGTCTGACAAATATCAATCGTCAGATTTACGCAACCAGAAAAACTGTTGGTAAATATAAGGTAGATGTTGCAAGAGACCGTATCCTTGAGATCAATCCGGATGCAGTAGTAAATATTCATAAGACTTTTTATGTACCGGAAACAGCAGATTCCTTTGATTTTTCACAGTATGATTACGTTGTAGACGCCATTGATACAGTAACAGGCAAGCTGATGCTGGCAGAGCAGGCTAAGGCCAGCGGAACACCGATCATCAGTTCCATGGGAGCCGGAAACAAGATGGATCCTACCGGCTTTATGGTGACAGATATCTATAAGACATCCGTTTGCCCTCTGGCAAAAGTTATGCGCCGTGAGTTGAAGAAACGTGGGATCAGGAAACTGAAAGTCGTTTATTCCCAGGAAAAACCTGTGACACCAATTGATGATATGGCAATTAGCTGCAAATCACATTGTATCTGTCCGCCGGGAACGGAAAGAAAATGTACTCAGCGCCGCCAGGTGCCGGGAAGCAATGCTTTTGTTCCGTCAGTGGTAGGACTGATCATTGCAGGTGAGGTTGTGAAAGATCTGATCAAGTAATCAGGAATTATAGTAATTTATGGGAGTGCGATAGTTATATATTATGATGGAAGCGGATGCTGTGCAGTTATTGTATGGTATCCGTTTTATTATGTCAGAACTGAGTTCGCGAAAGATTCTTTTTTATAGAATAGTCAGATTATTTATGATAAAATATATTCATAGATAGATCTGGTGAGAGAACAGAAGCATAACAGAGGAGAATAGTCAAAACTTGATGCATTGATTTCCGGAAATGCTGTATAAATGCTTTTGTAAATAAAAGAGAAGGGTATGTAAATTATGGGGATTGCAGAGAAATTTATTAAACAGGGACAGCTTGATCAGGAGGAATATCCGGAGCTTCTGAAGCTGTATAAGGATCAGAAGACGATAGATCTTCTTAAACAGGAAGCTGTCCGCATTCAGAAGAAATATTTTGGAAATAAAATATATACAAGAGGGTTGGTGGAATTTACCAATTACTGCAGAAATGACTGCTATTATTGTGGCATCCGCCGTTCCAATACCAATGCGGTACGTTACCGTCTGACAAAAGAGGAGATCCTTCAGTGCTGTGAAAATGGACATGAGCTGGGATTTCGAACGTTTGTACTCCAGGGAGGGGAAGATCCGTGGTTTAATGATGAACGTATGGTTGACATAATCCAAACAATAAAAAAGAATTATCCGGATTGTGCGATTACCCTGTCTATTGGTGAGAAATCGAAAGAGAGCTACCGGAAATTCCGGGAAGCAGGAGCAGACCGTTATCTTCTACGACATGAGACAGCTAATGAAGATCATTACCGTTATCTTCATCCGGAGAATCTAAGTCTTTCCAACCGGAAGCAGTGTCTTTATGATCTGAAAGAGCTGGGCTACCAGATCGGAGCTGGCTTTATGGTGGGCGCACCGGGGCAGACAATGGAAAATCTGGCAGAGGATCTTGTTTTTCTGAAAGAACTAAATCCGCATATGGTAGGGATCGGGCCTTTTATTCCCCATCATGACACAAAATTTGCAGAGGAAGAGGCGGGAAATGTGGAGCTGACGCTTTTACTGTTATCCGTGATCCGGATCATGCTGCCGAAGGTTCTTCTTCCGGCTACAACAGCACTGGGCACTCTTGACCCAAGAGGACGGGAAAAGGGCTTTCAGACAGGAGCCAATGTAGTGATGCCGAACCTTTCCCCTGTAAAAAATCGAAAACAGTATGAACTTTATGATAACAAGATATGCACAGGTGAAGAAGCTGCGGAGTGCAGAGGATGCCTTTCCAGGCGTGCAAGATCCGTAGGATATGAGATCGTCACGGATCGCGGAGATTCTCCCATGATATAGGGCGTGATGACATACCGTGTGGATTTATGCAGTTAGCATAAATTGTATACATCACAAGGAGAGTTGCTGGTCACGAGGCAAGCTGCAAATAAGTGAAGAGAATTTACTCAGCAACTCTTCCATTTTAACAAGATTTATTATAAAATATCCGTATGACCTATTGATATATTAATAACAATCTATTATGACTATAATATAATTTTGAGTGTAGATATAGGTCAGAAATAAGCGGAATTTTCCTGCAGGCGGAGTAAGCAGGAAATAAATAATGGAGTGCGTACAATATGGAAAAAACAGAAAGTGCTGTGCGGAGCAGACTTCTGGAGGCTGGAAAGGAAGAATTCAGGGACAAAGGGTTTCTGAAAGCCTCTCTTCGTGCCATCTGCAAAAAAGCAGATGTGACTACGGGAGCTTTGTATTTCTTTTTTGAAAGCAAAGCAGCTCTTTTTGAGGAGATCGTGGAGGAAACGGTCGGAGAAATGGAGCAGATAGCCGGGAAACTGACAGATTCCCAAAACGAAGAGCAGACGATATCAGAAGAATACGATCAGCTTTTTATGGAATTTGTCTGGGAAAACAGAGACATTGCGAGAATTCTCATGGAAGGTGCAGAAGGAACCAGATACGAAAATTTCTGGGAGGATACCTGCACAAAAATGGAACAGCTTCTTCAGGAGAATTTCCGGAAAAAATGCGGAAAAGAAGCAGATAATGATCTGGTACATATCCTGACCGGAATGAAGATGCAGGGCTACAGAGAACTGCTTAAGGGAAATTATTCCAGGGAAAAACTTCTGGAGCTTTCCAGAATGTTAAAGCGCTGCTCAGATCAGAGTATTCAGATTGTGGCAGAAGAAATCAGCAAAAAATGATAAAGACCTGGCAGTAAAAGCTGTCAGGCTTTTTTTCTCGGAAAACCATTGCCCAATCAATGAAAGTATGCTATGATTAACTTGGTTAGTTTAAACAAACCGATGGAGGTGTAAATAGCATGAGATCAAATGAATCATCAGAAGATTATCTGGAAACCATATTGATTTTGGGAAACAGGAGCTCGCTTGTGAGAGCGGTGGATATAGCGGCTGAGATGGGTTTTAAGAAGCCGAGCGTCAGTGTTGCCATGAAAAATCTGCGTCAGAAGAATCTGATCACAGTTGCAGATAACGGAGATATCCGTCTGACGGAGGAAGGTCATAAGATCGCAGACAAGGTATACGAACGTCATCAGCTGATCTCTTCCTGGCTGATCATGTTGGGAGTCCAGGAAAAAACAGCTCTTCACGATGCCTGCCGGATCGAGCATATCATCAGTGAAGAGAGCTTTGAGGCGCTGAAAAAGGCGGTTCACGAGCTGAGAGAGCAGGAGAATGCAGCGAAGAAAAAAGCTGTGAGTGAAGCCTGAACAGCTGAAAAAAAGACAACAGGAATTGACAACAGAAAAAATAAGAATATAATGGAAATCCAGGTTATAAAATGGAGGACACAAAAAAGATGAAATTACTTTTTATACGACATGGAGACCCGGATTATACAATAGATTCCCTGACAGAAAAGGGCTGGAAAGAAGCGGAATTTCTCTCCGAGAAGATCGCTGCACTTGATGTCAGGGATTTTTATGTCTCACCGCTTGGAAGAGCGAAGGATACTGCTTCCTGCACATTGAAAAAAACAGGCAGATCAGCGACAGAGTGTAAGTGGCTGAGAGAGTTTGATGTTCAGATCAGAAGACCGGACAGAAACGGTGAGAAGATCATTCCCTGGGACTGGCTTCCGCAGGATTGGACGAAAGTGGAGAATTTCTACAGTTTTGACCGCTGGTGGGATAATGATATTTTGCAGGAAGGTCATATGAAGGAAGAATATGACTGGGTAACACAGAGTTTTGATAAAGTGCTGGCCGAGCATGGATATGTCCGTGAAGGACATTATTACAGAGCAGAGAAAGCCAACGAAGATACGCTGGTTTTCTTCTGCCATTTTGGAGTAAGCTGTGTGCTGATCAGCTATCTTCTCAGTATTTCACCATTGGTGATGCTGCAGAATTTCTGCGCTGCACCGTCATCTGTGAGCACATTGGCAACGGAGGAACGCCGTAAAGGCATTGCATCCTTCCGTATGAGTTCTTTCGGAGATATCTCACATCTCTATGCACACCAGGAGCCCCCGGCTTTTGCCGCCAGATTCTGTGAGACATACGATAATCAGGAGCAGAGACACGACTGATTTTTGTGAAAAACAGTCCGAAGTACCGGATGAAAGGATTATTTTGGGAAATGATTACAGTTCGTTAATAAATTTTATAAATTTATTAGAAATTGTACAAATTTCTCTCACATTTATCCTGTATGATATAAACATCTTAAGAGAACAGAAGCTCTTAAGAAAAACTCTTTCCTTTCCCTAAAATATGTATGAAGATAAACCACCGTTCAGTTAGCAAGACAGAGCCGACAGAACGGTGGTTTTGAGTTACGGATAAAAGTGAGTAATTATTGGATCAAGGGCGTCTGTAGCGGTTAAAGCAGGAATAGATTTCCTGAATACGTGGCATGGCATAACCGCAGGGAATATAATTTCCTTCGGAGAAGAACGCCAGGCCTTGTTTATGGAGCTGTGTATCCAGATAAGCAACGATCTCCGGCAAAGTATGTTTTCCGTCAATGAGGTGCTCAATGGCATATTTCAGAAGCAGTGCCAGGGAAGCGGTCTGCTCGGAGTCTGTGAGCTGCTCGATATAGCGGAGGTCAACTTCTGTTTTTCCAAGAGAGAAGCTGTCTTTTCCATGAACTTTTGTTTTCAGGCGTTCCGGCTGGCCGGGGCGGCCGTGACGGGACGGTGCGGCTTTGGCTTTTGTCATGATACGATGGCTGTCAGGCATATGGAACGATGGGGGCTCGGCAGCAGAAAGCGGATATTCGCTGCAAAGCTTATGTGTGGCAGTAGTGATGTCAACAGGGCGGTAGTTATCCATCTGGATCACAGTATCTGCAATGTGGAAAAAGGCTCCGGAGCTTCCGGCAACCAGAACTGTGGAGATCCCAGCCTTTTCATACAGATCCCGGGCACATTCCAGGAATGGCGTGATGGGCTCTTTTTCCCGGCAGATCACCCGCTGCATGAAAGAATCCCGCACCATAAAATTTGTAGCAGAAGTATCTTCATCAAGAAGAAAAACTTTGCTTCCAGCTTCCATTCCTTCAATAATACCGGCAGCCTGAGAGGTGCTGCCGCTGGCATCCTCTGTGGAAAAACAGCGTGTGTCTTTTTTATTTGGAAGATCGTTGATAAAAAGTGAGATATCCACGTCTTTAATAAAACGTCCATCCTCTGAGCGCAGCTTCAGGGCAGAATCGTCCGTGATCACATATTCCCGTCCATCTCCGGAAATATGGTTGTAAACACCAAGCTCCAGAGCATTGAGAAGGGTGGATTTGCCGTGGTATCCGCCGCCTACGATCAATGTAATGCCGCATGGAATCCCCATGCCTGTGATGGTTCCTTTATGGGGCAGATCAAGAGAAATACGTAAGTGCTCCGGGGAAACAAAAGGAACGGAATCTTTCATCGGACGGGAGGAAATACCGCTCTCTCGGGGAAGTATTGCACCGTCATTTATGAAGGCTGCCAGGGAACGTCTGTGCAGTTCCTTGCGGATATATTCCTGGTCTTCAGCAAGTTCGATAGCCTGTTTCAGTCGGCCGGCATCCAGATTCCGGTAAAAAAATGCTTTGTGGATACATACCGGGAGAAAATCAAAGAAGATTTTTTCAAGCTCGGGAGAGTTGATGGTGCGGCCATTAGCCGGGAATCCGATGAAGAAACGGGCTGTGATGCCTTTTTCGGTCACTTCACAGGCTGTGCGTGCGAGGACTTCCTGACCACAGTGACTGACAGAAATCAGACCGCTTTTTCCGGAGCCTTTTGCCCGGAAGGTGTAGCGGCTGATCTGCTGCTCAAACTGGCGGTTAAGAAAATCGCCAAGTGTGATGCGGGTAAGGGTACCTTTGTAATACTCCGCAGGAAATCCGGTATCCCGGTGAGTAAGTTTCACACTGATATGAGAAGGAGAAGCAAAGGGATCTCCCTGCACATGGTCAATGGACAAAATATATCTGTCAAACTGGTAAGCACCACGAAGAGATTTGTATGCCGGATAGCTTTTTCGGTTAACAGAATGAAGCAGCGTCTGAAGCTGATCGGATGATTGCATGTTTTTTTCCTCCTGAATTTCTTAAGAATTACTATAGCGAATCATAAAGATTTTGTAAAGAATGGGAATTGCGGTGGAAATTTAAAATTGTTTGACCTATAATAGTAGACAGATTGCAGATAATATGATGAGAAACGGAAACTGTCAGATTTTTTTGCAGGCAGGATCCGCAATCTTATAGAAGAAAGGTGGACCATCAGATGGAAAGAAGAAACGCATGGCTTTCCTATAAGGAAGCAGATGAAAATGAGATGGAGAAGCTTAACAGGGCTTACAGAGAGTTTCTCAATAAAGGTAAAACAGAGCGCGAGTGCGTTACAGAGATCGTGAAGCAGGCAGAGGCAGCAGGCTACGAGGCACTTGAGGCGAAGATCTCCAGAGGAGACAAGATCCAGGCTGGCGATAAGGTTTATGCAGTTGGCATGAAGAAGATCGTAGCTTTGTTTCATGTGGGAACAGAGGAGCTTTCCAAAGGCATGAGCATTCTTTGCGCACATATTGACTCCCCGCGTCTTGATATTAAGCAGAATCCGCTTTATGAGGACACAGATCTGGCTTATCTGGATACCCATTACTATGGCGGTGTGAAGAAATACCAGTGGGTAACATTGCCGCTGGCTATGCATGGCGTTGTTGTAAAGAAAGACGGAAGTGTAGTTGACATAAGTATTGGCGAGGATGAGGACGATCCGGTTCTTTATATCACAGATCTTCTGATCCACCTTGCAGGTAAGCAGCTTCAGAAGAAGGCTGCAGAGGTGATCGAGGGTGAGAGCCTCGATATTCTCATTGGCAGCAGACCGCTTGCTGATCTTCCGGATGACAAGAAGAAAGAAGCTGTGAAACAGAATGTTCTGAAGATCTTAAATGAGAAATATGGTATTGAGGAGGAAGATTTCCTTTCAGCAGAGCTTGAGATCGTTCCGGCCGGCAAGGCGAGAGAATGCGGACTTGACAGAAGCATGATCGCAGCTTACGGACAGGATGACCGGGTTTGTGCTTACACCTCCCTTGCAGCAATGCTTGAGATGAATGAGACACCGAAGCGTACAGGATGCTGCCTGCTGGTAGATAAAGAAGAGATCGGAAGCGTTGGTGCAACCGGTATGCAGTCCAGATTTTTTGAGAACAGTGTGGCAGAGCTTCTGGATGGAATGGGCTGCTATTCTGAGCTGGCAGTGAGACGAGCACTTCGCAATTCCAGCATGCTTTCTTCGGACGTAAGTGCAGGCTATGATCCGGCGTACAGTGAGGCCTTTGAGAAAAAGAATGCAGCGTATCTTGGAAGAGGTATCGTTCTCAATAAGTTCACCGGAGCAAGAGGTAAATCCGGTTCCAACGATGCCAACGCAGAGTATGTTGCAAGAGTACGCAAGATCTTTGATGATCACGATGTTGCTTTCCAGACAGCAGAGCTTGGAAAAGTTGATTTTGGCGGTGGCGGAACCATTGCTTACATTGCCGCACTTTATGGAATGGAAGTTATTGACAGCGGTGTGGCTGTGCTGAGCATGCATTCTCCGTGGGAAGTTACAAGCAAGGCAGATGTATACGAGGCATATAAAGCGTACAAGGCATTTCTTCTTGAAGCATAAAAAATTTCTGTTCAGGATCTGAATCCATTCAGATATGTTTTTCGTTATGAATAAATGAGAGGGATTTTTCCCCGGTAATAAAACAGAGCAGCCTGTTCCCCTGCAGATACTGCTCTGTATTTTTAATCAAATAAACTGCGAAGCGGTTATTCGGTGAGAGCTACGTGACGAATGCGGATTGCGGATATCCGTTTGATATGTAAACAGCGAAAGCGGATGGCAGATATCCGCTTTACAGCTAAGAGGAGGAGACATGGAAGAAACATTGGTACGGGTGGTGGATCTGTGCAAGATCTATAATCCCGGAGAAAACGAGGTACGTGCACTGGATCATGTGAACCTTGAGATACGAAAAGGCGAGTTTGTGGCGATCATCGGACAGTCTGGTTCTGGAAAATCCACCTTTATGAACATGCTGGGATGTTTGGATGTGCCCACTTCCGGGAAATATTATCTGAATGGAACAGATGTATCTACGATGAAGGATAATGATCTTTCTGTAGTCAGGAATAAAGAAATTGGTTTTATTTTTCAGGGTTTTAACCTGATCGCGAATCTTACAGCTATTGAGAATGTAGAGCTTCCGCTGATCTACCGCGGGATCGACCGGAAAACAAGAAGGAAGCTTGCGGTGGAATCCCTGAAAAAGGTAGGACTTGAGAAACGTATGGACCATAAGCCGAGTGAAATGTCCGGAGGACAGCAGCAGAGAGTTGCTATCGCAAGGGCCATTGCTGCGAAACCTCCGGTGATCCTGGCAGATGAGCCGACTGGAAATCTGGATTCTGCCTCAAGTAGGGAGATCATGGAGATCCTTAAAGGTATGCACAGATTAGGAGAGACACTGATCCTGATCACTCATGACAATGGAATTGCAGCCCAGGCTAAAAGGGTAGTACGTATCATGGATGGAAAGATTGAGTCAGATATGCTTAATGAAGAATTTGTCGAGGAGGCATAAAGAAAGATGAAAAAGGGTAAAAAGGGTAAAAAGATCGCGATCGGTATTGTTGCAGCAGCTGTAGTGGCAGGCGGTGTTTATTTAGTGACAGGCGGCACAGGAGGAGAAGCACAGCTTCCCCAGGTTTCTGTCACAAAAGCTGAGACAGGAGATGTGGAGGAAATCGTAGATGCCACAGGTACTGTAGTCAGTGATGAGCAGAAGACTTTTTATTCACCGGTAAATGCACAGGTGAAAAAGGTGTCTTTTGCAGACGGAGATTCTGTTTCCAAAGGAACGAAGCTTGTGGAGTTTGAACTGAAGGATCTGGAGCGGGATAATCAGAAGGCAGAGCTGAATGTAAAGTCCGGCGAATATGATTATAAGAATTCCATTAATAAATCGAATCAGGCAGACCAGAAGCAGAAAGATGCGAAATCCAAGGTTGCTACTCTGGAACAGCAGGTAAAAGACAAGCAGAATTATCTTGCATCACTGAAATCACAGTTATCAGCTGTTCAGTCTCAGGCAGCGGCCGACGCACAGGCAGCAGCTCAGGCTCAGGCTGCACAGGCTGCCGCTGAGGCACAGGCGAAAGCAGACGCACAGGCTCAGGCTGAGGCGGAAAGTCAGAGAGCTTATGCAGATGCACTGAATACATATCAGACCAAGACACTTCCTGCGTACCAGAAAGAGCTTGGAGAGCTGAATACTGCTTATATCAAGGCACAGGGCGTATATAATCAGACAGATACTGCTTATCAGATGGCTTTTGCACAGTGGCAGGCAGATCCTTCTGATGAGAATGCACAGGCTCTGGATGATGCTGAGGCAGCAAGAAGCCAGGCTGAGATCAACAGCCAGCAGGCAAAAGAAGCGTATGAGGACAAAAAGGCGAACCAGCCCCAAATGCCGGAGTATGCGGATTTTGCCAGCACCGGACAGGAGGATTTTGTGACAGACGGAACAGAAGGTTCCGGACAGGATCTTACAGATCAGGCAGGCGATACTTCAGCAGCAGTAAACAGTTCCGTTGATACGTCAGGGATCGAGAATGCCATTGAACAGGCAAGCTCCGATCTTGCTGACCTCCAGTCCGATCTTGCATCTCAGAAATCCATTGCAGAGGCAGATTCTACAAGCCTTACCAAGGAAGAGAAAGAGAAGCTGCGTCTTACCAACAACCTGACCGAGCTGGATGCGAAGTCAGCCAAGGAGCTTGTTGCAGAGGGTAAAAAAGGAATCAAGGCCGATTTCAATGGTGTTATTTCCAAGACAGCTGTACAGCAGGGTGCGACTGTGACACAGGGAATGGAGCTTTTTACCCTGCAGAGCACAGATAAGGTCAGCGTTGATATTAATGTATCCAAATATGATTATGCAAAAGTAAAAGAAGGCCAGACTGCAGACATTACCATTGGTGATAAGAAATACACTGGAAAAGTAACCAAGATCAGTCATCTTGCAACAACAAATGAGAAAGGATCCACACTGATCTCAGCAACTGTCAGCATTGATAAACCGGATGAGGATATTTTCCTGGGTGTTGATGCCAAGGTAAAGATCTATGCGGAGAAGGCAGAAAATGTGGTAACACTTCCGGCTGGCGTTGTAAATATCGGCAAAGATGGATCTTTCTGCTATGTTTTGAAGGATGGTGTGATCACAAGACAGGATATCACAACAGGAATCAGTTCTGAGGATGCTGTTGAGGTTACAGACGGAATCAAAGCCGGTGACGAGGTGATCGAGGATCTTGGTTCTCTGGAAGAGGGAATGACTGCCCAGGCTGCACTGGCAGACAGCAGTGATGGAACAGCAGATGCTGAGGAGACTGCCAATGAGTAATATTTATGAATATATCAAAATGGCAATCCACAATATCATGGCCAATAAGGGAAGATCTTTTCTTACCATGCTGGGTATCATTATCGGTATCGCATCGGTGATTGCCATTGTGTCTATCGGTGAAGGTACGAAGAATCAGATGAACAGTGAGATCAATGATATCGGCGGCGGACAGATCGCTGTTTACTGCAGTGACGAGGCCACTACAGCCGGAGTGTGGATAGAGCCGGAGGACATTGATGCTGTCCGGGAGCTGGAGGAAGTAGAGGGCGTTAATGTGTCTGATTCCTATTCCGGAGAAACTGTGACTGGCAAAGGAAATTTTTCCCTGTCTGTAACTGGAGAGGCCCAGGATGCCAAGCTTGTGGATAATGCAACAATGAAATACGGAAGCTATTTCGGAGCAAAAGAGGTTGAGGAAGGCAAGAATGTCTGCGTGATCTCCGATGCAGATGCGAAACGTCTTTTCGGAACGGATGATGTAGTGGGAATGACGCTGGATGTCACCTGCTATGATCTGACCAAAACTTTCCGCATCTGCGGTGTTACCACCCAGAAGGAGAACGGAACATTTGTAAGCTACAGCTATGAGGGAATGCCTGTGACTATCTATGTGCCGTATACAGCAATGGATGATTTCACAGGAAGCAGCGGAGAATTTTATCAGATCATAGTGCAGGCAGATAAGACGCTGGATTCTCAGTTGGTTGCGGATAAGATCGTGAATCTTCTTGAGCGCCGTCATCAGAGCGCAGGAGACGATTATTTCCAGGTGCAGAGCTTTCAGGATATCATGAAATCCATGAATCAGATGCTTGGCATGGTGACTGCGTTTATCTCTTTTGTTGCGGGAATTTCACTTCTGGTCGGCGGTATTGGTGTTATGAATATTATGCTGGTTTCCGTGACAGAGCGTACCAGGGAGATCGGTATCCGTAAATCTCTTGGTGCAAAAACTTCTTCAATCATGCTGCAGTTCCTGGCAGAGGCAGCGATTCTGACCATTATGGGTGGCCTGATCGGCATTGTCCTTGGTATTGCAGGTGGTTATGCGATCTGCGCGGTGATCAGCGGCAGTATGGGAATGACGATCACACCAGGAATCAGTGTGGGAACTGTTCTGGCAGCAACGTTATTCTCCTGCGCAGTGGGAGTGTTCTTTGGAATCTATCCTGCGAGAAAGGCCGCTAAATTAAGCCCGATCGAGGCACTGCGGAGAAACTAAAGAACTGTTGCTTTTGCATCAAAAATAGCAATAAAAAATATTTTTGAAAAAAAATAAAAAAACTTTCAAAAAACCCTTGACATTTTATAGGTCTTAGAGTATCATACATATTGTTGCAGCGGTGATACGAAATATCACAAAGGAAAAGCAACAAAGATGTGCGTTTAGCTCAGCTGGATAGAGCGTTTGGCTACGGACCAAAAGGTCGGGGGTTCGAATCCTCTAACGCACGTTAATAAAAAATAAGACACAGCGTTAAGCTGTGTCTTATTTTTTTTCGAGTCCGGGTCGGACTCGAACGGGTTCGATCTCCGCTCCGCTACGGTCGTTGCTAAACGCGTGCCACTGGCACGCAGCAACCTCTAACGCACGCTAATTTAAGAAGCTGGAAACCTTGAAAAATCAATGGTTTCCGGCTTTTTTTCGTTTTCAGGTTTGTGTAAAAACCTGTGACTTATCTATTTCGAGGATGTTTAATCATCAAATGCTTTTTCCATAAGCTTCAGGCTTTCTTCTGGTGTAAGTGGATTATATATGTATCTCAACGTGGTCGTAAGGCTTGCATGTCCTAAGTTTGCACGAATCTGATCGAGTGGAAGACCAGCTGCATTAAGACGGCTTATATTGTAGAAGGCCAGTTTAAAATAACGATCAATTCCGTGGAAGAAACAAAAGACCGCAATGAATACAGTGATAAAAATTCGGCAGCAGTATATGTTGTGACATATACCTATGAAAATATCGGATATGTAGATGAAGATGGCATTATGGACGGCCTGTATGTAAGTCTTGAAGATGGAATTGTGGACAGCACAGGCAAGATGGGATATTCCTATCCGGGAGATGTTACAAAGTATGCACAATCCGTACCGGTAGGTGCTTTCTGTGAAGCGCAGGCATGTATAGGTGTGGACAATCCTGGAAGCTTCAAGATTACAGAGAGTATTTCTTCCGACAAGTTTGGAAAAGATAGGGGATAATTGCTTTAACAATTCTCCTATTACCTACGTTTATATGGATGGGTTGGAGCTGCCGGAAATTTCGGATAACGCCTTTGATAGATGTGAATACCTGAGAGACATAGATCTGAACGAAAAGTGTAGCAAGCAGCAGATGCTGGACGTTCAGGCACTCGTTGATACACTGGGACTGGAGTGCCGGGTATGGCGAAACCAGAATACAGAGGTTAAACATGCATACTTTTCTGTTGAAGAGCTTCCGGATGACCCGAGTAAGTTATACCTTACCGGTTACGAAGAAGAAGCCGCGAAGGTGCGCAGGTGAAGAGAGGTACCTGTTCCATGCCGGAGGATCCGATGCCGGATATTGCTGAGATACTTAGTGCATATGGAATCTGATTTAAAGCTTAAATACAGAAATGGTCGCCAGATTGGCGACCATTTTAAAATATACTGCATCCCGTTTTACGGTCGACGAACGGAGTTTTTGCGGAGCTTTTTGGCTTCATAAAGGTCTTTGTCAGCGTGTTCGATGATCGCAGGAATATCTGTTTCCGGGCTTGGCTTGAATTCGGTGATTCCAAGAGAAACCTCCACGAGAAATGGTTTGCCGGATTCTGCATTAAAAGCAGCACATGCATCCCGGACTCGTTTGCGGAAAATATCCTGGAAGTTTTTTTCCTGACAGTTAAGGAGGATCAGGAATTCATCACCGCCAGTGCGGGCAACGATGTCCTGGCTGCGGAGACAGCCGTTAAAAATATTAGCGACACTTCGCAGGGCAAAATTGCCTGCTGGATGTCCCCACGTATCATTGATTTCTTTAAGGTGATCCAGATCAGCGCAGATAATATAGGCGCGCTGATGTTCGCTTTTGCTGCAAAAATTCTTGATCTGTTCAGTGAAACCTCTTAAGTTAAGAAGTCCTGTCAGTTCATCATATTTGGAGATTAATCCAAGTTCCCGGTTACGTTCACGGACAAGCTCAAGATCCCTGGACATTTCCTGACGACGGAGAACTTCTACTTTACTGATTTCAAGATAATGAAGAGAAAGGCCAATCTGCAGGCTTATCACATAGAAGAACGGAAATTCTTCCGGTTGGATATCGCATGCAAGAAGACCATACTGTTTTTCTCCGGAGAAGAGCAGAAATACCATAAACTGGTGACGGTCGTTATCTGCCATTAACTGACAGATGCCATTTTCAGCGTTTACAGGCTGGCGGTCATAAAGATGAAAAGCAGCTGTTTCTTCGTCTCGATAATAGGCAGGCAAGCCGAAGATTTTGTGGAGATATCCATTCATCATTCTGATGATAGATGACTGGTTCATCCAGAAGAAAGAGGTAAGTACATTTGGTTCGAAGCTCACGCATGTTTTCCATTGCTGACAGAAGAAAAGCATATTCATCATCCATACAGTCATTCAGATTTCTGGCTAAGTAAGGAATAAACCAGGACTTTCTCTGAAAGTTGATCAGTTCAAGTTTCATATTTGTGATTGTGCGATTTAACTTATGAATCTGTTCAGTAAGGTTTACAGGAGTACTGCGGATTTCCGGAATTTTTTCCTGACATCCACAGGATTCTCTGACACATAGAGAAACAGGAACTCTTCGGGACAAAACTTCCCTGCCCTCCAGTTTGGCTATCAGATCATAGACAGCCATTTTTCCCATCAGGACGCCATCCTGCTGAACGGTTGTAAGAGGAGGCTCCATACCGGAAGCACGCTCGCAGTCATCAAAACCAGTAATGAGGATATCCTTGCCAACTTTAAGACCACGCTGTTCACACACGCGGTATCCGGAAAATGCCATTTCATCATTTGCAAATACGAGGGCCTGTGCATCCGGATTATCATGCAGAAGGTGCTGAACCTGGCGGTCAACAAATTCAGAGTAGTCACCCTGTGCGATCATCTGTGGAGTGACCGGCAGATTGTGTGCAGCCATTCTTTCAAGATATGTGTTTTTGCGTTCATTTGCATCAGTATTCTGAGAAGGACCCGCTACAAAAAGAATTTTTCGACAATGATGCTCATTGATCAGATGCTCCATGACCATGTGGATTCCGTTTTTGTTGTCACAGATCAGGGAATGACAGTTTGGAGAATGAACAATCTCTGTAAGAAATACTGTAGGAATCGAATTAAATTTCAATGCAAATCTTTCTGCAGTTTCATTCTTTAATTGAAGCCCAAGAGTTCCGTAGTTGATGATCAATCCGTCAAGACCACCGATAAGACTGTAATCGTGGATAGTTTTGAATTGATAATCAAAAGAATCTTTGTGAGTTCCACCTAGCAGATCTTCAAAGAAATCTTTGGTCTGTGTTCCGAGAAAGAAACACACATTAACATTTAATTCTCTGGCAGCTTCGGTAATGCCGCGGATATGTTCTTTGGGAAAATAAGTATGCACGCCACCAATAAGAATGCCGATATTGTAGCGATCAGATTTTTTCATTTTTTTTTTAGACCTCCATATGCAAGTGAACAAGTTATTTTTTGTATATTATACCAATAATATATCATTAATACAAAAAAATACATATGAAAAATCCACAAAATAAAGCACAAAAAAAGGAAGAACAGCGTTGAGTTCTTCCTTTTTCGAAACATACCTGATTCTATTAAATTGCGTCCAGTGCCTGAGCGATATCTGCGTCGTGCGCCTGGCGGCGCACGTTTCTTTTATAGGAAATACCGCCTGAGGCGTTCTCCTTCGTCATCATTTAAACTTATTCATTTTGAAGAACATACGTGAGACGACACTGGTAACAGTGAAAGAGGCAGTCGAGCAGAGTACGGTCTTCAAGAAAAAAGTCACGAAGGTTTTTATCAATAGTAAAAACACAATGGCGGTGCTAGACATTAACAAGTTTAAAAGACATGGAAGTAGTGCGTTCCATGGAATACTTGTTTCCGCAGGTAGGGCAGAAACAGCTTCCCACAACTGGTTGATGTAGATAACCTGCAGGCGGTACATTTTGGGAACATTGACCAGTGGCTTGAAGTGAGATAAAAGGAAAGTGATCTTGAAAAAGTAAAAGTGATAAAAAAATTCTTCTATTGTTATTGTATGGAAATGAGATTGCAGAGCTTGCTTGAGCGTGGTAAAATATATAATCATATCTGTATTGAATAAAATCTGAAATTGAGTTATTTAAAAAGTGACGTTGATAAAAATCCAAAAGAGAGTAAAGAATGAATGAAATAGGATATCATGGAACCTGTTCAAAACACAAAGACAGTATAGAAAGCAATGGATTTGATCCTGCGAAATGTAACTATCGTGCTGATCATTGGTTGGGACAGGGAGTATATTTTTTTGATGATTATGAGAAAGCATTATGGTGGTCTGCAACAGCTGTTTTACATAATAACGATTTTGGAAGAGTGATTTTTAGGGCGACTATAGAAGCACCGGATGAAGAAGTATTGGATTTGGATGATAATAAACAACTGGATGCATTTTTCGCTGAGATTATCCAATGCATAGATGAAATTAAAAAAAATTGTTCTGGAAATATGCCTGTATTTGATGATAAAAATTTTCGTGCTTTTTTCTTTGATTATTATAAGCAAAAAAAGAATATCGCTGTTATTACCAGAACATTTCAGAAAGATTATGCAGGTTATACAATGCGAAGAAACAAGAAGGATAAAGAATTACAGAAGAAAATAATGAATATTACAGGCCTTGGATTTAATGAACGTCAAATTTGTGTTTCAAAAAAAGAATGTATTAAATCAACAAAACTAATATATAATGAAGAAGAAGAGGTGATTTAATGTTAGATAAAGAATTGTTCTTTTCATTGTGCGAGAAGTATAATGTTGAATTGAGTAAAACTGCTAAAACTCCTATGATAAGAGATGCAGAGGGAGTGCATGCAATTACAGAGGAAGATGTAAAACAGATTTTGACGCCGCCTCAGAAGTATTTTGATTATTCGAATAACAACATTAATACAAGTAATGTAAAGCCAGAGTTTGATTTTATGGATGATTACGCAATTGCATGCTAGGAGAAAAAATATGGAAGTCAGATCTAAATATGAAAGTGCTCTTATTTTAGACAAAATTGAAATTATAGAAAGTAGCTTTAGAAAAAAAGATGGATCGTTAGATGATCTGGAGTTAGGAGTTCAGGTTGATCATAGTCTGAATAAAATCGGTGATGATAAGTTTGAACTTATTCTTACAACTAAAGTTGCAGATCAAGATGAAAAAGTATGTGTTTGGGTAAAAGGAAGAGCAATATTCAATACTCAGCAGGAAAACATGAGTATTCTTGAAAGAAATGCTATTGCTATTCTGTTCCCATATATTAGAAGCTATATTTCTACCATAACAACTCAGCCGGGAATGGCACCTATTTTATTACCGGCAATGAATATTGTTGCGATGCTGAATGATCAAAAGAAAAATTAACATAAATGCTGTTGACATCAGTATATGGATTATAGTACTCTTAAAAAAGAAAGAAACGGGTTTGTTACCGTACGGCTATTGCCTGGGTGGGGTGCTCGTTTCTTTTTTTATAAAAAATATAGTTGTTGACCTAAAAACTGCATGCTACATAAATTTATAGATATTTATAATCAGAAATGAAGAACTTGTGCATGTGTTATTTATTACTGTTAATCTTACGGAGTGATATCAGGTGAAAGTAAGTAAATTGTGTTGACACTGACATTAGGTCAGAGTAGAATAAAAAAACAGAAAAGGAAAATTTTTGTAAAGCTGTTTGTTTGATACAAACAGCTTTTTTCACAGAAAAAGTGAACAATAATGAAAGTACAAAACACCTGAAATACAGGTGAATCTATCAGGAGGAAAAAACAATGCCAGGATATCTGATCAAAGATACAACAAAAGAAGAACGTAAACAGATCGTAGAGGAATCTCTTGGAAATATTTCCGCAAACTGTGATGGCTGTATGGCGAGACTTGTGGATATGTATCAGGATTATATTGATGGAAAGAAAGAGATACGTGAGATCAATATGGAATTTAATGCCAGGTATGTCCGTGGAGATATGGATAAAGAGGAAAAAAGAAGCTGTCCGATGTAGAGGAGTAAAAACAACATGATAAGACTGATCGCAACAGACGTAGATGGAACTCTGGTAAAAGACGGGACAATGACCATCAATCCGGAATATATGACAGTGATCCGGAAACTGACCGAGCTGGGGATCACCTTTGTGGTGTGTTCGGGGCGGCAGTATGACAGTGAGAGAAAGCTGTTTGAGCCGGTGCAGGATCTGGTGTATTTTGTGTCGGATGGCGGTACAGTGATCCGGAAGAATGACAAGATCCTGAAGGTACATACACTTCCGGATGAGACCTGGAAACGCATGCACCGTATGGTAAAAGAAAAAATGCCGGAATGTGATTGCTTTATTGCCACACCGGAGTGCTGCTATGCGGAGAATGAAAATGGGAGGATGTTCCGGTGGCTGCGGGATTCCTATGGCTATGATATGAGAAAAGTGGACGATCTTTCTTCTCTTCAGGGAAAACAGGTTCTGAAATTTTCTGTTTATCATCAGGAACGGTGCGAGGAGCTTTGTGCACCGTATTTTACACCGGCATGGAGGGATAAAGTAACACTGGCTGCGGCCGGAAAAGAATGGATGGACAGTACCCCGCCGGAAGGCGAAAAAAGTACAGCTGTAGAGTTTATCCAGCAGTGCCAGGGGATTTCTCCGGAGGAAACCTGTACATTTGGAGATAACCTCAATGATATCGCAATGCTCCGGAAAGCAGGAATGAGCTATGCGGTAGCCAATGCCAGAGAGGAAGTGCAGGCAGCAGCCAAGAATGTATGCCCGTCGTACAGTGAAGATGGGGTTTTACAGATTCTGAAAGGGATTGTTTCTGAAAGCGGAAAATGATAAAGATATATATAATATGTAGCTTCAGTAAATAAAAGAGTAAATAAAAGTCACCGGCCAGGGGTTGACTTTTGAAAACAATTCTGTTAAATTGAAAAAATGAAAATTTTAATTCCATGAGGGAGTAGTTCGCACGTAAGTGTGATTTGTCAACAGACCCGGTTTTTTTCTGAAAAACCTGGCAAATCTTAAAGAATGAGACTCATGTATGTTTTGTTGTATTTTTTATAGCAGGGCATACATGGGTCTTTTTTATATCGAAACAGAATGCCAGAAAGATATTTTTTCGCAGGGCAGGAGGCGAATCCGCAGGTCATGGAAAATGAAAAAAGAAAGTGAGAAGAAGAAAAATGGAAAATCTGGTAAACAGTTCACCGCTGATCCTTGTGTTGGTTTTTCTTGTGATCGGCTTTGCTTTCCTGATGAAGGGGGCGGATTTCTTTGTGGAAGGAAGCTCCAGCATAGCAAAAAGGCTTAAGGTGCCGCCGATTATCATCGGCCTCACTATCGTGGCAATGGGAACATCTCTTCCGGAAACTGCAGTCAGTGTCACTGCATCACTGGTCAATAATAATGAACTTGCGGTCAGCAATGTGGTAGGTTCCAATATTTTCAACCTGATGGTGGTTGTTGGAGTCTGTTCCATCCTGACGCCAATTCTGGTGCAGAAGGAAACTATCAAGAGAGACATTCCTTTTTCCCTGATCTGTGCGCTTCTTCTTCTGGGACTTGGAATCCTGGCAGTGGGAGATAAGAGAGGGATGAGACTTGGTCATCTGGATGGAATGATACTCCTGGGATTTTTTGCAGGCTATATTGTGGCTATGATCCGAAGTGCCATGAAGGCCAGAGCAGCAGGAAAAAATGCGGACATGGAAGGAATTGAACAGCTGGAAGAAGAAATGGGCATCCTTTCCTGGCCGAAGAGTATCCTCTTTATTGTGGGAGGTGCACTTGCCATTGCTTTTGGCGGAGATCTTACCGTAGATGCTGCCAGCCGCATTGCCATTGATCTTGGAATGAGCCAGACACTGGTGGGACTTACTATTGTTTCCATCGGAACATCCCTTCCGGAGCTGGTAACTTCCGTGGTTGCAGCCAGAAAGAACGAAGTGGATATGGCAGTGGGAAATGCGGTAGGCTCCAACATTTTCAATATTCTGATGGTTCTCGGAGTTGCATCTGCCATCAATCCGGTGGCACTGATCCGGGAGAATATTATTGATATTGTGATTCTGATCGTATTTTCTCTGATTGTGTGGATCTATGCGGCGACAAAGCAGAGAATCAGCCGAAAGGAGGGAATTTCCATGGTGTGCCTGTATCTGATCTATGCAGGGTATATTATATGGAGATAATAAAATGAACAAAAAAATCCTGGAAGTCTGTGTGGATTCTGTGGAATCTGCACTTGCAGCAGAAAGAGGTGGAGCAGATCGCCTGGAACTTTGTCAGAATCTGGTGATCGGAGGAACGACACCCAGCTGCAAATTATTTGAAACGATCCGGAAATACAGCAAAATTCCGATCCATGTTTTGTTGAGACCGCGGTTCGGAGATTTCTGCTATACACAATTTGAGTTTGAAATGCTTTGTGCGGAAGCAGCAATGTACCGGGAACTGGGAGCAGAAGGTGTGGTGATCGGCATGCTTTTGCCGGATGGAACTCTGGATATCCAACGTATGGAAAAATTAATGGAAACGACAGAAGGGATGTCTGTTACACTTCACAGGGCATTTGATGTGTGCAGAGATCCGAAAACGGCACTGGAGCAGGCAGTAAAGCTGGGTATCCATACCATTCTTACATCCGGGCAGCAGAACAGTGCGTTAAAAGGAGCTGTATTATTAAAAGAATTAAAAGAGCAGGCAGCTGGAAGGATTCAGATTCAGGCAGGCGGAGGAATCTGTGCAGAAGCAATCAGAGAACTTTATCCTCTCAGCGGAGTAACTGCATATCATATGTCTGGAAAAACAGAACTGGACAGCAGGATGGAATACCGGAAGGACGGCGTTAATATGGGGCTGCCTTCTTTAAGTGAATATACCATTTACCAGACCAGTGAGAAAGCTGTGCAGGCGGCAAAGGCGGAACTGGATAAAATTTAATTTTCACGGTGCTCCTTCCTGTATTCTCCGGGGGTCATCCCATATGTCTTTTTAAATAATCTCATAAAATGCTCCGGATTTTCATATCCGGTAAGCTCACAGATGGAGCTGATATTGAGAGAGGTTTCCCGCAATGCACGGCTGGCCTGGCTGAGCTTCAGCTCTTTTATAATAGTAAGAAAAGTGCGGCCTGTACCTTCCCTGATAAGTGTGCTGAAATGGGAGGTGCTGTATCCGAAATGTGCAGCAGTGTCATGGAGTGTGGCTGTACGGTAATTCTGGCTGAGATAATTCAGGATCTCCGAAATACTGCTGTTGCCGGAAGATTTTGTGAGAATGGATTCAATATCATTCTCATGATAACGCAGCAACCGGGCCCACAGCATCATCAGCTGGGCGTTAAGAAAAGCGGAGCGGTATCTGGCGTGAAGCATATATTCAATGTAAAGATCCTCCAGAGTGGAACGAATCCGCGCATCTTCGCCTGTATGAAAGATCAGGAAGTTCCCCTCTGTTTTCTGATAGAGCACGTGGGAAAAAAATTTCGCAAGTGCGCTGTCAGCGGCAAGTGACTGGAAGAAAGTACTCTGGAAAGTAGATGCCCGCACAATAATATTAAAGGCAAGGCTGTCATCAAAAATTCCCAGACTATGCTGGGTATTAGGTGGGATAATGCAGATATCACCTGTATGCAGAGTATGATGGATTCCCTGGATCTGGTTGCTCACAGTGCCATCATAAATGCAGAGGATTTCAAAAAAATCATGCTTGTGGGTAAACTCCGGAGTATAGCGGTAATGCTTGCTGATAATGATATTCTCTGGAATGTTTGCGAACATATCGTTCTCACCAAGATAAGGAAACCATGGTTCCTGACGAAGCTCCGGGACATACAGCCGTTGGTCACGGATGTAATCCGGATCCAGGCTGTGAAGATATTCCTGGAAGGTTTCCGGGTGTTCTTTTTTTTGAAGATAAATATTTCGGTAAAAAATCTCATCTTCTGTGTATTCTGAGAGATACTGATGAAAATCTGATTTGGAGATCTGCATGGATGTTCCTTTCCAGATAAGTAATTTGGTGAAAATCAGTTTTTTTTCAGTATATCATAGATTGCAGAACGCAGAAAGAACGAAAAAAATATCAGTTCTTTTCCGAAAAAAACGCACTTGTATAATGGAATGGAAACGCTAAGATATAGAGTAGAGCAGAAAGCTTCCGGAGTGATGAATGCAGACGGAGAATAGCTGCGATATCAGATATTCTGTTTAAGAAACGGGAACTGATTTTACAACAGCATATAGCATTTAAGATCATAAAATAATATTACATATCTGAGAGGAGAAATAACATGGCAGAAGTAAGCATTGATTTAAATATGGTACGTGTATCCAACGAAGATTTCCTGAAAAAAGCCGCAGATTGTGCACCGCAGTTAAAAGAAACTCTGGTGCGTCCGGTTGAAATTGTGGATATTCGTGAAACAGACGGTGTATATCCTGAGGTTCTTCACAGAGATTCTGTGGATAACATGCAGAATTATCATATGAAAAAAGGTGATAAGCTCTGCCTGGATTTCGGGGATCATCAGGTTGGATATGTGACACTGAAGCTTGCTTCTGTTGGAAGCCCTCAGGATGCACCGGCATTTTTTAAACTGAAATTCGGCGAGATCGCAAAGGAAATGACTGAGAAATCTGAAGAGTATGACGGATGGATCAGCCGCGGATGGATTCAGGAGGAGTGGTTCCATATCGATGTACTTCCTGCAACACTGGTACTTCCGAGAAGATATGCGTTCCGCTATCTTGAGATTGAGACGATTGATACATCCATGAAATGGCAGCTAGTAGTAGAGGATGTTGTATGCCGCAGCGTCTCTTCTGTCAGCCTGGATGATGTGAAACCGGTTGAGACTGAGGATGAGATGGTGAAGAAACTTGACCGTGTCAGCCTTCGTACACTGCAGAACTGTATGCAGGATGTTTTTGAGGATGGACCTAAGCGAGACCGCCGTCTGTGGCTTGGAGATTTAAGACTGCAGGCTCTGGCAAACTATGAAACCTTCAAAAACTATGACCTTGTAAAACGCTGCCTGTATCTTTTTGCAGGACAGACAAAGGACAATGGTCAGGTAAGTGCCTGCCTGTTTACAGAGCCGGAAGTGATCGCAGATGATACATTCCTTCTGGATTATTCCATGTTCTTCGGAGCAGCACTTTATGATTATTATCAGGCATCCGGCGATATGGAAACTTTGAAGGATCTGAGCAAATGTGCATATCGTCAGATGGAAGTTGCAGCAGAGCAGTTCAATGAGAAGCATATCCTGAAAGATCAGGAAGGCTTCTGGGGATTTATCGACTGGACAGAGGGACTGGATAAACAGTGTGGTGTCCAGGGTGTTTACATCTATTGTGCAAAACGTGTTCAGAAGATCGCAGAGGTTCTTGGAGATGCAGCTGAGGCAGAGAAAATGTCTGAGGAGATCCGTCTGAAAACAGAGGCTGCCTGGAAATATCTTTATGATGAGAAAGCAGGACTTTTTGTAAGCGGAAAAGAGCGTCAGATCAACTATGCAAACCAGGTATGGATGATCCTTGCAGAGGTTGCTGATGTGAAAACATGCGGAGAGATCCTTGATCGGGTGATTGCCATGAAACCGGAGAAGGGTATGGTTTCCCCGTATATGAACCACCATTTTGTAGAGGCTCTTCTGCTCACTGGCAAAAAAGAGCAGGCTATGGACTATATGAAATACTACTGGGGCGGAATGATCGGACACGGAGCAGATACCTTCTGGGAGCTTTACAATCCGGAAAATCCTGCTGAGTCACCGTATGGTTCCAGTATTGTAAACAGCTACTGCCACGCATGGAGCTGCACACCGACATATCTGCTGAGAAAATATTTCTGAGAATTATTTGAATGTTCAGTTTACATAATTTAACCAAATAAACTTAAGAAAATTGAAATAAAAGAACCAGCCTGTATTAATGCTATATAAGTAACGCATTGATACAGGCTGGTTTTATTTTTCGCTTTTTTCCTCATGAAGATGCGGGGTCATGTCATCGCTGTCTGTCATGAGATACTTTCGGATGGCAAAAAGAATGCCAATTCCAATGATTCCGATTAGTGTCTGGGTAGGATCAAGATGTTCCACGACCATCTGCCTTGCGGTGGCAAAAAGCAGAACTTCCACAACAGTCTGTGCAGAATGGCGGCAGAGCATTTTTACAAATTCAACACCTACCACAAGGGACAAAGCCTGTGACAGGAAGGTGGTAAAAAAGTCCGTGTCCATATTCAGTATGGAAGTACCGGCTGTTGTATAGATTAGCCGAAGACCGGACAGTGCGATCACAATCAGGATCACAATGGACAGAACGATCTCAGTATAACGGGCTACATTGTAGATCAGCTCATTGAAATGCTTGCGGATTCTGTGATTAACGGCAGTTCGGTTGTTCATATTGATTTCCTTTCTGGTGCAATGGTTGTACAGGAGTTGAGAAATCTATGTGAAGCAGGACATTTCCTGTGAGTTTGTAAATTCAGTATATCATGAACTGAACTTCTGCGGATGTATTATTCTTCAAACATTGCCGGGTTGCAGATCGTTTGGCGGATTGCTATAATGCAGTGGGAGGAAAGAACGATGATAAACTGTTTATTTGTAGGAATGGGAGGCTTCATTGGATCTGTGTGCAGATATCTTCTGGGACTTCTGCCCATAGAGACCAGTCAGGGATTTCCTGTAAAAACATTGATCACCAATGTAATCGGAGCATTTGTGATTGGAATCGTTGCAGCTGCAGCTGCAAAAAATACAGCCCTGAATCCAAGGCTTGTACTATTTCTGAAAGCAGGGATCTGCGGAGGCTTTACAACATTTTCAACCTTTGCCTATGAGACAGGAGCCATGATGGAAAAAGGACAGACAGGACTTGCACTTCTTTATGTGATATTAAGTGCGATACTTGGAGTTCTGGCTGTTTTTTGCGGACAGCTGCTTGTAAGATAAAATAAAAACGGGAGGGAAAATCATGGAAGAACCAAGAATTGACAAAACCATCTACACAGGAAGACCGGAAGATTCGTCAGGACGTCTGGAGAAAGAAATCCGGGTGTATGATTTTCTGGACAGTCTGGGAATTGAATATAAAAGAGCAGATCATGAGGCACTGATGACAATGGAGGCCTGCGAGGAAGTAGACAAACTTCTGGGTGCGAAAATATGTAAAAATCTGTTTCTCTGCAATCGTCAGAAAACCGATTTCTATCTGCTTCTGATCCCGGCAGAGAAACCGTTTAAGACGAAGTTTCTGTCCAAACAGATCGGAACAGCAAGGCTTTCTTTTGCAGATGGGGAGCAGATGGAAGAGTATCTGAACATCACACCAGGTTCACTTAGCCTGATGGGACTGATCTTTGATAAAGAAAAAAGAGTTCATCTGGTAATTGACAGGGAAGTGCTGGAAGAGAAATATTTCGGGTGCCATCCATGTATCAATACTTCAAGTCTTCTGATGAAAACCAGTGATGTAAAAGAAAAAATTCTGCCGGCCCTCGGCCACGAATATCAGGTGGTAGAGCTGCCGACAGAATAGAAAGATCAGTGTACGGGAGTAAAGTCCTTCTTATTGGACTCTGATATAATATAGTGGGGACGGTGCTTGACCTCCATATAAGTTTTGGCTATGTACTGTCCCATAATTCCAAGACAGAAAAGCTGCAGGCCGCCGATGAAGATGATCACGCAGATAATGGAAGCCCAGCCCTGAACCGGATCATCAAAGATCAGTTTTCTTATAATAATAGTAAGAAGTGTCAGGAAAGAAAATCCGGTCATGGCAGTCCCGAACCAGGAAGCAATAGTCAGGGGAACCTGGGAAAAATTAATGATGCCGCTGACTGCATATTTAAAAAGCTTCCAGAAATTCCATTTTGTCTCACCGGCTACACGCTCGACATTCTTATATGGGAGCCAATATGTACGGAAACCGATCCATCCGAAGATTCCTTTGGAGAAACGGTTGTATTCGCTCATGGAGATGATGGCATCCACCATGCTGCGTTTCATCAGGCGGAAATCTCTGGCACCGTCAACAATATCCGCATCTGAGATCTTGTTGATGATCTGATAGAATTTCCGGGCAAAAAAGCTCCGGATGGGTGGCTCACCGTCACGGCTGACACGTCTTGTAGCAACACTGTCATATTCGCCGGATTCCAGTTTTTTCATCATTTCAGGAAGAAGAGACGGCGGATCCTGAAGATCGGCATCCATAACTGCCACATAATCACCTCCGGCGTTGCAGAAGCCTGCATACATGGCAGCTTCTTTTCCGAAGTTTCTGGAAAAAGAAAGATAGATCACATGAGGATCTTTTTCTGAAAGTTCTTTTAAAATCTCAAGGGTTCGGTCTCTGGAACCATCATTTACAAAAATAAATTCATAGTCACAGTCCATTTTTGAAAGGACAGAAGACGCTTCCTGATAAAAAAGAGGAAGGGATTCTTCTTCATTAAAACATGGTATAATCAAAGAAATCATTTTTTAAACCTCCGTTTCTTATTTTCTGCTAAAGTAACGGTAATTGTCAACAGGATTCCAAAAACAGAAACAGCAATGCCAGCATAGAGCACCGGGCATGTATATTTCATCTCAATCGTGTTTTCACCTTTTTCAAGAGGAATGGAATACATACAGTTGTCAATGAGATCATAGGAGGCTTTCTTTCCGTTGAGATAAACATTCCAGCCTTTATCGTACGGGACAGAGAGATATAGCCTCTGGTTGTCAGATGTGGCATTGCAGACAGCATGTACGTATCCGTTTTCTATGGTAAGTTCATCTGGCTGACTGGATGAAATCTTTTGAGTAACCTGAGAAAGTGTATCTAGGTTCAGACCATAGAACTGTTCTGCGTCAGGACGTATGTAATAACCTGCTTTTGAGCTGATGGAAACTGTTGCCTGCGATTCATTTTGATCTGCCGGGATATAGAACACAGACGGAGCCAGCCACCAGGAGTATCTGGTTTTATATTTATTTTTTACAGTGAGCATGGCCTTATCCATGAGAGCATCCCACGGAATATTTCCATAGAAAACATAATTTCCCTGCTTCAGATCAATGGAGTAGGACTGTGCTTTGTGTTTTTTGGAGTCACCTTCAGAAGTTCTGGAAAAATCCAGCGGTTCATAAACCGAAACCTTTTTGCCGTATAGCAGGCTGTACAGGTAATTCTGATACTCAAAAGGATTGGATATATCTGCTTCTTCATTTTTGATCCGGGAATCCGTGTAGATCAGTCCCATAGGAAGAGCGTAGGGATTCCGGTATATTTTTTTGTCCTGATCATTATCTATGGAAGAAACTTCTTCAAGTCCATTGATCTTATAAGGAGACAGAGTATATTTTACACTAAGAAGAGCATCTGCACCAATCACGGATGCATTGGTAATATTCATGTTTTCTCCGCATTTGGTATAACCGATATGTTCCAGAAAATCACGCTGGTTATCATCGGGGGATGAGGTGTAGCCTGAAATCGAGCGGTAATTGAAAGCGAAAGCTTCATCATAGTTGGAAGTAGTATTACTTGGAAGCATTTTCTGCGTGGTAGTCTGTGAAATACGGTACAGACTCTGATCCATGTTCTGGATATCACGGATCTGTTTCTGAGTAATGGCTGAATAAAGTTTATAGCTGGCATCTTCAGAAACATGATATTCATCCATCAGAAGCTTGGTGTTATAGGCAGTGCTTCCCAGAATCAGGCCGGCAGCGGCGATAAAAGCAGTCCAGCGGTACAGGTTCAGCTGCTGTCTGGTAAATGCAGTAAATATGGAAAATGCAGCAGCTGTAAAAAAGGCGATCAGAACAGTAGTACAGGTTTGCTGAAGAGCATTGTCTCCTTTTGCATTATGACGCAGCAGGAGCAGAAGCCCGGCAAAAATAACACTGCTTCGGATCAGAATAAACGGGCTTTCTTTATCAAGGAACGCAAGATAAAAGAATGCGGCAATAAAAAGAATTCCGAAGATCGTCAGGTAAGAATAACGATACCAGAAGCTGCTGACCGCTTTAAACAGCGAAAATACAGTGCAAAAAGGTTCCCAGTAAAGGATCATGACAAAAAGTACTGCGAAGCTTCCCAGAACAGTCTTCAGCCTTGCGGAAACTTTTCCGGACAGAAAAAGTGCGATCAGTCCGGTTATGGCAAAAGTTCCGCAGAACAGGGAAACACTTCCTTCTTTACTGACAGAGCCAAAAACATAATTGGACAAAACAGTGGAGAAATTTCCGGTAAAATTAAAATTCAGCAGCGTGGAAAAATCAAGTGCTCCTCTGTTGGAATTTCGCATGGCAGAAACTGTAGGGAGGAACAACACGCAGCTGCATAATACGCCGGATATCATAGCTGTCAGGTAGCGTGCAATGGAACGGAGGCAGTGACTTATGGCTTTCTTTGAAAAATCTGATGAGATCAGATAAATGCAGAGTTCCAGAAGCAGCCATATCCCGGAAAAAAGGCAGTTGATGCCGCCGATATACCAGTTGAAAAGTATGGATAATGCAACCGGAACAGTGAGCTTCCAGACAGATCCCGAATAAAGAAGCCGGTATACTCCAAGAAGGATCAGAGGCAGCATATAAACACCGTCCAGCCACATCAGATTGCTGCTCTGGGCAATATTGTACTGGCAGAGTCCGTAGCTTACAGACAGTATGACAATACAGGAATTTTTGACAAGGTCAGATCTGTCTGCAAGATATTTCCGGAAGCGGCCAATAAGAAACCAGCAGAATGTAAAAGAGGCAAGGGAAAGCTTCAATATTACAAGAAGGTCAAAAAAACTATGGAGCTGTGATTTCTTAAAAAATACAGAAAGCAGCATAAAAGGTGAAGTAAGGTAGTAACTGAAGACACCGATACAGTTACCGCCCAAAGTTTTGCTGAAGGTATAGGTAAGACTGTTTTTTCCGGATAAAACATCTTTAAAATAGGAATAAAAGTTCAGATATTGGATGCCGGCATCGTGTGAGGCCAAGGAATTATCGCCAAAAGGTGCGTATCCGTAATGCCAGAACAGAAGCAGCAGAGTCAGCAAAGTGACTGTAAAGGAATAAAAACACAGTTGTCGGTTGTTCTTTTTCATAGATATAGTGCTCCTAACATATGATTAAAATTTCAGTGACAAAATTGGTTATATTGTATCATAATACAGATATATGTCCAGTCCTGTAAATTATATTTCTCTTGCGTTGAACTAAATTTATGTTAAACTGAAATAAAGAAAACAGATAATAAAGTAAAAATGCAATGAGGTGGAATATGCTGGGAAAATTTAACAGTTTTATAGAGAAATGGATGGCTTTTGTAACGCCTGTCTGTCTTCTGACGGGCGTGTTTTTTCCGGATATTGCGAAGCATGGTGTACCGTATGTTACTTATGCTTTTGCATTTATGACGTTTGTCGGTGCACTGAAGTCCAGATTCAGGGATGTGGCAGATGTATTTAAGAGACCTCTTCCGCTGATTTTGATGCTGCTTGTGCTTCATGCTCTTGTACCGATGATCGCCTGCGGTCTGGGACATCTTCTGTTTCCTGGAAATGCGAATTATATCACAGGAATGGTTCTGGAATTTTCAGTTCCCACAGCTGTGATCAGCTTAATGTGGGTGTCGATCTATAATGGAAACAGTCCGCTTTCTCTTTCCCTGGTTGTGATCGATACGATCCTGGCCCCGTTTCTGATCCCTGCAGCTCTGAAGATATTGGTAGGATCAAGTGTGAAGATGGATACCATGGGAATGATGAAAGAGCTGGTATTTATGATCGCTCTTCCGGCAGTCCTTGCCATGTGTCTGAATGAGTTCAGCCATGGAAAAGTAATGGAGACCTGGCCATCCAAACTGGCTCCTTTTTCAAAAATATGCCTGATATTCGTGGTGACATCCAATTCCTCCAAGGTTTCCCCGTATATGAAACACCTCAATGGAGAAAGACTGGAAGTAGCAGCAACGATCCTTGTTCTGGCAGCTGGAGGTTATGCTATCGGCTGGCTGATCGCGATTTTCACGAAGCAGAATAAACAGTCCACAGTTTCCATGATCTATGGTTCTGGTATGAGAAACATCAGTGCAGGAGCTGTAATTGCAGGAGCGTATTTTCCGGCAGAAGTACTGTTTCCGGTTATGATCGGAACTTTGTTCCAGCAGATCCTTGCAGCATTTTATGGAAGTATGGTACGTCGGGTACAGACGAAACAGCGGGAAAAGGAGGCGGGCTATGGAGTTTCAGCATGAACTGATCATTCCCGATGAGGGACTTCCTTTCAAGCTTTTTCTCTTTGAAGGAAGAAACGGAAATTATGTCAGGGAAAAACATTGGCATACATCTATCGAGATTTTTACTGTGATGGAAGGAAATCTTTCTTTCTATATTAATGAGGTGGAATATCCGCTGAAGGCAGGAGAGTTTCTGATCATTAATTCCAATGAAGTACATTCTATCCAGGCACCGGTGCGGAATGAGACGATTGTATTGCAGATCCCGCTGAAGCAGTTTACGGATTATTTTACAGCGCAGAGGTTTATCAGGTTTCATAGTGGAAACACTTCGCAGAATAAGACTTTACGTTTCACATCTGAAGGAACAGAAGCGGAACAGATAAATGCAGGCTCAACGGAAAACGACAGCCGCATGGTTTTCCTGATCCGGGAATTATATCGGGTGTATGTATCCAGGGAGACAGGCTATGAGTTCCGTGCCAGGGCTGTCTTTTACGAGATTCTTTATTGCATGGTTTCCACCTACAGGGTCACAGAGGTGGAGGAAAGTGAGCTGAAAAACAGCCGTAGACTGGATGCTTTGTCAAAAATTACCACTTATATGAGAGAGCATTACAAAGAAGATCTCAGGCTTTCCGGCCTTGCAGCCATGTTCGGATATTCTGACGCATATCTTTCGAGAATGTTCCGTAAGTATGCGAAGGTCAATTTTAAGACATATTTGCAGGATATCCGCATGGCGTATGCCTATAAAGAGCTTCTGAATACCGATCATACGATCAGTTTTATCGCACTTGACAACGGTTTTGCAAGCAGCAGGGCTTTTTCCAAGGAATTTGTGAAACGGTACGGCATCCTGCCGGGCAAGGTGGAACGCCAGAAAAAATAAAATGTCAAAAAAGTGCTATGAATGAGACAAGAAAAACGGCGAAAAGCATACCATGATGTGGTATGCTTTTTTCAGTTGAAAACGAAACAGCGAATGAAGCTGTGAAACAGTAACTCTATAAGGAGGCTAAAACCGTGAAAATTCAGAAAGTAACAGATCCGGCTTTCCGCAAATACGGAAAAGTTCTGGAAGGATACAACTTCAGTGCACTTCTGAAAGAGATGAAACATACACCGGTTCCGGAAGATGTCGTATATGTTCCATCTGTAGAGGAGCTTGAAGTTCTTGAGGTGGAGAAAGACCTGAGAAACAGAGCTTTCGGCGGATTACCCATCGAGATTGGATACTGCAACGGTCACAACAGGAAACTGAACGCTGTAGAATACCACCGCAATTCCGAGATTAACGTAGCAGTGACAGATCTGGTACTGCTCATCGGACATCAGCAGGATATTGAACCGGATTTTACATATGACACAGCTAAGATCGAGGCATTCCTTGTGCCGGCAGGAACAGGAATCGAGGTTTATGCAACAACTCTTCACTATGCACCATGCCATGTGAACGAGAGCGGATTCCAGTGTGTAGTCGTTCTTCCAAGAGGAACCAACACAGACATCGATTTCCCGATGCCGAAAGATGGTGAGGATGGTCTTATGACAGCCAAAAATAAATGGCTCATTGCCCATGAGGATGCGAAGATCGAAGGCGCATTCAACGGCCTGAAAGGTGAGAATATCACACTTGAATGAGAAATATTCAGAACCATTCAGAGATGAAATAAAAGTAATTAATGATCTGCCTGTCTCAAGTGCAGAGAGGTATTTTTCAAAAAGGAGAATGAATTATGAACAACATGCCAGAGGTTAAAGTTGGAATCGTTGCAGTCAGCAGAGACTGCTTCCCGGAAAGCCTTTCCGTAAACAGAAGAAAAGCTCTTGTAGAAGCTTACACAAAGAAATACGATGCAAAAGATATCTATGAGTGTCCGGTCTGTATCGTAGAGAGCGAGATCCATATGGTTCAGGCTCTTGAAGATATCAAAAAAGCGGGATGTAATGCACTTTGCGTATACCTTGGAAACTTCGGACCGGAGATTTCCGAGACACTTCTTGCAAAACATTTCGAGGGACCGAAGATGTTCATCGCAGCAGCAGAAGAAACACAGGACAATCTTTGCCAGGGACGTGGAGATGCTTACTGCGGTATGCTGAACGCAAGCTACAACCTGCAGCTTCGTAACGTAAAAGCTTATATTCCGGAGTATCCGGTAGGTGACGCAGAAGACTGTGCAGATATGATCCATGACTTCCTTCCAATCGCAAAAGCAATCGAGGGCTTAAGCAACCTGAAGATCATCAGCTTCGGACCGCGTCCTACAAACTTCCTTGCATGCAACGCACCGATCAAACAGCTTTACAATCTTGGCGTAGAGATTGAGGAGAACTCAGAGCTGGATCTTTTCGAGGCATTCAACAATCATGCAGGTGATGAGAGAATCCCGGCAATCGTTAAAGAGATGGAAGAAGAGCTTGGCGCAGGAAACAAGAAACCGGAGATCCTTCCGAAACTTGCACAGTATGAGCTGACTCTGAAAGACTGGGTAAGAGATCACAAAGGATATCGTAAATATGTAACACTGACAGGTAAATGCTGGCCGGCATTCCAGACACAATTCGGATTTGTTCCATGTTATGTAAACAGCCGTCTGACAGCACAGGGCATTCCTGTATCCTGTGAGGTTGATATCTACGGAACATTAAGTGAGTTCATCGGACAGGTTGTAAGTGATGATATCGTTACACTTCTTGATATCAACAACTCCGTACCGAAGGATATGTATAAAGAGTCCATTGAAGGCAAATTCAACTATACACTTCAGGATACATTTATGGGATTCCACTGTGGAAACACGGCATCCAGCAAGCTGTCCTTCTGTGAGATGAAATACCAGATGATCATGGCAAGATCCCTTCCGGTTGAAGTTACAAACGGAACTCTTGAGGGAGATATCAAACCTGGAGATATCACATTCTACCGTCTGCAGAGCACAGCTGACAACAAGCTTCGTGCATACATTGCACATGGTGAAGTTCTTCCGGTTGCAACACGTTCCTTCGGAGCTATCGGTGTATTCGCAATTCCGGAGATGGGACGTTTCTACCGCCATGTACTGATCGAGGGAGGCTTCCCACATCACGGAGCTGTAGCATTCGGACATCACGGAAAAGCTCTCTTCGAGGTATTCAAATACATCGGTGTACCGGTTGAGGAGATTGGTTACAACCAGCCGGCAGGCGTAAGATATCCGACAGAAAATCCTTGGAGATAATTAAAACAGGCAGATAAGATCATCCGCAGATGCGGACTGATCCTGCTAAATCAAGTACGATTCAGAAACCGCGAGCTCTCAGGCGTGCAGACGCTGCGAACTGAGAGCCGCGGTTTCTGTATTTACAGGAGGAAAAAATTATTATGTATTATATTGGCGTTGATCTTGGAACTTCAGCTGTAAAGCTTCTTCTTATGGAAGAATCCGGAAAGATCTGCAACATCGTATCAAAAGAATATCCGTTGTTCTTCCCTCATCCGGGCTGGTCTGAGCAGAATCCGGAAGACTGGTTCACCCAGAGCATGGAAGGGATCAAAGAACTCACAGAAGGAATCGACCGCAAAGAAGTAGCAGGAATCGGTTTTGGCGGCCAGATGCACGGCCTTGTAACACTTGATAAAGATGACAATGTGATCCGTCCGGCGATCCTCTGGAATGACGGACGTACAGGCGAGGAGACAGAATATCTGAACACAGTCATCGGAAAAGACAAACTTTCCCAGTACACGGCAAACATCGCATTTGCAGGATTTACAGCACCGAAGATCCTCTGGATGCAGAAAAATGAGCCAGAGAATTTCAAAAAAGTAGTAAAGATCATGCTTCCGAAAGATTATCTTGCATATCGTTTAAGCGGATCTTTCTGCACAGATGTTTCCGATGCTTCCGGCATGCTCCTTCTTGATGTGAAGAATCGCTGCTGGTCAAAAGAGATGCTTGAGATTTGCCATATCACAGAGGAGCAGCTTCCGAAGCTGTATGAGAGCTGGCAGGTAGTTGGAACTCTGAAACCGGAAGTAGCGAAAGAGCTTGGCTTCTCAGAAGATGTGAAGGTTGTAGCAGGAGCAGGCGATAATGCTGCAGCAGCTGTTGGAACAGGAACTGTTGGTGATGGCCAGTGCAACATTTCCCTTGGAACATCCGGTACCATCTTTATTTCCAGCAAAGATTTCGGAGTAGATGAAAACAATGCACTTCATTCTTTTGACCATGCAGATGGAAGCTATCACCTTATGGGTTGCATGTTAAGTGCTGCATCCTGCAACAAATGGTGGTCTGAGGAGATTCTTAAGACAAAGGATTTCGTGGCAGAGCAGGCACCGATCCGGAAGCTTGGTGAGAATCAGGTATTCTTCCTTCCGTATCTGATGGGAGAGAGATCTCCGCATAACAACCCGGATGCAAGAGGCGTATTTTTCGGAATGTCCATGGATACCACAAGAGCAGATATGACACAGGCTGTTCTGGAAGGCGTTGCTTTCGGACTTCGTGATTCCCTGGAGGTTGCAAGAAGCCTTGGAATCAATATCGAGCGCACAAAGATCTGCGGCGGCGGAGCTAAGAGTCCTCTCTGGAAAAAGATCATCGCAAATGTGATGAACCTGAAAGTTGATGTGCCGGAGAATGAGGAAGGTCCGTCCATGGGTGGTGCAATGCTGGCAGCAGTAGGCTGCGGCGCATATCCGGATGTAGAGACTATCTGCAAAAAAATGGTTAAAGTCGTAGATACCGTAGAGCCGGATCCGGAACTGGTTGCCAAATATGAGGAGAAATACCAGAAATTCCGCAAACTGTATCCGACTATGAAAGAGCTGTTTTAACGAATCAGGAGCATGTGAGAAAAGAAATCACAGCTCCTGATTTTTTCTGTATTGTCTTGGCGTACAGCCTTTTATTTTTGTGAAAACCTTGGTGTAATAATTGGAGTCCGAAAAACCGGACATCAATCCGGCTTCCGTGATCGAACAGGAAGAATCACTGAGATGCTCAAGACTGCGTTCAATCCTGTATTCCTGGATATATCCGAACAGAGTGATGTTCATGCATTTTTTAAAGAGACGGCTACATTCGCTGGGACTTAAATGTATCAGTTCCGCAATGTCTTCCAGAAGGATCTTTTCGGAATAATGTTCTGCAATATAGGACATGATCTTACGGATCCGCCGGTAGTTTTCCTCATCCTGACCGGATGGAGGAACAGCACGGTAAAGCATGTTTTCGCACAAAATTTTCCAGAAGTGCTGCAACCTGGAAATAATATCAAACTCGTACAGGGGAGTATGCCGGCTGTCCAGAGCTATGATCTGCCGGATATCTTCCACAGCATCCTTATGCCATTCACTGGAAAAATCCAGGGGGATGGCAGAGAGGGAAAAACTGCGCAGGACAGGCTCTGTATATTTCTGGAACAGGATACTGCCTGAAAAACCGTAGATCAGTTTAGGATCAAAGGTGACAGGAATGTATTTACAGTCCTGGTTATGGTACATATATCCTGCATGGAGAGCATTGGCATTGCCGAAGAGTGCCTGGCCTTCCTTAAGGTGAAATGTGTTTTGATTGACTTTGTAGAGCATTTCACCTTTTTCCACATAGGTGAGCTCGATCTCCGGGTGCCAGTGCCAGAGAAAAGATCCGGATTCATATCCGGAAAGACATTCATAGCTTACCAGGCACGGAAATGCACTGTCGCCGTGCTTTTTCAGTTCTTTTCCGACTGTGTTGGTGATGATCTGCATGAAAAACGTTCCCCCTTTTTCTGAACTTTATTTTAACAGAAAGAAATGCGGAAGGAAAGTATCATACCAGGATTAGAGATTTTTCTGTGAACTTTGTTTACAAAAACATTTTACGGAGTATTACCTGTGAACAATGATAACAGTAACGATAAATCCATGCCATGTGACAATATGTGCATGGACAGAAGTGATAAAATAGGATAAGATAATTCGCGGTAAAGAACAAAAAACAACATAAACAGTTATGATAAAGGAGAAAATATATGAATATATCACATTGGATCTGGTATCCGGGAGATTTTGAAGTCTATCATGGAATGCTGCAGAATTTCAGCAGGGAGGAGAGAGGCTTTATCTGGCCGGCATATTATCACCTGGATGACTGCAGAAAGCATGTACGTTTTACAAGAGAATATGATCTGAAAAAAGAGGAGACCGTTACAGTGTACGCAAACTGTCTCGGTTATTACCGCATAAATGACATAAAGAAGAGGTTTGGGGAGCCGGTAGTATGCGGTCCCGGAAAACAGAAATTTGAGATCTACGCAGGAATGCCGGCAGGAGTTCCGTCTGTGCGTATCGAGGGCGAAACGATCACCTCAGACAGGGGATGGTTTGCGGATGATTTTGTCAGCAATCCGGTACCTGTAGGGTATAATGAGATCTACACAGCGAGGGAGCAGAACCCGTCCGTATGGGTATACGACGAAAAAGAATATCTGCCGTCTGAGATCCGTGAGGATGAAAGCGGTGTCCTGTTCGTATTTGAGACAGAGCTTACAGCTGTTCTGAAGGCAGAGTTCCCGAAAGGATTCCGTGAGATGACACTGTGTTACGGTGAGTCTGAGACTGAAGCCAGAGATACAGTAAACTGCTATTACAGCCAGACTTTACATGCGCCGGAAGATGAGATCATCCGGAGAGCGTTTCGCTATGTGTTTGTGCCGGGCGCACATAAAGATGAGATCAGTATTAAGGCGATCCATCAGTATGTGGACATCCCGGTTCGCGCATCTTTCTCTTCTTCAGATGAACTGATCAATAAGATCTGGGATGTGGCAGTGTGGACATTTCAGCTCTGCAGCGGAATCTTCTTTATTGACGGTGTTAAACGCGACCGCTGGATCTGGTCCGGAGATGCATACCAGAGCTATTTTGTAAACCAGTATCTGATGTTTGATGAGGACATCAACCGCAGAACTCTCTGGGCTTTGATTGGAAACAGCCCGATCCGCCAGCATATCAATACCATCGTGGATTATTCTATGTACTGGGTCATTGGAATCCTGAATCATTACCGCATGACGGGTGACGAAGAGTTTGTAAATGCAATCTATCCGAGAATGACTGCAATGATGGATTTCCTGGGTGGTCAGCTGGATGAGAATGGCTTTATCGTAGGACGCGAAGGTGACTGGATCTTTGTTGACTGGGCTGATATAGACAAAGAAGGCGCAATCTGTGCAGAGCAGATGCTTCTTGCTATGTGCTATCAGACTATGGCGCAGGCAGATGAGCTTGTTCTTGGTGACGGTTCCCAGTGGCAGGAGAAATATAAGACACTGACAGCGCAGATTGAGGAGTTTTACTGGAATGAAGAAAAGGGCGCATACATCGACAGCTTTTCATCAGGAAAGAACAATGTGACACGCCATGCCAATATTTTTGCAATCCTCTTTGGCTTTGCAGATGATGCGCGCAAAGAACTTCTGATGAAAAATGTGATCGAGAATGATGATATCCCACAGATCACAACTCCGTACTTCAAGTTCTATGAGCTTGAGGCCATGTGCGCGATGGGACGTTTTGATAATGTGAAGAAGATGATGGAGAGCTACTGGGGCGGCATGCTCGCACAGGGAGCTGTCACATTCTGGGAGGAGTTTGATCCGGAGAAGAAGCCGGAGGAACAGTATGAGATGTACGGAGATCCTTTTGGAAAGAGCTTCTGCCATGCATGGGCTGCAAGCCCGATTTATCTTCTTGGTAGATATTTTGCAGGCATCCAGCTTACAGATACCGCATATAAGACCTTCACTGTAAAGCCTGAGACAGAGACTTTTGAGATCATGGACTGCACTTTCCCTGTAAAAGGCGGCCTGGTTCATGTACAGTGGGATGAGAAGACTCTGACAGTAGAGAGCAGCGTTTCCGGTGGAATTCTGATCTATGGTGGAAAAGAATATGCACTGGAGCCAGGAAAAATGGTTCAGACCACAAAATAATACTGTTTTTACGCAAAATCTTTATGGACATAGATAGTAAGGCTGTTATAATAAAGATACACTGATGTGACGGAAACAAGCAGCCGGTACGGCGGCCGCGGACAAAGAGATCACCGGAGTGATGAACCCCGGAATATTGCGAAAAACAGGAGGAAATTAAAATGGGAGCAATCAAAATTCCATCAGCAGACCTGCTGAAAAAAATTTACGGAGAAACAGAAGAGAGCAGTGCGCGTTTTACAAGCCTGGCAGAGAACTTTGAGAAAAAGTATCATCATGACAATGCAGAATTCTTCACTGCACCAGGACGTACGGAGATCATCGGAAACCATGTTGACCATAACGGCGGACAGATCATTGCTGCAAGTATCGACCTTGATACTATTGGTGCTGCATGCCCTAACGGAACCAATGTGATCCATATGGTAAGTGAAGGATACAAACAGGAAGTGGTTGTAGACCTTGACAAGCTCAGCACAGAGAGATACACAAAGGGAACAGATGCACTTGTTGCAGGTATCATGGAATATATGCAGAAAAAAGGCTATGCAACAGGCGGTTTTGATGCTTATGTTTCCACTAAGGTTATTGCAGCAGCAGGTGTCAGCTCTTCCGCATCTTTTGAGATGCTTGTTTGTGCCATTACCAATCATTTCTTTAATGAAGGAAAACTTGAGTATGGTGAGTACGCAAGAGCAGGACAGTACGCAGAGAATGTATACTGGAAAAAAGCTTCCGGCCTGATGGATCAGATGGCATGCGCTGCCGGCGGCCCGATCCTTCTGGATTTTTCTGACAAAGAGAATATCAGCTGTGAGAAGATCGCTTTTTCCTTCGAGGATATGGGTTACAGACTTGTGATCGTAAATACGGGAAAAGGTCATGCAGATCTCAGCGAGGAATATTCTTCGATTCCTATGGAGATGAAAGAAGCTGCAAAAGCTATGGGCGTAGAGCTTCTCTGCGAGTCCAACATGGAGAAGCTTCTTGCTCATGTTAAGGATATCCCGAATGACCGTGCTGTTCTCCGTGCTATGCACTTCTATGAAGAAAACAGACGCGTTGCAGATGCTGTAAAAGCTGTTGAGAACAAAGATGGAGAGGGATTCTTACGTCTTCTCGAGGAATCCGGAAATTCTTCCTGGGAGTGGCTGCAGAACTGTTATTCTCTCCAGAACTGCAAGGAGCAGAAGATCACATTAAGCCTTGCACTTACCAAACTTTTCCTGAACAAGATCGGTGCAGGTATCTGCAGAGTTCACGGCGGCGGTTTTGCTGGTGTTATCATGTGCGTATTGCCGATCAAAGATACAGACGCTTATGTAGATTACATGTCTGAGTATGTTGGACGCGAGAATGTTTACCCGATGAACATCCGCAGCACAGGAGCTGTACATATCGGATAATACGGATCATCAGATAAAACATATCATATGGGTCGGGTAATGCATCGATACATATCAGATGATCAGAACACAGATAAACAGGTATAATAGATAAATTTCTACGTTAAAAAGGCGGCCGGAACATGGAATGATAGCTTTTGCATTTGCATCAGGCAATCCATGAAGGGCCGCTTTTTCTGACGGATGCTTCCGATTTTTTAATCAAAATTTTATGGTTTGTTTCTGAATGGATATGGCAGAGTATGGTATAATGAGGAAAAATTATGATCATATATATACATGAAGATTGAAGAAGCTGTATGTAACGGCCTGATTTGTGTATATCACGATATTATACTTTGTAAAGAGAGGTTAAACGGATAAATATGGGCAGAAGAGAATTTCTGGAGATTTTGAGAGGGCAGTTGTCCGGGCAGATGGCACAGGGAAAGGCTGCGGCGCATGTACGGTATTATGAAGATTATATCCAGTCTCAGGTCCGCAGCGGACGAAGTGAGACAGATGTGCTTGCAGAACTTGGTGATCCAAGACTGATCGCAAGAACTCTTATTGATACAGATGATGGAACAGAAGTTTATGATGAATCAGGGTATGCAGAGGAGAGCTACGGCTCTGATGACTATGCAGAAAACAGTACCGGAAATACAACCAGTCGGACTAAAAGCTACAGACTGGATCTTGGCACATGGTACGGAAAAGCAATTGTGATCGCCATTGCAGTGATAATTGTGATACTTTTGGCAACCGTTTTGGTAGCAGTTGCTCCTTTTGTGATAACTTTTTGTATAGTTTTGTATCTGATATCATGGTTTAAGAAAAGAAGAGCATAATTGTCCTATAATATTATAATACCACTGTACAACTTTATAAAATAATGCTCCTGCTTAACAATCGCCCGCTTTAAGGCATTTATTACTGAGGATGATTTTATTCGGATTTCGATGTTTTTCACGAAAGTGGCAAAAAATACCTGCTGGCGTATACGCTCGCTTAATGCAAAACGGAAATCCTGCACGCTTTTATCTCGGAAATCAGAAAAGCTTTCATCTTGATATGGCAATAACTTCATCACACAATAAGCAACATTGATCAGATTGATCATCATCTCAATGCCCTTGCAGCTCCGTACCATGTAGCTGCATAGTGACCAGAAAGTTTTCTGTTCATAGTAGCTGATTTCAATATTCCAGCGAAACGAATAAAGAAATAGCGGAATATATTTCATCCGGTCACTTCCGGTTTGATTTAAAGGTGAAGATTCCTGCCATGCACAGAAAATCTGCAGTTCTTCGGGCGATATCGTGCTAAAAAACAGGCGTTTGGTTCCTACGGTTCTGGCTGTTGATGTAACATAAGCAAGAACCTCGCGTGTTCCAAAAAGATTTGTCAGGACACGGCGAACACCGGTATAATAATCGCCAGCCTTTTCATCAGAGAGAGTAAAATCATCTTCTATTGAAAGACGCCTTCCGTGTTTTGCTGGTCTGCCCCTGTGACCTGTAGGAGCCGGGGCAAAGTCATAAATGACAGAGTCGGATCTTGCGTTTCCAATCAGATCAAGGTTTTCATATTCTTCAATGATAGAAACCAGATTCTATAGGAACACGCATAATAAAAGGCATTCAGCGACTTTGTCGTAATACCGGATAAAAAGTGTCGGTACAAAAAACGTATGGAATGAGCCGACTCCAAAGCCAGTATTGAGAGTATCAACAGAAACAGCATTTCAGCACTTGGGGCTGAAAAAGTTTCAAAATATGCTGAAAAATATTTATGAAGTCTACCAATCAATGTCTTTTCGTTGTATAATCCCATCTTTGACAGTTGTAAGGTGACAAAACGGCTACAAACCCAGTAAATATGGGTATTGTGGCCGTTTTTCTTTTTGCATCGATATGTACTATATTATTCTTACTTTGATTTTATCTGTTTTGTATTCTTGATGAGGGTTCGCATATCTGCTTTAGTAATGAATTCATGATCCGTTCTAAAATCAAATATTTTATGCAAGGCATCGGTTAGTTCAGTTCTTGTATAAGAGGGTATATATCCGCTCGCTGTGTTCAGCAGAGTCATTTGCATAGAGCGTAATGTTTCCAATATCTGGTCTGCTGTATAAAGATTCCCAAGTTTCTTTTCCAGTAGACGGTAGAGTAGAAGGCTGATATAACAAGTCATGAAATGGGCTTTTATCCGATCTTCTCTTCTGACATATATTGGTCTTGCTTCGAATTCTGTTTTCATGATCCGGAAGTTTTCTTCGATTTCCCAGCGTTGTTTATTGATCTTTATGATCTCTGAAACATCACCTTCCAGGTTTGTGATAACTGCATAAAACCCATCATACATTTCTTCTTTCTGGATCTGTTCTTTATCAAGATCGTAAACTTGTTTTTCAGCAATCTCACCAGCAGTAGTAACGGAAGTCTTTTTTACGAAACGCATAGGATCGTTTTGGCTCTTCCCTTTTCTTTTGCGCCCAGGTGTTGTGATTATCCGTTCAGCCCGTTCAATTTGTCGGGCGCGGATCTTTCTCTGGTAGGCTTTGTACTTAGGAGAATAAGTGACAATTAAAGTCTCATCCATGTCACCTGTAACAACAGGTATTTCCTTGTAGTAGATCGTGTTATAGACTTCTTCATCCGATTCGTCCAGCGTGCGGATGTCTATAAATCTATCCGCTCCGATCCTGCGGAACTGAGTCGGGTTCAGAGCAATCTCACGATCCTCTTTTTTCATTTTTTTCAAAGAATGTGTGATGATATAAGCGCGGTTTCTTAAGGGATTGAATCTTCGGTTGGCTGTACTTCCAAGTCCCGAATCCGAACAATAAATGAATTCGCTGCAATTAAAATCCTGAAGGATTTTAGACTCCAATGGTTTCAAAGTCGTCTGTTCGTTCTGGTTACCCGGAAAGATGTCGAAGGCAAGAGGAAGGCCATCTGCATCCATAAACAATCCCATAGTTACGATTGGATTAGGACGGTTTTCTTTACTTTTTCCATAGCGTCGGAGATTATCTTCTTCTTCGATTTCAAAGTAATAATTCGTGCAGTCATAATAAAGGACACGATCGTTTCTTGGATAGAGAAAATTTGTATTTTTATAAAGTTCACTCTGTATAAAATCAGATTCCCCTGCGATCACGGAAAGAGAACGATATACGTCCTGGAGACTGTATTTAGGCGGTTCCAATAGAGACTGACAGTACTCATAGCTGGCCAGCTTGCTGGCTGGGGAAAGAATCCTTGCATAAACGAGATCTGTGAGTATTGCATTCAGATTATATTTAAATTTATGTCTGCTTTTGATTGTCCGACAGACTTTGTCTAAACGGAGCTGAGTGCACAGTTCCTGAAGAAACAGATATCCAACATTGAAAGAACGACGCTCATTCATAGGGATAGTTGCAGCTTTGGAGAACTCTACAGACACTTTTCCGGTATGCTGCTTATAAAGTTCTGTTTCTTTTGCTGCCTGTTCCTTTGCCCACACCATCAACCTGTCTTCATCTCCATCAAACTGTTCCAGAAGGAGATTGTACTTCCCGAGTTTTTTATAAATACATGAAGAGGCTTTTCCGTTTTCTTTGCGGAAGGAACGATAAATATATACATCTTTATTATTTTTACTGCCTGTGATTGCGATATACATGATAAATAAATCCTTTTTTCTTCCATTATACCACACTATTACAAACAAGTACATACAAAAACATGAAATTTGACATAAAGAATGCAGGTTTTATAAGGCCTGCAGGGTGATTTTTAATTATTCAACTGTCAAACTCCCGAGTCCTGTACGATTATTTTTTATGAAAAAGTTGTAAAGTGGTGATATTGAAAAGAAAAAATAACTTTGTTATACTTTACTTTATTGAGGTGAATAAGTATGGAAGTATTGTTGGCAGGAAATACAGGATATGTAACAGAAACTTTTATAGAAGAATCATTTCCTGAGTGTGATGTAGTTGTGCTGGGAAATGAGATGCTGAAATCAAATCGAAAAAAGAATATATTATCTCATCCGTTCATAAAAGATGAGAAAGAACTGAAAGAGATTTTCGAAACATATGAGTTTGAAAGAATTGTTTATTTTTCAAATTATCTGACCATGCATGGAAGGATGATTGGAGAACTGGAACAACTGAGACAGATACTTCAGTTATGCAAAAAGAATAAGGAAATAAGAATGTTGTATCTGACCTGCCAGGAGAGCATTTATAATATTACAAGTGGAAAAACACTTCTGGTATCCGCAGCAGAAAATGTAGTTATGGAATATGGAAATATGTATCAGATAAACACCAAGATTCTGAGAATTCCTCATTTATATTCAGCGGTATACACACAGGATTTTTTTTATAAGCTATTTACAGCGGCAGAACAAAGCGGAAAAATTGTTTTTGAGGAATCGCCGGAACAAAATATTTATTTCCTATGTATGGATGATCTGGCAGAACTGCTTTATAAAGTATATGATAATTGGGGAAAAGAATGCTGTCTAAATGTTCCGGATTGTTTCGGGCAGAGTTTCAGTGATCTGGAAAAAGAAATCAGAAAAACAATTCCCGGTAGGCTGGATGTAAGCTACCAGAACAGCGGCCAGATTTATAAGGTACAGCCGGATGATCAGATCATAAGATATGAATATGGGTGGTTTCCAAAGATATCTGTTTTTGAAGATATTCCCGGGATGTATCAGGAGTATAAAAAATTATCAGATTCAGATTCCGGACATTTTGCAAATATCAGGAATTGGATATCGAAAAATACTTTGCTGGTTCATATTCTGGAATTGCTTTCAGGATTTATTTTATTTGAATTTTTAAACAGATATACAGGAACTTATGCCCAGTTTAAAATGATTGACCTGAGACTTGTATTTATTGTATTCATGGGAAGTCTTTATGGAATTAATTATGGAATATCAGCAGCTGTGTTGGAAACCTGTTCTTTGATTGCAGCATACAGGCAGGAGAATGTAAACATATATACTTTGTTTTATGAGGCTTCTAACTGGATTCCATTTATTTTTTATTTTGCCGCAGGTGCTGTCTGTGGTTATATAAGGCTGAAGAATAAAGAGGATATAGAATTTGTAACAAAAGAAAACAGACTGATCAAGGAAAAATTTTTCTTTATGCAGGAAATGTATCAGGAGACGCTTCAGGATAAAAGACAATATAAGAAGCAGATTCTCGGAAGCAGGGACAGCTTTGGAAAAATTTTTGATATAACAAGAAAGCTGGATGTGATACAGCCACAGAAACTGTTTATGGAAACCATAAGGGTAATGGAAGATATTCTGGAAAATCATACAATTGTACTTTATTCACTGGATTCATGGAAACGTTTTGGAAGGATGGAAATGTCATCACCTGAAATTCGCAGAAAAATGCCAAATTCTATAAGGGTTGAAGAGTATCAGAATGCGATAGAAACGTTGGAAAAGGATGAGGTCTGGAGGAACAGGGAACTGCTTGCCGGATATCCGGCATATATTGCAGGGATAAAGAGAAATGGAGAACTTGTAATGCTGGTATTTATTCAGGATGCAGCCAGTAATCAGATGACATTGTATTATCTGAATCTTATCAAAATTTTATGTGGTCTGGTAGAAGTCTCTCTGCTGCGTGCACTGGAATATCAGGAAGCAGTCAAAGACAGGGAATATGTGGAAGGAACTCATATATTAAAAACAGAGTATTTTATGGAAAGACTGAAATTATTTCATTCCATAAAAGAGCAGAAAATAGGATCATATGCTCTGTTGCAGATTGAAAATCCGGAAATGACACTGGAGGAAACAGACAGGATATTAAGAAATAAAATCAGAGAGAATGACATACTGGGAATAGCGGAGGATGGACAACTTTATCTGATCCTGTCGCAGGTGGATGATGCCACGTTACCGATAGTAATTGAAAGGATTGAAAAAAACGGATTTCATTGCAGAGTGATTGACACCCGTAACGAAAGCAGGGTAGACGAAGAATGATACAGAGTATAACAGGGGTTGTCTTTATTATATTTCATATTATCTGTTGTGTTCTGGTATGGACAGGAATAAACTCCCATTTACTGAAGGTGAAGAGGTATCTCATATTACCTGTGATCTTTGTACCGGTATGGGGAACGATCTGTGTATTGCTTCTGCATTTCCAGATATTTTTTCACCAGGATAAAAAGCGTGAAATCGGAATAGAAAAAATGAAGATTAATGAAGAAATTTACAGGAGCATTATAGCACCGAAAGAAGAAAGTGACAGAAATATTGTGCCACTGGAGGAAGCGCTTCTTATTGATGAAGCCGCTATGAGGCGTGATCTGATTATGAATGTATTGAATGATGATCCGGAGAATTACATAGATATGCTTAAACAGGCAAGGATGAATGAAGATGTAGAGGTTGTGCATTATGCGATCACAGGAATGGTAGAGCTGTCTAAGGAATATGAAAGCAGACTGCAGAAGATAGAATACAGATATGCAAAAGAACCGGAAAATCAACAGCTTATTTCAGAGTACTGTGATTTCCTTCAGGAGTATTTATCTCAGGGACTTCTGGAAGGACAGATGGAACTGGTGCAAAGAAATCAATATATAAAACTCCTGAAGAAAAAACTGAAATTTAAAGAGGATCTTCATACATATGTATGTCTGATTGAGAATCAAATGCAGATGAAGGAGTATGAACAGGTTCTTAAAAGCCTGGAAAGAATAGATAAGAAGTGGCACAGAAATGAAGAATACTGGATACTCAGAATCAGATATTACGTAGAACTGAAACAGGGAAAAGAATTAAGGGAAACATTAGAGCAGATTCAGCAGGAGCATATTTATCTGTCGGCGAAAGGAAAGGAGGCATTGGCTTTTTGGCAGGAATGATAAAATATTTACAGTCTTTTCGATTTAAGGGTATGACTGTTATTCTGGGAGTTTTTCTGGCAATCAGTGTGGTGCTTTGGACAGAGCGTTCAGGAATTCAGTATCAGGCAGATATCAAGAAGAATGCATATCTGGACAGGGATACTGTTGTAACCGAAAAACAGGCAGTCAAAAATATTGAGAGCAGTTGTCTGGTGCTGATGGACAGCAGTCAGGCAGACAGTGTGGAGGCATGGGAACAGTTTGAAAGAATTTTCATGGATATGAAAACAGGAGTAGATCTGGCAGATATCAGACAGAGTGAGATTCCTGATTTCTCAGGCTATGAAACAATAGTGGTGCTGATGTCGGATCTGAACCCATTGAAGGATGTAGTTATAAAGATTGGAAACTGGGTAGAAAAAGGAGGACGTGTTCTTTTTGCATTAACACTTCAGAAGGATATATATGTTTCGATCATTGAGCAGAAATTGGGAATTACAGACTCTGATTATGGAAATGTTCTGGTAGATAAAATCTATATTGATGATGATTTCATGATCGGAGGGGGAAGATCTTACCAGATTCCGGACGCATATGATTCAGCATGGGAAGTAAGTGTTGGAGAAACGGCGAAGGTTTATGCATGGACAGATGATGAAAATAAGGTTCCGCTTATCTGGGAAAACAGTTATGGAAAAGGTAAGTTTGTAGTTGACAATTTTGGATTATGTGAAAAAGTCACAAGAGGATTCTTTGCGGCATCCTATAGTCTGCTGACAGATGTGATGGTTTACCCGGTGCTTAATGGATCTGTATTCTATCTGGATGATTTTCCATCTCCTGTGCCGAGTGGAGACGGAACATATATCAAACGTGATTATGGTCTCAGCATCAAAGCGTTTTATACAAATATCTGGTGGCCGGATATGCTGGATCTGGCAGAGGAACACGGCGTGAAATATACAGGTGTTATTATTGATAATTATGAAGATGATGTGTCTGGAAATGTTGTGGAACAGGAAGATGTGCAGAGATTTCAGTATTTTGGGAATATGCTGCTTCATCAGGGAGGAGAACTGGGATATCATGGATATAATCATCAGCCATTGAGCCTGTCAAATGTGGATTATGCAAATATCCTTCCATACAAAACATGGGAGAGTTATGATGCAATGAAAAAAGCCATGACAGAGCTGATACGGTTTGGAAAAGAGATGTTTCCGGGGACAGAGTTGTCTGTTTATGTACCGCCGTCTAATGTACTGTCAGATGAAGGGCGGGAAATGATCGTAAAAGAATTTCCGGAGATACGTACAATTGCAAGTAATTATTTTGTCGGAGATATGGCATATACACAGGAGTTTGAAGTTGCAGAAGATGGAATTGTGGAACAGCCCCGTATTATTTCAGGTGCTGTGATTGATGATTATATGGAACTTGCGGCTGTATCTGAACTGAATATGCATTTTGTCAATACACATTTTATGCATCCGGATGATCTGCTGGATGAAGACAGAGGTGCCAGACTGGGATGGGAGAAACTGAAAAAACGGCTGGATGAATATATGGACTGGCTGTATACTTCAGCTCCATGTCTGAGAAATCTTACTGCTTCCGAACTATCAGGCGCAATACAGCGGTATGGGGCACTGGTGATCGATAAGGATGTATCAGATCAGGAACTTAATCTTAAATTAGATAATTTTTATGATGAAGCTTATATTATGATAAGAATGAATGAAGGGACTCCGGGTAATATAGAAGGTGGAGAACTGACGCATATTACCGGAAATCTCTATCTGCTTCGGGCAAAAGAGAAATCAGTGAAAATAGAAATAAGGTGAGAGAATTGAGAATCTGTCTGGTTTTGGAAGGCTGTTATCCGTATGTGCATGGTGGAGTTTCTACATGGATGCATCAGTATATCACTGTTATGAAAGAGCATGAGTTTGTACTGTGGGTGATAGGAGCACATGCATGTGACCGTGGAAAATTTGTCTATGAATTGCCGGATAATGTGGTGGAAGTCCATGAGGTATTTCTGGATGATGCATTAAAACTGAAGGAATATGGAAACCCAAATGGACAGCGGTACAGAATCAATCATTTTTCGGAAGAAGAAACAAAGAGTTTAAGAGAATTGATGGAATGCAGTCATCCTGACTGGGAAGTATTGTTCCATTTATATCACGACCGGAAAATGAATCCGATGTCATTTCTGAAAAGTGAGCAGTTTTTAAATATATTAACAGCGAGCTGTCTGGAAAAATATCCGTATATTGCATTTGCGGATGCGTTTCATACAATGCGTTCCATGCTGCTTCCGGTTTTATATCTTCTGGGTTCTGAGGTTCCTCAGGCAGATACCTATCATGCCATTTCAACAGGATACGGGGGACTTCTTGCCTGCCTTGGAGGATATGTTTACAGGAGACCGGTATTACTTACAGAGCATGGAATATATACAAGAGAAAGAGAGGAAGAGATCATCAGGGCAAAATGGGTAATCCCATCATTTAAAAAGCAGTGGATTTCTTTCTTTTATATGTTATCAGAAGCAATTTATAAAAGGGCTTTTCGGGTAACCAGTTTATTTACGAATGCGATGCTTACGCAAATACAGATTGGCTGTGATGCAGAGAAATGCAGAGTAATCGAAAATGGTATTGATTATGACAGGTTGTCACAGATCCCTCTGAAAGAGGAAGATGGATGGGTAGATATAGGTGCGGTAGTCCGTCTCGCACCCATCAAAGATATAAAGACTATGATATATGCATTTTATGAACTTTCATCCAGAATGGAGAATGTGAGACTTCATATTCTGGGAGGGGTAGATGACGAGGAATATGCAGATGAGTGTTATGCTCTGGTGAAGCAGCTGGATATCAGGAACCTTGTCTTTACCGGAAGGGTAGATATTGTACAGTATATGAGAAAACTGGATTTTACGATCCTTACCAGTATATCAGAAGGACAACCCTTATCAGTGCTGGAGTCATTTGCAGCCAGACGCCCATGTGTAACGACTGATGTAGGGTGCTGCCGGGAACTTCTGAATGGAAAAGAAGGAGATAATTTTGGATGTGCCGGTTATTGTGTTCCGCCCATGTACAGGGATGGACTTGCTGCCGCTATGGAAAAAATGTGTGAATCCAGGAGAAGGCGGATCAGGATGGGAAAAAGCGGACAGGCAAGAACTAAGGCATATTACAGGCATGAGCGCATGATCAGTGAATATAGAAAACTTTACAGGGAGGTAGAGGAAGCATATGGCAGGGATTGGATTTGAACTCAAAAAACTGTTCAGCAGAAGAGGGCTGTTTGCTTCTTTCCGCGCCTATGGATATGCAGGGATTATCTGTACCGGTCCCATGCTGCTTGGTATCGTACTTCTGCTGGGGGTTATGTTTTTGTGTGACAGGACAGGCGCTTCGAAACAGAGCAGAGAATTACTGGTCTGCATGATCACATATACACTTCTTGCATCATTGACGGTAACCAGTTTCTTATCAATGGTAGTAATAAGATTTATTGCAGATATGCTTTATGAAGAAAAAAATGAGGCTGTTCTGTCATCTTTCTGGGGTTCGACAGGCTTAATGCTCATTGCAGGAGGAATTTTATATGGGATTTTTCTGATATTTTCCGGAGTTGGGCTTATAGATAAGTTTTTATGTTTTGGGCTGTTTGGAGAACTGATCGTTACATGGAATGCAATGAGTTATCTTACTGCAATTAAAGATTACAGAGGAATTATGTTATCCTTTCTTGCTGCAATCGCTGTTACTTTTCTCTCGGGAGCCTTATTGCTGTTTCTGGGAATTTCTCATGTGGAGGCATTGATGGCTGCGGTATGCATTGGATATGGGATCATGCTTTTATGGGATGCTGTTTTGCTGTATGAGTATTTTCCGCAAAGTGATATCAGTGCATTCTTATTTTTAAGATGGGCAGATGAGTTTCTGCCTCTGGCATTTACAGGACTCTGCATTAATATCGGGCTGTTTGCCCATCTTGTGATCATGTGGGCCGGACCGCTGGGGAAACAGGTAAAAGGGCTTTTTTATGGGTCACCGTCTCATGACGTACCGGCATTGATTGCATTTCTGACAATTCTGATTACCACTGTAAATTTTGTGGTTTCTGTAGAAGTTAATTTTTATCCGAAATACAGGAACTATTACAGTTTATTTAATGATGGGGGAACCATTAAGGATATTATGCAGGCTGGTACAGAAATGCTGGATGTACTGAACAGAGAATTGAAATATACCGCTTTGAAGCAGTTACTGACTACTGCACTGGCGATTTCAGTGGGTGAGAGTCTTTTGAAGTACCTTCCTTTGGGATTTAATGATCTGATGTATGGATATTTCCGGACACTTTGTGTTGGGTACGGCATTTATGCAGTTGCAAATACGATGCTTCTGCTTCTTTTATATTTTACAGATTACAGGGGAGCATTGGCTGCTTCTGTAATTTTTGCCGTGGGAACTTCTGTGTTTACTGTGATTTCATTGTTTTGTCCGCAGGTATATTATGGCTTTGGGTTTCTGGCAGGATGTGTACTGTTTTATTTTATAGTTATGATCCGTCTGGAACGTTATACCAGACGTCTGTCATATTATATTCTCAGCATACAGCCGGTGGTAGCAGAAGACAAATCGGGGGTATTTACCAGAATCGGATGTTTTATGGATGAGAAACTGGAAAGGAGAACGAACGTTGACAGGAATTAAAAAAATAAATCTGATAAGTGCAGTATTAGTCAGCCTTTCTCTCTGTGGAGGCTGCACTCTGGAAAAAGCGGGAAACTCTTCGCAGGATCAGGCAGTACAGGAAGATAACGAAACAGAACAGGTAAAGACAGAAAAAGCAGAAATCAATGAGATGCATTTAAGAGATAAGGATTCTTTGTATGAAAATGATGATGATACCAGTGTTGTTACCATGTATCTTACTGTATCTAAGGGAAATTCATCCGAAAATACATATCATACATGGGAGGAAATCAACAGCTATTCTGTTTATGACTACGAAGATATGGGAGTGGAGAGATATCAGGTGGCAGGACTTTTACAGGTGGGAGATGAGAATGGACCGATAGAAGGGGAAGTCGGATATGGAGAAAGCGTGCCTAATGCAACTGTTCAGATCAGAGGCCAGACATCCAGCCAGAATGCACAAAAAAATTATAAAATTGAGTTAAAAAAGAATAAAGGAACGTGGAGAGGACAGAGAACCATTAACCTGAATAAACATATGACAGAAGGAATGCGCTTTCGAAATAAGCTGGCATATGATCTGATCAGGGGAATTCCTCAGATGGTTGGTTTACGTACACAGTTTGTGCATTTGTATGTAAAGGATAATACAGAAGAATCAGGTGGAAAATTTGAGGATTATGGAATTTATACACAGGTTGAACAACTGAATAAGACAGCATTAAAGAGTCATGGACTGGATTCAAACGGACAATTGTATAAGATTAATTCTTTTGAATTCTATCGTTACGAAGATATTATAAAAAAAGAAGATGATGCAGGATATGATAAAACAGCCTTTGAAAAAATGCTGGAAATAAAAGGGGATTCAGATCATACCAAATTGATCGATATGCTGACAGATCTGAATGATTACTCTATAGGGATTGAAGATGTACTGAAAGAACATTTTGATGAAGAAAATATTGTTTACTGGATGGCATTTCAGATTCTGATGGGAAACGTAGACACACAGAACAGAAATGTTTATTTATACAGTCCTCTGAATTCAGATATCTGGTACTTTATTGCCTGGGATAACGATGGCTGTCTGATGAGATCGGAATATGAATTAAAGAATTTTTCGGATCAGGGCAGCTGGGAAAAGGGAATCAGTAATTACTGGGGAAATGTTCTGTTTCAAAGGTGTCTGAAGTCACGGTCTTTCCGGGAAAAATTAAATGATGCCATTCTGGATCTGAGGGAATATCTGAACAAAGATATGCTCACATCAAAGATAGAGAGCTATAAGAACATACTGAAGCCCTATTTATATTCGATGCCTGATGCAGAGTATGAACCGCTTACATCTGAACAATACGATCAGATTGCAGCATCACTTCCTGATGAGATAGAGAAGAACTATCAGTTATATCTGGAAAGCCTGGAAACACCAATGCCATTTTATATAGGTGTTCCGACAATACACGGTAATAAGCTGAAATTTAACTGGGATGTATCTTATGATCTGGACGCAGAGGACATTACGTATTCTGTAGAGGTTGCGCGAGATTATCTGTTTCAGGATGTAATCTATCAGAACACAACCCTGACTGTTCCGGAAGCTGAGATGGACCTTCCGGAAGCAGGACAGTACTTTGTGAGAGTAAGAGCAACAAATACATCTGGAAAAACGCAGGATGCATTTGATTATTATGTAACAGATGAAGGAAAACATTATGGTATGAAGTGCTTTTACATAACAGAAGATAGTACGGTAGAGGAAGACAATTATGAAGAAGGCTGACAGGAAGAAAGAACATTTTCGTAATGAATGGAAATATCTTATCAGTACCAGTGAGAAAGAAGTCCTGAATCTTCGGATGAAGCCACTTATGAAACTGGATCCTCATGCAGAAAATGGAGGATATCTGATACGGAGCCTGTATTTTGATGATTACTGGAACAGTGCATATGAAGAAAAGGAAAGCGGCGTTCTTATGAGGAAGAAATACAGGATACGAATTTATAATTATAGTGCTGAAAGTATCAAGCTGGAGAGAAAAAAGAAGTTCGGCAGTTATATTTATAAAGAAGATGCTCCGCTGACAAAAGATGAGGTGCAAAAAATTCTTTCCGGCGAGTATGAATTTCTTCTGAAAAGTCCGTATAATCTTTGCAGGGAATTTTACACAGAATGTATGAGTAATATGATGCGGCCGAGAACAATCGTAGATTATGAGAGAGAACCATGGATTATGGATGAGGGAACAGTTAGGATCACATTTGATACAGATGTCAGAGCTGCTGTTGGAAGCTATGATATTTTCGACAGTACGCTTCCGGCTTTATCTGTACTGGAACCGGGAAAACTGATCATGGAAGTGAAATTTACAGAGCTGCTGCCTCAGATTCTGAGAAATCTTCTGCCGCCGCAGGCAGAAGAATTTACAGCAGTTTCTAAATATGTACTGTGTTATGAAAAAACGCGGTACATGAATGGATTTGAGTATTGGTATGATACACAGGGGAGGATGATAAGATGAGTGTACAGGATATGATAAAAAAATCCGTACTGGAATCAGGAATGTTCAGTCAGTATGATATACCTAAGATATTGGCTGCTCTGGCAGTGGCTTTGATTTTGGGAAGTGTGATTTATCTGGTTTATCAGAAATTTTATGTTGGAGTTATTTTCTCCAGAAGTTTTGCAGTTACACTTGTGGGAATGACAGTGCTTACCTGTATGGTAACACTTGCAATCAGCAGCAATATTGTGATTTCTCTTGGTATGGTTGGTGCATTGTCTATTGTACGTTTTCGTACAGCAATTAAAGATCCGATGGATCTTCTGTATCTGTTCTGGGCAATCACATCGGGGATTACGGCCGGCGCAGGTATGTATGCATTAACTCTGTTGACAGCTGTGATTATCATTCTGATGATCACCCTGTTTTATCACAAACAACAAAATGGCAGAATTTATATTGCAGTGATTCATTATCAGGGAACTCAGGCGGGAGATGAAATTATCCGCTGTTTTGGAAAAAGAAAATATTTTGTAAAATCAAAAACTATGCGCAATGAAAAAACAGAAATGGCAGTTGAAATATATTGCAGACAGAATGATATGGAGTTCATGGAAAAAATCCGGGATATCGGTGGAGTGGAAGATGTTACATTGATTCAGTATAATGGAGAATATCATGGCTAAATGTCAGAAACGATATCTGGTTCTGGTGGGTTTTGGACTTTTAGTTATTATAGCAGCAGGAGTATGGATGGTATTTGGAAGAAAAACTCAGATATATGAAAAAACAGAAGAAGTTTTTGGAAATCCATTAATGGGATATGCACCTTGTGCCTGGGAAGAAACAGTAGGAGACGATATATCTTTACTGTATATGGATATTACCTGGGCTGAACTGGAACCGGAGGAAGGAAAATATGACTGGGAGAAAATCGAAAGAGAAAATCAGACTGACAGATGGAGAGAAGAAGGGAAACACCTGGTATTGAGGTTTGTGTGTGACATTCCCGGGGAGGAAGAGCATATGGACATTCCACAATGGCTATATGACAAAACTGATCATGCGGGAACCTGGTATGATATGGAGTATGGAAAGGGATATGCTCCTGATTATAATAATGAACAGATGATACAATATCACAAAAGGGCAGTTAATGCACTTGGAGAGCATTTTGGCAGAGATGGACTGGTCAGTTATATCGAACTTGGAAGTCTGGGGCACTGGGGAGAATGGCATGTAAATATTTCCGCAGGAATACAGAGTCTGCCGGAAGAATCTGTAAGAGAACGTTATATGATTCCATGGACAGAGGCATTCCCTGATTCCATGATACTGATGAGAAGACCTTTTAGTGAGGGAGAACATTATGGAACAGGTCTCTACAACGATATGACCGGACAGCCGGAGAGCACAGAGGAATGGTTTCGCTGGATCAATGAAGGCGGTGAGTTTGACCAGACTCATGAGAAAAAAGGGTTATCCGCAATGAAAGATTTCTGGAAAAAGTTTCCTTCCGGAGGTGAATTTACAAGTTCAATTACAATGAAAGAGTTGCTTGACACAAATCTGGATCAGACAATAAATCTGATAAAGAAGGCACATACTACTTTTCTTGGACCGAAAGTAGCGGATAAAACTTATGAAAACGGTTATAGGAAAGTTTTAGGAAGCATGGGATATCGTTTGTGGATTTCGGAAGCAAGTCTTATTCAGATGCCGGGTTATGTCAGCCTGAATCTTAAATGGAAGAATGATGGAGTTGCACCATTTTATGAAGACTGGCCTGTATGGGTTCTGGTAGAAGACGAGGATGGAAATAGTCTTGAAAAAGAAGCGGTTGACATTTCGTTAAAATCACTTCTGCCGGAAGAAACTTTACAGACAAAAACAAGAATGCAGGTAAAAAAGCTGATCTCACTGGCCGGAAAGAAATATAAGATCAGTATAGGTATTGAAGATCCGATGACTGGGAAATTAGCTGTTCGGCTTTCAATGAAGGGAACTTATAACGAAGGGAAAAATTATCTTTTTAAGAAATAATACAGTATTTTTCAATTTTTTATCTGTAATGAAAACATTACTATATTTTAAAAATCGTATCCAAACTGCCGTAAAGCCGATAAACATTGGACTTACAGCAGTTTTTTATTTTCTCAACTGTCAAAGATGGGATTATAATATAAATATGAAAAAATGAATAATGGCACTGTGAGATTGTGAAAAAAATATTTATTGAAATTGCCATATAAAATATTAAAATACACTTGAAATATAGTAAATTTTACAGTATAATGCTTATTAACAAGTTGAAAATGTGTCTGAAATATATAAAAACAGACAGTGCCATTGAGAAGAGAGAACGGCAGAAGGAATACATCGAAAGATGTGTTGTTTCTGTCGCTTTTTTGTGTGACAGTAAAAATACCCCCCCTGCTATGCAGGGGGAGGGAAGATCTTTAGATATAAGTAATCTCCTGTGTTAAAATAAATGTAGGTCTGCAAACCACAAATATTAAATCACAGGAGGTTCATAAAATGAACGTAAATAGTTTAGCTCATACTAAATGGGAATGCAAGTATCATATTGTTTTTGCACCAAAATATAGAAGACAGGTAATCTATAAAGATATAAAAGCAGATGTAGGACAAATATTAGGATTATTATGCAGAAGAAAAGGAATAGAAATAATAGAAGCAGAGTGTTGTCCGGATCATATACATATGCTAGTAAGAATACCACCTAAATATTCGGTATCAGAAATAGTAGGATATTTAAAAGGAAAAAGCTCACTAATGATATTTGAAAAACATGCAAATTTGAAATACAAATATGGAAATAGACATTTCTGGTGTAGAGGATATTATGTAGATACAGTAGGAAAAAATACAGCTGCAATAAAAGAGTATATTCAGAATCAATTAAAAGAAGATTTAGAATATGACCAGATGTCATTAGTAGAGTATATCGATCCGTTTACGGGTGAGCCAGTGAAGAAAAACAAGAAATAAACTGCTTGGAGCAGTAGTAGGAAATCAAAGCAAACCAGCAAGCCCCTTTTGGGGCAGCGCCGGAATAAGGAAGCACTGAAATAGCCCCTGGAAGGGGCTGCTGTAAATGTGGTGCAGTTGGCAGACTGTCAGTGCGCCTTCCGGGCGCAAGCAGGGAATAGTCCCTTATAGGGACAGAGCAAGCCACCCGCTAAGCGGGTGGTCTTGACTTACATGCTGTGAGACTACAGATAATGTATATCCGGGGTATAGGATCATATGAAAAAACTGTGTAGTGAGACGGATGGAGTGAGTCCGGTTGACTAGACAGCTTTCGAATGGCGGGAGTGTGGTCTGCGGCGTTTGTGCAGGGCAAAATGAAGTGATGCGCGATTGGCGTTATCACCGGCAGAAAATAATGATACAACAGGAAAGGAGCAAATTTATGGGCGGAATTCTCGGAGCATGTAATGCAATATCGGATTATTTGCACACTTTAAATATGGGATCGACGCTGTTTCGGCTGATTCTTGCGATGTTTCTTGGATGTCTGATCGGTATTGATCGTGGAATGAAGAAGCGTGTGGCAGGTGTAAAAACACATATGATCGTCTGTATGGGGGCAACTCTGGTTATGATGACGGGCGATTTTATCCATGTATATTCTAATGGGGCAGGAATCGGAGATACTGCACGACTTGGCGCACAGGTTGTCAGCGGAATCGGTTTTCTTGGAGTGGGAACCATCATCGTGACAGGACAGAGACATGTATCCGGTCTTACGACAGCAGCCAGTCTTTGGACTTCCGCGTGTATCGGACTTGCTGTGGGGATCGGCTTTTACAGCGGTGCGATCTTTACCACGCTGGGGCTTATTCTGGTGTTCAAATATGCGAAATATATAGAGGTTTATGTGGAAGAGCATTCCAATACCTATGACGTATATATGGAGTTTGAAAATGAAGACAAGATGAGTATGGTCATAAAGAAGCTCCGGGAAGAGGACATCCTGATCTCCAACGTAGTTATCATCAAAAAGAGATCCAAAACACAGAGTGTGGTGATCCAGGCAACAATGGAGGCTGCCAAATGGAAAGCACGCCATACTGTATTTCGTGAGGTAAGACAGCAGGAAGGAGTTATTTCTGTGGAGGAAATATGATCGGGAATACAATGAAATTTATCAGGCTTTTGGTGAAGTTAAGAGCATGTTAAAGAAAAAACGATGTATTTTACGAAAAATGCACTTGAAATATGAAGAATAGTCTGATACAATGAATACAAAGTGAAGAAGGAATCTGATTCAGCTTGCTGAATACAGAGAATGCCATTGAGAACAGAGACCGGCATGAAGACACATGGATAAGTGTGTTTTTATGCCGGCTATTTTTATGCGCAAATGTTAATGTTTCAAAAGGATTACAAGGGTTACAAGGGTTACGGCATAAAAATAATGGCATATTCGTTTGAAAGATTGCTGTTCGTAAGCAGTACTCCTCGCAGAATATTTACCTGCGGACGGCAATGCTTGTGTTGCAACGGATATTCTGCTGTTTCCGGCGCAGAGAAAGCCGGGGACAGTTCAGAAGATCCGCAAACAGGAAAGGAGAAACAGATCTATGTATGATGTGATCATTATCGGAGCAGGAGTTTCTGGAGCAGCAGCGGCGAGAGAGCTTTCAAGATATCGGCTGAAAATCTGCGTTCTGGAGCGAGAAGAGGATGTATGCTGCGGAACTTCCAAGGCAAACAGCGGAATCGTTCATTCCGGTTATGATGCAGAACCGGGAAGCCTTATGGCGGAACTGAATGTGAAGGGAAGCAATATGATGGGACAGCTTTCGAAGGAACTGGATTTTCCTTTTAAACAGACTGGTTCACTGACTGTCTGTACAACTGAGAATGGAATTATCATGCTGCATAAGCTGCGTGAAAGAGGACTGAAAAACGGAGTAGAGGGACTGAGGGTCCTTGACAGAGAAGAGGCACTTGCCATGGAGCCGAATCTGTCTGACCAGGTGCTGGCAGCACTGTATGCACCGACAGCCGGAATTGTCTGTCCCTTTGAACTGAACATTGCAATGGCAGAGAATGCATATAACAATGGTGTGGAATTTAAATTTGACACAGAAGTAAAGAACATCCGAAAACAGGAAAAAGGTTTTGTTGTGGAAACCTCAAAAGGTGATTTTGAGACAGGCTGTATCGTTAATGCTGCCGGTGTCTATGCGGATGTTTTTCATAATATGGTAAGTGAGAAAAAACTGCATATCACTCCTCGTAAGGGTGAGTATATGCTCCTTGATAAAAGTGCAGGAACACATGTGAATCATACGATCTTTGCACTTCCAAACAAGAGCGGAAAAGGAATTCTGGTAACACAGACTGTTCATGGGAACCTTTTGATCGGACCTACAGCTACGGATCTGGAGGATCGGGAGGAAACAGCAACTACTTCGGAGGGTATGGAGACAGTAAGTATCAAATCCGGTAAAACAGTAAAGGATATTCCACTGCGGAAGGTGATCACAAGCTTTGCGGGACTCCGTGCTATCGAGGACGGTATGGATTTTGTGATAGGAGAGGTGGAGGATGCACCCGGATTTATCGATTGTGCAGGAATCGCATCACCGGGACTTACCAGCTCACCGGCCATTGGCTGTATGATTGCTGACATCGTAAAAGAAAAATTACATCCGGAAGTAAATCCGGATTTTAATCCGGTGAGAAAAGGGATCCTGGATCCGTCAGAGCTTTCTCTGGAAGAAAGAAATGAGCTGATCAAAAGATCACCGGAATATGGAAATATCATCTGCAGATGTGAGATGATCTCTGAGGGAGAGATTCTGGATGCGATCCGAAGACCTCTCGGAGCGAAATCTCTGGATGGAGTAAAACGTCGTACAAGAGCAGGAATGGGAAGATGTCAGTCAGGCTTTTGCTCTCCCAGAACAATGGAGATCCTCAGCCGGGAGCTTGGCATTTCCATGGAGGAGATCACAAAAACAGGCGGAGATTCCAGACTGATCAAAGGAATCAACAAGAAAATTGCAGAGGAGGGCGAGAACCATGAATGATAAGATTATGGTGAAGAGAGATATCGTGATCATAGGCGGAGGCCCTGCAGGACTGGCAGCAGCCCTGGCTGCAAAGAAAGAGGGAGCAGAGAGTATCCTGATCCTGGAACGTGATAAGGAACTGGGCGGGATCCTGAATCAGTGTATCCATAATGGATTTGGCCTTCATACATTTCAGGAGGAGTTGACAGGACCGGAATATGCGGCACGCTTTATCCGGATGGTAAAAGAGCAGCAGATCGAGTACCGGCTGAACACCATGGTCATGGATATCAGCCAGGATAAAGTGATCACTGCCATGAGCCGCCAGGAGGGAATGTATCAGATTCGTGCAAAAGCTGTGATCCTTGCCATGGGCTGCAGAGAGAGACCGCGAGGTGCACTGAACATTCCGGGATATCGACCGGCAGGCATTTATTCAGCGGGAACAGCACAGCGCCTTGTAAACATGGAAGGATTTATGCCGGGAAAAAAAGTAGTGATCCTGGGATCCGGTGATATCGGATTGATCATGGCCAGACGTATGACGCTGGAAGGCGCAGAGGTTAAGGCAGTGGCAGAACTGATGCCATATTCCGGAGGCCTGAAGCGAAATATCGTGCAGTGTCTGGACGACTTTGGGATCCCGTTGAAGCTTAGCCATACAGTGGTTGACATAAAAGGAAAAGAGCGTGTGGAAGGAATCACGCTTGCAGAGGTAGACGAAAACAGACGCCCGATTCCCGGTACAGAGGAATTTTTTGAATGCGATACGCTTCTTCTTTCTGTTGGTCTGATCCCGGAGAATGAGCTTTCCGGACAGGCAGGTGTGAAGCTGAGCAATGTGACCTCCGGACCGGTGGTAAATGAAAGTCTGGAGACAAATGTAGAAGGCGTTTTTGCCTGCGGAAATGTTCTTCATGTTCATGACCTGGTGGATTTTGTTTCGGAGGAAGCCGGCAATGCAGGAAGAAATGCGGCTCTCTATATAAACAACAATGGAGAGGACAAAATACCGGAAGAGATAAAGATCACGCTTTCGCCCAAAAACGGAGTCCGCTATACAGTGCCGTCTGAGATCCGTATCGGTCATATGGCGGAGGAGCAGCTGGTCCGCTTCCGTGTGGGAAATGTGTATAAAAATTGTTACATCCGTGCATATCTGGATGGAGAACGGATCTTTTCCAGAAAAAAACAGGTGGCAGCACCTGGAGAGATGGAACAGATCAAATTGAAAAAAGAGCAGCTTCTTTCCATTCTGGAAGGAAAACAGAAACAGGATAAACATGAACTTGTGATCCAGGTGGAGGAGTGATAAAAATGGAAAAAAGGAATCTTACTTGTATCGGATGTCCCATGGGATGCGCCCTTCTGGTGGAAATGAATGGAAAAGAGATCGTTTCCGTCACAGGAAATACCTGTAAAAAAGGTGCGGAATATGCAGTGAAGGAAGTGACAGATCCAACCAGGATAGTGACAACGACCGTGCGTGCGAAGAATGGAAACATGCCGGTGGTGTCAGTAAAGACGGCACAGGATATTCCAAAAGGAAAGATTTTTGACTGTGTGGATGCACTGAGGGACGTATGTATGGAAGCACCGGTTCAGATCGGAGATGTGATCCTGGAGAATGTAGCAGGTACAGGCGTGGATATCGTGGCTACAGGAAATGTGAAGCAGATCATACAGTGATCTGCAAAGGATATATATGGCGATCTGTATGCTTATAATATGTCAGCCCTCAGGCAGACAAAGCGAATAAAATGAACCTGAAAAGGCGTTTTTATCGCTTTGTTTGCCACGAAATGAAATATACAAAATGCACAAAAAATAATAAGAAGAAAAAGAATAATTAATTAAAAAGCAACAAAAAAACATAAAAAAACAGACGAAAAATGTTGAAAATAAATAAACACTATGATATAATCAGAAATATGAATTAGCAAAAATGCTAACAACGATGTAATGCATTGAATGGAGGATGATTAGAATGAAAGTATTTGGACATCGTGGTTTCAGCGGAGAATATCCGGAGAATACAATGCTGGCGTTTCAGAAAGCTGTGGAGGCTGGATGCGAGGGAATTGAACTTGATGTACAGCTGACCAAGGATCTGGTTCCGGTGATCATGCACGATGAGAAGGTTGACCGTACCACAGATGGAAGCGGATATATCTATGATCTTACATATGATGAACTGTGTAAACTGGATTGCAGCTATCCGGATAAATTTGCCGGAAAATTCGGCAGACTTCAGATCCCGACTCTGAGAGAGTATTTGGAATGGATGGCTGAGGAAGAAGATCTGATCACCAACATTGAGCTGAAGAACAGTGTTTATTATTATGGTGGTATGGAAGAGAAAGTGATCGACATGATCTGTGAATACGGACTGGAGGATCGGATAATTCTTTCTTCCTTTAATAATGCTTCCATCGTACTGTGCAGACAGAGCGATGAAACCATTGCAGGTGGTTTTCTGGTAGATAAATATGTGGACAATGCAGGCGTTTATGCGAGAAATTGTGATGTTCAGTATTATCATCCGAATCTGAAATATCTGGAAGAAGAGCATGTACGCAGCTGTTCACAGAACGGCATTGGGGTAAATGTCTGGACTGTAAATGAGGAAGAGGATATGAGAAGGATGAAGAAATGGGGAGTAAACTCCATTATCACCAATTATCCGGACAGAGGAAGAGCAGTGGCAGATGAGGATTGACACTGCGATGTAAAGACACTTTCTGTGAGGTACATACAGGAGGCAGGCTGAATTTGAACGCAGATCGCGAAGCGACTGCGTTCATGAGCAAGTAGCGAAGCGGATTGCGAATGTCCGCTTTACTGCAGGTTGTGTTTACATCTCCGGCAGGAGGGGGTCCTGCTGCAGATCTATATAAGTAAAATAAAAAAACTATAATAATGTATATGGAGGGGCTTTTTACAATGGAGAAAGAAACAAGACCTTTTATTTCCTGGCAGCTTGCAGACGATTTTATGACTGCAGTATTTGAGAAAATGGGAGTTCCGACGGAGGATGCAAGACTTTGCTCTGACGTACTTCTGGAAAGTGACAGACGTGGAATTGAGAGCCATGGCTGCAACCGTTTCAAACCGATCTATATCGACCGTATCAAATCCGGAATCTTAAATCCTGTAACAAAGATCGATATTCTTAAAGAGACACCAACAACTGCAGTTCTTGATGCTAACGATGGTATGGGAATGGTAGCCAGCAAGAAGGCTATGGACATGTGTATTGAAAAAGCACATAAATACGGCATGGGTATGGTTGCAGTCCGTAACTCTTCCCATTATGGAATCGCAGGATATTGGACAGGTCTCGCAGCAAAAGAGAATATGATCGGTATCAGCGGTACCAACGCAAGACCATCCGTTGCACCGACATTTGGTGTTGAGAATATGCTTGGAACTAACCCACTGACATTTAGTATGCCTACAGATGAGCCGTTCCCGTTTACACTGGACTGTGCAACATCTGTTATCCAGAATGGCAAGATCGAATACTACGCACGTATTAACCATGATACTCCTAAGGGTCTTGTTATTTCCAGAGAAGGAGAGGAGCTTACAGACAGTGCGGAGATCCTTAAGAAGATCAGAAGCCAGCAGGCAGCACTTGCTCCTCTCGGTGGATTTGGTGAGACAACCGGAGGATATAAGGGATACGGATACTCTACTGTTGTTGAGATCCTTTCCGCAGCTCTTCAGTCCGGTCTCTTCCTGAAAGCTCTGGATGGTAAGGATGAGGAAGGAAAGATTCGTCCATATCATCTTGGACATTTCTTTATTGCTATCGACACAGAGGCATTTATGGGTGCAGAGGCATTCAAGAAAACATGCGGTGATATCCTGAGAGACCTGAGAGGCTCCGAGAAGGCTCCTGGACAGGAACGTATCTACACAGCAGGCGAGAAGGAATATGATGTATGGATGTATCGTAAGGATAAAGGAGTTCCGGTGACAGAGGCAGTTCAGAAAGAGTTTATCGGACTTCGCGATGAATTCGGACTTACACAGTTCAAATTCCCGTTTGAGAAATAATGTATCTGCAGAAGGGAAGTCCATAAGGGCTTCTTTTCTTTTACCAGAGAAGAAGATTGTCTGAGAATTGTAATACAGCCGGAAATAAAACAGATATATTTGGCAAATGTGTCTGGTCTTCGAAGCAATAAACTGATACAATAAGAATAATATCTTCAAACAATGCGCGGAGATATGATGATATTGTGTGAACATTGCGGAGGAAGAGAGAAGATGAACAAAGAATTTCTGGACGCGATCGAGGCGAACCCGATCATAGCGGCTGTAAAGGATGAACAGGGACTTCAGAACTGTCTGGGCAGAGAGGAGCTTACCGTGATCTTTATCCTGTATGGAGATATCCGTTCTATTGGGGGAATTGTGGAGCGGATCCACCAGGCGGGGAAGATCGCGATGGCACATATAGACCTGATCACAGGTTTAAGCTCAAAAGAGGTTTCTGTGGATTATATTTGCAAAAATATCCACGCAGATGGGATCATTTCAACAAAAGCATCCATGATCAACAGGGCGAAGAAGCTTGGAATGTATACAGTTCTGCGCTTTTTCCTTATTGATTCCATGGCGATCAAGAATATTGAGAATCTGGGAAATCAGCATGAGCAGCTGCCGGATGTGGTGGAGGTTCTGCCGGGACTGATGCCGAAGATTCTTAAACAGATATGTAAAACAAGCAAGGTGCCTGTGATCGCAGGTGGTTTGATCTCCGATAAGGAGGATGTGATGGGGGCCCTGGGTGCGGGGGCAGCAGCGGTTTCCACTACAAATCAGAAGGTATGGGAATTATGAGGCTGCAGAGGTATTGAACTGCAGCTAAGAAGTGTATTGGAGGATTTTTATATGGCAAAATATGTTATGGCGCTGGATTCCGGAACCACCAGCAACCGCTGTATTCTTTTTGATGAAAACGGAAGGATCCGCAGTGTGGCGCAGAAGGAGTTTATCCAGCATTTTCCAAAACCGGGATGGGTGGAGCATGATGCAGGTGAGATCTGGTCCACACAGCTTTCTGTTGCCAGAGAGGCAATGAATCAGATCGAGGCGACGGCGGAAGATATCGTAGCGATTGGTATTACAAATCAGAGAGAAACTACCATTGTGTGGGATAAGAATACGGGGCAGCCTGTGTATCACGCAATCGTATGGCAGTGCAGAAGAACTTCTGAGTACTGTGACAGCCTGAAAGCAAAAGGTCTGGAGGAGAAATTCCGTCAGAAAACAGGTCTTGTTATTGATGCTTATTTTTCTGCGACAAAGGTAAAATGGATACTGGATAATGTAGAAGGTGCAAGAGAAAGAGCAGAGAACGGAGAGCTGCTTTTTGGCACGGTAGAGACATGGCTGATCTGGAAACTGACCAAGGGAGCTGTCCATGTGACAGATTATTCCAATGCGTCCAGAACCATGATGTTCAATATCAATACTCTGGAATGGGATGATGAGATCCTTGAAGAACTTGATATCCCGAAATGTATGCTTCCTCAGGTGAAAGAATCCAGTGAGATCTACGGGGAAACAGATCCGTCATTTTTCGGCGGAAAGATTCCTGTGGCTGGTGCCGCAGGAGATCAGCAGGCGGCGTTGTTCGGACAGGCCTGTTTTGAGAAAGGTGAGACTAAGAATACGTACGGAACCGGCGGCTTCCTTCTGATGAATGCAGGTGACAAGCCGGTATTTTCCAGGAATGGTCTTGTTACAACCATCGGATGGGGGCTGAACGGCAAGGTTACATATGTTCTTGAAGGCTCTGTATTTGTGGCTGGTGCTGCGATCCAGTGGCTCCGTGATGAGCTTCATCTTGTAGATTCTGCATCCGATACTGAGTATTTTGCAGGAAAAGTGCCGGATGCCAACGGCTGCTATGTAGTACCTGCATTTACAGGGCTTGGTGCTCCATACTGGGATCAGTATGCGCGTGGAACCATCGTAGGTCTGACACGTGGTGTGAATAAGTATCATATTGTGCGTGCAACACTGGAATCTCTGGCATATCAGGTAAATGATGTTCTGGAAGTTATGAAAGAGGATGCGGAAAGTAATCTGGCTGTTCTCCGTGTGGACGGCGGTGCAAGTGCCAATAATCTTCTTTTACAGATCCAGTCAGATATCAGTAATGTGGCTGTGGAACGTCCGGAGTGCATTGAGACAACTGCTCTTGGTGCAGCATACCTGGCAGGTCTTGCAGTTGGTTTCTGGGAGAGCAAGGAGGCTGTACTGGAAAGCCGTGATGTGGAACGTATTTTCCGCACGGCGATCGATGACGAGAAGCGAAATGCCATGGTAAAAGGCTGGAGAGCTGCAGTAGGCTGCTCCAGAGACTGGATCAAAAAGATCCGGTAAAAGATAAAAAAGAAAAGTCATGCAGCGGGACCGGATGAAAATGTCCTGTGCATGGCTTTTTGCGTTTCCGGAATGTCACAGACAGACCGGCATAGTAAGCGATCGCGGAACAGATCCGCCGGAGCTTACAGAGTGGCCAGATCGATCCTGTAATCGTCGGAACCTTCTCCGTCAGCAGTGTAGTAAGCTGCTCTTTCTTCTGCATTTACATAGATGTGGAGCTCTTTGCCTTTCAGGCCCTTTGCTTCTGCATCTTTCTTAACAGCTGCTTCAAGGTCTGCAACTGTGATGGATGTCTCAAAAATTTCAAGTGTGATGCCGCTGATCTTATGATTTTTTACAGTGTTTTTGACTTCTTCTACTACTTCTGGTGCCTTGGCTGCTACAGTCTCTGTTGCCTTTTTGACTGCTTTAACGGTTTTTTCAGCTGCAGGTGTTTTTTCAATCTTTTCTACAGTTGATTTCACGGTAGCTTTGGCCTTGGTGGTTGCGCTCTTCAGGTTGCTTGTTCTGCTGTTTCTTCTTTTTTCCATAATGGAACACTCCCTTCCGCATATTTCGCTGACAGAACGGATCTGCCGGAATATGTACCTGTTTACAGTATCATGAATCCGGTGGAAAGTCAAATTTTTGCTTGGGTGTTGCATTTCCGGCAGTTGTCGTATAAACTGGATTACAGAGAAAATCAGACAGGGGTACAGAGATTGAAGAATATTCAGGAAGATATTAAAACAGGAAAATTTAAGCAGGCATATCTCCTTTACGGTGAGGAAGCCTATCTGAAACAGCAATATAAAAGAAATCTGGTGAAGGCTCTGAACCCGGACGATGATACCATGAATTTTACCAGATATGAGGGGAAGGGGATCGATGTCCGGGAGCTTTTGAGTCTTTGTGATACCATGCCCTTTTTTGCAGAGCGAAGAGTAGTCCTTCTTGAGGATACGGGATTCTTTAAGAACAAATGTGAGGAACTGGCAGATTATATGAAAGCTCTGCCTGATTATCTGTATCTGGTGTTCTGCGAGTCTGAAGTAGATAAGAGAAGCCGTATGTACAAGGCGGTAAAAGCCTGCGGCAGCATCGGGGAATTTAAACAGCAGGATGAAAAGACTCTTATGCGGTGGGCAGCAGGAATCCTTGGAAAAAATGGCCGCAGGATCACCCAGAGAGATGTGGAGCTTCTGCTGACCATGACGGGAACAGATATGGGAAATATAAGGATGGAGCTGGAAAAGCTGATCTCCTATACGGTCGGAAGAGATGTTGTGACGGCTGCAGATATCCAGGCTGTCTGTACCACGCAGACAACCAATAAGATCTTTGATATGGTGCGTGCGGTGACGGAGAAGAACCAGAAGCGGGCCCTGGATCTGTACTATGACCTTCTGACTCTTCGGGAACCGCCGATGCGGATATTGTTTCTTTTGGCGAAACAGTTTCGTCAGATCTGCCTGACCAAGAAAATGTCACAGGAGGGTCTTTCTCAAACCGAGATCGCTTCCAAACTGGGAGTACCCTCTTTTGTTGTGCGGAACCTGGCATCCTGTGCCAGATCCTACACTGTGGAAGAGCTGGAGAATGCTGTGCGGGATTTTGTGGATGCGGAAGAGGCTGTGAAGACCGGTACGCTGGGAGATGTGCTCAGTGTGGAACTTCTGATCGTGAAGTACAGCTCAGCGAGGGGAGTGTGAGCTTCAGGGATTCTGCCACAGAGTTCTGCCATTATCTCTGAGCCATTTTTCGTAAGTTTTGTATTCCGGCATTACGGAGGCCACGACTGCGTAGAATGCAGGAGAGTGGTTCATTTCTTTCCGGTGCGCAAGTTCGTGTACTATAACATAATCAAGAACATTTTCCGGGGCAAAAATGAGACGCCAGTTGAAGTTTAAGTTGCCTTCGCTGGTACAGCTTCCCCAGCGGGTCTTCTGCTCCCGGATCGTGATACGGCCGTAGGTTACGTTCATTTTTTGTGCGTAAAATGCGGTTTTTCTTTTGAATATTTTCCGGGCAGAGTCCATATAATAGCTGCGGCGGAAATCAGAGAGAGGGGGATTTTCATCGGGAGTGTTTGCCGGAGCTGGTGTGGCATGGGCGAGATGCTTCAGAATCCAGCTTTCTTTTTGGGCGAGGAAATTGTCAATGGTGTATTCTGACATTGTGTGCGGTGCGCGGACAGTTACCTGTCCGGAAGTACTGACCTGGATCGCCAGGGTCTTGCGGCTGCTGCGGATAATAAGGTAGGGAAAGGGATGTGGATTCATGAAAAAAACTCCTTATATTGGCAAAAATATATTTGAATAAATAAAAAAGACAGTCGCTGACGGTTCGACTGTCTTTCCTTTTACTTATAAGCTTATAACTAAAATATTCCGTTGTCTATTACGCAATGCTGTTGACAGCTTTGGAAAGACGGGAAATTTTTCTGGCGCAGTTATTTTTGTGGTAAACGCCCTTGGATGTAGCTTTGCTGATTGTGGAGATTGCGTCCTTAAGAGCAACCTCTGCAGCTGCCTTATCCTTATTCTCAACTGCTGTCTCAACTTTCTTAATGGAAGTCTTAACTGCAGAACGGATTGCTTTGTTTCTTGCAGCCTTAGTTCTGTTAACTAAGATTCTCTTCTTTGCGGATTTAATGTTAGCCAATTCGTACACCTCCGATTCCTAAAAATATAATATAAAAAATTACATTCACAGGAACAGACACGGGCGCTCCTATGAAACATGCTTATATATATTATTATACGTGTGCGGAAATGTCAAGATGTTTTTTACGGAAATCTCAAAAATATGACAAAAAAACACCAAATGCTGTGGGTGATATGAGAAATGATACATATTTATGGGAAAACGAGGGAAGAATAAGACAGAAATACAGTAATGTTCGCGGATAGATAGCGGACGATTGAAATTTATCAGGAGAAGAGGAGAGCTTATGGCAGGAAGGAACAGGATCAGGACGGATCTGGCACTTGAGGCAACAGAGCGTTTCAAAGAGGAAAACGTGGAAGTTCATGGAGTGGAGGTTCGGGAAAAGTACGACAAGGAGAAAGATGTGCGGACTACGGTTGTTCGGATCACAACGGAAAATGGTGCGAAGACTATGGGAAAGCCCCAGGGAACGTATATTACCATCGAGGCTCCGGATCTTTCCGTGCCGGATGAGGATTATCACAGGGAGATTTCAGAGGAGGTAGCGCATCACTTAAAAGAACTGATTGATTTCAGTCAGCAGCAGTCTGTACTTGTGGTAGGACTGGGAAATCAGGACATCACAGCAGATTCCCTTGGTCCCCGGGCAGTGGAAAATATTCATATGACAAGGCATGTGATCCGGGAGTATGGTCTGAAATCCTGTTCTCATATGAAAATGCACCAGATCAGCGGAATTGTTCCAGGTGTGATGGCGCAGACTGGAATGGAGACACTGGAGATTGTCCAGGGGGTTGTAGCAGAGACAAAACCGGATGTGGTGATTGCGATTGATGCGCTGGCTGCCAGAAGTACGGCGAGGCTGAACCGGACTATCCAGATCACAGATACAGGAATCAGTCCGGGGTCCGGTGTGGGAAATCACAGAGAGGGCTTAAACGAAGAGAATCTGTCCGTAAGGGTAATAGGAATTGGGGTGCCTACAGTGGTAGATGCAGCTACTATCGTCCATGATTCCATGGCAAATCTTCTGGATGCACTGGAGGAAGAGGAACAGAAGGAATTTCTGGAAGAAATGATCTCGCCAAAGCTTTATACTATGTTTGTGACTCCAAAGGATGTGGATGAGACTGTCAAGTATTTGAGCTTTACAATTTCGGAGGGACTGAACCTGGCATTTTCTGATAGTCTAATCAGAGAGGACAGGTCATAAAATACCATAAGAGGTGATCGTTGGTGACGAATATCCAGAGGGCATTCTGCGTGGTTTTGAGCCTGATCTTTCTTTGTGTAGTGGCCGCGCTTCCGGGAGATTTTTTCAGGCATGGAGAGGTTTACAGGTCTCTGCCGCTGTATTGCTTTCTGGAAAAGAAGGCTTTGCAGGAGGAAAACGGCAGAGATCGGGAAACAGAGATGCTTTTGCAGGAAAAAAATGCAGAGCATCTGGGGGAAGAAGTAGCAGCCGAGAATCGGAGAGAGCAGGAGGAACTTATGATGGCAGAGGCGGAGAAAGATGCTGCAGACAGTCGGGATGAGAGGCAAGAAGAGACGCAGGCCGAGAAGGACAAAATTGTGGATGAAAGCAAGAGTGGCGTGGAAGAGAAAAAAGAGAAAGAAGAGAAAGAAGAGAAAGAAGAGCAGGAAACCGTGGCACTGCCTCATCCTCAGATCGATTTATCTCAGGCGAAACTGGCTGATTTTGATTATGTGATGAACCATTTTTTTATCCTGGATTCCAATACGGAAACCAATGCCGGGCAGATCAGCGGGACAAGATTCCTGGAAGAAGATATGTCCATTAAACAGGATTCATCTGTACCCCAGATTCTGATCTACCACACCCATTCCCAGGAGACTTTTTCCGATTCAAGGGAAGGTGAAACGGAAGATACCATAGTGGGAGTGGGAAATTATCTCACAGATATTCTGGAAAAAAATTACGGCTACAAGGTGATCCATGTAACGGATGCTTTTGATATCATGGGCGGGGAGCTGGATCGGAGCAAAGCCTACGACTATGCGCGCTCTTCCATAGAAAAAGTTCTGGAGGAAAATCCCACAGTGGAGGTAGTTATTGATCTTCACAGGGATGGAGTGCCGGATGACCGTCATCTGGTAACGGAGATCAATGGAAAACAAACAGCTCAGATTCTTTTTTATAACGGGTTGAGCTATACGGTCAATCAGGGGGCAGTGAGTTATCTTCCAAACCCTTACATAGAAGATAATCTGGCATTTTCTTTCCAGCTGGAATACCAGGCAGCGCAGTACTATCCGCAGTTTTACAGAGGAATTTATCTGGCGGGTCTTCGTTACAACCTCCATTTAAGACCAAGGGCGCTGCTTCTGGAAGCCGGTGCGCAGACTAATACAGTGGAGGAAGTCCGAAATGCAATGGAACCTTTTGCAGATATCTTAAACAGAGTGCTGAAAGGCAGTGACAAAGAAGGATAAAATGTGCTATGATAAGGAACAGTATGGAAAAATATGCTTTTGCATGATGAATGCAGGAGCTTTGCATGAAAGAAACATAAGGAGGACTTCCTGAATGATAGACCAGAGTAAAATTCGAAATTTTTGTATCATTGCACATATTGACCACGGAAAATCCACACTTGCAGACCGCATCATCGAGATGACAGGACTTCTCACAGAAAGAGAAATGCAGGCGCAGGTTCTGGATAACATGGAACTTGAGAGAGAGCGTGGAATTACCATCAAGTCCCAGGCTGTTCGTATTGTATACAAGGCTAAAGACGGAAATGAGTATATTTTTAACCTGATCGATACCCCGGGACATGTAGACTTTAACTATGAGGTTTCCCGAAGCCTTGCAGCCTGTGATGGTGCGATTCTTGTTGTTGACGCTGCTCAGGGAATTGAGGCTCAGACGCTTGCCAACGTATATATGGCACTGGATCATGACCTGGATGTAGTACCGGTTATCAATAAGATCGATCTTCCAAGTGCAGATCCTGAGCGTGTAATTAATGAGATCGAGGATGTGATCGGAATTGAGGCACAGGATGCACCGCAGATTTCAGCGAAAACAGGATTGAATGTAGATCAGGTTCTGGAACAGATCGTAAATAAGGTTCCGGCACCGCATGGCGATGTGGATGCACCGCTGAAAGCACTGATCTTTGACTCTGTTTATGATCCGTATAAAGGTGTTATCGTATTCTGCCGAATTAAAGATGGCTGTGTGAAGAAGGGTACGAAGATACACATGATGGCTACCGGATTTACCACAGAGGTTGTTGAAGTAGGATATTTTGGCGCAGGTCAGTTTATTCCGTGTGATGAGCTGACAGCTGGTATGGTTGGATATATCACAGCCAGCATCAAGAATGTCCGCGACACCCGTGTTGGTGATACTGTCACAGATGCAGATAATCCGTGTACAGAGGCACTGCCTGGATATAAGAAAGTAAATCCTATGGTTTACTGCGGACTTTATCCGGCTGACGGTGCCAAGTACGGCGATCTCCGTGATGCGCTGGAGAAACTGCAGCTTAACGATGCTTCTCTTTATTACGAGCCTGAGACATCTGTTGCCCTGGGCTTTGGTTTCCGCTGCGGTTTCCTTGGACTTCTTCATCTGGAAATTATTCAGGAACGTTTGGAGAGAGAGTACAATCTGGATCTTGTAACTACCGCACCGAGTGTTATTTACAAAGTTTACAAGACAAACGGTGAGATCATCGAACTGACCAATCCGACCAACCTTCCCGATCCTTCGGAGATTGAATACATGGAGGAGCCGATGGTCAAGGCTGAGATCATGGTGACAACAGAGTTTATCGGTGCGATCATGGATCTCTGCCAGGAGAGACGTGGTCAGTATGAAGGCATGGAATATATGGAAGAAACACGTGCTCTTCTGAAATACAGACTGCCACTTAACGAGATCATTTACGATTTCTTTGATGCCCTGAAATCACGATCCAGAGGATATGCCTCCCTGGATTATGAGCTGGACGGATATGAGAGAAGTGAGCTTGTGAAGCTGGATATCCTTGTTAATAAGGAAGAGGTGGATGCACTTTCCTTTATCGTACATGCAGATACAGCTTATGAGCGCGGCAGAAAGATGTGCGAGAAGCTGAAAGATGAGATCCCGAGACAGCTTTTTGAGATTCCGATCCAGGCAGCGATCGGAAGCAAGGTTATTGCCAGAGAGACAGTACGTGCCATGCGTAAAGACGTTCTTGCCAAATGTTACGGCGGCGATATTTCCCGTAAGAAGAAACTTCTTGAGAAACAGAAGGAAGGTAAGAAGCGTATGCGTCAGGTAGGTAACGTGGAAATCCCGCAGAAGGCCTTTATGAGTGTGCTGAAGCTGGACGATAAATAGGAGATGACTTTTTGAAAAAAAATGCAAATAAACTGTTTCTGGTGGCAGGACTTCTGGCTATGTCAGCCGTTCTGCTTACCGGATGCGGTTCCAGAAAAAAAACAGATGCAGTTGACAGTGTGATCAAGATCAGCACAGCTCCGGAACCTACAGCAACACCGGATCCGAAAACTGTGGATCCGGATGCAGTGACAACGAATGGAAATCTGACTATGGTGAATGAATATCTGGCAGAGAATGGAGGGGCAGAACTGGGTTCGGCAGCAGTGACACCGACTCCGGCAGCAGCGGCTTCAGATGGAAGCACCGGTGATTCTGAATCGGATACATCAGGTGCAGATACATCCGATGGAGATAGTACAGATGGTTCTGACAGTGGCGATGGATCGGATAATAGCGGTGATTCCGGATATTCCGATGAAAACGGCGACAACAGCAGCTATGATGATACAGGGGAAGGAGACTATGATGGAGAATAAGGCAAAAAAGCCTCTGGAACTCTATATTCATGTCCCTTTCTGCGTGAAAAAATGTGATTACTGTGATTTTCTCTCAGGTCCTGCGGGAAAAGAACGCCAGGCAGAATATTTCCAGGCCCTTCAGCGGGAAGTGGCGTCTGTCCCTGATTTTCCGGACAGAGAGATCACTACAGTTTTTATTGGCGGAGGAACGCCTTCCGTGCCGGATCCTGCCCTGATCGGGGCGGTTCTGGATCAGATCAGAAATAAGGTTTTTATGGCCCCGGATGCTGAGATCACAATCGAAGCGAATCCGGGGACTTTGTATAAAGAGAAGCTGGAAGACTATCTGGAACATGGAGTTAACCGGCTTAGTCTAGGTCTGCAGTCACCGCAGAACCGGGAACTGAAGATCCTGGGACGGATTCATACATGGGAAGAGTTTCTGGAGAGTTTTTCCCTGGCAAGGGAGGCGGGATTTTCCAATATCAATATTGACCTGATGAGCGCGATCCCGGATCAGACATATGAAGGCTGGGAAAAAAATCTACGCACAGTGGCAGCTCTTGGGCCAGAGCATATTTCTGCCTACAGCCTGATCGTGGAGGAAGGGACACCTTTCTGGGAACGGGACCTGAAGCTTCCGGATGAGGATACAGAATACCGGATGTATGAGGATACGGCAGCGATCCTCGGGGAGTACGGATTTCATCAGTATGAGATCTCCAATTATGCAAAAAAAGGTCTGGAGTGCCGGCATAATAAGGGCTATTGGCAGAGAACAGATTATCTGGGTCTGGGACTTGGGGCATCTTCACTCGTGGATCATATACGTTTTTCCAATACAGATAATATGGAAGAATATATTAAAAACAGCGGACAGCCGGAGAAGATCCGCTGTGATATGGAGCGTCTTGGCGAGGCAGATGAGATGGCTGAGTTCATGTTCCTGGGTCTGCGTATGACGGAAGGCGTGTCAATGGATGTATTTGAGGAATATTTCGGTAAAAAAATAGAAAGTATTTACGGGGATGTGCTGGAAAAATATCTGTCTATCGGAATGCTGGAGAAAAAAGAGAGCAGGATATATCTTACAAGAAAAGGAATTCATGTGAGTAATGGGATAATGGCGGATTTTCTGCTGTGAGGTTCACTGCGAATGACTGATTTGTCGAAAGTTCCAACTTGACGAACGGATGTTCTGATTGTATACTGTAAAAAAGATGTAACCGAACTGCAGAGCGGAATGCAAATATCCGTTTTATAAAGATTTATGCGGTGGGTCAGATTAAGAATATCCGTTTGAACATGGAGATACAGATTAGGAGGTTATCTTAAGTAATCAAATTTATTAACCAACATGATTAAATGTGTTTAAATATACTCAAAGGAGTAAATTGTTATGAACACATCAAATATTACAAATTACAAGCCAAAAGATTTTGCTGAACTGTTAGGTGTATCTGTAAAAACATTACAGCGTTGGGATAGAGAAGGAACTCTAAAAGCAAACCGAACTCCAACTGATAGACGTTATTACACTTATGACCAATATCTGCAATTCAAAGGAATAAATACTGAAGATGACCAACGTCAGGTAGTTATTTATGCCAGGGTATTGTGTTCTCTTGCAGATTGTACGGACTTCGTAAGTATAAAAAACAAATAGAAAGGGATGTGGAAATTGCTAAAGAGCTTCAAGACGGAAATAAATCCGTCAGAGGAACAGAAAGTCAAGATTCATAAGACGATAGGAACCTGTAGATTCATTTATAATTTCTATCTTGCTCATAATAAAGAACTTTACGACAACGGTGAAAAGTTTATGAGTAGTAACAGGTTTAGAGTCTGGCTTAACAATGAATATCTTTCTGAGCATCCAGAGTATTCGTGGATCAAGGAAGCTTATTCAAAAGCAGTAACACAGTCAGTAAATAATGGACAAACTGCTTTTACAAGATTTTTCAATCACGAGAGTGCTTTTCCTAAGTTCAAAAAGAAAGGCAGATCTGATGTAAAGATGTATTTTGTAAAGAATAATCCAAAGGATTGTCGTTGCGAAAGGCATAGAATCAATATTCCGTCACTTGGTTGGGTCCGTATCAAAGAAAAAGGATATATTCCAACAACTAAAGACGGATATGTGATTAAAAGCGGCACGGTCTCAATGAAAGCTGACAGATACTATGTTTCAGTCCTTGTAGAAATTTCCAATAACAAGATTGCTGATAATTCCAATGCAGGAATTGGCATAGACCTAGGATTAAGGGATTTTGCCATTGTTTCTAATGGTAAGACTTATAAGAACATCAACAAGTCAGCAAGACTGAAAAAGCTTGAGAAACAACTTATCCGGGAACAGAGATGTCTCTTCCGTAAGTATGAAAATCTAAAGAAAGGAGAAGTCACTCAAAGGGCGAATATACAAAAACAAAAACTCAAGGTACAGAAACTTCATCATAAGATAGATAATATCCGTACTGATTACATTAACAAGACAGTCGCTGAGATAGTGAAAACCAAGCCATCTTATATAACGATTGAGGACTTAAATGTAAAGGGTATGATGAAGAATCGACATCTTTCAAAAGCAGTTGCATCACAAAAGTTTTATAAATTTAGAACAAAGCTTCAAATTAAATGCAATGAAAATGGGATCGAACTTCGAGTAGTAGACAGATGGTATCCATCATCTAAAACCTGTCACTGCTGTGGCGCTATCAAAAAAGATTTAAAGCTTTCAGATAGAATATTCAAATGCAGTTGCGGTTATGTCGAAGACAGAGATTTCAATGCTGCACTTAATTTGAGAGATGCAATAACTTACGAAGTTGCATAACTAAAATGCAAACGTGAGTATGTACCGAAGGCTATTTTCGGGAATTTACGACTGTGGAGTGTACAGGAACTTGTGAGTAGATATGATTTCGGTCAATCAAAAACATACACGGTGAAGCAGTAAGTAGAACTCGTGAGAGTCTACGTTATCTCGATGTGAGTATATTTACACATATTTTGAGTGGCAGGCACGAATGTCAGCAGAGATAAAAGATAAGAAACATTTTATCAGAATAAGGGGAGCCAATGAGAATAACCTGAAGAATCTCAGTGTGGATATTCCCAGAGACCAGTTTGTAGTTCTTACCGGACTTAGTGGCTCCGGTAAGTCTTCCCTGGCTTTTGATACCATTTATGCAGAAGGACAGAGACGGTATATGGAATCTCTTTCTTCCTATGCGAGGCAGTTCCTTGGCCAGATGGAGAAGCCGGATGTGGAGAGCATTGAGGGACTTCCTCCTGCAATCTCCATTGATCAGAAGTCAACCAACCGGAATCCACGTTCTACAGTGGGAACAGTAACGGAGATTTATGACTATTTCCGACTTTTATATGCCCGTGTGGGAATCCCTCATTGTCCGAAGTGCGGCCGTGAGATCCGCAGGCAGACGGTAGATCAGATGGTAGACCAGATCATGACACTTCCGGAACGTCAGAAGATCCAGCTTCTTGCACCTGTAGTCCGCGGGCGTAAGGGAACTCATGCCAGGCTTCTGGATCAGGCCAGAAGGAGCGGCTATGTGAGGGTGCAGATCGATGGAAGTCTTTATGAGCTTTCCGAAGAGATTAAGCTGGATAAGAATATCAAGCATAATATTGAGATCGTTGTGGACCGGCTGATCGTGAAGCCGGGAATCGAGAAGCGTCTTTCTGATTCTATTGAGACAGTTCTGGAGCTGGCTGACGGGCTTCTTGTTGTAGATACCATGGGTGGGAAGCTGCTGAATTTCAGTCAGAGTTTTTCCTGCCCGGACTGCGGCATCAGTATTGATGAGATCGAGCCGCGCAGCTTTTCTTTCAATAATCCATTTGGAGCCTGCCCGCAGTGTCTGGGACTTGGTTATAAGATGGAGTTTGATATTGATCTTATGATTCCGGATAAGAAGCTGAGTATTAATGAGGGTGCTATCGCTGTTATTGGATGGCAGTCCTGTACTACGCAGGGAAGTTTTTCAAGAGCGATCCTGGATGCACTGGCAAGAGAGTATGATTTTTCACTGGATACACCATTCTGTGAATATCCTGAGAAGATACAGGATATTCTGATCAATGGTACAGGTGGTCATTCTGTGAAGGTTTACTATAAGGGACAGCGTGGAGAGGGTGTTTATGATGTGGCTTTTCCTGGCCTGATCCGTAATGTGGAACAGAGATACCGTGAGACCGGTTCTGAGTCTATGAAGCAGGAATATGAGAGCTTTATGCGGATCACTCCATGTAATACATGTAAGGGACAGCGACTGAAGAAGGAGTCCCTGGCCGTTACAGTGGCCGATAAGAATATTTATGAAGTGACTAATATGCCGGTGGAGAAGCTGATGGGATTCTTAAAGGAGATGAAGCTTTCCGAGCAGCAGGAGCTGATTGGTAAGCAGATCCTCAGGGAGATCCGCGCAAGAGTGGGGTTTCTTTCAGAGGTCGGTCTGGAATATCTTTCCCTTGGAAGAGCTACAGGAACGCTTTCCGGTGGAGAGGCCCAGAGAATCCGTCTTGCCACACAGATCGGTTCCGGTCTTGTTGGGGTTGCCTATATCCTGGATGAGCCGAGTATCGGACTTCACCAGAGAGATAATGACAAGCTGCTTGGTGCACTGATGCGTCTTCGTGATCTTGGCAACAGCCTGATCGTAGTAGAGCATGATGAGGACACTATGCGCGCAGCAGATTGCGTGATCGATATCGGTCCGGGAGCGGGAGAGCATGGCGGACAGCTGGTTGCCATGGGTACGGCAGAGGATCTGATGAAGAATGAGAGCTCTGTGACAGGTGCGTACTTAAGCGGACGTCTGAGGATCCCGGTACCGGAAGTGCGTAAAGAGCCAACAGGATTCCTGACCATCAAAGGAGCCTCAGAGAATAATCTGAAGCATATTGATGTGGATATTCCGCTGGGAGTGATGACCTGCATCACAGGTGTTTCCGGTTCCGGTAAGAGTTCGCTGATCAATGAGATTCTGTATAAGAGACTTGCAAGAGATCTGAACAGGGCAAGAGTGATCCCCGGTAAGCATGATGATATCCTGGGAATTGACCAGCTGGACAAGGTGATCAATATTGACCAATCTCCGATTGGAAGAACTCCCCGTTCCAACCCGGCTACTTACACAGGAGTATTTGACCAGATCCGTGATCTTTTTGCAGCGACAGCAGATGCCAAGGCCAGGGGATATAAGAAGGGACGTTTCAGTTTCAATGTGAAGGGCGGAAGATGTGAGGCCTGCAGCGGAGATGGAATCATCAAGATCGAGATGCACTTCCTTCCGGATGTCTATGTGCCATGTGAGGTATGTAAAGGCAAACGTTATAACAGAGAGACCCTTGAGGTGAAATATAAAGATAAGAGTATTTACGATGTGCTCAATATGACAGTGGAAGAGGCACTGACATTTTTTGAGAACGTTCCGTCTATCAAGCGAAAGATTGAGACTTTATACGATGTAGGACTTTCCTATATCCGTCTGGGACAGCCGTCCACCACGCTTTCCGGAGGAGAGGCCCAGCGTATCAAGCTTGCTGCGGAGCTGAGCAAGCGTAGCACAGGAAGGACGATTTACATTCTGGATGAGCCTACGACCGGACTTCATTTTGCAGATGTCCACAAGCTGATCGAGATTCTGCGCCGCCTGTCTGAAGGCGGCAATACAGTTGTTGTGATTGAACACAATCTGGATGTGATCAAGACAGCAGACTATATCATTGATATTGGCCCTGAGGGCGGAGACGGAGGCGGAACCGTGATCGCCAAGGGTACGCCGGAGGAGGTTGCTGCAAGCCCAGTTTCCTATACCGGCAGGTATGTTAAGAAATATCTGAATCAGGAATAGAAAGGAATAGAATCGGAAAGATCAAAGAAATAACCGGGAAAAGTCCTTTTCAATTTGTGCTGTTTTGTATATAATGAAGTGCGAGAACTTTAGTATAAAACAGAACAAGTCAGAAAGTGCGTACCACAGACAGAGTCTGCTGGTGCAGGCGGGAGGATATATGCCGGCAAAAGATATCGGAATCGATCTGGGAACCAGAAACAGTCTGGTGTTTTCCACAGGCAAGGGGATTGTTTTGAGAGAACCTTCTGTGGTCGTTTATGATAAAGATACAGAGAAGATCAGGGCAATCGGAGAAGAAGCCAGACAGATGGCAAGTCATCTTACTTCCAATATGGAGGTGATCTGGCCGATACGAAGAGGTGTGATCGTAGATTATAATGTTATGGAGAAGATGCTGAAGTATTTTATTTCTCAGGCTATGGGGCGGAGAGCGTTCCGCAAACCGAGGGTCAGCATCAGTGTTCCAAGCGGAATTACAGAGATAGAACGTAAGGCAATGGAAGAAGCTGCTTATCAGTCAGGAGCCAGGGAGGTCTTTCTTGTAGAGGAACCTATTGCGGCAGCTATTGGAGCAGGTGTGGATATCACCAAGCCATTTGGTAATCTGATCGTAGATATTGGAGCCGGTACCACAGATGTGGCGGTGATATCCGTTGGAGGAGTGGTAGTTTCCGCATCCATCAAGGTTGCAGGAGATAACTTCAATCACGCGATCATGAATTACGTGAGAGAGAAGCACAGCCTTTTTATTGGAGAGGATGCTGCGGAGAAGATCAAGATCGAGATTGGAACAGCAAGTGAAGAAGCAGATCTTCGGACTATGGAAGTGAAGGGAAGGAATATCATTACAGGACTTCCCAAAGTGGCAACGCTGACTTCTGAAGAGATCCGTACGGCACTTCGTGAGTGCACCGGACAGATCGTAGAGGCAGTACATGGCGTTCTTGAGAAGACACCGCCGGAACTGGCCGCAGATATTATGGATAGAGGAATTGTGCTTACAGGCGGCGGAGCCATGCTTCATGGAATGGACGCACTGATCGAACAGAAGACAGGTGTTAGTACACTGACTGTTCAGGATGCCATGCTGGTAGTAGCCGCCGGAACAGGTAAATATGCGGAGATTATGTCGAGGATGTAACAGAGCGGAATCGTAATGTCTGCGCTACAGCCCGTTTTACTACAGATAAGAGAAGTGATTGCATTTATGAACGTATAGCAGAGCGAAATGTTCACGGATAGAGTTCATATAAGATAAGGCGCTGCAGATGCAGTGCCTTTTGCATTATTATCTGATATGACAGATGGAGAATAAGATGAGTGAAACAGTTACAGGATATATAGATCATGTGATCTTTCGAAATGAAGATAATGGATATACCGTCATGGTGATGAAGGGAACGGAGGATGATTCGGAACTGACCTGCGTGGGAAATTTTCCGGCTCTTACCCAGGGTGCGTCCATAGAAGCAGTGGGAAATTATACAACACACCCGGTTTATGGCAGACAGTTTCAGATTTCTTCTTACACGGAGAAAATGCCGGAAGATGCTCTTGCGATGGAACGTTATCTGGGCTCCGGCGCTGTTAAGGGAATCGGTGCGGCACTTGCTGCAAGGATTGTACGACGTTTCGGAGATGATACCATAAGGATTGTGGAGGAAGAACCGGAACGTCTGGCAGAGATCAAAGGGATCAGCCAGAAAAAAGCAATGGAGATCGCAGAACAGATGACGGAGAAGGCAGATATGCGCCGTGCCATGGTCTTTTTGCAGAAATACGGGATCTCTCTGAATCTGGGAGCAAAGATTTATCAGAAGTACGGGCAGACGTTATACAATGTTCTTCAGGAGAATCCTTATCGTCTGGCTGAGGATATCAGCGGAGTGGGTTTTAAGATTGCAGATGAGATCGCATCCAGAATCGGAATACATACAGATTCAGATTACAGGATCAGAAGTGGTATGTTGTATACTCTCTTACAGGCTTCCGGGGAAGGCCATATCTATCTTCCGAAAGAGGTACTTTTTTCCAGGGCATCGCAGCTTCTGGGGGTGGATCCTTCTTATATGGAAAAGCATCTCATGGATATGGTGGTAGACCGGAAACTGATCATGAAAGAGACAGAAGAAGGTGAGGTTGTTTATCCTACACGCTATTATTATCTGGAACTGAATACAGCGAGAATGCTGAATGAGCTGAATATTCTCTGTCCGGAGGATGAGCAGATGATGGCGAAGCGGATCATCAGGATCGAGAAAGAAACAGGTACAGAGCTGGATGAAATGCAGAGACAGGCGATCATGGCAGCAGCCCAGCATGGACTGTTTATTCTTACAGGAGGACCCGGAACCGGTAAGACAACTACGATTAATGCCATTATCCGTTATTTTGAGGAAGAAGGGGCTGAACTTCGTCTGGCAGCTCCTACCGGCCGTGCAGCCAAGAGAATGACAGAAGCTACAGGCTATGAAGCGCAGACGATCCATCGTCTTCTGGAGCTGAATGGAATGCCGGAGGGAGAGCAGGAAGGCCGTGCAGTTCATTTTGACAGAAATTCAGAGAATCCGCTGGAGGCGGATGTGATCATCATTGATGAGATGTCCATGGTAGATATTGCGCTGATACATTCTCTGCTTCTGGCTGTGACAGCAGGAACCAGGCTGATCCTGGTAGGTGATGAGAATCAGCTTCCGAGTGTAGGACCGGGAAATGTGTTGCGTGATATTATCCGAAGCGGATGTTTTTCTGTTGTGGAATTGAAGAAGATATTCCGCCAGGCTTCCGAGAGCGATATTGTTGTGAATGCACATAAGATCAATCGCGGTGAGCAGGTAACGATCAACAATAAGAGCCGGGATTTCTTTTTTTTGAAAAGATATGATGCAGATATCATCATTCGTGTGGTAATTGCTCTGATTCAGGAGAAACTGCCGCGTTATGTAGAGGCGAAGCCATATGAAATTCAGGTTCTGACGCCTATGCGTAAGGGACTTCTGGGGGTGGAACGACTGAATCAGATCCTGCAGAGATATCTCAACCCGCCGGATGATAAAAAGAAAGAGAAAGAAATCGGACAGAGGCTTTTCCGCGAGGGTGATAAGGTCATGCAGGTGAAGAACAATTACCAGCTGGAGTGGGAGATCCTTGGAAGATATAAGATACCGGTTGATAAAGGTGTAGGTGTTTTTAACGGAGATACCGGCATTATGGAAGAAATCAATGAATTTGCGGAGACAGCCACTGTACAGTTTGAAGATGGCCGCCGTGCAGAGTATTCTTTCAAGCAGCTGGAGGAGCTGGAACTTGCCTATGCTGTTACCATACATAAGTCTCAGGGATCCGAATATCCGGCAGTGATTCTGCCGCTGCTTTCCGGTCCGAGGATGCTGATGAACCGGAATCTTCTCTACACAGCCGTTACCAGGGCAAGGAAATGCGTTACTGTGGTGGGCAGTGAGAATACTTTTGCAGAGATGATCCGCAATGAGAAACAGCAGCAGAGATACAGCTCTCTGGACGTGAGAATACGGGAGATGAATGAAGCAGACGATCAGGAGAGTGCCGTCGGGGAGAAAGGATTTTCTTGAGAAAAACTGCTGAATTTTTACTGGATATGCTTTATCCGAAGAAATGTCCTCTGTGTCATGAGGTGTTGAAAGACAGAAAACAGCTTCTCTGCGGGAAGTGTGCAGAGAAGCTCCACCCCTTTTCCGGTGCACTGTGCATGAAATGCGGGAAACCGGTGAAGCTGGAGGAAGAATATTGCCCGGTCTGCAGAGTGAACGGTCATTATTTTACAGAAGGAAGAAGTATTTTCCCCTATGGAGAGGTATGGCGGCAGTCTCTGGTACGTTTTAAGTATTACGGATGCCGGGAATATGGAGATTTTTACGCAAAAGCCATGAGTATTTATGGAAAAAAATGTCTGGAACGCTGGAAGCCTCAGCTTATTGTGCCGGTGCCGCTTCATCCTGCGAAAAAACGTATGCGCGGATTTAACCAGTCGGCATATCTTGCAGAGAAACTGAGCATAATTACAGGAATCCCCTGGGATGACAGTCTGGTACTTAAAATCCGCAACACAAAATCACAGAAGAAACTGGACGCAGCCCAGAGGCGGAATAATCTTCGGAAAGCATACGAAGTGACACGGGAACTGGAAGGAATCCCTGTGCTGATAACAGACGATGTATACACAACGGGAAGTACTATGGATGCTATGTCCATGTGCCTTTTTGAAGCCGGAGCGCAGGCTGTTTATTTTCTCACAGTATGCGCAGGAAGGCAGTAAAAGAGCCAAAAAATGCTTTTCATAGGTAGGGATATATGCTACAATAAATTTGATTGCAGTTAAATGGGATTACTGCGTAAAAAAGTAAAAAGTGCAATATAAGAAAGCTTATGAGGAGTAATTTATGGTAAATGAAGAAAAGGTGAAGGTCATGAACCGACTGGCCATGTATGAGCATGGTGAGGGCAGGAAGTATCTTCCGGTGAGCAGATTTTACCGGAGTGACTATATTGGTCTTGCACTGATCAAGAATTTCTTTCTGGTGACGATTGGTTATGTACTGGGACTTGCCGGAGTAGCGGCATATTTCAGTGAATATCTTATGGACAACGTGAATAAGATTAATCTGGTTGCTGTGGGAATTTATATCGTAGTCGGTTATCTGATCGTGCTTATCGTGTATTCAGTACTGACCTACATCCAGTATTCTGTGAAGTATTACCGTGCCAAGAAGAGTGTCCGGGAATACTATCAGGATCTTACCAAACTGGAAAAAATCTACGGACGGGAAGAGAAGAGAATGCCTGTCCGGAGAAATGCAGGAGGAAATAAAAAATGACAGCTTTACTCGAGATCAAACAGAATATCAAGAAATTTTACGGACAATATGAAGTATATATACTGCCGGTTCTGAAATTTGTCCTGGCATTTGTCTATTTCCTCTGGATCAACAGCAATATGGGATATATGAAGCAGCTGGATAATATTTTTGTGATTCTGATCCTGGCACTGGTATGTTCCATTCTTCCTGTGTCTGTGATGATGTTTGTGGGATTTGCGATGATGATCGGACACTGTTATGCAGTGAGCATTGAAGTTGCAGGATTTATGCTGGTTCTGATCCTGTTTATGATGATTCTGTTTTTAAGATTCAGTGGATCACAGAATCTGGCACTGATCCTGACACCGCTTTCTTTCGGCTTCAGTGTTCCGGCACTTCTTCCGATCGGAGCAGGATTGTTAGGCAGTGCGCTTTCTTCGCTTCCGGCGGGATGCGGAGTTGTGATCTACTATTTTATCCGTTTTGTGCATGCGCAGTCAGCAGCACTGAGTGATCCGGATACTGAGATCGCAGCGAAGCTTAAGCTTCTTTCTGATGGCCTTGTGCAGAACTGGGCTATGTGGATTACTGTGATCGCTTTTGTGGCTGTGGTTCTTCTTGTGAATCTTCTGAGAACACGCTCTTTTGATTATGCGTGGAGAATTGCCATTATTGTTGGCGGCGTAACTTATATTCTGGTTATCCTTGCAGGAGATTTCTGCTTTGATGTAACCGTATCCATGGTACCGATGATCATTTCAGCGGTGGTTTCCGTACTGATTGGTTCGGTAATGGAATTCTTTGTATTCGGAGGGGATTACAGCAGAACAGAGCGGCTGGAATATGAGGATGATGAATATTACTACTATGTGAAGGCTGTGCCGAAGGCAGTTGTTGCAACTTCCGAAAGAAGTATCAAGAAGATCAATGCAGAGCCTGCAGAAGAAAAAAGGAAAGAAGATATTCCGGTATCTTATAAGAAAGAAAATATCTCTTACAAGAAAGAAAAGAAAGAACAGAAACCGGCAGAAATACTGGATAATACTTTTGAAAATACAATAAGTGAAACACCTCAGGAAGTAGATAAGATTGATTTTGAAAAACAGCTTGAAGAGTCACTGAAGGATCTTTGATCTGTGGGACAGACGGTTAATTAAGCGGATCAGGAGGAAAGGAGGAAATTATGCAGAATATTCTTGCAATTCTTGGCGGATATATCGGAAAGATCACATTGCCCGGAATTGGCGTGATAGACATTATTGAAATTGGACTGATTTCCTTTTTTGTATATCAGTTTATGGCCTGGATCAAGTTTACACGGGCTTATACGCTTCTGAAGGGTATTCTGGTAGTCCTCGCATTTATCCTGGTTGCCTATATATTTAAGATGAATACGATCCTGTGGATATTCCGGAACCTGGCCAATGTCCTTGTGATCGGTGTGATCGTAATCTTCCAGCCCGAGCTTCGGCGTGCGCTGGAGCAGCTAGGACAGAAGAAGATTGTTTCCACCATCATTCCTTTTGATACAGGCAGAGAAGTACAGGAACGCTTCAATGACAAGACCATCAATGAACTGGTTAAAGCTTGTTTTGATATGGGTGAGGTGAAAACCGGTGCTCTGATCGTTATTGAGAAAGAGATCCGTCTGGATGAATATGTGCGTACGGGAATCAACATTGACGGTATTCTTACCAGTCAGCTTCTGATCAATATTTTTGAACATAACACACCGCTGCATGATGGTGCAGTGATCGTTAGGGGAAACAGGGTGGTAGCTGCCACATGCTATTTGCCGCTTTCTGATAATATGGAGCTGAGCAAGCAGCTTGGAACGAGACACAGAGCAGGTGTTGGAATCAGTGAAGCCACAGATTCCCTTACGATCATTGTTTCAGAGGAAACAGGACAGGTTTCTGTTGCACAGGGCGGCGAACTTTCCAGAGGACTTGACAGCAGGCAGCTTCGGGAAGTTCTTGTTTCAGCCCAGAACAAGAAAGTAGTTGAGAATGGAAAACTGAGGAATCTGCTGAAAGGGAGAGTGAAACATGAAGAAAAATCTGACTAAGAACATCCCTTTGAAGATCATGTCAGTTGTTGTGGGAATCCTGGTCTGGCTGATCGTAGTAAACGTGGATAACCCTATTGTTACGAAAGGTTTCGTGATTTCAGATGTGCAGATTATCAACGAAGCGTATGTTGATCAGCTTGGCGAGATGGTCATGCAGGATGACAGTGAGAACACTGTCAGAGTTTATATCACTGGTGAACGAAAGACAGTGAACCGCCTTACTTCCAGTGATATCAAGGCAGTTGCAGATCTGCAGCAGGCAGAATCTACAGATACAGATCCTGTAATGATTCCTATTACAGCAACCTGCTCAGGAATCCTTCCGGAGAATATCCGTGTTTCACCTCAGAATTTAAGTGTCCATCTGGAAAAGAAAGTTACCAAAGAATTTGCGATCAATGTAAGCAGCGGTGACAGCAAGGCTGCACAGGGAATGGAGATCGCGTCCCTTACTGCGAATCCGGAAAAAGTCAGAATTACAGGTCCGGAATCACTTGTTGCTAAGATAGATAGTGTGAGCGTAGACGTAAGTTCAAAGGTAGATGGTATCGCCCAGGATACCACCATTTCCAATGCAGAGATGACTATTACAGACAAGAATCAGGATACGCTTTCTTCCAATTCCATGAGTTATCTGAAATTTGACAACAACGGAAAGGTTAATGTCACAGCGAAACTCTGGAAAGTACGTTCTGATATACGGATCAGTGCAGGATATACCGGCGAACCGGCTGAAGGATATGTTGTGGACAGCGTTACGACTGTTCCGGAGACCTTCAGTGTGGCTGGCAGTGATGAAGCACTGAACAATCTGAAGCTTCAGGGAAATACTATTTATCTGGATAATGAGAATGTGGATATTTCCGGAAAGAGTAATGACGTAGAAAAGAAAATAAATCTGGCAGAACTTCTGCCTGATGGACTGAAACTGACATCAGGATCCAGTGCGGATCTGTGGATCACTGTGAATATCCTGCCGGATGGCAGCAAGATATACAGCTTTCCAACAGAGGATATCAAGGTTAAGGGGCTGCCGGATGACCTGCAGATGGCATTTGAGGTGGCAGATGTAGAACTGAAAGTAAAAGCTCAAAATGGTGATCTGTCAGGCTTTAACCTAAGAGCTGTCAGTGCATCCCTTTCCATGGATGACTGGGAAGAGGGCAGTTATGAAGTGCCGATCAAGGTCAGTCTTCCAAACGGCTATACACTTCTGGAGGATGTAACAGCAGAGATCAAGGTTTCCAAGGTTTCCAACGCGGAGACAGAAAACGGTCAGTAAATAATGGATGAGGAACAGGATAGGAGAAAGCGGAAATGTTAAGTTATAAGGTAACGGTCAGGAACCCGTCAGGGCTTCATCTCCGCCCTGCCGGACTTTTGTGCGGCGAGGCGATCAAATATAAATCTTCAGTATCATTTCAGTATGATGGAGGCACAGCAAATGCGAAGAGCGTGTTGAGCGTTCTTGGAGCCTGTGTGAAGAGTGGAGATGAGATCACACTGATCTGCGACGGTGAGGATGAGCAGGAGGCAATCGATTCTCTTGCAGATCTTATCAAGAGCGGACTGGGCGAATGAAACCGTAACAAATATATCAACCATTTATGGCGGCACAGGCAGGAGGAATTATTGTGAAAAGAAGAGTTGTGGCAATCGTGCTCAGCCTTACGATGTGTATGGGCGGAACGCTGGAAGCCGGAGCAGCGGCTTTAAGCACTCCAGACGTACAAGTTGCAGCTGAGACAAACTCAGATTCAGCGGCGGACAGTTTCAGTGACGAAGAAGAGACTGTTCAGCAGCCTCAGACAGATGTTTCAGAAGATGGGGATACCGTAGATGTTGTTATCCCGAATGTAACTGAAACACCTGCAGACACAGCAGACGAGACACCGGATGTAACAGAGACACCGGATATCACAGAGACACCGGATGCCACAGAAACACCGGAAGAAGTTGATCCGGCAGAGGATTTTAATGCAGGAGATGCAGATGAATTACAGATTACATCGGCAGATTCCCAGGATGCGGTAAACAGCGGAGATGCTGCGGAAGCAGCCTCTACAGGGGCATCTGTTGTAAATGGTGTTGTTGAGGCCAGAATCTGTGACTGGGTATCTGATGAGCTGGGGTACAGACTCCGTAAGGAAAAAGTATCGGAGGACAAGGTGCCGGAAGCGAAAACAACAGAGGATCAGACAACAGAGGATCAGACATCAGAGGACCAGGCAGATGAGCAGACTGACAGCGTATCTGCTGATACAGCAGTTCAGGATGAGACAGAAGCTCAGATTGTAAATGACTCAGAAGCTCAGACGGGCGATGCGGCAGAAACTGCAGAGGATGTATCTCTGGATAATGGGGAAGCGGTACAGGCGGACTCAGATGTTCCGTCCGGCGCAGATACTGCAACTGTAGAGGATGAGTTTTTTACAGCTCAGGATGGACTTCTTAAGATCAAGACCAACGGACATACAGGATATTATCTCTTTAATGAGGATGGATATCTGGTAACAGGACGTATGACACGGGAACCGGGAACAGCCGGATATACAGGAACAACATCTGTAGAGTGGTATTTCCTGGAGAGCAACAAGGCAACTCTGTATTCCGACAGCCAGGGCAAGGCTGTCACACCATGGACATCCAATATGGGACAGCAGCAGAAGAAATACTGGCTGTGGACAGGAAGCACATTCCGTTATTACAATGCGTCAGGCAATTTTACTTCTGTGACAGATCTGAAGATCTCCGGTAAGCTCCAGAAAATCGGAAGTGATTACTATACACTGAAGACAAATGGTACACCATATACAGGAATTAAGAAGCTTGCAGCTGGTTCTGATACATTCGAGTATTACTTCAAGCCGGCAAAAGATACAGACGGAATTCCCGGAAAACTTTTCCACGGCGGATGGATGTATTATGTAAACAGCAAAGGTGTGAAAAGATTCATCTACTGCAGCCCGAAAGCAGCTACGATCGGACAGGTCATGAAACACGGTACATATGTATCAAAAGTAATGTCCAAGACCAATACGTTCCTCCTGAGCTCCGGTGGATATGTCCTTAAAAACACCATGGCAAAAGCTCAGAACAATGCTTATTATGTTACTAATTCCAAGGGACATGTGATCAAAAGCAAACTGGTTAAGTACAACCACAACAGATACTACTTTGGCAGTGACGGAAAGAGAACTACCTGGAAGAACAGCTGGCATAAATGTGCAGGAGCGTCCAATAAGTACTATTATTTTGGCAGTACAGCAGGAAGAGTTGCTGAGAAGACCGGCTGGCAGAAAGTCACCGGTACAAGCGGACAGTTTCTGGGATGGTTCTATTTCGATAATAATGGCAACCACTATCAGAATAAGATGCTTACAGCCAAATCTTCCCAGAAGAGCTATTACTTTACAAGCTCAGGTAAAGTAGCAAGCGGCATTACAACGATCAATAATAAGAAATATTTCTTTGCTACATCTAACTCCACAACACACAGAGGATGGATGTACAAGAATACATTGATCCGTTACAAGAATAACTGGTACTATGCAGACAGTAAAGGTGTTCTTAAGAAGAGCGGCTGGCAGAAAGTAGGTAAATACTGGTATTATCTTAAAGATTATAAAGTATTAACGAATCAGGCGATTAAACGTGGTAAAGTTAATGGCCGTCTTGATAATCAGGGCCGTTTTACTACGGGATGGGTAGTTATCAGTGATTACAACAATAAAGTAAAATATATTAATCCAAGTACTGGAAAAGATTATGTGAAAAATACAAGCTGCTGGATTGATGGTAAACTCTATTACTTTGATAAGAATGGATATCGTCGTAATGATATATCTTCTATTTACAAAGGACCATATTATGTGGAAGTTGACAGAATTAATGGAGTTATGACTGTATATACCAATTCCAGCAAGACAATTCCGGTTAAGACGATCAGGGTTTCTGTTGGACTTTCCGGAACACCTACATGGACTGGTACTTATACATTGAGAAGCAATTTGAGATGGCAGCCATTGATGGGACCGTCCTGGGGACAGTATGGAACTCACGTTGAAGGATGTGGACAGGGAGGAATTTTTGTTCATTCTGTAGCTGGTGCAACAAGAAGTGTTTATAATCTTTCAGTTGGAGAATATATGAAACTTGGTAATCCGGCATCTCATGGATGTATCCGTGTCTGTGTTGCAGATGCAAAATGGGTATATTACAACTGCAATGGAGCTACCATTCGTATTTTTGATGGTAAATACAACAAGAATGAAACATTCAAAGGCCCGTTAGGACGTAAACCAATTACACCATTACGTGGTTCCGGGAACTTTGACCCAACAGATCCGGCAGTTCCGTGATCTTGTTAAAAAACATAGGAAGATAGCAGCATAAAGATTTAAAAGATCGGTGTTCAGCCTGAGTGGCTGGCACCGGTCTTTTTCCATATATAGCTTTACTTTCCATTTTCCTATCTGTATAATGATGAGCAGGCAGGAACAAATAAGTAGATTCAGGGAAGGAAAGAAATTAAATGCGAAATTGGAAGAAATGGCTGGCAGCAGGATGCATGGCGGCAATGTTAGGTATCGGAACAATGGGGACTACAGCAATGGCTATGGGAGGTGGTGGAGTAGACCGCAGTGAGGCAGTGGCTCAGGAAGAAAAAGTGCCAGCCGGAAAGGCAACGCAGAATTCCAGAGCCAGTTCCAAAGCGTGGAAAAAGATCAATGGCGTCTGCTACAACGGAAGTGGTCAGAAACTGACAGGAGCGATCACAAGAGGAATTGATGTCTCTGAATGGCAGGATACTATCGACTGGGCCAAGGTAAAGAACGATAATGTAGATTTTGCTTTTGTGCGGATTTCCTACGGCCTGAATTATATGGATAAGAAATATGACTATAATATGAAGCAGGCAGAGAAGGTTGGAATGCCGGTAGGAACTTATGTTTACAGTCTTGCTACAACAACACAGCAGGCTATGAAGGAAGCACAGCTTGCTGTTAAGAAAATGAACGGTTACAAGGTTTCTTATCCGGTTGTATACGACATCGAATACAGTAAAATGCGAAGTCTTTCCTCAACACAGATCGCCAATCTTGCCAAGGCTTTCTGCAACGAGGTGAAAAAAGCCGGCTATTATCCAATGATCTACTGCAATTTGGACTGGTATAACAACAAGATAGACTGGAGCAAGCTGACAGGTTACGATGTATGGCTGGCTAGCTACGGTGACAGAATCCTTGCACCATCCAGGAACGATTATAAATACTCTATCTGGCAGGCAACAGACGGCGATGGAGGCGGATATCTGAATACAACCAAGAAACTGATAGCAGGAATTCCAATCTGGTCCACAGTAGATATCGATTTTGGTTATGTAGATTATACAAAGATCATCACCCCGAGAAAATATACAGCCAGTACTTATAAGGCATCTGCCAAGCCGGACACTTCCAATGGAAAAACAGGCTGGGTAACAGAGAACGGAAAGAAATTTTATTATCTCAATGGTGTCAAAAAGACCGGCTGGGTGACAGTTAATGACAAAACTTACTACGTTGATAAGACACTGGGAATGCGTAAGAGCAAACTGATCACAGATTCCAATAATGTGATCCGTTATGTGGATAAAAACGGAGTGATCATCAAAAGCAGGTGGTTAACTGTAGGCGGTAAGAGATATTATTTTGACAAAAACGGCAACAGTCTGAAAAAGATGAGAAGTGTAGCCGGTAAATATTATTATTTCCATGCAAGGAAAGGCTACATGCTGAAGAATGTGAGATACACCAACAGCAATGACGATGTATACTATTTTGGAAGCAATGGAGTCATGGTCAGGGATGTATTTTACACCTGGAGTGGAAATGGTGAGAAGCATACCTATTATTTCACATCCGACGGAAAGATGTGCAGAAGCTGGCTTATACTGAAAGATAAGAAGTACTGCTTTGACGAAGATACAGGTATCATGTATAAAGACTGTACAGTAAAGATCAATGGCAAAAGATGTACATTTGACAAGAACGGAGTTTATTTAACACCAGCACAGGCTGCTGCAAAGAAAAAAGGTAAAAAATGAAAAAGATAGTAATCATCGGTGCCAATGATTTTCAGAGACCGCTGATCTGCAAAGCAAAAGACATGGGTTATGAGACCCATGTTTTTGCCTGGCGAGAAGGTGCAACAGGGGCGGCAGATGCAGACCGGTTCTATGAGATCAGTATCACAGAAAAAGAAGAAATTTTAAATATATGCAGAAAGATCCGGCCAGATGCAGTAACGACCATAGGATCTGATCTGGCTAATATCACAGTTCAGTATCTGGCAGAGAAATTGGGGCTTCCGGGAAATAGTCGTGAATGTATCATCAATTCCACCAATAAATTTGCCATGAGAAAGGCTTTTCAGAAAGCGGGACTTTCAGTTCCGTTTTTTGCAGCTGTAGGAAAAGATGATGAGGTAATGCCTCCATTTTACCCTGTGATCGTAAAGCCTACAGACCGATCCGGAAGCCGTGCCATCACAAAAGTAGAATCACCGGAAGGGCTGAAAGAAGCGATCAGCCAGGCTGTTGAACAGTCTTTTGAAAAGAAAGCTATTGTGGAAGAATATATTCAGGGAGCAGAGTACAGTGTGGAGACCATCAGTTATCAGGGAACACACACACTGCTTGCCATCACAAAGAAATATACAACAGGAGAGCCTCATTATATAGAAGTGGGCCATCTGGAACCTGCACCCCTCACCAGAGAACTACAGGAAAAAGTAAAAGAAACGGTATTCAGGGCACTGACCGCACTGAAAATTGAGAATGGAGCCGGACACAGCGAGCTTCGTATTGATGAAGAGGGAAATGTGCGGATTATTGAGATCGGTTCCCGTATGGGCGGAGACTGTATCGGATCGGATCTGGTGCCGCTTTCCACAGAACAGGATTTTGTTGGCATGGTAGTAGATGTGGCAGCCGGAAATCCGCCAAAGATAAAAAAAGATGCAGAACATCATATCTCGGCAGTGCGTTTTATTATGGATCAGAAAGATCTGGAGAAGCTTTACTGGATTCGGAATAATCATCCGGAAGCTATCCGAGGGACAGTTCTGGAGGGAGATGTGGAGCACTGCCAGATCACAGACAGCGGAAGCAGGCCTGGATTTTATATTCTGCAGACAGAAACCATGGAGGAGATGAACCACATCCTTCACAGAGGACCGTTGGAGAATCCAATCCAGATATTTGAAACTCCGGTACAGAAGCTTCGTATCAGTGATGGGCAGAATAGTTTCTATATGAAAAGAGATGATCTTTTACCATTCTCATTTGGTGGAAACAAGGTACGTTTTGCCAGAAAATATGTGGAAAACATGCAGGCAGATGGTTATGACAGCATGGTGATCTACGGCAATTATCATTCCAATCTCTGTCGGATCCTGGCAAGTCTCTGTAACGAACTTTCCATGCCGTGCTACATGATCCACAATACTGAAGATATCAGGGAATCAAAAGAAAATGGAAACAGCCGGATTATTCGCAGGATGAACGTTCATGAGATCCCCTGCGGCAAAAAAGACATCGCAGATGCTGTGCGCCGCGCTATGGCAGAGCTCACTGAGAAAGGCTTTCGTCCATATTATATTTACGGAAACGAATTCGGCCAGGGCAATGAATGGCCGCCAATGAAGGCTTATGAGGAAGCATACGAGGAGATCCTTTCCTGGGAAAAAAACTCCGGCGTGAAGCTGGATTATATTTTTCTGGCATCCAGTACCAATGCAACACAATCCGGTCTGATGGCAGGTAAAATTAAGAACGGTTCGGACTGTAATATTGCAGGCATTTCCGTTTCACGTAATGAAAAACGCGGAAAAGAAGTGATCCGCAATAATCTTCTTGAATATGCAGAGAGATTTTCCATGGAGCTACCGGAAGGCTGGGAAAAAGAGATCTTTTTTACAGATGGATATATGGAAGGCGGATATGGAGCCTGGTCGGAACCGGTAGCAGAAACGATCCGCAAGGTATACGAGACAGATGGCGTGTATCTGGACATGACCTATACAGGAAAGGCGTTTCACGGTATGATGGAATACATCCGTGAGAAAAATATCCGGGGAAAAAATATCCTCTTCCTGCACACAGGTGGATTGCCGCTGTTTTTTGATTTTCTGGAGGATGAACGAGCATGAAAAAACTGATGATACTGGGGGCAAGCTATTCACAGCTTCCCCTTTATAAAATGGCGAAGAAGCTGGGGATAGCTACCGTAGCAGTGAGCACGCCCGGAGAATGGCCATGCTTTGACATTGCAGATGAATGTTCTTATACAGACATTTCTGATCCGGAGGCAGTTCTGAAGTCTGCCCGCGAACACAACATTGACGGAATCACAACCTGCTGTCTGGATGCAGGAATCCGTTCCATCGGATATGTGTGTGAATATATGGGGCTGAAAGGTCTGTCAGCACAGGCAGGTTTCTTATGCAGTGACAAATATTATATGAAGGAATCTTTTGTAAAAGGCGGTGTCCGCTGTGCGAAGCATATCTGTATCAATAACAGAGAAGAACTGGAAGCTGCACTTGACCAGCTGGAATTTCCGGTGATCCTGAAAGCTGTGGATCAGATGGGAAGCAGAGGGCTTTTCCGATGCGAGACCCGTGAGGAAGCTTATGCTCACTATCCGGATACCATGGCAGCTACAAGAAGAGACTATTGTCTGGTGGAAGAGTTCATTCAGGGACAGATGCTTGGCTGTGAGGCCATGATCTCCAATGGGAAATTTCTTTTCTGCCTTCCGAATAATATTGAAAATTATCAGAGCTATGTTCCGACTCCTATAGGCCATTCTGTTCCATATGAGAAAATGGACACTCTTGGCCGCGAAGTGGAGCATCAGCTGGAACTTGCTGTTCAGGCTCTTGGAATGGATAACTGTCCGGTAAACTGCGATATGATGGAGAAGGACGGGAAAATCTATGTCATTGAGATCACCGGACGAGCCGGAGGAAATTGTCTTCCGGAGGCTGTAAGCCTGTATTATGATACCGATTATTATGAAGCCATGGTGAGACTGGCACTGGATATGAACCCGGAGAGCCTTTTTGAAAAAACATCTCCATGCACAGCCAATTTGTCCCACATCCTGACTTCGGACAGATCCGGAATCCTGAAACAGATTCATAATGACAACGTGCGGACAGAGAATATCGTGGATCTTTCCTTTAATGTGGAGCCAGGAGAGGAAATCCGTAAGTACGAAAATGGACGGGACAGGATCGGTCAGGTAATACTGAAAGGCAGAAATCTGGACGACTGCCGGCGAAATCTGGCAGATGTTTTGTCGAAAATAAACATTGAATTTATATCATGATTGTGAGAGAATAACATGAGTAACCATGGAAATATAAAAAAAGGTCTTTTTCTGCTGTTGCACATAAGTCTTTTGTGCAGTTCACTGAGTGGTGTCTGTTCAAAAATGGCATCCAGATACACAGACAATATTTTTTCCCTGCAGTTTATCTTCTGGTTTGGGCTGGTGTTTGTGATCATGTTTGGATATGCGATCATCTGGCAGCAGATCCTGAAGAGGATGCCTCTGACAGTAGCTTATGCCAATAAGCCGGTAACACTGATCTGGGGGATTATCTGGGGGCAACTTATCTTTGATGAGAAGATTACCTGGAATATGCTTTTGGGAGCCTGTATTATTTTTGCAGGGATTTATTTTGTAACAAGCGGTGACAGAGAAGAAAACGGAGGGAAGCGCGTATGAGTAAACTGACTGGAGCCATATGTCTGCTTCTTGTTTCTGTGTTTATTTCTTCGGTATCTCAGATACTTCTGAAGAAAGCAGCAGACAGAACCTATGAGAATCATCTCAGGGAATACTTAAACCCGCTGGTCATTTTTTCTTACGGGATGTTTTTCTGTTCCGTGATCCTGACCATGCTGGCACTGAAAAAAGTTCCCCTTTCCATGCAGCCGATCCTGGAATCTACAGGATACATTTTTGTGGCTGTGATGGGGTATATTTTTCTGAAGGAAAGACTGAGCAAAAGAAAATTGGTAGGAATCGCACTGATCCTTGCGGGGATCATTGTGTTTTCACTGTAGAAAAAGAACTATACGGGCTGTCAGACAGAAGCGGCTGACAGTCTGTTGTGAGGAGAAAGAGAATGCTGGTATCAATTGTTATACCATGTTACAATTCCGAACATACCATTGGTGAGGTTGTAGAGCTTGCCATAGAGGAATTTGAGAAACTTGATAAATACGAATGCGAATTTGTGCTTGTAAACGATTATTCCAGGGATGGAACCTGGAAGGCTATCGAAGCACTTTCCGATAAACACCCAAATGTAAAGGGAATCAACCTTGCCAAAAATTTCGGACAGCACAATGCGATCATGGCGGCAATGTCCCAGGCAGAGGGTGAGCTGATCGTGGGAATGGATGATGATATGCAGAATCATCCGTCACAGATCCCGCAGTTCCTTGCGAAGATCGAAGAAGGATATGATATCGTATTCGGTGTATTTAAACAGCGAAAATTTTCCATGATGAAGAATATCACAGGAGCCATCAGCAGATATCTTCTGTGGCATCTTCTGGATCGCCCGAAGGATATCCAGATGAGCAGCTTCTGGTGCTGCCGCAAATATGTGCGGGATGAAGTTGTGAAATATGATGGCTACAATATTTTCCTGCAGGTACTGTTTTTCCGTACTACGCATAATATTGCAAATATTGAGGTGGAACATTTTGCGAGAGAGGTGGGAACTTCCAATTATAATTTCAGGAGAGGGCTGAAGCTCTTTATGTCCTGCCTGAATTTTACGGTGATCCCACTGAGAGCAGCGACTTTTTTTGGAACGATCTTTTCAGCAGCCGGTTTTATCGGAGCTATTGTTGTGCTGATCCGAAAGCTGCTGGATCCGACAATCGCCATCGGATGGTCTTCCCTGATGTGTGCCATGCTGGTGCTTTTTGGCATCTGCTTCCTGATGCTGGGAATCATTGGCGAATATATCGGAAAACTGATCCTGAATATCAATAAGACACCGCAGTATGTTGTGCGGGAAACAAGAAACATTCAAGCAAAAGATAATGAGGTAGCAGATGATTGATTTTAACAGACCCGCATTTGTGGGGAAGGAGCTTTCGTATATTGAAGATGCCATACACAGAGGAATGCTCTGCGGTGACGGCGAATATACCAAAAAGTGCTCCCGATGGATGGAAGAGCGTTTCCATGCGGGGCATGTGATGCTGACCACTTCCTGCACCCATGCACTTGAGATGGCTGCATATCTCACGGAGATCCAGCCGGGAGATGAGGTGATCATGCCGTCCTACACATTTGTATCCACTGCAGATGCTTTTGTGCTCCGGGGAGCGAAGATCGTGTTTGTGGATATCCGTCCGGATACCATGAATATCAATGAAAAACTGATCGAGCAGGCTGTCACAGAGAGGACCAGGGTGATCGTTCCGGTTCATTATGCAGGGGTTGCCTGTGAGATGGATACTATTATGGATATTGCGAGACGCCATAACCTAAAGGTTGTGGAGGATGCGGCCCAGGGCGTTGATGCTTATTATAAAGGCAAGGCACTTGGAACCATAGGAGATTTTGGCTGCTACAGCTTCCATGAGACGAAGAATTATACAATGGGAGAGGGCGGCGCAGTTCTTTTCAATGAGGATATTTACCAGGAGAAAGCGGAAATCCTCAGAGAAAAAGGCACAGACCGCAGCAAGTTTTTCCGCGGGCAGGTAGATAAATACCGCTGGATGGATTACGGCTCTTCTTATCTTCCGAGTGAGCTGAATGCTGCATATCTTTATGCGCAGCTGGAGGAGCACCAGAAGATCAGCGACAAGAGAATGGAGATTTATAATTTTTATAACCGGAACCTGAAGTTCCTTGCTGATGAGGGGAAGATCCAGCAGCCTTATGTTCCGGAAGAATGTACCCATAATGCGCATATGTACTATATAAAAGTGCATGATATGGATGTAAGGACAAGACTTATCAAATATCTCCGTCAGAAAGATATCAGCTGCGTATTTCATTATGTACCTCTTCATTCCGCACCGGCCGGACAGAAGTTCGGAAGATTTTCCGGTGAGGATGTTTATACCACAAAAGAAAGCGAGCGGCTGATGCGTCTTCCAATGTACTACAATCTGGATATGGAGGATGCAAAGAGAGTTGTGGATGCGATTGCTTCCTTCGATGGATTTTGATCGAATATTTTACTGAATCATGAATATCCGGTTGATGGCATAAAAGAGAAGGGAAGAAATTATGAGAAAAGTTAAAAAACTGTTTACGCTTCTGACTGCTTTGTATATGTCCCTGATGCTGCCGGTGCAGGTAATGGCGGCAGTTGACCTTAATACCAAATATGAGGTGGATACCAATAAGATCCAGGGATGGCCCCAGGCAGCAGATATTGCAAGTGATACGGGAATCCTTATGGATGCAGATACAGGAGCTGTGCTTTTTGACAAAGGCGGGGATCAGCAGCGTTATCCTGCCAGTATCACCAAGATCATGACACTTCTTGTTGCTGTGGAAAATTCCTCTATGGATGAGCAGGTGACATTTACAGAGACAGGTGTGCGTAATGTAACTGCAGATTCCAGCAACATCAATTCAAAAATAGGCGAGGTCATGACCATGCAGGATTGTCTGCATGCCCTGATCATCCAGTCCGCCAATGATGCAGCTGCCCAGATCGCAGAGCACGTAGGTGGAACTGAGCAGAATTTTATTGATATGATGAACCAGCGTGCAGCCCAGATCGGATGCACGAATACACATTTTACCAATTCCAGCGGACTTCCGGACGAAAACCATTATTCTTCTGCTAAAGATATGGCATTGATCTTCCGGGAGGGACTGAAGAATGAAGCTTTCCGAAGCGTGATCGGCGACGCGGATTATACCATCAAGCCTACCAACATGACCAGTGATAAGCGTGTTTTTCACACACATCATCCGATGTTTGCTCCAGAGAGTGATATCTATTATCAGGGCTGTATCGGTGGAAAAACAGGCTTTACCAATCTTGCTGCCCATACTCTGGTAACAGCTGTGGAACAGAATGGCACAACGTATATTGCTGTGGTCATGCACGGAGTTGAGCTTTCCACCTGCTGTCTGGATTCCAAGGCATTATTTGATTACGGATTCCGGAATTTTACGAAAACTGCAGTAGATGGCGGAAGTGTGATCCTTCCGAATGGAATGGATGTGAATACACTGACAACGAAATCTGAGAATAATAATGGAAAAGTCGATACTGTCTATTATGTGGGGGATCATCAGGTGGGAAATTCCACTGTGGATGAGCCGGCAGCTACGCCAACACCGGAAGCAGCTGTTTCGGAAACCGCAGGACAGACAGCAGCTTCTGGAACAACCGGTAATACTTCAGACGAGTCTGCCGGGACTGACAATACCGGTGATTCCGGCACTTCATCCGGTGAAGTGAGCAGGAACAGCAAAAACACTCAGGACACCCGGAGCACAACTGCAGGGGAAGAAGGCGAAACAAAAGGAATACCGGCTCTCCGCAAGATCCTTCTTATGGCTATGGCGGTAATGGTTCTCATACTGATCGCACTTCTTGCTGCTCTTGGAAGAAAAGAAAGAAAACACAGAAGATAGGAAAGTTAAATAAATTAGAAAAAGGAGAATAAAAAAATGGGAAAAATCAAAGTTACACAGTGCGGAGATATTGAAGGACTGAAAGTTGTAGAGCCAACAGTATTTGGTGATGCCAGAGGATATTTTATGGAGACCTACAATTACAACGATTTCAGAGAAGCTGGAATTGACGTGGAGTTTGTTCAGGATAACCAGTCCAGTTCCCACAAAGGAGTTCTCCGCGGACTTCATTTCCAGATCAACTTCCCGCAGGACAAACTTGTACGTGTTGTAAACGGTGAAGTATTTGACGTAGCTGTTGACCTTCGTGAAGGTTCCAAAACATACGGACAGTGGTTCGGTGTTGTACTTTCCGCTGAGAACAAGAAGCAGTTCTTTATCCCGAAGGGATTTGCGCATGGTTTCCTTGTACTTTCCGAGCATGCGGAGTTCGTTTACAAATGCTCTGACTTCTATCATCCAAATGATGAGGGCGGACTTATCTGGAATGACCCTGATATCGGAGTTGAGTGGCCGATCCCGGAGGGAATGGAATTAAGCTTCTCTGACAAGGATACAAAATGGGGAAGCTTTAAAGAGTACCGTAAATAATTAGGAGAGCATGAGATTTGAAAACGATTTTTTCTTTACCAACGGACATTTATAAAAACAGAAGACTGATATTCAAGCTGGCAAAAAATGATTTCAAGACAAGATATGCAGGCTCCTACCTGGGAATCGTGTGGGCTTTTATCCAGCCTGTGATCACGATCCTGGTATACTGGTTTGTATTCTCTGTGGGATTTCGTTCCGGTACAGGAGATCTTGGAGTACCGTTTGTTCTGTATCTGGTAGCAGGTATTGTGCCATGGTTCTTTTTTCAGGATGCCCTGATCGGAGGAACCAACTCTATGCTGGAATATAATTATCTGGTCAAAAAGGTAGTATTCAATATCAGTGTGCTGCCTGTTGTCAAGATTATTTCCGCATTGTTTGTACATTGTTTCTTTGTGCTGTTTACCATTATCCTGTATGCGGCATATGGAAAATTCCCGGATGTGTATTATTTTCAGCTGATCTACTACAGCATCTGCGTGTTTATCCTTGTTCTGGGATTAAGCTATGCAACCAGTGCGATCGTGATCTTTTTCCGTGATCTGACTCAGATCATCAACATTGCACTTCAGGTTGGAATCTGGCTTACACCGATCATGTGGATCGCCGAGACTTCACTTCAGGGACATGAGACACTTCAGAAAATCCTGAAGCTGAATCCGTTATATTATGTGGTCTCAGGATACAGAGATACCTTCCTTATGAAGTCCTGGTTCTTTGAGCATGCAGGATGGACGGTCTATTTCTGGGTATTTACGATCCTGTGCTTCCTGTTTGGCAGCTGGGTATTTAAACGTCTGCGCATTCATTTTGCAGATGTACTGTAGAGAATGTGGAGGAAAGAAAGAACGTGGATAATAAAAATGTAATACAGGTGAGCCATCTCACCAAGATGTATAAGCTTTATGACAAGCCCTCTGACCGCTTGAAAGAGGCACTTGGGCTTACTAAGAAGAAGCTCTATCGTGAGCATTACGCACTTCATGATGTGAATTTCGACATTCAGGAAGGCGAGTGTGTGGGAATTATCGGAACCAATGGTTCCGGTAAATCCACCATCTTAAAGATCATTACCGGCGTGCTGACTCCGACAGAAGGAGAGGTAAAGGTTAATGGCCGTATCTCCGCACTTCTGGAGCTGGGCGCAGGATTTAATATGGAATATTCCGGTCTTGAAAATGTATATCTTAACGGAACCATGATCGGATTTTCTAAGGAAGAGATTGATGCCAGACTTGATGATATCCTGGATTTTGCAGATATTGGAGATTTTATACACCAGCCTGTAAAAACATATTCCAGCGGTATGTTCGTGCGTCTGGCTTTTGCTGTTGCTATCAATATTGACCCGGAGATCCTTGTTGTTGACGAGGCACTGTCAGTAGGTGATGTATTTTTTCAGGCAAAATGCTATCATAAATTCGAAGAGTTCAAGAAACAGGGAAAGACCATACTGTTCGTAAGTCATGACCTGAGTAGTGTGTCAAAATACTGCGACAGGGTTATTCTTCTGAATAAAGGTGTGAAGATGGATGAAGGCTCTCCGAAGCAGATGGTAGATCTTTACAAGCAGCTTCTGGTAGGGCAGGATCCTGTAAAGCAGCAGGAAGAATCAGGAACTCCTTCAAAAGAGGAGAAGGGCGAAGGCAATTTTCAGGCCAACCCGAACATGCTGGAGTACGGAAACCGTATGGCTGAGATCATTGATTTCGAGGTGGTGGATGATAAGGGAGTCCGCTCCAATACCATTGAGAAAGGCAGCAGTTTCCGGATCTGCATGAAAGTCCGTTTCAACGAGGATATCCAGGAGCCCATTATGGCTTATACCTTTAAGAATATAAAAGGGACGGAGATCACAGGAACCAACACCATGTTTGAGAAAGTACAGGTAGAGAAATCAGGAAAAGGTGATGTGTGTACAGCTACTTTTACCCAGGAGATGAACCTCCAGGGCGGGGAGTATCTGCTTTCTTTCGGATGTACCGGCTATAAAGACGGTGATTTTACTGTGTTCCACAGACTCTATGATGCCTGCAACATCACGGTAGTTTCCGCGAAGAATACAGTGGGCTTTTATGATATGAATTCCAAAGTAGAAATACAGTGTGAGGATTAAGTATGGGAGAAAAAATCGGAAAGGTATTCCTGGATACCACGTATTATCCGGGTAAAGACTTATATAGTGACGGTGCTATTGAGGATGAGATGTTATCCATTGCCAGAGATTACGCACCGGAAGAATTTAACCGTGTGATCGCAGAAAAGGAGAGCTGGCCGATCCTGTATCATTTTTCCCATATCAGGGAGAATATCTTAAGCTGGGTTCCTTTTAAGGGAGACGAGAAAGTTCTGGAAGTGGGTGCAGGATGCGGTGCTGTCACAGGTGCGCTGTGCCGTAATGCAGGAGAGGTGACAAGTATTGATCTTTCCATGAAGCGCAGCCGTATCAATGCCTACCGCCACAGAAACCAGGAGAATCTTAAGATCCTGGTGGGAAATTTCCAGGAGATCGAGAAAAATCTCACAGAGAAATACGATTATATTACCCTGATCGGAGTGTTCGAGTACGGGGAGGCTTATATTCAGAGCGAAGATCCATATGTGGATTTTCTGAAGATCATTTCCAGACATCTGAAACCGGACGGAAGGATCATTCTTGCTATTGAGAACCGTCTGGGCCTGAAATACTGGGCCGGATGCACAGAGGATCATTTCGGAACTCTCTTCGAGGGGCTGGAAGGCTATCCAAGGACAAATGGTGTCAAGACTTTTACAAGAAAAGAATTTCGTCAGATCCTGAAACAGGCCGGGAACCTGAAGGCATCCTGGTACTATCCGTTTCCGGATTACAAGTTCCCGATGACTGTATATTCTGAGAAATATCTTCCGAAAAAAGGCGAGCTGAACCGGACAGAATATAATTTTGACCGCTTCCGGCTGCAGCTTTTCCAGGAATCACCGGTATATGATACACTTCTTGATAATGATCTGTATCAGGAATTTGCCAATTCTTTCCTGCTTATGATCGGTAAGGAACAGCCTGAGATGGAAACCATCTATGCCAAGTTTTCCAATGAGAGGGACAGGAAATTTGACATCCGCACAGAGATCGATCACACAGGAAACGGCAGCCGTGTCGTAAAGAAAGTTCCGGAAACAAAAGAGGCAGAAAGCCATGTAAATGGTCTGGAGAAAATCTGCGAAGAGCTTGGCAGACTTTATGCAGCTGCAGGAATCCGGGTAAATCGCTGCAAGGCACAGCCTGAAGCCGCAGAATTTGAATATCTTACAGGCATGACTCTGGAAGAAAGGCTGGATACTCTTCTGGAAGAAGGAAAAAACGACCAGGCAGAAGAACTGCTTTTTTCCTATATAAATAAAGTGAAACAGATTCATGAGAAGGAAGATTTTCAGAAAACAGAGGGATTCGTGAAAGTATTCGGCGATGCAGAGCTGCCGGAGAACCTGAAAGCTGCACCACTTTCCAACATTGATTTTGTTCCTGCAAATGTAATACTCGAAGGCGAAAAAGCTACTGTCATCGATTACGAGTGGACATTCTTTTTCCCGGTACCGTCCAATTTCCTTGTGTACCGCATGATCCACTATTATCTGGAAAGTGATGGAAAACGTGAAAATCTGAAGAGCCGAGGCTTCTATGAAAAAGCCTGCCTCACAGAGAAAGAATGCCAAGCTTATGCTGAGATGGAGAAGAATTTCCAGAAATACATGCTTGGCAGCCACAATGCCATGCTGAACCTCTATGAAAGGATTTCACCGGGCAAGGCGGATGCTGTGCAGTTTTATGAGGTGAAGAAACTGGAAGCTTCTCAGAGTTTGCAGGTATTTTGGGATGCAGGCAGAGACTTCAATGAAGCAGATTCCGGAAAATATCCGATAAAGAACAAAAAGGTCTATGCCAAAGTAATGCTTCCTGCTCACACCAGAAAGCTGAGACTTGATCCGGGTGAACTGAGAAGCGGCCTGCATATCCGCAGGATGAGCTGGTCAGACGGAACACCTGTGAAGTTTTTTACAGAAGGATGCAGCCTGGGTGGAGATACTTACTATTTCGGAGGTGAGGATCCTCAGATCATCATTGAGGAAATTCCGGAAAATGCAGAATTTATAGAGATCGATCTGGAATTTACAGATGAGAAAAAAGCAGGGCAGAAATTCTGGCAGAAATATCAGAACAAAGAGCGGAAGCTCCGTCAGATCTGCGCTGAGATTGATGGAAATGAAAAAATGCTTGAGGTTATGAAACACAGCCGTTTATGGCGTGCATACCGTAAATTCAAAAAAATATGACAGAGTGCTGCTGTTCACAAGAGGGATATGACTATGGCAAAAATACTTTGGAATGTTGATGAAAAAAAATACAATGACAGGAATGCTCATACGCTGATCCTGACCGGATGGGCTACAGAGCAGGGAAATCCCGCGCTTACTTTTTTCCTGCAGGGAGATGGAGAGGAGATTTCCATTTCGCAGCCGGTAAGGTTTGACAGAGCTGATGTTGCCAGAAGTCTGTCCGAACTTGGAGAAGTCTGGGATGCAGGATTCACCCTGAAGATTCCGGAGATCCTGACTCTGGCAGAGAAATATACAAGGCTGGAAGTATTTCTTTCTGATGGAAGTGAGAAAGAAGTGATCTTTTCCTCCACAGGGAAAGAACTGAAAGCTTTCTGCATGGACTGCATGATGGAATATCGTATTGATAAAGAGCAGATCCTGGGAAAAAATACACTTCTTGTAGAAGGATGGGTACTGGATCAGCAGGGATCCGATGAGATTTTTGTGGAAGACCGCGCAGGGAAACCGGTGAAATGCACCATAAACCGGGGAAGACGTCCGGATGTGGAAGAAGAGCGTGGAATTACAGCTTCCGGAAGCCGTGAGATCGGTTTTTCCATTCAGGTGGACCTGGAAGAAACCGGAAACAAGGAGCTCCTGGTCTGCTTTAAAGGACCGAAGACGCAGAAGAAATATCTGGTGGATGTCTGGAAACTGAAAAAAGAAAAATCCGTTTTTTACCAGAGGATGAACCTGTTTTCCATAGAGAATAAGGATGCAAACAGAGCCTATATTAAAGAAAAAGGCCTGAAAGAATTCCTGCGTTATGTGGCAACCCATCAGCCGGACAGTGTTTCCGTAGATTATGAGGAATGGCTGAAATCTCATGCAGCCGGCAGAAAAGAGCTTCTGAGACAGAAGAAGACTGTATTTAAAGAAAAACCTCTGATCAGTATTGTGATTCCTCTTTATAACACGCCCAAGGAATATCTGAAAGAGCTGATCGATTCTGTGAGAGCCCAGACTTACACAAACTGGCAGCTGTGTCTTGCAGACGGCAGTGAGGGTTCGGAAACACGAGCTTTTCTCAATAAAAAATACAGAAAAGAAAACCGCATTACTTATAAAAAGCTGAAAGAGAACAAGGGAATCTCAGAGAATACCAATGCAGCCATGAAGCTGGCAGCAGGAGAGTATATCCTGCTCTGTGATCATGATGATGTTCTTACACCGGACGCGCTGTTCCACATTGCGAAGGCCATTACAGAACAGAAGGCAGATGTGATCTACACAGACGAAGATAAAGTCAGCATGGATGGCAAACATTATTTTGAGCCGAATTTCAAGCCGGACTATAATTTGTTCCGTCTTCGCGAGAATAATTATATCTGTCATATTTTTACATTTAAGAGAAGTCTTCTGGAACAGACCGGTACGTTCCGGCCGGAGTATGATGGAGCACAGGATTTTGACCTGATCTTACGGTGCTGTGAGCAGGCAGAACGGATCGTTCATATCCCGCGAGTTCTGTACCACTGGAGAAGCCATATGAATTCCACGGCAGCTAACCCGGAGAGCAAGCGGTATGCTTTTGAGGCAGGGAAGCGTGCAGTGGAGGATCATTACAGGAGACTGGGAATTAAGGCAGAGGTGGAGATGACAGACCGTCCGGGCTGGTACAGAAGCCATGTAGCCATTGACGGTGAGCCTATGATCTCCATTATCATTCCCAACAAGGATCATATCGATGATCTGGATCTCTGCATAACTTCCATTGAGGAGAAGTCTACCTGGAAGAATTATGAGATCCTTGTGGTTGAGAACAACAGCGAGCAGAAAGATACCTTCGTATATTATGAGGAACTGCAGAGAAGATACGACAATGTGAGAGTACTAACCTGGAAAAAAGAATTTAACTATTCTGCCATCAACAATTTTGCTGTAAGGGAATCCAGAGGTGAGTACCTTCTGTTCCTGAACAATGATGTGGAGATCATCACCCCGTCCTGGATGGAGGAGATGCTTCAAATCTGCCAGCAGAAGGGCGTGGGAATGGTTGGTGCAAAGCTGTACTATCCGGATGATACCATCCAGCATGCAGGTGTTGTGCTGGGACTTGGCGGAATTGCCGGACATATCATGTGCAAGGCTAACCGGGATGAGATCGGATATATGGGACGCTTGGTTTCCGTGCAGGAGATCAGTGCTGTCACAGCGGCCTGCATGATGATGAAAGCATCTGTATTTTGCGATACAGACGGTTTTGACGAGGAGCTTCGTGTGGCATTTAACGATATTGATCTGTGCATGCAGGTTCGCAGCATGGGAGAAAAGATCGTATTTACTCCTTATGCAGAACTTTATCATTATGAATCCAAGTCAAGAGGACTGGAGGATACACCGGAGAAGCAGCTTCGTTTCGGAAAAGAGGTGAAATGCTTTAAGCGCAAATGGGGAAGAGACCTGCTGAAAGGTGATCCGTACTACAGTCCGAATTTGTCCCTGAAAGAAGGGGACTGTTCTCTGCGAAAAGAAGAAAGAAATGGGGAGTATCATGCCTGAGGAAATATTTGAAGTAACAAGAGAAAGATTTCATCTGCTGGACAGAAATAAATATATTGTACAGGGAAGTTGGCCGAAAGAAGCGAAAGTGGAAGTCTGCCTGGACAGTCAGAAGCTCCCGGTGAAAGTGGAGAAGCTTGAGATCGTAAGTGCCATGGAGCGTTTTAAAGATCCGGATCTTATGCGCGGTGAGCAGATCACTATGACGATAGAGATGCCGGATCAGCTGGATGAGTACCGTAAGCTGGTGATCTATGCAGCATCTGAAGGGAAGCGAACCGTGTGGTTTTCCATCACAGCTGCAGAGCTTGAAAAAAAGCGGGACAAGCCACAGGTGTATTTTGAGGAAGAAAAAGTACAGCAGGGAATGGTGCGCTTAAGAGGCTGGGCTATCGCAAAAAGTCCTGTGACCATCCGCATTTATGACGAGAATAAAGAACAGCTGGCAGCAGACATCCAGAGAACAGACCGTGTGGATGTAGATCAGCTTTACGATGAGATCGAGCATCCGGAGAAAACAGGATTTTTCACGGAGGTGACAGGTGTTTCCGGTAAATGTCTCTATGTGGTATTCTACGCAGGAGACAGAAAAACAGTAAAAGTTGTTCCACTTCGAAAACTCGATATTCTTGCAAAAAAAGCTGATAAGTATGTAAAAAAAGGAATCCGTTACTGGAAATCCCAGGGAGGTGCAGCTCTTGCCGGAAAAGTGGTATCCAAGATCCGCACAGTTTCCACAAGAGAGATCCCATATCAGAAGTGGATCACCCGCCATCTTCCGGGCAAGGCAGAACTGGAGAAGCAGAGAAGAACAAAATTCAGCTACAGCCCGAAGATATCCATTGTTGTACCGCTGTACAAAACACCGGAGAAATATCTGCGCAGGCTGGTGGAGTCCATTCAGCAGCAGACATATACCAACTGGGAGCTGTGTCTTTCTGACGGAAGTGGGGATAATTCTCCGATCGCAGGAATCCTGAAGGAAATTTCTGCCAAAGATAAACGGATCAAAGTGATCTCCCACGACTGTACACTGCAGATCTCCGAGAATACAAACAGTGCCATAGAAGCAGCGACCGGGGATTTTATTGCATTTGCAGATCATGACGATGAGCTGACACCTCATGCACTGTTTGAATGTGTGAAGGCTCTCAACGAGAAGCCGGAGACACTGGTGATCTACTCTGATGAAGATAAAATGTCCATGGACGGACACAAATTCTTCCAGCCGCATTTTAAGCCGGATTACAATCCGGATCTTCTTTGCACAGTAAACTATATCTGCCATCTTTTTGTGGTATCCCGCAGGGTAGTAGATAAAGTTGGAATGCTGCGCAAAGAGTTCGACGGAGCCCAGGATTACGATTTTGTTTTTCGCTGTGTGGAAGCTGTGAAGGATGAAGAAATCTGTCATGTGCCCAAGATTTTGTACCACTGGAGATGCCACGAGGATTCCACAGCTGAGAATCCGGAGAGCAAGACCTATGCTTTTGACGCAGGACGAAGAGCTGTGCAGGAGCATTACAACAGGATCGGTGTGAATGCAGAGGTTCTGGACGGAGAGTTCCTTGGCCTGTACAGAACGAAATTTGTGCGGGACTACGATCCGCTGATCTCCATTATCATTCCCAACAAGGATCACATTGATGATCTGAAACGCTGTATGGATTCCATTGACCGGAAATCTGCTTACAAAAATTACGAGTATGTAATTGTGGAAAATAACAGTACAGATCCTGCCACATTTGAATATTATAAGAAGCTCGAGAAGGAAAATGAAAGAGCCCATGTAGTTTACTGGGATGGAGTATTCAATTATTCTGCCATCAACAACTATGGAGCTTCTTTTGCAAAAGGAGAGTATCTCCTGCTCCTCAATAACGATACGGAGATCATCAATCCGGACTGTCTGGAAGAGCTTCTTGGGTACTGCATGCGCAGCGATGTAGGTGCAGTAGGAGCCAGACTGTATTATGAGGATGACACGATCCAGCATGCAGGTGTTGTGATCGGCTTTGGCGGAATTGCAGGGCATTGCTTTGTGATGCAGCCAAGAGGAACGACAGGATACTGCCACCGTATTATCTGTGCCCAGGATTACAGTGCTGTCACAGCAGCCTGCATGATGGTGAAGCGCAGTGCCTTTGAGAAGGTGGGGGGACTTTCTGAGGATCTTGCAGTTGCATTTAATGATATTGATTTCTGCATGAAGCTGAGAAAAGCAGGATACCTGATCGTGTACAATCCGTATGCAGAGCTTTATCACTATGAATCCAAATCAAGAGGTCTGGAGGATACACCGGAGAAGGTGGCACGTTTCAACCGTGAGATCTCCATCTTTGAGAAAAAATGGCCGGATATCCTGAAAAACGGTGATCCCTATTACAACCCGAATCTGACACTGAAAAGCCAGGACTTTTCTCTGAAGCGGATCTAGGAGGACAGGGCTCATGAAAAAATATATAACAAAAGAATCAAAGACAAGGCTGCTGCTTCTGGCAGCTTTGTTTTTCAGTTGCCTGTTTATTTTCCGTCAGTATCTGTTTGGTGACTCAGTGCTGGTTTTTGACGATGTTGGAGGGGATACCTGGCAGCAGTACACAATGTACTATGCTGATATCGTGAACCATCTCCGTGACGGGAATTTTTCATTCTGGGATTTTACCAATGGAATTGGAACGAATCTTTTTACCATTCTGCAGGCGGACCCGTCTCTGATCCTGATCTGTCTGATAGGAGTAGTTTTAGGACCTGCACATATGCTGTATTATCTGGTTGTTCTGCAGATATTGAAGATCATGGCTGCAGGCTGGATTTTCTACTGGTTCCTCTCAGAGTTTAAGTACAGCAGACAGTCCAGATTTTTGGCCTCTTTTGTCTATGGACTGAACGGATATCTCCTTGTGTGGGGGCAGCATTACCAGTTCGGTATGGTGGTGGTCTATCTGCCCTTGATCCTTCTTTTTGAGGAGAAATTTATCCGCAGGGAAAAGGGACGCGCGCTTTTTCCGGTGACAGTGTTCTTAAGCGGGATCTACAGTGTCTATCTTTCCTATATGACGCTGATCGGTGCCGGATTCTACCTGATCTTCCGGCTTGTGATGGATGCAGAAGATTTTAAGACAGGATTACGCAGGTTTTTCAGCGGCTGTGCCCAGATGGTTCTGGGAATCGGAATGAGTCTTGGAGTATTTCTTCCAATGGCTGCGAATATTATGAATTCGTCCAGAGTTGCACCGGCCAGAGGCGGGCTTGTGGAATTTCTGAAGGAATGTTTTTATCCGTATAAAAAAATATCCTATTATGAGTCACTTCTGATCCGGCCGTTTTCAACGAATTTGCAGAACCTGCAGACTATGGGAAATTCCAGGTATACAGGATATAAGAATTATTATGAGGCACCGGTGCTGTTCTGTTCTACGCTTGCGGTGATCTTTCTTATTCAGTTTCTGCTCCTGTTCTGGAGAAGTGATGCGAAGAGACGGGTAAAAGCTGCAGTTTATACAGCGGCAGTCCTGATTCTGGCCTGCCTGATCTTTCCAGGTGGAGGAATCGTGTTCAATGCGTTTACAACACCGGCCACCAACCGCTATACATACATTCTGATCGCAGTTTTTCTTATGGTATTTGCGTGGATGTGGGATTATCTTAAAGCTGAGGGAAAGATCAGTATTGTCGGACTTGTGATCACGGAGGTGTTGATGATCCGTGCGTACATGGCGGGATATGAGGACAGTATTTTCAGGGAATACAGGATAAATGCAGTGCTTCTTGCAGTGACCGGAAGTGTGATGGTACTCTGCGTTCTGACTCTGGGATTCTGCCGGAAACAGGCTGTACGCAGAGTGATAACCGGATGTTTGATCCTGATGCTGGGAATAAATGTAATCTCAGAAGGCGGGATCACCTACACAGACAGGATCTGCCTGAAAAAAACAGATACACCGGAAGAACAGATGGATGCCCAGACTATGGCATTTAATGAGCGGCAGCAGGCTGAGGATGAGGAGACGGCAGCTGGGGCCATGTTTGCCAGGCCTCAGACTTATTACAGAGAGCTTTACAGTCAGGATGTGCAGGATACGCTGGCTTATTTAAAAGAGGCAGATCCGGAATTCTACAGAGTTGAGAAGGATTATTCGGCAGGAACGATTTCCATGGATTCCCTTGCACAGAATTACAGAGGAATCAGTACCTATAACTCTGTTATGAACGGAAATATAAAAGAATTTGTAAAGACCTGTTATCCGGAATTCTGTTATCTGGACAGGAACCGTTACACATTCTGGCAGATGGCAGATGACAATGTGTTCGGAGCTTTTATGGGAGTTCGTTACCTTATGTCAAAGAATCCGGAACTGGACAGCAGTAAATATGAGCTGATCAGCCGGTTTGGGAAAATTTGTCTCTACCGTAATAAAGAGGAAGGCAGTGTTGCCAGATTTTATGAGAATACGATCTCAGAAGAAAGCCTGAAGAAGCTTTGCCAGAAGGATGTAAGAGAGAAAAACAGGGAGACTCTTCTTGAGAATGCCATAGCTGTGGAAGGTGGAAAAGAAATAGGGGATATCAGTGAGCTTGATGCTGTATCAGAAGCGCAGGAGAATTCAGAGGTAACACTGAATGCGCCGGAAAAAGATTCTCACGTGACAGGAACCGTGGATGCAAAGGCCGATGGATATGTAATGTGCATGATTCCTTACGAAAAGGGCTGGACTGTAACTGTTGACGGTGAGGAGACTGAAATCCTTAAAGGTGATATCGGATTCCTTGCATTTAAAGTTGCAGAAGGGGAGCATCAGATCGAGCTTACCTACCAGGTTCCGGGACTGAGATCCGGAATGATAGCAGGCGGCGTGTGCTGGATTGTGTATCTTGGGCTTGTGGCTTTTACAGGATACAGGAGAAAGAGAAAAACTGCTGTCAGATAGGATGCAGAAGAAGGGCTGAAGATTTTTAAAATATAAAAAGGGGAATGTAAAAAACTCGATTGAGTTTTTCGCATCCCCTTTTTATATTTTGTAGAGTGGCCGCCAATTCAATCAGGATTTAATAACCTTGATCATTTTCAGGAGAAGAAGTACAAGGAGAAGAACGCCGACTCCGCCGATGATAAAATAAGGAACCGGGGAAGCGTTCTGAGAAACTCTGGCTGCTTCCATATTCGTATCGTTCTCCTGGCTATCTGCCGTTGCGGAATCTTCAACAGTGTTTTCGATGACTGCAGTTCCAACCTGTGTGCCGCCAAAAGAATAGGTACGGCTGATCTGTCCGTCTGATTCTGTATCTTCTGTGGTGAGATCATCAGATGTTGCACCGGAAGGAATCATCACCTGTCCGCCGGAAAGAATATGAAAATCTTCCTGGCCCAGATCCAGAAGCTGGAAGTTGCCAAAACCATAATCCATAAGCGTGGTGGCTTCGTTGGCAGTCTGTCCGGTGGCTCCGTTCATAACAACACAAATAAGAGTTGTGCTGTTTCGCTCTGCTGCTGTGACAAGAACGCTTCCGGAAGCTGTTGTTGTACTCTCACGGCCGCCGATACATCCGCTGTAATAAGCAGATGCAGTCTGGTTGGTCAGGGAAAAACTGCTGGTAAGGTTGCGGGCTCCTCCGGAAACATTGGTAGCAGGTATTGTATAAGAGGTCGCACTTGCGATATCACGGAAACCGTCAGTATTAATAGCTGCCTGCATGATCAGTGCAAGATCATGAGCAGTAGTATGCTGGTTATCATCCGGAAGACCGGTCGGATTGGTAAATACCGTGTTGGTACAGCCCAGTTCCTGTGAACGGGAGTTCATCTTCTCCACAAATGCTTCTACAGATCCTCCGATCTGTTCTGCGATCTGAAGTGCGATATCATTGGCAGAGGCCAGCATAATAGCATACAGGCACTGCTCCATGGTAAAAACTTCTCCAAGCTGTGAGGAGATATGTGCACCTCCGTCTGTAACACCGGAAACACCAGTTTCTGTCATTGTCACCTGGTCAGTAAGCTGACTGTTTTCAAGAGCCAGAAGACAGGTCATAATTTTCACTGCACCTGCAGGAGAAAGTGACTGATCCATATCTTTTGCGTAGAGGATGGTATTGGTGGTATCTTCCATAACTACAGCGGCTGCGGATGTGATATCCGGGCCCTGAGGCCACCCGCTTATGGAATTGGTTGTGATCGTGGATGCTGCGGCAGCAGTGACTGCTGTATCTTCGGCAGCATATACAGGTGTCTGGAATATCATGGAAGCAGAAATTCCAAATGCCAGAAGAGCTGCGGTTAATCTTGATTTTTTCATAATGTATGGTACTCCTGTTTAGGTATGATAAAGGTTGCTGTTCACTCTGTGACCAGCAATCATATTCTAAGCAAGTATAACACATTTTCTCTCTTTCTTGCAAAAAAAATGCTACAATGTTAAAATACATCTATCAAATTGAGTAATACGGAGAAAATATATGAGTAAAGATGATTCCACAGGAAAAATTCAATGGGACAGACTTGTAAAAAAGCTTTCACCCTATACAGTACAGAAAGGGCTGAGATATCTGAAGCATTACGGCCTGAAAGAGTTCTGGATCCGTCTTCATGAGAGATTCGAACCCGAGGAAGTTCCATACGGACCGTGGTATGAAGCATATCAGCCAACAGAGGAAGCCCTGGAAAAACAGCGCAGACATAAATTTAAGGACGGCCCGCTTATCAGCATTGTAGTGCCGGCGTATCTGACACCGGAGCGCTTTTTAAGACAGATGTTGGATTCACTTCTTGCACAGACCTATGAGAACTGGGAACTGTGTCTGGCCAACGGAAGCCCGGAAGATAAAGATATGGAAACTGTGCTGAGATCCTATGCAGAGATGGACAGCCGCATCAGGTATCAGGATCTGAAGGAGAATCTTGGCATTGCTGAGAATACCAACGCAGCTTTTGCTATGGCGAAGGGGGATTTCGTGGGACTTCTGGATCACGATGACCTGCTTGCACCAAATGCACTCTATGAGATCGTATCAGCCCTGGAGAAACATCCGGAAGCAGACATTGTGTACACAGATGAGGATAAGGTGACAACAGATCTTACCGAACATTTCCAGCCTCATCTGAAACCGGATTTCAACCTGGATCTTCTTAGATCCAACAATTATATCTGTCATTTTCTGGTGGTAAGACGAAATGTAGTTGAGAAGGCCGGTGGATTCCGCAGGGAATTTGACGGAGCCCAGGATTATGATTTTATCTTCCGCTGTGTGGAACAGGCAAGAGAAGTGATCCATGTGCCGGAAATCCTGTATCACTGGCGTACCCATAAATCTTCCACAGCAGATAACCCGGCAAGTAAGATGTATGCATTCGAAGCAGGAAGACGAGCCATTGAGGGTAATCTTGACAGAACAGGGACGAAGGGAACTGTGGAGCACACTCCGGATTTTGGATTTTACCGCGTGAAATATCCGGTGCAGGGCGAACCACTGGTGTCCATTATCATCCCGAACCGTGAGGAGAAAGAAACACTTAAGGAATGTGTGGAATCCATCTTTTCAAAAACTTCCTATAAGAATTACGAGATCATCATCGTGGAGAACAACAGTAGCTCCGATGAGATCTTCAATTACTACAGACAGCTTTCCGGAGATCCAAAGGTTCATCTGATCCGCTGGAAAAAAGAATTTAACTATTCAGCTATCAATAACTTCGGTGTCCGTAATGCAAAAGGTGATTATCTTCTTTTTCTGAATAATGACGTGAAGATCATTGATCCGGACTGGCTTACAGAAATGCTCGGCGTATGCCAGCGTAAGGAAGTGGGAGCAGTTGGTGCGAAGCTGATTTACCCGGACAATACCATCCAGCATGCAGGCTGTGTTGTTGGTATGGGCGGGATTGCCGGAAATATGTTTGTAAACATGCCGGCAGAGAGAACCGGATATCTTCATAAGGCATCGATCCTGCAGGATATGAGCTGTGTGACAGCTGCATGCATGATGATGAAGAAATCCGTTTTCCTGGAGGCAGGTGGTTTTACCGAGGAACTTGCAGTTGCATTTAATGACGTGGATCTCTGTCTGAAAGTGAGAAGCCACGGCCATCTGATCGTTTACGATCCATATGTGAAACTGTACCATTACGAGTCGAAATCAAGAGGTACGGAAGACAGCGATGAGAAAGTCCGTCGTTTTCAGACGGAGATCGAGTATATGCGCTGTCACTGGCTGGATATCCTCAGGAATGGAGATCCTTACTACAACAAAAATCTTTCCCTTACAAAATGGAATTATTCCCTGAAACCACTTCCGGGAATGGGAAAGAAGAAGGGATGAATCAATGCAGGAAGTTTCGGTAGTTATACCTAACTTTAATGGTATGGCATATCTGGACGGTGTTCTTTCCAGCCTGGAAAGACAGACGATCAGTAATTTTGAAGTAATACTGGTAGATAACGGATCTACAGACGGAAGCTGTGCTTTTGTGGCAGCGGAATATCCCTGGGTGCATATGATCCAGCTTCCGGAGAACTATGGTTTCAGCAGGGCAGTTAATGAAGGGATCCATGCAGCGAGATCTCCTTATGTACTGCTTCTGAACAACGATACAGAGGCGGAAACCGATTTCCTTGAGGAGATGGTGGCGGCTCTTCGAAGACACAGGAAGGCTTTTTCCTGCCAGGCAAAAATGATCCAGCTTCATGACAGAGATAAGATGGATGATGCAGGCAATTATTACTGCGCACTTGGCTGGGCCTATGCCAGAGGAAAAGGCAAGGATATCAGCAATTATGATAAAGAACAGAAGATTTTTTCCACCTGTGCAGGTGCTGCAATATACAGAAAGAAGTATATTGACAGGATCGGCGATTTTGATGAGGAGCATTTTGCATATCTGGAAGATCTGGATATCGGATACCGGGCACGTATCCACGGATATGAGAACTGGTATGCACCAAAAGCAAAAGTTTATCATGTAGGAAGCGGAACAAGCGGTTCCAGATATAACCAGTTCAAGATACGCTATTCCTCCAGAAATAATATTTACCTGATATACAAGAACATGCCGTTCCTTCAGATCATACTGAATCTGCCGTTTTTCATTGTGGGATTCGGGGCAAAAATCCTGTTTTTTACTTCAAAGGGATTCGGCCGTGAGTACCTGGCAGGCATCAAGAACGGCTTCCAGATCAGCCGGAAAAACAAAAAAGTAAGGTTTTCCATGAGGAATCTGCCTCGCTATATCGGGCTCCAGTTTGAACTCTGGATCAACATTTTTAGGCGTTTTGCCGGTTAAAACACCATATTTTTACAGAATTTTTATATTTCACAGGGAAGATTTTGTTGCTTTTGGGTTTCATCTATTATAAGATAAAGGCAATGAACTTAAATGAGGTGGCGGAAATTGATTAAAGATAACCAGAAAAATTTCAGTCGTCTCCATATGCTGATCGATGTATTTGTGGTCGCGGCCTCCTATGCACTGGCATGGCTGATTCGTTTCCAGGGAATTTTTGAGCATTCCGCGGTACAGTCCAAGACTGTTCAGGAATATATGTTTATGCTGATATTCATTATTCCGGGCTATCTGCTTCTGTATCAGGCTTTTGACCTCTATACACCGATGCGGATGCAGGGGCGTCGTCTCGTGCTCGCCGGAATTGTGAAGGCGAATGCGTTAGGGCTCCTTATTATCATGTTTGCGCTTTATAATTTTAAAGAGCTGGATTATTCCCGTCTTACACTGGTTTCTTTCTGCTTTATCAACATTGTCCTTGAGTGGGGCGTGCGTATGTTTATTTTTTATATTCTGAGAGACATGCGAAAGAAAGGAATGAACCAGAAACAGGTGCTGCTGGTTGGATACAGCCGTGCTGCTGAGGAATATGTAGACAGGATCCTGCAGAATCCGCAATGGGGATACGTGATCAGGGGAATACTGGATGATAATGTACCGGCAGGTACGACCTACAAGGGAATCAAGGTGATCGGAAGGATTGCCAACCTTATGATCATCCTCCCGTCCAGTCGGCTGGATGAGATAGCTATTACCCTGGGATTAAGTGAGTATTATCGTCTGGAAGAGATCGTTAGCTTATGCGAAAAGTCAGGAGTGCATACGAAATTTATTCCGGATTATAATAATATTATTCCGACCAAACCATATACAGAAGACATTCTCGGGCTTCCGGTGATCAATATCCGGTATGTGCCCTTAAGCAACACGTTTAATGCAATGATCAAGAGGGCGATGGATATTGTAGGCGCGATCGTGGCTATTATCGTTTCGTCTCCGGTTATGCTGATCCTGTGCATTCTGATCAAGCTGACCTCACCGGGACCGCTGATCTACAAACAGGAACGTGTAGGGCTTCATAATCAGACTTTCAGGATGTACAAGTTCCGTTCCATGGAGATCCAGAAGGAATCTGAAGAGAAGAAAGCATGGACTGTCAAGAACGATCCAAGAGTTACAGGGATCGGCAAGCTGATGCGGCATACCAGTCTTGATGAGCTTCCGCAGCTTTTTAATATCCTGAAAGGCGAGATGAGCCTTGTAGGACCGAGACCGGAGAGACCGTTTTTTGTAGAGAAGTTTCGGGAGGAAATACCGCGATATATGGTCAAGCATCAGGTTCGTCCGGGACTTACCGGATGGGCACAGGTCAATGGTTACCGCGGAGATACTTCTATAAGAAAGAGGATAGAATGTGATCTTTATTACATTGAGAACTGGTCAGTAGGATTTGATATAAAGATCATGTTTCTTACCATATTCAAGGGCTTTATCAACAAGAATGCATACTAAAAAGGGGAAAAGAAAAAGATGTCAAAACCTCGGAAAAAGAGCAAAAAAGTTCTGTTCGTCCTGGAAATAATCGTACTGCTTTTGTTTATCGGAGGATTGTACGTATATGGACAGATCTCAGCCAAGCTGGATAAGATCGATATTAAGGAGACAGATCTTGCAGAGCAGGATATCGTAACCAATGATCAGGCACCGCAGATGACAGGATATACCACATATGCACTGTTCGGTCTGGATCACAGAAGCAAGAATGAGAAGCTGAACACAGAGAACAGTGATACTATCATCATTGCAAGCATCAATAATGACACGAAGGCTGTCAAGCTGGTGTCCGTTTACCGAGATACTCTTCTCAATGTAAAAGATGATACCTACTCCAAGGCCAACGCTGCATATGCACTGGGCGGACCTACACAGGCAGTTTCCATGCTGAATACCAACCTTGACCTGAATATCACAGATTATGTTGCCATTGATTTCGATGCACTTGTAACTGTGGTAGACTGTCTTGGAGGGCTGGATATCCCACTTTCCTATGCGGAGATCGTCCACATGAACAATTACTGTGTGGAAACTTCCGAGGAGACAGGCAAGAGCTATACACCTGTGGAACTTCCGGATCCGAAACCGGAAGATGAGGAAGCGACTGTGGGCACTTATCACCTGAATGGCGTACAGGCTACCTCCTACTGCCGTATACGTTATACTGCAAGTCTGGATATGGGACGTACTGAGAGACAGAGAAGAGTGATCCAGATGATCGTGGACAAGGCAAAGAAAGCAGGTCTTTCAACTATCTTTGATATTATGGATCAGGTATTCCCGATGGTCACAACTTCTGTTTCCAAGACTGAGATCCTGAAGATGATCCCGACAGTGATCGGCTACAGCATTGATGAGACTACCGGATTCCCGTTAGACTATAAATTTGCAACAGTTAAGGGAAGTGTTATCGTACCGGCCACTCTGGAATCTAATGTGTTGAAAGTGCATCAGTTCCTGTATGGAAATACTAATTATTCACCAACACAGGATGTTCTGAATAAGAGTGCACAGATCATAAATATTGCCGGCGGTGGTGATGCGGTACAGGATACTGCACCTGCGGTAACAGATATTCCAAATGATACTACAGATGATTCCTATTCCTGGCAGGGAGATACTTCTGTGGATTATTCATCCGGTACTGATACGGATTATAGTAATGATATCGATTATTCCGGCGGTACAGACTACAGCGGTGGTACAGATTACAGTGCCGATGATTCTGATGATGGATATGACACGGATTATTCCAACAATGGCGCAGATGAGGACTATTCCGGAGAAAATGATTATGCCGTTGATGAGGAGAGCCTCACAGACGGCGAATAAACTAAATAAATAATCAATAAGCAGAGAGGACCATCCAGCATCGGGTGGTCCTTTCTGGATAGGAGAAAAATATGAGTACAGTTAAAATCGATGTGATTATTCCGGCTTACCGTCCGGGAGAAGAATTCGAAAAGCTTCTGGAACGTCTCAGTGCACAGAAATATCCTATTAACAGGATCATTGTTATGAATACGGAGAAAAAGTTCTGGAAAAAACAGTGGGAGATCGATTATCCGCTGGTAGAGGTTCATCATCTTATGAAAGAGGAATTCGATCATGGAGCAACCAGGAGAAAGGCAGCAGAGCTTTCAGATGCAGAAATCCTTGTGTTTATGACTCAGGATGCACTTCCGGCTGACCGTGAACTGATCGGGAATCTGGTATCAGCCATTGTGGATCATGAGAATGCAGGTGCTGCTTATGCAAGACAGCTTCCAAAAGAGGACTGCCGCTTCCTGGAAAAATATACCCGTTCCTTTAATTATCCGGCTCAGTCCTGCATAAAAACAGAAAAAGACGTACAGACCAGGGGAATCAAAACTTATTTCTGTTCTAATGTATGTGCAGCTTATGACCACAGGATCTATGACGAACTGGGTGGCTTCCCGGAGAGAGCTATTTTTAATGAAGATATGATCTATGCGGGGTGGATGGTAAAAAAAGGCTATGCGGTTGTCTATGCAGCAGATGCAAAAGTATATCATTCCCACAACTATTCCTGCGCGCAGCAGTTCCACAGGAATTTTGATCTGGGCGTTTCCCAGGCAGAGCATCCGGAGGTTTTTGAAGGTGTTCCATCTGAGGGAGAAGGAATCCGTCTGGTAAAAAAAAGCATGGCTTATCTTGTACGTACAGGCCACATCTGGCTGATCCCGGGCCTGTTTTTTCAGAGTGCTTCCAAATACGCAGGATATTTTCTGGGAAAAAGATATCAGAAGCTTCCGGAGAAGCTGATTCTGTCCTGTACCATGAGTCCATATTACTGGAAAAAACACCGGTAATGGCAGAGATGTGGAGGATCACTGTTTTTTTAAGGATATATCACAGTTTGAACACAATTCCCTGTTAAACTGGGATTCATAAAGAAGATACGAGACGAAAAAACAAGAAAGGAGCACCAGAATCATGAGTGAAGAAAACAAATGGGGACAGGATCCACAGGATACGGGCCGAACTGTTCTGACAGAAGAGAATGCTCTGGATACCAATGGAAATGCAGATACCGGCAGTGCAGCAGAAACTGGCACTGATAATATAGATAACAAACCGCTGGCACATCCATATTCGGCAGGACGGAGGATACAGGAAAATCAGAGAAAAAGTACAGACAGTTCTGACACAGCCGTAAACAATGAGAATGGAATGGATACACCGAAATATGCACATTATCAGGTACATCAGCCCCAGGCGGGCAACTATGCAGGAGGAAGCATTCCACCGAAGAAACCACGGAAAACCAGGACATCCAATGGAAATGGAAATGGCGGCTTCGGCAGAAAAGCAGCTACAGCAGTTTCCCTTGCAGTGATTTTCGGACTGGTGGCAGGTGTTGTTTTCCAGGGTGTAAATATGGCAGCAGATAAGCTTGGCGTTAATAGTAACAGCAGCAGTACGCAGGTTGAAAAGACCCAGACACTTACAGAAACAGAGGACAGTACAGACAGCAGTTCTTCTGATTCTGCTGTAAAGAACATTGTGGCAGAGAGCGGAACAGTAGCAGGAGTTGCACAGGCGACTATGTCATCGATCGTAGCTATCACATCTGTCAGTGTTCAGGAAATCCCGAGCTTTTTCGGATATGGAACACGTCAGTATCAGAGTGCTGGAAGTGGTTCCGGAATCATTGTAGGTGAAAATGATGATGAGCTTCTGATTGCTACCAACAATCATGTCGTATCCGGTGCGACTACACTTACAGTATGTTTTGCGGGAAGCGATGTAGTTGGTGCGGAAGAAGAGACACAGGCTATGGCCAGCAGCAGTGACAGCAGTTTTTCAGGAAACACAGGCTCCGAAGGTGATGCAGATGTGGAGAATGCAGTTTCTGCCAAAATCAAAGGGACAGATGAAGAGAATGACCTTGCGGTGATCGCAGTTGAGAAATCCGATATCCCGGAAGAAACAATGAAGGAGATTAAGATCGCGCAGCTTGGAAGCTCTGATGATCTTGTAGTTGGTGAGCAGGTTGTTGCCATTGGTAATGCACTTGGCTATGGTCAATCTGTTACTTCAGGCTGGGTAAGTGCCCTGAACAGAGATATCAGCACAGAGGACAGCGAAGCAAGCGGGCTGATCCAGACAGATGCTGCCATTAATCCCGGCAACAGCGGTGGTGCGCTTCTGAACATGAAGGGTGAAGTGATCGGAATCAACGCTGCCAAGTATGCAGACAGCCAGGTAGAGGGAATGGGATATGCGATCCCGATCTCCAAGGCAGAGCCGATCCTGGAGGAACTGATGAACCGTGAGACACGTGATAAGGTGGAAGATTCCTCAAAAGTCGGCTACATGGGAATCAAGGCTGCGGATCTTACTACAGAAGCGATCCAGATGTACAATATGCCTGCAGGAGCTTTCCTTACAGAAGTAACAGAAGGTGGCGCAGCAGACAAGGCCGGAATCAAAAAAGGTGACATTATCGTGAAACTGGACGGTCAGAAAGTAAGTGGCAAGGATGATCTTGTTTCCAAGCTGCAGTATTATGAGTCTGGCGAGACTATCGAAGTGGTGATCGCAAGAGCAGACAGCGGAGAATACAAAGAGCAGACTGTAGAAGTTACTCTTGGAAGCAAGCCGGCTTCTGATAATTAAGGCTTGCGGATCAGTTAAAAATAATATAAAGGGAAATATCAGAGATGGGGAGCTGCAGAGTGATTATGTGGCTCTCCATTTTTTTATAAAAACTTAATCTGAACCCAAATCATGAATGCTTTTATATATAGAAATTATGTGTTATAATGTGCAGTATGATACTTGGGCTGGAGCATATAGAAGAGCGGAATATGAAGTACCGTCATGCTCTGTATCCCGCGCTACAAAACCAGAAAGGGAAACATTATGGCAGATCAGTTTGATAACAACAAAGACAATGACCAGGAGCAGAAATACGAGAAATTCTGCTTTTTATGCCGCAGGCCGGAGAGCCAGGCAGGGAAGATGATCGATCTTCCCAATAATATACATATCTGTGCAGACTGCATGCAGAAGAGTTTTGATACCATGAATACTCAGATGAGCAATGGAAATATGAATTACTCAGATCTTTTTAACATGCCGAATGTAAGCATGATCGATCTGAGCAGCCTTCAGAATCCGGGAAATCAGGCGAAGAAGATCAAAAAGAAATCCGAGACTCCGAAGCCGGTGATCAATCTGAAAGACATTCCGGCACCACATAAGATCAAAGCTACACTGGATGAATATGTGATCGGCCAGGAATATGCCAAGAAGGTAATGTCTGTAGCTGTATATAATCATTATAAGAGAGTAGCAACAGATACCATGGACGATATTGAGATCGAGAAATCCAATATGCTTATGATCGGACCGACTGGCTGCGGTAAGACATATCTGGTGAAGATGCTTGCGAAACTTCTCCAGGTACCGCTTGCTATTGCAGATGCTACATCCCTGACAGAGGCAGGATATATCGGTGATGATATTGAGAGTGTTGTTTCCAAGCTTCTTGCTGCAGCAGACAATGATGTGGAGAAAGCAGAGCATGGGATCATCTTCATCGATGAGATCGACAAGATCGCCAAGAAGAAGAACACCAACCAGAGAGATGTAAGTGGAGAGGCTGTTCAGCAGGGACTTCTGAAACTTCTGGAGGGAAGCGAAGTTGAGGTTCCGGTAGGTGCAACCAGCAAGAATGCTATGGTACCTATGGTGACAGTCAATACAAGAAATATTCTGTTTATCTGCGGAGGAGCGTTCCCGGATCTTGAGAATATCATCAAGGAGAGACTGAACAAGCAGGCATCTATCGGATTTTATGCTGATCTGAAGGATAAATACGATAATGATCCTCATGTGCTGGAGAAGGTAACAGTAGATGATCTCCGCGCTTTCGGAATGATCCCGGAGTTTATCGGCCGACTTCCGATTATCTTTACACTGAACGGACTTACTGAGGATATGCTTGTAAAAATTCTCAAAGAGCCTAAGAATGCGATCCTGAAACAGTATCAGAAACTTCTGGCACTTGACGAGGTGAAACTGGAATTCGAGGATGGTGCACTGCATGCCATTGCACGTAAGGCAATGGAGCGTCATACAGGAGCCAGAGCACTCCGGGCTATCCTTGAGGAGTATATGCTGGATATCATGTATGAGATCCCGAAGGATGTCAATATCGGTGAGGTTGTGATCACAGAAGGATATATCCAGGGGAACGGCGGTCCTAAGATCCTGATGAGAGGCCAGGAAGTTCCGGCACTGGAAGGATAAGAGAATTTTTGTTTCTGTTATAAAGCATATAGAAAAGGAGCGTGGCAATTATGGCAAAAAGTTTCTGGGATGATTTGGGAAATACACTGACACGTAAGGCGAAAGGATTCAGCACAAAGGCTGAGAATCTTTATGAGATCCAGAAGATTCGCAACAAGCTTTCTGCACAGGAGCGTATGACAGAGAAGCTGATGATGGATATCGGAAGAATGATCTATGCACGTTATGAGCGTGGTGAAGCTGTTGACGGAGAAGTAGGTGCTATTTGTGAGGAAATCAGCCAGCATATACTGGAAGCCGATCACTACAGAGATGCTATTGCGGCCAGTAAGGGAGAAAAATTCTGTCCGGCTTGCCATAAGGCCGTGATGCGTGAGGCAAGCTTCTGCCCGTACTGTGGTGCGGCATGTCCGACCCCGGAGCCGGAGATCGAGGAGAAGAATTCAGAAGTGATCGAAGTCGCAGATGAGGAGCTTGAGAACGCAGCTGAGGCTGAGGTGACAGATGATACTGAGAACTGTGCGCCGGCAGATGGAACAGAAGATGCTGTGGATAAAGAAACAGACGAAGAGATAGTAGAAAAAGCCACTGCAGAAGATGTGGCTAAAGCAGAAACAATAGAAGCAGAGGAGAAAATTTCTGAAACAGTAGAAGCAGAAGCATCTGAGCTGAAAAAAGAATAAAAAGCAGCAGATATATAAGACAGGGCTTTCCGTTTAATGGAGAGCCCTGTCTTATATGGAAGAAAAAGATTATGATCTGAAATATAAATAAAAAAACAGAAGTGCTGATTGGCCAGTCACTTCTGTTTTTTTGATTTTGGATAAAATAAAAAAGAATGCAGGAAATGGGACTTGAACCCACACGATCTTGCGACCACAGGCACCTGAAGCCTGCGCGTCTGCCAATTCCGCCATTCCTGCATTTTTTCAACCGGCTTGCTTCGCTTTGTTTGCTCCGCTCGTCGACTGCTCACTTATAATAACTCAGGAATTGGATAATGTCAATAGAAAAATTCAAAAAAATTGAAAAAATTCAAAAAAAATATTTTGAGTTAGTTTTAAACATTTTTTTGGCGTATGGTGTTGAAAAATGCCGCTTCCTGTGATACAATCTTGAAGATTTAGGATAAAATAAGAGAACAAAGAAAGGGAGATTGTATGAAAGCATTTCTGATATTGGAAGATGGCCATGTATTTACAGGAACCAGCATTGGTTCTGCAAGGGAAGTCATCAGTGAAATTGTCTTTAACACTTCCATGACCGGTTATCTGGAAGTAATGACAGATCCTTCTTACGCAGGACAGGCGGTGTGTATGACATATCCGCTGATCGGAAACTACGGAATCTGTTATGATGACCAGGAATCAAGGAAGCCGTGGATTGACGGATTTATTGTACGCGAATTATCACGAGTTCCCAGCAACTTCAGAAGCGTAGACACTATTCAGCATTTTCTGAGCAAAAACGACATTCCGGGAATCGCAGGAATTGATACCAGAGCACTGACTAAGATCCTTCGTGAGAAGGGAACCATGAACGGAATGATCACAGTTGATGAGAACTATGACCTGGATACAATCATCCCCAGATTGAAAGCATATACAACAGGAAAAGTGGTAGAGAAGGTTTCCTGCCACGAGAAGGAAGTGCTTAAGGGGAACGGACCGAAGGTTGCCCTTCTTGATCTGGGCGCCAAGAAAAACATTGCACGCTCACTGAATGAGAGAGGATGCCAGGTTACTGTTTACCCGGCTCTGACATCCGCAGAAGAGATCCTCGGTGACAATCCGGACGGCATCATGCTCAGCAACGGCCCTGGAGATCCGAAGGAATGTACTTCTATTATTAAAGAGATCAAAAAACTCTACGACTCTGATGTACCGATCTTTGCCATCTGCCTTGGACATCAGCTGATGGCTCTTGCAACAGGCGGAGACACCCATAAGATGAAATACGGTCACAGAGGCGGCAACCACCCGGTTAAAGACCTGGAGACAGGAAGAGTTTATATTTCTTCTCAGAACCATGGCTACGTTGTAGACGCAGAAGGCCTTGAGGAGAAAAATATCGCACATCCTGCATTTGTAAACGTCAACGACGGAACAAACGAAGGTATGGCATACAATGGAAAGAACATCTTTACTGTACAGTTCCATCCGGAAGCATGCCCGGGACCACAGGATTCCAGTTACCTGTTTGACAGATTCATGAAGATGATGGGAGGAGAGAAATAATGCCAAGGAATAAGGACATAAAAAAAGTACTTGTAATCGGCTCAGGTCCGATCATAATCGGCCAGGCAGCAGAGTTTGACTATGCAGGAACCCAGGCATGCCGCTCCCTTAAGGAAGAGGGCATGGAGGTTGTACTTTTAAACTCCAATCCTGCTACCATCATGACAGATAAAGACATTGCAGACAGAGTTTACATTGAGCCTCTGACTGTTGAGGTCGTAGAGCAGCTCATCATTAAAGAGAAACCGGACAGCGTACTTCCTACACTGGGCGGCCAGGCAGGACTGAACCTTGCCATGGAGCTTGAGGAGAAGGGCTTCCTGAAAGAGCATAATGTACGCCTTATCGGTACTACAGCAGCAACGATCCGTAAAGCTGAGGACCGTCAGGAATTCAAGGACACCATGGAAAAAATCGGCGAGCCGGTTGCAGCATCCAAGGTCGTTACAACTGTAGAAGACGGTGTTGAGTTTACCCAGACTATCGGATATCCGGTTGTTCTCCGTCCTGCATACACACTTGGCGGAAGTGGCGGCGGTATCGCACACAATGAGCTGGAGCTTCGTGAGATCCTTGAGAATGGTCTCCGTCTTTCCCGTGTAGGTGAGGTTCTTGTAGAAAGATGTATCGCCGGATGGAAAGAAATCGAGTATGAGGTAATGCGAGACAGTGCAGGAAACTGCATCACAGTCTGCAATATGGAGAATATTGACCCTGTTGGTGTCCACACCGGTGACTCCATCGTAGTTGCTCCTTCCCAGACACTTGGAGATAAAGAGTATCAGATGCTTCGTACATCTGCTCTTAATATCATCACAGAGCTTGGCATCACAGGTGGATGTAACGTACAGTACGCTCTTCATCCGGAGAGCTTTGAGTACTGTGTAATCGAGGTTAACCCTCGTGTAAGCCGTTCTTCTGCACTTGCAAGTAAGGCTACCGGTTATCCGATCGCTAAGGTTGCAGCCAAGATCGCACTTGGATACACACTGGATGAGATTCCGAACGCCATCACTGGCAAAACATACGCAAGCTTTGAGCCGATGCTGGATTACTGTGTTGTTAAGATTCCGCGTCTGCCATTTGATAAATTCATCACAGCGAAACGTACACTGACAACACAGATGAAAGCTACAGGAGAGGTTATGAGCATCTGCCATAATTTTGAGGGTGCCTTAATGAAAGCCATCCGTTCCCTGGAGCAGCACGTTGACAGCCTGATGTCCTATGATTTCTCACAGCTTTCTGATGAGGAGCTGCTGGACGAGCTGAATATTGTAGATGACCGCCGTATCTGGAAGATCGCAGAAGCCCTCCGCAGAAATATTTCCCAGGAGAAGCTTCACGATATCACAAAGATCGATATCTGGTTCATCGATAAGCTGGCTATCCTTGTTGAGATGGAGCAGTCTCTTAAGACTCAGAAGCTGGATAAAGAGCTTCTTCTGGAAGCAAAGCGTCTGGAGTTCCCGGACTACATCATTGCAGACCTGACAGGAAAAACAGAGGCTGAGATCAAAGATCTTCGTAAAGAGTACGGAATCCGTGCAGCATACAAGATGGTAGATACCTGTGCAGCAGAGTTTGCAGCAGAGACACCATACTACTACTCTGTATACGGTGATGAGCAGACGGAGAACGAAGCAGTTGAGACAAAAGATAAGAAAAAGATCCTGGTACTTGGTTCCGGCCCGATCCGTATCGGTCAGGGTATCGAGTTCGACTTCTGCTCTGTACACTGTACATGGGCATTTGCAGAAGAAGGATATGAGACTATCATCATCAACAACAACCCGGAGACAGTAAGTACAGACTTTGATATTGCAGATAAGCTGTATTTCGAGCCACTGACACCGGAAGATGTTGAGAATGTTGTAAATATCGAGAAGCCGGACGGAGCGGTTGTTCAGTTCGGCGGACAGACAGCCATCAAGCTTACAGAGGCACTGATCAAGATGGGCGTTAAGATCCTTGGAACATCTGCTGAGAACGTAGATGCTGCAGAGGACAGAGAACTCTTTGATGCCATTCTTGAGAAATGCCAGATCCCGAGACCGAAGGGGCACACCGTATTCACAGCAGAAGAGGCTAAAAAAGCTGCCAATGAGCTGGGATATCCGGTACTTGTCCGCCCGTCCTATGTACTTGGAGGTCAGGGAATGCGTATTGCTGTCAGCGATGAGGATGTGGAGGAGTATATCGGAATCATCAACCAGATCGCACAGGAGCATCCGATTCTTGTTGACAAGTACCTGATGGGTAAAGAGATTGAGGTCGATGCAGTATGCGATGGTGAGGACATCCTGATCCCTGGAATCATGGAGCACATTGAGCGCGCAGGTATCCACTCCGGAGACAGTATTTCCGTATATCCGGCACAGACTATCAGCCAGAAGGCAAAAGAAACAATCGCCGAGTACACACGCCGTCTTGCACAGGCACTTCATGTAATCGGTATGATCAATATCCAGTTCATCGTTGTAGGTGAGGATGTATATGTAATCGAGGTTAATCCACGTTCCAGCCGTACAGTACCGTACATCAGCAAGGTAACAGGAATCCCGATCGTTCCGCTTGCAACAAGAGTGATCCTTGGCCGCAAGATCAAAGAGCTGGGCTACACACCGGGACTTCAGAAAGAAGCAGAGTACTTTGCAATCAAGATGCCTGTATTCTCTTTCGAGAAGATCAGAGGCGCAGATATCAGCCTCGGACCTGAGATGAAATCCACAGGTGAGTGTCTTGGTATCGCAAAGACCTTCAACGAGGCTCTTTACAAGGCATTTATCGGAGCAGGAATCCGTCTTCCGAAGCATAAACAGATGATCATTACTGTTAAGGATGAAGATAAAGAAGATATTATCCCGATCGCAAGAAGATTCGAGGCTCAGGGATATCGTATCTTTGCAACAAGAGGTACAGCACATGTCCTTACTGAGAATGGAATCAAGGTAACACGTACTAACAAACTGGAGCAGCCGTCTCCGAACCTTATGGATTTGATCCTTGGTCACAAGATCGATGTTGTTATCGATACACCGCCGCAGGGTGTTGAGCATCAGAAGGATGGTTTCGTGATCCGTCGAAATGCGATTGAGACAGGTGTCAATGTACTGACAAGTCTTGATACTGCAGAGGCACTTGTTACCAGTCTTGAGAATACAGACCTGAATCATTTGACTCTGGTAGATATTGCGACCATCGATAATCGGTAATTAATGCAAAATATAAAAACTGTGTAAATTTTGCGAAATAAAAGATTCGAAAGTTTACGAATCACCAAATATGTAATATACTGATAAGGACGGGGCCGCCGTTTATACATCGGCTCGGTCCTTATCTTATTATGAACGTAAATTATGAAAAGAATACGTTCATTGCATGTAGCAGAGAGAAATGAGAAGCTTCATTTCATCACGTAAGAAAGAAACGTGCTGCAGAGAAAGGAGTTTGTATGAGCTTTATAGAGTTGCTGAAGGTTATAATTCTTGGTATTGTGGAGGGAATCACAGAGTGGCTTCCCATCAGCAGTACCGGACACATGATCCTGGTAGATGAATTTATCAAGCTGAATGTGTCAGAGGCATTTATGGAATTTTTCCTGGTTGTTATTCAGCTGGGTGCTATCCTGGCTGTTGTTGTCTTGTACTGGAGCAAGCTGTGGCCTTTTTACATAAGGCCGATTCCCAAGCGGACCAGAATAGCACTTCGCAAACAGCCGGCAGTATCCAGAGTAGTACTTACCTTTGTTGAGAAATACTGCGACAAGGAAAAATGGATCCTGTGGTTTAAGATTTTAGTGGCATGTCTGCCGACTATTATCATTGCATTGCCATTTAATGATATTATTGAGAAGAAATTTTATAACTACGTTGTAGTTGCCATTGCATTGATCGTTTATGGTGTGCTCTTTATTGTTATTGAGAATTACAATAAACGCCGCAGACCAACCTGCACAAGACTTGATGATCTTTCCTTTAAGACAGCGTTAATCATCGGATGCTTCCAGGTACTTTCCGTGATCCCGGGAACTTCCCGTTCCGGATCTACTATCATCGGAGGTATTCTTGCAGGAACATCACGTACTGTGGCAGCTGAGTTCACATTTTTCCTGGCAATTCCTGTTATGTTCGGAGCCAGTCTTCTGAAGCTTGTGAAATTCGGTTTTGCATTTACATCCACGGAGTTTGTAATTCTTATTGTAGGAGTTGTGGTATCTTTTGTGGTATCCATCCTTGCAATTAAATTCCTGATGGGGTATATTAAGAAACATGATTTCAAGGTATTCGGATGGTACAGGATCATTCTCGGTATCCTGGTACTTGGATACTTTATTGGAAAAACACTGCTTGCATAAAGTAATATTCAGGAGGTAATTATTATGAAATATAAAAAGATCATGATCGCACTGACCGCTGCTGCAGCACTGACAGTAGCCGGATGCGGCAAGTCCGCATCAACAGACACCGAGGTAACACCGACACCGGTTCCGACAGCAGTTCCTACTGCAGCACCGGCTACAACAAGTCCGCTGCCGACTTCAACACCGGCACCGAAGCTGATCGGCGTGAAGACAAGCACAGCGAAATTTGTATATATTACCAACAGCACGAAAGGTGAGATCCGTGAGATCTATCTCCGTGCAGCCGGTGGAGAGGAATGGGGAAAAAATCTCGTTCCTGCAGAATCAACCATCAAGGATGCAGAGCAGGTACAGATGTATTATACACCGGATTCTGCAACAAATGCAGTCTATGATATGAAGATCGTAGATGGAGACGGAAATGCTTACGAGATCTATACTGTAGAGCTTGGAGACATGGAGAAGGCGAAACTTCTGATCGACAGCGGAGAAGCATATCTTACATACACAAGTCTCAGCGATAAATCAGAGAAGAGCACACTGGGAAATATCCAGACAGATAACAGTGAGACAGACAGCACAGATACCACAGACAGTACAGATACTTCAAGCGTAACAGACACATCCACAGATACAGACAGCACATCTGACAATACAGACTATGATAACAGTGATGGTGGAAGTTATGACGACAACAGTGATGACGGAAGCTATGATAATAGTGAAGACAATAGCGACGACAGCAGTGACAGCAGCGATGATGGAAATTATGATAACAGCGGAAGCGACAGCAGTGATGACGGCAATTATGTAGATGACAGCAACAGCGGAAGCGGCGATGATGTGATCGATGACAGCGGTGATGGCGGTGACGGAGACATTATCTGGGACGATAACGGAGACTGGTCAGAAGAATAACAGGATCATCTGATACGGAGATCTGCACACAGGAGGAAAGCCTGCCGGGATTCCGGCAGGCAGTAAATAAAATGGGGAAAGAAAAAAGGAAGATCAGAATTGCTGCTATTGCATATATGTTTATGTTTGCGGCAATTTTTTGTATTGTTTCAGCGGGAAATATGGTGGAGACTAAAGCAGCGTCCACACAGAAAAAAATCGAATTCCGGGATAAAAGCGGAAGTTATCTCTGCAAGTCCGGTGAGAACTGGTATCTGAGAGATTCAAAGAAGAAAAAACTTACAGGATTACAGTATCTTGCAGTCAACCCCACAGATTTTCTGCATGCCGGTATTTACATATTCGATCAGAACGGCAGGCTGATACGGAAACGTGCAGTTTATCATTTCAGGAAAACTACGGTACAGGGAGTGACATTTGACGGATATTATGTTTCTGACTCAAACGGACGTTTTTCGCCGGGAGAGAAGGGCTTTGTAAAGATCGCAGAGCAGAAGCTGGATGGAAAAATTTTCGGAGGCGTTTACTATGCAGGAGAACGGGGAAAACTCAACTGCCGGGCAGCAGGAATCCGCTATGTAAAAGCCAGAAAGCTTGACGGCCGCACGTTAAAAAGCGGCTACTATTATTTCAGCGGTTATGGAAGAATATGTTTTTACACACATTTCCATAAGATGAACATCACTGTAAACGGAAAGAAATACAACGGTAATTATTATTTTGGCGGTGGAAATGGCCGGCTGACGCAAAAAGCCGGGTGGATTACTTACAGAAGTCGGAAATATTATGTGGATAAAACCGGAAAAATGGAAGTCAGCTGCTGGAAAGACGGATATTATCTGAAATCCAACGGAACCATAGCCAAAAACATGAAAACACCCGATGGAAAATATGTAGACTATCAGGGAAAGAAAAGCACAAAATCAGAATATGCGCTCAGTGAATTTAAAGCTCAGCTTAAGAATTACACATCTGGTTACGGCGGAAACTGGTCAGTCTATGTAAAAGATTTAAAGACAGGAAATGTGATCAATCTTAATGACCAGGCTATGTATCCGGCCAGTACCATCAAGGCTTTTGTAATGGCCTCAACCTACGATCAGATCAAGAGCGGAAAGCTAAAGAAGACATCTAATATAAACAGTTTGCTGTGGAATATGATCACAGTCAGTGATAATGAATGTTATAACGAGTTGGTAAGAAGGCAAGGTGGCGGCAGTTTTGTAAAAGGTGCTGCGACAGTCAATAAGTATCTGAAAAAGAATGGATACACAAATACAGGATGTCATTGTACTCTTCATCCGTCAAGTTCCTATATCACAAGTGACGGAAAGAGAAACCAGGCGTCTGCCAAAGACTGCGGAAAACTTCTGGAAAATATCTATCGTGGAACCTGTGTATCAAAACAGTATTCTAAAGAAATGCTGAATCTGCTCAAGAACCAGCAGGTCAGATATAAGATCCCGGCCGGCCTTCCAGCAGGTATAGTATGTGCCAACAAGACCGGTGAGACAAGCTCCGTACAGCACGATATTGCCATTATTTATGGAAAAAAGACGACTTATGTGCTGTGTGTATTTTCAAGCGGAGCATCCGAAGGCCATCTTCAGTATGGAATCCGGAGGATATCTTCCATGGTATACAACTATCTGAACTGATATTTAACCGAATCAAGTAAGTCCCCTGCTTCAATTGCGAGGAGCAATAAGCAGTGGGTGGGACTAACTTGTATCAGGAGGGGTACAAGCCCCTCCTGATAAACTGCGGAGCAGTTATTCGGTTATGAGCAAGTAGCGAAAGCGGATTGCGAATATCCGATTGACACAAAGACTTACATACAGGAGAAGCTGCACATTCAGAAATGTGCAGCTTCTCCTGTATGTGAGGTATCATATCCTGTCTGTAGAGATAGAGCCTGTCGGAAAGATTCGGAGGATAAGGCGTTGACTACAGCCTGGAAACCAGGACTGCTGAAGCTGGAAGATGCCATCACAAGATACATGGTTTCTGTTCCAAGAGGAAGAAATTCCAAATCTGTAAAGGTTCTGGCAGTATAAGCTTCGCCCAGAGCGATATCTGCCTGTCCGCCTGCAACAGCGGCAGCAGTGGAGCTGTCAGAAACCAGCTCATTGCGGTATCCGGATATGTTTTCCGGAGAAATCCCAAGCTTATTTAGCTGGCGGTCCAGATAAACTCTGCGGCTGCTGCCCTTTTCACGGTTGGCAAAAATAATATCTGCGCGCTGCAGATCAGGAAATCCCTGAATATTCCGGGGGTTTCCTTTTTTTATATAAAAACCGATCTCGTAGCTGTAGAAATGAAGAACAGTAAGCGGAATTCCGGGAACAAGGCTCTGGATATCTTCAAAAGAAGCCGCTGCACAGGCAATGTGGACCTTTTCAAAATAGAGGGAGTAAAGTCCGTTGTAGGTGTTCAGATGAGACTGAAGTACCGGAAGGCTTCCGGGCTGTGCAGGCAGCTGGTTTAAAAGCAGATCCAGCGCAGGAGAAGACTGCCCGCTGATGATCAGTCCGCTGGAATGGAGCAGGTAATCTCTTTTCAGAAGAGAACTTTCCGGCTGATAGTCATGGATCTGTGAAATACTGGACTGCACTGTACTGTCCAGATACGCTTTCAGTTGTTCTTCACTGACACGCAGCTGTTTGCCGATTTTTGAAGAGGAAAGTTCTCCACGTTTGATCAGCTCGTAGACAGTAGTTTTTTTGATCTTTAATTTATCTGCGACTTCCTGTGCTGTATAAAATTTATTCATCGATTCCCACCATAACGCTTGTGGCCTTGATCACAGCATAGGCATCAGAGCCAACTTTCAGTCCCAGTTCCTCCACAGCTGCGCAGGAGATGGTTGCAGTGATGATGTTTCCACCTCCGATATCAATAGAGACGATGGAGTTTACAGCTCCCTTGTTGATGTTGATAACTTTTCCTTTTAACTGATTACGTGCACTGAGTTTCATAAATATCTTCTCCTTGTTCTTTATTTTGATCGTTGAGGGTAAAGCTTTTTTTCATGATAGCATGGGCGGTGGAAAACAGCAATGCCTTATGGCTTGACAAGAAATTTTTATTTCGGTAAAATTAGACGAAATCATTCAAAACAGAATGAAACCGAACGAAACAAAACAAAAGAGGAAGAAAAAGATGAAGAAAAAAATCTTAGCAGCCATTACAGCAGGAGTTTTAACCACTGGTCTTATGACCGGAACTGTGTTCGCAGCAGACACAGAAGTGCAGGGTGACAAGGAACTGAAAGGTGACAAGGAACTGAAAGGTGAGGTTTACGCATTTATCGCAGCCAGCCTCAGCAACTCCATGGAAGAGATCCAGAAGGATTTCAATGAACTTTACCCGAACGTAACCATTTACTACAGCGCAGACAGCTCAGGTACACTGCAGACTCAGATCGAGGAAGGAGCACGTTGTGATCTTTTCTTCTCAGCAGCAGACAAGCAGATGGATGCTCTTACCGAAGAGAAGCTGACAAAAGAGGATACCGTCGCAGACCTTCTTGAGAATAAAGTTGTTCTGATTAAACCGACAGACGGTGAGACTAAGGTAACAGGTTTTGAGAATGTGACAGATGCAGAGAATATGGCACTTGCAGGAGAGGATGTTCCGGTTGGACAGTACTCCCGTGAGATTTTTACAAACCTTGGGATCATGGACAAGGTCAATGAGATGGAGATCAACGAGTGCAAGAATGTAACAGATGTTCTGGCAGCAGTCAGTGAGGGAAGTAATGAAATAGGTGTTGTATATGCCACAGATGCGGCATCAGTTGCTGATAAGGTAGAGATTCTTGCAGAGGCACCGGCAGACAGCCTTCAGACACCGGTACTTTATCCGGTAGGACTGATCGAGGATAAAGAGGCTTCTGAGGATGACACCAAGGCAGCAGAGGCATTCCTTGACTATGTAGAGTCTGATGCAGCGATCAAGGTATTTGAAGACTATGGATTTACTGCGTATGAGGCTGATGACACAGATAAAGATGCTGACGAGTCTGCTTCTCAGGATACAGACAGCACAGAAGCAGATAAGGACAGTGCAGATTCTGCAGACAGCACATCTAAATAATGATCCGCGCAGGACTGGGATAAAATATGGCAGAGTTTTTAAAAGAAATAAACTGGAGTCCACTCTGGATCTCCTTAAAAACAGGGCTGGTTGCCACAGTGATCGCTTTTTTTCTGGGAGTATTCTGCGCCAGAAAGATCATGAAGCTCCGTCCGGGTGCGAAAGCAGTACTGGATGGGATCCTAACACTTCCTCTTGTACTGCCGCCGACTGTAGCAGGCTTCTTCCTGCTTCTGATCTTCAGTCTCAAGAGACCTCTTGGAAGCTTTCTCCTTGAGAATTTTGATATCAAGATCGTGCAGACCTGGAAAGGTTGTGTGGTAGCGGCAGCTGTGATCGCATTTCCGTTAATGTACAGAAATGCAAGAGCAGCTTTTGAGCAGGTGGACATAAATCTGATCTATGCAGGACAGACTCTTGGAATGAGTGATAATAAGATTTTCTGGCGGGTGGTAATGCCTGCAGCAGGACCTGGAATCGCATCAGGAACGGTGCTGGCCTTTGCACGTGCTATTGGTGAGTACGGAGCAACCTCCATGCTTGCGGGAAACATTCTGGGAAAAACGAGAACAGTTTCCGTTGCAATTGCGACAGAAACAGCAGCTGGGAACTATGGAACAGCAGGCTTTTGGGTAGTTGTGATCGTGCTGATATCTTTTGCGATCGTGGCATTGATCAATATCGTATCCGGAAGAGGAATGAAGACAAGAAGGTGGATCTGATGGCAGTCAGCATAAATATCGAAAAAAATTTCCGGGATTTTTCCCTGAAAGTAAAATTTGAGGGCAGCTCGGCAGCCATCGGGCTACTTGGCGCATCCGGCAGTGGCAAAAGCATGACTCTTCGCTGTATTGCGGGAATTGAGACACCGGATAAGGGAAAGATCGTCATTAACGGAAAAACGGTCTTTGATTCTGAGGCAGGTATTGATTTGAAGCCGCAGAAGAGGCGAATCGGCTATCTCTTTCAGAATTATGCACTTTTTCCCACAATGACTGTGGAACAGAATATCAGCTGCGGTTATCGCGGTGGAAAAGCTTCCATCCGGGAGGAAGTGGCAGACCTGATCCGGCGGTATCACCTGGAAGGCCTTGAAAAGCGGTATCCTTCCCAGCTTTCCGGTGGACAGCAGCAGAGAGTGGCACTGGCCAGAATGATGATCGGTGAACCGGAAGCTATTCTCCTGGATGAGCCCTTTTCCGCGCTGGACGGATATCTGAAAGATGTGCTACAGAGAGAAATGCAGGATTTTCTCCAGGATTACAAGGGCGATATGATCCTTGTAACCCACAGCAGAGATGAGGCGTACAAATTCTGCAAAGAACTTTCCATTGTGGACAAGGGCCGTATTCTTGTGACAGGCGAGACAAAGAGCATTTTTGAACAGCCGGGACTGATGGAGGCGGCCAGACTGACAGGCTGCAAGAATTATTCCTCCATAAAGAAGCTTGGAGAGTATGAGATTTTTGCAGAGGACTGGAAACTGAAGCTTCATACAGCAGAGAAGGTGGGAGAGGACATTACCCATGTGGGAATCCGTGGTCACTGGCTCCGTCCGGCATCAGAACCTGGTGAGAACTGCATGCCGGTACAGGTGAGCGAGTACATGGAGACAACATTTGAGCATCAGTACATGATAGCCAATAAAGAAGAGAAAGCTTCCGAAGGTTTGTGGTGGATGCGTCCTAAGAACAGCTTTACCGAAGATCCGGATCAGGATCTTCCGGAATATCTGTATCTTCCGCCGGAGCATCTGATGCTGCTGAAGTAAGGAACAGTCATTATTTGCCGTGATTTCTGGAATATGTAATATAATCCGACACCATCATAGCCAGCTTAAAGGCCAGGGCATCCTCAAAAGTACGGACATCCAGTCCAAAACGTTTCTGAAGCTTTTCAAAACGGTACACCAGTGTATTTCTGTGTACATATAGCTGTCTGGAAGTCTCAGAGAGGTTCAGGTTATTCTCAAAGAAGGTTCGGATAATATTCAAAGTTTCGTCATCAATGGACTCCAGGGATTCATCTCCGAAAATCTCGTTTACAAACATCTCGCAGACCTGTGTGGGTAGCTGATAGATCAGGCGGCCGATACCAAGCTGATTGTATCCGAAGACGTTTTTTTCTGCATAAAAGATCTTTCCTACTTCCAGGGCTGTACGAGCTTCCTTGTAAGCATCAGAAAGTTCCATGATATCATCTGCAACATTGCTGTAGGAAACCCAGGCGGAGGTCATAGCCTCTGTGTTCAGCATATCCACCAGCATGCAGGCAATGCCGTCCAGTTCCTCGTAGCTCTCAGTGTTCTGCAGCTCGCGGACAACGATAATGCCGGAGTCATCCAGGGCTGTGATAAAATCCCGGGTGCGGGCGGAAAAAATGTTTCGGATAGTGGCCAGTGCACTTTCATCCTTATGCTGCTTGGTCTCAACCAGGAATACTGCACGCCGGACAGAAGGGGAAATATGCAGCTTGGCAGCTTTATTGAAAGCCTCCACCTGGGAATACCGGTCAAGAAGAAGATTCTGCATAAAAGAATTCTTGTCTGTTTTTTCAGCGTAGGCAGAGAGAAGGCTCTCAATCTGGCAGACTGCAAGCTCTCCAATAGTAGAAGCAGAATCGCCGGAACCCCATACGATCAGCAGCATATCGCCGGAGCCATTATCAAGTTTATAGAGACTGCAGGAGCGGTTGGAGACGCAGAGGGCTGCGTCTTCCCGGAACTGAGTCAGTTTTTCTACAGAAGGAAGTTTCTTATCACAGGTGGTAATGTAAATCTGGTTGTTCTCATCCAGGATACAGAAATCCAGGCCACTGATCCGGTTCCAGTCTTCCAGAGATTTTTGAAGTGTTTGCTGTATTTTCATAAAATCAGGATCCTTTCTCAAGTAAAACTTTTTAGCAAAAAAGAAACCCCGGGAAATCATATCCCCCGGGGTTAAATTCAGTTTTTATAATTCTGTGAGAATTAGTTTGTGATTGTGAGCTCTGTCTCTTTGTCGAAGAAGTGAGCTTTCTCCATATCGAATGCGAATCTGATCGGATCGCCGGTCTTAGCTGTTGTACGAGGATCAACTCGTGCTGTGATCTGAGTTCCGTCAACATCAAAGTACAGGAATACTTCGGCACCAAGAAGCTCGTAAACTTTAACTACTGAGTTCATTGGTTTGCTTGGAGATGTCTCAAGGAACATCTGAGAATCATGGATATCCTCAGGACGGATACCAAGAACAACTTTCTTTCCGATGTAGCCTTTGTCTTTAAGAACTTTAGCCTTGGCAGCAGGAACGATAACTTCATGCTCGTTACCGATTGTAGCAACTGTGTTGCCGCCTTTTTCGGAGATAACGCAGTCAAGGAAGTTCATCTGCGGAGATCCCATGAATCCTGCAACGAAAAGGTTGCCCGGTTTCTGATACAGGTTCTGTGGTGTATCAACCTGCTGAACGATACCGTCTTTCATAACAACGATTCTGGTACCAAGTGTCATAGCCTCTGTCTGGTCATGTGTTACATAGATGATTGTAGCACCCAGTCTCTGATGGATCTTGGAGATCTCGATACGCATCTGTACACGAAGTTTAGCATCCAGGTTGGAAAGAGGCTCATCCATAAGGAATACCTTAGGATTACGTACGATAGCACGTCCCATAGCAACTCGCTGTCTCTGACCACCGGAAAGAGCCTTCGGTTTACGATCAAGAAGCTTGTCAAGGTCAAGGATTCTTGCTGCTTCACGAACAGCTTTATCGATCTGATCCTTCGGAACTTTACGAAGCTTAAGTCCGAATGCCATGTTATCATATACTGTCATATGAGGATACAGAGCGTAGTTCTGGAATACCATTGCGATATCACGGTCTTTAGGCTCTACATCATTCATAACCTTGTCACCGATCTTCAGTGTACCACCGCTGATCTCCTCAAGACCTGCGATCATACGAAGTGTTGTAGATTTACCACATCCGGACGGTCCTACGAAAATGATGAATTCTTTATCTTCGATCTCCAGGTTGAAATCTTTAACAGCCTGGAAGCCGTTCGGATAAGTTTTATTAATGTGAGATAATGATAAACTTGCCATTGTTGTTTCCCTCCAAAATTAATATATTGTTTTTACGTAATTTCCTTTGCTGGTTAACAGTATATCGAAAATGGAGAAAAAGAGCTAGAGCTGAATCGTACAAAGTTTCCGGCAGTTTCTTGTCATTCTGACGAAAAAACGAGAGGGGATTTTTCGTCATTTTGTCAAAACGACGGTTTCGTATGGACATGTTCACCAAATAGTATACCGTATTACGGCGAAATCCTCAATATCTGAAAAAAAATCCAAAAGAGTTATTTACAGCTAACTGAAGTTGAGGTATACTAACTTAATAGGGAAAAGAAAAGTTCTCTCAATAATAAAGGAGGGTTCAGATTGCAGAATACAGAAGCTGAGAAAGATGAGAAGAGAACAGGATGTTACCGACACACACAGATGCAGAAGGATCTTATTATAGAGAAGCTGAAGGAACGGGGGCTGCGTATTACCAGACAGAGGATGATCCTTCTGGACATTATCCTGGAGGGGGAGTGCTCCTGCTGTAAGGAAATCTACTACAGAGCCTTTGCCCTGGATCAGAAGATCGGCGTGGCAACTGTATACCGTATGATCAATACGTTAGAGTCCATAGGGGCTATCAGCAGAAAGAACATGTACCGTGTGGCCTGCAGCACAAAAGGAGCCTGCACAGTGGAGCTGGATGATGATACGATCTGCCATTTGTCCGGGCAGAAGCTTAACGAGGTGATCCTGGCCGGACTGAAAGCTTGCGGAGATATCACAGGGCAGAATATCAGAACACTTGCCCTGCTTCCGGTACATAAGATCGGATAGAAATACTGTCACCGGAAACATAGTATAACTATATAATAGGTAAGAACAGTTTGGAAAGACTAAAAATTAGTTCCAAACAACTGTTAGTAAAAAACAACTGTTAGAAGAAAATAACTGAAAATTTATCAAATTGTTTTAAATTCACACAAAAAAACACTGGACTTTTTTTTAAAAGTGCCATATAATGATAAAAATATCGGGGCAGATTTAAGAAGAGCTCCCGGAAAACAGTAAAGAAATAATCATATCAGGAGGAGATTATTATGGCAGACTTCAAATTTAAAAAATCAGGACTTTTTGCAGCAGGTGTTCTTTTCGGAACAGCAGGAATCAAGATCCTTACAAGCAAGGATGCGAAGATGCTTTACACAGGATGTACAGCAGCCGTTTTAAGAGCTAAAGACTGCATCATGAAGACAGCTACAAACCTTCAGGAGAACGCTGAAGATATTTATGCTGAGGCTAAGGAAATCAATGAGGAGAGAGCAGTAGCGGAAGAGGCTGTAGAAGATGTTGAGACAGCAGAAGAGCCTGCAGGTGAGGATGCTTTCAAAGAGACAGAAGAAGAGGCAACAGAAGAAGCAGCAGAAGAGAAAGCTGAGTAAAGAGGCGATTTTCCGTGAAATTTTTTATCAGACATGAGACAAGAGGCAGGATTCGTATCCATCTTGATCAGAAGAGAATGAGCTATGAGCAGGCAGATACACTGGCATATTACCTTGAGAACCTTAACGGAGTGGTTACTGCCAAGGTATATGAGAGAACCTGTGATGCAGTAGTATGCTATCAGGGGAGCAGAGCGGAGATCATTTCCGGTATCCGGGCGTTCCATTATCAGGATGTGGAAGTTCCGTCACAGGTACTGCAGAGCTCAGGAAGAGCCCTGAATTCAGAATATCAGGAGAAACTGATATCCAAGGTGATCTGTCATTATGGAAGAAAGCTTTTTCTGCCATATCCGCTGAATGCGATCTATACAACAGCTACTTCCCTGAAATATATCTGGAAGGGTATTGATACACTTCTTCACCGCAAGATCGAGGTGCCGGTTCTGGATGCAACTGCTATCGGCGTATCTGTATTCCGTCAGGACTTTGGTACAGCAGGCTCTATTATGTTCCTGCTTGGAATCGGAGAGCTTCTGGAGGAATGGACACATAAGAAATCCGTTGGCGATCTTGCCAGAACCATGTCCCTGAACGTGGGCAAGGTATGGCTTAAGAAGGATGAGCAGGAGATCCTGGTAGAGTCCGGAGAGATCCAGCCGGGAGATGAAGTAGTAGTAAGAATGGGTACCGTTATCCCGTTTGACGGAATTGTTACAGATGGAGAGGCTATGGTTAACCAGGCATCTCTTACAGGAGAGTCTGTACCTGTATGCAAGAAGCCGGACAGCGTAGCTTATGCAGGCACTGTTGTTGAGGAAGGCGAGATCACGATCCGTGTGAAGACAGTAGGCGGTTCCAGCCGTTACGATAAGATCGTTACCATGATCGAGGAATCAGAGAAGCTGAAATCTTCCCTTGAAGGCAAAGCAGAGCATCTGGCAGACAAGCTGGTACCGTATACACTTGGCGGAACAGCACTTACATATCTCCTCACCAGAAATGCTACCAAGGCACTTGCAATCCTCATGGTAGATTTTTCGTGTGCTCTGAAGCTTGCAATGCCGATCTCCGTACTGTCCGCGATCCGTGAGGCTGGTACACATAAGGTAACAGTTAAGGGCGGTAAATATCTGGAGGCTATTGCTGAGGCAGATACTATTGTATTTGATAAAACAGGAACACTGACCAAGGCGAAACCGACAGTTGTGGATGTGGTATCATTTGAGGAGAACAATCCGGATGAGATGCTTCGTATCGCAGCATGTATGGAGGAACATTTCCCCCACTCCATGGCTAAGGCCGTTGTCAGCGCAGCCAGGAAGAAACAGCTGGCCCACGAGGAGATGCACTCCAAGGTTGAATATATCGTAGCACACGGCATTTCCACAACAATTGAAGATCATAAAGCTGTGATCGGAAGTTACCACTTCGTATTTGAAGATGAGAAGTGTGTAATTCCGGAGGATGGACAGGCGAAATTCGATAATATTCCGGAGGAGTATTCCCACCTTTATCTTGCAATCGATGGACGCCTTGCAGCCGTGATCTGCATCGAGGATCCGCTCCGTGAGGAAGCGAAGGCTTCTGTTGATGCATTGCGCGCAGCAGGAATCTCCAAGATCGTTATGATGACAGGTGACAGCGAGCGTACAGCAGCAGCCATTGCCAGACGTGTAGGCGTGGATGAATATTATTCCGAGGTACTTCCGGAAGACAAGGCTAACTTCATTGAGAAAGAGAAGGCAGCCGGAAGAAAGGTTATTATGGTAGGTGACGGAATTAACGATTCACCGGCACTTTCCGCGGCCAATGTTGGTATTGCCATCAGTGACGGAGCAGAAATCGCACGTGAGATCGCAGATATTACAGTAGGCGCAGATGATCTTCAGGAGCTTGTAGTACTCAAGGAAATCAGCAATGCTTTGATGAAACGCATCAGACGTAACTACCGTTTCATCGTTACTTTTAACGCAGGTCTGATCGCCTGCGGTGTTGCGGGAATTCTGCAGCCGACTACATCCGCACTTCTGCACAATACCTCCACACTGGCGATCAGTCTGAAGAGTATGCAGAATCTGCTTCCATAGAAGAGTTTTTCAAAATAATATAAAAAGCCGGCCAGGTTATCGAAGAGATAAGAGCTTCGTGCCTGGTCTCTTTTTTTCCGGCTGATCAGACGTGGATCGCAGATATCAGCCGGAAGGTGTATTGAAGATGGTAAGTTTTATTTCTGAGGAAAGGGTTCGCTTTCCAGCTTCAGTCCATCGGCCATATGGTACCGCTTCTTTTTTGTATCTGACTGAAGCGGTCGTGTATGGAGACTTCGGTACCGGGAAGGGCTCATATGATAAAATTTTTCGAAGGTATGTGCAAAATGCTGCCGGCTGTTGTATCCGGAAGAAAAGGCAATATCCGTAATGTGCAGAGTACTATTGCACAGAAGAAAGACTGCTTGTTCCATACGCTTGCGGTTAATATAAGTATTGATGGTGCAGCCGTTTTTTTCTGTAAAGAGTGCCTGCAGATAGGATTTGTTGATCCCTGCATATGCGGAGATGGCAGGAATATCAATATCTTCCAGATAATGCTCATCAATGTAGCGGAGTGCTTTTTTCAGATGGACGATTCCCTGGGCACTCCGGCTGGAGCGGGCGCAGAATGCAAGCTCTGTAAGCATTCGGCTGAAAAGAAGAAAGAAGAGAAATTCTTCCTCATTTATCTGACCGGAGCTGTGATGCAGAAAGGTGAGCAGATCCTTCAGACTGTATCCTAAGCTTCGGGAATCCGTGCCGGAGCAGAAGCCCTGGGAGGAATCCATAAAATTCCAGAACCGGGAAAATCCGGGATCCTTTTTTACAAGAAGCTCTGGAGAAACCGGGCTTTTTTCGGAAGTAAGGGAAAATTCCAGATTCAGGATCGAGCATGGAAAACCATCCGGGATCTCCAGCCTGTGAGGTACATCCGGCCGGATAAAGATAAACTGTCCGGATTTCAGCGGGAATTCTGTATCCTGTGTGCCATTCAGGCAGAAAACCCGGCAGGAACCGGAGGTGATATACATGATCTCATAGCTGGAATGGGTGTGATGCTCCATATGATAATAAGGCAGGGAGAGAGCGTAAAAAGCAGAAACATGGAAATACCGGGAAGAGTCCTGAAAAATATCTGGCATGAAAAACCTCCTGAATATGTTGCGAAGCGGAATGTGAACGTATGAACTGAAAAGTGCGAGTTAAGCAGATATTCGCAATCCACATTGGCTGCAATGTCTGTTTTATAGTCTGAAAACAGTATATCATGTAAAAATAAATACGACAATATATTGCATTTTTACATTCAGGGGATGATACCTGTCACCTTATAAAAAAACAGATGCTATACTGTGAGCAGGATTAGAAAAGCGGGAGGATACTTTATATGAGTTGTAAAAATAGAGAAATGGAAACGATCGAATTACATGAAAACGGCCTGGATATCCAGTTCCGTATCAGAGAAAACGGTGTGGTAGAGCTGGCAGATTTTTCTTCACAGGAAGTAAAAAAAACAGTTATGGAGCCGAAGGAGGATATCTGTTATCCGGCTGTTGAGATCCACAGAAGCGGTACAGGCAGCCTGAATATGCATGCCTACAAAAACAACATCAATCAGTCCTCTGTGGATTTTGTTTATGAGAACCATGAGCTGAAGGCACAGGACGGCGGAAAAGAGCTGGAGATCGTAATGGTTTCCCCGGAAAAGCTGAAAGCAGTATATCATATGCGCCTGTTTGACGGAGTGCCGGCAGTACAGACCTGGACAGAGATCATCAACGAGGGAAGCGAGGATCAGGGGCTGACCTATGTTTCTTCTTTTATGTATCAGGGGATTTCCAGAGGTGGCAAGAAGCCTTATTATAAAAAAACAGATATCTATGTGCCGTTTAACAGCTGGTGCTGTGAGGCTCAGTGGCAGAAATACGATGCAGAAACACTGAATTTAAACGGCATGGTCGTAGATGGCTTCAATCATCAGGGATATGGCCTGAACCGCTATTGCTACAGCGGAAAGGGCACCTGGTCTACCTGTGAGTATCTTCCCATGGGAATTGCAGAGGACAGAGAAACAGGGGAGACATATATTTTCCAGATTGAAAGCTCAGGACAGTGGCTGGCAGAATACGGCTCTGCACAGGGCGGAAATCTGTATCTTGCCTTAAGCGGCGCCACAGAGCAGGAGCACGGCTGGTATAAGAATCTGAAACCGGGAGAAAGCTTCACAACCGTTCCGGCAGGGGCAGCTGTTGTAAAAGGTGGCCTGAATCCGGCAGCAGCGGCACTGACCAGATATCGGAGAAAAGTACGCAGACCAAATACGGACGATGAGAAACTGAACGTGGTATTTAATGATTACATGAACTGCCTGATGGGAGACCCTACAACTGAGCGGGAGCTTTCCATTATTGACAAGGCAGCAGAGCTCGGATGTGAATATTACTGTCTGGATGCGGGATGGTATGATGACGGATTCTGGTGGGACCGTGTCGGGGAATGGAAAGAAGCATCCGGAAGATTCCCGAATGGTCTGAAAGAAGTCTGCGATTATGCACACAGTAAAGGCCTGAAAATGGGACTCTGGCTGGAAATCGAGGTTATGGGAGTTGCATGCAAGCTGGCAAACAAGCTTCCTGATGACTGGTTTGTCTGCCGCCATGGAAAACGCCACATTGACAATAAACGCTATATGCTGGATTTCCGCAATCCGGAGGTACGGAAATACTGCCGTGATGTAGTAGACAGGCTGATCAATGATTACGGCGTAGAGTACTTTAAAGTGGACTATAACGTAACCATGGGATACGGAAGTGACCTGAACAGTGACAGCTGTGCAGATGCCATCCGTGAGCATTATGAATGCCTTCACCGGTGGTATGAGGAGATTTTCCGGGATTATCCGGAGCTTGTTGTGGAGAATTGCGGTTCCGGAGGACAGCGTATGGATTATGGTATGCTGAAGATCTTAAGCCTGCAGTCTACCAGTGATCAGACGGATTACCTCTACAATGCCAATATCGCTGCCAACGTGGCCAGTGCGGTAACTCCGGAGCAGGGAGGTATGTGGGTATATCCGTATGAGGATGAAGAAGAGCATGTGATCTACAATGTAGTAAATGGTATGCTTCTCCGCCCATATATCAGCGGTATGGTATGGAAGCTGGGAGAAAATTCCATGAACCGTATGAAGGAGGGAATCTCCCTGTATAAGGAGATCCGAGAGGAAGTCTGTGACGGCGTGCCGTTTTTCCCACTTGGTTTTGGAACTCTGAAATCTGAAGTTCTTGCTTACGGAGTGAAAGCAGAGAAGAATACCTATCTTTCTGTATGGACACCAGGAACAACAGAAGCAGTGATCCCTCTGGAAAATGCAGATCAGATCCGCAGAGTATCTGTGATCTATCCGAAGGAAGAGATGTGCGAATATAAGATCGAAAACGGAAATCTTGTAGTGAAGATGCCTCTGGAAAAAGCAGCCAGACTGTTTAGGATCGAGATGAAATAGGAATGCAGAAAAGTCCTGATTATGGGATTGAAAGACTATGAAAATAAAACCACATCAGTAACAGAAGAATATTGAGAGAATAAAATACAGTCAGGAATATCAGATATAAGATCCGGATAATTTCCTGGCTGTATTTTTACTTACCGGATATCCGCACCAGGCTTCATGATCTGAAGCAGGATCACAGCACAGATGATTGCTCCGATGCCTGGAACTGCACCTCCGATCCCTACAAAACGAAGTCCGGCATATTTTACGATCACTCCACCCATGGCAGAACCGGCTGCAATACCAAAGTTAAAGAAAACCGAGATCAGAGAAGATGCCAGGTTTACACAGGCAGGATGCTCTCTGGTGGCAATCTTCAGAAAATGCATCTGCAGTGGTGAGTTCAGAAGATACATCATAACACCGAGGATAAAAAGTACCAGTCCTCCGCTTACCAGATTATGGGTGGCAATGGGCAGAAGCAGCAGGCATACAGTCTGGATGACGTAGATCAGGGGCAGCAGGCGGATGCCGGTTTTGTTTGCCACCTGACCGGAGCTTACATTGCTGGTGATCGCTGCAATACCGAAGATCAGAAGCGCAACACTCAGCATGGAATCCGGAATATGAAGCTCCTGCTGGAAGATCGGTGTCAGATAGGTATAGAAGCAGTAGGTGGAGGCACCTGCCAGGAAAACGATGGCACAGCCAATGGAGATCCTTTTGTCCAGAAAAAGCTTAAACTGTTCCAGAATACTTCCGGCCTTCAGCCGGTTCTGTCGCGGCAGCTTCACAAACAGAAGTGCCAGCAGAGCCAGGGTTGCCACGAAGATCGTGATAAAAGCCGCACGCCAGCCAAAAACTTGGGTGATGGTGGAAGCGATAGGCACACCCACAACAGAAGCGACACTGAAGCCTGAAAAAACACCTGCGATCACACCAGGGATATGCTCCGGAATGGAAGCAACATCTTCCGCATAAGTCATGGAGATGGAGACCACAGTGCCGGAAACCACAGCCGTAAGAATACGGAACACCAGAAATACCATGTAATTGACAGCAATGGCACAGATCAGATTGCAGAGCGCAAACAGTGAGATTCCCAGCATGGTAATACGAAAACGGTTGTATTTTCCCACATAGGCAGCCAGAAACGGAGTGCCCAGGCCATAGGCAAAGGCAAACAGAGATACAATGTTTCCGGCCTGAGTCAGTGAAATCCCGAATCCGTCCGCAATTTCCGGAAGGATACCGATCACCGTATATTCACTGGTACCAAGGAAAAAGCTGAGCATGATCAGACCTACAACAGCCGGATTAAAAAATCGAGTTTTGGATGATGACATGATAATAAGTCCTCCCTGAAAAAAATAAAGAGTAAGTTTCTGCATCAGAGAAATCATCTTCAATGAAAAATCTTCTTCAATGCGGTAAAAGAATATCACAATTTACACGATGTTTCTTGTTTACAGCTGTCAGATTTTTGTAGTATATTGATATCAGAAAGTGGGGAGGAGAAGAGAAGATGGAAATACCGGTATTTGGAAAAGAACAGTATCCGCTGAACAGAGAGTCCGGACTTTCCTATACGATTTCGGATATTTACAAGCATGTGCCAATACATACTCATAATCATTATGAACTTTTCATCATTTCAGAGGGTACGGCCTATCATATGATCAATGATTCTGTGCAGACAGTAAGGAAGGGGGATCTGTTTTTTATACGCCCCAATGATATGCACAGCTATAACTTTTATCATTCGGAGAATTTCTGCGTCCGGAATCTGGGCTTTTCTACCCAGGTGCTCCGGAATGTTTCCCTGTTTCTGGAGCAGGAGGAAAAGATGGATAAACTGATAAATGGTGAGATGCCTGCCTATGTACATCTGGAAGGGGAAAATTTCCGCAAGGTTCTGGATGCAATGGATACTGCGGGAAAGTTGGTAAACAGTAGCCATCCTCGGCACGCAAGATATCATGCGCAGTGTGTCATTGCACTTCTTCTGGAGGATTATTTCTTCACTTATGATGAAAAGGATCCCTGGAATCAGATGCCTTCCTGGTTGTCAGAGCTTCTCTTAAATATGTCAAAGATTGAAAATCTCCAGGAAGGCTACGAAAAAATGTGCGAGTTGGCTCCCTGCTCTCCAAGCCATCTCTGCAGGCTGCTGAAACAAATCTGTGGGAAAACGCCTACCCAGTATATCAACCAGGAGCGTCTGAAATATGCAGTTTATCTTCTGGCACAGACAGACCGGGAGATCCTGGATATCTGTGAGTGCTGCGGATTTTCCAATGTGAGCCACTTTTATCATCTGTTCCGGGAGCAGTTTGGAGTGTCACCGGCGAAATTCAGGAAGACGGTGTGATCGGGGATGAGTTAGAAGAGGCAGAACAAAAGTTTTATCTGAGAGATCACAGATGCGGACAAGCCATATTACTTTAAGGATCGTAAGTTTGATGAGGAGGCGTGGGCAAAAATAAATGGAAAATAAAAGAGCCCTGGCATTTTTACCAGAAAGCTCATCAGCCTGGATGAATTTGTAAAGATCCCGGCGGTGTACCTGGATTATAAGAAATACAGATGGGTGAAGGATCTGACAGTGAAAAGAGAATAGGAACAGGAAAAGAAAACAGCAGAGCTGTATGTCCCGGGATTACAGGGAATATACAATTCTGCTGTTCTATTTTATGAGATTATCTGTTTTCCGCAAGATATTCTTCTGTAAGAGCAACCGCATCCGTGATACACTGCGGGCAGCTGCAGAGAACCTTGCCTGTTTCCACACCTTTTAATTCACGGCAGATACAGGATCCGTTTTTTTCTTTGAATTTCTGGATATAGGTGCGGAGCTTTTTGTAAGTGTCACCCTTGGAGCCGGAACCTTCTTCGGTGTTTCCGCGGCTGTTGGAAAGTCCGATGATCATAGCCATTCCGGAAAGAGCACCGCACATTTCCATAACACCCATTCCAAGTCCGAAGCCCTCGGCAATACGGAACATCTCGTTTTCATCAATGCCAAATTCCCGGCAGAAAGAACAGGCAACTGCCTGTGCACAATTACAGCCATTCTCGTGTAATTTTGTAGCGTATTCAGCTTTTGTACTCATGATTTCGTATCCTCCTGATTTCAGATCGCAAGTAGGTTTTTGATCGCTTCCATATAGATCAGTACCGCTTCTTCCATACCAGATACCAGGATAAACTCATCGGCTCCGTGGATACGGTAATCAATTCCCTCTTTTTCAGGTCCGAAAGCAATGATGTTTTTGAGGGATTTGGCATAAGTGCCACCTCCGATGACTACCGGTTTATGTTCAGTGTCACCTGTAACATCTGTGTAGGCTTTATACAGTGCGGTTACGAGAGGAGATTCTTTTGGGAAGAATAACGGTGCGCCAACTTCAACGATCTCAATGCGACCGTTTTTGTCTTCCAGTTTGTCCTCACACATTTTGCGGAGTTCTGCCTCACCAAGTGTTACAGGAACACGGATGTCGATGGTGCAGGAGATCACTCCGTTTTCTGTTTTGACGATTCCGTTGCAGAATGTCAGGTCGCCGTATTCATCTGCAAATTTCAGGCCAATACCAGAACCGTCGCAGGAAGTTCCAAGATGAGAATTATAGAATTCTACAAAATCATCCTCGAATCCGGCTTTTGCAAGGCATTCGAAAGTTACGCCTGCAGCATTGACACCAAGTGCCGGTGTGCTGGCATGGGCAGGAACACCTTTGGCATAAATGGTAAGCTCACCGTTTTCTTCTGTTACTTTGTATTCCTGAAGTTTACTCTGGGACAGTGCTGCTTCCAGTTTTTCTTTCAGGCCGGCATCTGCAGGAATCACAGTTGTGCAGGTGTCGCACATTGCATTTGCAACAAAGCCGCCGTTTGCAGAGATGATGCGGGTATTTTTAGAATAGGCCATCATAAATGCACGGCCTTTTTCACCGTGGATACACGGGAAGCTGGCATCCGGTGTGAAACCGCAGGAAAGCTCTTCTGCTACCTGATTGTAGTGTGCCATACATCTGGAACCTGTTTCCTCGTTGCAGCCCATGATCAGGCGGACTCTTTTGTTCAGCTTCACGCCGTGGTCGCGGAGAAGCTTCATGGCATAAAGCGCCTCCAGGATAGGGCCTTTGTCATCAGTGGTTCCACGGCCGTATACATGATCGCCTTCACGGGTAAGGCTGAACGGATCGTAGGTCCAGTCTCCACCTACAGGAACGATATCCAGATGACCGGCGATGCCGACGATCTCATCGCCCTCACCCATTTCGGCATAACCACAGTAGTTATCCAGGTTTACGGTTTTAAAGCCAAGCTCTTCGGCAATCTTAAGTCCTTCTTCCAGGGCTTTTGCAGGGCCCTCACCGAATGGCTTTCCCTCGGAAGGTGTACCGAGCTGGGAGTCAATGGCAACCAGTCTGCCAAGATTTGTGAGCATTTCTTCTGATAATGCGTGGATTTCCTTTTTAATATCCATATTGATTTCCTCCTGTTTACAGCGTTCCGGAAAGTGACAGGAGGGAACGCTGATGTTATGAGCTCTATTATAGCACAGATCGTAATGAACGGTAGAGTAGATTTTTACCTGTTGAAGACGTACCAATCCATTCGGCAGAACCCTTCAGGTCCTTTGGGCATATGCTAAAATCAGAAGTCAAAAAAGGAGTATCTGTATGAAAAATAAAAAATGGATCGCACTGGCAGCTGCAGTTGTGCTGGCAGTGACGGCGTTGCCGATGACAGTCTTTGCAGCAAAGAAAGATAAGGAAGAGGAGAAATTGAGCAAAGTCACTTTAAATGAAGTGGCGCATTCGATTTTCTACGCACCTCAGTATGTTGCGATCGAGGAGGGATATTTTGCTGAGGAAGGTCTGGATCTGACATTGGTGACGGGATTTGGAGCAGATAAAACGATGACTGCTGTAATCTCCGGTGAGGCAGATATCGGATTTATGGGCGCAGAAGCATCTGTCTATGCTTATCAGGAGGGTGCAACTGATCCTGTCGTGAATTTCGCACAGTTAACCCAGCGTGCAGGGAATTTCCTTGTGGCGAGAGAAGAGATGCCTGATTTCAAATGGGAGGATCTGAAAGGGAAGAAGGTTCTTGGCGGTCGTAAGGGTGGCATGCCGGAAATGGTATTTGAATATATTCTGAAGAAAAACGGCATTGATCCGCAAAAGGATCTGACTATTGACCAGAGTATCGATTTCGGTTCCACAGCGGCAGCTTTTACCGGTGATGATTCAGCTGCATATACTGTAGAGTTCGAACCGTCAGCCACGATCCTGGAAAAAGAAGGTGGGGGTTATGTGGTGGCATCTCTTGGAGAAGCATCCGGATATGTGCCTTACACATCCTACAGTGCAAAAGTAAGTTATATGGAAGAAAATCCGGAGATCATCCAGAAATTTACCGATGCACTGCAGAAAGGAATGAACTATGTTCAAGTCCATACTCCGGAGGAGATCGCAGAAGTGATCGCACCACAATTCAAGGAAACAGATATTGAAACTATCACTACTATTGTAAAACGCTATTACGACCAGGATACCTGGAAAGAAAATCTTATTTTTGAGAAACACAGTTTTGAGCTTCTTCAGGATATCCTGGAAGATGCAGGAGAACTGTCTCAGCGGGTGAACTATGAAGATCTGGTCCAGACATCCAGTGCAGAAAAGGCATCAAAAGATAAATAATAAAAAAAGTTTAAAAGAAAGAGAAGAAATCCCTGTGGATCTATAAAATACCCACAGGGATTTTTAGCATATAAAGCAGAAAAAAAGGAAAATGCTGCAATATAAGTCACAAAATAGCAGAAAATGTAAAAAAAACACAGGCTGAAAATGGCAGAGAATAAACAGATGAAATCTATAAACTAAACAATGTATAAGCGTTTTTTTACATATAAGATTAGAAAGTTTATATCACATTAAACAGATAAGCATAAGAATATGGCAAAATGCACAAAAATATAAAAAGAAAATTATAATAAATGCAGAAATAGTAAAAAGTGATTGAAAAGCACTAAACAATATGCTATCTTAAGTTTAACAAAAACGAAACGAACTAAACAAAATTCATGAAAAAGTTTAAAGGAGGAAATGAGATGAATTTTAAAAAGGTAATGGCAGCAGTACTTGCAGGAACAATGGTATTCGGAATGGCTTCTTCCGTAAGTGCAGCAACAGAGGTTTCTTTCTGGACACTGAACACAAGACAGAACGCGGTTGAGCCGATCGTAGAGGCATTCAACGAAGCAAATCCGGATATTAAAGTAACAGCTTCTTTCTATGACACAGATGGAATCAAGGATGCCTGCAAAGTAGCAGCTTCTTCCGATACACTTCCAAGTATGTGGTTTAACTGGGGCGGCAGTCTTGGAAGCTTCTATGAGGAGAATGGAAAGACATATGATCTTACACAATATGCGAAAGATAACGGATGGAACGACAAATTTACAGAAGCTTCTTTAAATCTCTGTACATTTGAAAACAAGCTTTCCGGATATCCGACAAGCTACAATGCACTTGGTGTTTACTACAATAAACAGATCTTTGAAGATAACGGAATCGAAGTTCCTGCTACATTCGAGGATTTCGAAGCAGCTCTTAAGACTCTGAAAGATAACGGAGTTACACCAATGGATACAGCCGGACTTAACGGATGGCATGTAATGAGATGGTTTGAGCTTCTTGTTGAGCACTATGCAGGTGCTGAGCTTCATGACAAGCTGAACACATTTGAGGAGAGCTGGAACTGCGATGCAGTAGTACAGGCTTTTGAGAAATATAAAGAGTGGGTTGACGCAGGATACTTCCCAGATGGTTTCCTTACACTTGATCCGAACGATACCATCATGGCAATGGGTACAGGAGAGTGTGCAATGGATCTCCAGGGACAGTGGTATGACGGACAGTTCATCCAGAATGATCTTGATCCTAGCAATTATGGTGTATTTGCATTCCCGTCAGGTGATGACAACCGTATGTCTGCTTTCGCAGAGATGACACAGTTCAATGCTAATCTTTCTGATGAAGAACTTGATGCATGCGTGAAGTTCATGGATTACTATCAGAGTGATGAGAATGTTGCAGAGTATGGTGAATACTATAACGTACCGCTTCCTGTACAGGGCGCTGAAGCTCCGGCTGAGCAGGTCAACGTAAACGGTATGCTTGAAACATCTAATGAGAACGGTACATTCACGATCACTGACCAGGCATTCCCGACAGAGGTTGCAGATGTTCTCTTTAATGCACAGGATGCAGTTGCAAACGGCGAGATGACACCGGAAGATGCAGCAGCTAATATCCAGAAAGCAATCGAGGAATATCAGGCTAAATAATCATAAAAGCATAACGGAGCGGCCAGAGCGCGGGCTTTGGCCGCTCTTTTACGAAAAATGGAGGTAATCCAGAATGAAGAAAAAAAGCAAAATTGATCTTGGCGCATATGCGTTTCTGATACCGGCAGCAGTGATCTACCTTTCCGTTATTGTAATACCTGTATTTTACTCACTGTTTATCAGTCTGTTTAAATGGAACGGTGTTGCGGAGAAAGAATTTGTAGGTCTGGCAAACTATATCAATCTGTTTACAAATGATGCAACATTTATGATCGCATTGAAGAATAACCTGATCTGGATCGTGCTGACGATCGTACTTATGATGACGGTTTCTCTTGGATTTGCAGTAATCCTTAATAAACAGTTCCGCGGACGTACTGTGTTCCGTGCATTCTTCTATTTTCCATGTGTTATCGCACCAATCGCAGTAGCGATCATCTGGAGATGGATCTACAACCCGAATATCGGTTTTATCAATCAGTTTTTCAAAGTACTTGGAATTAATTTTAAACAGACATGGATCTCCGACCCGAAGGTCAGCCTGTATGCAATTTTTGCAGCAGCACTGTGGCAGGGAATCGGCCAGCCTATGATCCTTTTCCTGGCAGGACTTCAGTCAGTATCACCGGATGTCCTTGAGGCAGCAACAATTGACGGTGCAGGCCCGGTCCGTAAATTCTTCAGTGTTACGGTACCGCTTATGAAAGAAACATTCGTTATGGTTCTTGCAACTCTGATCGTAGCAGCTATGAAGGTTTATGATATTGTACAGGGTCTTACAGGCGGCGGCCCGAACAACTCCACCCAGGTTCTTGCTACATATATGTATTCACAGACATTCCAGTATAACAATGTAGGTATGGGAACTGCGGTTGCATGTATCATGGTAGTTATGATGCTTGTAGTAATCATTCCGTATATTTCCTTTACAGCAAAAGAAAAGTAGGAGGTGCAGACAATGGACGGAAAAAGTAAAAAAATCACAAAAAAAGTGCTGCTGTATGTGCTTCTGATCATTCTTGCGCTGATTTGGATCGTGCCAATTTTCACACTTGTTGTAACAGCACTGAAGCATAAAAAAGATTTCATGAGCGGTTTAAGTCTGTTCCAGCTTCCTGCTGAGATTGCATGGGACAACTTTACAAATGCCATCACAAAAGGAAATCTTTTCAACTATATGAAAAATGACCTGATCATTTCCTGCCTGAAAGTGCCGCTTGGTATCTTCGTAGGAGCTATGGCTTCCTTTGCATTAACACGACTGAATATCAAACATCGAGTGGGGCTTTTTGTATTCTTCCTTATTGGTATGATGCTTCCGATGCAGACAGCACTTGTGCCGATTAATATTATCTACAGCAAACTGAATCTTCTGAACACATATTTCGGATTATTCTATGTATATATCGGATTTGGTATTTCCTACTGTATCCTGATCATGAGAGGTTTCATGTTGGGAATTCCGAAAGATATTGATGAGGCTGCATGTATTGACGGATGTAATAAATGGCAGCTTTTTTACAAGATCATCCTGCCGATCGCAAAACCGGCGATCGCAACACTGTTTATCACAGATTTCCTTTCCACATGGAATGAGTATCTTCTGGCCAGCGTTATCATCAACGACAATGCCATGAAGACAGTACCGGTTGGTATTATGACATTCGTAGGTGAGCACGGAACAGATTATGGTTACCTGTGTGCAGGTGTACTTGTTTCTGTTATACCGGTTATGGTTGTATACCTGATCTTCCAGAGATATTTCGTAGAAGGTATGGCCGGAGCAGTTAAATCTTGATATCAGATGCAGGCAGCGTAACGGGGCGTGAACAGCCGCCTGGATGACTACAGAAAGAAAGAGGACGACTTATGAGTACTTGCAAATATACAGAATCCGTAGAAAAATGGGGAACCTTTGAAGCTGAAATGCCAGGTAAACATGAAGGGAATCCGTTTACCGATTATGCAATTCAGGGAACCTTTAAAGGCAAAGAAGAGACAAAAACCGTAGATGGTTTCTATGATGGAGACGGAATTTACCGTGTACGTTTCATGCCATCCTTTGAAGGAGATTATACATTTGAGATCAAAGGAAGCTTTTCCGATGAGGTGTACACAGGTGCATTCCATGTAACACCTGCACAAGAAGACAACCATGGACCTGTTCGCGTATCCTATACTTATCACATGGCATATGAAGATGGAAAACCATATTATTCTATCGGAACAACATGTTATGTATGGGAGCTTCAGAGCGAGGAGCTTCAGAAACAGACACTGGAGACACTGGCAGACAGTGCATTCAACAAGATTCGTTTCTGTGTATTCCCGAAACATTACGACTACAACCTGAATGAGCCGATCAGCTATCCATATGAAGGAACTCCGATGGACAGTTCAGTTCTTACATCTGAGAATTTCCTGGAGTATGGCGGCTGTGCAGAAGGCAATAACTTCGATTACAAGAGATTTAATGTGAAACATTTCCAGCATATCGATGACTGTGTGAAGAAGCTGATGGAGCTGGGTATTGAGGCTGACATCATTGTGATGCACCCATATGACAGATGGGGCTTCAGTGAGATGAGTGCAGAGTGTGATGATCTTTACTGGAAATATCTCATTGCCAGAGTGAGTGCATACAGAAACGTATGGTGGTCTCTTGCGAATGAGTACGATCTTTTCCCGAAAAAGACAACTGAGGACTGGGAGCGTTACGCAGCTATTATCCAGGAAAAAGATGTATACAATCATCTTCGCTCCATCCATAACTGCAAGAGCTTCTATGATTACACAAGACCATGGATTACTCACTGCAGCATCCAGAGACAGGATCTTTACAAATCCTCTGAGATGGTAAATGAGTGGCGTATCCGATACAAGAAACCGGTAGTTCTGGATGAAATCGCTTACGAGGGAAATATTCAGCACGGCTGGGGAAATATCAGCGGAAAAGAAATGACAAGACGTTTCTGGGAAGCATTCTGCAGAGGTGCATATCCGGGACATGGCGAGACATATATGAATGATGAGGGAATCCTCTGGTGGTCCCATGGCGGAAAGCTTCATGGAGAGAGCCCTGAGAGATTTAAGTTTCTTCAGAAAATCATGGAGGAGACTCCTGCACCAGGACTTCGTCCTCTTGAAAATCAGTGGGATGAGGTTGGGGCATCTGTAGACAACAGTCTTCAGGATATTAAGTACTATATTTTCTATTACAGCTTTATGCGTCCGTCATTCCGAGAGTATCATATTGATGATGAAACAGAGTTTGAGGTAGAAGTAATCGATACATGGAACATGACCATCGAGAAAAAAGGAACCTTTAAAGGCAAGTTCCGGATCGACCTGCCGGGAAGAGAGTATATGGCTGTGCGTGTGCGCGAGGTTAAGTGATTTATGGGGAGTTGCCGGAGAGGCGGCTCCCTGCTTTATGTTGACAGGAAAACCAAAAGTGTTTAGAATCAAGGAGAAGTTTAAATCAAGAGGGATCAGAATGAAGATAAAGGCAGCAGATATAGCGAGAAATCTTAATCTTTCCAAAGCAACGGTATCCCTGGTTTTAAACAATAAACCAGGAGTCAGTGAGAAAACCCGACGAAGGATTTTTGATTATATTGAAGAAGTTTCAGGAGAAGCAGAACGACAAAAAGAAGAAAAAAACAAGCAGGAATTAGAGAATAAAAATATCATCAAGGTACTTTTTATTGATAATGATCTCAGATTCCTCAAGAATTTTGAATTGGATGTATGCCCGGACAGCCTGACGATATTTGAACAGGAAGCCAGAAGAATGGGCTGTATCATCAGCGTGACTTACGCTTCTTCACAAAAAAAAGAAGATGTGGAGCGTGTAGTGCGTGAGGCTAATGAGGAAAATGTGGCAGGTGTGATCCTGTATGCAACGGAGATGCAGCCGGATCAGTTTCCGCCGTTTCGGGCGATCCGAAAGCCAATGGTGATCTATGATAATGATCTTGGGAATGAATATCATTGCGTTACCTTCGGTGGGGTGGAAGGAATCAGGGATTGTGTGGATTATCTGGTTTCCAGAGGCTGCCGGAATATCAAATATCTGGCCAATACCCAGAATATCTTTAATTTCCAGCAGAGGCGTGCAGGATTCCGTGCAGGACTTCGGAAGAATGGCCTGCCACTGGAGAAAGAATCTATTTACCCGCTGGGAGAAACTACCAGTGAGGTATGTGAGGCAACATTGAAATATCTGGAGACGCATGAATTGCCGGATGCCTTTATCATGGAAAATTATCAGATTTCCATTGGAGTGATGCGTGCGTTACGGCAGAAGAAGATTTCGGTTCCGGAAGACATCTCTCTTCTGGGAGTAGATGAGCTTCCGGATTATCTTACTGGAGATATCCTTCTTACCACGCTTCGGATGGAGCATCTGGAACGTGCACATGTGGCCATGCTTTTCCTGGAACAGGAGATGAAGGGGGCGATTTCCTGTAAATTCAAATCGTTTTCCACCTGTAAGATCATTCCGGGGCAGACGGTCAAATAAAATGGAAATACAGATGAGGAGAAAATAAAATGTTATTTTTTGTAAACGATTACTGCGAGGGAGCGCATCCAGCGATCCTTGAAAAACTTGTGGAGACAAACATGGAGAAGCTTTCCGGATATGGCACAGATAAATACTGTGATTCTGCAAAAGAAAAGATTCGCAAGGCATGTGGCTGTCCGGATGCAGAGGTGTTTTTTCTGGTAGGAGGAACTCAGACCAATGCGACAGTTATCGGTTCCGTGCTGAACAGATACGAGGGTGTACTGGCAGCTGAGACTGGTCATGTAAACTGCCATGAAGCCGGTGCTATCGAGTATACCGGACATAAGGTTCTGGCACTTCCGGCAGAGAACGGAAAGATCAAAGCAGAGAGTATAACCGAATATATCGAAACTTTTTACGGGGATGAAAGTCATGACCATATGGTATTTCCGGGAATGGTATATATTTCCCATCCTACAGAATACGGAACGCTTTATACAAAGAAAGAACTGGAAGAAATTTTCAATGTGTGCAGACATTATGAGCTTCCGCTGTTCCTGGACGGAGCAAGACTTGGATACGGCCTGGTAAGCCCGGGAACAGATGTGACACTTGAGGATATTGCGAGATATACAGATGTATTCTACATCGGCGGAACCAAGGTAGGAGCACTCTGTGGTGAGGCAGTTGTTTTTACGAAAAAAGCTCCGAAACATTTCATGACTATGGTGAAGCAGCAGGGAGCTCTTCTGGCCAAGGGGCGTCTTCTGGGAATCCAGTTTGATACTTTATTTACAGATGATCTGTATACAAAGATCAGCCGAAACGCCATTGACACTGCTATGAAGCTAAAAAAAGCTCTTCAGGAAAAAGGATACCAGCTTTATATTGATTCTCCGACAAACCAGCAGTTCATAATCCTGGAAAATAATAAAAAAGAAGAACTTGCAAAAAAAGTCCGGTTTGATTTCTGGGAAAAATATGATGAGAATCATACAGTGATCCGTTTTGCTACAAGCTGGGGAACGAAGATGGAAGATATTGATGCACTGATTGAATTGCTGTAGTGCGTATCATCCTGAGAAGATCATAAAGTAGAAATAATTGCAGGAAATTTGGTATAAAATAATTCCCTGCAGGATCTGCAAAATCAGGTACAGATATAATATCCTTGGCAGTATGCCTGATGAAGAGATATATTTATATCATCTGTTTTGTAAATTCCTGCGGGGTTTTTATTTTTTGGTTTGTGAGGAATTATAATTTTTTGCCCTTCTCAGCGGCAGCAGTCAGAGCTTCAAATACAGCACTGCGGAAACCGTTTTTCTCCAGTGTGCGTACACCTTCGATGGTAGTTCCGGCAGGGGAGCAGACCATGTCTTTCAGATCGCCAGGATGTCTGCCTGTCTCAAGAACCATCTTTGCACTGCCAAGTACTGTCTGGGAAGCAAATTTGTAAGCCTGTTTACGGGGCATTCCCTGACTTACGGCGGCATCTGCCATAGCTTCGATGAACATAAATACATAAGCCGGTGCACAGCCGCCTACAGCGCCTGCAGCATCCATAAGACGTTCAGGGATCACTTCTGTGCATCCGAAGCTGTCTGTGATCTTGAGAATTTCATCGAGTCCTTCTTTGGAAACGCGCTCGTTGGCACATACAGCAGTCATGCCTTCACCAACCTGTGCGGGAGTATTTGGCATGAAACGGACAACCTTCAGAGGAAGACCGGCTTTTTCTTCCAGCCATGCAAGGGTCTTGCCCGGGGCAATTCCAATGATAGTGTGATCTGCTGTGAGGCTGTTGTGGACTTCATCTAAGACTTCCTCGTAGAACTGGGGTTTTACTGCAAGTACAATAGTTTTTGCAGATCTGACCACTTCGTTGTTATCCGGAGTGGTGACAACACCGAGATTTTTTTCGCTGCGTTCTCTGCCTTCTTCTGTAAGGTTGGAAACAATGATCTCATCTTTTGAAAAAATCCCCTGGCGGAGAATACCGCCGATCATTGCAGAACCCATATTTCCACATCCGATAAAACCGATCTTCATAATAAAAATCCTCCTTAGAATTATGTTTTATAAAAAAAGACACGCTCCCGAAAGCGTGCCTCCCTTGGCAATGAAAGCAGATAACGGGAGTCGAACCCGCCTCCTCAGCTTGGGAAGCTGATGTTCTACCGATGAACTATATCTGCCTGCAATCCCAATTATAGCACTGGAAATAAGAAATACAAGAGCTGATTTGCGGGATATTACCATCCTTGGCTCATAGTACTGTTATGGTATTTAGTGGAATAGGTTACTTCCTCCCCGAACCATTTCGGTGGAATATAAGCATTAGCAGCATCCTCGGCAGGAAATTCCACTTCAGCAAGAAGAACCCCCTCATACTCTCCATGGAACACATCCAGTTCAATAAAAAGTCCGTCCTTTTCAGGAATTACGTAGCGGTCTTTTGTAATAAGGATACCATCGGCTTTAGGTTTGAGATGTTCGTAGGCATCGGCAGTCAGAGGAAGATTATATTCTTCGCGGCTCATCAGGCCTTTTGATTTATAAGTAAGAAAATATTCATCATCCTGTCTGCGGATGCGGACTACAGGTGAAGTACAGAGATAACCCTGCTCGATCCTGCGGCAGGGATAGGAAGCCAGGTCGGCTGGCAGATTTTCTTTCGGGATCAGAAATTTACGTTCGATTTCCATAAAACAGATACCGTTACTGAAAACTTATAAAAAGTTATAAACTTCTATGTTTCATTCCTACTTCAACGAGTATGCTTTTGATGATATAAATATCTATCTACTCACAAGTTCTTGTACTCTCCATAGGCGTAAATTCCGGATTAACGTACCCGTACATATTTGCACTAACGTTTTAGTGTTAGCTTGCAAATCCTTCTCCATAAGCCTTGAGATTTATAGATGCCTGAAAATCTCTATCAATGACATTTCCACAATCACATTTATAAATCCTGTCAGATAATTTCAAGTCTTTTTTAATATTTCCACAACAACTGCAAAGCTTTGATGATGGATAAAACCGATCAGCCACAATAAGCTGAATCCCTTTATCGCTGCACTTGTGTTCAAGCTGCTTTCTAAACTCAAAAAAACCCTGATTCTGAACTGTTTTTGATAAATGTCTATTTTTCATCATTCCACTAACATTCAAATCTTCAATACAAATAAATCTTGGTTTTCGATTTACAATTTCAGATGTAGTCTGATTCAAATAGTTCTTACGGATATTTGTTAATCTGTGATTTCGTTTTAATAAAAGTTTTTCCTTTTTGATTACATTATTTGTTTTGCAGTAACTTTTTCCTTTCTTATTTTTCTCGTAAGAGCGAGAGATACTACGCTGTAATCTGCGTTTCTGTTTTTCTAGTTTCTTTACTTTCTGACTTTTATTGATGTTCTTATACTTAGCTCCATCAGAGCAAATAGCCAGATCTTTGATTCCTAGATCTATACCAATTCCATCATCATTAAGTTTTTCTATGCAATCAGGAAATTCCACACATACGCTGATCCACCAGTTCAATCCGTCAAAGGATATTCGCGGATTCATATATTTAGCATCTGTAGGAATACGACCATGCTCTGCAAGTCTTACCCAATTTAGTTTTTGTTTATTTCTTTTCCTGCCCGAAGAAAATCCTTCAAACTTAACATGAGTATTGCTGAATTGTATCTTAATATTATCCTGATAGAACTTCGGCATTGATCTCTTTTTTGACTTGAATCTTGGGAATTTCTGCAAACCTTTGAAAAAGTTCTTATAAGCAGTGCAGGCATCTTTGATTGCCTGTTTGGTTACATTATTTGAAATACTCAATAACCATGCGTATTCATCAGAATGTCTAAGCTTTGTAAATTCTTTTCTGAGTTCTGCATCTGAAATGAATTTTCCGCCTTTTTCATAGTTTTCTATTTCCCTTGCCAAAGCCCAGTTATAAGCAAATCTTGAAGCACCTGCGTACTGAAACATCTTAGTTTTCTGTACATTGTTTGGTATCAACATTGCTTTTATGGCTTTTACCATCTGCTTCCTCCTGTATCAGTTCCCGGATAAGTTTCTTGGCTTTATTCGCTCGTTTTCCTTGTAATTTGCAACTGAATACTGTGACTATCTGAACCAGATCTTCAACAAGTTCCTGCTGTTCGGATTTTTCAGTATTATCAATAATCTCAATCTCACAATTATAAAGCGAAGCGATATATTCTATCAATCCAAAACCAAATCGCAATAGCCGATCTTTATATAAAACAACAACCTTTTCAACCTGATTTTGAGATATTCGCCTGATCAATTCCTGGAGTCCTTTTTTCTTATAATCAATTCCGGAACCGATATCACTTATTATCTCAAATGGCTGTCCTTTTGCCAGAAGATATGTCTTAACATTATCAATCTGTCGTTCCAGATCATCTTTCTGTTTATGGCTGGAAACGCGACAATATCCAATTGTAATGCGATTTTTAGGCTTTACATTTATTACCTGGTTGAGTTGTTCGTCAGAATAATATCTATAGCCGCTTACTGTAGTATGATGCGGATGAAGTTTTCCATTGGCATCCCAATTTCGTAATGTCTGGGCGGATACGCCTATAATTTTTGAAAATTCATGTATAGAATAATATTTACTCAAAGCATCAACTTCTTTCAATAATATTCTGCTCTAATATCTTATAAAACTCAACATGTACTTATATGATTTTATAATTTATATTTAACTGTTAATAACCTCCTGTTTAAAATATGCTGCCCTCATTTTATATGAAATAACAAGGTTTTGCAATGCTCATTAACATTTGCAAAGTACGGAGTTTGTTATTTCAGCCGTATTTTTCTTGACATTTCCTACAGAAAAAAGCATTATGAAATAGAACGGAAAATCACCGGAAAACCCGGAATCATATAGAAAAGAAAGGATGGGAAACATTATGAGCAAAGTATATATTTTTTTCGCGGACGGTTTTGAGGATATTGAAGGATTGACAGTAGTTGATCTGATGCGGAGAGCCGGAATCGATATCCAGACAGTATCTGTTAAAGAAACAAAAGAGATCAGAACCTCCCACGGAATCAATATTCTCACAGACAGGACTTTCGGAGAGTGCGATTTCTCTGACGCAGATATGCTGGTAATTCCGGGGGGAATGCCGGGAACAAAATATCTCGAAGAATATAAACCGCTTACTGATCTTCTCACGGATTTTTACCAGAAAGGCGGTAAGATAGCAGCTATCTGTGCAGCACCGGGAGTATTTGAGAGACTTGGTTTCCTCAAGGGAAGAAATGCAACATCCTATCCATCCGTAATGGAACAGCTTACAAGCGCAAATACGTCTCTGGAGGCGGTTGTTGTTGACGGCAATGTAACAACAAGCAGAGGACTCGGAACAGCAATCGATTTCAGTCTTTCCCTGATCCGTCAGCTGGAAGGAAGTGCAAAAGCAGAGGAAATTGCAGAATCTGTGGTATATTCCACAAAAAAAATCTATTAAAAGAGACGGTTCCTGTATGAACGCATAATAATAAGGGCAGATGTACAGGCACGATACCGAGATTTATACAGAAAACCGTGAATTTACAGCAATATAAGAGCTATATAAGTCGAAAAAAATACTGGCGTTTTTATAGTGATTATGCTATACTACAGAAATGACTGTAAATATTTAAAATGCGAGTGTTAACTATTTATATAAGGTATTTACTCGATAGAATTAAGGAGGAACAAGAAACATGAGTTTACAGGTGGAGAAAATGGAGAAAAACATGGCGAAACTTACAATTGAAGTTTCCGCTGAGGATCTTGACAAGGCAATGCAGAACGCATATCAGAAAGCGAAAGGAAGAATTTCCATTCCAGGATTCCGTAAAGGAAAAGCTCCAAGAAAAATGATCGAGCAGATGTACGGAAAGGGAGTATTCCTTGAGGACGCTGCTAACGCTCTGATTCCTGAGCATTACAGCAAAGCACTTGCTGAGTGTGATCTTGAGATCGTTTCCCAGCCTAAGATCGATGTAACACAGGTTGAGCCTGGCAAACCATTTATCTTTACAGCAGAAGTAGCTACCAAACCAGAGGTAACTCTTGGCGACTATAAAGGACTTGAGGTTCCGAAGTCTGAGACAGAGGTAACAGACGAGGAAGTTGAGGCAGAGCTTAAGAAAGAGCAGGAGAAGAACTCCAGAACGATCACAGTTGAGGATCGTGCTGCAGAGAACGGCGATACAGCAACAATTGACTTCGAGGGATTCGTAGACGGAGAAGCATTTGAGGGCGGTAAAGGAACAGACTACCCGCTGACACTTGGTTCCAACACATTTATCCCGGGATTCGAGGAGCAGCTTGTTGGTGCTAAGACAGGTGACCACGTAGAGGTTAAGGTTACATTCCCGGAGGAGTATCAGGCTAAAGAACTTGCCGGTAAAGAAGCAGTATTCCAGTGCGATGTTAAGAAGATCGAAGCAAAAGAGCTTCCGGAGCTTGACGATGACTTCGCTAAGGATGTATCTGAGTTTGATACACTTGCTGAGTACAAAGAAGACGTTAAGAAGAACCTGACAGAGAAGAAAGCAGAAGATGCACGTCGTGCAAAAGAAGACGCAGCAGTAGATAAAGTGATCGAGAATGCCCAGATGGATATTCCGGAGGCAATGATCGAGACACAGACACGTCAGATGCTTGACGATTTTGCAAGAAGAATGCAGTCTCAGGGTCTTTCCATGGAGCAGTACTTCCAGTTCACAGGACAGAGCGTTGAAAAGATGATGGAAGACATGAAGCCACAGGCTCTTAAGAGAATCCAGACAAGACTTGTTCTTGAGAAGATCGCTGAGGTAGAGAACATCCAGCCAACAGAGGATGAGGTAAATGAAGAAATCTCCAAGATGGCAGAGATGTACAAGATGGAAGCAGACAAATTAAAAGATCTCATCGGTGAGAACGAGATGGAGCAGATGAAGAAAGATATGGCTGTTCAGAAAGCTGTTACATTAGTTGCCGATGCAGCTGTAGAGGCGTAATAAACCTCGGAAATGGAGGGCAAAATGAGTTTAGTACCTTACGTCATTGAGCAGACCAGCAGAGGAGAAAGAAGTTACGATATTTATTCAAGACTTCTTAAGGACCGAATCATTTTCCTTGGAGAAGAGGTAAACGATGTCAGTGCGAACCTGATCGTTGCACAGCTTCTCTTCCTGGAAGCTGAAGATCCGTCCAAGGATATCCAGCTTTATATCAACAGCCCGGGCGGTTCTGTAACTGCCGGAATGGCAATCTACGATACAATGCAGTATATCAAGTGCGATGTATCTACAATCTGCCTTGGAATGGCAGCCAGCATGGGAGCTTTTCTCCTGTCCTCCGGTGCCAAAGGCAAAAGATATGCACTTCCGAATTCAACGATCATGATTCACCAGCCTTCAGGCGGTGCACAGGGGCAGGCTACTGAGATCCAGATTGTAGCTGACCAGATCGCAAAAACTAAAAAGAAGCTGAACGAAATTCTTTCTATGAATACCGGACAGCCTCTTGAGATTGTGGAACGGGATACTGACCGTGACAACTATATGACAGCTGAAGAAGCTAAGGCATATGGTCTTATCGATGGTGTTGTGATCCACAAATAATGCGTAAGAAAAGACTCCTGTAAAAACACAGGAGTCTTATCTTGCTTTAAAAAGAAATTTCAAATGTCTGCGAGAGACGGACATTTACGCTTAGAAAGGAAACAAAATCATATGGCAGATAAAGTAAGAGAAGGAAAGGTAAGATGCTCCTTTTGCCATAAGACCGAAGATCAGGTACGTAAGCTGATCGCAGGTCCGGATGGAGCATATATTTGTGATGAATGTATCGGTATCTGTTCCGAGATCATGGAAGAAGAGTTCAGCATGTATGATCGAGAAGATGATTATGGAACAGGAATCAATCTTCTGAAACCGGAAGAGATCCACAGCATTCTGGATGAATATGTTATTGGACAGGACGATGCCAAAAAAGCACTTTCTGTAGCTGTTTACAATCATTACAAGAGAATTCTTGCTTCCAGAAACCTGGATGTTGAGCTTCAGAAGAGTAATATCCTGATGCTTGGCCCGACAGGTTCCGGTAAGACACTTCTTGCACAGACACTGGCAAGACTTCTGAATGTTCCTTTTGCCATCGCAGATGCCACCACTCTCACAGAGGCAGGCTATGTTGGTGAGGACGTTGAGAATATTCTTCTGAAGATCATCCAGGCAGCAGATTACGACATTGAACGTGCACAGTACGGAATCATCTACATCGATGAAATCGACAAGATCACAAGAAAATCCGAGAACACATCTATCACAAGAGATGTGTCCGGTGAGGGCGTACAGCAGGCACTCCTGAAGATTCTTGAGGGAACTGTTGCAAGCGTACCGCCGCAGGGAGGAAGAAAACATCCGCATCAGGAGTTTATCCAGATCGATACAACGAACATTCTGTTCATCTGCGGAGGAGCTTTTGACGGACTGGAGAAGATCATCGAGTCCAGGCAGGATACCAAATCTATCGGTTTCGGTGCAGAGGTTTCCGAGAAGGAAGAGCGCAATGTAGGTGAAATTCTGAAGGAAGTTATGCCGGAAGACTTTATTAAATTCGGTCTGATTCCTGAGTTTATCGGGCGAGTTCCGGTTGTTGTGACATTGGATTCCCTTGATGAGGATGCGCTGATCCGTATTTTGAAAGAGCCTAAGAACTCCCTTACCAAGCAGTATGACAAGCTTTTTGAGCTGGATGGCGTGGAGCTTGAGTTCCAGGACGAGGCACTTGAGAGCGTTGCGCGAAAATCTCTTGAGAGAAAAACAGGTGCCAGAGGACTTCGTTCCATTATGGAGCATACTCTGATGGATTTGATGTACAGGACACCATCGGATGATACAATCCGTAAATGTATCATCACAAAAGAGGCAGTGGAGGGAACCGGAGAAGCGGAGATCATCCACGGGGAGGCCCCGGCTCCTGCGAAGAAGGCAGGACACAAAACATCCCGTTCAAGAAAGAAAGGCAAGCCGGTAACAGCTTGATGAAGGGAATGACATAAATGACAAATCAGGTCGATATAATGCCAATGATTGCTCTGCGCGGAACTACGGTTCTGCCGGAGATGATCGTACACTTTGATGTGAGCAGAGAGAGATCAATCCGTGCAGTGGAAGCAGCAATGCTCCATGACCAGAAGGTTTTTCTTCTGACACAGAAAGACCCGGAGGTTGAGACACCAGGGCTTGATGATTTGTATCAGGTAGGAACCATTGCCTATATTAAGCAGGTGGTGAAGCTTCCGCAGGATCTCTACCGTGTTCTGGTAGAAGGACAGGAACGGGCAGAGGTTTTAAGCCTGGAACAGGAAGAACCATACCTGAAAGCAGAATGCGAGGTTGTCACAGCCCAGGAGGAAAATTATCCGGAACCTGTAAAAGATGCTATGCTCCGCAGTATCCGGGAGCTTTTCCAGAAATACTGCAGAGAGAGCGGCAAAATAAGCAGAGATCTGGTAAATCAGATCATGACCATTGAGGATGTGCAGGAGACCATCGATCAGATCGCAGTGAATCTTCCGATGTCCTATCAGAATAAACAGAAGCTTCTTGAGGCTGTATCTCTCAATGACCGCTATGAGATCCTGGGTGCACTTCTTGGCAGTGAGATTGAAGTGATTCATATCACAAAAGATCTACAGCGCAAGGTGAAATCTCATATCGACAAGAATCAGAGGGAGTACATTCTCCGTGAGCAGCTTAAGACGATCCGTGAGGAGCTTGGCGAGGATAATACAGCTGATGATGTTGAGGAATTCCGCAAACAGCTGAAAGAACTTAACGCTTCCGACGAAGTAAAAGAGAAGATATCCAAGGAAATCGGCCGTTTCAGGGGAATGGCAGCCAGTGCGGCAGAGGCTACAGTGCAGAGGGGATATCTTGAGACAGTTCTTGCTCTTCCGTGGGATAAAAAATCTGAGGATTCCGAAGATCTTGAGAATGCGTGGAGAATCCTTGAGGAAGGTCATTACGGACTGAAAGATGTAAAAGAACGTATCATGGAATTCCTTGCAGTGCGTAAGCTGACACATAAGGGCAAGAGTCCGATCCTCTGTCTTGTAGGCCCTCCGGGAACCGGTAAGACTTCCATTGCCCGTTCTGTTGCAGAGGCCATGAATAAGAAATATGTACGTATCTGTCTTGGCGGTGTACGTGATGAGGCTGAGATTCGTGGTCACAGAAAGACTTATGTGGGTGCCATGCCGGGAAGGATCACTGTTGCGCTGAAAGAAGCAGGTGTCAGCAATCCGCTGATGCTCCTTGACGAGATCGACAAGACAAGCAGCGACTACAAGGGAGATACTTCCGCGGCCCTTCTCGAGGTGCTGGATCCTGAGCAGAACAGCAAGTTCAATGATCATTATGTGGAGATACCCCAGGATCTTTCTGAGGTACTGTTTATTGCCACTGCAAATGATGTTCAGGGAATCCCGAGACCACTTCTTGACAGAATGGAACTGATAGAGATCTCCGGATACACAGAGAATGAGAAGGAACATATTGCAAGAGAGCATCTGATTCCGAAACAGATGGAAATCAACGGAATCCCGAAAGGAAAACTGGTGATCCAGCCGGCTGCACTTGGCAAGCTGATCAACAGCTATACAAAAGAAGCCGGAGTCCGTTCTCTTGAGAGAAATATCGGCCGCATCTGCCGCAAGACTGCGAGAGCTCTTATGGAAGAAGGCAAAGATAAGGTGGTTGTAACATCCAGAAATATTTCCAGATTCCTTGGAAAAGAGAGATATGATTATCTTATGGCCAATGAAAAAAATGAGATTGGAATCGCCCGTGGCCTTGCATGGACACAGGTTGGTGGTGATACTCTTCAGATCGAAGTCAATGTTATGCCGGGTAAAGGTGAGCTGCTTCTTACAGGACAGCTTGGAGATGTAATGAAGGAATCTGCACAGGCAGGTATCAGTTACATCCGTTCCGTTGCAGATGAGTATGGAATCGATGCAGAATTTTTCCAGAAAAAAGATATCCATGTACATATCCCGGAAGGTGCTGTTCCAAAAGATGGCCCGTCCGCAGGTATTACCATGGCAACAGCCATGTTTTCCGCTATTATCGGGAAACCGGTACGCGCAGACCTTGCCATGACAGGTGAGATTACTTTAAGAGGCCGTGTGCTTCCGATTGGCGGACTGAAAGAAAAGCTGCTTGCAGCCAAATATGCGAAAATAAAAGAAGTCCTCGTTCCGACGAAAAACCGTCCGGATATCGAAGAGATGGACAAAGAGATCCTACAGGGACTTAACATTCAGTTTGTGGATAACATGAAAGAAGTTCTTGATGAAGCTCTTGCATAAACAAAACAAGAAAAAACCCTGCTTTGATTTTCAGGACAGGGCTTTTAACAGAAAAGGGAGGAACAACAAATGGTAATCAAAAACGTATCGCTGGACATTGTATGCGGAATCACAAGCAAGATCCCGGACACAGGAAGACCGGAGGTAGCTTTTGCGGGAAAATCAAATGTAGGGAAATCCTCCCTGATCAATGGTCTGATGAACCGCAAGGCTCTGGCCAGAACCAGTGCACAGCCGGGAAAAACACAGACAATTAATTTTTATAATATCAACGAAGCAATGTATCTTGTGGACCTGCCAGGCTACGGCTACGCTAAAGTTTCCGCAGCTGAGAAGGAAAAATGGGGAAAGATGATCGAGGGCTATCTTCACGAGTCAAAGGAGCTCCGGGCAGTCTTTCTTCTGGTGGATATCCGCCATAAACCCTCTGCCAATGACAAGCAGATGTATGACTGGATCTGCCATAACGGATATGAGCCGGTGATCATCGCGACCAAGCTTGACAAGCTGAAACGCAGCCAGGTGGCAAAGAGCCTGAAGGAGATCCGCACAGGACTGGGACTTCCGAAAGATGGAAAGATCCTTCCGTTTTCTGCGGAGACAAAGCAGGGAAGAGACGAGATATGGGCACTGATCGATGAGTTGACTGGATTAGCAGAACCGGCAGCTACAGAGGATTGAGGAGAACAAAAAGATGGGAATTATCAAGGCGCTCAAGCTGGGATTTGACTATCAGAGATATGACGATGACGGCAATGTGGTAGACATGCAGCGTGCAGTCAATGATGTAAACCTGGACATTGAAGCAGGGGAATTTGTGGCAGTACTGGGACATAACGGCTCCGGAAAATCTACACTGGCGAAACATATGAATGCACTTTTGATTCCGACAGAAGGAACCATGCTGGTAGACGGTATTGACACAGCCAGGGAAACAAAACTCTGGAAAGTGCGCCAGAAAGCAGGAATGGTGTTTCAGAACCCGGATAATCAGATCATAGGAACTGTAGTAGAAGAGGATGTAGGATTCGGTCCTGAGAACATGGGCATTCCCACAGACGATATCTGGAAACGTGTAGATGACAGCCTGGAAAAAGTTGGCATGACAGCTTATCGTTATCAGTCCCCAAACAAGCTTTCCGGAGGCCAGAAGCAGAGAGTGGCTATTGCAGGCGTGATGGCCATGCGTCCCAGATGCATCATTCTGGATGAGCCTACAGCCATGCTGGACCCCAACGGGCGAAAAGAAGTTCTGGAGGCAGTGCGGGAATTGAACCGCAAGGAAAAAGTTACAGTCATTCTGATCACGCATTACATGGAGGAAGTGATCCATGCTGACCGTGTTTATGTCATGGACAGCGGAAATGTTGTGATGCAGGGAAATCCTAAAGAGATTTTTTCCCAGGTGGATACCCTCAAAGCGTATGGACTGGATGTACCACAGGTAACACTTCTTGCATATGAACTGAAGAAATCCGGCGTGGATGTTCCGGATGGAATACTGACTACAGAGGAGCTGGTGAGCGCATTATGTCAATCGAATTAAAAAATGTAACCTATACCTACAGCCCAGGGACAGCCTATGAGAGCCATGCGCTGCAGGATGTCAGCCTTGTGATCCCGGACGGTCAGTTTATCGGGATCATCGGACACACTGGGAGCGGAAAATCCACGCTGATTCAGCATCTGAATGCGCTGGTACAGCCAACATCCGGACAGGTTCTCTACAACGGGGAAGATGTGTGGGCAGAAAAATACGACCGGAAACAGCTTCGGAGCGAAGTTGGACTGGTGTTCCAGTATCCGGAACATCAGCTTTTTGAGAATGATGTGATTTCCGATGTGTGCTTTGGACCTATGAATCAGGGACTTTCCAGAGAAGAGGCGGAGAAAGAAGCGAAGCAGGCACTGACACAGGTTGGAGTAAAAGAATCCAATTTCAAAAAATCACCCTTTGAGCTTTCCGGAGGCCAGAAGAAACGAGTTGCCATTGCAGGTGTACTTGCCATGAACCCGAAGATCCTGATCCTGGACGAACCTACAGCAGGGCTTGATCCGAAGGGCCGTGATGATATTCTGGATCAGATCGCAGAGCTTCATAAAGTAAGGGGAATCACTATTGTCCTGGTGTCCCACAGCATGGAGGACATTGCCAAATATGTGGAGCGTCTCATTGTTATGAATCATGGAGAAGCGGTATTTGACGATGAGCCGAAGAAAGTTTTTTCCCATTATAAAGAACTGGAAACCATGGGACTTGCCGCACCGCAGATTACTTATATTATGCATGCACTGAAGGCACATGGTCTTTCCGTGGATGCAGATGCCACAACAGTGGAAGAAGCCAGAGACAGTATCCTCGTTGCACTCAGGCAGGTGAATTCGCCATTACTGAACAAAGGAGGAGCGGAAAAATGATCAGAGACATTACCATTGGCCAGTATTATCCGGCCAAATCCGTTCTTCACAGACTGGATCCCCGGACGAAATTTCTGGGAACTCTGGGATTTCTGATTTCTGTGTTCCTGTTCCATACTTTTCTGGGATATGCGGTGGCAACAGTATTTCTGGCAGTCATGATCGCAATATCCAAGGTTCCGGTGAAATTCATGTTCAAGGGTCTGAAAGCTATTGTCATGATCCTTCTGATCACGGTTGTGTTTAATATCATCCTGACACCAGGAGAAGTATTGTGGCGTTTCGGAATTATCAAGGTCACAAGGGAGGGGCTTGTTCTTGCAGGAAGAATGGCGATCCGTCTTGTATATCTTGTGATAGGATCATCCATCATGACATTGACTACCACGCCGAATCAGTTGACAGACGGACTGGAGAGACTGCTCCGTCCGTTGAATAGGATCCGCGTGCCGGTTCATGAGATCGCCATGATGATGTCCATTGCTCTTCGGTTTATCCCGATTCTTCTTGAGGAGACTGATAAGATCATGAAAGCACAGATCGCCAGAGGCGCGGATTTTGAAAACGGAAATTTGATCCAGAAGGCGAAAAATATGGTTCCGCTTCTTGTACCACTGTTTATTTCTGCTTTCCGCCGTGCCAATGATCTGGCTATGGCAATGGAAGCGAGATGTTATCACGGCGGAGATCACAGGACCCAGATGAAACCGCTGCATTATGAGAAAAGGGATTACATTGCGTATGTGATCCTTGCGGCATATCTTGCAGTTGGCGTTGTGTTCCGTGTAGTGGGACTGTAACCGAGCCAGGCAGATTCCTGTGAGACTGCGAGTATTCTGTTATGGATAAGCAGTGTCAGGAGCTGCCTGTATCAGGAGGTATATTATTTTATGAAACGAGTAGGACTTGTAGTAGCTTACGATGGAACCAATTATTCCGGCTGGCAGACACAACCCAACGGAACAACCATCCAGGGTGTCTTAAATGATACCTTAAGTGAGCTGCTTGGAGAAAAGATAGAGACCATCGGTGCCAGCCGTACAGATGCAGGGGTTCACGCTCTTGGAAATGTGGCGGTTTTTGACACGGAATCCAGGATCCCCGGGGAAAAATTTTCCTACGCACTGAACCAGAGACTTCCGGAAGATATCCGCATCCAGCTCTCTGAGGAGGTGGAGCCGGATTTCCATCCACGCTACTGTGACAGCGAAAAAACATATGAATACCGTATCCTGAACCGGAAATTTCCGGTTCCAACAGAACGGCTGTATTCCTATTTTTATCATTACAAGCTAGATGTGGATAAGATGAAGGAGGCAACTTCCTATCTGATCGGACGACATGATTTCGCAAGCTTCTGCGGTTCCGGTGCACAGGTGAAGACGACCATCCGTACAGTAACTTCCATGGATGTATGGAGGGACGGAGATATGGTGACGATCCGCATTTCAGGAACTGGATTTCTTTACAATATGGTGCGTATCATTTCTGGTACTCTGATCGAGATCGGGAACGGACAGTACCCGCCGGAACGTATGGATAAGATCTTGAAAGCCTGCGACCGTGGGGCGGCAGGCCCCACAGCACCGGCTCAGGGGCTGACATTGATGGGAATTGAATTTTTCTGATCAGAAGGCCAAAGAGACATTGAAATGAAAAATACGCAGGATCTGCTGCATGGGAACATCAGAAGGGAACTGATAGCACTGACTATCCCTCTGGTTATTGGAAATATTTTGCAGCAGTTTTATAACACTATAGATTCTTTTATTGTGGGAAGATATGTAGGAACAGAAGCATTTGCGGGTATTGGTGTTGCGGGGAGTATTATGAACCTGTTTATCTTTATCCTCAATGGAGGCTGTAATGGAATGTCCATTATTTTTGCAGAACTCTACGGGCAGAAAAATTACGAAAAACTTCGAAAAGAAAGCTTCCTTTCGCTGAGTGCGGGAGGAGGCTTTACCATTGTTTTAAGTATTATAAGCCTGCTGGTTCTGTACCCGGTGCTTGGACTGATCCGGACACCGTTGGATGTGGAGCCGTATGTTGTGGTATATCTTCGGATCATATTTATCGGCCTTCCAGCTACGTTTCTTTATAACTGGTGTTCTGCAGTTCTGCGGGCTGCCGGGGATACGGAAACGCCGCTGTGGACGCTTTTTATCGCCATGTGTATGAATCTGGCACTGGATGTGGCGTTTGTGCTGGGACTCCATATGGGAACTGCCGGCACAGCACTGGCTACAGTGATTGCCCAGCTGTTTTCAGCAGGAGTGTGTTTGTGGAGCATGAGGAAAAAACATCCGATTTTCTTTTTCAGCCGGAAAGATATGGGGATGGATCTGCCGCTTCTGAAGAGGACTGCCAATTTTGGGGCGGTATCGGCTCTTCATCAATCCAGTATCTACATTGGAAAGATGCTGGTTCAGGGAGCGGTAAACTCCGGTGGAACAGAGATTATTTCCGCATATACGGTGACCACCAGAATTGAGGGATTTTCCAATTCTTTCGGAGACAGCGGTTCCACAGCCATCTCTGTATTCGTAGCCCAGAACCGTGGCGCAGGAGATAAAAAGAGAGCACTGAAAGGATTTCATCAGGGACTAGGACTGATGATTGTATTTGTCATCATTCTGTCTGTTCTGCAGGCTGCCCTGACAAGAGGCGCAGTACAGCTTCTCATGGGGAATCCCTCAGAAACCGTAATAAAAAATGCCGTATTATATATGAATGTGGTATCTGTCTTTTACATTCTGAATTTCATCGGAAACGCAGGGGTGGGATTCTTCCGTGGAATCGGAAAAATTTCCGTTCCGGTGATCGGAAGCACACTGCATATTTCTATTCGTGTGGTTCTGTCTTATCTGCTCATTGGCAGGATGGGACTTGAGGCGGTTGCTGTTGCTACGGGAATTGGATGGATCAGTGTTGTGATCTATCAGATCGTAGTTTACAGGAATGTGCGGAAAAAAGGATTTGTCTGACAAATAAAAGAAAAGGGCTGCTGCTTTGCGTAAACGGTCAGGTTTTGACCGCCAACTGTGTTTGCATTTTGGGTATGCAGAAGGTATAGTGGAAAGCAGAGAAAAGCAGCCGGGTTCTGGATATGAGAGGAACGGAGCCGGACAACACTGAAACATGTGCTGCCTGGCTTTTTTTGTGTCACAGAAAAGTATGCCACACAGAAAAGAAAAGGAAGAAACGAGAAGGATGAAAAAAATAGATTTTAATAAAAACTGGACCTGCAGATGTATCACAAGGGAAGAACCGGAGAAAAAAGTCACGCTTCCCCATGATGCTATGCGAAGTGAGCCACGTACAGAGGAAAGCCGGGGAGAGGGAAATATCGGCTGGTACATCGGTGGAGATTATGAATACATAAAGAGCTTTTTTGTCCCGGAAGAGGATGCGGACAAGAAGGCTGTTCTGGAATTTGAAGGGGTATATCACAATGCAGAGGTCTATATCAATGGGAAAAAAGCAGCGTTCCGTCCTTACGGATATATAAATGTTTATGTGGAACTGAATGATTTTCTGCGTTACGGCGCGGAAAATACCATTCGTGTGATCGCAAGAAATGCCGACCAGCCAAACAGCCGGTGGTATTCCGGAACCGGGATCTACCGTCCGGTAAATCTGTATCTTGGAGAAAAAGAGCATATTCCGGTGAACGGCATCCGAATCCGAACCATCAGTCTAAAGCCTGCACAGATCCAGGTGGAGGTGAAGACATCGATTCCGGGAAAAGTAGAAGTGCAGGTGTTAGACGGAGAACAGATAGTACTTACTGCAAAAAAGAGTTCCGAAAAGAGAGAAACAGGAAGAACGGGTACGAAGGATCCGAAAGCCGTGTTTCTTCTTGAAATTCCGGATGCGGAACTGTGGAGCCCGGAGAATCCTCATCTCTACCGGTTAAAAGTAGACTTCGGAAAAGATCAGACAGAAGAAGTTTTCGGCATCCGTACCCTGCATTGGAATGAAAGAGATGGAATGACCATAAACGGAGAAAGAGTGATTCTCCGCGGTGCCTGTGTCCATCATGATAACGGTCTTCTGGGAGCCTGCACGTTTCCGGAAGCAGAGGAGCGAAAGGTCCGTATCCTGAAGGAAAACGGCTACAATGCGATCCGGTCCTCTCATTATCCCTGTTCCAAATATCTTCTGGATGCCTGTGACCGACAGGGCATGCTGGTGATGGATGAGTACGTGGATGTCTGGTATATCCATAAGACAAAATATGATTATGCCACAGACTTAAAAGACTGGTGGAAACAGGACCTGAAAGATATGGTGGAAAAGGATTTCAATCATCCTTCGGTGATCCTGTATTCCACAGGAAACGAGGTGGCGGAAACTGCCCAGAAAAAAGGCATCGCTTTTACAAAATGTATGACAGAATACCTTCACAGCCTGGATGATACCAGGCCGGTGACCTGCGGCATCAATATTTTCTTTAATTTTTTAAGCTCCATCGGGCTGGGGGTATACAGTGATGAAAAGGCAGAAAAAACAGCTGGGAATACGGCGAAGGATGCTGATAAAAAGAAAAAGCCGGTAGGTAGCGAGTTTTATAATACTCTTGCGTGCCTGGCGGGAGATACCTTTATGAAAATGGGAGCAACCCTTCCACCCTGTGACTGGAAAACAAAGGATGCCTATGCAGCCATGGACATTGCAGGATATAATTACGGGATTTTCCGCTACAAACATGATCTTCGGAAATATCCGAAACGTCTGATCCTGGGAAGCGAGACTTTTTGCAAGGATGCCTATGATTTCTGGGAACTGGCCAAAAAGAACAAAAGGATCATCGGAGATTTTGTGTGGGCAGGCTGGGATTATATGGGAGAAACCGGAGACGGTGCCGCAGAGTACAGGGATTACAAGGGTAAAGAGCCGCATACCAGAATGACAGGAAACAACGGCCGTATCGACCTTCTGGGCAAACCCAGAGCAGAGGCCGCCTATACAAAAACAGCTTTTGAACAGGCAAAAGGGCCTTTTATGGCAGTAAAGCCTGTCTATCAGAAGGAAAAACTGCAGCTTACCGGATGGGCTCTTACAAAAGCACTGGAAAGCTGGTCCTGGAGAGGATGTGACGGAGAAAAAACAGAGGTGGAGGTTTTTGCCAGAGCAGCAGAGGTGGAACTTCGGATCAACGGAGAAAGCGCAGGCCGGAAAAAGGTGAAAAAATGCAGAGCGAAATTCCAGGTCACCTATCATGACGGAGAGATCACAGCAGTTTCTTATGATAAAAAAGGCAGAGAGATGGGCCGCCAGACTATGAAAACAGCAGGAGCGGACACCACCTTATCCATTCGCCCGGAGAAGACCTGCGCAAAGCCGGGAGAGCTTCTTTTTGTGCCACTGCAATATACAGACAAAGAAGGAAACTGGAAGCCCATGGAGAAACATACGCTGAAAGTTTCCGTGGAAAACGGAACGCTGGAAGGTCTTGGCAGCGCCTGTGCTTACGTAGAGGGCAATTATGCGCAGGATACCACAAAGACCTATTACGGGGAAGCTATGGCAGTGGTCCGTGCAGCGGGAACCGGAATGGTGAAGCTGACTGCAGAGGATGAAAAGGAACGGTATTGCTGTGAAATTTCGATTGTGAAAAGTGCATAAAAACTACACAAAAAATATGTGCAATATCAATAAAACATGTAAAAACTACACAAAAATCACGTTCCGATTACGTTAAAAAAATTACCGTTGGCGGTCAGAATGAAAAAAAACAAAAATCGATGCTATACTCAGGACAACTGATAAACAGAACTTCGGGAGGAATAGAGAAGATGAAGAACAAACGATCCACAAAGGCTCTGCGTGGTCTTACGGGCCTTACATCCTCGCTTCTGGTCGTGGCGCTTGGAACAACGACCATCGCCAATGCCTGGGCATCAAAAATCAACGAGTATCTGGGAACCACAAACATTTCCGTTACCGGTGAGACCAGTGACAGTGATGATGCCTATTACTACAAATCAGATTATGACAACACCACAGATCTGATCAATGCCAGAAACGATGTGATGACAAAGATCCAGGAAGAGGGAACGGTGCTTATGAAAAATGACGATCAAGCACTTCCGCTTAAGAAATCTTCAAAGGTCACACTTTTCGGAATGACAAGTTACGCTCCGGTTTACGGCGGAACCGTAGGAAGCAGTTCTCCTGCAAAACAGGATTTAAGTTTTAAGGAATGTTTTGAGGATGCGGGAATGGAAGTCAATCCTACCATGTGGAGCTTTTATGAGAGCATGAGCAAGGATTATAAACGGATGTCACTGGCACCGACCTGGTTTGGATTTACAGGTGCGGAGATGGAAGCACAGACGATCCGTACCGGTGAGGTTCCGGTTGATAAATATACAGATACCGAGCGTGCAAGCTACAGTGATTACAATGATGCGGCGATTGTTGTGATCGGACGTCAGGGCAGTGAGGCAGATGATTTCGGAACCAGTACAGACAATGTAAAGGATGGCGACGGAACACATCTGGCACTGGGACTGCAGGATGTAGAGCGTGACATGATCAACGAAGCAAAGAAGAACTTCGACAAAGTTATCGTTCTGATCAACTCTGATAACCCGATGGAGATCGAGGAACTGAAAGAGGATAAAGACATCGACAGTATTCTCTGGATCGGTGAGCCGGGAACGGTAGGACTTAAGGGTGTTGCCTCTGTTCTTACCGGTGAAGTAAGTCCTTCCGGACATCTGCCGGATACTTATGCAGTAAGCTCCGTATCTTCCCCGGCTATGGCCAATTTCGGAAGCTATACTTTCACAAACGCAACAGAGAAAAATTTCGGTGCTTCTAACTACAGTGGTTCCAACTATGTGGTAGAGAGCGAAGGCATTTACACAGGATATAAATATTATGAGACAAGATATGAGGATACCGTACTGAAACAGGGCAATGCGGATTCCGAAGCAGGCGCATCCGGTGATAACGGTTCCTGGAATTATGACCAGGAGGTTTCCTACGGATTTGGTTATGGTCTTTCCTATACAAGTTTTGAGCAGAATATCAAAAACTTTGATTATTCCGGAGATTCCGTGACACTTTCTGTTGAAGTCACCAACACAGGCGATGTGGCAGGAAAAGATGTGGTACAGCTTTATGCACAGACTCCGTACACGGATTATGATAAAGAAAACAATGTGGAAAAAGCTTCTGTCCAGCTGATCGGTTTTGAGAAAACAAAAGAGCTGAAACCGGGAGAATCCGAAACAGTAGAAGTCAGCGCACCGAAAGAATATTTCGCAAGCTATGACTACAAAACAGCAAAGACCTATATTATGGACGCCGGCGATTACTATTTTGCAGTTGGAAACGGCGCACATGAGGCACTGAACAATATCCTTGCAGCAAAAGGTTATACAACGGCAGACGGCATGGACGCAGACGGAAATAAAGATCTGGCAGTGTCCTATAAAGAGGACAGTCTTGATACCACAACTTACGCAATGTCTTCTGTAACAGGAAATGCGATCACAAACCAGTTTGAGGACGCAGATCTCAATAATTATCAGGAAGGCACCGTTACCTATCTTTCCAGAAACGACTGGGAGGGAACCTGGCCGCAGACTTATGACAGCATTGAGGCAACGGAGGAAATGCAGAAACTGATCAAAGGTAATTCCTACACCATTTCCAAAGATGATGATACATCTGAGGTGAAATGGGGACAGGATGGAGATCTTCATATCATTGACCTGAAAGGCCTTGATTATGATGATGAAAAATGGGATCAGCTGCTGAGCCAGATCACACTGGATGAGGCAACAAACTTTATTCAGCTTGGCGGATCTGGTATTGAGCCGATCGCCTCCATTGACCTGATCGGAGGACTGGACGCAGACGGACCAAACGGAATTATTGATGCCTTTGGCGGAAAAGTACTTTCTACATATTGGAAGAGCAGTGAGTCTGATGACCCTACTTATGTTTCTTCCAAGGATGAGAATGCTTCCTATGAGTGTGGAACATTCCCGACAGAGCCGACACTGGCAGCTACTTTTAACAAAGAGCTGGCAGCAGACCAGGGAGATATTTTTGCAGAGGATTCTCTGTGGACCAACATTACAACCATATATGCACCTGGCCTGAACCTTCACCGCACACCATACTGCGGAAGAAATCAGGAATACTTCTCTGAGGACAGTGTCCTTACCGGAGAGCTGGGAGCGGCAGAGATCCTCAAAGCACAGGACAAAGGCTGTATCCTCGCTCCAAAACACTTTGCATTTAACAATCAGGAAGTAAACAGAAGCGGCCTTGCTACATTCGGAAATGAGCAGACACTTCGTGAAAATGAGCTCCGTGGATTCCAGATCAGCTTTGTAAAAGGCCAGGCGAAAGGTCTTATGAATGCCTATAACCGCATTGGCTGCACATGGGTCGGAATGAGCGAAGGCTTAAGCACAGAAGTCGTAAGAAATGAGTGGGGCTTCAAAGGCTGGGAAAACACAGATATGCTTTCCTCTGAGGATTATCAGAGATGGGAAGAAGGACTTCTTGCAGGAACAGACCTTCTTCTGAATACAAGCCTTGATTCCTACAGTGATCTGAATGCAAAAACAGTAAAGAATGATCTGGCACTTCAGAAGCGTATCAAAGAATCTCTTCACTATACATTATACGCTTATGTAAACAGCAACCTTATGAATGGTGTGACAGACAGCACAAATGTAGATTATGTACTTACCGTATGGCAGAAAGGCCTGATCGGTGTGGATGTACTCTTCGGTGCACTGACACTTCTGTGTCTGGTACTTTACATCCGCAAGGCGCGTAAGATCAAGAAAGAGCAGTAGGAGGAAGAACTGATGAATATCAAGGAATTTTTTGGAAAAGCAGCAGCCGGGATCTATGTATCAGGACTTTCTGTGATCGTCCTTGTGGTTGCGCTGATCGGATACATCATGTATGGACTGGAAAAAAATAATCTGGAAGCTTTGATCGTGGTATTTACCCTGATCGCCATCGTGGCAGGACTCATGGAAATGATCCTGACACTGGCGAAAGGCTATCGTCCGATGTGGGATAACATGACGATCGTGTATTCCATTCTGGAAGCTGTTGCAACTGCCGTTTTTGCAAAAAACGCAGCAGCTTATATCCAGAGTGTCAGTGTCGGACTTGCAAAACTGACAATTACTTTTGAGGTAGCCGTAGTAGCCTATGTGCTGGCGCTTGTGATCGCCATAATCTCCGGTTTCCTTAACAGAAGAAAGATCGAAGCATAAAGAAACATCACTTAAATGGAGGAATTTAGATGAAAACAAAACAGGCATTCAACCCGTATCTGCCAAGCTACGAATATGTACCGGATGCGGAACCGCATGTCGTAGATGGAAGAGTTTATATTTACGGTTCCCATGACCTGTTTAACGGACTGAACTTCTGCCTAGGAGATTACGTCTGCTGGTCAGCACCGGTAGACGACCTGGGCAACTGGAGATACGAAGGATGTATCTACAAGAGAGAACAGGATCCTGCGGCACCGCGGATCCGACTGACTAACGGCCTCGCTGCACCGGATATGGTGCAGGGGCCTGATGGTCGTTTTTACCTTTATTATTTTATGGGCGGTACGAAGATGATCTCTGTTGCTGTCTGCGACAAGCCTGCAGGCAAGTATGAGTTCTACGGATATGTCCACTATGAGGACAATACCCCGATCGGAAAAAAAGGAGAGCCGTTCCAGTTTGATCCGGCGATCTTTATGGATGATGGCGGAAAACTTTATCTGTATACCGGTTTTGCGCTTCAGGGAAATCCGATCCTTCTCGATGGCTCCAAGCCTACCGAGCATGGTCCTATGTGCTTTGAACTGGATCCGTCAGACATGCTCACGGTAAAAAAAGGCCCGGGTTATATCGGCGTTGCCGGGGAAAAAGAATCCAAAGGAACTGCTTATGAGGGGCATGCCTTCCTGGAAGCAAGTTCCATGCGAAAATTTAACGGCACCTATTATTTTATCTACAGTTCCCTGAACAGCCATGAACTGTGCTATGCGTTCAGTGACCATCCTACCGGCGGTTTTCAGTACGGCGGGATCCTGGTCAGCAACGGCGATATCGGTCTTCCGGGAGTCGATGATGTGAAGCATGCGAAAAATTCCACAGGTAACACACATGGAAGCCTGATCGAGATCAATGGGAAATATTATATTTTCTATCACAGACACAGCAATCGTAAGCAGTCATCCAGGCAGGCCTGCGCAGAAGAAATCCGTTTTGAGAACGGAAAATTCTTCCAGGCGGAGATGACTTCCTGTGGATTGAATAACAGTCCGCTAAATGGGACTGGGCATTATCCTTCCTATATTGCCTGCAATGTTTACGGAAAGAAAGGCACGCGTTTTTTAAGCATGCTGAAGCATCCGAAAATGGGCCATCCTTATCTTACCCAGAAGGGCGGAGACAGGGAATCCGGCGAGGACCAGTATGTAGCGCATATGTGCGATGGGGCTGTGGCAGGGTACAAATATTTTGACCTGTCAGAGACGAAAGAGATTCGTATCAATATCTGCGGAAATGCCAGAGGAACCGTTTATATAAGAACCGAAGAGAACGGAAAACCGGTAGCTTCCATTCAGGTAAAGGCAGGGAGAGAACGGAAAAACTTTTCCGCAAAGCTTGCGGGCCTCGGAAAAAAAGAAGCACTGTTTTTCTGCTATGAGGGAAAAGGCTCCTTTGATTTCCACGCATTTGATCTGAAGTAGGAGGAAAATATCTGTGAAAATCACTAAAATTGTGGAAAATCCAATTTTTCACACGAAAATAAAATCAGAGAATGTAAAGATTCCGGAGATGATCATCGGATATTTTCTGGCACCTTTTTGCGCCATGCTTGCAAACTCTATTTTTGGTGCTTATTTGAACCGTTACTATGTGGATGTTCTCGGCTGGACGAAGTTTGGCGTGTTTGCGACCATGCTTCCGGTGGTATCCGTAATCTTTGTCGTACTGGGAAATCTTCTGATCGGAAGATGGATCGACAATACCAGGACTTCCCAGGGAAAAGCAAGACCGTATATGCTGCTTTCCGCACCAATGATCGTAGTTGCAGTGATCCTTCTGTTCATGACTCCGACAGATCAGAGCGGAGCTGTACAGATGATCTGGATCGCAGTGTCCTACAACCTGTACTATGCGCTTGCATATCCATGCTTTTATACGGCACACAGCTCCATGGTAGCGCTTTCTACGAGAGATTCCTCCCAGAGAGGTATGCTTGCCACATTTTCCAATGCGGCTATGGTTGCTTCTGCGGGAATCGGTGCCAGCATTATCGTTCCGATTCTTCTTCAGAGTTATCTTTTTGTGTCGGATAACGGTGAAATCGATGTTGCGGCAAGCTATTCACACTGGAGGATCATTTCCATCGTTTTGTGTCTCTTCTGTTTCTTGGGTATCCTTCTGGAATATTATTTTACAAGAGAACGTATTACGGAAGAGAACATCAATCTGAACATAAAGGAAGAAAAGATCCCGCTGAAAAAACAGGTGCAGGGATGTATCTGCAACAAATACTGGTGGATCATCATTCTCTATTTTCTTCTGTTCCAGATGGGACAGCTAGTCAAAAACAGTTCCATGAGCTTTTATGCCAGATGGATGTTTGACAGCGTGATCAATTCCGCAAATCCGGAGCAGACATCAGGAACCTTGATGTCAACTCTGGGATTGATCGGCGGACTTCCCACAGCGGTAGGTATGTTCGTGGCATGGCCGATCGCAAACAAGCTTGGAAAGAAGCGGGCCGTTGTCCTTGGCTTATGTTTCTCGGTTATCGGCGGTCTGGTATGCTTTATCAATGTACACAGCTTTGTGCTGGTCTGTGTGGGAATGATTCTGAAGGGAATCGGAAGCATTCCGGCTATGTATGTGACAATGGCACTGCTGTCCGATGTTCTTGATCATCTGGAAGCGAAAAACGGTTTCCGGAGCGATGGATTTACCATGTCTGTATATGGCTCCATCATGGTAGGCCTCACCGGAATCTGTACCGGTATCATTAACGGCCTGCTTACTTTTGCAGGCTATACCAACACAGGAGTTGCCTGTGATCCGTCAACACTTACGGTTATCAGTAATGTGGCTGATCATACAGGAAATATCGTATACCGTCAGATGGGCGGTGTGGAAAACGTCCTTGCTTTTGCGTTCCTTGGAATGGAAGTGATCACTTTTGCCATCATTGTATTTATGATGAGCAGACTGGATGTGGAAAAACACATCGAGGAAGATCACAGGATCATTAAGGAAAATCAGAAAAAAGCAGTGCTGGCAGCAGGCGGAACCTGGGAAGAAGACTGATTTTACTGTTGTTTCAAAGCTGCTTTCTTGGTATACTGAACTCATGTGAAATGTAGTTTTCATGGGGGTGAAGGCAGCTATGGTCCGTATTGCGGTAGTAGAAGACAGTGGGCAGGACAGAAGGGCGCTTCTGGACTGTCTCCACAGATACGAAAAAGAACAGAATCTGAAATTTTTTATTGAGGAATTTCAGGATGGCGAGGATATCGTTACAGGATATTCTGCTGACTATGATCTTCTCCTTATGGATATTGAGATGGCTTTTATGAATGGGATGAAGGCGGCGGAGAAGATCCGGGAGCTGGATAAGGATGTGGAGATCATTTTTATCACCAATGCCCCACAGTATGCCATACAGGGATATAAGGTCAATGCGTTGGATTACATGCTGAAGCCGATCTCCTGGTTTTCTTTTTCGGAAAGTATGGGAAGGGCGCTTTCCAGGCTGAAGACTTCGGCCAGAGAGTATATCACCATTTCCCTGAAGGGTGGAAAACAGAAGCTGGATGTATCGAAGATCTGTTATGTGGAGGTGCAGGATCATCTTCTGATCTATCATACAACGGAAGGGGAATACAGTACCAAGGGAAGCATGAAGGATGCGGACAGCCAGTTTGATCCGGCGAAATTTTCCCGGTGCAACCGGTGCTATCTTGTAAATCTGGAATATGTGGAGAATTATGTGGGAAGTGACGTATGCGTGAACGGCGACGTGATTCAGGTCAGCCGCAGCAGACGGAAGCCTTTCCTTGACGCGTTAAATGAATATTTGAATGAGGTGGGCAAATGAATGCAGGAGAGGTGTTGAACACACCCGGTTATTACTATGCCATAGCTTATGCCATGTCCGAGTTTGTGATCGCAGGCTCCAATGAGAAAAAATTAAAGGGATGGAAGCTGGGTGCGGTAAGCTGTGTTCAGTTTGTCCTCCTTTTATTATTTATGACATGGACACATGGGGTGGGAAACGCGCTGTTTATTCCGGCGATGGTAGTGATCATCGCTCTGATCTATTTTTATATTTATATATGTAATCGGTTCACGGCACGGGAGGCAGGCTTTTTCTGTGTGAAGGCTTTTATCAACGGAGAGTTTGCGGCTTCGCTGTGCTGGCAGATCTTTTATTATATCCATGATCTTACCGGATGTGGATTCTGGTGGGAATGGGTGATCATGGGGGCTGTCTACGGGGCGCTTTTCGGAATCCTGTTTCTGATGGAGCGCTATCTGAAGAAGGATATCGAGGAGCTGAATGTAACAAGACGGGAGTTTTTGGTTGTTGTCATTGTAGCGGCTTCGGTTTTCGGAATGAGTAATTTGAGTTATCTGGATCAGAACGGACTGTTCAGCGGACGTTTTGTCATGGATATCTTTATTATCCGTACTTTGGTGGACCTAAGCGGTATGGCTGTGCTGTATGCCTATCATATCCAGGTAAAAGAGATGCAGATGCGCCTGGAAAAAGATGCTCTTCGGAATATTATGGAGATGCAGTACAAAAATTATCAGCTGTCCAGAGAGAGCATTGATGTGGTTAACCAGAAATATCATGATCTGAAGCACCAGATCAATCTTCTGAGAAGCCAGGAAGATACCGGAAAGTCCAGAGAATATCTGGATCAGATGGAACACGAGATCAAGGTCTATGAGACACAGAACAAAACCGGAAATCAGATCCTGGATGCGGTTCTCACAAATAAATCCATGGTATGCCAGAAAAGAGAGATCGAGCTGAAGGTGATCATGGAAGGACAGAGCCTGTCTTTTATGGAGGATATGGATATCAGTGCCCTGTTCGGAAATATGCTGGACAATGCCATTGAAAGCGTCAGTAGGCAGAAGGAGAAGGAAAAACGTCTGATCTGGCTGTATGTTTCCAGGGAAAAGCAGTTTGTGCGGATTCGCACGGAGAATTACTGTGACGAGAAGATCCAGTTTCGAAATGGAATGCCTGTGACTACAAAGAAGGATAAAAGGCTTCACGGTTACGGGATGAAGAGTATTTGTGCAACGGTGGAGAAGTATGGCGGTTCCACAGTAGCCTGCCAGAAGGATAACTGGTTTGAGCTGAAAATCCTGATCCCGGTCAGTGGAAAGCAGATGATCAATAAGGCACAACAGGGATGAAGGAAATACGGTGAATTTTGTTGAAAATTAAAGCAAAAAACAGTTGACAGGCAAGGTGCCTTATAATATAATAACTCAATGTGACGTAGTGCGAAGATGCTTGAGCCAATAGCCCCGGCGATGGCATTTTATCAGCGGTTTCGGACATTTCCGCGATTTATTTTGCACCCGCGTTTCCATTTACTTTTTTTCGCGGAAGTACCGCGGTTTGAGAAACATTATCGTTGATAAATAACAGGAGGTAGGACCATGCAGACTTATATGGCTAATCCGGATAAAATCGAAAGAAAATGGTATGTAGTTGACGCAGAGGGTTGCACTCTGGGACGTCTGGCTTCCGGTGTTGCAAGTGTTTTAAGAGGAAAGAACAAACCTCAGTTTACACCGCACGTTGACACAGGAGATTATGTAATCGTTGTAAACGCTGATAAGATCAAAGTTACAGGCAAGAAGCTTGAGCAGAAGATTTATTATAACCACTCCGACTATGTTGGTGGAATGAAAGAAACCACATTAAAAGAAATGTTAGCAAAGAAACCTGAGAAGGTTATCGAGCTCGCAGTTAAGGGAATGCTTCCGAAAGGACCTCTTGGAAGAGCTATGAACAAGAAACTTTTCGTATACGCAGGACCAGAGCACAAACATGAGGCTCAGAAGCCTGAAGTTTTAACATTTTAATAGGAGGTAGAAAACATTGGCTAGCGCAAAATTCTACGGAACAGGAAGAAGAAAGAAATCAATCGCGAGAGTTTACCTGGTACCTGGAACAGGTAAAATCACTATTAATAAAAGAGACATCGATGAGTACTTCGGTCTTGAGACTCTGAAAGTTATCGTTCGTCAGCCACTCACTTTAACAGAGACAGAGGGTAAATTCGATGTGATCGTTAACGTTCACGGCGGTGGATACACAGGACAGGCTGGAGCAATCCGTCATGGTCTTTCCAGAGCACTCCTCGAGGCAGATAAAGACTACAGACCAGCTCTTAAAGCAGCAGGATTCCTTACACGTGATCCACGTATGAAAGAGCGTAAGAAATACGGTCTCAAAGCAGCTCGTCGCGCTCCGCAGTTCAGCAAGCGATAATCGACTGCTCAGACTATATCAAAATGGTTCAAAAAGCCCGGAAAATCAAGGTTTTCCGGGCTTTTGCTATATCTAAACGGGCTGATATGGTTTGACCAAATTTGGCAAAACGAGAGCCGATTTCATCCAATTTTTAGTGGTCCGCAAGTGGTTAACTGGCCAAAAAGAGGGCGAAAAGAGGGGGAAGTGGTTCCCAAAGTGGTTAACCGAGAGCCGATTTTTGGGGTGCTTTTCAGCCCTCCTTTCCCTCGTTTTTTGGCTGTGGCAGTTTGGCATAGTTTGAGCTAATTTGAATAATTGAATATGAATTTGATGTAGCACACAGTATAAATGCTGGGTGCTTTTTTCATTTCAGGAACTCGTATTCCGGCGATAGAAAGAGCCGTCACTTCACTGTTAATTTTGAAGTGGCGGCTTTTTCTATTTCCAGAAGCAACAGCAATAATTAGAAATGAGGTGAAGTCAATGAACACGCAAATCATCGCCATTGCTAACCAGAAAGGCGGCGTTGGCAAGACAACGACCTGTGCCAACTTGGGAATCGGGCTGGCGCAGGCCGGAAAGAAAGTCCTTCTGATCGACGGGGACCCACAAGGGAGCCTGACAATCAGCCTGGGAAATCCGCAACCGGACAAGTTGCCATTTACATTGTCCGATGCAATGGGCAAAATTCTGATGGATCAGCCTATACGCACTGGAGAAGGTATTCTGCATCATGCGGAAGGCGTTGACCTGATGCCTGCGGACATCCAGTTATCCGGTATGGAGGTATCCCTGGTAAATGCCATGAGCCGTGAGACTATCTTGCGGCAATATCTGGACACGCTGAAGGGGCAATACTCCCATATTCTCATCGACTGTCAGCCCTCCCTGGGGATGCTCACGGTCAATGCGCTGGCCGCTGCGAACAGGATCATCATTCCCGTTCAGGCGGAGTATCTGCCCGCCAAAGGGCTGGAACAGCTGCTCTCCACGGTAAACAAGGTAAAGCGGCAGATCAACCCCAAGCTCCAGATAGACGGTATCCTGCTGACGATGGTGGACAGCCGAACCAACTTTGCCAAAGAGATCTCCGCGCTCCTGCGTGAGACCTATGGCAGCAAGATCAAAGTATTCGGCACAGAGATCCCCCACTCTGTCCGGGCAAAGGAAATTAGCGCAGAGGGAAAAAGTATTTTCGCCCATGACCCTGGCGGCAAAGTGGCAGAGGGGTATCGAAATCTGACGAAGGAGGTGTTGAAACTTGAAAAGCAGCGCGAAAAAAATAGAGCTGGCCTCGGTAGATGATCTGTTCTCCACCGAAGAAGGCCGTCAAGATGCAAAGCTGGAAAAGATTCAGGAGATTCCGCTGTCTGAATTGCATCCCTTTAAGAACCACCCATTCAAAGTCAAGGATGACGAAGCCATGATGGAGACCGCTGACAGTATCAAGCAGTATGGCGTTCTGGTTCCGGCGATTGCTCGACCGGACCCGGAGGGTGGTTATGAGCTGGTAGCCGGACACAGGCGGCACAGAGCCAGTGAACTGGCAGACAAGGAGACCATGCCAGTCATTGTTCGGGATTTGGATGATGATGCCGCCACGATCATTATGGTTGACAGCAATTTGCAACGAGAAAGCTTGCTCCCAAGTGAAAGAGCCTTTGCCTACAAGATGAAGCTGGACGCCATGAAACATCAGGGAGAGCGAGTTGATTTAACTTCGTCCCAAGTTGGGACGAAGTTGAGAGCCGATGAAATATTGGCTCAGCAGGCTGGTTCAAGCAGAAATCAAATTCAGCGCTATATCCGTCTGACAGAGTTGATTCCCGAACTGCTGGACATGGTGGATGAAAAGAAGATTGCCCTGAACCCTGCCTATGAGCTGTCCTTTCTCAAAAAGGAGGAACAGGTAGACCTGTTGGACGCAATGGACAGCGAACAGGCTACCCCTTCTCTTTCTCAAGCCCAGCGGCTCAAGAAATACAGTCAGGAGGGGCATCTGACCCTCGATATGATGCGTGTCATCATGGGTGAGGAAAAGAAAAGCGATCTGGACCGAGTGACATTTACCTCTGATACCTTGCGGAAGTATTTCCCTAAAAGCTATACGCCCCAGCGGATGCAGGAAACCATCATCAAGCTGCTGGAGGCATGGCAGAAAAAGCGTCAGAGAGACCAGGAACGATGAAAGGAGCCGCCTATGAGGGATATTTCAGCCCGTGAGCTGAAAGGACACAACATTCTCGCCGTAGAGAGGTTTTGGGATGACACACGCTGGATGATTGAGTTTTCCGTCCTGCGTCCCAGCGCAGCTTACGGCAGTCCCGGAGAGGAAATGCGGCTGTTTTTGACCGAGGACGGGTATCAGGCCGCTCTGCAAAGCCAGCAGCGCCGGGAGATCAAGATCAAGCGTTACGCTCGTGTGATTGAGGGACATATCCTCGATTTCAAACCAAGAAAACGCCGCCGCTCATAAACCTATACAACGAAAGGAAAGGAATGACTATGTGTACGGTAAAGGAAATTCAAGAAGCAATCCGGGAAGATTGCAAATCTCAGCATGACATGGATACAACGGATATTGACCGCGTGATGCAAACACTTCCTTTCACCCAGGAGGAGCCATTTACAGAGGCGCGTCCTCAAAAGCCGCTGTTTTGGCTCTATGCAAGAAAATTTGAAAAGTGTTGAACACCGCAATTCTTTGGAATGAGGATTGCGGTTTTTTTGTACCCCAAATTCGGAAGGAGTGAGGTCGATGGCCGTTTTTCGCATTGAACGGACCCGTGATTATACCGTGATGAGCAATCATCATTTACGAAATGCAAATCTGTCGTTAAAAGCCAAGGGGCTGCTTTCCATGATGCTGTCTTTGCCAGAGGACTGGAATTACACCACCCGTGGTCTTGCAAAGATTTGTAAGGAGGGCGTGGATGCCATAGGCGCTGCGTTGCGGGAATTGGAGGCTGCCGGTTACATTGTGCGGCACAAACTGCGTGACCGCCAGGGACGCATCAGTGATACGGAGTATGTCATATATGAGCAGCCACAGCCGAAGAACCCGGATACGCCCCAGCCGGATATGGCTTCACCAGATACGGAAAAGCCCGCAGAATTAAATATAGAGAAATCAAATACTCAAAAATCAATTACTCAGGGAGCAAGTACCGATTCCATTCCCTTCCGGGAGCCAGCGGCAGCACAGCTGCCGGAACGGAAAGGAAGGGATGCGATGTCTGTCTCAGAGATGGAAAGTTATCGGGATTTGATTCTGGAGAACATCGAGTATGACCACCTGTGCCGGGAGTTTACCACCTATCGGGAGGACCTGGACGAGATTGTGGAGCTGATGGTGGAGACCGTCTGCGCCAAGCGGAAAACCACCCGGATCGCTGGCAGCGACTTCCCCCATGAGGTGGTCCGCTCCCGTTTTTTGAAGCTGGATTGCTCCCACATCGAGTTTGTCATGGAATGCCTGCGGAACAATACCACCGAAATCCGCAACATGAAGCAGTATCTGCTTGCGGTGCTGTTTAATGCGCCGACCACGATCAGCAACCACTACACCGCACAAGTCAACCACGATATGTACGCAGGCGGCTGGTAAACAGCCGCTTTTCTGCTACCCGAAAACACCGGGAGAAAGGATTTTGCTATGAAACGACCTCTTGCCTACATTACGGCTCCCTGGAGCAACAGCCAGTATGAGAACGCCGAGAACGCTGCGGCCTACTGTCGTCAGGTGTACGACGCCGGGTATTCGCCCATCTGCCCGGTGCTGTTCCTGCCTACCTTCCTCAAGGACGAGATTCCCCAGGAACACAAGGACGGGCTGGATATGGCGCGGGACTACCTGCGCCGGTCACATGTGCTGGTGGTCTGCGGCCACGGCATCGACGAGATCGTGAAGAATGACATTGCCACCGCCGAGCGCCTGCGGATCACCGCCACCACCCTGGACGGTATCCTGACCGTGAAGGGCCAGGGACGCGGGAAAGGAGGCGCACGCCATGCCTGAGCGTAAGACCGTGGGCCAGCTGATGGAGGAAATGCGCCTCAAAGCCGGGGCGCAGAACTACCACGGCCATGAGTACATGGATTTGGAGCGGTTTGCCGAGGACACCCGGCACATGATTATCTTCGATGTGCTGACCGACGATTCCCCGGTGGGCTGGAAAGGTGAACGGACCCGCCTGTTTCTGACGGAGGCCGGATACCAGAAAAGCCTGGAGAACCAGGAAAAGGGCCACATCAAGATTTTCAGCCATGCCAAAGTGCGCCAGGGCCATCTGTACTATGACCGCTCCGACCAGCTGCGCTGAAAGGAGCCTGCCATGCTGAAATACCTGCTGCGGCGGCTGGTGGTCCCGCCTTAGTATCAAGTGCCACCCCTGCAAAATCCGTGGAAAGGAGGCGATGACCTATGCAGGAGGAAGTGGAAAACAGGACTTTGACGCTGGTAGTCAGCGGAACAAAGTTTACCGGGCGGTTGATGAAAGCCGCCATCACCAAATACCTTGCCCACCGCAAGGAAAAGAAGCTGCAAAAGCAGAAAAGCCGGGATACCCCCGTGATTCCCCACGGCAAGCAGACGGTGAAACAGCTGATCGGCCAGAATCAGGGCGTTTCCAACATCGAGATCACCGACCCCTCCATCAAGGAGTTTGAGAAGATCGCCCGGAAATATGGTGTGGACTATGCGGTGAAGAAGGACCGCAGCAGCTCCCCACCCAAGTACCTGATCTTTTTCAAGGGTCGGGACGCGGATGCCCTGACCGCTGCTTTTACCGAGTACACCGGGAAAAAGGTCAAGAAGGCGGAGAAATCCGAGCGCCCGTCCGTGCTGGCAAAGCTGAGCCAGTTCAAAGAACTGGTAAAACACGCCGTCGTGGACCGGAACAAGCGGAAGGAGCTGGAACGATGAAAAAGCAGCTGAACATCAAAAAGCTCATTTTGCTGAATCTGCCGTATATCCTGATGGGGCTTTTCTCCACCAACTTCGGTGAAGCGTGGCGGATGGCCGTGGGTGCGGACGCTTCGGCAAAAATGCTCTCGTTCTTCTCCACGCTGCCGGTGGCGCTGGCCAGCTGGTGGCCCAGCCTGCACCCGCTGGACCTGCTGGTGGGCCTGTGCTGCGGCGGCGGCCTGCGGCTGGCTGTGTACCTGAAAAGCAAGAACGCCAAGAAGTACAGGCACGGCATGGAATACGGTTCCGCCCGTTGGGGAACCCATGAGGACATTGCTCCCTACATCGACCCGGTATTCCAGAACAATGTGATTCTGACGAAAACGGAGAGCCTGACAATGAACAGCCGCCCCAAGGACCCAAAGACCGCCAGAAACAAAAATGTGCTGGTGATTGGCGGCTCCGGTTCCGGTAAGACCCGCTTCTGGCTCAAACCGAATCTGATGCAGATGCACAGTTCCTATGTGGTCACAGACCCGAAGGGAACCATTTTGGTGGAGTGCGGAAAAATGCTCCAAAGGGGTGCGCCCAAGCTGGGGAAGGACGGAAAGCCCATGAAGGACAAGCACGGAAAGGTAATCTATGAGCCATACCGGATTAAGGTGTTGAATACCATCAACTTCAAAAAAAGTATGCACTACAATCCTTTCTCGTACATTCACAGCGAAAAGGACATCTTGAAGCTGGTTACGACGCTGATTGCCAACACCAAAGGCGAAGGCAAGGCCGGAGACGATTTCTGGGTCAAGGCGGAAACATTGCTGTATTGCGCGTTGATTGGATATATCCACTATGAAGCTCCGGTGGAGGAGCAAAACTTCTCCACCCTCATCGAGTTCATCAACGCCATGGAAGTCCGTGAGGATGACGAGGAGTTCAAAAACCCAGTAGACCTGATGTTTGATGCACTGGAATCGGAAAAGCCAAACCACTTCGCAGTGCGGCAGTATAAGAAATATAAGCTGGCAGCCGGCAAAACCGCTAAGTCGATTTTGATTTCCTGCGGTGCGCGTCTGGCCGTATTTGATATTGCGGAGCTACGCGAGGTTACATCCTACGATGAGTTGGAACTGGATACGCTGGGAGACAGAAAAACGGCCCTGTTCCTCATTATGAGTGATACGGATGACAGTTTTAACTTTCTCATTTCCATGTGCTACACCCAGTTATTCAACCTGCTTTGTGAAAAGGCCGATGATGTGTATGGCGGCAGGCTTCCGGTTCATGTGCGCTGTTTGATTGATGAGTGTGCTAACATCGGGCAGATTCCGAAACTGGAAAAGCTGGTGGCCACCATCCGAAGCCGTGAAATCTCTGCCTGTCTGGTGTTGCAGGCACAGAGTCAGCTCAAGGCGATCTATAAGGATAACGCAGATACCATCATCGGTAACATGGATACATCCATCTTCCTGGGCGGTAAAGAGCCGACTACCCTCAAAGAGCTGGCTGCCGTGCTGGGCAAGGAAACCATCGACACCTACAATACCGGAGAGAGCCGTGGACGGGAAACCTCCCATTCACTCAACTATCAAAAATTGGGGAAAGATATGCCATACTTGTTGATGAAGAGTTCAGTTGCCTTGAATTTTACATGAACAGGGACACGATCAGCTGGATTCTGAAAAAGGTAGGATGTCTGTCAGAAATAACAGCATATCTTTTTTGAGCCACTCACTGGATTACCCAGCGGGTGGTTCTTTTATTAACGCTTCTGTCTGCCATTCCGGTTGGGAGGAATTGGGCTGCCCTTTCCCCGCATACTTTTAGTTCGTTTTGCTTTTTTGGATTTTCTGAGGATTCCCAAAAAGGCAGTAAATTCCGCAGAAGTCAGTTTCTCATAAGGAATTTCCATCTGGTCGCAGAAAACCTGAATAAAGGCTTCCTCTCCGCTGGTTCCCGTCTGCACAAGCTTTTCAAACTTTTGCCGGACTTCGGCTACGGTTTCCTGCCGTTCATCAGCGGTGGTAGCGTCGTTTGTGTGTGCTGTTTGGATGTCTTTTACGATCTTGTCAATGTCTTTATGGACGATGTGATTGAAATAATCCTCTCCGTCTATCTGTGCGACTTCAAGGGTTCGCATATAAAGGTCATCGTCTCCCGGCGCATAGCTTTCCATGACGCTCTGCCGGGCAGCTTCCAGTTCCAGATTCATCTGGCTGACACGCATACCGGCGATACGGTCAGCGATAACGGTAATGTCCGTCATGAGCCGGGGAAAACCTTCATGGGTGGCAAGCTCGCAGAGCAGACGGTTGTTGATCCTGCCGCTTCTTAATAGCTCAATCATTTCATCGCTCAAATGGAGCGACTGGAGATCAGAATTAGGGATGGTCTTATTTTCCGACAGCCCCATCAGATAGTCGGTGGACACGCCGTAAAACTCTGCCAGCGTTGCAATCGCAAATGGGCTGATGTCCTTGTAGTCATCGCCCTCATATTTCCCCAGCGCCGACTTGGACAGGCCGGTTTGTTCTGCCAGCTGTTCCAGTGTCAGGTGCTTATCCACCACCCGCAGGTCTTTGAGCCGTTCCGGGATTGACAGTTTTGTGTACATCAAAGCACCCCCTCTCGTCAACATTTTTCAATATTTTTTTCATTATAGCACGTTTCCGAGAGCGTGGAAATATGCGGTTTTTGTGCGCTATTCCAACGTCTTGGACATACGGGAGCAGCCCCCTTTTTTCGGTAAACTGGTTCTTGTCAGGAGACACAGAACCTTGAAAATCGAATGACCGGCTGCAAGGGGTATGACCTCCGGGGAAGTGACGCGATAAAAGGGTTCCCGCAAAATCATGGATTTTGTGACGACGGGAGCGCACCAAAGAGGACAATACGCCGGGAGAAAATCCGGGCAGGAGCGGCTTGCAGACAGACCGGCAGATAGAAAAGTAAACCATGCGGGGCATACCGCACCGCAGCAAATGAATGGAGGTAGATCATTATGAAACTGAATATGAAGGAAAAGAAAATTCTTTACGCTTACGCCTGCCCCAGCCATCACAACACAGTGACAAGGCTGAAATGGCTGACAGCGCTGACCGTTGACCCGGAGGCTAAAGGGCAGATGCTTCATCTGACCAGGAAAATTGAGTCAGAGACAGACGAAAGCTGGTACGACAGCTTCTATCACTGCCTACGCATGGAGATGGATGAGTATTACCGGATCAAGCACCGCCTGCGTGTGCTGAAAGCAAACACCGATTATGAGGAGGAACTGTATGAGGAAGCTGTCTAAATATGAAAAAGAAACCATCATCAACTGGAACGAGGGCGAGAACATTGCCAGTATTTACACCTTCAACGCCAGCTTAAAACGCAGGCTGGAAGATTTCAGTAGGAAGTATCCGCTATTGTGTAGGTTGGAGCGCAGCACACCGGAAGGCAGCGCGACCTATGTGCTGGACAAATCCCGCCTTTCTATCCGGCTGGTGCCGCCGTACAGTGAAGAACGGCTGGCGGCTGCAAGGGAGTACGCAAAGGAACATGGCTTTCAAGTCATACAGACAGAAGAAAAAATTGCTTGAAATGAGGGCGATTTACCAAAAAATACCGGGTCTGCACCCAGTATTTTGAACGGTAATCCCCGCAGGCGTATTCCGTATCCACTTCCTGCGATTGGTGCAGATGTATGGATACGGAGCCGGAAAAGCTGGCGGACACCGTATCAGCGGTGGATGCCGGTTTTTCCGGTGCAGGAGTACAGAGGGATGCAATCCCTTTGTGGCTGGGTGCAGGGGCGGCAGCGCACTGCTGGGGTCAAGGGGCAACGCCCATTGGCAGGTTAAGGGCGGCAGCCATTATCGGGTCAAGGACGAAGTGCCTTGGCGGGTTGAGGGCGGCAGTCCCATCGGGTCAAGGGTGAAACGCCTTGCCCAGGGAAAGTTGATGCCTGCGTCAACTTGTACTGGGTATTACCTGACGCAAAATTCCGCAGGTTTGGCGGCTTCGCCGCCCTCCCCAGCCCGGAACAGCTTTGCAGGAAGGAGGAAAAATGTTTGAAATTAACAAGGCACAATGGGCGCTCCGGGAAGCATGGCACTTACAATCCCCGTCACAATGACCGCCGGTTCGATGTAGAAAACAGCGAACACATTGACGCTGAGCGTGCCAGACAAAATGTGTACTGGGACTGCTACCGGGGATTTACCACCCACGACTTTCGGGATAACCCGGAGCAGCCGGATTTCAGCTTTGAGGAAATTGAGCGGATGTATTACTACGAGCATTATGCCGACCATGTAAATGCCCAGAACGCCCGGAATGAGAAAACCCGGCATATTGAGCGCAACCGTACTGTGGATGACCTCTTGAAAAATAACAAGACCTGTCCGGAAGAAAGCATCTACCAGATCGGCACGATAGAGGAATCCGTCTCACCGGAAACGCTGGCGCTCATCGTCAGTGAATTTTATGAAGAATTTGAGCGCCGTTTCGGTTCTCATATCCACATTTTAGACTGGGCGCTCCATCTGGATGAGGGAACACCGCATATTCACGAGCGCCATGTGTTCGACTGTGAAAATCGGTATGGAGAATTGTGTCCCCAGCAGGAAAAGGCGCTGGAGGAACTGGGTATCCCTCTCCCAAAACCGGAGCAGCCCAAAGGAAAGCACAATAACCGGAAACAGACTTTCGATGCAGTCTGCCGGACAATCCTGTTTGACATTGCCAAACGGCATGGACTTCATCTGGAACAGGAGCCGTCCTATGGTGGGCGTGACTATCTGGAAAAGCAGGATTATATCCTGATGAAGCAGAAAGAACAGATGGCGGCGCAGGAGCAAAAGCTGGAAGAACTGACGCTCAAAATCGAGGATGTGGAGACGCTGTTGGAGGATGTTTCCGATGTGGCCTATGACAAGGCAGTGGAGGTCGTGACAGACAAGGTACGGGAACAGACCCAGCTTGAGGATTTGGAAGTGATCGAGAAATACCGAAAGAGCGTGGTATCCCCCAATGCAAAAAATTCGCCGGAAGTGGTGAAGATTGCAAATACCCTACTGGGAAGGGCACGGGAAAAATTACAGCAGTCCGCAGAAAAGATTCTCAAAAAGGTGCAGGCTGTGCTGCTGAAGCCGGAGGTCAAGCAGGCTGGCAAAGAGCAGATTAAGAAAAAAGCCAGAGAATCCATCAAAGAGAAGCTGGCGAAAGGCAAATTGGACGCTGACCGGAAGAACCGGGAGCGATGGGAACGTGAGGGGCGGATCGCCCCGACAAAAAAACAGGATATGGAGTTGTAAGGCATCTGATTTTCTGAGGAAACCGGGTGCCTTTTGTTTTGTTTGGAGGTGGGGAAATCGAATGTATTTGAAACAGTAAAGCAGTCTGTCACGACAAGACAGGCTGCGGAATTTTATGGGATTCCAGTAGGACGGAACGGGATGGCCTGTTGTCCTTTTCACGATGACAGACATCCCAGCATGAAGGTGGACAGGCGGTTCCATTGCTTTGCCTGTCAGGGGGACGGAGATGTGATTGATTTCACTTCCCGCCTCTTTGGACTGGGCAGTAAGGAAGCTGCCTTGAAGCTGGCAGAGGATTTCTCTGTCAGTCTTGACAGCAAAGGTCATGGTCCGCCACGAAAGGCAATCATCAAAAGAAAAATCAGCGAGGAAGTGCGATACCGGCAGGCAGAGCAGAAATGTTTTCGGGTGCTGTGCGATTACCTGCGTCTGCTGGAACGCTGGAAAGAAGAATATGCTCCCAAACAGCCGGAGGATGACTGGCATCCCCTGTTTGTGGAGGCTCTGCACAGGCAGCCATATATCGAATATCTGCTGGATATTCTCCTGTCTGACAGCATAGAAGAACGTGCTTCCGTGGTTGCTGAGTATGGAAAAGAGGTGAAGAAAATTGAGCAGCGAATATCAGAATTTACCGCCAGCCACCCGGCAGGCTGTGATGAGCGCAGCCGAGGCCATAGCGCCGGAACAGAGCGCCCAAGATGTGCGGGAGAGCCTTTCTGTCACCGATAAGGGAAAAACCGCCAATACCATCGACAACTGCCGGATCGTGTTCTGCTGTGATCCGCTCCTGCGGGATGCTATCCGGTTAAATCTCCTGACCGACCGGGTGGACATTGTACGGGATTTGGGCTGGCGCAGGAACACCAGCGCCTTAACAGATACCGATGTGAAATATCTTCTCCTCTATTTTGAGCAGAACTACGAGCTGACCAGTGAGAAAAAGATCACAGCTGCACTTTCCATTGTAGCAAACGAAAATTGCTATCACCCGATTCAGGATGTGCTGAACAGCCTTGTCTGGGACGGGACACCCCGCATCCGTTCCTGCCTGCACCACTTTCTTGGCGCTGATGAAAGCGACTATGTGGAAGAAATGCTGAAACACTTCCTGCTGGGCGCTATCCGCCGGGTATTCCGTCCCGGTTCCAAATATGAGGAAATGCTCTGTCTGGTAGGCGGCCAAGGTGCCGGGAAGTCCACTTTCTTCCGCCTGCTGGCAATCCGGGACGAGTGGTTTTCCGATGACCTGAAAAAGCTGGACGATGACCGGGTGTTCCAGAAGCTGCAAGGCCACTGGATCATCGAGATGTCGGAAATGCTTGCCACCAGCAGCGCAAAGAGCATTGAAGAAATTCGCTCCTTTATCAGCCGACAGAAGGAAACCTACCGAACGCCTTATGAATCCCAGCCCAAAGACCGGCTGCGGCAGTGTGTGTTCGGCGGTTCTTCCAACACATTGGACTTCCTGCCGCTGGATCGGGCCGGGAACCGGCGCTTTCTCCCAATCATGATTTACTCGGAGAATGCGGAGGTTCATATTTTGGAGGACGAGGATGCTTCCAGAGCCTATCTTTTGCAGGTGTGGGCAGAAGCCATGACCATTTACCGCAGCGGACAGTATTCCATGAAATTCAGCAAGAGCATCCAGCGTCAGCTGGTGGAGGTGCAGAAGGACTTCATGCCGGAGGATACGGAGGCCGGGCAGATACAGGGCTTTCTGGAACACTACACTGGGAACATGGTCTGTTCCAAGCAGCTGTTCAAGGAGGCGCTGGGGCATACCTTTGACCAGCCGAAGCGGTGGCAGCTGCACAATATCAACGAGATCATGAACACAGTCGTGACCGGCTGGAAGCCTTTCTCCAATCCCAGGATGTTCGCCGGGTACGGCAGGCAAAAGGGTTGGGAATGTGACAATTTCGACAACAAACTGTCCGACAACGAAGGCGGATTTGTGGAACTGAGCGAGGAAGAATGCCGCCAGCTGGAACTTCCGAAGGAGTGGATTGCCTGAGAATGATGGTCTGTTGCCGGGATGGTTGCCAGTTGGTTGCCGGGTTCGTTGCTGGCAAATCTATGGTTTTGATATAGAAAAAGCCCATAAATAAAGGATTTTTCACAAGTATTTTCTGTCCGGCAACGAAAGCAACGAGATTTTACAAGAAAACTTATCAAGCAAAGATTGACAGTCAGATATTCATTTACAGGTTTTTATAGGCTGGTTGCCGGACTTCGTTGCCGGCACACGGTTATCTGGACTGTCACACTATGGAGGTAGCCTATGGAGAAAAACAAGAAGCAGAATAAAAAAGTCCGGTTCGTGGTGGTTCGGGAGTTTTCCGGGGACAAAACCATGCGGGAAGCCTTTGAGCAGCTGATCGAGCGCCAGACCTGCGAACACTTCGAGGAATGGTTAGAACATCGGGAAATGGCACAAAAAGCGGCGTAAAGCGGTTGAATCAGGAACGGGGACATGGTATTATAATGGTATCGTGTCCCTGTTCATAGAAGGAGAACACTATGAGCAGGAAAAAACAAGTCAATCAAAAAATCACAGCGCTTTACTGCCGTATCTCTCTGGACGATGGCAGCGATAATGAGAGCATGAGCATTAGCAACCAGAAACTTATGCTCCGGGACTTTGCCGAAAAAAACGGGATGTTCCAGTATGAGTATTATGTGGATGACGGTTATACAGGCCGCAACTTCAACCGTCCTTCCTTTCAGCGTATGATTGCTGATATTGAGGCGGGAAAGATTGGCTGTGTCATCACAAAAGACCTGTCCAGACTGGGCAGAAATTATATCGAGGCCGGCAGCTATATCGAAATCTTTTTCCCCAAACACAATGTACGATATATCGCCATTACAGACGGAGTTGACAGCCTGACCCGCCAGGAAATGGACATCACGCCCTTTAAGAATATCCTGAATGATATGTACAGCCGGGATATTTCCAAAAAGGTGCTGGCGGGGCGTATGACCCGTTCCCGGCAGGGAAAGTTTTGTGGTGGGCAGCCGCCTCTCGGATTGATGCGTGACCCGGATGACCGGGGGCATTTGATCCTTGACCCGGAGACGGCGCCGGTGATCCGAAAAATCTATGACATGGCGCTGGACGGCTGGGGCTGTATGCGGATCGCAAAGCAGCTCATGGATGACAAGGTTCCTATCACGAGGGTAAAGAGCAATACGGAATGTGACGTCAACTATTATGCGTGGGGCGGTGCAAGGATCAGTCATATCCTGCGAAACCCATTCTATAAGGGCGCACATCTGGTCTGCCGGACACATCAGAAAGGGATTCGTTCCAACACCTATGACATTATCCCCCGTGAGGACTGGGAAATCATTGAGGATTGCCATGAAGCAATCGTTTCCCCGGAAGAATGGGAGCAGGTGCAGTCAATCATTGACCGCAGACCTACCATTATGAAAGGCAACTCCTGTCCCTTCTATAACCTGTTCCACGGTATCATTTACTGTGCTACCTGCGGAAAGTCCATGCAGGTGCGGTATGAAAAGGTGGGCAGAACCGGAAAAAACCGTTTTACCGGCGAGATGCGGGAGCCGATTGACAAGGCGTATTATATCTGCCAGACCTACAACCGGCTGGGCAAGAACGCCTGCACCAGCCATAAGATCGAGGCAAGGGATTTGTATGACCTTGTTCTGAAGGACATTCAGGAACTGGCGGCACAGGCTCTCAAAGATGCCGACGCATTTTATCAGCGACTGAGCAGCCGGATGGAGCGCCGGTATCTGATAGACGCTTCCCAGACGCAGAAAGAACGCCAGCGGCTGGAAGCCAGAAATCAGGAGATTGACGGGATGTTCCTGAGCCTTTACACCGATAAGGCTAAAGGGATACTGACCGAGCAGCGTTTTATGAAGCTGACGGCGGCGCTGGAACAGGAGCAGGAAGCCAACCAGAAGCGCCTGCAAGACCTGATGTTGATGATGCGACACTCTGACGAACAGGAAAGCGAAGTCCGCACCTTTATCCGGGAAATCCGGCGCTACGCCGCCATTGAAGAACTGGACGAGGCGGTGCTGAACCGGCTCATCAGCAAGATTCTGGTGGGTGAAGTCAAGAAGATTGACGGACAGAAAGTGCAGGAAGTCAGGATCATTTATAACTTTGTCGGAGAAATCCCGGAGATTACAGAATAATCAGTGATCCCCATCTCTCAATTAATGAGGGATGGGGATTTTTTCTTTGCCGTCGTCCGGCAGATGTTACATTAAATTTTCCAAAGTGGATTGCAATTATAATTCATTGATTGTTTCAGTAATTGCCATGTTTCGAATCCGCTTCGCTGGGGCATGAACCGCAAGAGCTGCGGCAGCAAATACGAATAGAATGATAAGGCAGAGCGTCATTCCTGGCAGATGCCATGTCATGCCAAAATAGCGTGTAATGAGTCGAGCGTACAGCATACGGCTCAGCAGCAGACCGGCAATACAGCCGACAATCAGCCCGGAAACAGCATAGGTAAAGGCTTCCGCAGCAACCATCCGAGTAAGCTGACTGCCATCCATTCCAATTGCACGCATGACGCCATACTGCTTTGTACGGGCAGAAACGCTCATCGAAATGCTGTTGACAATATTAAAAAGAGAAATCAGTCCAATAATCGCCAGAAAACCATATACGACAATTCTGGAAGCCAGATAGGTAGCAGCTTCCTGCGAATTACGCTCTCGCACATCCGATACAATGATCTCGTCTGTTGCAAGGTGGGCAATTTGCATTACAGTCTGCTCTGTTGCTGAATCGTTCAGCAAAACGCCGATCATATTATAGTTCTGCGCTCCGACCAGACGGTCAAATAGCGCCTGTGGGCAGATGACTGTAACATCATCCGGGAACATTCCCTCCGAAAAAGCCCCCACAATGGTAAGGTCTCTTCCGCTTATATAAACGGTATCTCCAACCTTCAACGGGTTGTTTTTATTATAGATCGTCATGACTTCGTTGCTGCTGGCTGCCTGATCGGCCATCCTGCCTGCTACAACGAGATCCCTGCTTTTTTCCATCATAAAATCATCGTAGGAACCCAGCACCACATGCTCTACCTCTTTCTGCGGACTGCTGGCAGGAGTGTTGGTAAGACCGGTTGCGCCCCAGACATACCCAACACCCGGAATCGCACGCAGCTGTTCTGCCATACTGCGGGACAATACCTGTTCGTTTCCGTACCCGTTCAAGAGAATATCCGGCTGCCACGGAGCTTGACCGGGCAAAAGCAAGCCGGCAAATTTAAGCAGTACAGAAAAGCAGAGCACCAAAACAATACTGAGTGCAAAAGAAGATGTCATTAAAAACAGGTTCTTTTTACCGGCAATGGCGTGATGGGCTCCCAACGACAACTCGATTTTTCCAAAGCTATAGTTTGAAGCATGACGCGAAGCGGAAAGATTCTCTCCCGTGCCGGAGACCGCCGCCACAGGTGAGACCCGTGCCGCCCGTCGCGCCGGTGACTCTGCCGCCAGCAGGACGGTCACGATACCGACCACGATGCCACTGACTAAACCTACAGGACTGATTTGAAAAACCGGTGTTGTGGAAAACTCGCCACCGATGCCATAATGCAGCGCCGCGCAAATGCTCCAGCTGGCAAGTGTGCCAAGCAGAACGCCTACGGGCACAGCCGTTTTGCACCAGTTAAGCGCTTCTAAACGGACAAATCGGATAATTTGAGATTTGCTCATGCCGATACAGCGCATCATTCCGAAGAACTGGATTCGTTGTGCCAGATTGCTGTTCATGCTGCCGGAGATCATCAGTACACCTGCCAGAAGAACCAGCACAAACAGAACTGCGGCAAGGCTGTAAACATTTTTTGCGGCGCTGCTATCGCTATGTCCGGCGATAGCCATCACACCGGTGTTTTCTGAGACAGCATTTTCCGGCAGGTTATGCTGTGCCGTCAGTTCCGGGATTGCTTTAGCTGCCTTAGACGCGCTGGTAAACTGGACATAATATGACGTTTGAAGATTATGGACGTTGTTCTGCTCCATCAGCGCTGCAAATGCTGTGCGCGGCAGGTAGGCATCCATCAAAGAATATTGCCCGGAATAGTAGCTTTCCTCCACACCGCCCAAACCGGACACTGTAAAATCCCAGTCTCCGGACGGCGTACGTAGTGTAACAGTGTCCCCAACTGCAACTTGAAGGACACGCGCTGCATTGCTGCTGAGCATGATTTCGCCCATTCCCTGCGGAAAGCGTCCTTCGGCGGCACCAGTTGAATTCATTGTCAGATAGGATTCATCAATACCATAAAGTACAACCCTTTTTCCGTCCATGCGGTAGGGCAGTTCTCCGTCCGGGTTAAATATCGTAACTGCACCAATCGAAACCACATCATCCCGCTCCGCAATTTTCAGGGCTGTTTCTTGAGAAATGCCGTCCAACTCTATGTGCCAACTTCCGTTTTTGCCGGTCATTCGGTCGCTTTGGGTTCGAATCATCATATCCGCCACGCTAAAAATTGCTGTCACCAGAAATATCGAAATAATGACACACAGAATGGTCATCCGATTCTGCCGTTTCCGCACCTTTGCAGAGATCGGCACAAGGCTTAAATAGCTTTTCATTCCCGGCACCTCCCAAAATCGGTGAGGTTACCGTCCGATACCTGCAATACCCGGTCAGCCGTTTGCGCGATACTACGGTTGTGGGTAATCATAATAATCGTCTGCTCATACTTTTTGGATGCTTCTTTCAGCAGGGCAATGACCTCGCTGCTGTTCTGGGTGTCCAGATTGCCGGTCGGCTCGTCAGCCAGGATCAGGGCTGGCCGGGTAATGAGCGCACGGCCAATCGCCACACGCTGCTGCTGTCCGCCGGAGAGCTGGCTGGGCAGATGGTTCCGGCGCTCTTTCAGGTTCAGTACCGCAAGAAGTTCTTCCAGATATTTCTTATCCGGCTTCTGGTAGTCCAGCAGCACCGGGAAGATGATGTTCTGCTCCACCGTTAACTCCGGCACAAGGTTAAACGCCTGAAAGATAAAGCCAATGTTCCTGCGGCGGAATACCGTCAGCTTGCGCTCGTCCATGGCAAAAATGTCCTTACCGTCGATCAGCACCTTGCCGGTCGTGGGCGTGTCCAGCGCGCCGATCATGTTCAGCAGCGTACTTTTGCCGGAACCGGATTCCCCCACGACGGCCACATATTCCCCCTTGGGAACGGAAAAACTGACATCCTTCAAAGCCTTGACTGCGGTTTCTCCGCTGCCATAGGTCTTACAAATGTTTTTGACCTCTAATAAATTCATCGTGCATATACCTCTTTCTTCATGTTTTGCGAAATAGGCGGGCTGCTTTTGTTTTTCCTGCCTATGAGGAAAGGATAGCACCGAAATATTACTGTAACCCTACACTCAGCCTACAATTTTGTAGGAATTAAAAAATTCATGGTGAAGGTCGTGCCTTTTCCAAGTTCACTGTCCACCTCAATCGTGCCGCTATGGGCTTCCACGATGGTCTTTGCCAGCGGCAGGCCCAGCCCGATGCCCTGCTTGTCCTGGGAAAAGCGGCTGCGGTAGAACCGCTTGAAAATATGGTGCAGGTCCTCCGGATGGATGCCGCAGCCGTTGTCCTTTACGGCGATCTGAACGGCATTGGGCAGAGCTTTCCATGTAATATGAACCGCGTCGCCGCTCTCCGTATGGTCGAGGGCGTTTTTCACGATGTTGTCAATGGCCTCGGTCAGCCAGTCGCGGTCGCAGAAAAGAAGGACCTCCTCCGGGCCGGACAGGACAAGTTCTTTATGCTCCTGTTTGGCCCGGTATGCGAAATGCAGCTCAACATCCCGCAGCATATCCGCCACATTCTCGGCCCCCTTTTCCAGCGTGACGGAACCGGCGTCCAGCCTTGTGATCTTCAGCAGGCTCTGCACCAGCGTTTCCATGCGGTCAAGCTCCTGCTCAGACAGGTCAGCAAATTCTTTCACGGAGGACGCTTCTATATCTTCCTCATGAAGCAGGCCATTATAAATATTCAGTGCCGCCAGCGGTGTTTTCAGCTGGTGGGAAATATCGGAGATCGTATTTTTCAAAAATTCCTTTTCCCGAAGCTCGTTATCTGCGTGGGCGTTCAAAACCGCCGCCAGGGAATTGACGGAATGGAACAGCCGATATAGCTCCCCCTCACTGTCGCATTCAATACGTGCGTTGCTATCCCCGTCAAGATACACATTGATCTGGGATACCGCCTGTTCCATGATCTTATTCTGCTTTTTGAAATAGGAGCAGCAAACCACCCATATAGCCGCCGCTGCCAACAAAAAAATAAACAGCAGGCACAAAGAAAGCCTTTGATAGCGCAGCCATAAAAAGCCCTGTGCCAGCAGGAGGGATGCTGCCCAGATAACCGATACCGCAAGAAACAGATTTCTGATATCCTTATTTGCAAGTATTTTCATAGGCTGCCTCACCCTACTACATTCCATTTATAGCCCATGCGACGGACGGTCAGGAGCATCTGCGGGTCACTGGGGTTATCCTCAATCTTCATGCGAAGCCGCCGCATATACACGGTGAGGGTGCTGCTGTCGATATAATTTCCGTCGCAGTCCCACAGTTTATCTAATATCTGCTCCTTGGTAAGCACCGTATTGGGGTTTCGCATAAACAGGCACAGCAGCTTGTATTCAGCAGCGGTCAAATCCAACAGCTCCCCATTTTTGAAAGCCTGACCCTGCAGCAAAAGAACCTTGATTCCGTTCGATTGCAGTTCTGTGTCCGTTGCGCTGAAATCCTTTGCACGGCGAAGCAGGGCATTGACCCGTGAAACCAGGACTCCAAGCTTGAAGGGCTTGGTGATATAGTCGTCGCCGCCCATATCCAGCCCCATAATGATACTCGTTTCTTCGTCCGAAGCGGTCAGAAAGATGATCGGCACCTTGGAAACCTGCCGCACCCGTTTGCAAAATTCAAAGCCGGTGCCGTCCGGCAGGGATACATCCAGTACCAACAAATCATACCTGCCATCCGCCCACAGCGCATCCGCTTCTTTCAACGTTCTGGCAATATTCAATTCAAATCCCTGCTTCTTGAACGCAAAGGAAAGCCCGTTGATCAGGCTCAAATCATCTTCCAAAAGTAATATCTTACTCATGCTTCTGTTCCTTTCCCTGTTTCGTCCGGCCATCAATCGGCTTTTCCGCAGTTTTGGGAATCAGCCAAACACCGGCCATCTTTACAGCGCTGGGGATACGACCACCAGCGCAATAATAATTTACCCTACGAGGTGACACGCTCCATTTCTCAGCGGCCTCTTTCAATGTCATATAATCCATTTCGCACCTCCATCGAGTATATTATAGTTCTGCGTTTCGAACAATGCAAGGCAGAAAACATGAATAAGAAAAGGACAAGCACTATGAAAGACTGCTTTCTTTGATAGTGCTTGTCCTTTTTTGAATTTACCACTTGACATTGTGGCAAAGAGCTGATGAGCCAGGATGAGCTTGCTGTTATGGATGGAGGCAAGTGTATCCTCCAGCTGCGCGGTGTGCGTCCTTTCCTTTCGGATAAGTACGACATCACCAAGCACCCCAATTTCAAGTACACTGCCGACGCGGATGACAAGAACGCTTTTGATATTGAAGCATTCTTGTCCGCAAGGCTGAAACTCAAGCCCAATGAGGTCTGCGATGTATATGAAGTAGACACAAAGGGCGCTTAATTTCGTTCCGCTTTAGAAGGGAGTGATCTTATCTATTCGCCGCACCTGCCCTCTATGGGCCATTGGCGTACAAAGCGGACAATCACGAGAAAAAATAATGAAAAAGGAGGACAGCCGGAATCATGCCCCCGGAAACCGGGCGGCAGATTGTTCCGGCTTTTGTATGCCTATGAAACATGACAAACCTATTTTTTGATCAGATTCCGGCTAACAAACTATATGGCATTTTTTGAACAGGCAATCACCGTTCTTCAGACCCTCGTTATCGCGCTCGGTGCCGGTCTCGGTATCTGGGGCGTTATCAACCTGCTGGAAGGTTACGGCAACGACAACCCCGGCGCCAAGAGCCAGGGCATGAAGCACTTAATGTCTTCTATGTGAAAAGATTTTAAAGAGAAAATGCACATCCTACGCAGATAACATGACAATTTCATGCAAAGCGAAAGGAGACACCATGAAAATCGAATACACAAAAGTGGGAGACTATTATTTACCGAATCTTTACTACCCGGAGGAAACCAGACCGATTGGCTTATGGGGAATGCTTCGGAAGGAATATCTGAAAGAACATAAATCTGGAACTTATACATATCTTCTTCTGACCGCCAGGCTGGACAGTTATTTGGCAGATCTGAATGAACAGGCACAGGAACGCTTTGAATTGATCGAAACTCAGATGCGAAGTGCGGAGGGAGTTTCCGAGGAACTGAAGAGACAGAATCCTATGGAATGGCTATGCCACTGTAACAATATCCGCAACCGGGCTGCTGAGATCATCAAGCAGGAACTGATTTATGTATAAGGGGGATTCTAGATATGAGAAGAGAACTGATTGAAAGTTATTATGAAGAATACCAGCGGGAGCTGGAAAGATTTCTTGAATCTGACCCGGAGATGTTCACTCTGGAAGCAGAAATTCATCATTACATAGAAATACTGGAACCGGTCCTCAGAGATGGCGGACAGGAGATGTGGCAGACACTGGACAGGATTATTTCAGCGAAAAATGCAATGGAGGGAATTGTGGCAAAAGAAATGTATATCCGGGGATTTTTGGATTATGAAAGACTGGTGTGTGAAAAAGACAGTAAGATCTGAATAATCAGAACATAGACTATATATAACGAGGCTTTTATTGTATAGACAGTAAGAGCCTCATTTAATATAGTTTTCATAATAAAAAACAGGTGGTAGTACGTATTTGCTTTGTGTTATATAAGAATTGGTCTGGCTGAACAATGGTGAAAATTTACTATGATTTTACTTAAATCTGATTGAAGGATGAAAAAGTGATGATATCATATAGTGGGTTGATAGGGTTACAGAAAATGTATTCACAGAGGCAGAGAAGAAATAATGAAAGTAAAAAATGCAGATGAATTTTATAAAATATTAGAAAGAAAGGCTATATATCCGGTATTTCAGCCGATTGTAAATTTACAGACTGGAGATGTGGCAGGATATGAAGCTCTTAGTCGTATCGACAGGCATGATACGACTCTTATGATTTCAGATTTGTTTGTGATTGCTGAACAGGTAGGCTGTGTTTGGAAATTGGAAAAATTGTGCAGAAATAAAGCATTGAAGGCAGCGGCGAATAAACCAGAACATGCAAAATTATTTCTTAATGTAGATGGTAATATCATTCAGGATAAATCGTTCATACAGGGATTTACAAACCGTAAGGCTGCGAAAGCCGGAGTACCGTCCTGTGACATTGTATTTGAAATAACGGAACGGTCGGATATAGAAAACTATCAGATTCTGCAACAGATTATGAAGCATTATGCAGATCAGGGATATGAAATAGCTTTGGATGATGTTGGAGCTGGATATTCTGGTCTGAACCGTGTAGTAAATACATCGCCAAACTACTTAAAAGTTGATATAGAACTGGTCAGAGATATTCAAAAACATAAGAAAAAGGAAATTATGATGGAATTTCTGTTGCATTACTGTAATGAGACAGGAGCAATTCTGATTGCAGAAGGGATAGAAACAGAAGCAGAGTTGGAGTGTCTGTGTAGATTAGGTGTTCATTACGGACAAGGATATTTTCTTGGAAGACCGGACAGAACGTTCAAAAATGTAAGGAATGAGGCGATGTTGGTATTACGTAGACTGAATAATAAATCGTAATGAAAACTATATGTCAGCAGGTGAAAAATGAATAAGTCAATTATAACATTATAAAGATTTCCATTGATTTTTACACCTATTTTACACAAGCACTCACATAGATTTGATTTCTGTCTTCTATAATTGTATAGGAAAATGTAGATCTTATATAATAACAGGAGAGGAAAGAGAAATGAACGAGAATGTGAAAGTGGTTTTTGGTCTGATCGGTGGCCTTGCCTTGTTCCTTTATGGAATGAACAGCATGAGTGATGCACTTCAGAAAGCCGCAGGAGAACGAATGAAAAAAATCCTTGGATTTCTTACAAGAAATCCAATTATGGGAGCACTTGCCGGAGCACTTGTAACAGCTGTATTGCAGAGCAGTTCAGCGACGACAGTTATGGTTATCGGTTTTGTCAGTGCGGGACTTATGAGTCTTCCGCAGGCAATTTCTGTTATCTTTGGTGCCAACATAGGAACCACTATGACGGCACAGCTGATGGCATTTAAAATCAGCAATTATATTTATCCAATTATCTTTGTTGGATTTATTCTGAACTTTGTTAGCAAAAAAGAAAAGGTTAAAAATATCGGTATGGTAATTTTTTCATTCGGACTTTTATTTGAAGGAATTGAAATCATGGGTGAAGTCATGAAACCTTTGGCGGGAAGTCCGGTCTTTGTTGATCTGATGGGAAAAGTTTCATCCATTCCGGTTCTTGGTGTTGTACTGGGAGCGGTCATGACATTGGTTGTGCAGAGTAGTTCAGCTACGATTGCAGTTCTGCAGAATTTTGCATCACAGGCAGGACCGGACGGAGTAAGCAGTGTAATAGGGCTTACCGGTGCGATTCCGATTCTTCTTGGAGATAATATAGGTACAACGATCACAGCACTTCTTGCATCAATTGGACAATCTAAAAATGCAAAACGTACAGCAATTGCGCATAGTATTTTTAATATCAGTGGAAGCTGCGTTTTTATTTTCCTGGTTCCGTGGTTTGCAAAATTTGTCCAGTTTATTTCACCAAAGGGAAATGAGATTGATGTGATTTCAAGACAGATTGCAAATGCACATACAACGTTTAATATCGTCTGTACACTGGTCTGGCTGCCACTGATTCCGCTGATGGTAAAAATTGTTACAACAATCATCCGTGGAAATGACAAAACAGAGAAAGCAGCTTTTGAACCCAAATATCTGGATATGAAAGTGATTGAACAGCCGGCGGCTGCTATGGTTCTGGTATCTAAGGAACTGAACCGACTTGGAGAACTGGCAGAATCTCTGTTAAGTGATTTAAAAACGGCGATTGTAGCAGATGGAGACTCAAAAACTCATGGTTCGTTTATAGAAAATCTGGAGATTGTACATCAGTTACAGGACAGTGTGACAGAATATATTACCAGATTATTCGCAAGCGGAAACCTTACAGAACAACAGTCTGAGCAGACGGCAGGGTTACTGTATGTAAACAATAGTATTCAGAGGATTGCAGACAGATGTGAAGATATTGACCAGATATGTGAAAAAGTAAATAACAATGGAAAAAGACTGACCAGTGAAGCCTCCTCAGAAATGGAAGACTGCATTGATATTATCCAGCAGCTTTTAAAGAAAGCAATGGAGGCAATCCGTAAGGGTGATGCTGTAGTGGCTGAAACAGTTTTTAAAAATAAGAAAAAAATGCATAAAGCAGAGAAAAAATACAGTAAGGCACATTTAAACCGTGTAAAAAATGAGGTTTGTGATGCGTCTATGACAAGATATTTTTCTGGGATCATGTATAATTTTGACCGTATGGCAGATAATTGTGTCAGCATTGCAGAAGAAGCCTGTGATAATGTGGCTTTTATAAACCTTGATGAAGAGACGGGAAAATCAATGATGGAAAGAGGTGCAGTATAAAATGGTAAAGAAAAAAAACATCCGAAAATCTGCACTTCTGCTGATAATGATAATGCTGGCAACGGGAATAACAGCATGTGGAACCGAGGAAGAGCCATTGCCGGATCTGTCTGCTATGGGAGCTGTCACAGCTGTATCACGAGAAGAAGGGTCAGGAACCAGAGCAGAATTTGAGAATCTTTTGAAACTGCCTGAGAGTGATACAGGAATAGTTGTTGATTCTACAGAGAAAGTTCTGAAAAAGGTGGAAGAAGATAAAAACGCAGTTGGTTATGTCGCATATAGTTCCGCAACAGATACGAATGGAAAAATACTTCAAATCAACGGAGTTCTTCCTTCTGAGAAAACAATAGACAATAACAGTTATCCTCTTTGCAGGGATTATTATCTGGCTTATAATGGAGAACTGACAGATGTGGAACAGGATTTCCTGACTTATGTAAAGAGTAAAGGACAGGATATTGTGAAACAATATTGTATTCAGGCTGACAGTACAACAACATTCCTTTCTGACAAGTCAGAAGGAAAGATTCTGATTGAAGGATCCACTTCAATGGAACCAATGGTAAAAGCACTGGCAGATGACTATCAGAAACAAAATCCAAATGCTGAAATAGAAGTAAAAGCAACAGATTCTTCAAGAGGGATTACGGCGGTGATAAGTGGAGAGTGTGATTTCGCAATGTCATCCAGAGAATTAAAGGATTATGAAGCAGAGCTTCTGGAAACAAAAGTCATTGGAAAAGATGCTATAGCTATTGTGATAAATGAAGAAAATCCACTGGAAAATCTTACAATAAAACAACTTACAGGTCTGTACAATGGAACATATAAAAACTGGGATGATCTTTCCTGAGAAAAACGAATATAATATCTTACAAGCACTGACTATAACGGTCGGTGCTTCTTTTTTGGATTTTTTCAAAATTATCTGACATTCTTCAAATTCCCACGTGTGATTAGTGGAAAAATAATTTTTTCTGCAAAAGTACCGTCCAAATGCCCTCTGAAACTTGCTATTAGTGAGGGAATATTTCATTTATGCGAAAAAAACTTGCAAAAGGGGGTTGGTAAATACCGCTTCCCAGGCTTTATAGGTAGAGGAACAATTATTTTAAAAATTTTACCCCAAAGATGTCCGCTTTTGCCTGTCTCAGTACAGAGTATGTGAAGGGACTAACAAAAGTAAAAGAAAAAATGATAAAAATGCAAAAAAATATCACGAATCTTTTGCATCTTGCGAAGTCATTTGACTCTAGTAATCAGAGGACGTTTTGGAATGTTCCTTCGATGAACCTTGACAACCGATAAGTGCACCCTGGAAGCCTAACAGGAGTTATGCCATGACCTTTCTTTTTCTGAGAGCGAGCGAAATTATAATGACACTCCCGATGATGGGCGGCTGACCGAAGCCTTATGGTCAGTGACCTGCTGATGCAGGCAGAGGCAGTCTGAGACGGCTGCAGGTGACAGGGAAACGCACGCCAGACCGCCGGACGAATGAAACTGATGACAATGTTTACAGGGCAAAATGCCCGGAAAGGAGCAGTTTATGACAGAACTGAAAATGAAAGAAATGCAGTTGATTAACTGGTTTGGATGCCCGAATCTGATTTATACAAGGGAGAGAATCCATCTGGTTGCCATGCTTACAACAGATGAAGAAATGAAAAAGAATCTTTACAGGGTATGCAGATTCCTTGCAAGAGAAGAAATCGCATATCGGTATCCGATCATGTATGAAATGATCCGGAAAATATTTTCACCGGATGATACCAATCCACCGGAAGCATGTGCAATGTTTATGCCGGACGATGAAACAGATGATGAAGAATATGCAATGGCAGCGTAGCTGCGGAAAGGACAGTAACGATTATGAATAAAGTGGTTTTAATGGGAAGACTGACAAAGAATCCGGAGATCAAATATGCCGGAAAAGATAATGATATGGCAGTAGCAAGATATACACTGGCGGTAAACAGAAGATATAAACGTGACGGTGAACAGGAAGCGGATTTTATTTCCTGTGTCACATTCGGAAAGAGTGCAGAGTTTGCACAGAAATATCTTCACAAGGGAATGAGGATTGTGATTGGCGGTCGTATCAGCACTGGCAATTATAAGGACAAGGACGGGAAAACAATTTATACTACAGATGTGATCGTGGAAGAACATGAATTTGCCCAGAACAAGGATAATGGTGTTGGAGCTGATTCATCGGAAACACCGAAAACAGATAAGGACGGATTTATGGAAGCACCGGAAGGTGAGGTTCCATTCGACTAAACCGAAGTAAATGGTTGGAGAGGTTGCCCTTTGTCGGGGCATCCTCTTTTCCATTTTACAGAAGACATCAAAAATTACAGGTATTCAACCTAACGAAATCGTGATATAATCAAAATATGTTCAGATGAAAAATATGGAGGTTGCTTATGGGCGTAAGTTATAACAGATTATGGAAAATGCTCATAGATAAAAATATGAAGCGGATAGAGATGCAGTACCTCACCGGGATCAGTGGAAATATTCTTGCCAGGATGGGAAAAAACCAGTATGTATCAATGGAGACGATTGAGAAGATCTGCAAGAAGCTGGACTGCACCGTTGATGAGATGCTGGAATTTACAGATGATGAGTAACAAGAGCAGACATGTCAAATTATTAAAACTGGAAGAATGCTTCAGAAGTCGAAAAAAGAAATTGAAAAAAGATAACACGCCGGATACGGCATAAATCTCTTAGCAACGCTAAGAGCGCACTTCTATACAGGCAATTCCATCTGCCTGTATCGTGCGACCTGCGGTGCTGTTCCCGATTTCAAGAAATCTCAAACCGGGAAATACAGCGAAATCAGAGATTTCGTACAAGGGGAAGATCCCCTTGCGGCACAGATGCCTATCCCTGATAAAGTTTGTGACTGAATATTTCAGATATAGACATATAAGGGGAAAGAAAGTGTGAAATCAAAATTTGTGGAGAGATTTTATGATTAGAAAAGCAATACTAAAAGATGTTAATTCGATTGAAGATACTTACAATGAGCATTTCCAGTATGAACTGAATCATACAGCCTTTACTGTATTTAAGAAAGGGGTTTATCCAACGAAAGATGATGCAGAACGGGCTATTTATGCTGGTGCTTTGTTTGTATATGAAGAAAACGGAACAATTGTTGGAAGTATCATTATTGATAAAGTTCAACCAATAGAATATGCAACTATTCCTTGGAAAGAAAAATTATCTGAAGATGAGGTAATGGTAATTCACCTTTTAATGGTACGTCCGAGTATGTCTGGTAAAGGAATTGCATCATCACTAATAAAATTCGCTACAGAATTAGCACAAAAAAATAGTTGCAGGGCACTACGTTTGGATACAGGAAGTCAAAATATTCCTGCGCTATCTTTGTATCAAAAAAATGGATTTGAAATAATTGCTAGTGCTTCTAAAAAAGTTGGAGATGTAATTGCACACAAAAACCATCTTTTTCTCGAAAAGATATTGTAGTTCGTAAATTCCAGTTGTGCGCCCAGCTAAGGGTGTGTAGTCAAGCCGGTGGGATTCCGGTTTATCCAAGGTTTAGCCAACCAGATAATAGCGAGTCTTGGGATGATGCCGGTAACGGCATCTGACAAGCGTAGACAGCAAGAAAGCAGGGTTGAATAGTGATTGAGCTTCGAAACGTTAACTTCAGTCGGTCGACGTCTTAATTGGTGCGGAAGACAATATCATGTAATGCGATATGGCGAGTGTTATGTGGCACTGCGGAGTCAGAGAACCAATCATGTTTTACATTGTGAATACACATCAACTGGGGAGAACCTGCCATTTCTCGAAGAAGAGTATGAAATTGCAACTGAAAACGGAGTATTTCAAATGAATGGTAGGTGGTCGGACAATCCCATAGTACTGTAGAAATCGGGCAATGCCGATGGAGGGAAGGGGATTGCATAGTAAAGGTCTTACTGAGGACACATTATCCGTACTCAGGGACGGAGGAAATAATGGAAACGAAATTAGTAAGAATAGCTGAGATATCAGCAACATCAAAACATCCTATATTTACATCAGTGTACCACTTGATAAATGAAGATATGCTAAAGCAATGCCATAAGGAATTAGATGGGAACAAAGCAGTCGGAATTGACAAGGTAACTAAGGATGAGTATGGGAAGAACCTTGATAGAAATATCAAGGAACTGGTACAGAGGTTGAAAAACAAATCCTTTAAGCCACTTCCGTCACTGAGGGTATATATACCTAAAGGAAATGGAAAGAAACGACCATTAGGGATTGCTTCCTATGAAGATAAGATTGTACAAATGGCAGTGAAGAAAATACTGGGAGCTATTTATGAACCGAGATTCCTAAACTGCATGTATGGATTCAGACCGAATAGGGGGTGTCACGAAGCAATAAAAGAAGTATACCAACGGATAAGCTATGGAAAAATCAGCTATATCGTAGATGCCGATATCAAAGGTTTCTTTGACCATATCGACCATGATTGGATGATGAAGTTCCTTGAATGGAATATACAGGATAAGAACTTATTGTGGCTAATACGTAAATACCTTAAAGCAGGAATAATGGAGCAAGGAAAATTCGAGCCAACAGAGGAAGGTTCGGCACAAGGCTCAGCAATGAGTCCGATGCTTGCAAATATATACATGCATCATGTGCTGACGCTGTGGTTTAAGCTGGTGGTGCAAAGGGAAATGCAGGGAGAGTGTTTTCTCGTCAACTTTGCGGATGATTTTGTTGCAGGATTTCAATATAAGTCAGAAGCTGAAAGATACTATAAAGAGTTAAAGGAACGAATGGAAAAGTTTGGACTGGAGCTGGAAAGTAGTAAAAGCAGACTAATTGAATTTGGGAGATTTGCAGAGCAGAATCGTAGAGCAAGAGGAGAATGTAAACCTGAAACATTTGATTTTCTGGGGTTTACCTTCTATTGTAGCAAAACTCGAAAGGGAGGTTTCGTGCCAAAGGTACAGACTTCAAGAAAGAAGTTAGAGCAAAAGGTTAGAGCATACAAGAACTGGATTTACGATAATCGAAATCGACCAATGCGAGAAATAATTAAAGAGTTGAACGTAAAACTAATTGGACACTATCGGTATTATGGTGTTACATGGAATTTTCGGAAGATAACAACATTCCTGCATAGAGTACAACAGTTTCTATTCAAAGCCATGAATCGGAGAGGTTGTAGACGGGCATACACATGGAATGGATTTGTGGAAATGCTCAAGTATTACCCGTTAGCAAAACCTAAAACGTACTATTGTTTATATTGAAGCGAATGTTACTATGAGGAGCCGTATGCGGGAAAGCCGCACGTACGGATCTGTGAGGGGCTAAGATTGAGAGGTCTTAGTCTACTCGACTGAAAAATTGAGAAAATCGGAGTTTGAGGAGCATCACCGTTATGATTAGAGAATTACGGAAAGTGGATATAAATAAAGTTGCAGAAATATGGTTAGATACAAATATAAAGACACATTATTTTATCTCTGCTCAATATTGGAAAAGTAATTTTGAGTTAGTAAAAGAACTTCTATTACAGGCAACTGTCTATGTTTACGAGGATAAACAGGAAATACAGGGTTTTATAGGGTTAAGTAACGAATACATTGAAGGTATTTTTGTTTCTGCCGAAATGCAATCTCAAGGTATAGGTAAAATTTTGCTAAACTATGTAAAGGGAAAAAGAAACAAATTAATCTTAAATGTATATCAAAAAAATACACGGGCAATATCCTTTTATCAAAGAGAAGGATTTGAGATTCAGTATAGCGGTTTGGATGAAGCTACTGGAGAAAAAGACTATGTAATGGCATGGCAGCAGAAATAGAAATTCAAGTTTTAGTGTTTGGAAAATTATGACTTAGTGTGCAAGTTGGGAGAAAATATGGTAACGGAAAAAGAGAAAAAAGCATGTCGATTTATTGCCGAATGGCTATAAGATTGTGAGACAGTCTCTGGTAGATGATCTGGAGGGCGAAAAAAAGGTATGTTGGGAGACAGAAATTTTGCAGGATGATGATAGTGGATTTACTTATGAAATCAGCAGGTGTCTGTATTTCGATACCTGTAAGGAACATGGCTATGCAGAGTTCTGCAAAGTATTTTGCAACCATGACTGGTATGCTTATGGAGTATTAAAGCATCATTCGAGATTTATCAGAAAATCGACGATTGCCGAAGATGGAACTGTATGTCATGATACAATCGAGAAAGTAACAGAGAAACATTTTTTATAAAACCGAAAAATTGATTATGGGAGGAAATTGAAAATGGCGAAAGAAGAGAGATTTGAAAAAATATATTCTCAGGGAGCATTAACTACTACTGAGATATGGGTGGATAAGGAAACTGGTGTGAATTATTTATATCATGCATGTGGGTATTCAGGTGGACTGACTCCATTGTTGGACAGAGATGGGAAACCAGTTATTTCTCAGGCTATAAATAGATGACCTTAGAAACAGCAACTGTTATGGTAAGTAACAGCATCGTCACAATATGTATATGGTCGATTGGTGTGTGCGGTAATATACTATATTCAGAAAAACAATTCAGGAGATTTTTATGAGAAGATCAGGTTGGACAAAATGGTTGATCGTGATTCCGGCAATGCTAGGCATTGTGTTGGTGACCTATGTGCGGTATACAACGGATATCTGGGGATTTGGTGCATTTATCTGCCAGCTGATTGCAATTTTGGAATTGGCTTATGGTCTGCGAATTGCGATGCTGGCACAGAATAGAAAGAAGTCCTATCGGTTAACACCGGAAGAACGACATGAGTATGCACGGTATTTATATGAGAAGCAATATCACCGTTACCCTGCTGTAGCGAATCAGATGCTTTTGGTTATGGCACGGATGAGTGTACTCCTTAACAATTATGAACGGGCTGCACAGGAGCTGGCAGATATTCGTATAGATAAATTCAATCCAGCACAGTTGAAGTTGTATTATTACCTGAAAGTGGTTACAGCAATGGCAGCAGGAGATGCGACAGGGATTCAAGAGAGCCAGATGTGTTACGCAGGGATTCCGGATACTAAATGCACATATCCGTCAAAAGCAGAGCTTGCTATGTGGATAGAGCAGAGAGCGGCAGCGCAGATGGCAGAGGCACTGAAGAAGGCAGTGCCGGATAAAAAAGAGCATCCGATACGGATCAGTATCATTACTTTGGTTCTTGCGTATAGTACCTTCTTCTATGGATTGTGGTATGGTATAAAACGTGATATGGGATATGAAGTGAGATATCGTTTCGCAGAAATATCGATTACTGTTATTACAATCAGTCTGGCGGTTCTTTTGATCTGGGGGATCGTGAGTTTATACAGACACAATTGCCAGGCATTATCCATACAATTCGGTAAAAACAAAGTGGCATTGATAATTGTCTATGGAGCTGCTGCGATATTTGCACTTTTGATTATTGGAATGAGTGGTCTGAGTGTAGTGTTCGGAATGGATGGAACAGAAACGGTGACTGGTTGTGACAGCAAATATACGTATATAACTGTGCAGGAAGATTATGGTGGTGAACGGAGATACAGAACCAATAATCCATTTGTTATGCAGAGTATGGATGGTCTGTGGTGGTCTTCGGATACAATAGATGAAGAAGATAATCAAGAAGAGGATACTACAGAATTACCGGATTTGGATACAGAGAATTCAACAGATTCAGAGGATATTCAGAGTGGAAATACCATAGAAGATTACGAGACAGAAGGGCAGCATGATGGTCTGACAATTCAAAATGCAATGCTGGCAGTTTATAATTACCTTCAGGAGCAGAATACACTTCAAAATATGGCGTTCAGTTACACGGCGAATGCAAAGGGAGAAGTCTATGCTGTCGTCAGCGAAACGCAGGAAACAAAGAACGGTAATACGGTGAATGTGAGATACTGTCTGTACGATAATGGTTCCAAGACAGATGCAGATGGTAATTCCTGCGAAGAACTGGTGTTAGAAAAAGTATATCCGGATGGCAATTACGAGACCGAATTGGTAGATTTTTATCTGGTAAATGCAGATACGATGCAGGTGACAGACGAACAGAAGAATACGTGGTAAAATAAATTCTGGGGAAGTAGGTGCATTGTATGACAATGAGAAAAAAATAAAACTATTATCGTAAATGTTTCAAGCGGACTGGGTTCTTTTGGAAGTATGCAAAAGGACTCCAAGACATAAGAGGTGAACTGCGCTGATCCAGGTGCCACGGCAACAGATTTGAATGTCGACGGAGGAAAGCAAACAGTACAGGCGCAATCGTAAAACTTGCAATGATTGATAAAACCGGACTAACAGTAACTTTTATTAGTCGATTTGGAAATATGCCTTGGTAATCAACAATTCCGGTTTTACTGACTAAGAAAATGAGGAGGATTCATAATGAGTGAGAAAACAGAGATTACTTTTATGCAAACAAGACTAATCCGGCTTGCTTCAGAAGAGTGGCATTTACCTGTTGAACAGATTATCCACTTGTTTAAAGAAGCCGATGTTCTTGGATATATAGAAAAATGCTATGGGATTTTTCATTGTGAAGGCGATGAAGCTGTGCTTGAAGATATTACTGAATTTTTGCAAAGAAAGGGGATAGAGATTAGTGCTTGAGTTAAAAGATGGATTTGTTCTCTATCATGGAAGTTATTGTGAAGTAAAAGAGCCAGATCTTGCCAAATGTGCAAAGAGAAAAGATTTTGGACAGGGATTTTATTTAACCACATCAAAGGAACAGGCAGAAAGTTTTCTGAGAACCTCAATAGCCAAAGCCATCGCAACCGGAACAATTGAAGAGGGGCAGAAGTTTGGATATATTTCAACTTTTGAATTCAAACTTTCAGAAAATCTTGAAACGCATATTTTTGAAAATGCAGATGTGGACTGGTTACATTGTATCGCCGCTCACCGAAAGAAAAAAATGTTTATTGAGGTTGAACGTGAAATGGCAAAATATGATATCATTGCAGGAAAGATTGCGGATGATGCAACAAACGCTACTCTTACCGCTTATCTTGCGGGTGCTTTTGGGACTGCAGGTGATAAAGTAGCAGACGATTTCTGTATCAGACAGTTGCTGCCGAATAAATTGAAAGATCAATACTGCTTTAAAACTGAGGCAGCTATTGAGTGTCTGAAATTTGTGAAAGGTGAGAAGATATGGCTGAAGTAACAATTCCAAAGGAAAAAATGAATTATACAATCGACCTTCTGATCACTATGGTGACAGATGAAATCGCAGAAGAGACAGGCAAGGACAGAAACGAGGTATTGACAGATTTTTTGTGTTCAAAGACAGGAAAAGCACTGTATGATGAGAAGACAAAGCTGTGGTGCACTGGTCCGGCATATATAGCTGAACTGTATATGGAAGAATTAAAGAAATCCTGATATGGGATGTGAGTTTAAATTTATACGACAATGGTGACAAAGACTTTCATTCCAAGGAGCAACAATTAAATATTTCAAAAACGCTGAGGTCAGCATTTCCTAATCACAGGACAACGACCTCAGTTTTTTATACCCAGGAATCGGCATTCATGAATAAGCCGGTTCTTTTTGTTTACAGAAAAAAGAAGGAGTACAAGAAAATGAGCAGAGCAAAAAATCCAAAGTATGAATCCATGTCATTGGAGGAACTGAAGGCCAACATGGAAAAGAGCAGACAGGAACTGGAGGCAGCAATTCACCACAAAAACATTCTGGAGCAGCGGAAGAAGCTGGTAGAACGCAGGGAACGTTCCCACCGGCTGATTGTCAAAGGGGCAGAGTTTGAGAAAGTATTTCCGCTGTCCAGAGATCTGGAACAGGAAGACGTCCAGGACATGATGAATCAACTGCAGAACAGCAGTTACAACAAGAGTATTGTGCGGCAGGCTCATATAGCCGCCTTACACAAAGATCAACAGCAGATTGCAGAAGCAGTAAAAAAGACAGAGAAGGGAGATGACAGTTAATGGCACTGTATCATTTTTCAGTAAGGAATGTATCCAGAGGGAAAGGGCAGATGGTGGTCGCTTCCGCAGCCTATATTTCCGGGCAGAGGATTTTTGACAGTTATTACAACAAGATACACGATTATACGAGCAAGTCAGGTGTGATATTTACAGAAATCCTGACACCGGAGTATGTGCCAGAGCGTCTGACTGACAGGGAAACACTCTGGAACGAGGTGGAGCATGTGGAACGGAACAACAAGGCACAGCTTGCCTATTCGTTTGACATTGCACTGCAGAATGAATTGACACTTGAGGAAAATATCAGACTGGCAAAAGAGTTCTGCCAGGAGCAGTTTGTGGCACGTGGCATGATCGTGGATCTGGCAGTCCATGAGGGAAAAGCGGAAAATGAAGAAGAACCGGATAATCCCCATTTCCATGTGCTTGTCCCAATCCGTCCTTTTACAGAGGAAGGAATCTGGGGCAATAAGCAGAGAAGGGAATATATTCTTGATGAGGATGGAAACCGGGTGAAGGATGCCAAAGGAAAAGATATGTTCAATGCTGTTTCTACTACCGGATGGAATGATCCGGAGCTTTTAAAAGAATGGCGGCGGGCATGGACAGAGAAAGTAAATGGGAAATTCAGGGAGTGCCACATGGCATTCAGAATCGACCACCGTTCCTACAAAGAACAGGGGATTGACCTGATCCCGACCATCCATGAGGGATATGAAGTCCGGGCAATGGAGAAAAAGGGAATCAAAACGGTGATCGGAGAATTGAACCGGGCAATCCGGCAGTTTAACCAGATGTTTATTTCTCTGAAAGAATCCATTCAGTGGATGAAGACAGCTTATGAGGAAATGAAAGCAGAGCTGGATCGCAGGCAGAACCCGACACTGCTGGAAAGCCTGCAGGATTATTATGATAAAAAGACACAGGGCAGACCACCACTTCCCAATTTTTATGCGGAGATGAAACAGAGAGGTAAGAATCTCTCCAATTTACAGGAGTTTGCAAAATCCATCAGTTATCTTCAGACACATCAGATAGAAACGATGGATGACTTGCAGGAACGGATTGAGGAACTGAACGGTGTTGTTTCTGTCAGTAAAAAAGAAATTTCTGAAAAGCGGAAACAGTTAAAGGAACTTGAGAATCTGGAAAAGATGGCAGAGGTAATAAAAACAAATCAGCCATTGATTGATGAGTATAACCATTTCTATTTTCAGAAAAGACGGGAGAGATATTATCAGCAGCATAAAAAAGAAATCAATTATTACCGCAAATGTGAACGGGAACTGAAACAACATCTGGATAAAAATGGAAAAGTGCCAACTGCCAGATGGAAACGGGAGAAAGAAGAACTTCAGGCGGGGATCGAAGAGCTGAAAGCAGATAATCAGCCGTACCAGGAGGAACTAACTTTTGTGAAAAAGGTACAGAGCTGTGCGGATATTGCCAGACGTGACCGGGAAATGGCAGAAGCAGATACTTCCGGGCGTTCAGAAGAAAAAAGGGAGAAGCAGGTGAAGTTCCCGACATTTTACACAGTTCAGGCGAAAGAGATTCTTGAAGAAAACGGGAAAGCAGAGCAACAGCCGTTGAACCAGTCGGAGCAGAATCCAGAAAAGAAGACCTCTCTTCTGAGAAAACTGGATGAAAAAAAGAAAGAGTGTGCAGAGCGTGATGCAAAACAACAGGCAGTGAAGAAAAAGCGAAACTATGACATGAGTTTATAACAGTCTGTCAGCAGGACAGACGGGAAAGGATGAGCAAAATGCAGTATACAGAAGAACAAATTATAAGAGCAAATCAGACAGATCTTGTTTCTTTTCTGAGCGCACAGGGAGAACAACTAGGGAAAAGCGGAAAGGAATACCGTTGGAAAAAGCATGACAGTGTAACGGTATCCGGAAACCGGTGGTACAGGCACAGTCAGGGGAGGGGTGGCTATCCGGTGGATTTTGTGATGGAATTTTACAATGCCACATTTCCGGAAGCTGTCAAGATGCTAACCGGGGAGGAAGGCGAAGGCAGGAACAGTACCTGCCCCGCCCCGTCCCCTGACTTCCGATTACCAGAGAAAGAGGAAAATAATGATAGAATCATCAGATATCTGACAGAAAACAGAGGGATTGAAAAGAATATGGTGGAGGAATGGATCGGCAGTGGGGATATTTATGAAGAAAAGAAGCACCATAATGTGGTGTTTGTTGGCAGAGATGCAGACGGTATTCCAAGATATGCCCATTGCAGGGGAACTGGTGAAACAAAATACCGGGGAGATGTGGCTGAATCTGATAAATCTTACGGATTCTGTCACAGAGGGACGGATAATCAGTTGTTTGTGTTTGAAGCAGCCATTGATCTGCTTTCTTTTATCCAATTATTTCCCAAAGACTGGAAAAAGCGGAGCTACCTGAGTCTGGGTGGCATTTCCAGTGCGGCACTGATGGCTTTTCTTTCTGAACGCCCTCAGATTACTTCGGTTTTCCTGTGCCTGGATAATGACCATGCAGGGAATGAAGCCAGTGAGAAATTGGCAATAGAAATCCCGGACGGATACAGTGTCATCCGTCTGAAACCGTCCCGAAAGGACTGGAATGAAATCCTCTGTGATAAAAATGCAGACAGGAAGAAATCAATCATTGAAACAGTTACAATGAAAGTACCGGAGAAGGAAGAACTGGTGCCGATGTTGTGTTATGAAGACATTGAACAGACCAGTGTAGAATGGCTGTGGTTTCCCTATCTGCCATTTGGAAAACTGACGATTATTCAGGGCAATCCAGGAGAGGGAAAAACTTATTTTGCCATGATGCTGACCGCAGCCTGCACGAACCGTAAGACTTTCCCGAACATGGAAGAGATTGAACCTTTTAATGTGATCTATCAGACTGCAGAAGACGGTATGGGAGATACGATTAAGCCGAGGCTGGTGGAAGCAGGAGCAGACCTGAGTCGGGTGATGGTCATTGATGATACAGAGGAAGCATTGACGTTATCCGATGACCGTATTGAAAAAGCAATCCGTCAGAATCAGGTCAGACTTTTAATCATTGATCCGGTACAGGCTTTTATCGGTGCCGATGTGGATATGAACCGGGCAAATGAAGTCCGTCCGGTATTCCGGAAACTGGGAATGATCGCTGAAAAGACCGGTTGTGCGATTGTGCTGATCGGACATCTGAATAAATCTTCAGGGACACAGAGTACTTACCGGGGACTTGGTTCTATTGATATCATGGCGGCGGTGAGAAGCCTGCTTTTTATCGGGAAAGTAAAGAAAGACCCGACAACAAGAGTACTGATCCATGAGAAAAGTTCTCTTGCACCTCCAGGTGAGACGATGGCATTTAAACTTGGAGATGAAGAAGGATTCCGCTGGGTGGGAGCTTATGAGATTTCCGCAGATGATCTTCTGGACGGAAAGGAAGGAAAGCCGACAGAAACAAAACTGCAACGGGGAACGAAACTGATCTATGAACTGCTTGCAGACGGAAATGCAGTCACAATCCGGGAACTGGATGAAAAGGCAAAAGCACAGGGAATCTCCCAGAGAACCATGCGAGAAGCCAGAAGCCGGATGAAAGAAGAACTGGATTATCGGATGAATGAAAAGCAGGAAAATACCATTCGATTAAAAAAACAAGGGAGAATGGGTGACGGCAGAATTTTGGAGTGAACGGCAGGCTTTATAGATACCCTATCTGCCGTCTGCCGTCTGCCGGTGCAAGGCAATCAAACGGAAATAGCAGGTATCCATACAGAATAAGGATTGCTGTGAATCTGGAACAAAAATGAATTGTAATATGGCGGATATAATGGTATGATTATCCGGTAACAGCAATGTTACGGGGAAGCACCTGTGACAGGGTGTGGCTGCCTCCTGATATTTACAGACCGGAGCCTTTCGGGGTTCTGAGATGAAAGAAAGGAGGTGCGTGATATGACAGCTTATGAGATTATCTCAATATTCTTAGGCGTACTCAGTTTACTGATCGCTTTTGGTAGCCTGTTAATTGCGATTATTGCCTTTCTTGATCGGAAGAACAAGAGGAAATAAAAATGCCTATCCTGTCTGCCAACAGGATAGGCGGTGGTCGTAAGACCATTTAGTCAACTCAGGCGGCATCCACTTTGGAGTGGGTGCTTTTCCTATAACAAATGTACCACACATTCCTCTTGTTTTCAATGGGAAAATTAAAATATGCAGTTCATCTGACAGGGATTTATCCCTGTCTTTATTATATCCCCAATTTCTGAAATGTTAATACAAAAATTTTAATATATGTAACCAACAGTCTGGGCAGTTAATCTGTAAAAATGGATTAGCTGCTCTTTTTTTGCAAAAAATGGAGGTTTTACAATGGCAGTGAAGAAGAAAATTATCAACATCAGAGTATATTTTGACGGTGATCAGGACGCAAAAGAAGTGTTTGCAGAGGTGATCGCACAGAAAATACGTGACACGAAAACAAAAGATAAACTTGCAATAATGAAAGATAAGCAGTATAATGATTATGAGTTCAGTAATCTGAAATCTGCGTAGGATGTGCAAAGTAACGGAGGTATCAGATGAACAACAGATATATGAGTAACAATATAGAAAGAAATGCAACCTGGAGAGTTGGTGTATACTGCCGACTTTCCAAAGATGACGAATTGACCGGAGAGAGTGCCAGCATCTCCAACCAGAGAGACATACTGGTGAATTACTGTCAGTCACAGGGCTGGCAGGTGGTGGATGTGTTTCAGGACGATGGTTATACAGGATTGAACACAGACCGACCTGATTTGCAGAGACTTCTCAAAGCCTGTGAAAAAGGACTGGTGAATCTTGTAATTACCAAAGACCAGAGCCGACTGGGACGAAACCATGTACAGACAGGATTTCTGATGGAGGAGTTTTTCCCAAAGCATGGAGTAAGGTATATCGCATTATATGATAATGTGGATACCTTTGCCGGAGACAATGAGATTGCCCCATTTAAGAACGTGCTGAACGAGATGTATTCCAGAGATATTTCCAAGAAAGTCCATGCGTCCTATCACCTGCAGGCAACCAAGGGAAAGTTTACAGGTGTTGTTCCACCACTGGGATATCAGAAAGACCCGGAGGAAAAGGGACATCTCCTGATTGACGACGAGACAGCACCGATTGTCCGGAAAATTTTCCAGTGGGCGGTGGACGGTCATGGGATTAACTTTATATCCAGAGAACTGGAACGCCAGCAGATTCCCTGCCCGTCATGGTGGCACCGGAAACGGGGACTCCGCACCTATTACACAAAATGGGAAAAGAAAGACCCGGAAAATGGGAAATATGTATGGGATGAATCCTATCTGAAATCCCTGCTGATGAATCCCGTTTACTGTGGTGACATGGCTTCCCAGAAAAGGTACTACCGTTTCAAGATTGGCAATCAGGGAGATAAAGCTCCGGAGGACTGGATCACAGTCAGGGATACCCACGAAGCAATCATTCCGCAGGATGTATTTGATCTGGTACAGGCAAAGATGAAAGGCAGGAAACGCCAGACAGAACAGGGAGAATACAGCATGTTTGCCGGATTACTCCGCTGTGCAGAGTGTGGCGGTGCGTTGACGTTGAAGAAGACGCACACCAAAGACCAGCATGAAGTTTATACCTGTTCCACTTATATCCATAAGGGGAAAGCACATTGTACCCAGCACCGGGTGGACGCTGATGACCTGTATGATGCAGTCCTTACCAGAATCCAGGAATGTGCAAAAGCAGTTACCGGAGACGGAACAGAACTGGAAAACCGGGTAAAGGAGTTATGCGAGGAAGATACACAGGGACACAGGGAAAGTCTGGAGAAGCTGGTATCAAAGCAGAAAGACCGCCTGGAAACGTTAGACCGGCTGATTGCAAAACTGTATGATGACCTTATCAATGACAAGATTACAGAATCTGTTTTTGATAAGATGCTGGAGAAGACACAGAAGGAGCAGACAGATATCAAAAAGGAACTTTTCCAGAATGAGAGTGTGCTGAATACGGAAGAAAAACTGGATGCACAGTCCCAGCAGTGGATTGACGATATTAGCGAGTATGCGGACATCAAAGAACTGGATGCCAATCTTCTGAACCGGCTGATCAGTAAAATCGTTATCTCAGAACCGCAGGAGAAAGACGGAACAGAAAATTACTGCCGTACTCCTGAAACGGTCACAATGGAAATTCATTTCAACTTAAAACCAATACCGGAGCTTGGAACCATCGAAAGAGGTTCCGGCTCCCATAAATAAGAAAAATCTATCAAAATTTAATCTATTTTAATCTTTTCAAGGCTCATTTCGAGCAAATATTTTCTCATAAAAGACATAAAACAGCTCATGGCCGGTGCTGGTGTAGCCGTGGTCGGCATGGTCCTTGTACCTCTGCTCTCCGGGCTTTTCTCTGTCTAAGCGTCTCCGTATGAAATCCTTGCCGCTCCCGCAGCTTTGCGGGGGCGGCGGAAAGGAGGTTGACACCGCATGGATTTCTTACTTGAAGCCCTGACAAATTGGCTGAAAGAAATGCTGGTGGGCGGCATTATGAGCAACCTTTCGGGGATGTTTGACAGTGTAAACCAGCAGGTCGCGGATATATCCGTACAGGTAGGCCAGACCCCACAGGGATGGAATGGCAGTATTTTCAGCATGATTGAGAATCTGTCCAACTCCATCATGGTGCCGATTGCAGGCGTGATCCTGGCTATCGTGATGACCGTAGACCTGATCCAGATGATCGCAGACAAGAACAACCTGCATGATGTGGACACCTGGATGATTTTCAAGTGGGTGTTCAAATCAGCCGCTGCCATCCTCATTGTCACAAATACATGGAATATCGTGATGGGCGTCTTTGATATGGCGCAGAGCGTAGTGGCGCAGGCGGCAGGGGTTATCAATTCGGATGCGTCCATTGACATTTCCTCAGTTATGACCGATCTGGAACCGAGGCTGATGGAAATGGATCTGGGACCGCTGTTTGGACTGTGGTTCCAATCCCTCTTTATTGGCATTACTATGTGGGCGTTATATATCTGTATCTTTATCGTTATTTATGGCCGTATGATCGAAATCTACCTTGTGACTTCGGTGGCTCCCGTTCCAATGGCTGCAATGATGGGTAAAGAATGGGGCGGTATGGGCCAGAATTACCTCCGATCCCTGCTGGCGCTGGGCTTTCAGGCGTTTCTCATTATCGTCTGCGTGGCAATTTATGCTGTGCTGGTGCAGAACATCGCTCTGGAAGATGACATCATCATGGCAATCTGGAGCTGCGTGGGCTACACCGTACTGCTATGTTTTACGCTGTTCAAAACCGGCAGTCTCGCCAAATCAGTCTTTCAGGCGCATTAAAACGGAAGGAGGTTTCCACATTGGCTTATGTACCCGTACCCAAGGACTTAACAAAAGTCAAAACAAAGGTCATGTTCAATCTGACCAAGCGGCAGCTTATCTGTTTCACGGGCGGAGCGCTTATTGGCGTACCGCTTTTCTTTTTGCTCAGAAAACCTACCGGAAACAGTGTAGCGGCTATGTGTATGATGCTGGTTATGCTGCCCTTCTTTATGCTGGCTATGTACGAAAAGCATGGACAGCCCCTTGAAAAGATCGTGGGCAACATTCTCAAAGTAGCTGTGATCCGTCCCAAGCAGCGTCCCTACCAGACCAATAACTTTTATGCCGTATTAAAGCGGCAGGAAATGCTCGATAAGGAGGTGTATGACATTGTTCACCGCAATAAAAAAATGGCTGCATCGGATGTTCGGGAAAACCGAGGAAAAAACTGTGCAGCCGGTAAAGACAAAGAAAAAGCTGTCCCGCGCCGATAAGAAACAGATCGACGCGGCCATTGTCCGCGCCAACCACACGGACAAAAAAGGAAAATCTGCGCAGGACAGTATCCCTTATGAACGGATGTGGCCGGACGGAATCTGCCGCGTATCGGACAGCCACTACACAAAGACCATTCAGTTTCAGGATATCAACTATCAGCTCTCCCAAAACGAAGATAAGACGGCAATCTTTGAGGGTTGGTGTGATTTCCTCAATTATTTTGACAGCTCGATTCATTTCCAGCTGTCTTTTTTGAACCTTGCGGCATCGGAGGAGACCTTTGCTAACTCCATTTTCATTCCGCCCCAGGGGGATGCCTTTGACAGTATCCGCGAGGAATATACCACAATGCTGCAAAATCAGCTGGCCAGAGGTAACAACGGCCTCATCAAGACCAAATACCTGACCTTTGGTATCGACGCAGACAGCATCAAAGCCGCCAAGCCCCGTCTGGAGCGTATTGAGACCGATATACTTAATAACTTCAAGCGTCTTGGTGTAGCTGCCAGAACGCTGGACGGTAAAGAAAGGCTTTCTCAGCTTCATGCGGTATTCCACATGGATGAACAACTCCCGTTTCAGTTTGAATGGGACTGGCTGGCTCCTTCCGGTCTGTCCACAAAGGATTTTATTGCACCAAGCTCCTTTGAGTTCCGCACCGGCAAGCAGTTCCGTATGGGCAAGAAATACGGGGCTGTTTCTTTTTTGCAGATTCTCGCACCGGAGCTGAATGACCGTCTGCTGGCTGATTTTCTGGATATGGAAAGCTCGCTCATTGTGAGTATGCACATTCAGTCGGTGGATCAGGTGAAAGCCATCAAAACGATAAAGCGCAAGATTACCGACCTGGACCGCAGTAAGATCGAGGAACAGAAAAAAGCAGTCCGCGCCGGATACGACATGGACATCATTCCATCTGACCTTGCTACTTACGGCAGTGAAGCGAAAAAACTCTTGCAGGATTTGCAGAGCCGCAACGAGAGAATGTTCCTTTTGACCTTTCTGGTGCTGAACACATCGGACAATCCCCGTCAGCTTGGCAACAACATTTTCCAGGCAGGCTCCATTGCCCAGAAGTATAACTGTCAGCTGACCAGGTTGGACTTCCAGCAAGAAGAAGGGCTGATGAGCTGTCTGCCCCTGGGACTCAATCAGATTGAGATCCAGCGAGGACTGACCACCAGTTCTACGGCTATCTTTGTACCGTTCACCACACAGGAATTATTCCAGAACGGCAAAGAGGCTCTGTACTACGGCATCAACGCCCTGTCCAACAACCTCATCATGGTGGATCGAAAGCTGCTGAAAAACCCCAACGGCTTGATTTTGGGTACGCCGGGTTCCGGTAAGTCCTTCAGCGCAAAACGAGAAATCGCCAACTGCTTTTTGCTTACCAGTGATGATGTCATTATCTGTGACCCGGAAGCGGAGTACGCACCTCTTGTTGAGCGTCTGCATGGGCAGGTCATCAAGATTTCGCCTACCTCTGCCAACTACATCAATCCGATGGACCTGAACCTGGACTACTCGGATGATGAAAGCCCACTGTCCCTCAAATCTGATTTTATCCTCAGCTTGTGTGAGCTGATCGTGGGCGGTAAGGAGGGCTTACAGCCGGTGCAGAAAACCATCATTGACCGCTGTGTGCGTCTGGTCTATCAGACCTATCTCAATGACCCGCGCCCGGAGAATATGCCCATACTGGAGGATCTGTATAATCTGCTTCGGGAACAGGAGGAAAAGGAAGCCCAGTATATCGCTACGGCTCTTGAAATCTATGTAACCGGCTCCCTCAATGTGTTCAACCACCAGAGCAATGTGGACATCAACAACCGCATTGTCTGCTATGACATCAAGGAACTGGGCAAGCAGCTTAAAAAAATCGGTATGCTGGTGGTACAGGATCAGGTGTGGAACCGCGTTACCATTAACCGCGCTGCCCACAAGTCTACCCGTTACTACATCGACGAGATGCACTTGCTTTTGAAGGAGGAACAGACCGCTGCCTATACGGTGGAAATCTGGAAGCGATTCCGTAAATGGGGCGGTATTCCGACAGGTATTACTCAGAATGTCAAAGACCTTTTGAGCAGCCGCGAGGTAGAGAACATCTTTGAAAACTCCGACTTCGTGTATATGCTCAACCAGGCAGGCGGAGACCGCCAGATTCTCGCCAAGCAGCTGGGCATTTCCACGCACCAGCTTAGCTATGTGACCCACTCCGGTGAGGGTGAGGGCCTGCTGTTCTATGGCTCCACGATCCTGCCGTTTGTAGACCACTTCCCGAAGAACACCGAACTTTACCGCATTATGACCACCAAACCTCAAGAATTGAAAAAGGAGGATGAATGATTATGAACCCCAACATTTTGAATCAAAACCCGTTGATGTTTTTTGACAGGGCGGTAAATGCCAAGCGCAGCCAGCTGCTTACGGTCATGGCCGATGCGGTAAGTGAGTGCCGCACGGCGGCAGATCAGGCAGCCGAACTGAATGAGACCGGTCAGGTGGGGCTGCTTCGTCTGGCAGAGGTCTGGAGCACCATCCGTGCCAAGGAAGGTATGGGTGGTCTGGTTCTGGAAGGAACCGAAGCGAAAATCCTGTCCGATGTGGTGGCACAGTTTTATGCCTACCTGTCCGGCTGTATGTTCAACGATCCTGTGGGAATGGCCATTTATGCAGAGCTGCACTACATGATGTCCTCCCTCATGCTGGGAGAATGGTTTGAATAAAGAGCCGCGCCTGCGCTTTACTGATGAGGAACGGTCTGATCCTGCACTGGAAAAGCCGATCCGTAAAGCGGAGAAAGCTGCGGCCAGAGCAGATAAGGCGCAGGCCAATATCCCAAAGAAAAAGGTCAGGCAGACGGTCATTGACCCGGATACCGGAAAAAAGACCTCGAAGCTGACCTTTGAGGACAAGAAAAAGCCACCTTCCAAAGTTTCTCAAGGAGTCAGGGAAGCTCCCGTCCATCTGGTCGCAGGCAAGCTCCACAAAGAGATCCGGGAAACAGAGCAGGACAATGTGGGCGTGGAAAGCGCCCACAAGTCCGAGGAAGCGGTGGAGACCGGCGCTTATCTGGTGCGGGAGGGCTATCGCAGCCACAAGCTGAAGCCGTACCGCAAAGCAGCCCAGGCAGAGCGTCAACTGGAAAAGGCAAATGTAAATGTTCTGTACCAGAAATCTTTGCAGGAAAATCCCCAGTTTGCCAGCAACCCTCTTTCCCGCTGGCAGCAAAAGCAGGTCATCAAAAAGCAGTATGCCGCCGTCAAACACGCCGGTCAGACTGCCGGAAATACCGCCCAGGCTGCATCCAAAACCGGAAAAGCCGCAAGGACGGTAAAAGAAAAGGTACAGCAGGCAGGGGCATTCGTCATGCGCCACAAGAAGGGTTTCCTGATGGCAGGGGTTTTGTTCCTCATTACCTGTATGCTGATGAATACCATGTCCTCCTGCTCCATGATGGCGCAGAGCATCGGTTCCGTTCTCTCCGGCACCACCTATCCGTCGGATGACCCGGAAATGCTGGCGGTGGAGGCAGATTATGCAGCCAGAGAAGCCCAGTTGCAGGAGGAAATCGACAACATAGAAAGCAGCCACCCAGGGTATGACGAGTATCGCTATGACCTTGGTATGATCGGTCATGACCCTCATGAGCTGGCAGCATTTCTGTCTGCCGTTTTGCAAGGCTACACCCGGCAGAGCGCTCAGGCAGAGCTGGCGCGTGTGTTTGCAGCACAGTATCAGCTAACGCTTACTGAGGAAGTGGAGATTCGCTACCGCACGGAGACCTCAACCGACCCGGAGACCGGCGAGACCACATCAGAAGAAGTTCCCTATGAGTATTACATTTTGAATGTGAAACTCGCCAGCAAGCCCATTTCCGCTGTGGCGTCGGAACTTCTGACCCCGGAGCAGATGAAAATGTATCAGGTTTACCGGCAGACCATGGGCAATAAGCCGCTGTTGTTTGGCGGCGGCTCCCCTGATACCAGCGGTTCGGAAGATCTGTCCGGTGTGCAGTTCATTAACGGTACCCGCCCCGGCAATCCTCAACTGGTGGAACTGGCCAAGCGTCAGGTGGGCAATGTGGGCGGTTATCCCTACTGGAGCTGGTACGGCTTTGACAGCCGCGTGGAATGGTGCGCCTGCTTCGTATCCTGGTGCTATAACCAGGCAGGAAAAAGTGAACCGCGCTTTGCAGGCTGTGAGTGGCAGGGCGTTCCGTGGTTCCAGTCTCATGGACAATGGGGTGCAAGAGGCTATAACAATCTGGCTCCCGGAGATGCAATTTTCTTTGACTGGGATTTGGATGGGACAGCAGACCATGTGGGTATCGTGATCGGTACGGATGGCAGCCGTGTTTATACCGTGGAGGGAAATTCCGGCGATGCCTGCAAGATCAAAAGTTATTACCTGAATTATCAAAGCATTAAGGGCTACGGGCTGATGAACTGGTAACAGAGATTTTTAAGAAGGAGTGATAGACGATGGCAAAGAACAAAATTGAGCGCATAGACCAGGAGATTACAAAGGTCCGCGAGAAGATCGCAGAGTATCAGGAAAAGCTCAAGGCGCTGGAAGCACAGAAAACCGAGGCAGAAAATTTGGAGATCGTTCAGATGGTTCGTGCGTTACGCATGACTCCAGCACAGCTGAACGCTATGCTTTCCGGTGGCACAGTTCCCGGCAGTTTGGCTGATGACAATAACGAACAGGAGGAAAACAGCTATGAGGAATAAACGATTGCTCCGAACACTTTCCGCCCTTTGCCTGACAATGGTTGTGGCATTTGGCTTTACGATCCCTGCTTTTGCACAGGGGTCAGAACAGGCTCCGGCGGCACCGGCAGAGGATTCTACCAATGACAGCAATGTTACTGTGGAAGAAACAGAACCAGCACCGGCACTTACACCGGAGGGGAATGCGGCACTGGTGGATGATTTTGGAGGCAATAAGCAGCTTATTACTGTTACGACCAAAGCTGGAAATTACTTTTACATCCTGATTGACAGGGCGAATGAGGATAAAAAGACTGCTGTTCACTTTCTGAATCAGGTGGATGAAGCGGATTTGATGGCACTGATGGAAGATGGAAAAGCAAAAGAGGAGCCGCCTGCGGTATGCAGCTGCACGGCAAAATGTGAAGCAGGGGCAGTCAATACGGCCTGCCCGGTCTGTGTAACTGATAAGAGTAAATGTACGGGCAAAGCACCGGAACCTCCGGCAGAAACACCGGAGCCGGAAAAAGAGAAGCCTGCCGGACTGAACCCGGCTGCGATAGTCCTTTTGCTGGCTCTGCTGGGCGGCTGTGGCGTATTTGCCTATTTGAAGCTTGTTAAGAACAAGCCTAAGACCAAGGGCAATGACAGTCTGGACGATTATGATTATGGCGAGGAAGATTCCGAGGAATGGGAAACCGAGGATGAGGAGTCGGACGAACCGGACGCTGATGGGGGCAGCACAGAAGAAGATGACGAGGACAGCGTGAAATGACCCGTTTCACAGACAGTCCCTATGAACGCATGATGACACGCAGGCCGGAGGGCGGGAGGGAAACTTCCCGTCCTCATTCTTTATCCCACAACCACCCCTGCTATGGTTGCGGGAGTTATGGAAGTCCCTGCGTAGGTATCTGCCATCGTGAGATGGAACGCTGGCTCAAAGAAAGGAAACGAAAAAAATGAGTGTTCTGATTACATTTATCAAGCTGATTGCTGTTTTTGACCTGCTGGTAATTGCTGTGTATTTTGGCGGCGACATTCTTTCTACCATGTTAAACAAACTTTGGAGAAAGCCAAAGCAAGATGACCCCTTTGATTTCTCCTTAGATACCATGACAGTTTCATTGTCCATAGATTCTATCCGTCAGCTTTATTCCGGTGACGCGGCAGATTTTGTGGAAGAAAAGATCCTGCCAAATGCGGAGAAAACAATGGCCGTTTTGACGGAACAAGAACAGACGGCGGCTCATCTGCTCTTATCCGCTTTGATCGGTTTTCTTGCAGTAGAAGCTCCTATGGATGAACAGAGCTTTCCCTTGATGATGGAACTTCTGAACTGCATGGAAGGGGAAAAAGAAGATGGTTGTCAGGATGCAGTAGATAGTTTACTTGAAGATGCCGCCTGCAATACCCGCCGTCACGAAGAATATTACAGCAATTATCAACGCTACCAGCTGATGCAGGTGGATAAAACCCGTGTCATTTTGGCTTGTCGTATCATCATCAATGACCTGCTGGGGAAACTGTACCGCTATGACTACCGGTTTGGTTATAACCTGCTACTGGATGAGGAAAACAGCATAGAGAAAAAACTGCACACGCCTGTGCGGGAAGAATGGGAGGCTGAAGATTATGAATTTAGTGATTGCTGAAAAACCATCGGTTGCACAAAGTCTGGCTACGGTAATCGGTGCAACTGCTCGTAAGGATGGGTATCTGGAGGGTAACGGCTGGCGTGTCAGCTGGTGCGTGGGCCACCTGGCCGGTCTTGCGGATGCAGACAGCTATGACTCCAAGTATGCCAAGTGGCGATATGATGACCTGCCTATTCTGCCGGAGCATTGGCAGATGGTAGTGGGAAAGGATAAGAAAAAGCAGTTTGATATTCTCAAAAAGCTGATGAACGCCCCGGATGTGACGGAGGTAGTAAATGCCTGTGATGCCGGACGCGAGGGCGAGCTGATCTTCCGCAGCGTCTATGAGCTGGCAGGCTGCCAAAAGCCGATGAAAAGGCTCTGGATTTCTTCGATGGAGGATTCCGCCATAAGGGAGGGCTTTGCAAACCTGCGCCCAGGTGTAGATTATGATGGACTTCGGGATGCTGCTCTCTGCCGTGCCAAGGCCGACTGGTTGGTGGGAATCAATGCCACAAGGCTTTTTTCCGTGCTGTACCACCGCACCCTCAACATCGGGCGCGTGATGTCTCCAACGCTGGCACTCATTGTCCAGCGAGAAGCTGAAATCGACACCTTTAAGCCGGTTCCTTTTTATACCGTGGCGCTGGAGCTGCCCGGTCTTACCATATCCGGGGAGCGCATAAGTGACCGAGCAAGCGCAGAGCAGCTGAAAGAAGCTTGCCAGGATGCAGCTGTCACAATCAAAAAGGTGGAGTGTAAGGAAAAGCTCGAAAAGCCGCCTGCTCTCTATGACCTGACTACTCTGCAAAGAGATGCCAACCGCCTGCTTGGATTTACAGCCCAGCAGACCTTGGACTATCTGCAAAGCCTGTATGAAAAGAAGCTCTGCACCTATCCCCGTACTGACAGCCGCTATCTGACCGGTGATATGGCAGACAGCCTGCCGGTGCTGGTGAATCTGGTTGCCAATGCTATGCCATTTCGCAAAGGGATCGCCATTACCTGTGATCCGCAGACGGTCATCAACGACAAGAAAGTAACCGACCACCACGCAGTAATCCCTACCAGAAATCTCAAGGATGCAGACCTTTCTGCCCTTCCTGCGGGAGAAAAAGCGGTGCTGGAGCTGGTGGCCCTGCGTCTGCTGTGTGCCGTGGCCCAGCCCCATATCTATTCGGAAACCGTTGTGATTGCAACGTGTGCCGGTAGGAAGTTTACTGCCAAAGGAAAAACGGTGAAGCACCCCGGATGGAAAGCACTGGAGGACGCCTACCGTGCCAAAATGAAGGATGCAGAGCCGAAAAAAGAGGGCGCAGAGAAAGCCCTGCCGGAGCTGACCGAAGGACAGACCCTTTCGGTTTCTGCGGCAATCGTCAAAGAAGGCAAAAGCAGTCCGCCCCAGCACTTTACGGAGGACACCCTGTTGTCCGCGATGGAGACTGCCGGAAAAGAGGATATGCCGGAGGATGCCGAGCGAAAAGGTTTGGGGACACCGGCCACCCGTGCCGGTATTTTGGAAAAGCTGGTATCTGCCGGTTTTCTGGAACGAAAAAAGAGCAGGAAAACGGTGCAGCTTCTCCCTTCCCACGATGCAGTTTCCCTGATCACCGTTCTTCCGGAACAACTGCAATCGCCGCTTCTGACTGCCGAGTGGGAGTACCGACTGGGCGAGATCGAGCGCGGGCAGCTTGCCCCAGAGGAGTTTCTGGACGGGATCAGCACCATGCTGAAAGATCTGGTGGGGACTTATCAGGTCATCAAGGGAACCGAGTACCTGTTCACCCCGCCCCATGAGGTGGTGGGTAAATGCCCTCGCTGTGGCGGTGAAGTTGCAGAACTGCAAAAAGGCTTCTTTTGTCAGAATGATTCTTGCAAATTTGCAATCTGGAAAAACAACAAATGGTGGGATGCCAAGAAAAAACAGCCGACCAAGGCTGTGGTGTCTGCACTGCTGAAAGATGGCCGTGTCCGCGTAACGGGCCTATATTCGGAGAAAACCGGCAAGACCTACGATGCCACTGTGGTTTTGGAGGACGATGGACAGTACGCCAACTTCAAGCTGGAATTTGACCAGCGGAAAGGAGGCAGCCGATGAAGCTCTCTTTAGTGGAACGGGAAACCATTCTCCTTTATAACCAGGCAGAACCAATGGCTGAGGTCTATACCCACGATCCCCGTCTGATGGAGAAGCTGGAACTGCTGGCCAAAAAGCACCCCGACCAGATCACCCGAAAGGACGCCCATAACTTTATCGTCCCCAAGCGGTGTGTATCAGTCCGGGAGCCATATAGCGCAGAACGCCGCAAAGCCGCCAGTGAGCGTGCGAAAGCTGCCGGATACCAGCCCCCTGTGAGAAAGTCCGGCAGTTAAAGGCACATGACAGAGAATGTATTTGAAGCAGTCAAGCAGTCGGTCAGCACCAGAGATGCGGCAGCGTTTTATGGGATCGAGGTCAAACGAAATGGCATGGCCTGCTGTCCCTTTCACGATGATAAGAACCCAAGCATGAAGGTAGACCAGCGGTTCCACTGCTTTGGCTGCGGTGAAGATGGGGATGTGATCGACTTTACCGCAAAGCTCTTTGACCTCTCCCCAAAAGAAGCGGCAGAGAAACTGGCACAGGACTTTGGCCTGATCTATGACAGTCAGGCCCCTCCCCGCAGGAGATATGTCCGGCAGAAAACAGAGGCACAAAAGTTTCGGGAGGACCGGCAGCGGTGTTATCGCGTACTGTCCGATTACTACTATCTGCTGAAAAAATGGGAGGCCGACAATTCTCCCCGGACACCGGAGGAAGAACCGCACCCCCGTTTTGTGGAAGCAATCCAGAAGAAAACCTATGTAGAGTACCTGTTGGACCTTTTTCTTTATGAAAGTGAAGAAGAACAAAAGGCATGGATTGCAGAACACACAGCAGAAATCACACACTTGGAAAGGAGATTGAAAATCATGGCTGAGAACAAACCCACCAACCGAGAGCGGCTAAGGGAAATTACAGATGGCATCGAGCAGGGGATCAAAGAACTGTTTGAGAGTGAAAAGTATATGCGCTATCTGTCCGTCATGTCCCGCTTCCACCGCTATTCGGTAAACAACACCATGCTCATCTATATGCAGAAGCCGGACGCTACATTGGTAGCCGGATACAATAAGTGGAAAGACCAGTTTGAGCGTCATGTAAAAAAGGGCGAGCATGGCATTACCATCATTGCTCCCACACCATATAAGAAGAAAATCGAGGAGCAGAAGCTGGACCCGGATACCAAGGCTCCGATTTTGGATAAAGACGGAAAGATCGTCACAGAGGAAAAAGAAATCGAGATTCCCATGTTCCGCCCGGTCAAGGTCTTTGATGTGAGCCAGACCGACGGGAAACCTTTGCCTGAGCTTGCTTCCTCCCTTTCCGGCAATGTGCCAAATTATGAGGCATTCATGGAGGCTCTGCGCCGCAGTGCGCCGGTGCCGATCACTTTTGAAGCAATGGCCGCCGATACGGACGGCTATTTTTCTGCCGATCATCAGAAAATTGCCATTCGTCAGGGCATGAGCGAGGTGCAGACGGTTTCGGCCACAGTACACGAGATTGCCCACAGCAAGCTCCACAATCAGAAAAAGATTCAGATTGCCAATGACGAGCAATATCAGGAGATCGAGCTGTTTGATAAACCCGGTCTGTTCTCCAATGGGCGGATTGTCCGTGATAATCTGCCGGAGGGCGTTTATTGCTATGACCTGCGCGGTTCTGACTACGACCCCGGAGAGCCGGTCTGTGTAGAAGAACAAGTGGTTGTAAACCATGCAGGTTCCGTTCTGCTGACAGAGCCGCTGGAGCTGGCGGAAGATGGACGCCTGATGCTGACCGAGGAAGAAGGGCTGAATTTTGTTGGTGGCTTTTCTACCCTCACCCAGTTTTTGCAGGAACAGAGGAAAGATCGCCACACGGAGGAAGTGGAGGCTGAAAGCATCTCCTACGCAGTCTGCAAATATTTTGGCATCGAGACCGGAGAAAACAGCTTCGGCTATATTGCAAGCTGGAGTCAGGGCAAGGAGCTGAAAGAACTGAGAGCCAGTTTGGAAACCATCAACAAGACCTCCGGTACTTTGATCTCTGACATTGAGCGTCACTATAAGGAAATCTGCAAAGAGCGTGGGATTGATCCCCATGCAAAGGCAGAGCCGGAAACCGCCCCGATAGAGCAGCCAACCGGCAATCTGACTTACTATGTGGCAGAGTGCATGGAGTTTCCAAACCTCGGAGAATACCACGATAACCTGTCTTTGGAGGAGGCGGTCCGCATCTATCAGGAAATTCCGGCAGAGCGAATGAACGGGATCAAAGGAATTGGTTTTGAGCTGAAAGACGGAAGCGACTATGAAGGACCGTTTCCGATTTTGACCGGGCAGACCATTGACCTGGACACTATTCAGGCAATCGACTATTACCGTGACAATCCGCTGGTACAGAAAGCGGTAAAGGAACTGGCTGCGACCATGCCGGAAATGGAGGTACTGGGGGCGGATGCCAACCAGCAGGAGGCTTTGTTTCTGATCAACGATACTACCTATCTTCATATCCAACCTTGTGACAGCGGATGGGACTACACTCTTTACGATGCTGCGTCCATGAAAGAGCTGGATGGTGGTCAGCTGGATATGTCGGAGCTTTCCTGCATGAAGGCAGTCCTCCAGATTTGTGATGATAACGATCTGGACAGCACTTCGCTCAGACGCGCTCCCTTGTCTATGGTTGAGACCTTGCAGGAAGCGGCCTATCAGCAGATGCAGGCAGAGACCAGTCAGATGACTGCCTCTTCCCAGCTGCCGGAAGCGCAGGAGCAGGCACTGGATGAATACCCCATGCCGGATGAGCAGGTATCCACACCGGATATGCAGGAATATGGCTACACCTATGATGGGATGCTCCCTGTTACCAGAGAACGGGCGCTGGAACTGGATGCCGCCGGTTTGACCGTCTATGTGCTGTATGAGGACAATACGGAGAGCATGGTGTTTGACCCGCAGGAAATCATGGATCATGGTGGTCTTTTCGGTGTGGACCATGAGGAATGGGAGAAAAGCCCTCAGTTCCACGAAAAGGTCATGGAGCGTCAGGAACATCAGCAGGAACGCGAACAGGCATTTCTCTCCCAGAACAGAGATTGCTTTGCCATCTATCAGGTGAGCCGTGACGATTCGCAGAATGTGCGCTTTATGAATCTGGACTGGTTAAAGTCCCATAACATTTCCATAGACCGCAGCAATTATGACCTCATTTACACAGCTCCTCTGAGGGAGTCTGGCACTGTGCCGGAGCAGCTGGAAAAACTCTATCAGCAATTCAATCTGGAAAAGCCCGTGGACTTTCACAGTCCCTCCATGAGCGTCAGCGACATCGTTGCGATCAGACAGGACGGTAAGGTATCCTGTCATTACTGTGACAGTGTTGGTTTTACCCAGATCCCCGGATTCCTGCCGGAAAATCCGCTGAAAAATGCAGAGATGGCCGTGGAGGACGATTACGGCATGATCGACGGTATCATCAACAATGGCGCAAAAGAGCCTACGGTGGCAGAGCTGGAACAGCAGGCTCGAAGCGGTCAGCCTATCTCCCTCATGGACTTGGCTAATGCCGTTCATCGGGAGGAACGGGATAAGAAAAAATCCGTTGTGGATCAGCTGAAAAGCCAGCCCAAAGCGGAACCCAAAAAGACAGCACCCAAAAAGAGTGCGGAAAGGGAGATTTGATATGGGAAACTTTACTTTTGAGGAAATGAACCTGATGTGCATTTACAATACCGGCAGCCGCACCGGACTGATCGACAGCCTGCGTGAGATGCGCGGCGAGCTGGCCCCGGAGGAAACCGAGCTGCAGGAGTTGACAGACAGCGCACTGGGCAAGCTCCAGGCCATGAGTGATGCCGAGTTTGCCGAGCTGGAGTTGTATCCGGATTTTGACCAGTAAACACCATAATCGCAGGGATGGGGTGGCAATATGCCACCCCACCTTTTTACCCCAAAACTGAAAGGAGGACAGAACACTATGCCAACCAAAGCTGAACTATATGCACAGATGGCGGAGAAGGTGACAACGCAGCTCACGGGGAGCTGGCAGGAATGGGCAGGGTTTCTCACCACTGCTTCCCGCCTTTACAAGTACCCGTTCCATGAGCAGTTGATGATCTACGCCCAGCGTCCGGACGCCACCGCCTGTGCAGAGTACGATTTGTGGAATGAAAAGATGGGCCGGTATGTAAGGCGCGGCTCCAAGGGAATTGCTCTGGTGGACGATTCCGGGGACAGGCCCCACCTGCGCTATGTTTTTGATATTTCCGACACCGGAACCCGTGAACATTCCCGCACTCCCTGGCTGTGGCAGCTGGAGGAGCGCCATTTGGATTCGGTGCAGGCCATGCTTGAGCGCACCTATGATGTTTCCGGTGATGACCTTGCCGGACAGCTCACCGAGGTAGCCGGAAAACTGGCTGAGGAATACTGGACGGAGCATCAGCAGGACTTCTTCTATATCGTTGACGGTTCCTTTTTGGAGGAATATGATGAGTTTAACATCGGAGTACAGTTCAAGGCAGCCGCCACCGTCAGCATCACTTACGCTTTGATGTCCCGCTGCGGACTGGAGCCGGAACGCTACTTCGACCACGAAGATTTCATGGCGATCTTTGATTTCAACACCCCGTCCACCATCGGGGCGCTGGGAACAGCGGTCAGCCAGATCAACCAGCAGGTGCTGCGGCAGATCGGCGTCACCGTCCGAAATGCAGAGCGCGAAGCCAACCAAGAAAGGAGCAAACAAGATGAACAATCCCATGACCTATATCCAGAACGGAGACTATCTGATTCCCGACCTGAAGCTGAGCCAGCAGCCGGAGAAACCTCTGGGCAAATACGGCAGGATGAGGAAAACCTACCTGAAGGAACACCGTCCCATCCTCTACAACCAGATGCTGCTGAGCGAGAAGCTGTACCAGCACCTTCTGGAGATCGACGAGACCGCCCAGAACAGACTGGAGCAGATGATGCCCCAGCTGGCGAAGGAAGCGGGAGCCACCGAGGAACTGAAAGCCAGCGATCCCATGAAGTGGGTGGGGCTGATGAACACCTGCAAAGCTCAGGCAGAGGAGATTCTGATGGCGGAGCTTATCAACAGCTGACCCTAAACCTGTTCCTCTCCGAAGCGGAACAGATCCAATCCATAGATGAAGCAGAGTATGTAGCGCATACATCCTCTGCTTTTTCTTTTGCCCAAAATGACATCGACCATGTGCTGCGTTTGGGCGGCAATACAGACCGTCAAAGGGAGCGTGTGGTTGCAGCCTTTGAAAAGCAGAAAACCACCGCTGAGATTGCCGAGATACTGAAAACGCTGTACCACGGCGGCAATGGTCTTGGCAGTGTGAGCGCATGGTATGCCGAGGATGGTATCCATCTTTCCCACGGGAAGTCTGTCCGTTATGACAGGTCTGCCCAGGTCATTTCCTGGGAGAGCGCCGCAGAGCGTATCGGGGAGCTTTTGGAGAGCGGCCAGTTTGCCTCCAATGTGGAGCTTGCAGAAGCGGCAGGCTATGAACGCTCCCTCCTCTCGGAAAAGCTCTGGCATCTGTATCACGATCTCAGTGAGGGTGCCAGAGAAGCCGGATATTTGTCCTGCCTGTCAGAGATCAAAGGCAATGGTTTCCCGGAGGAGACCCGCCGCCTGACGGAGCAGCTGAGTGACCCGGCTTTCCGCCAGACACTCAAGGAAGAATACGCCGCCTTCTGGGCGGCCTATCAGCAGGACCGTGACCTGTTGCGTTTTCACTATCACAGACCGAGGGAGATCTGGGAGAACCTGAAGGATCTTGACCTGCCACGCAGAACTTTTTCTTCGGACCTTTCCCAAGTGCCAACCGTCCAGCATTTCATTACCGAGGATGAGATCGACGCCGCCATGACCGGCGGCAGCAGTTTTGCCGGAGGAAAGGGCCGTATCTATGCGTTCTTCATGGAAAACCATACGGATAAGGAAAAAGTGAGATTCCTTAAAGACGAGTATGGCATTGGCGGACGCTCTCATGCCCTGTCCGGCGCAACACACAGCGGCGAAGATCACGATGGGAAAGGACTGCACTATAAAAAGCAGGACTGCCCGGATGTTCACTTGAACTGGGAAAAGGTTGCCAAGCGCATTACTTTACTTGTCCAGAAAGGCCGCTATCTTACCGAACAGGAACAAGCGCAGTATGACAAGATCCAGGCTGAAAAGGATCTGGCAGAAGAAGATGCCATTCATGCCCAGCAGCCGGAGATGGAGGAAGAAACACCAAAGCCTACCCTTGGGGAGCAGTTTGAGCAGTATAAGCCTGTGGTGACTGCCGCCATTTCCGAGGATACCGCATATCGCAATGCCTGCGGTCATTCTGACCGTGAAAATGCTGTCATCGAGGGTAATGCCGCTGTGCGCCGTGCGGTTCTTGGTTCTAAGGATATGGAGCTGATCCGACTCTATTCGGATGTGCCGGAGTTCCGTCAGCGTTTACACCGGGAAGTGATCGACGAGACCTATCCAAAGCTCCATGAGCTTCTGCGCCCTCTTTCTCAGGAAGATATTGATACTGCCCTTTGTGCATGGAACGGCAATATCGAGAGTAAACACGCTGTTGTCCGCTATATGAAAGACCATGAAAGAGAAAAAGATACCGCCGCATGGCTGGCTCAGGAATACGGCGGCAGTAACAGCAACAGCCTGTTCGTTGTCCGTGCCGGCAGCCCGGAGGAAACGCAGCTGCCCTGGCCGAAGGTACAGCGCAGGCTTGCCCAGCTCATTCAGGAGGACCGGTTCTATACCGAAGAAGAACAGAACCGTTTTGACGACATCGACCCAATCGCCATCCGGGAAGCTCTGGAAGAAAGAGGGATCGTCAACGGACAGGTGGCAGACCCGGAAAAACTGGACAATGCCCCGTTTATCCAACAGGTGATGTCAGATGCAGAGCAGATCGCAGATGCCGAGACAGAGCAGACTTCCGAAGTTTCCATTTCCGATGAGGAATATGACGCAGTTCGCCGCCCAATTCCGCAAAGAACCTCCTATGACCCAGCCGCCCCGGTCTATGCCGTGGGCGATACCGTGTATATCGAGGATGACGCCTATCAGATCACCGAGCTGCGGGAGGACACCGTACAGCTTCTGCCCACCGGGATGGTATATCCCATCTACCGGGCAGAGCGCAAAGAACAGTTCGAGCAGCTGCTTCGGGCAGACCGCCGCAATGCTTACTATACCGAGTTTCTTCCTATTGACCCGGACAAGGCAGATCAGGACTTGCGGGATGTATTGGCTCATGGACTGATGGATGAAGCGGATAAAAAGCAGATTTCCACGCTGCTGCAATCCGGCAGGAGCAACAGCGAGATCGCCTACTGGCTGAGCAGAGCCTATTCCGGTGAGATCGAGACACTGAATCTGGAGACCGGCGATATTGCCGATTACCGTACCACGGCACAGGGCATAGAACTGGAAGTCATGGATGCAGAGGAAAAGCGTCTGGCTATGCTGTATTTCCGCTGGGATGAGGTTGCGCCTTTGCTGCGCGGGATGTATGCCCGTCAGCAGGACGGTTTTGGACAGGAACAGCCCCAACCAGCTACCGAATCCCCGACTTTCCATTCCGAGACCATGGCCGTCTATCCGGGCGATAAGAACAATCTGCCTTATGATGTGGTGGTGGAACGACTGCATATCGAGGAGCCGGAGCCACCAGCCCCTGTGATTGAGCCGGAGAAAACCTTTGAGGAAGTGCTGGATGAACACCCGGTTTCCATTCAGGTCAATGGCCAGTGGCAGACCTTTCCCAATGCCAAAGCTGCCGAGGAAGCATCTTATGAGGAATACAAGGCTAACCTGCGCCGCAATGCAAAAAACTTCCGCATTACCGATGAGCATTTGGGCGAAGGCGGTCCGAAAGCCAAGTTCCAGGCAAATATCGAGGGAATCAAGCTGCTGAAATACCTGGAGGAAACCACTGCACAGGCAACGCCGGAACAGCAGGAAGTCCTATCCCGATATGTGGGCTGGGGCGGTCTCTCTGATGCGTTTGACCCGGAGAAACCGGCATGGGCTTTAGAGTATGCCCAGCTAAAAGAACTGCTGACCCCGGAGGAATATGCCGCCGCCAGAAGCTCTACCCTCAACGCCCATTACACCAGCCCTACGGTCATTCAGGCCATCTATGAAGCGGTGGACCGTATGGGATTTGAGACCGGAAATATTCTGGAGCCGTCTATGGGTGTGGGCAATTTCTTTGGTATGCTGCCGGAGAAAATGCGAAACAGCCGTCTGTACGGCGTGGAGCTGGACCCTGTTTCCGGGCGCATCGCAAAGCAGCTCTATCCCAAGGCGGACATCACAGTAGGCGGCTTTGAGACCACCGATAGGCGTGACTTCTTTGACCTTGCCATCGGCAATGTACCTTTCGGTCAGTATCAGGTCAATGACAAAGCCTACAACAAGCTGAGTTTCAGTATTCACAACTACTTTTTTGCCAAAGCACTGGACCAGGTGCGTCCTGGTGGTGTGGTAGCTTTTGTAACCTCCCGCTATACCATGGACGCCAAGGATTCCACCGTGCGCCGCTATCTTGCCCAGCGTGCCGAGCTGCTGGGAGCTATCCGTCTGCCTAATGACGCGTTCAAAAAGAATGCCGGTGCCGAGGTGGTATCGGACATCATCTTCCTCCAAAAGCGGGATCGCCCGCTGGACATCGTGCCGGAATGGACCCAGACCGGACAGACGGAGGACGGGTTTGCCATCAACCGGTATTTTATCGACCACCCGGAAATGGTGCTGGGCAGACAGGAGCCGGTAAGCACCGCTCATGGTATGGACTACACCGTGAACCCTATCGAGGGACTGGAGCTTTCCGACCAGCTGCATGATGCGGTGAAGTATATTCATGGAACTTATCAGGAGGCAGAGCTGCCGGAGCTGGGCGAAGGCGAAGCTATTGACACCTCCATTCCTGCCGACCCTAATGTGAAGAACTATTCCTATGCCATTGTAGACGGGCAGGTGTACTACCGGGAAAACAGCCGCATGGTGCGCCCTGACCTCAACGCTACCGCCGAAGCCCGTGTGAAAGGTCTTGTGGGACTGCGTGATTGTGTGCAGGAACTGATCGACCTTCAGATGGATGCAGCGGTTCCGGACAGCGCTATTCAGGAGAAACAGGCAGAGCTGAACCGGCTCTATGACAGCTTTTCTGGCAAATACGGTCTCATCAATGACCGTGCAAACCGTCTGGCCTATGCAGACGATTCTTCCTATTACCTGCTCTGTGCGCTGGAAGTCATTGATGAGGACGGAAAGCTGGAGCGCAAGGCGGATATGTTCACCAAACGGACCATCAAGCCCCATCAGGCAGTGGCTGTGGTGGATACGGCAAGTGAAGCGCTGGCGGTGTCCATCTCGGAAAAAGCCTGCGTGGATATGGGCTATATGAGCCAGCTTACCGGAAAAACAAAAGAAGAACTGGCCGGAGAACTGCAAGGTGTGATCTTCCGTGTACCGGGACAGCTGGAGCAGGACGGATCGCCCCATTATGTGACCGCCGATGAATACCTTTCCGGCAATGTACGCCGCAAACTGCGTCAGGCACAGCGGGCGGCACAGCAGGACCCGGTTTATGCAGTCAATGTGGAAGCTCTTACCGCCGCCCAGCCCAAGGACCTGGATGCGTCGGAGATCGAGGTGCGTCTGGGCGCTACTTGGATCGACAAGGAGTACATCCAGCAGTTTATGTACGAAACCTTTCGTACACCGTATTATCTCCAGAGAAATATCGAGGTCAAGTACTCGTCTTTTACCGCTGAATGGCAGATCACAGGAAAAACTTCTGTTCCTTATAGTGATGTAGCTGCCAACACCACCTACGGAACCAGCCGTGCCAATGCCTACAAGATTTTGGAGGACAGCTTAAACCTGCGGGATGTCCGTATCTATGACACCATAGAGGACGCAGATGGAAAAGAGCGCCGCGTGCTGAACGCCAAGGAGACCACCCTGGCTGCCCAAAAGCAGCAGGCTATCCGGGAAGCCTTCAAGGACTGGATCTGGAGAGACCCGGAGCGCCGACAGACTCTGGTGCGCCAGTACAACGAGGAAATGAACTCCACCCGTCCCCGCGAGTATGATGGCAGCCACATCACTTTTGGGGGCATGAACCCGGCCATTACCCTGCGGGAACATCAGCTGAATGCCATTGCCCATGTGCTGTATGGCGGTAATACTCTGCTGGCACACGAAGTGGGCGCAGGCAAAACATTTGAGATGGTGGCCTCTGCGATGGAGGCTAAACGCCTGGGCTTATGCCAGAAATCTCTCTTTGTGGTTCCAAACCACCTGACCGAGCAGTGGGCGTCGGAGTTTCTGCGCCTCTATCCTTCTGCCAACATCTTAGTCACAACCAAAAAGGACTTTGAGACCCATAACCGCAAAAAGTTCTGCGCCCGTATTGCCACCGGTAACTACGACGCCATCATCATGGGACACAGCCAGTTTGAGCGTATCCCCATCAGCCGGGAGCGTCAGGAACGGCTTCTCTATGAACAGATCGACGAGATCACCGAGGGCATCGCAGAGGTGCAGGCCAGCGGCGGCGAGCGTTTTACCGTCAAGCAGCTGGAGCGTACCAGAAAGTCTCTGGAAGCCAGACTGGAAAAGCTGCAAGCCGAGGGGCGAAAAGACGATGTGGTAACCTTCGAGCAGCTGGGTGTGGACCGTTTGTTTGTGGACGAGGCCCACAACTATAAAAACCTGTTTCTATACACAAAAATGCGGAATGTGGCTGGTCTTTCCACATCGGACGCGCAGAAATCCTCCGATATGTTTGCCAAGTGCCGCTATATGGATGAGATCACCGGAAACCGTGGCGTGATTTTCGCCACCGGCACCCCGGTCAGCAACTCCATGACCGAGCTTTACACCATGCAGCGTTACCTTCAGTATGAACGCTTGCAAGAGCTGAACATGACCCACTTCGACTGCTGGGCTTCCCGCTTTGGGGAGACCGTCACAGCATTGGAGCTGGCACCGGAAGGCACCGGCTACCGGGCAAGAACGAGATTCAGCAAGTTCTTTAATCTGCCGGAGCTGATGAACCTGTTCAAAGAAGTGGCGGACATTAAGACTGCCGACCAGTTAAATCTCCCTACCCCGGAAGTGGAGTACCACAACATCGTGGCGCAGCCCACCGAACATCAGCAGGAAATGGTCAAAGCTCTTTCGGAGCGTGCATCGCTGGTACACAGCGGAACTGTTGACTCGTCCCAGGATAACATGCTCAAGATTACCTCGGATGGCCGCAAGCTGGGGCTGGACCAGAGGATCGTCAACCAGATGCTGCCGGATGAACCTGGCACAAAGGTCAATCAGTGCGTAGAGAACATCATGCAGATCTGGCGGGATGGCGAAGCTGACAAGCTGACCCAGCTGGTGTTTTGCGACATTTCTACACCACAGGCAAAAGCTCCTGCAAGCAAGGCGGCGAAAACACTGGATAATCCACTGCTTCACGCATTGGAAGGCGCTGTGCCTCTGCCGGAGCAGGAACCGGCATTTACGGTATATGACGATATTCGTCAGAAACTCATTGTCCAGGGGATGCCTGCCGACCAGATCGCTTTTATCCATGAAGCCAATACCGAAGTGCGGAAAAAGGAGCTGTTCTCTAAAGTCCGTACCGGTCAGGTTCGTGTCCTTTTGGGCAGCACCGCCAAGATGGGCGCAGGCACCAATGTGCAGGACCGTCTGGTGGCACTTCATGACCTGGACTGTCCGTGGAGGCCAGGAGACCTTGCCCAGCGCAAGGGCCGTATCGAGCGCCAGGGCAACCAGAATCCCCTTGTCCATGTGTACCGCTATGTGACCGAGGGAACCTTTGACGCATACCTCTGGCAGACGGTGGAGAACAAGCAGAAATTCATCAGCCAGATCATGACTTCTAAATCGCCGGTGCGCTCCTGCGATGATGTGGATGAAACCGCCCTCAGTTTTGCCGAGATCAAGGCTCTGTGTGCCGGAGATCCCCGTATCAAAGAGCGTATGGATTTGGATGTGGAGGTATCCCGCCTGAAGCTGATGAAAGCCGACCACCAGAGCAAGCAGTATCGTCTGGAGGACCAGCTGCTCAAATACTTCCCGGAGGAGATTGAAAAGCACAAGGGCTTTATCAAGGGCTTTGAATCTGACCTGGAGGTTTTGGCAGCTCACCCGCACCCAGAGGACGGCTTTGCCGGTATGGAGATCCGTGGAGATCTGCTGACCGATAAGGAGAACGCCGGTGCTGCCCTTTTGGATGCCTGCAAGGAGGTCAAAACCTCCGATCCGGTGCAGATCGGCAGCTACCGGGGCTATGCCATGTCTGTGGAATTTTCCGCTTGGAAACAAGAATATACGCTCCTGCTAAAAGGACAGATGACCCACAGGGCAACCCTTGGTACAGACCCTCGCGGAAATCTTACCCGTATCGACAATGCCCTCGCCCAGATGCCGCAGCGTCTGGAGGCGGCAAAGGCCCAGATGGATAACCTCTATCAGCAGCAGGCTGCGGCAAAGGAGGAAGTTGGAAAGCCATTCCTTTATGAAGAAGAACTAAAAAGCAAAAACGCCCGTCTGGTGGAGCTGGATACCCTGCTCAACATCGACGGAAAGGGGCAGGCACACACCGAGTCTGTTGTTGCCAAAAGCACACGGCCTTCGGTGCTGGATAACCTAAAACGCCCGGTGCAACCCCGCAGTACAGACAAGAAACCAAAACAGCATGAGGAGGTGCGATAACATGAATACTAACGATCTGAATACAGCCCTTTATGAAAAGATGGCTGCCGAACAGGACAAGTTCCGGGACTGGCTGAAAAGCCAGCCCCCGGAAGAAGTCTTAAACCATGCCTATGAGTACACCATCCGCGAGGACATCGTGATGGCAATGGAGGAACTGGAGCTGATCGACACCCAGGCTCAGGCACTTTTGGAATCTCCCTCTCCGCTGGCGGATGTGTACCGCTATTTTGAAAAGCTGGAGACCGGCTATATGGGTGTGATCCGGGACAGTATTGAGAACCGTGCCGACGATGTGTGCAGAGCTAAAGAGGAACTGCGAACAACACCGATCTATCCCCATTCAGCTGCCTATGCGAGAGAACATGGGGAGCTGGAGCAGTACCGAGCTTCCAACAATGTAAATCGCCAATGCAAAGAGTCTATTGAAGCGGCGGTGCGGGAGCACTTCGACGGAATGTATCTCAGCCACGATGCGGCAAAGGGTGTGATCGAGACCTATGGCATGGAGCGTGTGTCCATGGTTCTGTCTAACACGGTCCAGCTTCAGGACTGGGATGGGCGTTACTCCCGACGCAACAAAGAATGGGCCAAGACCATTCCCAACGATAATCCCGAAACCGTCCGTTGTGGTTATGCCTTAAACAGCCACCCTGCTGTGCTGGATGGTTTTATTGATCTGGTGCGTGAAGAACAGCAGCGCAGCCGTACCCAGAGAGAAAAACTGGAACCGTCCCGTCCCTCAGTACGGGATAAGCTCAAACAGGAGCTGCCCGCCCATAAGTCTGCCGCCCCGAAAAAACGGGAGCCGGAGCGATAACCATGGCAAAGCGCAAGCGGGATGTGCCGGTTTTGTTTTGGGTGTCCGCAGAAGAATTGGAACTGATCCATCAAAAGATGCAGCAATACGGGACAGAGAATTTGAGCGCTTATCTGCGGAAAATGGCGCTGGATGGTTATGTGGTCAAGCTGGAACTGCCAGAGATGAAGGAGTTGGTCTCCCTGATGCGCCGAAGCAGCAACAACTTGAACCAGCTGACTCGCAAAGTGCATGAGACCGGGCGGGTTTATAATGCTGACTTGGAGGATATATCCCAGCGGCAGGAACAACTGTGGGAGGGTGTGAAGGAAATCCTTACCCAACTCTCCAAACTTTCATAACAGGGATAGATACTCCATTTGCGGAGGGAGGAACGGCGTTTCTTCGCCGCACCTTCCTCCGCTTTTTCTTTTTGTCTGTATCCTTGTCTTTTGCCTGTCTGTACCGGATAATATGAGTAGAATAAGAAGCGTAGCAAAGGAGTGAAAACAGATGCTGACCTTTGAAAAGGTGCTGGAGATTTTTGCGGATTACCTAACCGCAGACGAGACCATAGAAGTTTATATCAGCCGCCATGGATGTGTAAGAGTTGAATTTGACCAAGATTTTCACTATTGCTCTGGCGAGGTGTGCCATACTCCCAAGGAACTGTTCGACCTCTTAGCCGATGATTACCGGACTTATCTGGAGATTGAACTGACCAAAGGAAAACGGGAAGTGACGGAAGATGATGAGAGAGAAGCGGATGCCCTATGCAAACAGTATCTGGAGCGTTGGAAGGAGGAACAGAAATGAAGATTTTGAAATGTCTGCTGATGATCGTAACTGCACCGGTCATTTTGGCGTTGACGCTTTTTGTCTGGCTCTGCACGGGGCTGATCTACATATCCGGTCTGGTGCTTGGTCTACTAAGCACGGTAATTGCTCTGCTTGGCGTGGCTGTGCTGATTACCTATTCCCCGCAGAATGGTGCAATTTTGCTGGTTATGGCATTTTTGATTAGCCCGATGGGGCTGCCGCTGGCTGCGATCTGGCTGCTGGGCAAGGTACAGAGTTTGAAATTTGCGATCCAGGATTGGGTGTATGGGTAAATGATGTGAATATAATTTGGAATGAAAAGAAGCAGGACAATGGGAAATGAGACCCAATGCCCTGCTTCTCTGTTTATTCGGAACGAACTGTAATATATTTTTGATGTTTACTTTTCGGTTTATCGGGAAGTGTCATTTTGAGTGTTCCATTGTTCAATAGCGGACGCAGATATTTTTGTGTAAAGTTTTTTGTGTTTTTGTATCCACAGTGTTCTGCGATTTCTAATTTTGAATGTGGTTCTATGCAAAATGCAAGGATTTTATCATGGGTTGCATCATGGGTTGCGTCATAGGTCTTATCATGGGTCGTTTCTATGATAGAAGGACCATGATGGTAATTTACATTTTTCAAGATGACTCTGAAATCTGTCGCTGTTGAGGAAAATTCGGGCTTATATGCCTCTGTGTATCCAGGCAGCTTTTCAGTTTCACTGACGATTTTGCGCAGACCACTTCCACGGCGTTCCATGTACTTCATGCGGTGGAACAGGTCAGCGATCACAGGGTTTCGTCGCATCGAACGAATACTGTAAATATCGTATTCCTGAATTGAGCCGCCGCCAAACATACCGCCCGGAGATGTGATTTCCACCCGATCATCAAACATATCAATGTGGACTTCGCTGCCAAGCACAATATAATCACGATGGATGAGAGCGTTGACAAGAGCCTCTGTTACAGCTCGTTCAGCATAATCCGGCTTGTCTACCCGATACTGAGCTTCTTTGACAAAACGGACTTTGGAATTATTGCGAATAAATTCACTGCCGCTTTTCAGTAAATAAATCAAATTCCCCTCGTATTCCTTATCGTCCAGCGCATCATCAAAGATAGAGCCTTTTTCCAAGCCATTCCACCGGGTACAGAACATACGGGAGTTATAAACTGTGTGCTGATCGGTCATGAGCTTTCCGGCATTGGTCAGGAACCCATTTTTGTCAGCCAAACCGAATGAGACATAATCGGATGGCTCAAAGCGGAGACCAGTCCGTTCCAGATAGGTTGCTTCCAGAAGTGTAAAGCTGTAATCCTTTTTTACCGCGTCTGTTGTTAGGGTATCAAAGGACTGATTGGTTCCCTTTAAGATCAGTTCATTCACAATGTAATCAGGGGCAATTATGCTTTCATTTCCAACACGGATGTATGCTTCCATTACTCCGTCTGCCTTGTAATAGTATGGGGTGCTGCGGCCAGGAGAAACCTCCAGAGCCAACAGGTTTTTACCATCTTCCTGCAATGGCTTTAAGATAAACTGCGGTAATGGTGTGATACGTTCTTTGATTAAGCGGCTGATCGCTTCAGCATCCTTTTGAACATCGGACAAGCCGATAGGCTCCCGGTCATCGGAGACTCCGAAAAACAGAGTGCCGCCAATTCCATTGGAAAAGGCACTGACACTTTTTAACCAGCTTTTTGGCTTTTTTATTTCGAGAGCAACTTTGAAATCACATTCGGTTGCTTCAGCAATGAGCTGTTCTATCATAAAATCCCTCCTTTGAGGTATTGGTAGTTTCTTTATATTATACCCATAAGGAGAGTTTATTTCAACGATAGGCACAAAGAGTTCAGAGAAAATATTTTGAGAGGAGGGCTTTTTATGGCAACTACAAGAATCATGCCACTTCATGTCGGCAAAGGCCGCACAGAGAGTCGGGCGATCAGTGACATCATCGACTATGTAGCAAATCCACAGAAAACAGATAATGGAAGGCTCATCGCAGGATTTGCGTGTGACAGCAGAACGGTTGATGCGGAGTTTCTTTTAGCAAAAAGGCAGTATATCGTTGCTACCGGACGAGTGCGCGGTGCGGATGATGTGATTGCCTATCATGTGCGCCAGTCCTTCCGCCCCGGCGAGATTACTCCGGAAGAAGCTAACCGGCTGGGCGTAGAATTTGCAAAGCGTTTTACTAAAGGCAATCATGCCTTTGTAGTCTGCACTCACATAGACAAGTCGCACATTCATAATCACATTATCTGGTCATCGGTCAGCTTAGAATATGACCGGAAGTTCCGAAACTTTTGGGGCAGCACCAAGGCGGTTCGTCGGCTAAGTGACACCATCTGTATTGAGAATAGACTGTCCATTGTAGAGAATCCGAAACCTCACGGAAAGAGCTATAACAGATGGCTGGGCAATCAGGCAAAGCCCTCTCACCGAGAGCTGCTTCGTGTGGCGATTGACAACGCATTATCACAAAGTCCTGCTGACTTTGAAGAACTGCTGAAGCTGTTGCAAGAGTATGGTTGTGAAGTCTCAAAGCGCGGAAAATCGTATCGACTGAAGCTCTCTGGTTGGGAGAAAGCCGCCCGCGTGGACAGTCTGGGCGAAGGATATGGATTGGAAGATTTGCGGGCAGTTCTCTCCGGGAAGAAAGCACATACCCCGCGAAAGAAAACAGTCACACAGGCAGAACCGCCGAAGGTCAATCTGCTGGTGGACATTCAGGCAAAATTGCAGGCTGGAAAAGGCGCTGGCTATGCTCGATGGGCTAAGGTGTTCAACCTCAAGCAGATGGCGCAGACCATGAATTACCTGTCAGAGCACAACCTGCTGGAGTATGCGGTTTTGGAAGAAAAGGCTGCGGCTGCCACGGCACATCACAATGAACTTTCGGCGCAGATCAAAGCGGCTGAAAAGCGCATGGCAGAGATCGCTGTTCTGCGTACTCACATCGTAAATTATGCCAAGACCCGTGAGGTCTATGTGGCATACCGCAAGGCGGGTTACTCTAAGAAATTCCGGGGGGAATATGAGGAAGAAATTCTGCTCCACCAGGCTGCTAAGAATGCCTTTGATGAGATGGGAGTCAAGAAGCTTCCCAAGGTCAAAGAGTTGCAGACGGAGTACGCGAAATTGCTGGAAGAAAAGAAAAAGACCTATGCCGAGTACCGGCGTTCCCGTGAGGAAATGCGGGAGCTTTTAACGGCAAAGGCAAATGTAGATCGAGTGCTGAAAATGGAGGTAGAACAGGATGTTGAAAAAGAAAAAGACCACGGCCAGCGGTAAGCTGGTTCTGGTCAAAAGCGTTCGCAGAACGCGCAGCCACAGAATGAAATTCTGTGTTCAAAGGGGCTTGGGGGCGCTGCCCTCAACAAGCAAGCAGAGAGGAAAATCACAAAGGGATTTTCTTCTCTGCGGGCCTGTGTGTATTAACACAGGCATTGCTTGCCTCTTTTCTCTGGAAATAAAAAGAACCAGTGAGAAAATCGTTAAATTTCACTCACTGGCTCAATTCATTTCAAATTTCTCGGACAATTCTGTTAGCTCTTTCACCGTTTCCTGTGTGTGATGCAACAGGGTGTCGCGCATTTCTGGCGGACAGCTGGAATAAAGCATTTTCATCTGATTGACACCCTCATCCTCCAGAGAAATATCTGGATTTATAAGCGTATCTAAAGAGATGTGCAGGACCTTTGCCAATGCTCTCAAAATCAAATAGGACGGGTTCATTTTCCCTTTTTCGATATTGGCAATTTGCTTTACAGAAACATGGCTTAGATCGGAAAGTTCCTGTTGTGTCAGTTCTTTATTCTTTCTGGCTTCCCGCATTTTTCGCCCTAAAGCAGTTAAATCATCAATCGGCATAATCGTTCACCTCAAATATATTTTATCGTTCCGATTTGCACAAAGGAATAACCTTATTGTGCTTGAGAACAGGACTGATTATGCTGATTCCTTTTTGATAACATGGTTGCTCCATGATTATGGCGTTTCCGGCTGCTAATTGAACTATGAGGATGAATTGCAGATTTCAGCTTTTAGTTCGTTGCCAAACGAGAATGATATAGAATGCGGTAGGGAGGCTATCAGTTTTATTCGCTCATCTATGAGCCGTTTTTTATTCTCTGTGACATAAAAATTCATCTGGATATTCCGTTTTCGGTTCGCCATGCGCTGCCTCCATTCTTCATAAGAGTTTGAGATTATCCCAACAAACATTTTTCATTTTCGGGCAAGGGACCTGAAAATCCGAAAAATCGCAAGCGGGTACTCGCTTGCTGTGCTTGCTATCGAAACCCTACCTTCTATTTCTCCCTCTACTAATACTACAATTTGGAGCGGAGATTTTGGCTGTTTCCATTTCAAATTATGCAAGAACCGCCTCTGTTCAATGTTGAATAGTTCTATATTCACGCACACACGCAGGCAATCACTCCCCGTAAAGATAGCAAAAGCAAAGTAATTGTCTATTTGGAGCAAAAATGCCTTTTTGGAGAAGAAACATACAGACATATCTGCTATACTGAAATGCGGTTAGTTCGTGCTAACACAAAAGCAAACAGGAGGACCAAATAATGAATAAACTACAAGGAAAAGACCTTATCAATGTTGGAATCTTCACTGCGATCTATTTTGTGGTGATGATGGCGATTGCCATGCTGGGATTTATCCCTATTTTTCTTCCGCTTCTGATCGTGCTGGTTCCGCTGATTGGCGGAATCGTAATGATGCTGTATTATTCTAAAATCCAGAAGTTTGGAATGGTATCGCTGACAGGACTGATCTGCGGTATTTTAATGTTGCTGACCGGCATGGGGTATTGGAGCATTATTACCGGTGCCGTGTTCGGTGTCCTGGCTGATCTTGTTTTGAAATCCGGCGATTATAAGAGTGCAAAAAAAGGAATCATATCGCATGGTGTTTTTTCTATGTGGATCATCGGAAACTACATCCCCATTGTTGCAACACGGGACAGCTACTATCAGCAGCTAATCAGCGGTTATGGACAAGAGTATGCAGATTCCATTATGAGCTATATCTCGGCATATACGCTCCCCCTTCTTTTGATTGCCGGGTTCGTTTGCGGCGTGATCGGCGGGGTGATCGGCCAGAAAATTTTCAAAAAGCACTTTAAGCGTGCGGGTATTGCATAATGCGCCGTGAATTGTTAGCAAGCAAAAAAAAGGAAACCGGCCTGTCGTTAGACCCTCGGACAAAGTTGGCATTGCTTGTCACGATTGCCCTCTTTGTCTTGAGCGGCGGAGGTGGGGCTGCTTCTAAACAGTTTGCTCCTATTTTGGCTGCTGTTCCATTGATCCTGCTGCTCACGGAAAAATCGTGGAAGGGATCGGTTATCTATTTTGTTTTATATGGCGGCAGCTATATATTGCAACTATGGGCGCTCCCCCACCTGTCCGGCCTTCCTAACTTTCTTGTTGTTGCAATCTGCGGTTTCTTTATGCGGTTTGTGCCGGGGATTATGATGGGATACATCACGGTCAGGACAACGACGGTCAGCGAGTTTGTTGCCTCTATGAAGAAGCTGCATTTACCGGAGCAGATCATCATTCCTATGTCCGTGATATTCCGATTTTTCCCTACGGTTGTAGAAGAATATAATGCCATAGGGGACGCTATGAAAATGAGAGGAATCCGTTTTGGCGGGGGCAAAGCCAGTGCAATGCTGGAATACAGGCTTGTCCCTGTTATCATGTGTTCCGTCAAGATCGGGGAAGAATTAAATGCGGCAGCCCTGACAAGAGGATTGGGCGGTCCGGTCAAGAGGACAAACATCTGCGAAATCGGCTTTCATGTGCAGGATGTTTTTTTCCTGCTGCTATGTGTGGTGGCTTTTGCAATTCCTATTGTCACGATGATTACAGGGAGGTAGGCCTATGATCGAATGTAAAAAAGTTTCTTTTTCCTACCCTCCAAATGAAACTGACATTGGGGACAGGAAAGGACACGGAACATTAAGAAATATTGACCTGTCTATTAACGACGGGGATTTTGTACTGCTCTGCGGAACATCGGGCTGCGGTAAAACCACACTGACACGGCTGTTTAACGGACTGATTCCTCATTATTACGATGGAAAGCTGGAAGGCACTGTCATGCTTGATGGAGAAGATATGAGCGGGCTTTCCCTGTTTGATATATCAAAAAAAGTGGGTTCTGTTTTTCAGAATCCACGTTCTCAATTTTTTAATGTGGATACGACCAGCGAAATTGCCTTTGGATGTGAAAACCATGGATTGGAAGAAGCAGAAATCCGAAAGCGGGTAAAGCTGGTCTCAGAGCAGTTGAACCTTACAAATCTGCTGGACAGAAGTGTTTTCTCCCTTTCCGGTGGGGAAAAGCAAAAAATCGCCTGTGGATCTGCCGCCGCTGTGGAACCGGATGTATTTGTTTTGGACGAGCCATCTTCCAACCTTGACGCCTATTCCATCGCTGATTTTCGGAAACTGTTAAAAATATTGAAGTCACAGGGCAAAACAATTATTATTGCGGAGCACCGGCTCTACTATCTTTATGATCTGGCAGACAGGATCATATATTTAAGCGACGGGGAAATACAAGGGGATTATACTTTGCCGGAATTTCAGTTGATTCCGGCGGCGGAAAAAGCTAAAATGGGATTACGGCCTCTTGGCCTGGGTGAGTTTGCAGACATTGAGCCTGCCAGTCTACATTCAGGGCAGGGGATATGGAAACTGAACCACTTCCATTTCGCATACAAGAAACAGCCGGAAACGCTTTCTCTGGAAAATATAGAGCTTCCTGCCGGAAATGTAACGGCGGTCATCGGGCACAATGGAGCCGGAAAAACGACACTATCCCGTTGCTTATGCGGATTGGAAAAAAGATGTAAAGGTATCCTCGAAAAAGATGGTACTTCCTATTCAAGCAAACAGCGGCTGAAGCTATGCTATATGGTCATGCAGGATGTAAATCATCAGCTTTTTACGGAGAGCGTTTTAGAGGAAGTCCTGTTAAGTATGCCGGGGAAAGATTCCGATGAATCGCCTGAAAATGTGGCAAAGGCAGAGGCTATCTTGACAGAAATGGATTTGCTCCCGTACAAAGCCTGCCATCCGATGGGGCTTTCGGGAGGGCAAAAACAACGTGTGGCGATTGCTTCTGCGATTGCCTCTGAACGTCCGGTTATACTATTTGACGAACCTACCAGCGGCCTTGATCTCTTTCACATGAGGCAGGTGGCCGATTCGGTCAAAGGACTTGCCGATTCAGGAAAAACCATTGTGATTGTGACCCATGATCCTGAATTTATACTCAGGTGCTGCAATTATGTGATCCATCTGGAAAACGGCAGATTGGAAGAAAACTATTTCCTCCAGGATACGGAAGGACGAGAACGGTTATTTAATTTCTTTATGATGGAAGGAGGCGGCGGAAATCAAACTGTTTGATGGTAAAATAAACTGCGGCTCAAATGTTAAAAATGTCATTGAAACTGAGGATTGCGTTGTCCTGCAGCTTTTTGACGAGAGCGGCGAGGGAACCATGACAGCCCACAAAATTTTTGATGGCGCTTTTGTGATGTATAGCGATATGCACCTGAAAGAATGTACCTCCTACTTTCAGAGTAGTACGGACAGTTCGCTTCTCTATATAGACCATTGCAGGGAGGGACGGATCGAAAGCGAGATTGGCAATCATGCGTATAGCTATTTGCAAGAGCATGAGATGCGTGTGGATGACCGGCGTTCCCATTCGGGACGGTTCTGCTTTCCACTCTGCCACTATCATGGGGTGACCCTGGGATTTGATTTGGACATTGCTGTGCCGGCGCTGAAAGACTTTTTTGGCGGATTTTCTGTTGATTTGTACGAGCTTCAAAAAAAATATTGCAATGACAAGAAACCGTTTGTGATTCATAATGAGCCAGGAATTGAACATATTTTTTCAGAGCTTTACTTTGTCCCGCAGCAGATCAAAGGTGACTACTATAAAGTAAAAGCCCTGGAGCTGCTTTTATATCTGGACGCTTTGCAGTTTTCTGATTCCAAAGAAGATCGCCCTTATTTCTATAAAGGGCAGGTAGAAAAAATCAAAGCGATCCATGATCTTATTACGGCAAATTTGCAGGAGCATTACACGATGGATGAATTAGCTGAACGATTCCAGATTTCATTGACGGGGATGAAAACCTGCTTTAAGGAAATATACGGAGATTCCATGTATTCCTATATTCGCCGTTATCGGATGAACGTTGCTGCCACAATGCTCCGACAGGATTCAAAAAAAGGGATTGCGGAAATTGCAGGAGTTGTGGGATATGAAAGCCCCAGTAAATTTGCAACAGCTTTCCGGCAGGTGATAGGGCAGACGCCGATGGAATATCGAAAATCTTTTTTCTAAACGGTGCATAAATGCCGTTTTGGAGAGGAAAGAAGAATTGAATACTGCTACAATGAGGATGGTTAGCAAAGACTACCCATCCTTTTTTCTTTGCTGACTAAAAAGAAGGAAGGTGATTGTAATGAAGCAGCAAAAAGATAATTGGGTGAAAATTCTGTTTTCCTTCGCCGCACCATGCAAGGGGAAAATGGCTCTTTCGGTATTCTGCGCCATTCTGAGCGTTGCAGGAGGGTTTATTCCTTTTTGGGCTGTATATGAAATCCTGCTGGCATTTATCAATCAGAATGTGACCCTGAATGGCATTCTGATTTGGTGTCTGGTTGGAGCAGCGGGCTACCTGCTGCGGGTTGCCTGCCATGGAATCTCTACGATCCTGGCGCATATTTCAGCCTATACCATTTTGGAAGGAATCCGGCTTAAAATTGCAGACCGGCTGATGAAAGCTCCCCTTGGCGAAGTGATGGGGCGGCGGATCGGCTATCTGAAAAATATCATCATGGATAAGGTTGAGGACTTAGAGCCGCCTTTGGCACACATGATCCCGGAATTGACCTCTAACCTCCTACTCCCTGTTGCAATTTTTATCTGGATGCTGGTTATCGACTGGCGCATGGGATTGGCGGTTCTGATTGCTCCGGTGCTGGCCATGATTCCTATGTTTTTCCTTATGAGGAACTATAACAGCCAGTACGCCGCTTATATGGAGGCAAATAACCACGTCAACAGTATTATTATCGAGTATGTGGAAGGTATCGAGGTTGTAAAGGCCTTTAACCAAAGCACAAGCTCCTATGAAAAATTTGTTAATGCTGTCCAGTCGTTCAAAGAGTTTACCTTGGCATGGTTTAAGAGTACATGGAAATCGATGAACCTTATGATGGCGATTATGCCCACAACGCTCCTGGGGGTTCTTCCTGTCGGCCTTTTGCTGGTGCAGAATGGAAGTATCTCCCCTGCGGAGCTTGCAATGGGGATTATCCTTTCCCTCAGCATTGTTGGACCGTTGATGAAAGCAACCACTTTCATTAACGAAGCAAAGTCTATGGAATATGCAGTAGAGGCGGCAAATGAACTTTTGAACCTGCCTGTACTGCCGGATTCAGGGAAAATCGTATCTATTCCTCACAATGATATTGCGTTGAAGCATGTAACCTTTTCCTATGACGGTTCCGAGCAAAATGAAGTGTTGCATGATGTGAACCTGGAATTGCCAGAGGGAAGTTTTACGGCACTTGTAGGACCGTCTGGCGGCGGTAAATCAACGATTGCCCGTCTGATTGCAAGGTTTTGGGACGTGACAGGCGGCAACATTACCATTGGGGGGAAGAATATCAAAGAGTTGTCTATACGCCAGCTTTCCGAACTGGTCAGTTTTGTGACGCAGGATAACTTCCTGTTTAATTGCTCCCTGAAAGAAAACATCCGTCTTGGAAATCCAAATGCCACAGATGAAGAAGTATATGCGGCGGCGAAAGCGGCCTGCTGTGATGAATTTATTGTGCGTTTGGACAAAGGATATGATACCCCTGCCGGTGATGCCGGAAAGAGGCTGTCCGGCGGCGAAAAACAGCGAATTGCGATTGCGAGGGCGATCCTCAAAAATGCCCCGATTGTTATTTTGGATGAAGCGACAGCATTTACTGACCCGCAGAACGAAGATAAAATTCAGAAATCTATCATGGCGTTATCAAAGGGTAAAACTCTTCTTGTGATCGCCCACCGCCTTTCCACCATTCAGAACGCAGATCAGATTGTCGTGTTGAAAAAAGGCCGGATTGTGGATTGCGGAAAGCAGAAAGAATTGTTGAAGCGGTGTCCGCTTTATGCGGATATGTGGAAAGCCCACATCGGGGCGAAGAATTGGTCTGTGAGTGAAAAGAAGGAGGTGGCCGCTCATGTTTAAGTCTATGAAACGGATCATTAAATGGGCGGGGAAATATAAGGGACGCCTCTATCTTGGCTCTGTTTTTTCCTTTTTCAGCAGCCTGTCTACGGCGATCCCTACAATGGCTGCCGCTTATGCCCTTGATAAAGCAATCGCAGCTTATTGGGCAGGCAACACAATAGAATCCTCCCTGATCTGGCAGACGCTTTGGATTATTGTTGGCTCGATTGCGCTTAACTTTCTACTCTCTTATTTGCGGGCGGTGTTGCAGGAAAGCATTGGTTATGAAGTAGCCGCAGGGCAGCGAATCCATTTAGGCGATGTGCTGAAAAGGGTTCCTCTGGGATATTTTTCTAAAAACAGCGTGGGCGATATTCTGACAGGTGTTACCACGGAGCTATCCACACTTGAATTGCAGGGAATGAAGATGGTCGACATCATCATCAACGGATATGCAAAGTTTATTGCAATTCTCCTGTGTTTCCTTTTCCTGAGTCCAGCCGCAGCAGTGATTTCTGTTGTCGGCGTTGCCTTTTCCTCATTGGCCTTACATGGTATCAGCAGGCATAGTGAAAAGACCGCTGCTATCACGCACCAGGCCATGGAGGATATGTCTGGCTCTGCGATTGAATATATCCGCGGGCTGTCCATCGTTAAATCGTTCGGACAGGAAGGGGCTTCTATCGAAAGTTTCCGCAAGGCAAATACGGATTTGAAAAATATTCATATCAAAGTAGAAAAAGGCTATACGCCATTTAACTGCTTGCATCTGTTCTCCTTAAAACTGGCATCTATGGGGATTGTGTTTATCTGTGCATGGCAGACACTTAACGGGCAAATGAGTCTTGCTTATTTCCTGATGTTTGTTCTGTTTTCTTTCGTAATCTTTGGAAGTGTGGAAAACATTAACGACGCGGCTCATATGCTGGGTCTTATAGATTCCGCTATGAATAAGCTGGAAGCTCTGGAAAATGCAGAATATATCGACCAAGACGGAAAAGATATTACACCGACCTCGTATGACATTACTTTTCAGGATGTATCCTTTGGTTACGATAAACGGACTGTATTGCATGATGTGAATTTCACGATTCCGCAGAATACCACAACAGCGATTGTAGGTCCCTCCGGGAGCGGCAAGTCTACCCTGTGCAGCCTGATTGCACGCTTTTATGATGTTGACGCCGGAAAAATCACTTTAGGAGAAACAGATATTCGAGAATTTACCTGTGACAGCTTACTAAAAAATATCAGTATGGTGTTCCAGAATGTATATCTGTTCCGGGATACAATCCGTAACAATATCAAATTCGGCAGCCCGGACGCTTCGGAGGAACAGATGATTGCCGCTGCAAAAGAAGCGCGCTGCCATGACTTTATTATGGCCTTGCCAGATGGATATGATACCGTCATTGGGGAGGGCGGTTCTTCTCTTTCCGGCGGTGAAAAGCAGCGGATTTCGATTGCCAGAGCCATGCTGAAAGATGCGCCGATTGTCATTTTGGACGAGGCCACGGCCAGCATTGACCCAGAGAATGAGCATTTGATTCAAGAGGCTATTTCCGCACTGACACATGGTAAAACAATCATAACGATTGCCCATAGACTGGCGACGATTGAAAATGCGGATCAAATTCTTGTCATTGATGGTGGAACCGTCGTGCAGAAAGGAACCCATAAGGAATTGCTGGCTCAAAGGGGAACCTATCAGGAATTTATTAAGATTCGGGAACAGGCTGAGGGCTGGAGGATTCAACAATAAGCATAAAGGAGGAACTGATGAAGATTCATGCGTCTGGGGAGGATTATCTGGAGGCTATCCTTGTTCTACAAAAGAAAATGGGCATGGTCCGCTCCATTGACCTTGCCCGGCACATGGGCTTTAGCAAACCGAGTATCAGCCATGCGGTAGGCGTTTTGAAAAATGGAGGTTTTCTGACCGTGGATGATGGGTTCCTTCATCTGACCGTCATAGGTCGGGAGATTGCCGAGAAAATCTATGAACGCCATTTGTTTTTTATGGAGCAGTTTATCGCTGCTGGCGTCGATCAGGAAACAGCGGAACAAGACGCCTGCCGGATTGAACACGCCATCAGTGATACATCTTTCCGAAAGCTGAAGGAGAAAGTACAAGGAACCGATTAGCGCACATCGGCTCCGCTCTGCATAATAAGTTATCTGCCCCGTCCGGGGAAAGAAAAAAACCGTTGACTGGGGCAGATAATTTCGTGCGCTATTTTAAGATTTGAACTCAATCGGCGGTTTTGAAGGACAATTTCAGAGCCGCCGTTTCTTTGCGTTTACACAAACTAATGACGACTTGCAGGGACACGGTAGCCGCTTGGAGGTTAATTTGCCGTGTCTCTTTTGCTTTTTCAAAGCTCCCATGATCTACATCAATTAAAAAAAGCATTGCCCCTCCTCCGGGCAAGTATAGCATTGCATCGGCATTATCGTTCCATGTGATTCAGCATAATAATGACTGTTCTTGGTGCGCCAGTTTCCCATTGCGGGAATCTGGCGTTTTTTGTTGTGTGACAGTAAAAATAAACCCCCTGCTATGCAGGGGGAGGGAAGATCTTTAGATATAAGTAATCTCCTGTGTTAAAATAAATGTAGGTCTGCAAACCACAAATATTAAATCACAGGAGGTTCATAAAATGAACGTAAATAGTTTAGCTCATACTAAATGGGAATGCAAGTATCATATTGTTTTTGCACCAAAATATAGAAGACAGGTAATCTATAAAGATATAAAAGCAGATGTAGGACAAATATTAGGATCATTATGCAGAAGAAAAGGAATAGAAATAATAGAAGCAGAGTGTTGTCCGGATCATATACATATGCTAGTAAGAATACCACCTAAATATTCGGTATCAGAAATAGTAGGATATTTAAAAGGAAAAAGCTCACTAATGATATTTGAAAAACATGCAAATTTGAAATACAAATATGGAAATAGACATTTCTGGTGTAGAGGATATTATGTAGATACAGTAGGAAAAAATACAGCTGCAATAAAAGAGTATATTCAGAATCAATTAAAAGAAGATTTAGAATATGACCAGATGTCATTAGTAGAGTATATCGACCCGTTTACGGGTGAGCCAGTGAAGAAAAACAAGAAATAAACTGCTTGGAGCAGTAGTAGGAAATCAAAGCAAACCAGCAAGCCCCTTTTGGGGCAGCGCCGGAATAAGGAAGCACTGAAATAGCCCCTGGAAGGGGCTGCTGTAAATGTGGTGCAGTTGGCAGACTGTCAGTGCGCCTTCCGGGCGCAAGCAGGGAATAGTCCCTTATAGGGACAGAGCAAGCCACCCGCTAAGCGGGTGGTCTTGACTGCCTTTTTTTCGGAGATAATCCGGCTGTATACCGGTGTCGTTCCCCACCTCCATTCGATTCACTCGTCAATCACCCGTGAATCGAAATGGAGGTACATAATGAAGAAAATTAACCTTCGGGAACTTTATCCTGATGTTTATACAACAGACTTTTTTGTAGATGTGACAGAGGAAGTAATGGAGACTATTCGAGCAGCTGAACGTGCGGAGGCTGCGTATGAGCGAAAGATGTATCGTTATAAAGCACAGTATTCTCTGGATTGCGAGAATGGCATTGAAAATGCGGTGCTGTTGAAGCCGAAAACACCGGAGATGCTTCTGGAGGAAAAACAGCTTCAGGAGCAGGTCTATTCTGCTGTGATGAATTTACCGGAAAAACAGGCAAAGAGGATTTATGCCCGATATTACCTGGGAATGACGGTAAATGAAATTGCCGGGGTAGAAGGTGTAGACCCAAGCCGTGTCCGAGACAGTATCCGGCGCGGCTTAAAGCAGCTCGGAAAATATTTTTGATAAAGTTTCGTTTGATGCGCCTGTTTTTTGCCTTTTTTGTCAGTGTTAATAAGAAGGACAAGTTTTCCTCCTTCATCTGCACATTGACAATCGAATAGACAGCACAACAGGTACATAACCCATGTACGAGCGAATATGAAACGCCGCGAGGATGGAGCAGTCAGGGAGGTGATGAAAGCACTGCTTCGGAGCGATCTACGATTTCATAAAAGAATGGTGGCAGATTTGGCGCGATGACTACATGGGGGCTTAAAGATACTTCCTCACGGCCCGCCAAAGACTTGGGGGGAACCCTGCGGCACACGATACGAACGATGCTGCGGAGTTATGACATCCGCGCCAGCGGAGACCTGTTGTGTTCCCATCGTCAGGGGGCGTGGCAAATGTGACGAAAGCTGAGAAATATAAATAGGAAGCGTTTGCCGCTTTCTGTTCAAAATCAGATACCATGCGCTGGTGGTTTCGGCTGCCAGCGTATTCATGTGATTTTGAACAAACACGATGACAAACTTGACGGATTGGAGGAAATATGCTTTATGGAAAAACTTATTACGCGAAAAGAAGCAGCAGAAATTTTGGGTATCAGCATTGCAACGCTGGACGCGGCCCGTAACAATGGTCTTATTTCTTATGTGCAATATGTGCAGAATGGCTGTGTGTACTTTACCTCAGCGGGCCTTCAGGAGTATATCGCAAAATGCACCCACAGAGCAAAGCCAGCAGAAAAGAACGCAACTTATCGTAAACCTCGCAGAGCTGGAGTGTGAGCCGGTCCGTATCCTTGTCGAAATCATAATGGTCTGATAAAACATAGATACAGCGCTGGAGTATATTCTTAGGAGGTGGAGGAATTGGCAAATAGGAAAATAATGCTTCCTCAATATGGCACAGTTATGAAAAGAGGTGTCCTATATTATAGGACCAGAATCAAAGACACGAATGGTAAGCTCGTAGCTATCTACGCAAAAACACCTGAAGAACTATACAACAAAGAAACGCTTGCGTTGGAACAGATTGAGAATGCCACTTTTCATCGGAAAACGCCCACAGTTGCAGAGTATTGTGAAAAGTGGCTGCTGATGCAGTCGGTTCATGTACGAGCTACTACTTTGACGGATTACACCTCAAAGGTCAGGCGGCATATTATAGCGGAATTGGGAGATAAACGGATGGGTGAGGTTAGCCTGGATGATATTCAGCTTGCCCTTGTTCCGGTTTCCAAGAAATCTGCATCGGTTTATAAATCTGTGGTAATCCTTTACAAATCTATCTTTCGCGCAGCGATGGAAAGCAGGATCATTGACCATAACCCGACGATTTATCTCACGACAAAAGGTGGCGGTGTTCCACAAGAGGATCGTCAGGCTTTGACAGATGAACAGGCAGCACGCCTTTTGGATGCTATCCGAGATTTGCCGCCTTATGTCTTTGTCATGATTGGTTTATATGCAGGGCTGCGCCGGGAAGAAATTCTTGCTCTGCAATGGGATTCAGTATATCTGGATACGGATACTCCATATCTGACGGTAAGGCGGGCATGGCACACAGAACACAACAGACCGGTAATCTCAGACGAATTGAAAACCAAGGCTGCGGAGAGAAATATCCCTCTTCCTGTTTGCTTGGCTGAGTGTTTGAAAGCAGCAAAGGAAACATCGACTTCGGAGTATGTGGTTTCAAACCGGGACGGCGAACCGCTGTCCTACACGCAGTTTAAGCGACTTTGGCAGTATATTGTTACGAGGACGGTCAAGGAGCGGAGCTATTATCGGTATGAAGATGGAAAAAGAGTAAAGCATACTGTCACACCTGTCTTGGGAGAAAAGGCTGCTCATAACGGAAAAGTGGTTTACAGTCTGGACTTTGAAGTAACACCCCATCAGCTGCGGCATACTTACATTACCAATCTCATTCATGCATCGGTAGATCCCAAAACGGTTCAATACCTGGCAGGCCATGAAAGCAGCAAGATTACCATGGACATTTATGCAAAGGTTAAGTACAACAGACCAGATGAGCTGGTCAGATCAATGAGTTGCGCGTTTGCAAGCTGGGACGCAGCACAGTAATAATAAAACAGGAAGTAAAGCAGGAGCGAGGCAAGGATGTCTCGCTCTTTGTTTTACATCAGCCGTATCTTTGATTAAATCGAGGCTTTCTGATAAAAAGAGAGTGTAGATACGGAAACTACACATTATCAAGAAAGGACGATCAAAGATGGCAAAAAAGAAAACACAGATCCCGAAGTATGGGACCATTACATTGAAAGGAATTCAGTATTACAGAACCAGGATTACGGATGCAGATGGCAAAGAGTTGAGTTTGTATGCCGCTACTTGTGAAGAATTGTATGAGAAGCAGTTAGAGGCCCGGAAGCAGGTAGAAGAAATTATCTTTCACCGGCAGCACCCGACAGTAGCCGAGTATGGCGAGAAGTGGCTGCTGATGCAGTCGGCAAAGGTGTCTGCGTCTACACTCAGAGGTTATACGAGGGATATGACAAACTATATCATCAAACCTTTGGGAGAGATGTATATGGAAGAAGTGACTGCTGACGATATTCGGCTGGCTCTTGTTCCATTGTCAAAGAAATCGGAAGGCTTATACAATAAGGTCAATATGCTGCTCAAGTGCATTTTTTATGCGGCAGAGAGAAACCAAATTCTTGAACACAATCCCTGTGCGGGAATATCCGGTAAAGGCGGAAAACCGACAAAAAAGAAGGAGGCATTGACAGATCAGCAGGTAGCCGTGCTTCTGGATACAGTCAAGGGGCTTCCTCCATATTTGTTTATTATGCTCGGTTTGTATTCCGGTCTGCGTCGGGAAGAAATTCTTGCACTGCAATGGGATTGTGTATTTCTGGACGAGGATACACCTTATCTATCGGTGAGGCGGGCATGGCGTACAGAGCATAACAGACCCGTGGTTTCTACGGTGCTAAAGACTCCAGCGGCAAAAAGGGATATTCCGATACCGAAGTGTTTGGTAGATTGTCTGAGAGAAACGAAAGAAAATTCCATATCAGATTATGTGATCGCTGACAGCAAAGGAGAGCCACTGGCTGCCTCGCAGTTCCAAAGAGTGTGGCAGTATGTCGTTGTCCGCTCCACTAAGCCCCGGAACTATTATAAGTATGTAAATGGGGAGAGTATCAAATATACGGTTACTCCAACGCTGGGTATGACCCAGAAGAATCAACCCAAAATCAAATATACGCTGGACTTTGATGTAACCCCGCATCAGCTGCGGCACACTTACATTACCAATCTTCTCTATGCGGGCGTTGATCCAAAGACAGTACAATACCTTGCCGGACACGAAAACAGCAAAACAACTATGGACATCTATGCAAAAGTGAAGTATAATAAACCAGAGGAGTTATTTGGGGTAGTAAATGGTGCGTTTCATCAGGCTATTGCTGAATGAAAAAGGCCGTTTTTTATGGTCCGCACACCGGATAACTGAGAGGCAGAAAGCCGGAAAAGCCCGGAGTATCAAGGGAAAACAGCTCAAAAACTCGCGCAATACGGTCTCAAAGCAGCTCGTCGCGCTCCGCAGTTCAGCAAGCGATAATCGACTGCTCAGACTATATCAAAATAGTTCAAAAACCCCGGAAAATCAAGGTTTTCCGGGGTTTTCTTATACCTAAATGGGCTGATATAGTTTGACCCCATTTGACCTAACGAGAGCCGTTTTCCCCCAATTTTTAGTGGTTCACCAGATTTTTCGCTGGAGAGTTTGGCATAATCTGATCAAAATGGAAGTATCCCTGGTAAATGCCATGAGTCGTGAGACTATCTTGCGGCAATATCTGGACACGCTGAAGGGGCAATATTCCCATATCCTCATCGACTGCCAGCCCTCCCTGGGTATGCTCACAGTCAATGCGCTGGCCGCTGCGAACAGGATCATCATTCCCGTTCAGGCGGAGTATCTGTCCGCCAAAGGGCTGGAACAGCTCCTCTCCACGTAAACAAGGTAAAGCGGCAGATCAACCCCAAGCTCCAGATCGACGGTATCCTGCTGACGATGGTGGATAGCCGAACCAACTTTGCCAAAGAGATTTCCGCGCTCCTGCGGGAGACCTATGGCAGCAAGATTAAAGTATTCGTCACAGAGATCCCCCATTCTGTCCGGGCAAAGGAAATCAGTGCAGAGGGAAACAATGCAGAGGGAAACAATGCAGGAGATCAGATGTTATGTGAAAGACTGGCCGGAAAAACAGGGAAACTGTTAAAAAATATCCATTATAATTATAAGTCAAAGAATATGAATAGTGTTTATCTATTACTGCTTCGAAACTTCCCAGGGGTGGTATTATAATACTTATGAAAAAGTTCACAAAAATAACTGCTATTTGAAAACCCGCAGGTATATGCTATCTCAGTAACAGACATTGTAGTATTTTGAAGAAGAAAAACAGATTTTTCCAAACGATAGCGATTTAGATATACCATTGGGGAAGTATTCAAATATTTCTGAAAAAGGGAAGTACATTTTGTCTTGCAGCAATTTCCTGAGGATGAAATATCTTTAAGCATAATTTTGTGGGGATAATTTTTCTGCACATATCCGATCATTGTAGTAAGAGCCAGAGTATCCTCTGTATCTTTATCATAATCTGGGAAATAATTCATATTTTCAGCAAGGAGTCGAAAAATATGAACGGTTTTTTCCAGCGTAATAAATGGCTGTATTTCATCCACATTTTTTTTGTAAAGCATTTCAAGGTCACGAAGAATAGAATTCTGCCACAGGATAGACGGATTCAGTGGTTGATAGGGAAAATGAATATTCTGTATCAGGGGATTTAGACATTTTTCCACAAAATAAGTATTTGCAGAAAGCAACTGCGGAGATAACAGAATACAGATAAAGAGACATTCTGTATGAGTATCGGAATAGCCATAATGAAAGCAGCGGCTGTTTACAAAAATTCCTTCACCTGCTTGCAAAGAAATCTTTTGACCATTCACATCATAAAACATCTGTCCCTCTAAAATCAGAATAAATTCCAGATCGTCATGCCAATGACTGACTGCACGAAAATCAGGATAGCGTGAAAGCTGTTCCTTTTTTATATATGCAGGAAAGTCTGGATTGTTATAGGCAACATTTTCAGATGCATCTGAATTTAAAACAATGCTTGGACATACTTCCATCAAAATAATCTCCTTTTCGAACGTTTGTTATATTATTATGGCTGATTATGGTATAAAAATCAATAAAATTGGTTTATTTTTATATTGTGCACAGAAAGGAAAAATTGTAGATGGGAAACGAATTCACAAATAAGATTTTGAAACTTGCTCTGCCCATTACAGCACAACAATTTATGTTAGCACTTGTAAGTGCATGCGATGCTTTTATGTTGGGAGGATTAAATCAGAACTCTCTGTCAGCAGTTTCGCTGGCTTCGCAGATCACCTTTGTTTTCAATTTGATTTTAACAGCACTTACAATAGGGGAAAATATGTTTGTTGCACAGTATTATGGAAAAAGAGATTTTGATGGATTACGGACATCAGCAGGACTTGTATTAAGATATGTATTCATAATTTCCATTCTCTTTCTGCTTGCAACATTCTTTATTCCTGAAACGCTCATGCGACTGTTTACAAACGATACTATACTGATTGATTATGGTATTAAGTATTTGAAAGTGATTGGATTATCCTATATCTTTTCAGGAGTTCTGCAGGTTTTGCAGGGAATCTTGAAAAATTGTGGTTATGCAGGTAGATGTACCATAATAAGTGCAGTTGTTGTCTGTGTTAATATTATACTGAATGTTATTCTGATTTACGGATACATGGGCTTTCCAAGAATGGAGATTGCAGGTGCGGCACTGGCTACTGTCATTGCAAATGGACTTGGTCTGGTTATTACGATTTATATTTTGCACCTGAAAAAGGAATTTTGGATTGGAGTAAAAGACATAAAAAACAGGGAAGTCCATATAACGAGGAAATTCTGGAAACATGTTTATCCGGTACTTTTTAATGAACTTGCCTGGGGCGGTGGATTTACGATGTATTCTGTCATACTTGGACATCTTGGTTCCGATGCTATCGCAGCCAATTCTATTGCAAATATAACCAAGAATCTTTTAATCTGTGGTTGTACCGGCTTTGGATATGGTGGAAGTATTATTGTTGGAAATCTGCTTGGTAAAGGGAACTTATCTGAAGCAAAGAAAAACGGAAATATTTTATGCAAAACTTCGGTATTTTTGGGCGTGGTGACGGCTGGAGTGATTTTTCTTGCGACACCTGTAATCCTGCATTTTACGAATCTGACTGATATAGCAACAGGATATTTAAAGAATATGCTGTTTATAAGCAGCTATTATGTAATAGGAAAATCGATCAATTCTATGACAATAGGTGGTATTTTTCCTGCAGGGGGAGATACAAAATTTGGATTAATATGTGATGTGGTTACTATGTGGTGCTTTGCAGTTCCACTGGGATGTATCGCAGCATTTGTATTTAAATTGCCGGTAATGATGGTGTATTTTGTCCTAAATCTGGATGAACTGGTAAAACTTCCGGCAGTATTTAAACATTATAAACAATATAAATGGTTAAAAAATTTAACAGAAATGGAGAATTAAATTATGGATATGAAAAAAAGAAGAGATATGCAGCTTGCTTACATTTCAGATGAAGCGGTTATGGAAGAACAGAGGATAGGTAGAAAAATCCTGCAAAAACTTAATTTTGCAGATCGGTCGGATTTTGATGGGATTGCAGAAATAGTAAAAGAACTTTTGGGAAAATCGGAAGGTGCATGGATTAACCCACCTTTTTACTGCGATTATGGTTCGCATATAGAAGTAGGTAAAAATTTCTTTGCAAATTATAACTGTACAATTATAGATGTGGCAAAGGTAAAAATCGGTGATAACTGTCAGATGGCACCCAATGTATCTATTTATACGGCAGGACATCCAATTTACCCAGATACGCGCAATTCTGCTTTTGAATACGGAAAAGAAGTTACCATCGGGGATAATGTATGGTTGGGAGGAAATACAGTAGTGTGTCCTGGAGTACATATTGGAGACAATGTGGTAATTGGTGCAGGAAGTGTTGTAACAAAAGACATTCCGGACTGGTCCATTGCAGCCGGAAATCCATGTCGTGTGATTAGAAAAATAACAGATGAGGACAGGAGAAAATTGTTTCACAATGAAGAAATTGATGATGAAGCATGGGAGATGATCTGTGCACAGGAGGAAAAATAATATGATCATGAGAGAACGGATTGCAGCCGGATAATAAAGTCCCGTTTCTTTAGCCGTCTGTTTTTTTGTCCATGCCATCAACTTGTCTTCATCGCCATCGAACTGTTCCAGAAGAGCATTGTATTTCCCAAGTTTTTTATAAATACATGAAGATGATTTTTAATTATTCAACTGTCAAACTCCCGGGTTGTATCAGGATTAACGAAAAAATAAAAGGAAAAAAAGTATACTCTTTTTTTTGACATTTTTATATTTTTTTGATACTATATCATCATGCAGACCTCTCATAGGCATAAACCTGTGGGAGGTTTTTTACACATGAAATTTAAGGAGGATTAACGGATGAGAGAAGCAAAAAAATCCGGTCACAGCCATCAGCGGGGACGTTTTTCAGGGAAGATCGGTTATGTGCTGGCAGTGGCCGGATCTGCTGTTGGTTTGGGAAACATCTGGCGTTTTCCGTACCTGGCAGCGAAATATGGAGGAGGAATGTTCCTGCTGGTTTATATTCTTCTGACAGTGTCATTTGGATATGTTCTGATCATGTCCGAGACAGCACTTGGACGAATGACGAGAAAGAGTCCGGTAGGAGCGTTTGAACATTTTGGAAAGAGTGCACCGTTTAAGATTGGCGGCTGGCTGAATGCAGTAATCCCTATGTTGATCGTGCCGTATTACAGTACCATCGGCGGCTGGGTCATTAAATATCTGGTGGAATATTTCAGAGGGAATGTTCAGAAGGTTTCTGAAGAAGGTTACTTTGGAAGCTTTATTGCGGATTCCTGGCAGGTAGAGATATGGTTTATTGTATTTGCTGTTCTGGTGTTTGCAATCATTCTTGGAGGAGTCAGAAACGGTGTGGAACGTATGTCCAAGATCATGATGCCGCTTCTGGTGGTTCTGGCAGTGATCGTGGCAGTATATTCTATCACACGTCCGGGGGCAATGACCGGTGTGAAATATTTTCTGATTCCAAATTTTGAAAATTTTTCCTGGATGACAGTAGTTGCAGCCATGGGACAGATGTTCTATTCTCTGTCTATTGCTATGGGAATCCTGTACACATATGGTTCTTATATGAATAAAAAGATGGATGTGGAGCAGGCAACCACCCAAGTAGAGATCTTTGATACGGGTATTGCGATCCTTGCAGGCCTGATGATCATTCCGGCAGTATTTGCTTTTTCCGGCGGAAATCCTGAGACACTGCAGGCGGGTCCATCCCTGATGTTTATTACATTGCCGAAGATTTTTGCAACCATGGGCGTTGGAACTGGAGCAGGAATCCTGTTTTTCCTTCTTGTTCTTCTGGCTGCACTGACCAGTGCGGTATCTCTTATGGAAACCAGCGTATCCACTTTTATGGATGAACTTCACTGGGGCAGGGCAAAATGCTGTATCATTATGGCTGTGATCATGCTTGTATTCGGAAGTGCATCCTCTATGGGATACGGAATTCTGGATTTTCTGAAGATCTTCGGAATGAATTTCCTGGATTTCTTTGACTTTATGACAAACTCCGTGATGATGCCGCTGGCAGCACTTGCAACCTGCTTCCTGGTGACACGTGTTGTTGGATATGACAGGATCGCAGCAGAGATCGAGCAGTCATCCAGATTCCGCAGAAAAGGACTGTATAAGTTTTTTATCAGATATCTGGCACCTGTTTGTCTGATCATTGTACTGTTAAGCTCTATTGCCAATGTGCTGGGAATTATCAGTATGTAAAAAAATATTAAGAGATAGAAAAAGATCAGGAGGGAATGAATACTGAATGAAATCATTCTCATCTGATCTTTTCCATAGTTTACGCTACTGAAACAACAGCAATGGAAATATAGTCATACCTATTTTCAGCCGCTGTGTTGATGGTGGAGGTTTCAGGCTAAAACAGGTGGCAGATTTGGCTTTACATCATGGGTTGGTATCAAGTATAATACATTGAACGCAGACTAAATATCACAATAAAATTACGATAAAGGAATATAACAGATGAGTATTTTAAACGTTGAACATCTCACTCACGGATTTGGAGACAGAGCGATTTTTGAGGACGTATCTTTCCGGCTCCTGAAGGGAGAACATATCGGACTTGTCGGTGCCAACGGTGAAGGAAAGTCCACATTTATGAGTATTGTAACCGGAAAACTGATGCCGGATGAAGGTAAGGTAGAATGGGCAAAAAATGTCCACGCAGGCTATCTGGATCAGCATGCAGTCCTGGAAAAAGGTATGACCATCGGGCAGGTGCTGAAATTTGCCTTTGATCCTCTTCTGAAAAAAGAAGAGCGCATGAACGAGATCTGCGACAAACTGGGAACAGCAGATCCTGATGAGATGGATTCTCTGATGGAAGAGCTTGGAACTATCCAGGATGAACTGACGCTTCATGATTTTTATGCCATTGATGCGAAAGTGGAGGAGGTTGCCAGAGCACTGGGACTTCTTGACCTGGGCCTGGACCGTGATGTTACGGACTTAAGTGGTGGCCAGAGAACCAAGGTACTTCTTGCGAAGCTTCTTCTGGAGAAACCGGATATTCTTCTTCTGGACGAGCCCACCAACTATCTGGATGAAGAACATATTGCATGGCTGAAAAGATATCTCCTGGATTATGAGAATGCTTTTATCCTGATCTCCCATGATATTCCGTTTCTGAATTCAGTAGTCAATATTATCTACCACATGGAGAACCAGGAACTGAACCGATATGTAGGAGATTACGACCACTTCCAGGAAGTTTACGCAGTAAAAAAAGCTCAGCTGGAGGCTGCCTATCGTAAACAGCAGCAGGAAATCAGTGAGCTGAAAGATTTTGTAGCCAGAAACAAGGCACGTGTTTCCACAAGAAACATGGCCATGTCACGTCAGAAGAAACTGGATAAGATGGATGTGATCGAGCTGGCAGCAGAGAAGCCGAAGCCGGAGTTTAATTTCCGTTACGGACGCACACCGGGAAAAATGCTTTTTGAGACACATGACCTTGTGATCGGATATGATGAACCACTCTCCAAACCGCTGAATTTTACAATGGAACGCGGCCAGAAGATTGCTCTGGTAGGAACTAACGGTATTGGTAAGACTACACTTCTTCGAAGTCTTCTCGGACTGATCAAGCCGATTTCCGGAAATGTGGAACAGGGTGAGAATCTTGAGATTGGATATTTTGAGCAGGAAGTTAAGGGTGAGAATCGAACTACCTGTATCGAAGAACTCTGGCAGGAATTTCCGTCATTTTCCCAGTATGAAGTACGTTCCGCGCTGGCAAAATGCGGCCTGACAACCAAGCATATTGAGAGCCAGGTACGGGTTTTAAGCGGTGGTGAGCAGGCAAAGGTGCGTCTCTGCAAGCTGGTGAACCGTGACACCAACATTCTTCTTCTGGATGAGCCTACCAATCATCTGGATGTAGATGCGAAAGACGAGCTGAAAAAAGCTCTCCGGGAGTATCGTGGAAGTATTCTTCTTATCTGCCACGAGCCGGAATTTTATCAGGATGTGGTAAATGAAGTCTGGGATATGAGCAAGTGGACAACCAAGATATTCTGATAATGGATATAGATATATGGCAGAAAAGACAGATATAATTCGAAAAGTACAATAAATGAGACATAAAAGATGACAGCATAAGGGCAGCAGAGTCTGCCGGACAGAAATACAGAGGATGAATAAATGGAAGAAACACAACTGAAAAAATTCGGCATTGTGATGGAAGGCGGCGGGATGCGCGGTCTTTATACAGCCGGAGTGATCGATGTGCTGATGGAGAATGATATTTACGCAGACAGTGCAGTAGGCGTATCGGCAGGAGCTGTTTTTGGCTGCAATTACAAGTCAGAACAGATCGGAAGAGTTCGCCGTTACAATAAAAAATACTGTAAGGACAAGCGGCTTGCAAGTATACGCAACTGGATCACAACAGGTGATATCTACAGCAAGGAGTTCGGATACAACGAGCTTCCTTGGAAACTGGATATTTTTGACAGGGGAACTTATAAGGAGAATCCTATGAAATTTACGGTGGTATGTACGGATATCAACACAGGAAAACCGGTATATCACCAGTGTCCCAACGGAGATGTGGAGGATATTGAGTGGATGCGTGCCTCAGCGTCTATTCCTGTTGTTTCCCGCCCTGTAAAACTTGGGGGAAAGCAGCTGCTGGATGGAGGTGTGTCTGATCCGATCCCTGTTGAATGGATGCTGAAACAGGGCTATGAGAAGAACATAGTGGTACTTACAAGAGACATCAATTACCGGAAAACAGCCAACCCCAGGATGATGATGTTTCTGAAAGCTGTCTTACATAAATATCCGGCGTTACTAGAAGATCTGGAGAAACGCCATATTCATTATAATGAAACTCTGGAGAAACTAGGCTCTCTGGAAAAAGCAGGCCGTGTCCATATCATCCGCCCAAGCCAGCCTGTCAAAGCAGCCATGATCGAGAGGGATGCAGACAATCTGGAGCGGATCTACCAGATGGGAAGAAGTGATATGGAGAAAGATCTGGAACAGCTGAGAGCATACCTGCACTGATATGGAACCGAGGCCGGGATAAATTTTTCCGTGTTTCAGGCAGGCGGAATACCAGGCAGTGGAGTAAAGTATCGTCAGATATAGGAAACAGGATTCGACTTATACCCCTTTCTATGTTATGATAGTAGATATCACTATAAGACAGGAAAGGGGTATTTTCATGGGGAAAAAACCTCAGAACATAAAACAAAAGAAACATATCAGTCTGGGTGTGTTGGCCCACGTAGATGCAGGAAAGACGACTTTATCGGAAGGCCTGCTTTTTAAATGCGGACGTATCCGCAGGATCGGGCGTGTGGATCACAAAGACGCTTATCTGGATACCTATGAGCTGGAGCGGGAACGAGGAATTACGATTTTTTCCAAGCAGGCAGTTTTTTCCATGGGAGATATGGAAGTGACTCTGCTGGATACACCGGGACATGTGGATTTTTCCGCAGAGATGGAGCGTACGCTGCAGGTGCTGGATTATGCGATCCTGGTGATCAACGGAGCGGACGGCGTGCAGGGACATACGCAGACTCTGTGGAGACTGCTGACACAGTATAAGATCCCCACATTTCTCTTTGTAAACAAGATGGACCAGGAAGGAACAGACAGGGAGGCACTTCTTGAAGAATTAAAGAAGAAATTAAGCGGAAACTGTGTGGATTTCAGTGGAGAACTGGAATGCTCCGGTGCAGAAGAAGCCGGGAAAAAAGAAGCGCCGGTTGATAACTCCGGGGAATCTCCGGTAGCTGAAGGAACGCAGCTGAAGGATGATGCCAGTGGGGCAGAAAAAGCTCATATGTCCGAAGAGAAGAACGATTCTGACGAGATCAACGGAACCGATGATTTTCTGGAGAATATCGCCATGTGTGATGAAGAACTGCTGGAAACATTTCTGGAAACCGGTACTATCCGGAAGAAAGACGCAGCGAAGCTGATCCTGGAGAGAAAGCTTTTTCCATGCTTCTTCGGTTCTGCCCTGAAAATGGAGGGTGTGGATGCATTTATCCACGGAATGGAAAGCTATATGGAAACACCGGTTTATCCGGATAAATTCGGAGCAAAGGTTTTCAAGATCGCAAGAGACGATCAGGGCAACCGTCTTACTTATATGAAGATTACAGGTGGAAGTCTGAAAGTAAAGGAAACGCTTACCAATGCCGGAGGTAAAGGAATTTCGGAAGATGAGAGGTGGGAGGAAAAGATTGATCAGATCAGGATATATTCCGGTGCAAAGTTTGATATGATAAAAGAAGCAGAGGCAGGAACAGTCTGTGCTGTTACCGGACTTACCCGGACTTATCCGGGCGAGGGACTTGGGGCAGAAGCGGAATCCAGCATGCCGGTTCTGGAACCTGTTCTGAATTATCAGATCATCCTTCCGGAAGGATGTGATGCCCACAAGATGCTGAAAAGCCTGAAAGAACTGGAGGAGGAAGAACCGCAGCTTCATATCATGTGGGATAAACAGCTGGGAGAGATCCACGCCATGCTCATGGGCGAAGTTCAGATCGAGATCCTGAAGCATCTGATCTGGGATCGTTTTCATGTGGCTGTGGAGTTTGGAACAGGAAATATTGTATATAAAGAAACCATTGCTGCACCGGTGGAAGGAGTGGGACATTTTGAGCCGCTGCGGCATTATGCAGAGGTACATCTTCTTCTGGAACCAGGAGAACGGGGAAGCGGACTTCAGTTTTTTACAGCTGCAAGTGAAGATCAGCTTGACCGCAACTGGCAGCGTCTGATCCTGACCCATCTGGAAGAAAAGGAACATCTTGGAGTTCTCACCGGTTCTCCGATCACAGATATGCAGATCACGCTTCTTACAGGCCGTGCTCATCAGAAGCATACAGAAGGCGGAGATTTCCGTCAGGCTACTTACCGTGCAGTCCGACAGGGACTTAAAAAAGCGCAGACTGTACTGCTGGAGCCATACTACAGCTTCCGGCTGGAGCTTCCGGCAGAGAATGTGGGAAAAGCCATGACAGATATCCAGCGTATGCAGGGAAGCTTCCAGGGACCGGAGACAGAGGGTGAGATGGCGGTGATTACAGGAAGTGCGTCTGTGGCAAAAATGCGCGACTATCAGAGTCAGGTAATCTCCTACACAAGAGGCCGCGGACACCTTACCTGCACTTTAAAAGGCTATGAACCATGCCAGGATCAGGAAACTATCGCAGAAGAGATCGGCTATGATTCCGAGAGGGATCTGGATAATCCTACAGGTTCCGTATTCTGTGCTCATGGAGCTGGTTTTGTGGTTCCATGGTATGAGGTGGAGGAGTATATGCACCTGGAAGGCACAGAGATCCAGGAATGGGATGATGTATATGATGATTCAGAAGAGGGAGTCGGAAATGGTGCAAGAAGTGCATCAGTAGGACAAGGCAGAGGTTCTGACAGTACGATTTCTGGGATTGGAAATAAATCCCGTGGAAAATACACTTCCATGTACGGCAGCTATGAGGAAGAAAAAGAGCTGAAAGCGATATTTGAGAAAACTTTCGGCCCTGTGAAATCGAAGAAATATAATAATAACAGCCGAAGCTTCGGAAATCTGGAAAGCAGCAGCTTTTCTGATTACGCAGGCAGCAGTGCAGGATCCCCTGCAGGTTCATCAGGTATCGGACTTCCGGAAAAGTCCGGCCACGGTGCCTGGAAAAACAGCAGTCCGGCGATCCACAGAGACGACTATCTGCTGGTAGACGGATGCAATATTATTTTTGCATGGGAGGACTTAAGAGACCTTGCACAGGCAGACTTTCATGCGGCACAGTCCAAGTTAATGGATATATTAAGCGATTACCAGGGAATCAAGGGCTGTATTTTAATTCTGGTATTTGATGCCTACCGTGTGGAAGGGCATCCGGAGGAAACGTTCCGGTATCACAACATTCACGTTGTCTACACAAAAGAAGCAGAGACAGCGGACCAGTATATTGAGCGCACTGTCCATAAAATTGGACGGAAACATAATGTAACAGTAGCAACCTCTGACGGCCTGGAACAGATCATCATCATGGGCCAGGGCGCAGCCAGGATCTCGGCCCGGGGATTTAAAGAAGAGATCGAGTCTGCGAAAAAGCAGCTTCGTGAAGACTGGAGCGAGCGCAGGGATAACACAAAGAACTATCTGTTTGACAACATGACACCGGAACTGAGATCTCATATGGAGGATATCCGGCTGGGAAGAAAGAAAAAAGAAGAAATATAATATTTATCGTTCACAGACTGCACATCTTCGAGAAAGGTGTGCAGTTTTTATATTTTCGGAAAAATCTATCAAAGACGCTGTAAAAACTGCACAAAACACATATGCACACTATTATGAGCATATTTCACAAAAATAAAAAAACTTTTTGAATTCTTTTGCAAATAAATGGGAAAAGTAGTAAAATAAGGATAGAATCCTCAGTGAGAAACTCCTTGTCCGGATCTTATGCCTGACAGGGAGTTTTCATTAGAGCACAATAGACGCCACGGAAATAAAAGCAAAAAATATGAAAGGATGTGGAAAAATGTTTGAAACAGGCGAATATGTTGTGTATGGCCGTACCGGAATCTGCAAGGTGACAGGAGTTACCACAATGAAGATGGACGGTGCCTCCGGTGAGAGACTTTATTATGTGTTAAGGCCGGGAGGGGAGACAGAAGGGAAGATCTTTACACCGGTGGAAGGCGGCAAGCAGGTGCTTCGTGGAATTATCACGAAGGAAGAGGCAGAGAAGCTGATCAATGAGATCCCTTTGATAGAAACACTGAGTATTGAGAACGAGAAATTCCGGGAAGACAGCTACAAGAAATGTATCCGAACCTGTGAATGCAGAGATCTTCTCCGGATCATCAAGACGATCTATATTCGTAAACAGACCAGATTATCCCATGGCAAAAAAACAACCGCTACAGATGAACGGTATCTGAAAATGGCAGAGGATCACCTCTATTCTGAATTTTCCATGTTACTGGATATTCCCAAAGATCATATGGCAGACTATATTAAACAGCGTATAAAACAACAGAGAGAAGAAACAGAACAAGCCTGCGCTGTTTGACAAAGCAGAGTGTATCTGCTAAGGTATCTCTGGTAAATAAATAGTACTCCGGCACCGGGATATATCTGTGTGGATATCAGAGAAGGTGACGGAATAAAGTACAGAAAAGGAGATGCCGCAGATTATGAGAGAACAGCTTACCCGCAAGGATGTTGAAAAAATAGAGCAGGAGATCGAACACCGCAAGCTGGTCGTACGAAAGGAAGCCATTGAGGCTGTCAAGGAAGCACGTGCCCAGGGAGACTTAAGTGAGAACTTCGAATATTATGCAGCCAAGAAACATAAGAATCAGAACGAGAGCCGTATCCGTTATCTGGAAAGAATGCTGAAAACAGCGAGCATTGTATCCGACAATTCCAGGGCTGATGAAGTAGGAATGGATGATATCGTAGAGGTACTTTTTGAGGAGGACAATGAGGTAGAAAAGTATAAGCTTGTCACTTCCATCCGGGGAAATTCCATGGAGAACCGCATCAGTATTGAATCCCCTATCGGCAAAGCTTTAAGAGGACACAGAGTTGGCGACCGTGTTGAGGTAAAGGTCAACGATGATTACAGCTATTATCTTGTGATCAGATCGATTGATAAGACAGGATCCGAGGATGAGGAAATCCGTGGATTCTGATACATGTGATTTGTGGGATATATGATCAGAAATGAAAATAACGAAAAATATAATAAGACAGTTGATCTTTATAAGGGTAATATCTCCCGGACAGGATCAACTGTTTTATTTTTTTACACAGATTTTACATTCAGGTGGGGAAAACTTTACAAAGGACAGTTATCATGAAAAACGTCGAAATGAGAAATAGGAAATCAAACATATCAAAAAAGAGAAAGTGAAGGAGAGAATCATGGACTTTTTCAGCGTACTGGCATTGCTTGGAGGCCTTGCCATTTTCCTTTATGGAATGAACTTAATGGGAGACGGGCTTGCGAAAGTAGCAGGAGGAAAACTTGAGCGTATTCTTGAAACCCTTACATCCAGTCCGATCAGAGCCGTTCTTCTGGGAATGGGCGTAACTGCAGTGATCCAGTCATCATCTGCAACAACAGTTATGGTAGTTGGTTTTGTAAATTCAGGACTCATGAAACTTTCCCAGGTAGTGGGAATCATTATGGGAGCGAACATCGGAACAACAGTTACCTCCTGGATCTTAAGCCTTACCGGAATCCAGAGCGATAACTTTATCATCCGTCTTTTTAAACCGACATCATTTTCACCGGTGCTGGCTCTGATCGGTGTGGTTCTGATCATGTTTACAAAGAGCCAGAAGAAGAAAGACGTAGGAACGATTTTTGTAGGATTTGCAATCCTGATGTATGGAATGAGCGCCATGAGCGGAGCAGTAGAGCCGCTGGCAGATGTACCGGAATTCACAGGAATGCTTGTGAAATTTTCCAACCCGCTGCTTGGTGTTGTTGCCGGTGCAGTGCTTACAGCGATCATTCAGTCATCATCCGCATCCGTCGGTATCCTGCAGGCACTTTGTCTTACAGGAATGGTACCGTTCAGTGCAGCACTCCCTATTATTATGGGACAGAATATCGGTACCTGTATCACGGCGATTCTTTCAGCCATCGGAGCTAACACAAATGCGAAGCGTGCGGCAATGATTCATCTGTATTTTAACCTGATTGGAACGATTCTTTTTATGGCAGTGTTCTATACCGTCAATGCAGCTGTACATTTCTCGTTCATGTCACAGGCTGCAACACCGGCAGGAATCGCAATTCTGCACAGTGCATTCAATGTAAGTGCAACACTGGTACTGCTTCCGTTTGGAAAAGCACTGGAGAAACTTGCCTGTCTTACGATCAGAGACAAAAAGGAGGAGGAAGCAGCAGATCCGGATTTCATGATCCTGGAAAGCCGTTTTCTGGAGAAGCCGGCTTTTGCTGTTGAGCAGAGCAGAAATGCAGCAAAAAAAATGGCAGAGGATTCCCATAAAACATTATTTACAGCTCTTGACCTTCTGAAGCATTTCAGTGCAGAAGGAAAGAAGGAGGTAGAGGAATCAGAGAAAAAAGTAGACCGCTACGAGGATGAACTTGGAACTTATCTTGTAAAGCTGAACCAGAAGGATCTGTCAGTTCATGACAGCCACAGTATTTCCATCATGCTCCACTGTATCGGAGATTTCGAGAGAATTTCCGATCACGGCGTGAATATTATGGAATCCGCCCAGGAGCTTCATGAGAAAGGCCTTAAATTCTCAGAAAAAGCCCTCGAGGAGCTTCGTGTCATGGAACATGCTGTAGAGGATATCGTGGACATTGCATATAAGGTCTATGAGAATCAGGATGTACAGCTTGCACGTGAGATTGAACCGCTGGAAGAGGTGATCGATGAGCTGAGCAAAGAACTGAAATACAGACATGTTCAGAGACTTCGTGCCGGAGAGTGTACCATTGAGATGGGATTCATCCTTTCAGATGTGACTACCAGCCTGGAGAGGGTGGCTGACCATTGTTCCAACATTGGTGTCTGTGTAACTCAGGTACATGCAGATCTGTTTGATACACATCAGCATCTGAAACAGATCAAGCACAGTACAGATGCAAGCTTCTACCATGAACTGGAAGCAATCCGCGGACAGTACCAGCTGCCTCCGTTAACTGTTGAGGCAGAGACTGTGCAGGCTTAAAAAATAAATAAGTAAAAATGAGCATATGCCCTGGTTATCCGCGATGACGCAGATACCAGGGCTTGTGCAGTAAAAAGAAAATCGTTATACTGAAAACAAAAATTCAACAAATATCGGGCAGATGAGTATCTTCTGCTCCGGAAAATGAAAACGAACAGAGAGGTGTTGGTAAATGATCTACTGTGTGGAAGATGAGCGCAATATCAGAGAGCTTCTTGTTTATACACTGGAGACAACCGGGTTTGAGGCAGAAGGATTTGAGACCGGGGCAGAACTTGATGCGGCTATGAGAAAGAGCCTGCCGGAGCTGATTCTTTTGGATATCATGCTCCCGGGCGAGGATGGATATAATATTTTGAAACGATTGAAAAGTGATACCAGGACAAGGGATATCCCGGTGATCATGGTAACAGCGAAGGAAGCGGAATTTGACAAGGTAAAAGGTCTGGAGGGCGGAGCTGACGATTATATTACAAAACCATTTGGAATGATGGAATTCGTGGCCAGAGTTAAGGCTGTTTTGCGCCGCTGTGCAAGACAGAGCGAGGAAAGAGAGCTTCACTGCAAGGGGCTGCGTGTAAATGTGTCCCGCCACGAGGTCAGCTACCAGGGGGAGGAGAAGGAACTCACCAGAAAAGAATTTGAACTTCTTGAGTATCTTCTGGAAAACAAAGGTCTTGTCATGTCAAGAAATCAGATCCTCTGCCATGTATGGGGATATGATTTTGACGGGGAAACAAGGACTGTAGATGTCCACGTACGTACCCTTCGCCAGAAGCTGGGTGAAGCGGGAAACCTTATTGAAACTGTGCGCGGAGTCGGCTACAGGATAGGAGATCATCTATGAAAAAAAAGATCCTGAATCATACAAGTGTAATGATCGTTCTGGCTGTCCTTGTAACATTTCTGGCTGCAAGCGTGGTGACATACAGTAAATTCAACACTTATATGCAGCGTGGAGTGAGAGAGGAAACCAGGTATATCTGTTTTGGGATGGAAGAGTACGGAGAAGCTTTTCTTACGAAAAAACTGGGAACAGTATCTACAAGCCGTGTGACGCTCATAGGAAAAGACGGAACTGTTCTCTTTGATTCTGAAGCGTCACCGGAGAAACTGGAGAATCACAGTAATCGTCCGGAATTTATCCAGGCAGAAAAAGAAGGACAAAGTGAAAGTATCCGCTACTCGGAGACTTTTGCAAAAAAGACTTTTTATTATGCGGTAAAACTGAATGACGGAAACGTGCTTCGTGTAGGAAAAACCATAGATTCCGTATATTCCACCTGGATATCAAGCCTGCTTGTTCTGGGGATTTTGATGCTTCTTGTACTGGTCCTGGAGTTTATTTTTGCACAGAGGCAGACAAAGGATCTTATCAGGCCGATCAATGATCTGGATCTGGAACATCCGCTGAACAATGTGTGTTATGAAGAACTGAGGCCGCTTCTTGTGCGGGTGGATGAACAGAACCGCCAGATCAGGCAGCAGGTAAAAGAACTGAAAGAGGCAGAACAGATCCGGAAGGAATTTTCTGCAAATGTTTCCCATGAGCTGAAAACACCGTTGATGTCTATTTCCGGCTATGCAGAACTTATGATGAATGGAATGGTTCCTTCAGATCATGTACAGGAATTTTCAGGAAGAATCTATCATGAGGCAGTGCGGTTATCCAATCTTGTGGCAGATATCATTCAGCTTTCCAGACTGGATGAGAGCAACAGCGAGGTTCCTTTTGAAGAAGTGGATCTTTACGAACTGGCAGAGGATGTGGAAAGCAATCTGAAGCATCCGGCAGAAAAGAAAAATATCTCCCTGAAGCTGGCCGGAAATTCTGAGAAGATCCAGGGCGTGCGACACGTTCTTTATGAGATGTTTTTCAATATTGCAGATAATGCAGTGCGCTACACAGAAAATGACGGACATGTTCGCATTATGGTAGGAAACCGTAAAGGACATCCGTTCTACTGTGTTGTGGATGACGGGATCGGAATCCCGAAGAGTGAACAGGGCAGGATCTTTGAGCGTTTTTACAGAGTAGATAAGAGCCATTCCAGACAGACTGGCGGAACAGGACTTGGTCTGTCCATAGTAAAACATGGTGCGACGCTTCATCATGCGCAGATCCATGTGGAAAGCGAGCAGGGACAGGGAACGAGAATGGAGATTGTTTTTCCGGAGAAAATGGGAAAATAACTGATAGGATTCCGTGATGAATTGTAGTATAATAAAGTATAAGGTTCGTAAAGCCGGTTGGATGAGGATCTGACCGGCTTTATGAATGCAGATCGGGAGATACCCGGAGAATAACAGGAGGAATAAGATTATGAAAGAGCCGGTTCTGGTAGTAATGGCAGCAGGAATGGGAAGCCGATACGGTGGTCTCAAGCAGATCGACCCGGTAGATCAGGAAGGCCATATTATCATGGATTTTTCCATTTATGACGCTGTACGCGCAGGCTTTAAGAAAGTTATCTTTATTATAAAGAAAGAAAATGAGCAGGATTTCCGTGATGCCATTGGTGACCGTTTAAGCGATAAGGTGGAGCTCGTTTATGTGCATCAGGATCTGAATAACATTCCGGAGGGATTCAAAGTTCCGGAAGGACGTGTGAAGCCATGGGGAACAGGACATGCAGTATTAAGCTGCCTGAATGAGATAGGCGGACCGTTTGTTGTAATTAATGCAGATGATTATTACGGAACTCACGCATTTAAAATGGCGTATGATTTCCTGATCCATGCTGAGGAAGAAAGTGTTCCGGCTCAGTATATGATGGTCGGATACCGTCTGGAGAACACGCTGACAGATAATGGCTATGTATCCCGCGGTGTCTGCGAGACAGACGAGAACGGATATCTTGCAGATATCAATGAGAGAACTCACATTGAAAAACGTGACGGCGGAGCAGCTTACACAGAGGACGATGGAAAAACATGGACAGCACTTCCTGTTGACGCACCGGTATCCATGAATATGTGGGGCTTCACCGGCGGATTCATGAAAGAGCTGGAAGCGCGATTTCCTGTATTCCTTGAGAAAAACATTCCGGTCAATCCGCTGAAGTGCGAGTACTTCCTTCCGTTTGTAGTAGATGAACTTCTTAAAGAAAAGAAAGCTACAGTAAAAGTGCTTACCACACAGGATAAATGGTACGGCGTAACTTATAAAGAGGATAAGCCGGTAGTTGTGGCTGCGATTCAGAGCCTGAAGGATCAGGGCCTTTATCCTCAGGGACTGTGGGACTAAGTGATTTTCACAGATCTGAGAGGAAGTCATGTACGAAACCTGGTTTTCTGCTATTGTGGAAAACAGGCAGCAGTGTTAAAATAAACACGAACTCTATAAACCTAATCTGAGGAGGAGAAAAACTATGGCAATTTTAGTAACAGGTGGAGCAGGATACATTGGAAGTCATACAGTTGTAGAGCTGCAGAACGCAGGATATGATGTTGTAGTAGTTGACAATTTGGCTAATTCCAGTGAGAAGGCTCTTGACAGAGTATCCAAGATCACAGGTAAGCCGGTGAAATTTTATAAGGCAGACATTCTGGATCGTGAAGCAATGAATAAGGTTTTTGACAGCGAGAAGATCGATTCCTGTATTCATTTTGCAGGACTGAAAGCAGTAGGTGAATCTGTTGCCAAGCCATGGGAGTACTACGAGAACAATATCGCAGGAACCCTGACACTTGTGGACGTGATGAGAAAACATAATGTAAAGAATATTATTTTCTCTTCCTCAGCAACTGTATACGGCGATCCGGCTATGATCCCGATCACAGAGGAGTGCCCGAAGGGACAGTGCACTAATCCATACGGCTGGACAAAATCCATGCTGGAGCAGATCCTGACAGATATCCAGAAAGCAGATCCGGAATGGAACGTAGTACTTCTTCGTTACTTCAATCCGATTGGTGCTCATAAGAGCGGAACGATCGGTGAGAACCCGAACGGAATCCCGAACAACCTGATGCCGTATATCACACAGGTTGCAGTAGGAAAGCTGAAAGAGCTTGGCGTGTTCGGAAATGACTACGACACACCGGACGGAACAGGTGTCCGTGACTACATCCACGTAGTAGACCTTGCCAAAGGACATGTAAAAGCTCTCAGGAAACTTGAGGATAACTCCGGCTTAAGCATCTACAACCTGGGAACAGGTAAAGGCTACAGTGTTCTTGACATCGTTAAGAACTTCGAGGCAGCTACAGGTGTTAAGATCCCATACGTGATCAAACCACGCCGCCCAGGTGACATCGCAACCTGCTACTCCGATGCAACTAAGGCAGAGAAAGAACTCGGCTGGAAAGCAGAGAACGGAATTCGCGAAATGTGTGCAGATTCCTGGAAATGGCAGAGCCAGAACCCGAATGGATATGAGGAATAATTAATTACATAGAGAGATGAAAAAAAGCAGGCAGCTCTGAGGAGGTGCCTGCTTTTTGTAACCAGAATTCTGACTGTTAATAATATAATTTTTCCATATATTTCTGCTTTTGTTTCATGCTGCTGTGGACATAGATATCCATGGTGATCTTAACGGAAGAATGTCCCAGGATTTCAGACAAAGTTTTGCTGTCAAATCCCATCTCTGTGCACCTTGTTGCAAAAGCATGCCTCAGAGAATGGATATTGATATTGGGAATCTCGCATTGTTCCAGAAGACGTTGAAATTTTCGCTGTATACTTCTTGGCTCCATGCATTTTGTACTGGAACCTGTAAGCAAATATGCATCTGGCATGGACGCGATCGGCTCCAGTTTGGCCAATAAAAAATCAGGGATTGGAATATCCCTGAGAGATGAGGTGGATTTAGGAGAACCTATCATTAAAATTGTTTTCGGGGTTTCATCAGACTCACCTGTGTAGTCAAGGTTTTTTACTCGTGAGATCGTGCGCCTTATATGAAGAATTTTTTTATTGAAATCAATATCTGACCATCGGATTCCGCTGAGTTCGCCAACGCGGATTCCTGTATAGATACATAACAGAATGCCCATGGAAAATGCGGATGTATCTGTTGAGAGAACAGAAATCAGTTTTGCCAGATTTTCCTGAGAAATAAGATTAAAAGATCTGTCTGCTATTTTGGGATATCGAAATTCAAGCTGTGACATACTAAGATATCCCAGTTTTTCGCCATATCGAAGAATACTGTGGAACAGGATCAGGAGATTTTTGATCGTACGTGGAGAAAGTCCTTCCTGTTTCATTTTTTCAGAAAAAGCATATATGGAACCAGATGAAATATACTTTACCGGAACATTTCCAAATTCAGGAATAATATGCGTTTCTATCAGAGTTTCGTAGCAGGCATATGTGCTGACTTTTACTGTGTAACGGATGGAAAGCAGCCATTCCTGGCTGAGAGTGTGGAATATATATCGATTTCCGGATAACTTTTGAGGATTATTTTGGCATAAAACAGCAATTTTTTTCTTTTTGACAGCATCATATGTATGTCCATACAGATATCCATATTGAATACGTCCGTTTTTATCACGGCATTTCTCGTATCGTGCCTCCCATCTTCCGTCTTTTCTTTTTCTGATATTTTCCCCTTTTCTCGGCATAATCGTAGTCTCCTTTTCGCACTATTATAGCAAAAGTCTGACCACTTTTGTGACCACGAATAGTTGAAAAACATAGAATATTTACTCAAAATTTGCAGAACACTTGCCAGATATGCAGTACAGGTGTTAGAATAGCATCATCAAGTAATAAGGAGAAAAAACGAAATGTACGATTATCTTATCGTAGGTGCCGGTTTGTACGGCGCTGTCTTTGCTCATGAGGCGAAGAAGGCGGGCAAGTCTGTTCTTGTAATCGATAAACGCCCGAACATTGCTGGAAATGTATATACAGAGAAGGTTGAAGGAATCAACGTTCATAAGTATGGTGCACATATTTTCCACACAAATAATAAGAAAGTATGGAGTTATATTACACAGTTTGCTGAGTTCAACCGTTTTACAAACAGCCCGGTTGCCAATTATCATGGGGAGCTGTACAGCCTTCCGTTCAATATGTACACATTTAATAAGATGTGGGGTGTTGTAACACCGGAGGAGGCTGCTGCGAAGATCGAGGAGCAGCGTAAGGATGCTGGTATCACAGAGCCGAAGAACCTTGAAGAGCAGGCTATCAGCCTTGTTGGTACAGATATCTATGAGAAACTGATCAAGGGATATACAGAGAAGCAGTGGGGACGTCCGTGCACAGAGCTTCCTTCCTTTATTATCAAGAGACTTCCGGTTCGTTTGACTTTTGATAACAATTATTTCAATGCACTTTATCAGGGAATCCCGGTTGGCGGTTATACGAAGATGGTTGCCAATCTTCTGGATGGCATCGAGGTACGCCTTAATGAGGATTATCTTGCGAAGAAGGCTGAGTATGATGTAATGGCAGATAAAGTTATCTATACAGGTGCCATTGATGCATACTTTGATTATAAGCTTGGTACACTGGAGTATCGTTCTGTACGTTTTGAGAATGAGACTCTTGATAAACCGAATTTCCAGGGTAATGCAGCTGTGAATTACACAGATGTGGAGACACCGTGGACACGTATCATCGAGCACAAGTGGTTTGAGTTTGGTAAAGATGAGGACGGCAATGATCTGCCGAAAACTGTGATCAGCCGTGAGTACAGCTCAGAGTGGAAGCCTGGTGATGAGCCGTATTACCCGGTTAATGATGAGAAGAATGGACAGCTTTATGCACAGTACAGGGAACTTGCTGAGAAAGAGAATAAAGTGATCTTCGGCGGCCGTCTTGGCGAGTATAAGTATTACGACATGGATGCAGTTATCGCATCAGCACTGGATATGTGCGAGAAAGAACTTGCTTAATTATTAACAGATCCAAAAGACATAACAAATGATAAAATCCTCTTATATTTCAGATCGTGTAAGGAAATATAGGGGGATTTTGTCTATAGGGAGATTTCGCCGGAAACTGGAAGGGGAGAAAGACAGAATGAGGAAAGGAACAAGGATATTGCTGGCCGGACTGCTGATGCTGTCCATGAGTACATCTGTTTACGCGGATAAATCTGTTAAGAGAGAATTGCCGCAGGAGAGCACGGATTATTATATGACTGTGGATTCGGGAGGAATCGGAGTGGATATCTATCCTGAAACCAGTGATAAAAGTGAAAAAATTAATAATAAAACGGTGGAAGATGGAACGGTTTTGCATATTGAAGGTGAGACTGAGAAGAATGGGGAGACCTGGGGATATGCAGAATATAACGGCACACATGGTTATGTGCCGTTGGATGAACTGAGGCCGTCTACAGAAAATGAACTGAAAGCATCCGAAGTGGGAAATGGCACAGATTCTATCTCAGAGAAAGATGCTACGGAAACTTCAGCTGCATCCTCAGACTCCACAATAAAAGAAACCACAGAAGAGGAAGCAGAACCTACAGATTCAAAGCCTGTAAATGGTATAACAGCAAAGTCCTTTAAAGAGGACAGAACCTGGTACGGGAATCCTTTTGTCTGGATCGGAGCTGCGACAGTACTTGCAGTGCTTGGAATTTTAGGGTATCATTTGAGAAAACATTGATAAGATACCAGAAAACAGTTCAGATACATAAGAGAAACAGGAGGCTTATATGTGAAGCGATTACAGCTGATCAGAAAAAAATTACTTCCATTATTTATAAGTGCAGCAGTTGCTGGATGTCAGATTTCAGTGGCAGCTGCAGATTTCAGTGATACGTTGGCTGTCAGTGAAAACGGACAGGAAGATGATGTGCAGTGTCAGGCTGGAAATATAGATGATATATCCGGAGATAGTATATCCGGGAGCAGCTCATCGTCTGAAAATATAAGTGAAACAGGAGATAATACTTCAGAGATTTTCGGGACATCAGAAGATATTTCGGATACAGATGGTTTGGGTGCAGACATTTCAGATACAGACAGTTCAGATACAGAAACACTCTCACAGATTTCCGAAGAAGATAAAGCAGAGGATGAAAGAGAGAATACTGGGGAAACAATAAATACTGAGAACCTGGCAGATTCTCAAAACGAACTGTTCGGTGACGGAAACAGTGAAGCAGATATCACTGACGATGGAATAGATTATATCAAGGGGCGGCCCCTGACAGAGGAGGAAGAGAAGGAGCAGCTGGCTCCTTTTGATACACTGACATCTTATTCTACAGCTGTGGAGATCGGCAATGATACAGATGAGATTCCGATGGGAAGGGCTGTTGCTTATCCTTCTTACTATAATGCAGCAGAGCAGGGATATGTAACTCCAGTTAAAGACCAGGATCCGTATGGAATGTGCTGGGCATTCGGCATGGCGTCTCTTCTGGAAACCTCACTTCTGGCGCAGGGCCTTGGGACATATGATCTGTCTGAGGAACATTTAGCGTACTTTTTTGCAAACAGAAGCAATGACCCTCTGGGAAATACTGCCGGCGATGTAAATCATCATTATGGAACGGATGATTATGGAAATATTGATTATCATGAGGGTGGAAACGATCTTCTTGCATCAATGTTTCTCAGTACATGGTCTGGAATGACTACGGAAGATGAGGTGCCGCTGGCTACTGATGCTACCCATACCCAGAAAACCGGGGTTCTGCCGTCAAGATCAAGCGAGTATCACGCAGCAGCATATCTGAAAAATGCTTGTTTTTCGGATTATTCGGTTTCTGCCATGAAGAAGCTTCTTACAGCCAACCATTCTGTAACTGTTATGTATAATGCCCAGAATAAATACTATAACGCCAGTACAGGTGCTTATTCTTATCCGACGCGAACAAAGAGTGTGAACCATGTGGTAACAGTTGTTGGCTGGGATGATGATTACAAGGCTGCAAATTTCAGGTCTGCATCAAAAGTAACCTCTGACGGTGCATGGATCGTCAAGAACAGTTGGGGAACAGACTGGGGAAAAGATGGTTATTTTTATATGTCTTATGGGGATAAATCTGTCTGCGAGCTGGTAGCAGCAACGGCGACGGATCAGCCGGAATACTCCAATAACTATTTTTATGACGGAACTTCTGGTCTTGGTTCGATCAGCCTGTATTCAGGGGAAAAGCTTGCCAGCGTTTTTAAGGCAACTGCAGGCAAAGGAAAGGCAGAGACTCTGGGCGAGGTAACGCTTGCGTCCATGACTGCAAACAGTTCATTTACTGTGCAGATATATACCAATCTGAAGAAGGCCAGTGACCCTACAAGCGGAACGCCGGCTTATTCGAAACCAGTTTCCTGTAAACAGACAATGGCGGGGATTCAGACATTTAAGGTTCCGGAGGTGCTGATAAGCCAGAACAGTCTGTACTCTGTTGTGGTGACGAATGCGGCAAATAAAACTGCGAAATATTATGTGGAGGCCAGTGTGGATTACGGATGGTGCAGCTTTTCAGCTTCGATCCCGTCTGGACAGAGTTATATTTATCGCAGTTCCGGTAAAAAATGGTCGGATACCAAAAATTTCGGGCCAGCTATCACGCCACGTATCAAGGTTCATACAAAGACTCTGGACAGTGCGGCAAGGATGAGCTTATCATCCTCTTCCCTGTGCCTGTATGTAGGAGAGAAACGGACACTGAAAGCATTTGCCACAAGAAAAGAGATGACTTCCCAGGGAATCACCTGGGTGAGTTCTGATACGAATGTGGCGGCAGTCAGCAAGAGTGGTGTGATCACAGCGAAACATCCGGGAACTGCAATGATATCCTGTTACGGAAATGGTGCGAAAGGAATCAAGGCATCCTGTAAGATCATCGTGAAGCTGAAAAAAACTACAGGGATAAAAGTAGCGGGCAGAGCCTACAACAGGATAAGGATCGCCTGGTCAGCGGTGCCAGGCTGCAACCGCTATGTCATCTACCGTTCTGAAAATGGTGGAAAAGAAACAAAGCTCACTTCAGTAAAATCTGATATAAACAACTGGCTGGATACATCTGCAAAAACAGGAAGAACTTATACATACCGCGTTCGGGCTGCCTATGTATGCAGCGGTAAGACAACCGTATATGGAGCTCTTTCAGACAAAGTATCTGCAAAAGCAGAGCTGGGAAAAGTTACAGCAGTGGCAGAAGCAAGAAGCGGTCCATGCAATGTAGTTTCCTGGAACAGAGTTTCCGGAGCCGGCAGATACAGGATCTATAGAAAAACAGCAAGTGGCAGTTTTCAATGTATAAAGGAGGTAGAGAATACCCGGAATACCTATCATGATTTTGATATTCAGGGAATTACTTCGTACACATATGCAGTCAGGGCGTGTTGTCTTGTTGATGGAAAAAAAGTTTTCAGCAGCTATGTTCCGGGAGAGGAGATTCTTTCCTATCCTTCACAGCAGAAAATATCAAAAATTGTCAGAACTGCCTGCGGGCTCAGGATCTGTTGGAAAAAACAGGCGAAAGCAGACTGCTATCAGATTTACCGAAAGACAAAGAACACCTCCTGGAAAAAGATCGGAACAGTTTCCGGAGGGAAAATTTCCTCTTTTGAGGATAAGACAGCAAAAAAGGGAACAACTTATTATTACGCAGTGCGTGCCGGTGTAAAAATATCCACAGGCAAGGTGCGGTGCGGAAGCTACGCAGCCAAATCTGCGAAGCGATGAGTGCTATATAAAAAGAAAACTCCCGGTTTCATTTCTGATAAAAATTATCAGACAGTGAAGCTGGGAGTTTTTGGTTGAATATGTGTATGTGTATATATCAGGCAGTTACGTAAGAAGATCAGTCGTTGTTGATAACAACACCTTTCTGAAGCATTATATTTGCATAAAGAGCTTTCTCACCTGTGGAGATGATGCAGTAAGCTGTCTTAGCTTCATCATAGAATGCGAAACGCTCGATATTTCCAATTGCTTTTTCGCCACGCTCGTCATGTTTGGACACGATTTCTTTGTATGTATCCCAGATCGGTGTCTCAACATCATCGCCAGGCATTACTTCCATCAGGTTTACCGGATGCTCTACATAAGTATCAAGCGGGAACAGCTTCAGGATCGCATCAAGGATCTCCGGAACACCGTGTCCGTCGCAGCGGATGGTGATAGCGTTCTTTCCCATGGATTCTACAGGAAAGTTGCCGTCTGCGATTACAAGACGGTCACTGTGACCCATCTCGCATAATACTTTCAGTAATTCTGGTGATAAGATTTCTGGAATTCCTTTTAACATAGTTCATATCCTCCTAAGATAAATTGATCATTTACAGCATTGCAGAAATTATTGCATCAGGTCAGGCTTAAGATTCAGCTGCTCAGAGAATAATTTATGCAGTTGCCATATCTGCCGGTCATATCAGACGTTCCTGCCCGGCCACAGGTTTTTATATCTTTTATAGATTAATCTAACGGTATTTTATCTTCTTTTCAAGGCAATATTTTCCTTTAAATGATGAATATTTTATGGTTGACAGAAACGTTTCGGAGAGCTATGATAAACTCAAACAGAAACGTTTCGGTTTATGGACCGACAATAGATATTATTTAGAAAATAAACACAATATTCCAAGGAGGAAAAAGATTATGCCACTGGTTACATCGAAAGAAATGCTGTTAAAAGCACAGAAAGGCGGATACGCAGTAGGAGCATTCAATGCAGAGAATATGGAGATGGTGAAAGCAATCATCCAGGCTGCTGAGGAGCTGAAAGCTCCGGTTATGATCCAGACGACACCATCTACGGTTAAATATGGTACTGTTGAGACCTATGCAGCGATCGTTGCAGCTGAGGCTGCCAAGGCTTCTGTTCCGGTTTGCCTTCATCTTGACCATGGCAGCAGCTTTGAGCTGGCTATGCAGGCAATGCATGCAGGTTACACATCTGTTATGATCGACGGTTCCAAACTGGATTTTGAGGACAATATTAAAGAGACAAAGAGAGTTGCTGATGTAGCTGCTGCCCTGAACATTCCGTGTGAGGCTGAACTTGGTAAAGTCGGCGGTAAGGAAGATGATCTTGAGGCAGAGGCAGACACCAACACAGATCCGCAGGAAGCAAAAGAATTCGTAGAGCGCACAGGTGTTACTTCCCTTGCAGTTGCAATTGGAACAGCACACGGTTTTTATGTAGGAACTCCGGTTCTTGATAAAGAACGTTTAAGCGAGATCCGTGAAGTTGTTGATATCCCACTTGTTCTTCACGGAGCATCCGGTCTCAGTGATGAGGATGTAAGCGACTGTGTAAAACGTGGTATCTGCAAGGTAAACTTTGCAACAGAGCTTCGTGCGGCATATTCCAAGGCGGTTAAGGAGACATTCGCAGAGAATGAGAACACCATCGATCCGAAAGCATACGGAAAAAAAGCAATCCAGGCTGTAAAAGAGCTTGTTGAGGCTCGTATGAAAGTCTGCGGCTGCGACGGAAAGGCAGAATAAGTATTGCGGTAAAATGCAGATAATGAGGTGATAAGTATGGCAGCGACCATGAAAGATATCGCCAGGCGGACGGGACTTGGGCTTGCAACGATTTCTTCCTATTTTAATGGGGGAAACGTAAGAGAAAAAAACAGAGTAAAGATCGAGGAAGCCATCGAGGAGCTGCACTACGAGGTAAATGAGGTGGCCAGAGGACTTAAGACCAATGCCACCAAAACCATCGGCGTGGTGATTCCGGAGCTTAACAATACCTTTTGTGCGGAGATTATCACAGAGATGGAGGATGTCCTGAGAAGTCATGGATATGCGACCATTGTCTGTGACTGCCGTACAGATAAGAAGCTGGAGCGGGACGCAGTGGAATTCTTAAGCCGGAAACGTGTGGATGGCATTATCAACATGCCGGTGGACACAGAAGGCAATCACCTGAAAAAATTTCAGAAAACCGGGAAACCGATCGTGCTCATTGACCGTAAGATCCAGGAGATTTCCTGTGACAGTGTTCTTGTGGACAATGAGAAGGCGGCAGAAGATGCCATGAGAGTTTTTTTTCAGGCAGGACACCGCAAAATCGGGATCATCGGCGGCCCGGAGGAGATATCCACAGCGCAGGAACGTCTCCAGGGCTACAGAAGCGCATATGAAAAAGAGAATCTTCCGGTACAGGAATCTCTGATCTATCACGGCGACTATACCATTCAGGGTGGCGTGAAGGGTCTGGAGAAACTTGTGGCGGACAATCCGGATATGACAGCTGTATTTGTCACCAACTATGAGATGACCATGGGGGCGGTGATCGGTGTCAATGAGCTGGCACTTAAAATTCCGGAGCAGCTTTCCATGATCGGGTTCGATAACCTGCAGTTTGCAAGGGCATGTAATCCCAAGCTGACTATCGTTGCTCAGCCTACACCAAGTATTGCAAGAGAGGTGGCCGGCATTATGCTGAAACGACTGGAAGAGGGAGATGCTGGAAATACGGAGCGGATTGCGGAGAAGCTTGACGCAGAGATTATTATGGGGAAATCTGTGCGTGCTATATAAGGAGAAGGAGAAATCACAATGAAACCATATTTACTTGGTATTGATATTGGTACCAGTGCCTGTAAGGTTGCGATCTTTGAGAAATCCGGAAACGTAGTGGCAGCAGCCAACGGCGACTATCCGGTATATTATCCGAGGGAAGGCTGGGCTGAACAGAATCCGGAGGAATGGTGGAGCGCAGTCTGCAGTGCAGTAAAAAAAGCTATCCGGAAAGCAGGTATTGTACCGGATGAGATCGCAGGCATCGGTATTGACGGACAGAGCTGGTCAGCGATTGCCATGGATAAAGATGGTAATGTTCTGACCAACACACCGATCTGGATGGATACAAGAGCACAGTCCATTTGTGACAGGCTGAATGAGGAGATCGGAGCAGATAAGATTTTTGAAGTATCCGGCAATTCACTGCAGCCGTCTTATACAACAGCGAAGATCCTCTGGTATAAAGAAAATATGCCGGAGGTTTATGAAAAGATAGACAAGATTCTGCAGTCCAACAGCTTTATTGCATATAAGCTGACGGGTGTTATGAGTCAGGATGTTTCACAGGGATACGGTCTGCACTGCTTTGATATGCGAAGAGCTGTATGGGATGAGGATATGTGCAGAAGGCTTGGAATTCCCATGGGATTTCTTCCTGAGATCTGCGACTGCGACCATATAGTAGGAACTGTCACAGAGAAGGCAGCAGAGGAAGCAGGACTTGCAGCAGGAATACCGGTTGTTGCGGGTGGTCTGGATGCAGCATGCGGAACACTGGGGGCTGGAGTTATCCATCCTGGTGAGACACAGGAGCAGGGCGGACAGGCTGGTGGAATGAGCATCTGCATGGATGAGTACAAGGCAGATCCAAGACTGATCCTTGGATATCATGTTGTTCCGGGTCAGTGGCTCCTTCAGGGTGGCACAACCGGTGGCGGTGGTGTGATGCGCTGGTTTGAGCGTGAGTTTGCAGATTATGAGCGCATGATGACAGGCGAGGGAAAAGGTTCTTCCCTGAATCAGCTTAATGAGATTGCAGAAAAAATCGCTCCAGGCAGTGACGGTGTTGTATTCCTTCCATATATGTCCGGTGAGCGTTCACCGATCTGGAATCCAAATGCAAAAGGCGTTTTCTATGGACTGGATTTTGCAAAGACCAAGGGCCATATGGTACGCGCCTGCATGGAAGGTGTGGCACTTTCCCTGAAGCATAATCTTGAGGTTGCAAAAGAAGCAGGGGCAGAAGTTGAAGTACTCCGGGCAATGGGAGGATCAGCCAACTCTCTACTCTGGACACAGATCAAATCCGACATCACCGGCAAACCGATCGTAGTGCCGTCATCCGACACAGCTACAACACTTGGTGCAGCGATTCTGGCAGGCATTGGTGTTGGAATGTATAAAGATTATGATGAGGCTATCAGCCTTACTGTAAAAGAAACAAGAAGACATGAACCGAACCCTGAAAACAGGGTTGTTTATGATAAAACCTATAAAACCTATTTAAATCTCTATAAATCTCTTGAACCTATGATGAGAAATGAGGAGGAAAAGTAATCATGAAAGCAGCAGTAGTAGTAGCAAATGAAGATGTTCAGTATCAGGAAGTGGAAGAACCTAAGGTAACTCCTGGCCATGTTAAGATCAAAGTAAGATATTCCGGAATCTGCGGATCAGATATCCCGCGTGTATTAAACCACGGCGTACATTTTTATCCGATCGTACTTGGACATGAGTTCTCCGGTGATGTTGTGGAAGTCGGAGAAGGTGTTACAAAGGTAAAGGTCGGAGACCGTGTATCCGGTGCACCGCTTCTTCCATGTATGAAATGTGACGACTGCCAGAAAGGTAATTACTCCCTCTGTAAACATTACAGCTTCATCGGTTCCAGAGAGCAGGGAGCGAATGCAGATTATGTAGTAGTTCCGGAGAAAAATGCTGTACCATTTGCAGACAATGTTCCGTATGAGCAGGGCGCAATGTTTGAGCCTGCAACAGTGGCTATCCACGGTGTATTCCAGAATGATTATCACGGTGGCGAGTATGTGGCGATCCTTGGCGGCGGAACAGTTGGTATGTTCACCATGCAGTGGACAAAGATCTTCGGCTCCAAGAAAGTCGTAGTTTTTGATATCAGTAATGAGAGACTTGCTCTTGCAAAACGTCTCGGTGCAGATGAAGTGATCAACACAAAAGAAGAAGGATATATAGAAAAAGCTATGGCCATCACAGGCGGCAAGGGATACGGCTTCGTATTTGAGACAGCCGGACAGGTTCCGACCATGCACATGGCGTTCGAGCTTGCGGCAAACAAAGCACATGTATGCTTCATCGGTACTCCTCATGAGAACCTTACTTTCACACCGAAGCAGTGGGAAAATATGAACCGTAAAGAATTCAAGCTTACCGGTTCCTGGATGTCCTACAGTGCACCGTATCCGGGACGAGAGTGGGATCTGACAGCTCATTATTTTGCAACAGGGCAGCTGAAATTTGACCCGGGCTTCATCTATAAGAAAATTCCGATGAGCCAGGCTCAGGAGGCCTTCCAGCTGTTCAAGACACCGGGCCTTGTAAAAGGAAAGATCCTTCTTTCCAATGAGGAAGACTGATATGATCCTGACAGTAACCTTAAACGCTGCCATTGACAAGCGTTATGTAGTGGATGATTTTAAAGTGGGCGAAGTAAACCGTGTGCGTGAATGTACCTATGTTCCCGGCGGAAAGGGACTGAATGTTTCCAAGCCGGCGTCCATTTACGGTGCTGAAGTGGTTGCCACAGGGTTTGTGGGCGGCCACGCAGGCAACTATATTGAAGATGCCCTGAAACCTTTTGGTATCAGGAGTGCTTTTTACCATGTTGATGCAGAGAGCCGTTCCTGTATCAATATCTGGGATGAAGTGAATCACGTACAGACAGAATTTCTGGAGCCGGGATTTACTCTTACAGAGACAGATTTTGAGGGATTTGAGAAAAAATTCCGCGATCTTGTAAAAGACGCCTCCGTTGTGGCAATGTCCGGAAGCGTACCGAAGGGGCTTGACGGAACTGCATATCAGCGTCTTGTGAAGATTGTTAAAGATGCAGGAAAGCCGGTGATTCTGGATACCAGCGGCAAACTTCTGGAAGAAGGAATCAAAGCTGCTCCGACACTGATCAAGCCGAATATTGATGAGATCCGTATGCTTACAGGCAAGCACTGCAACGATATCAATGATATCATAGAGGCTGCAAAAGCCATCCACGCAGGCGGTGTGGAGATCGTAGCGGTTTCTCTTGGCGCAGACGGTTCCCTGGCAGTTGGTGATGAAGGAATTTTCCGTGCTGTTGTCCCGAAGATCGATGCAGTGAATACTGTAGGATGTGGCGATTCCATGATTGCAGGCTTTGCACTGGGATTAAGCGAAGGACTTTCCCTGGAGGAGACCTTGCGCAGAGCCAGCGCAATCTCAGCAGCTGCAGCCATGCGCGAGGAGACAGGCTTCTTTGTAATGGAAGATATGGAAGCACTTCTTCCGAAGATTGAGATCAAGCGTTTATAAGATCAGCTTATAATAAGAAAATTTTTCATAAAAAGGAGATGTAAAAATGGCAGAAGTTATCAATCCGGCAATCGTGCCGAAAGTGACACTTCCATCCGGCGAGCAGGTTCCATGTGTCGGAATGGGAACATTCGGTTCTGACCGTGTATCCGCAGAGGATGTATCCGCAGCTGTTGCAGGCGCGATCCGCAGCGGCTACCGTATGTTTGACTGTGCTGCATGCTACGGAAACGAGCATGAGATTGGCCAGGTGTTCAAAGATGCTTTTGACGAAGGTGTTGTAGAGCGTAAAGATCTCTTCATCATGACAAAGGTATGGAACGACATGCACAGAAGAGTAGAGGAAGCATGTGACAAGAGCATCAGGGATCTTCAGTGTGATTATGTAGATATGTACTATATCCACTGGCCATTTCCGAACTACCATGCACCGGGATGTGATGTAGACTCCAGAAATCCTGATTCCAAGCCGTTCAGTGTTGAGGAGTTTATGGACACTTACCGTCAGTGCGAGGCACTGGTAGAAAAAGGAAAGATCCGTTATATCGGTATTTCCAATATGACCATTCCGAAGCTTGAGGCTGTTCTTCCTCTGATGAAGATCAAACCTGCAACCTGTGAGCTTGAGCTTCATGTATGCTTCCAGCAGCAGGAGCTTTACGATTATCTGGTAGCTCACAACATTCAGCCTGTAGGCTATATGCCGATCGGTTCTCCTCGCAGACCTGAGAGAGATATCTGTCCTGAAGATGTTGCTGATCTGGAAGTACCGGAGATGCAGACAATTGCAAAAGCACACGGTGTTCATCCGGCTCTGATCGCTCTGAAATGGGCTCATCAGAGAGGCGAGATATCCATCCCATTTTCTGTTCACAACTATGCAAGCAACCTGAAATGTGTGACAGAGGATCCGCTTACAGATGAAGAGATGGCAACCATTGCTACTCTGGAAAAAGGCAACCGTCTTGTAAAAGGCCAGGTATTCCTGTGGCATGGTGCAAATGACTGGCATGACCTCTGGGATGAAGATGGCGTGATCGTAAAATAATAAAATTCTGTGTGAGATATCACAGTACAAAGGCCTCATGTTCGATATATTGAACATGGGGCCTTTGTTACTGTTCGCTCTGTGACCAGCAACGAGCTTTTTTCACCGTGTAAAATGGACTAAGAAACTCTGTTGTAAATTATCACCAAACATGTTACCATGTAGGAGGTATAAACAGTTATTGTTCACATAGAAAGCAGTGATTTTTAACAAATAATGGCAGAAATGGTGAGAGGAGACTGCCGGGGGGATGTATAAAAAGAGCAGCAGAAACTGATCAGAGGGGGATGACAGAGATTATGTATCGTATTTTACTGGTAGATGATGAAATACTTGTTCGCGATGCGATCCGGGAGAACATTGACTGGAAAGCAATGGACTGTGAGCTGGTAGGAGACTGTGATAACGGGAAAGCAGCAGCGGAATTTGTACAGACACATCCGGTGGATATCGTGCTTACGGATATCCTTATGCCATATATGGATGGTATGGAACTGAGCCGTTTTCTCCATGACAATTACCCGGATATTGTGATCGTGATCTTCAGCGGATTCGGAGAATTTGAGTATGCGAAGAAGGCAATCCAGTACGATGTAAGTGAATATATGCTGAAGCCGGTGACAGCAATGGAACTCAGAAATGTCATCGAAAAAATGAAAGAGAAGGTGGACCAGCGAAGAAAAGAAAAAGAAAAGCTGGAACGTCTGACACAGACTTCCGAGAATTATCAGAAAAACGCCATTGTGATCCGTTCCAGAGCACTGCAGGGCTTTGTGGATAATATCAAGACACGGCAGGAAAGCCTGGAAGAGCTTGCAGCACTGGGAATCGACCTTGAGGCAGCTTGCTATCGTGTGGCTGTTTTTGAACTGGATCTGTATTCGGACAGCAGTCAGCTTACTGCGGAGAAACGTCAGGAGAGTGCACTGATGTCTTTTGTTCTTTTTAATATCAGTGATGAGATCATCAGTGAAGAAAAAGCAGGAGTGGCATATCAGGCCGGAAATAACAAGGTCGGTGCTCTTTTCATGGGAAACCGGACCAGAGAATTTGACCAGAAGATCATGGAGATCTGCAGGACGATCCAGGATAAGCTGAAGGAGCTGATGTCACTGGATATTTCTATCGGTGTGGGATGCTGGGCCAGAACCCAGCAGGAGCTCCAGTTATCCCATGAGCTTGCGGAGAAAGCTATTGAATACCGTTATCTTCTTGGCGGAAACCTTCTTATCAATATGGAAGAACGTCCGGAGGAGAATAGTCTTTCTATCAAAAACCATGTGGAGAAGCTGGTAGCTGCTCTGAAGGCAGGAAAAAAGGAGAACTCAGAGCATGTCCTGGAACAGATTTCGTCCGAGATCAAGGAAGCGCGTGTGGATAAGAGTCGTGCCTGCGTATATCTTCAGCAGATCATCCGTGCGGCAGATGAGACATGTGAGGATATGGTTCCGGACAGCAGGCTTTTTTCAAAAAGAGATGCACTTCTGCAGCAGGTTACAGAGCAGAATTCTTTTGACAGTGCCTTTGCACTGGTAAGGAATCATGTCGGAGAAATTTTCCGGAAACTCTCCGATGCAAACAGCTCCAGCGGACAGCGGCAGGCCAGACTTGCCCTGGATTACATACAGAAGAATTATATGGATCCGGATTTAAGCCTGAACAGCATCTGTTCTTATCTGAATATCAGCACCAGCTATTTCAGTACGATCTTTAAGGAGCTTACAGGAGAGACTTTTACAGAGGTTCTGATCCGTACCCGTATGGAGAAGGCGAAGGAGCTTCTGGAGAATACAACTATGAAGAATTATGAAATTGCCGAGAAAGTCGGATTTGCAGACCCTCATTATTTTGGAATTTCCTTCAAAAAAATGACCGGCTGCACGCCGACAGAATATGCGAGGGAGAAACGTAAATGAGAGATATCCGGTTTGCTGCAAGGATCATAGGAAAATTCAAAAGCATCCAGAGCGCGATCTTTGCGGTAGTGACGGTGCTGCTTTTAAGTGCGGTGCTGGTCATAACAGGTGTTTCTATGAGGTATACCCGGAATTCTATTTTTGAAAATTCCTCTGTTTACACACAGAATATCGTACAGCAGATGAATCAGAATATTGATTCCTATATTGATTATATGGAAAATATTGCCTATATGATCTCCAGCAATGAGGATGTACAGCAATATCTTTTTGGTGACAATGTGGACGATGGAACAAGAGAACGTCTGATCAATCAGTTTAAGACTATACTGGACGGGCGAAGTGATATCAGAAATCTTGGGATCATTGGAATTAATGGCCGTAAGCTGATCAATGATGGCAAGCAGTCTGTGAACCCGGATCTGAAGCTTTCCACCCAGGAATGGTATCTGGAAGCTTTACAGAAGCCGGAAGGACCGCTTCTTACATCTTCCCATGTACAGCACATTATCAGCGGAGATCGTCCGTGGGTAATTACCTTAAGCCGGGGGATCCGCAATTTTTCCAACCAAGGTGAAAAAGAGGGCGTTTTTTTTATTGACCTGAATTACAGCGCCATCAGTGAGCTCTGTGATCAGAATACCATTGGAAAAAAAGGATACGCATTCATTCTGGATGAAAGCGGAAATATTGTATACCATCCCCAGCAGCAGCAGCTTTATAATGAACTGCAGACCGAAAATATCGACCTGATTGTGAATTCAAAAGAAGATACGGTGCGTACCGGAAAGGGAAACAGAGGAAAGCTGTATTCCATTTCCAGATCTAATAAAACAGGATGGACTGTTGTGGGCTGCATGAGTGTCAGTGAGCTCCTGCGCAAAAGCAATCAGGCACAGAGCATTTATGTGCTTATTTCCGCATTTCTGATGATCGTGGCGCTGCTTTTTTCCAGCTTTCTGGCTAAGAGTCTTACTTATCCCCTTCAGCGTCTCAGGGATTCCATGTCCAGGGTACAGGAGGGGCATTTTGACGGAGCGGATGTGGAGATTGATTCGGAGAATGAGATCGGAAGTCTGACGAAATCTTTTAATGTGATGACACATCGGATACAGGATCTGATGGAACAGAATGTGAAGGAACAGGAAGCAAAGAGAAAAAGTGAGCTGAAGGCTCTTCAGTCTCAGATTAATCCGCATTTTCTTTACAATACTCTGGATTCGATCATCTGGATGGCAGAAGGCAGAAAATACGAGGAGGTTGTCCTGATGACAGCATCTCTGGCACGTCTTTTGCGGCAGAGTATCAGCAATGAGGATGAAGTGGTTCCTCTTGCAAGGGAAGTGGAGTATGCAAAGGGGTATCTTACGATCCAGAAGATGCGTTACAAGGACAAGCTGGAATTTGAGATCAATGTAGAACCTTCTATATTAAATATCCCGCTGATCAAGCTGGTTCTCCAGCCGATCATTGAAAATGCCATATATCATGGCCTGAAATATAAAGAGAGCAAGGGGCTTTTGCAGGTAAAAGGGTTTATGAAGGATGGAAATGCAGTTCTTCAGGTGATCGACAACGGAGTAGGTATGGATGAGGAAACACTGGCACATATTTATGATAAGCATAAGGTGAATTATCATTCCAATGGCGTGGGGGTTTATAATGTACAGAAACGTCTGCAGCTTTATTATGGAGAAAGTTACGGGATCACCTATGAAAGTGAAAAAGGTGTCGGAACAACTGCCACGATCACCATTCCGGGAATGCAGGAGGAATCAATATGAAAAAACACAGAAAACTCCTGACCTTTGGAGTAGTCATCTGCCTTGCAGCAGGACTTGTGGCCGGAATCTTCTATTATAAACAGACAGAGGAAGAGAGAAATTTATCACTGATCTATATTCCGAAGGTTGTGGATGGTAGCAATGATTTCTGGACTTCCCTGATCCAGGGAGCGGAGATGGCCGCAAAAGAATATAATGCAGATATCCGCGTATGGGCACCTGAGGAAGAGAATGATGTGGATGGTCAGAATAAGCTGATCAAAAGAGCAACAGAAGAAAAACCGGATGCGATCCTGATCTCTCCATCCAGCTTTACTGAATCGGACCAGCTTTTGAAGAGGGCAAAGGAACAGGGAATACATATTGCATTTATTGATTCCTATACCCAGGAAGCTGTCCAGGATCTCACTGTTGCGACCGATAATCTGGAAGCAGGGCAGCTTCTTGGCAGATTTGCAAAGGAGCTTGTGGAGGAGGATGACCAGATCGCAGTCGTTTCACATGTAAAAGGTGTATCTACGGCAGTTGAAAGAGAAAAAGGATTCCGTACAGGACTTGGCAGTCTGAAGGAGAATATCGTAGATGTGGTATACTGTGATTCTCAGTATGACAAGTCCTATGAACTCACAAAAGAACTGATGAAAAAATATCCGGACCTCAAGATGATCGCGGGAATGAATGAATATTCCTCTGTAGGTGCTGCAAGGGCAGTTAAAGCGGCAAAAGCAGAGAATCGGATCAGGGTAGTGGGAGTAGACAGCTCACAGGAGGCTGTTCAGCTGATGGAACACGGAGTATTCCAGGGGATCGTTGTGCAGAAGGCATTTAAGATGGGGTATGTAGGTGTTAGGGAAACCATTAAGATGCTGCGTGGCGAGGAATATAAAAAGAATGTTAATTCCGGATGTCAGCTGGTAACCCCAGATAATATGTATACCAGTGAGATCGAAAAACTGCTTTTTCCGTTTAATACGTTAAAAACACATGGCGATCTTACACCGTAAATAGTTGTAAATGCACAAAGAAAAAGGTTAAATATTTACCGTACAGTAAATATTTAACCTTTTTTTGCAAGATATTCTATTACAATTATTGACTTTTGACGGTATTATAATAACCAAGAAAACACAAGATACGTGCAAAACGTGAGGAGGGTAAAAATTGGAAAACTTAAAACAAAATCCAATCGTTAAGAAGCTCGGATTGAACAGAATACTTCTTGTCTGTGTTCTGATTCTCATGTTCCTGGTTTTTAAAGTAGTTCTTGGAAACAAGTTTCCGGCTGTTGATAGTATCAGATCTACTTTGAACTATGTGTACTTCCTGGGCTTTTTGTCACTTGGCGTTACATTCGTAATCGCTACAGGAGGAATTGATTTCTCCATCGGACCTGTAATGTTCTGCTGTGCACTGGTATCCGGTTACTGCATGACATCCTACAAGGTTCCGTGTGCAGTTGCCATGATCCTTTGCATTCTGATCGGTCTCTGCTTTGGTATTTTCAATGGCTGGATGGTTTCTTACATGTCAGTACCACCATTCATTATTTCCATGGCATCCATGAACATTGCAAAAGGTATTGCTTCTGTATTCACAAAAACACAGTCAGTAAGCTGGCCGGCAGCCAGTGAGGCAAACGGCTGGTTCCGTAATATCGTTTCCGTAAACGGTTTCCCTGTAGGAATCATTATCTTCCTGGGAATGGCAGTTATCTGCGGTATCGTTCTTTACAACACAAAACAAGGACGTTACATCCTCTGCCTTGGTTCCAACAAAGAGGCTGTCCGTCTTTCCGGTGTTAACACAAAGAAATGGGAAATGCTTGCTTATGTGATCTGCGGATTCTTGGTAGGTATTGCAGCACTCTTCTTTGTAGCTACATACACAACTGTTCAGCCTGGCTATGGCGATCAGTACAACAACGAGGCTATTGCAGGCTGCGTTATGGGTGGTACATCCATGGTTGGTGGACTTGCTTCCATCGGCGGTACTGTAATCGGCGTATTCATCATCTCTCTTCTTCAGCAGGGCATCATGGCATTTGGTCTTGGTAAAGGACAGCAGATGATCATCACAGGTATCATTGTTATCGTTGCAGTTTATATCGACGTTTCTGCAAGACGCAGAAAGAACTGATCTTAGAGGGAGGATGCGACAATGGGTGAAGTTATTTTAACTATGAAGGACATTGATAAGTCCTTTCCTGGAGTTCATGCTCTGGATCACGTTAATTTCGAAGTAAAACGCGGCGAAGTACATGCACTTATGGGAGAAAACGGTGCCGGTAAATCAACACTGATGAAGGTTCTTACCGGTATTTATCAGAAGGATTCAGGTTCCATCGTTTACAAAGGAAAGGAAACAGAATTTCACAATACACGTGAGGCACAGGATGCCGGCGTTGTAATCGTACATCAGGAGCTGAACATGGTAGGTGATCTTACTGTTGCTCAGAACATCTTCATCGGACGTGAGCCGAAGAAGGGTTTCCGCATTGATGACAAAAAGATGATCGAGGATTCCAAAAAGCTTTTTCAGGATCTGAACATTGAGATCAATCCGAAAGAAAAGATGAAAAACCTGACAGTCGGAAAACAGCAGATGTGTGAGATCGCAAAAGCAATTTCCCATAAAGCTGAGGTTATCATTTTTGATGAGCCTTCCGCAGCACTGACAGAGAAAGAGATCGCGGACCTGTTCGAGATCATCCGTGACCTTCGTAAGAAGAATCTTGGTATCGTATATATCTCTCACCGTATGGATGAGATCAAGACCATCACAGACCGTGTAACCGTTATGCGAGATGGTGGATATGTAGGAACTCTGATCACAAAAGACAGTACAAAAGAAGATATCATCAACATGATGGTTGGTCGTGTTATTTATGAAGATCCGAAACAGCAGAGTGCAGTTCCGGCAGATGCACCGGTAGTTCTTAAGGTTGAACATCTGAACGCAGGAAAGATGGTTCAAGATGTAAGCTTTGAACTGAAGAAAGGTGAGATCCTTGGTTTCTCAGGACTAATGGGGGCAGGACGTACCGAGACAGCCAGAGCACTGTTCGGAGCAGACCCGAAACAGAGTGGTAAGATCTCTGTTATGGGTAAAGATGGACAGCTTCACGAAGTTACCATCAACAGCCCGCAGGATGCTGTTAAATACGGTATCGGTTATCTGTCAGAGGACAGAAGAAGATACGGCTGTGTTGTACAGAAATCTGTAACAGAGAATACAACACTGGCAACAATGGAAGAGTTTACCAATGGTATCTTTATCAATAAAGCAAAAGAGAAAAAAGTTGCTGAGAAATATGTAAACGAACTTGCAACAAAGACACCTACAACAGATCAGCTGGTAGTAAACCTTTCCGGTGGTAACCAGCAGAAGGTTGTTATTGCTAAATGGCTGACACGAGACAGCGATATCCTTATTTTCGATGAGCCGACAAGAGGTATCGATGTTGGTGCCAAGAACGAAATCTACAAATTAATGAACAGACTGGCAGCAGAAGGCAAATCCATTATCATGATTTCTTCTGAGATGACGGAAGTTCTCCGAATGAGTGACCGTATCATCATCATGTGTGAGGGTAAAGTTACCGGATGTATTGATATCTCCGAGGCAACCCAGGAAAACATCATGGACAAGGCCACACGGAATATCGATTAAGGAGGAAAGTCATGACTAAGAAGAAAAAAAGTATTTTAAGTGATCAGAGATTTATTGTTTTGCTCGTTATCATTGTCCTGTGTGCAATATTCTCAGGCTTGAGTAAAGAATTCAGACAGTACACCACGATCCTGAGTATGCTGGATTTCTCATATTACGATCTTCTTATGGCGATCGGAGTTACATTCCCGCTTATCACTGGTGGTGTTGACCTGTCAATCGGAACTGGTATGGTAGCATACGCACTGATCGCCGGAACACTGATCAGAAACAACAATTGCCCGGTAGCTCTGGCAATGCTGATCTGTATTGTTCTTGGTATCGCAGTTGGTGCACTGAACGGTGTACTGATCGGTGTTATGAACCTGCCGCCATTTTTGGCAACACTTTGTACCTGTATGATCACCCGTGGTGCCGGATCTCTCTGCAGTGCGACACCTTGGCCGGGACTTACACAGGACGGTGGATGGTTCCACACAATCTTTAAAGTAACCGTTGGTACAGGAAGAAGTGCTTCACGTTATCCGCTCGGTTTCCTGTGGATGATCATTCTGGTTCTTCTTATGGAGTACATCCTGAACCACACCAAATTCGGTCGTTACACAATTGCAATCGGTTCCAACAAAGAGGCAGCAGCCCTTTCCGGAATCAATACAAAGTTCTATCACGTAATGGTATACGTTGTCTGCGGTCTGTTTACAGGTCTTGCAGCAATCGCATACGCAGCAGTAACACCTACTGTACAGCCTGGTACTGGTGCCGGACTTGAGATGGATGCTATCGGTGGTGTATTCGTTGGTGGTGTAGCAGCTACTGGTGGATATGGTTCCGTGATCGGTACATTCGTTGGTATCTTCGTCATCATGCTTCTGAAAACAGGTCTTCCATATATCGGCCTGCAGGCAAACTGGCAGCAGATCATCACTGGTATCGTTCTGATCGTAGCCGTTCTGATCGATATCTTGAAAGAGAAAAAAGCAGCACATTGATATTAAGAAGTGTGTATAATAAGTAAGGGTGCTGTTTACAGAGAAATGTGAACAGCACCCGATAATCAAAGATGTGAAACGCCAAGGGGTAGCAACGGCGTATGAACATAAAAAACTATATAATATATTTTAAGGAGGAAATATTATATGAAAGCAAAAAAGGTTATGGCATTAATGCTCTGTGCAGCAATGGTAACAAGCATGAGCGCAACAGCAGCTTTTGCAGCTGAGGAGAAAGAAGATGCAGCAACAGAGGAATCCGCAGATTCCACAGCAGCTGAGGATCCTACCGCACAGTTCGACGGACTGAAAGCAAACGAAGCTTATGAGTTCCCGATGATGGTTAAATCTTTCCAGTCTACATACTGGGATGCAGCTCAGGAAGGTATGAAGAAAGCATCTGAGGAGCTGGGCGTTACTTATAAAGCACAGGGACCGAACAGTGAGTCCGATATCGCCGACCAGGTTAACATGATCAACACAGCTATCGGCTCCAATCCTGTTGGATTAGGACTTGCAGCTTGCGATACATCTTCTGTTCAGGATGCTCTTAAGACATGTGCAGAAAAAGGTATCCCGGTTGTAACTTTCGATACAGGTATCGCTGATGCTCCGGAAGGATCTGTAGTATGCGAGGTTTGTACAGACAACGCACAGGCTGGTGCAGTAGCAGCTGAGAATATGTACAACTCCATTAAAGACGTTGTTAAAGATGCTGACGGACAGGTTATCATCGGTGAGGTTAACCAGGATGCAACAGCTCAGAACATTCAGCAGCGTGGTACTGGATTCATCAACAAGATGATCGAGCTTCTTCAGGCTGATGGCAAGACAGTTGCAGTAAGCGGTAACGAGTTCTATGTAAACGCAGCAGAGGGTGCTGACGCAGACGCTAAAGACGCTGACGTTGTTATCCAGGTAGCTGTTCCGGCACAGACAACTGTAGAGCTCTGCTCCACAGAGGCACAGGCAATCCTTTCCCAGGAGAACTGTATCGCAGTATTCGGTTCCAACCAGGTTTCTGCAGAGGGTGTTCTTGCAGCAAATGCTAACCTTAACGTTCTTGGTTCTGACCCGGCAAACGGTGATGTAGTTGGTGTTGGTTTCGATGCTGGTTCTATCATCAAAGCAGCTGTTAAAGATGGCACATTCATTGGTGCTGTTACACAGTCTCCTCTTATGATGGGATACTATGCAATCTACGCTCTGACAGCAGCAGCAAACGGCCAGGAGCTTCAGGATGTTCCTACAGACGGTTACTGGTATGATGCAACAAATATGGAAGACGAGAATATCGCTCCTAACCTTTATGACTAATCATATAATCGATCAGATCGTGAAGTTGTAATGAACGCGGATTGCGTTCACGAACGTAAAAATAAGAGATCCGCTGGCTGATTCAGTCAGCGGATTTTTTAAATAAATAACGCAGTGGATTGCGAATGTCCGCTGCTTTATTGCAAATAAAGACACTTTTTTTGACAAAAGAGGTTCTTATCACCGGAAGGATCCTGATGTATGATAAATACAACATCAGATATGAAAGTGATCAGAAGCTTACATATTGAGGAGGATTTAAAAATGGCAACATATTATTTGGCAGTAGATATCGGAGCATCCAGTGGACGTCACATTCTGGGACATATGGAAAACGGAAAAATGATCCTGGAAGAAATCTATCGTTTTGAGAACGGTATGGTTAAGAAAGACGGAGAACTCTGCTGGGAGTTTGACCGCCTTTTCAACGAGATTGTAAACGGTCTTAAGAAATGTAAAGAAATCGGCAAGATTCCGGTAAGCATGGGTGTTGACACATGGGGCGTTGACTTTGTACTTCTTGACAAAGATGACAACGTTCTCGGAAACACAGTAGGCTACCGTGATCATCGTACAGAGGGAATGGACGAGGAAGTTTACAAGACAATTTCCCTGAAAGATCTGTATGCAAGAACCGGTATCCAGAAAGCAATCTTCAACACAGTATATCAGCTGATGGCAGTTAAGAAGAAACATCCGGAGTATCTGGAGCAGGCCGAGACACTTCTTCATGTACCGGATTACTTCCATTTCCTTCTTACAGGAGAGAAGACCTGTGAGTACACTGAGGCAACAACAGGACAGCTTGTATGCCCGACAACAAAAGACTGGGATTACGAGCTGATCGACATGCTGGGATATCCGAAGAAGATCTTCCAGAAGCTGATCATGCCTGGTACAAGCATCGGACATTTAACAGACGCAGTAAAAGAGGCAGTTGGATTTGACCTTGAGGTTGTAGCACCGGCTACCCACGATACAGGCTCAGCAGTACTTGCCGTTCCTGCAAATGATGACGATTTCATCTACATCAGCTCAGGAACATGGTCTCTGATGGGAATCGAGAGAAAAGAAGCAGACTGCTCAGAGAAGAGCTGTGAGATGAACTTTACAAACGAGGGTGGATATGCAGGACGTTTCCGCTACCTGAAGAACATTATGGGTCTCTGGATGATCCAGTCCGTACGTCATGAGTTTGATGATGCATACAGCTTTGCTCAGATCTGCGAGATGGCTGAGGAGGCAAAAGATTTCCCGTCAAGAGTAGACGCAAACGATGAGTGTTTCCTTTCTCCTGAGAATATGACAAAAGAGGTTCAGGATTACTGTCGCAGAACAGGACAGAAGGTTCCGGAAACTCTTGGTGAGATCGCAACTGTTATCTACACAAGCCTTGCAGAGTGCTATGCAAAAATAGCCAAAGAGCTTGAGGAGATGACAGGAAGAACCTACAGCCGTATCCATATCGTAGGCGGTGGTTCCAATGCAGGATACTTAAATGAGCTGACTGCAAAAGCTACAAAGAAAGAAATCCATGCAGGCCCTGGTGAGGCTACTGCAATCGGTAATATCACAGCACAGATGCTGAAGGCCGAGGAGTTCAAAACTATCGAGGAGGCTCGTACAACCATCCATGAGTCCTTCGGTATCAAAGTATACAAAGCATAAATAATTGGAGGTTTTATTATGTTAGTTAACACAAAGGCAAAAGTTGGTGTATTTTCAATTGCTTTAGGCGCATATCTTCCGCAGTTTCCGTCACTGGTGCCGGAATTTGAGGCACAGTACGACGCATTCAAGAAAACGATCCCGGATACAGTAGAGATCGTTGACGGCGGAATGGTGACAACAAAAGAGCAGGCAATGGTGGCAGGAGATAAGTTCCGTGCAGCAGATGTTGATCTTGTATTTCTTCAGATGCTGACATATGCTACATCCTACAACATGCTTCCTGCGATCCGTGATCTGGATGTTCCGGTTGTTCTTGTAAACGTTCAGAAGATCAAAGCGCTGGATTATGAGCACACTGACATTGCCTCCTGGCTGGGTGAAGGCTATGCATGCGGTGCTGTAGGCGAGGCAGTTGCTGACCTTGAGAGAGCAGGCAAGAGACATGCGGTTATCACAGGCGTTGTAGAAGGCGGAGATCCTGCAGTTCAGGCTGAGATCGAAGACTGGTGCAAGGCTGCTCAGGTAAGAAGAAGATTCCGTGAGACTAACATTGCACAGATCGGAAGACCATATCCGGGTATGATGGATCTGTATATTGATGAGACAAACCTCTATAACAGAATGTTCCTCTACACAAAACAGTTCGACTGGGAGAAGATGTGGGCGATCGCTGATGATATCACAGACGAGGAAGCAATCCGTGCAAAGGCACAGGATATCCTTGATACATTCGATATTGAGGGCGGCGGCACAATCGAGAAAGTATGGGATATGGCTAAATACGTTGTTGCTTTTGAGAAATGGGTAAAAGACGAGCATCTTGGAATGATCGCTTCCCATTACGATGGATTTGCACAGGGTAAAGCAGGTGTCCTTGACAGTATGCTGATCCCGGCATTCTCCATGCTGATCAAACAGGGTACTGCATGTGCTGTAGAGGGTGACATGAAGGTTGCCATGGCAATGAGTATCTTAAAGACAATTTCTGGTACAGGTCAGCTTTCTGAGATGTACTCCATTGACTTCAATGATGATATCTGCATCATCGGACATTCCGGAAGCGGCGACGCTGACATCTCTGACAAGAAGCCAACCATGAAGATCGTAAAAGTATTCCATGGCAAAACAGGTGGCGGATATTTGACACAGTTCTATCCGTACACAGGTCCGGTGACCTACCTTGCAATCACTCAGGATAAAGACGGAAACTTCAAATTCGTTGTAGCTGAGGGCGTAAACGAGGAAGGACCAATCCTTTCCTTCGGTGATACAAACATGAGAACACGCTTCACATGCGGAGCAAGAGAGTTTGTTAACCGTTGGAGTGAGGCTGGCCCGACACATCATATGGCAGCTGCTACAGGAAGACACATCGATACGATCCTGAAGGTTGCAAAAATCTTTAACGTACCGGTAGATATCGTGACAAGATAAATTCTTTCTTATATATTCAACCTAAAACATATTCAGAAAAGGAGACTGCGCGGAGCGGTCTCCTTTTTCATTGGAAAAATAAAAAATCTGCCGGAAATGCAGCTGGCAGATTCGGCAGATCAAAGCTTTGAATTTTTATTTTTTATGCATAAGTGTATGCTCCATGGAAAGCTCATTATGCAGCTGAATGGAAGACCAGTGCTGAGTTACAGGTGTGAGCATGGCCTTCAGTGCAACAGAGGGAATCTGGTTTTCACGGAAAAAAGCAAGAAAATCATCCATCTGTTCACTGGAAAAATCCTTCAGTACGATCATTTCATCGGTGAAATTGCTTCCCAGATTAAACCGGGAAGAGGGCTGAAATCCCGGAATCTCAAAAAGATATCCCAGCGGATGAAGAAATTCCGGTGCTGTGATGATTCGTGTCTTAACCTTCTGACGGTTCAGATAGCGGCGGATTTGGCGAAGACGTTCAGGATCATTAAAATTATATAAAAGTGCAGCTGGCTGTGTATTCATATAATGTCATACCTCATTTCTGAATATAGATTTTTCTGGAACGTTTTGTATTTTAAAGGACAGGAAAAGTATCTATATAAAAAGTCTGTAAATTACTTTTCGCGATGTGCAGGGAAACGGATCTCAACCTCCGTCCCCTCTCCAGGCTTGCTGGAATAAGTAAGTCCGTAATCATTTCCGTAAAGGATCTGAAGTCTCCGGTGCGTATTATAAACAGCAATATTTGTGCCTCCGGACTGGCTGTTTCCGTTTCCGGAGAGAATAGTGGAAAGGATCTCAGGTGGAATTCCAACACCATCATCAGAAACAAGAAGAACAACATCTTCATTTTCCATCCATCCTGTAATTACGATCGTACCGGACTTGGATTCTTTTTCCAGGATTCCGTGAAGAATGGAATTCTCCACAACGGGCTGAAGAGTCAGCTTCGGGATCTGGTATTCCGACAGCTCATCCGGGATATCCGTGATCAGCTCAATGCTGTCATGGTAGCGCATATTCTGGAGTTGCACGTAGATGGTTACATGCTCCAGCTCCCTTGCAATGGTAGAGATTCCTTTTTGGCGGCTCAGGGTCAGCTTATAAAAACGGGAAAGACTCTGCACAGCGTGACTGATCTCATCAGTCTGTCCCTGCAGTGCCATCCAGTTGATCATATCCATGGTGTTATAAAGAAAATGTGGATTGATCTGTGCCTGGAGGGAGTTAAATTCCGCAATCCGGAGATCTTCGGCGGCCTTTGCCTGCGTTTTCATCAGCTCATCCATTTTTCGGGTCATATAGTTATAGGTGTCAATCAGATCACCAATCTCATCATGGGCAGAAGGACTGTCCATGGGAGTAGGCGGGCCGTGGCGGACGGTCTGCATCTGCCGGATCACAGAAGAGAGTCTTCCGGTAATGGAGTGAGCCAGTACGTTGGCAAAAATAAGAGCCAGAACCAGAAAAACGGCGTAGATAAGCGCAATCTGGATCATCAGCCGGTTGCTCTCATGGATTAGCGGCGGTGAAGGCAGTACTGTTACCATAAACCAGTCCGTATTGGAAATACTGTAAAAACCGGCATAAACCTTTGTGTCCAGAATGTTCCGCTCAATGAAGTTATTGGAAGACATAAAGGAAGCCTTGATGGTGTCGTAATCCAGTTGGTAGATTCCGGATAATGACGGATCTGAGGTAGCAACAATGGCATCACGTTCGTTTACAATATATGAAACACTTCCTTCCAGAGATAGATTGTCGGAAAGAATGGAGGTAAGCTTGTCATCGGAATAATACACTGCAAGATAAGCCTTATAGGCAGTGGAGTGATAATAAAGGCTTAAGGGGCAGATATATGCCATATCACCATAATTCTTTTTTTCCCTGGAGCCAAGATAGAAGGAAGGACAGAACATTTCCTGGGCGTTCCGGTTTCCCTGAAAGATACCGTACCAGTAGGTGCCTTTCGCCTGACTTAAGGGAGCAAGGATATTCGCTGTGTTGGGATAAGTATCCAGTTCTTTCAGATCATCAGGAAAATCCACATAGATCCGTACATCGGTAACAATGGAATCTGTGGTCAGACGCTGAACGGCATTTTTAAAATCAATGGCATGGTTGGAGGTGGCAAGCTTTTCTGCTGAATCGCTGACCGGCATATAAAAAAGCTCCTGAAAAAAATTCTGTCCTGTAATATTCCGGGTGGTAGCAAGAATCGTATCCATAGTCCGTTCGATCAGAGGTGCAGTTTTTGCGGAGGCGTCCTGTTCCTGCCGGATGGTATTGGAAACCACCATGTTATAAAGTCTTCCATAAAAAAGAAAGACAGTAAGAAATGCAGGAACTATCACAATGCTGATCAGGGCAATGGTGAATTTGGTCTGCAGGCTTAGATTCAGGTAGCCGTTTTTGAAACGGCGCCAGAGGGCCCTCATGACATTTTCTCCCGGTATTCAGAAGGGGAAAAGCCGGAGTATTTTTTGAAGCTTTTTCCGAAGTAATTGCCATCCGTATAGCCCACCTTGGAAGAAATCTCGGAAATTTTGTATCTGGGATCGGAAAGCAGCTGTTTGGCCTTTTCCATCCGGTACTCTGTCAGATACTGATTGAGAGTCTGTCCGGTCTCGTTTTTGAAAAAGGTGCATACATAAGAGGTGGAAAGGTATACATGTCCGCTGATATCTTTTACGGAAAGAGTATCGTTCATGTAGTTCCGGCTGATGTAATCCTTGATCATAAAGATAGTGGAATTTTCCGGCTGGGAATTTTTGGCATCTTCAAAATACTGGGCGGCTTTTTCTTTCAGAGCTTTGTGAAGCTCTTCGTAGGTAAAAGCGTTGTTCAGAGTATCCATGATCAGATCCTGTTTTTCATGAAGCTCCGATCCTATCTGATTTTTTTTACGGGAAGCTGAAAGTGCATTAAACAGCTGGTAATAAAGATCACGGATCTGATTAGGAATAAATGTGTGATTGCAGCTGTAATACCGGAAAAGCTCTTCAAGAAACTGAAAACAGTGTTCTTCCTCGCCGGCCAGGAGATAGTTGGAAAAGGTATTTTCCGGTGACTGTAGGGAGTCCGGAACCGGCCCTTTTGAAGGTAGCTGGGTTATGATATTTTCTGTGAGAAATGTTTTTTCCGGAAAGAAAAAGCAGTTCTGCAGAAGAATCACGGCGGAAGCATAGGACTGATAAACCATGGAAATATCTGTTACAGTAGTTCCGGCTGCGATCAGATGCTTTCCGCAGCTGTCATACTGTCTGGAAATATAGCTTCCTACTGCGGAAAGTGTTGCCGGGGAAAGAGCATTTGTTCCATATATATGGTGGACCAGATATTGAACTCTTTTTTCCACAAAAAGACATTTCAGATGATAATGTTCCAGAAAACGGGAAATGTCAGTCAGGAGATCCTCCAGGAAAATGCCGGAGGCTTCCACAGATTCATTAAGCTTCACAATTACAGAAGTAAAATTCATACCGGGTTCAAGAAGCTCCGGCTGTTCCAGCTCCAGACAGAGATCTGCGATCCTGGTGCTGTCGGACGGGGGAAGCGTCAGCTGCTGTGCCAGCCGGGTAGCGATTTCCTGGGAATGGATCGCTTCGCCACGATGGGAGCGGAGCTTTTGCTTGTAAAGAGTTTCTGCTTCGAGAACTGCTGCCCGTACTTCTTCGGGATGCAGAGGTTTTTCGATGTAATTGACGGCTTTTAATTTGATGGCAGCTTTCAGATACTCTTTGTCAGAATATCCGCTCATAAAGATAGGGATACTGTCCGGCAGGAATTTCTCCAGTCGTTCCAGCATGGCAATGCCTGTCATCCGCGGCATCCGAACATCGCAGAGAATGATCTCAGGTTTATACAGTCTGGCCATTTCCAGTCCATTCACACCATCGTCTGCCTGAAGGATCTCGGTAATTCCCAGAGAATCCCAGTCAATAGATGAGATCAATCCGGTACGAGTAAGTTCTTCGTCATCAACGATCAGTAATTTCATATACAATTCTCCAATCGAGCATAGCTTCATAGCTTTGTAAATCGGACGTTTAAAGTTCTGTTTATATTCACAGAAAACCGTAACGTCAACGTTACTATTATAGCACAAAGTATATAGAAATACGAGAATGTGGCAATGGTTTATGAGTAATATTTTACAGGGAAAAGAAGAATATTTTACCCTTATCCAAAAATATTCCCATTATCAACCTGTGGGCCGGATGATAGAATATAATCAGATTAAAGGAAAGGGAGGAGAAAGAGCCGTGTCAGAATATGTTCTTGAATTAAAAGGTATTACGAAGATATTCCCCGGTGTCAAAGCTCTGAATAATGTACAGTTCCAGCTCAAACCTGGCGAAGTTCACGCGCTGATGGGTGAGAATGGTGCTGGTAAATCTACGTTTATCAAGGTTATTACCGGAGTACATAAAGCAGAAGAGGGTGAGATGTTCCTGAATGGACAGAAGGTTGACTTCAAAGGTCCGAAGGATGCCCAGGAGGCAGGTATTGCAGCCGTATATCAGCATCCGACATCATATCCGCACCTCACAGTTGCAGAAAATATTTTTATGGGTCATGAGATCATCAAACATCATATGATCCAGTGGAAAGAGATGAACCAGGAGGCGAACAAGTACTTAGGTGAGCTGGATGCAGATTTCGATGCAACAGCAGAGATGGGTACACTTTCCGTTGCGCAGCAGCAGATGGTTGAGATCGCCAAGGCACTTTCCACAAATGCAAAGATCATCATTCTGGATGAGCCGACAGCAGCACTTACCAGAAACGAGTCTGAGAAGCTTTACACACTGGTTGACAAGCTGAAAGAGAATGGTGTTTCCATTATCTTTATTTCCCACCGTTTTGAGGATATGTACCGTCTGGCTTCCAGAGTTACCGTATTCCGTGATTCACAGTATATCGGAACCTACGATGTAAACGGAATCACAAACGCAGATCTGATCAAAGCAATGGTTGGACGTGAGATCAATGATCTGTTCCCGAAGCCGGAGGTTGAGCTGGGAGATGAGATGCTTCGTATCGAACATCTTTCCAGAACAGGATTTTTCAAGGATGTTTCCTTCAATGTACGTGCAGGCGAGATCGTAGGTCTTACCGGTCTGGTTGGTGCAGGACGTACAGAGGTTATGGAAGCTGTCAGTGGAATCACCCGTCCGGACGAAGGAAAGGTTTTCCTTGAGGGAAAAGAGGTTTATATCAAGACTCCTTCCGAAGCAATGGAAAAAGGTATCATCCTTCTTCCAGAGGACAGACAGAAGCAGGGTCTGGTCATGAGCTGGGGACTTGGAAGAAACGTAACACTTCCGATCATCAGCAAATATGCAAAATCCGGATTCAATGATGAGAAGGCAGAAAGAGAGCTTTCCAAGAAGCTTCTTGAGGAAGTAGATACCAAGGCTGTTGATATCTTCCAGCCGGCAAGCTCACTGTCCGGTGGTAACCAGCAGAAGGTTGTTGTTGCCAAGGCGCTTGCTCAGGAAATGAAGGTCGTTATCATGGATGAGCCGACAAAGGGTGTTGATGTTGGTGCGAAAGCCGAGATTTATGCGATCATGGGAGATCTTGCGAAGAAGGGCTATGCTATCATCCTTATCTCTTCCGAGATGCCTGAGATCCTTGGAATGTCTGACCGTATTATCGTTATGTGCAACGGCCGTAAGACAGGTGAACTGAACAGAGGAGAGGCTACACAGGAAGGAATCCTTGAACTGTCCATGGAAAAGAGCACCGGAAAGGGGACTAAATAATGGAAAAGAAATCTGTCATCAAGAAGATTACAGGCTCCCGAGAGGCTCTGCTGGCAATTATCGTGATCGTGCTGTTTGCAGTTGTCACAGTGATCAGTCCGTCATTCCTTACGCCGAAGTCCCTCATGGAGATGTTGAAAAATAATGCAGTAACAATGGTAATGTCACTTGGTATGTTATGTGTCATGCTGGTAGGCGGAATCGATATTTCCATTATGTCAACCTTGGCACTTTCCGGTATGTCAATCGGTATGCTGCTGAAATACGGACATATCACAAGCACATTACTTGCTTTCATCATTGCAATGGCAATCGGTATTGCCTGCGGACTTGTTGTAGGCCTTGTGATCTCAAGAGCAAACGTACCGCCAATCATTGCAACCATGGGCTTTATGTACATCTACAGAGCAATGGGTTATCTTGTTTCCCACGGTGGTGAGTGGGCAAGTGCCGCAGCTCTTGGTGAGTTTAAAAATTTTGCAACAACCAACTTCCTTGGAATCAACAAGGTTATCTGGGTAATTATCGTATGCTATGTGGTATTCTTCTTCTTTATGAAATGGACAAGAACAGGACGAAGAATCTATGCAGTAGGAAGTAATGCAAGTGCAGCTCAGGTTTCCGGTATCAATGCGAAGAATATCAACCTTCTTGTATATGTGATCATGGGATTCCTCGCAGGTCTTGGCGGAGCACTTCAGGTATCTGTTTATGCTTCTGCAATGCCTGATATGCAGTACGGCGGTGAGATGGATGTTATCGCAGCCTGTGTTATCGGTGGTGTAAGCATGAGTGGTGGACGTGGAACAGTAGTTGGTGCGTTCCTTGGTTCCATTATCCTTGCAACGATCGCAAAAGCTCTTCCGCTTGTAGGTATCAGTTCCCTGTGGCAGAATATGATCAAGGGTGTTATCATCCTGGTAGTAGTTGTGATCAATGTTATCCTGCAGAGAATCGCAGACAAAAACGCATTAAAGGGAAGGGAGATGTAAATCATGGCTGGAAAATCTGGAAGAAGTATTAACAATGTGCCGGAAAATCCGATGAAACACATCATATTCAGTTGGGAAGGCATCCTGGTCGTTCTCTTTATCCTGGTAAATATTTTCTGCGCATCATTTTCTGAGTTTTATAATCTGAAGAGTGTCCTTCGTCAGATGCCGGTTTACCTTGCAGAGGTATTCATGATGTTCCCGATGGCGTACATCCTGGTATTAGGCGAAATTGATATTTCAGTAGGTGCGATCGTGTGTCTCTCCGCAACATTAAGCTGCATGGTCTGCAACACAAACGCTCCGTTTATTGTAGTAGCACTTACAGCACTGGTTGTTGGCGGCCTCTGCGGTGCGGTTAACGGATTTATCCTTACCCGCTTCAAAGAGCTTCCTCCAATGATCGTAACACTGGCAACACAGATCATCTTCCGTGGTATTGCTGAGGTAACACTTGGAGCCGGCGGAAGTATCGCGATCACAAACACAGACGGTTTCCGTGCTATCGGTGGAAAAGTAGGAAATGTTCCATACATTCTTTTCCTGGTACTGATCCTTGGTGTGATCTTCGCAATTTTCCTTGGAAAGAGCACATTCGGACGTCGTACCTACGCGATCGGAACAAACCGTGTGGCAGCTTATTATGCAGGCGTTCATGTAGAGAAGATCCGTTTCATCATCTACACAGTTATGGGACTTATGTCCGGACTTTGTGCACTGTTCCTGGTATCATCTTCTTACGGTGCAAACACAACAACCGGTAACGGATTTGAGATGGATGCCATCGCAATGGCAGTATTCGGAGGTATCTCCTCTACAGGTGGTAAAGGTAATCTGGCCGGCGGTATCATTTCCGCATTCATCATCGTATGTTTACGAGTTGGTCTTGGACAGAAGAACGTAAATGCACAGGTAATCCTTCTCATTATTGGTGTACTTCTGGTAGCAGCAGTAGCTCTCCCGAATATCATCGGCGATGTGAAAAAAGCAGTAGCAATGAAGAAAAACTAAATATTACTTTTGAAACCCAATACGATTGTTAGCTGCCTCCAGTGGTGTAGCGGAGGCAGCAGCATATAAAAAAATTATATTTTTATAGGGAGGAACAACAATGAAAAAAAAGGTAATTAGCGCAATCCTTTGTGGAGCAATGGTTCTTGGTACAGTTTGCCCGGTTCTCGCAGCAGATGACAAATCCGAAGATACTAAGACAGAAGCAGCTGGAAATTCCGCAGAAGGCAAAAAGATCGCTCTGGTTGGTAAAGCAGCCGGCAACGCATTCTTCGAGATCGCAGCTAAATCTTTCCAGGAGACAGTAGAGGCTGAAGGCGGCGAAGTTCAGGTCGTTTATCCTGAGACAGCTACAGCTGATGCACAGATCAAGGTTCTTGACAACCTGATTTCCCAGGACTTTGATGCAATCTGTATTTCCGCTAACGATGTTAACGCTCTTCAGGCTAAGCTTGAGGAAGCTATGGATGAGGGAATCAAAGTATCTTCCTTCGACTCCGCTCCGAACAAAGACAGCCGTGAGATTTTCGTAAACCAGGCTGGTACAAAAGAAGTTGCTCAGGCACTTATGGATGCAGTTCTTGATATTTCCGGTGGTGAGGGACAGTTTGCTATCCTTTCCGCTACATCTCAGTCCGCTAACCAGAATGCATGGATCGATGCAATGAAGACCATCATGGAAGGCGATGACAAATACAGCAAGCTTGAGCTTGTAGACGTTGTATACGGTGATGATGAGCCGCAGAAATCCACAGACCAGACAGCAGCTCTTCTTCAGAACTACAAAGATCTGAAAGTTATCTGCGCACCTACAACAGTTGGTATCGCAGCAGCAGCTAAATATCTTCAGGATAACGGATCTTCCTGCAAGCTGACAGGACTTGGACTTCCATCTGAGATGCAGGAGTACACAGGTGATGATGATTCTCATTCCTGCCCATACTTCTATCTGTGGGATATGCAGGGCCTTGGAAAACTCAGTGCTTACACAACAATCTCTCTGATCAACGGTGACATCACAGGTGCTAAAGATGACAAGTTCACAGCTGGTGACCTTGGTGACTACACAGTAACAGATGCTGATGACGGCGGTACAGAAGTTGTTCTTGGCGCACCTCTGAAATTCGATACAAGCAACATCGAGGAGATGGCTAAACTGTACTAATCAATCCTCAGATTGACTGTATAATCATATGATAAATCCTTTCAGAACAGGCGGAGTCTTCGGACTCCGCCTTGTTTCGTATATTTGGATTTCGTGTATAGAAGGTTTCCGAAAAAATCTCAGCCTTCTGATTCTGGTTGTACTCTTATGGCTGCAGTGTTAAAATGAGGACAGCAGAACAGAAAACCATGAACAGATGAAGGAGCAAAATACATGCAGCAGGCATTACTGGATCAGCTGAGAAAAATTACAGATGAAGAGAGGAGAATCCTGGACGGAGAGGCAGAGGTGGACAAAGATCTCTATACATCCGGCCGGGATTTTACTGTGGACAGTCGCAAGATGCTCAAGGAAGGCAGACTGATTGCAGTGCGTACTCACACCCGGTTCGTATATTTTCCGGCGCACAGGCATAATTTTGTGGAGGTGCTGTATGTGTGCGAGGGCTCCCTCACTAATATCATCGATGGAAAAAGGGTCGTAGTGAATAAAGGTGAGCTGCTTTTTCTCAATCAGTTTACGAAGCATGAGATCCTGAAAGCGGGTCAGAATGATATTGCAATCAATTTTATGGTGCTTCCGGAGTTTTTTGACGTAGCCTATTCCATGACAGGCAATGACAATATGCTGGCAGATTTTCTGGTGAATGTTCTCCGCCAGGATGAGGAGAGAGGAGAGTATCTGCACTTTAAAGTTGCAGAGGTGCTGCAGATTCAGAATCTTCTGGAAAACATCATCTATTCCCTTGTAAATGGTGAGGAGGACCGGGAACGGATCAATCAGACCACAATGGGCCTGATCTTTATGTATCTGGTGGAATCTGTGCAGTATGTAGAGATGAGACTTCCCAATCAGTATGAAAATATGATCTCCATGACAACGCTGGATTACATTGAGCAGAAATACCGGACAGCTACCTTGACTGAGCTGTGTAGCCGTCTTCACCTGCCTATGCATGTTTTAAGCAAAATGATCAAGAAAACGACAGGATTTAATTTCAAGGAGCTGCTTCAGAGAAAGAGACTGAATAAAGCTGTAGAGCTGATGTGTGAAACAGATCTGCCTGTCAGCGATATCATTGCAGCCGTAGGCTATGAAAATAACAGTTATTTTCATCGGGTATTTAAGGAACATTATCACATGACACCGCGGGCATTTAGGGTAAAAAACAGTGAGAAAGAACAGGTGAGGCTGTAACAGCCTCACCTGTTTTAAATATCATGGAACTGTCCGATTTTGTTTTTGATCCGCTGCATTTCGTTATCCATATCGATCACAGCGCGGGCGCAGTTCAGCAGCTCATTGCTGACCTCTTCATAACCGTCCATTTCTTCAATATTCTGTTTGTAACGCAGCTGATGTTCCAGAGTAGCCCAGAAATCCATTCCATTGGTACGGATCTGAATCTCCGCACGCATGGGAGTTTTTCCCTTGGAGAAGAACACAGGAATCTCCACGATCATGTGATAGCTGCGGTAGCCGTTTGGTTTTGGATTTTTGATATAGTCCTTTACCTGAATGACGGTAATGTCATCCTGTTTGGTGATCAGGTCTGCAATGGTGTAGATATCATCGATAAAGGCACAGACAACACGGATGCCGGCCACATCATTCAGCTGATTCTGAATATTCTCCGCAGTAAACTCATAGCCGAGTTTTTTGAGCTTTTTGTAAATACTTTCCGGTTTTTTGATCCTTGTCTTGATGAAGGAGATAGGGTTACGTTTATATTCCAGTGAGAATTCGTCGTTGAGGACTTCCAGCTTGGTGCGTACCTCACGGACAGTACAGCGGTACATCATCATCAAATCATTGAATCTTGCGGAATTTTTGATAAAAACCTGTGGATCAGGTGTGTCCAGCCAGGTGTTTTTGTTATTTTCAGCCATAGTATTTTTACGATAGGGCTCCTTTCTTTTGTGATTTTTATGACAAGTTTACTAACATAATTATAGGACAAAATAACATTTTTTTCAACTTTTGTATTGACATATCAGAAAAGCTATGCTATTTTATATAAAAAATTTAATCGAGTAAACCATTAAACCGTTGAAGCGGAGATAAAGATATTCATGCGCGCACAGAGAGTCCGGGAGGGTGAGAGCCGGATCGAGAGGCAGTTTATCAAATGGACCGCTGAGGGCACAGGGAAAGGTGTTGTAGATACCGAGTATTCTGTGACGTGAAGGCATACGTCAGTTGCCGGGAATATGAAGGTATTCCGCCAAGTGCACGGATCGAACCGTGAATCAGGGTGGCACCGCGGGTGATTTTGAATTTGACGCTCGTCCCTGGCAGAACTGGATTCTGCCGGAGACGGGCGATTTTTGTATGTAAATTTTCCGTTATGTTCTGTTTCCTTCCGGCAGGTGAGATGATAAGAACTCAGGAGGGCCTGTATATGTATCCAACATTAGAACAACTTAAAACTATTGCACAGTCAGGCGAATACCGGCGCATCCCCGTATGCAGAGAACTGTATTCCGACCGCTACACACCGGTAGAAGTGATGAGGACCTTACGCACAGCCAGCAGACATTGTTATCTTCTGGAAAGTGCCAGCCAGACAGAGGTATGGGGACGGTATTCCTTCCTGGGATATGAACCGTCCATGGAAATTACCTGTACAGATGGAAAGCTTCAGATCCGAAAGATCCACGAGAACGGAACTGAAGAGAAAACCGTACAGCAGGTGAAGCATCCGGGAGATGCCATCCGAAAGATCCTGAAAGAATATAAAAGCCCGGTGCTGGAAGATATGCCTACTTTCACCGGCGGTCTGGTAGGATATTTTTCATACGACTACATCAAGTACAGCGAGCCGAAGCTGAATCTTACAGATGAGACAGAACAGGATTTCCGTGATATGGACCTGATGCTTTTTGACCAGGTAATTGCATTTGACCATTACAGACAAAAGGTGCTTCTCATTACAGGAGTGATGACAGATGATCTGGAAAACTCCTACCAGAAAGCGGAAGCGAAATTAAAAGAGATGGCAGATCTGATCCGCAATGGAAAGCAGGATGAATTTCCGTCACTGAAGCTGAAATCTTCCATTGAACCCCAGTTTCCGAAAGCAAAATACTGTGAGATGGTTGAGAAAGCGAAACATTACATCCACGAAGGAGATATTTTCCAGGTGGTGCTCTCCAATCCGATGAGAGCGAAAGCGGAGGGAAGTCTTTTTGATACATACCGTGTTCTCAGGGCTACCAATCCTTCACCGTATATGTTTTATTTTTCCAGTGATGATATTGAGATTGCAGGAGCTTCCCCGGAAACACTTGCCAGGCTTGCAGGAACAGAATTAAGTACCTTCCCGCTGGCAGGAACAAGACCAAGAGGCAAGACAAAAGAAGAAGACCTGGCACTGGAAAAAGGACTCCTGGCTGATGAGAAGGAACGTGCGGAGCACAACATGCTGGTGGATCTTGGTCGAAATGATATCGGAAAGATCAGTAAGATCGGTACCGTGAACGTAGAAAAATATATGTGCATTGAGCGTTTTTCCCATGTTATGCATATCGGTTCCACAGTCACTGGCCGGATCCGGGACGATAAAGACGCTGTAGATGGAGTAGATGCCATTCTTCCGGCAGGAACACTTTCCGGAGCACCGAAATTCCGTGCCTGCCAGATCATCCAGGAACTGGAACAGAGCAAGCGAGGCATTTACGGTGGAGCTATCGGATATCTGGATTTTGCCGGAAACCTGGATACATGTATTGCCATTCGCCTGGTTTATAAAAAGAACGGCGAGATCTGCATCCGGTCAGGAGCCGGAATCGTGGCAGACAGTGTTCCGGAAAGTGAATTTCAGGAATGCTGCAATAAGGCAAGAGCCGTTGTACAGGCAATTGAAACTGCACAGGAGGGACTGGAATGATAGTACTGATCGATAATTATGATAGCTTTTCCTATAATGTTTACCAGCTGATCGGTTCTGTGGAGCCGGATATCAAGGTAGTAAGAAACGATGAAGTGACCATCAAAGAACTGGAGGCCATGAAGCCGGAAGCACTGATCCTTTCCCCTGGTCCGGGAAGACCGGAGGATGCAGGAATCTGTATTGAATCCATAAAATATTTCAAAGACAAGCTGCCGATCCTGGGTATCTGCCTTGGACATCAGTCCATCTGTGAAGCCTTTGGAGGGACAGTATCCTATGCAAAAGAGCTGATGCATGGAAAGCAGAAAGAAATACATAAAGTTGGAAAGAGCCGGATGTTTGAAGGACTTCCGGAAACTTTTCCGGCAGCCAGATATCACTCACTGGCAGCAATCCGGGATACCTTACCAGAAGAGCTCATTGTCACGGCAGAGTCTGAGGATGGCGAGGTCATGGCACTGGAACATAAAGAATATCTGATCTTCGGATTACAGTTCCATCCGGAATCAGTTATGACACCAGATGGAAAAACAATGATCGAGAACTTTATAAAAGTTGTCAGAGAAAGATAAGACAGAGAACGGCAATCCATAAAAGACAGAATCGTTACAGAACAGGAGGAAACAAAAATGATCAAAGAAGCAATCATCAAGCTTTCAAAAAAAGAAGATCTTACATATGACGAAGCAGAAGCCGTAATGAATGAGATCATGGACGGTGCGGCAACACCGGTACAGATGGCATCCTACCTTACTGCACTTTCTCTGAAAGGAGAGACTATTGATGAGATCACTGCATCTGCAGCAGGTATGAGAGCACACTGTATCAAGCTTCTCCACGATATGGATGTTCTGGAGATCGTAGGAACCGGTGGTGACGGAGCAAACTCCTTTAACATTTCCACAACCTCTTCTCTTGTGATCGCAGCAGGCGGCGTTCCGGTAGCAAAACACGGAAACCGTGCAGCATCCTCCAAGAGCGGCGCAGCGGATGTTCTGGAAGCACTTGGCGTAAAGATCACCATTCCGCCGGAAAAGAGTGCAGAGCTCCTGAAAAAGATCAATATCTGCTTCCTTTTCGCACAGAATTATCACATTGCAATGAAATATGTGGCACCGATCCGTAAAGAGCTTGGAATCCGTACTGTATTTAACATTCTCGGACCATTAAGCAATCCGGCTGGCGCAAATATGGAGCTGATGGGAGTCTTTGACCAGTCTCTGGTAGAGCCGCTTGCACAGGTTATGATGAAACTTGGCGTGAACCGCGGAATGGTAGTTTTCGGACAGGATAAGCTGGATGAGATTTCCATGAGTGCATCGACTTCTGTATGCGAGATCAAGGACGGATGGTTCCAGTCCTATGAGATCACACCGGAGCAGTTCGGCTACACACGCTGCAGCAAAGAAGAACTGGCAGGCGGCACACCGGCAGAGAACGCAGAGATTACAAAAGCTATTGTAAACGGAACTGAAAAAGGAGCGAAGCGTCAGGCTGTGTGCATGAACGCAGGCGCAGCACTTTATATCGCAGGAAAAGCGAAGACTATAGAAGATGGCGTGAAGATGGCTGAAAACCTGATCGACAGTGGTGCTGCTGCAGCTAAACTTGAGGAATTCATCAAATTAAGTAACGAGATTTAAAGATAATAGCGTCAGGAGAGAAACAAAGAATGAGCGAAAAAAACATTCTGGAAGAAATCGCAGAAAAAACAAGAGAACGTATCCGGAAGGAAAAACTTCAGTTTCCCCTGGATCAGCTGAAAGCCCTAGCAGAAAAAGCACCGCAGCAGCCCTCCTTTCTGGAAGCACTGAAAAAAACGGGCATGTCTTACATCTGCGAAGTAAAAAAAGCTTCCCCGTCCAAAGGACTGATCGCACCGGATTTTCCATATCTGGAAATCGCGAAAGAATACGAGGCAGCAGGTGCATCTGCAATTTCCTGTCTCACGGAGCCATTTTACTTTATGGGAAGCGACGCTTATCTCCGTGAGATCGCAGAAACGGTGGATATCCCGGTACTCCGAAAGGATTTTACGGTGGATAAGTATATGATCTATCAGGCAAAAGCATTCGGCGCATCGGCAGTGCTTCTGATCTGCGCCATCTTAAATGATCAGGAACTCCTGGAATACAGGGAGCTGGCAGAAGCTCTGGGAATGGATGCACTGGTGGAAGCCCACGACGAGGAAGAAGTGGCAAGAGCATTAAAAGCAGGTGCAAAGATCGTTGGAGTCAATAACCGTGACCTGAAAACCTTTAATGTTGATATGAATAACAGCATCCGTCTGAGAAATCTGGCACCGGATAATGTAGTGTTCGTTTCAGAAAGCGGAATCAAAAACGCAGGAGATATCGCTATTCTGGAAAGAAACCGGGTAGGGGCAGTCCTGATCGGTGAGACCCTGATGCGAAGCGCGGATAAGAAAGCGGCACTGGAAAAGCTGAATGGCGGAGCACTTGTATAAAGGTTAAACGAAAGAATAGAGCAAATAAGTAACAGAGCTGACCAGCAGCAAACAGTAACGAAACAGGAAGGTGCAGGGTCAGACAGAAAGGGCAGGATTGGCTGAATATGAGAGAACAACAGTTGAAACATGGGCGCAGAACCAGAATCAAGATCTGTGGCCTCACCCGCCCGGAAGACATCCAGGCAGTGAACCAGGCTAAACCGGACTTCTGTGGATTCATTGTAGAATTCCCGAAAAGCAGGAGAAACGTCACAGTGGACCGGCTGAAGGCTCTTCGGAAAGAACTGGATGAGAGCATTTTGCCGGTAGGCGTATTCGTCAATGCACCGGTGGAGCTTCCCGCACAGCTTTTAAACGAAGGAACCATTGCACTGGCACAGCTTCACGGACAGGAAGACGAGAATTATATAAGACAGCTTAAGACCATGACAGACCAGCTTCTGATAAAGGCTTTTTCCATAAAAACAGAAGCAGATATAAAGAAAGCGATCCGTTCGGAAGCAGACTATATTCTTCTGGATCAGGGCGCAGGAGGAACAGGAGAAACTTTCGACTGGAGTCTGGTACCGGCGATCAAACGTCCCTGGTTTCTGGCAGGAGGCCTGGGCTGTGAAAATCTGGAATCAGCCATACATCTGCTTCACCCCTGGGCAGTAGATTTAAGCAGCAGCGTGGAAACCGACGGTCACAAAGACCCGGATAAAATATTAAAAGCGGTACAGACCGTGAGGAATATAAAGGAGGAAATATAACATGTCAAAAGGAAGATTCGGCATCCATGGCGGACAGTACATCCCGGAAACACTGATGAACGCCGTTCTGGAGCTTGAGGAAGCATACAACCACTACAAAAACGACCCGGAATTCAACCGTGAGCTCACAGAGCTTCTCAATGAATATGCAGGAAGACCATCCCGTCTTTACTATGCGGCACATATGACAGAAGACCTTGGCGGAGCAAAGATCTATCTGAAAAGAGAAGACTTAAACCACACAGGAGCTCACAAGATCAATAACGTTCTGGGACAGGTACTTCTTGCAAAAAAAATGGGCAAGACCCGTGTCATCGCAGAAACAGGAGCCGGCCAGCATGGTGTTGCAACTGCAACCGCAGCAGCTTTAATGGGTATGGAGTGCGAGGTTTTCATGGGAAAAGAAGACACGGAACGTCAGGCTCTGAACGTATATAAAATGCGTCTCCTCGGAGCAAAAGTCCATGCAGTTACAAGTGGAACAGCAACCTTAAAAGATGCTGTTTCCGAGACAATGCGTGAGTGGACAAACCGTATCTCAGATACCCACTATGTACTGGGATCTGTTATGGGACCACATCCGTTCCCGACCATCGTCCGTGATTTCCAGGCAGTGATCTCCAAGGAGATTAAAGAGCAGATGCTGGAAAAAGAGGGCAGACTTCCGGATGTTGTTCTGGCCTGCGTAGGCGGCGGCTCCAATGCCATCGGAACCTTCTATAATTTCATTGAGGATAAAGATGTTCGTCTTATCGGCTGTGAGGCAGCAGGACGTGGCGTGAATACAGCAGAGACAGCAGCAACCATTGCAACCGGCCGTCTTGGAATCTTCCACGGCATGAAATCCTATTTCTGCCAGGATGAATACGGTCAGATCGCACCGGTATACTCTATTTCCGCAGGTCTGGATTACCCGGGAGTAGGACCGGAGCATGCACACCTTTATGATATCGGAAGAGCAGAATACGTGCCTGTAACAGACGACGAGGCAGTAGATGCTTTTGAGTATCTTTCCAGAACAGAAGGAATCATCCCTGCGATCGAAAGTGCTCACGCAGTGGCCTATGCGAAAAAGATCGCACCGACGCTTGGAAAAGACAAGATCATGGTAGTTACTATTTCAGGACGTGGAGATAAGGACTGTGCGGCGATCGCACGCTACAGAGGGGAGGATATTCATGAATAAGAGAATTACAGAAGCATTTGCAAACGGAAAAGCATTTATTCCTTTTTTAACCTGCGGAGATCCGTCTCTGGAGATAACAGAACAGCTGGTTTATGCAATGGAGGAAGCTGGAGCAGATCTGATCGAGCTTGGAATCCCGTTCTCTGATCCCACAGCAGAAGGGCCTGTGATCCAGGAGGCCAATGTCCGCGCACTTGCAGGCGGCGTGACAACAGATAAAGTTTTTGCAATGGTAGAAAAAATCCGTAAAAACACAAAAATCCCAATGGTATTCATGACCTACGCAAACGTAGTATTTTCCTACGGAACAGAGCGTTTCATCAAGCGTGCAGCAGAAGCTGGAATGGACGGACTGATCCTTCCGGATGTTCCTTTTGAGGAAAAAGAAGAGTTCGACGTTGTGTGCAAACAGTACGGTCTTGACCTGATCTCCCTGATCGCACCGACCTCCCATGAGAGAATCGCCATGATCGCCAAAGAAGCAGAAGGCTTTGTTTACTGCGTATCTTCCCTTGGAGTAACAGGAATGCGTACCAACATTACCACAGATATCGGAGCCATGGTGAAGCTGGTAAAAGCCCAGAAAGACATCCCATGTGCCGTAGGCTTCGGAATCTCAACTCCGGAGCAGGCAAAAAAGATGGCTGACCAGTCCGACGGAGCCATCGTAGGATCTGCCATTGTAAAGCTTTGCGGAGCTTATGGCAAGGACTGTGTGCCGAAAGTCAAGGATTATGTGAAAGAGATGAAGGATGCAATTCGTGGTCTAGAGTGAGAAAATTCGGAAAATATTTCTGGAATAGTATAATTTAATAAAAAAGTACAATTTGTCATGATATTACAAAAAAATATGAAAAATGTTCTCTGATTTTGTGAAAAAATCAAATTGCAGGTTAGAAAATGCTATGCTATAATGCAGTTACTTTCTTGAAAGACATAAAAATGAATGAACAGTAATCAGAGAATATGCAACGGAGCATCAGCCTAAGGCTGGTGCTCTTTTTACGTATAAGATCAGCGTTAAGGTTTTCTGGGACAGATCAGGGAGGTGAAACTGTGAAAGAAGAGGAAATCCTGAGTGCAGGAATTGATATCGGAACATCCACCACGCAGTTGGTTTTCAGCCGCATGCTCTTGCAGAATACAGGCGGATTCGGCAGAATCCCGCAGATCAAAGTGATATCGAAGGATGTGTTCTACAGAAGCAAGGTATATTTCACACCGCTTCTGTCCAGAGATGAGATCGACGGAGAAAAGGTTCATGATATTATCGACGGAGAATATAAAAAAGCAGGGATCAAGGCTTCAGATCTCAGTACAGGTGCAGTGATTATTACAGGTGAATCCTCCAGAAAGAAAAATGCGGAAGATGTGGTAAAAGCTATCTCAGGAATTGCAGGAGATTTCGTAGTTGCTACGGCTGGTGCAGATCTGGAATCTGTTCTTGCGGGAAAAGGCTCAGGTGCAGCACAGCTTTCAAAGGATACCGGAAGTATTGTGGCGAATCTGGACATCGGAGGCGGAACCAGTAACATCTGTTTTTTTGAAAACGGACATATGCTTGACACCGCATGTCTGGATATCGGCGGAAGGCTGGTACAGATACAGGATGGGTTTCTTACATATGTGGCACCGAAGATCCGGTGGCTGGCAGATAAAATGAAACTTGACATCAGAGAAGGAAAGCGAGCTGAAGAAAGAGGCTTACGAACTCTGACAGATGCCATGGCAGAGATCCTGGCACAGTCAGTAGGCATAAATGGAATATCCGAAACACAGCAGGATCTTCTGGAACATATGAAAGCCAATCATCTGATCAGCTGCCGGAAGAAACCGGAGATCCTTACTTTTTCAGGAGGCGTAGCAGCATGTTTCGGGGAAGAGGAAGATGTTTTCCGATATGGAGATATCGGTATACTCCTGGCTCAGGCCATCAGGAAAAATCCTTCATTTCAGAGTGCGGACGTGAGAAATGCCAGAGAGACCATGCGGGCTACAGTGATCGGAGCCGGAAATTACAGCATGGATATTTCAGGCAGTACCATTGAATATACGGCAGATCTTTTTCCAATGAAAAATATCCCGGTAGTCCGGCCGTTGCTGGAAAGACCGGAGGATATCCCGGATCTGGACAAAAACATTTACAGAGAGATGCAGCTTTACATGGAAAAACAGTCAGAAGACCGCCAGACAGCCATATCCATGAAAGGTCTGAAATGCCCGTCTTTTAAACAGGTACAGGAAATCGCGGAGAAGATCGTTTCCCAGTATGAAAAAGAATGCAGGGAAAAGCAGCCGCTGATCGTAGTGTTTGAAGAAGACATCGGAAAAGCAGTAGGTCAGGCTCTGGGGCACAGGCTGAAGGGAAAGCGGGATATTATCTGTATTGACGGGATCCACTGTGAAAGTGGAGACTTCATTGATCTGGGAGAGCCGGTAGCATCAGGAACTGTAATTCCGGCAGTTGTAAAAACTTTAATATTTAACGGGTAGGTGTTGAGAATGATATTAAAAACAGTAATGCTGGGTCAGACATATGAATTTAAAGATGTAAAAGAACTTCTTGCGAAAGCAAGCGAGAAAAAATCGGGTGATGAACTTGCCGGTGTATGTGCCGGAAGTACGTTGGAGCGAATTGCAGCAAAAGAAGTTCTTGGACAGTTGACAGTGGCAGATATCCGGAATCATCCTTCTGTCCCGTATGAAGAAGATGCAGTAACAAGGATCATCCAGGACGATATTGATGAGCAAGTATATGCGGAAATCAAGGGAAAAACCATCCAGGAAATGAGGGAGTGGATCTTAAGTGACAGCACAACAAGTGAAATGATCCTGCGGGCGTCCAGAGGAATGACAAGTGAAGTGATCGCCGGAATTTCCAAGATCATGGGAAATATGGATATGATCCTTGCAGGAAGCAAGCTTCATATCACAGCTACCTGCAACACAACCATTGGAGGTGAAAATGTTCTGGCAGCAAGACTTCAGCCAAACCACCCGGTAGATGATGCAGAGGGCGTTGCGGCAAGTACTCTGGAAGGTTTAAGCTACGGTTCCGGTGATGCAGTGATCGGTCTGAATCCGGCAATTGATACCGTGGACAGCACACTGGCCATCTGGAAAGTACTTGGAGATATACGTGATAAATATGAGATTCCGACTCAGACATGTGTTCTTTCCCATGTGACAACCCAGATGGAGGCATTACGATCCGGACAGGGAAGTGCAGATCTCTGTTTCCAGTCCATTGCAGGATCAGAAGCAGCATTGTCCGCATTTGGAGTGACGACTTTCATGCTGGAAGAAGCAGACGCACTTTTTAAAGACAGAGGCCATGCAAAAGGACCGAATGTAATGTATTTTGAGACAGGACAGGGTTCAGAGCTTTCCTCTTCCGCAGCTTTCGGAGCAGATCAGCAGACAATGGAATGCAGGTGCTACGGTCTGGCAAGACATTACCATCCATTTCTGATCAATACAGTAGTAGGTTTCATGGGACCGGAATACATCTATGACACCAAGCAGCTGACAAGGGCAGCATTGGAAGATGTGTTCTGCGGACATCTCCACGGGCTTCCCATGGGATGTGATGTCTGCTATACAAACCACATGCCAACAGACCAGAACGATTCGGAGACGATCCTTACGCTTCTTGGAACAGCAGGTGTCCATTATGTAATGGGACTTCCGCAGGCAGATGATATTATGCTGATGTATCAGTCTACCAGTTATCACGACGTGGCAAGTGTACGCCAGCTTCTGAAAAAACAGCCCATTCCGGAATTCAGGGAATGGTTGGAAAAAAGAGGATTCTGGGAAAACGGTCATCTGGGAAAAAATGCCGGAGACCCGTCCATGTTTTTTGATATGAGATAGAATAAACAGGAGGTGCAGGATATGAGCAGTGCAGCAGGATGTTTAAGAGATATTACAGCAACAGATATTATGGATTACATGCAGGTAGATCATCCCCATAATCTCAAGGAAATGTGGAAAATGAAACATGCCACTCCTGCAAGAATTGGAATCGGCCATTGCGGTCCAAGATATACAACAGAAGCACAGCTTCGTTTTCTGGCTTCTCATGCAGCTGCCAATGATGCAGTATTCAATGAAGTACCCGAGGAAGTTGTAAAAGAACTGGGAGTTTTTGAAGTACGTACAAAATGTTCTGACAAGCACGAGATGCTGCTGCGGCCTGACTGGGGAAGGATTTTTCTTCCGGATGCCCGGAAAAAGATCTCCGAAAACTGTGTACATAATCCAAAAGTCCAGATTTATTTTGGTGACGGACTCTGTTCACCATCTATCGCAGCCAATATCCCGGATCTTTTTCCTACCATAAAAATGGGTCTGGAAGACAGAGGTATCACAGTGGGAACACCATTTTTTGTACGGTACTGCAGAGTTAATACCGCAAGGACGATAGGGCCTCTTCTGGGAGCAGAAGTTACCTGTGTTTTAATTGGAGAACGGCCCGGACTTCTCACTTCAGAAAGCATGTCAGCTTACATTGCCTATCATGCAAGGCCGGATATGCTGGAATCGGAATACACAGTTGTTTCCAACATCAGCAGGCACGGAGTGCCGCCGGTAGAGGCGGCAGCACATATCGTTGATCTGATCACACAGATCCTTGAAAAAAAGAAAAGCGGCGTTGAATTTTCAAACGCAGAGTAACGGTTGCAAAGGAGCACGGAATGAAAAAAATCCGGGCTCCTTTTCTTCATATAAAAAGACTTTATTATTGAAGCACGAGGGAACAAAGGAGGAGCAACATTATGGAAAAAAACGAAACACAGTTAGTCCGGGCCCTGGGCCTGAAAGAATCTATCAGCATGACCATCGGAACGGTTGTCGGTGTAGGACTTTTTACATGCGGATCAGCTCAGATCGGACACGTAGGATCATGGATCATCGTGATCACATTTCTGGCACTTCTGATCTCAGTCTGGCCATGCCTGATTTACGGTGAGATGTCAGCTGCACTGCCTTGTGCAGGAGGAACTTACAACTATGCAAAACGTGGCCTGAACCGTGTATGGGCTAACCTTGCAGGTTGGCATTACATCATTTCCGTTGTTGGTATCGGAGCTGGTGAGACACTTGCATTTTCCAACTATTTCAAGATACTGTTCGGACAGTTTGGAATCAACCTGGAAGGCGTGGATTCTCGTATCATTGCCATTATCCTGGTACTGTTTTTTCTGGTACTGAACTTTAAGGGAATTGAGATGTCAGGCAAAGCTCAGACAGGATTTATCTTCTTTTTCTGGGGCTGTGCCATTGCATGGTTCCTGTACATGATTCCGAAGATCCATCTGGAATATTTCGGAGGCATTGCAATGGATTCCCTGCCGCCATTCAAAGAAATGATGTACATTTTCGGTCTTGTATGGTGGTGCTACACAGGTTTTGAAACCTGCGTATCCATGGGAGCCGAGACAAAATATCCGCAGTATACACTGCCGCGAGCATTAAAAATTTCCGTATTTCTTGTATTTGTGTGCAACGCACTGTTCCAGTGGTTTCTTGTAGGTCTTGTACCGCATAACTATTATCATCTGCTTGCAGTTGCTGATGCACCTTATGCAGAAGGCTTGAAAGCAGCCGGACTTGTCGGTTTTCCGATCATTCTTCTTTGCATCGGTATTGCATTTGGCGGCGACCTTTCCACCATTAACCCTGGAATTGCAGCACCGGCCAGATACATTTACACAATGGCTGAAGATAAATCATTGCCGTCATTCCTCTGCAAAGTACATCCAAAATACAAAACACCGTACATGGCAGTTCTTGTTGTAGGTATCATCAACATTATCCTGATTGCAACAGGATCCATCAACTATATTGCATCCGTATCACTGATCTCACTGGCGCTTTGCTACATCATCGGCTGTCTGGCTTATCTGGGACTTAAGAAACACTGCCCGGATATGAAACGTCCATATGTAGCTCCAGGCGGAAAATTTGGCTGTATTTTTACCATTGTGATCTACGCATTTATGCTGATCTTTGCAGACAAAGTAGCTCTTATCACATCAGGAGTCGTAACAGTCGCAGCAATCATTTACTGGGCGATCTTTACAAGAAAACATGAAAATAAGATACCAAGCATTGAAGAAGAAATCGGAACCATCGAAGAGCCATCACCAGAAGAAAAAGCCAAAATGGACAAAGAATATAATATCTGGAAAATTGCTACTGTAATTGCAACTGTTATAGCACTTGGAATCTATATAATACCGATCATTTTCTGATAAGGTTGGGAAATATTATCCTTTTCAGAAAGGGAAAACTATGTTACGCTGTATGTGAATCAGATAGAAAATAGCATCTGATTACATAACAAGATCAAAGGTGATGAAACCTGTGGGTACCGAGGATACAATCACCAAAGATCACACAGAGAAGCCGATCAACGGGCCCCTACTTCCGGAGAATATCTTACCGGATTTTACAGTAATGATCGGCTGATACCAGTCATAACGGTAGTCGTATATTTCGGAACGGACTCTTGGACAGCTCCAAGAAGTCTTCAGGAACAGGCTTTGCTTACCGCACAGTCAATGTTGGAAAATCCAAGATTTTCTACAGAAGATATTTCCAAGTTCTCGGGATTACCGATTGAGGAAGTATTGAAATTACAGAAAAAATAATTTAAAGGACACAAAAAGAATGCTGCCCCGTTATCAAGCAGATGACGGAGCCTGGGATGGATATACCAGACATAGTTATCATTACGATCCGGAAGGCCAGGCGAAGGGCTGGCATACGGGCGTTTATGGAACTTATGGTTATGGGATGGCTCATCAGATACAGAAGAAAGTAAACTTCCGCACAGGAAGCGGTAATTAAAAAAAAGCCAGGGGACAGTATTTTCAGGTACTGTACTCTGGCAGTTTTTATATGAAAGAACATAGTTACCGCATAAACATTCTAACCATTGTTTCATAGATCTTCCGATATTTCTGATACCGCATAGGCAGATCAATCCATGTTTTCTTATCTACAATACTCTTGTAATGGGAGAAAGTCCGGAAACCGTCGATTCCGTGGTAGGAACCCATGCCACTTTCTCCGAAGCCACCGAAGCCCATATTGCTGGTTGCGAGATGAATGAGAACATCATTGATGCAGCCGCCGCCGAAACCGCACCGGGAAGTTACTTCCCGGGCGTTTTTTTCGTCGCTGGTGAAGATGTAGAGAGCCAGGGGATGGGGCATGGAGTTGATCCTGGTGACAGCACTTCCTAGAGAGTCGTAGGTGAGGACAGGGAGTACCGGGCCGAAGATCTCCTGCTGCATGACCGGATCATCGAAGGTTACATTATCCAGGATCGTTGGTTCGATCTGGAGGGTTTTACGGTCGGAGCTGCCGCCGCACACTGTTTTGGACGGGTCAATGAGGCTGTTGATACGGTCGAAATGCTTTTCATTGATGATCTTTCCATAGTCCCGGTTTTTGAGCGGTTCTTTTCCATATTGACGAGTAATCTGTCTGCGGAGTTCTGCAACCAGGGCATCTTTGATCTCCGGATCACAGTAGATATAGTCCGGTGCTACGCAGGTCTGTCCGCAGTTCAGGAACTTGCCGAATACGATACGTTTTGCTGCAAGGCGGAGATTAGCGGTTTTATCCACGATGCAGGGGCTTTTTCCGCCGAGCTCCAGAGTAACTGGGGTAAGGTATTCAGAAGCCTTTCGCATAACATCTTTTCCTACAGCCTGGCTTCCTGTAAAGAAGATGTAATCAAAATGCAGGCTGAGAAGATGGGTGTTTTCCGCGCGTCCGCCTGTGACAGTAGCAACATATTTTTCATCAAAGCATTCGTGGATCAGAAGGCGGATCACTTCGCTTGTAGCCGGTGAGTAAGCACTTGGTTTCAGAATGGCAGTGTTTCCGGCTGCAATGGCATCGACCAGAGGCTCGATTGTGAGAAGGAACGGATAGTTCCATGGACTCATGATAAGGACCACGCCATATGGGGATGGTTTGCGGAAACTGCGGGAGTGGAACTGTGCCAGAGGAGTGGGAACGGTCTGTTCTTTTGCATAGGAGCGGATGTTTTTCAGCATATGTGTGATCTCAGAAAGCACGAGACCGGTTTCGCACATGTAGCTCTCGAAATTGCTTTTTCCAAGATCTTTTTTCAGAGCAGCGTGAATCTGATGCTCGTGTTTTCGGATGGAGGCACGAAGACGTTTCAGGGCGCTGATACGAAAATCAAGATTTAAAGTTGCGCCGGAGTAGAAGTACTGGCGTTGTTTATCTAAAAGCCGGGTGATCTGTTCTTTTTCCATGGATTGAAGCTCCTTTCTGAAAATGTTGTGTGAGTTGATACTCAGGAATTACTGACTGGCGGCATCAGGCGATAATATAATGTCTCAAGTTCACCGGCATCCATCAGCACAGGAACCGGGTACAGCGGATTGGCTTCTTTGTCTGCATAATGAGCAAGTTCCGGGATATCTGTTTCCTGGATCTCAGGGATGTGATCACCGATACCGAAGCGTTTTTTCATATCTTTTACAGCATCAATAAACATCTGTGCAGCAGTTTTATCATCCTCATGTTTGTCGCAGAGACCTGCAGTTACAGCCAGGTTGCGGAGCTTGTGAGTGATGGAATCTCCGTATGTTTCCAGCACCATAGGCAGGATCACTGCATTGGCAAGTCCGTGTGGAACATTATATTTTCCACCAAGGGAATGTGCAATTGCGTGGACATATCCAACGTAAGATTTGGTGAAGGCGCAGCCTGCGAAATAGGAAGCGCGGAGCATATTTCGTCTTGCTTCAATATTATTGCCATCTGTGTAGGCGGTATCCAGGTTTTCGAAGATCAGTCTGACAGCATCCAGGGCATTTTTTCTTGTGCCTGGCGTGGTGGAGTTGCCGATGTACGCTTCCACTGCATGGGTCAGGGCATCCATTCCGGTTGTAGCTGTGATAAACGGTGGAAGGCTTAAGGTAACCTTTGGATCAAGGACTGCGTAGCGTGGGATCAGCGGAAAATCGTTGATGGCATATTTGTGCCGGGTCTGTGCATCTGTGATCACGGCTGCAAGTGTTGTTTCACTTCCGGTTCCGGCAGTTGTAGGAATAGCGATGAGAAGAGGAAGCTTTTTGTGGATTTTCAGGATTCCCTTCATCTGAGCAAGAGACTGATGCGGTTTGGCAATGCGGGCTGCTGTGGCTTTGGCACAGTCCATACTGGAACCGCCGCCAAAACCAATGATCGCCTGGCAGTCATTATCCAGATACATGTGAAGAGCGTCGTCTACATTGACGGTTGTTGGATTGGCAACGGTTTTGTCGTAGATATGATAAGAGATGCAACTTCGCTTCAGCGTCTGTTCCAGACGCTCCGTAAGGCCAAGGCTTCGGATCCCTGCATCTGTGATGATAAGTACATTATTATAATCTCTTTTTTCCAGAACTTCCGGGATTCCTTTGACACTTCCGATGATCTTCGGATTGCGGTAAGGAAGCAGTGGAAGGGCGAATTTAAAGATGTTCTGAAAAATCCGGCAGTAAGCTTTTTTCAATGGATTCATAGCAGTTTTCATTCCTTTTAAAGTCAAATTATTTTATACTAAATATTATATATAGCAGTTGGAAGGGGAAAAGTCAAGATTGCTGTTTGTGGAAGTGCATTGCGAGGCGTGTTGCTGAGAACGGAGTAACAGTAACGTCATAAAAAAGAAAACGGAAAAATATAATATTGTCATGGCTGCAAATATCCTTTACACTAAGAGAAATAAACGGATTATTATGCCAGTACAGTGGAATGAGAATATCCGCTGGACAGATATTGATCACGGAGGAAATCATGCCAGAAACAGACACATCCGAAAAAAATCCTCTTCACGTATCTGAAGTGGATGATAACCTAAAAGAATTAAGTCCTCACGGTTCCTTTGAACTGCCGGTGGAAACCTATACGGGAAACTGCGAGATCTTTCATGCACTGTATGACCACTGGCACAGTGAGATGGAGATCATGTATATTGAAAAAGGCAGCGGTTTTGCCAGACTGAACAGGGAAAGTATCCGTCTGAAAAAAGGGGACATCCTGATCGTGAACTGTGGAGTTCTCCACAGTATGCGAACTGATCTTAAGAAGCCTCTTTATTATAAGAGTGTGGTTTTCAGCCTGGGCTTCCTTGCAGGTCAGCCGGGAGATATCTGCCAGGAATGTGTGGTATCACCATTAATAGAAAACAAGGCGGAATTCTGCCATCATATAGAAGAAGGAGATTCCGGATATGAGAAGCTTCGGGAAATTTTTCTGGAGATCCATGACTGTCATACGGAGAAAGAGCCATATTTTTATGTGAAGCTGAAAATGCTGTTCTTTGATTTCTTTTATGAGATGCTGACAAAGCATTATATTATCCCGGTAAGTACAGAGCAGAATAAAAGTCTTGCAGCAGTAAAGGAAGTTCTGGATCATATCAGCCTTCACTATCAGGAGAATCTTACCGTTTCAGAGCTTTCCGGACTTTCCAATTACAGTGAGTATTATTTTATGAAGCTTTTCCGCCAGTATACGGGAAAAACTCTGGTGGAATACATCAATGACTTCCGTATGGAGAAGGCGAAGTACCTTCTGACACATTCCGATGCACCTGTGACGGAGATAGCCATGCAGGTGGGATTTAATAGTACAAGCTATTTTATCAAGAAATTTCAGCAGTCCAATAAAGTTTCGCCGCATAAGTACAGGAAGAGTATGAGACAGATATGAGAAAGCTCACGCAGCAGTCGCACATGTCCCGGTTACATTTCTATGCAGAGCTGCAGTAAAAAGGGAAAAACAGTCTGACAAATATCTTGCATATCATGACAGGATTGTTATATTTTTGAAAGGAAATGCGTGATATCCTAATATCATCAAAAACAAAGCAAACAACCTTGTAAAAACATATTTCATCCCATCAAGATCCATGAAAGGAGATCAAAAAATGGAAACATTAAGCAAAGTATTTGAAGACAAATATAACAAAAATGTAAAAGATTGTACAAACGAGGAAATCTATCACGGACTTCTCTCCTGGACAAAAGAGCAGCTGAAGGGTCGCGGTTATCAGGACGGAAAAAAGAAAATTTATTATATTTCCGCAGAGTTTCTCATCGGTAAACTGCTCTCCAACAACCTGATCAATCTGGGTGTTTATGATGAAGTTGCAAAATATCTTAAAGAGAACGGTAAAGAGCTTTCCATGATCGAGGAGATCGAGCCGGAGCCATCTCTTGGAAACGGTGGACTTGGCCGACTGGCAGCCTGCTTCCTGGATTCCATCGCAACCTTAGGTCTTCCGGGTGAAGGAATCGGCCTTAATTATCACCTTGGACTTTTTAAACAGGAGTTTAAAGATCATCTTCAGTTTGAGACACCGAACCCGTGGATCGAGCCGGAGAGCTGGCTTACAGATGCAGGAATTTCCTACTATGTACCGTTTAAGGGATTTATGCTGAAATCCACACTGTATGATATTGATGTAGCAGGATATGAGAACAAAGCGATCAAGCTTCGTCTTTTTGATATTGATATTGCAGATGAGAGCATTGTAGGCGAGGGAATCTCCTTTGATAAGAAGGATCTGCTCCACAACCTGACACTGTTCCTGTATCCGGATGACAGTGATGACGCAGGAAGAAAGCTTCGTATTTATCAGCAGTATTTCATGGTAAGCAATGCAGCACAGCTGATCCTGGATGAGGCAACAGCAAAAGGCTGCAATCTTCATGACCTTGCTGATTACGCAGTGATTCAGATCAATGATACACATCCGAGTATGGTAATTCCGGAGCTGATCCGTCTTCTTACAGAGCGCGGAATCGAATTTGAGGAGGCTTGTGAGATTGTATCTCATGTGTGCGCTTATACCAACCATACCATCCTTGCAGAGGCACTTGAGAAATGGCCGATCTCCTATCTTGAGGAGGTTGTTCCGCATCTGATGCCGATCATCCGCAAACTGGACGAGCGTATCAAAGCAAAATATCCGCAGGAGAATCTTGCAATCATTGATAAGAACGACCTGGTTCACATGGCACATATGGACATTCATTACGGATTTTCCATCAACGGTGTTGCATCCCTTCATACAGATATACTGAAGGAAACAGAGCTTCATCAGTTCTATGAGATCTATCCGGATAAATTTAATAATAAGACAAATGGAATCACCTTCCGCAGATGGCTTCTTCACTGCAACCATCCGCTGACAGAGTACATCACATCCATGCTCGGTGACGGCTTCCGCAAAGATTCTTTTGAGCTTGACAAGATGCTTGACTTCAAAGGAAACCAGGATGTTCTTGCAAATATCCTGAAGATCAAACAGGATGCAAAGAAGAGATGTGCAGAGTTTATCAAAGCCAACACAGGAGAGGAAATCAATACTCACAGTGTTTATGATATCCAGATCAAACGTCTTCATGAGTACAAACGTCAGCAGCTGAATGCCCTGTATATCATTGATCGTTACCTGAAGATCAAAGCAGGTGAGAAACCGGAGCGTCCGGTAACCTTTATCTTTGGTGCAAAAGCAGCTCCTGCATACGTTATCGCAAAGGACATTATCCACCTGATCCTCTGCTTACAGGAACTTATCAACAATGATCCGGAAGTTTCTCCATATATGAAGGTTGTTATGGTGGAAAACTACAATGTAAGTGCAGCAGAGAAGCTGATTCCGGCCTGCGATATCTCCGAGCAGATTTCTCTTGCATCAAAAGAAGCCAGCGGAACCGGAAACATGAAATTTATGCTTAACGGTGCTGTGACACTTGGTACTATGGATGGTGCAAATGTGGAGATCAGCCAGCTGGTAGGTAAGGATAATATCTATATCTTCGGTGAGTCCAGTGAGCAGGTTATCAATCACTATGAGAAAGCAGATTACTGTGCAAAAGATTTCTACGACAAAGACGAGCGTATCCGCCACGCAGTAGATTTCATCATTGGAAATGAACTTCTTGCTATCGGAAGTGAGGAGCATTTAAGAAGACTGCATCACGAGATCGTAAGCAAAGACTGGTTCATGACTCTTCTTGACTTCGAGGATTATGCAAAGGTGAAAGATCAGGCACTGTGCGATTATGAGGACAGAACCGCATGGGCAGAGAAGATGCTTGTAAACATCGCAAAAGCAGGATACTTTTCTTCAGACAGAACTATCGAGGAGTACAACAGAGATATCTGGCATCTGACAGCGGAGAAATAATATCACAGCAGTCAGAATAAAAGAAACACCGACGTTCAGTTGAATTTACAGCAGAACGTCGGTGCTTTTTTGTGTCCGGAAATAGGAAATATTTCAATGGAAAAGTTTTTATGAAGTCATTTCAGGCCCTCCCATGCTTAAATGCCATCATCATTTCCTTGGTAAGGCTGATATTATCGCCCTCATCCGGGATGTCTTCCCGATTGAACCAGGAGGCCATGGAGAGTTCATTGTGGTCTACAGTGAGGGTGTCATCGCCGTCTAGGTCACAGTAGAAGCCGAACAGGAGAGTGCCGGAGAAGGACCATGGCTGGCTCTTGTAGTAGCGGAGATTTTTGACCTTTATGCCGATCTCTTCCATAACTTCACGGTGAACGGTCTCTTCGATGGTCTCGCCAATCTCGGCAAAACCTGCGATCATGGCGTAGCGGGTGTGATTTCGGCCCTCATATTTGGAGAGGATCAGCTTGTCGCCGTTGGTAACGCCTACGATCACAGCAGGGGAAAGTACCGGATATTCTCCGTTTCCGCAGGAAGGACAGATCATTTTGCGCTCTGTCTTATCGTGTACCATTGGCTGGCCGCAGCAGCCGCAGAAACGACGCTTGCTGTACCACTGAAAGAGCTGATATCCGGTGATTCCTGCGAAAGCCAGATACTGTGGCTCTGCTGTGCGGAGAACTCTTGTGATTTCAAACTGATAACCAGGAAGGAGACTGGTGTCAAGATCCGGGATCAGATAAAAATGCTCTTCGTCAACGGAGAAGAGATAGATATAATTCTCATATAGGTTTTCAACTTTTCCTTCCAGCTCTCCAAAGCTTGGAAGAGTCATAGTCTCGCCATCTTTTTTCATAAGGATCTTTCCTTCTTCATAGGCGAGGATGTGGCTTCCTTTATCCGGGGCCACAGGCTTGTATTCGTTGTGATAGGTATGTGGTGTGATATCCTGGATCATGATCGATAATTCCTTTCCGAATTTATTGTTTTACAACGTTTGCTGAGAAGTTTTGCCATATAAAATACAGCACGCTTTCTACAGTATAAGCTTACCTTAAGAAAAAGGCAACTGTCCTTTTGGTGACCAGTAATAACAAAAAAGTTGTATGAGTCAGAAAATCAGTGTAAGATAAATGTATTATATTGTGCAGAAGATGTTAAAGGTCTGAGAAGTTTTCTGTACAGAAGGAGAAGATCATGACAACAACAGAAAAGCCGGGACTGACCCGGGATGCCATTAAATATCTGGCAATTTTTACTATGCTTTTGAACCATATCGCCAATGTATTGTTACCGGAAAACACGATACTCTGGGAAGTACTGGTTGATATCGGCTACTTCACAGCCATTACCATGTGCTATTTCCTTGTGGAAGGTTTTTACTATACACATTCCCGGAGAAAATATGGCGAGAGACTTCTGATCTTTGCAGGAATCTCCCAGGTTCCCTATATGATGGCATTTGATTTTTCGCAGCTGAATATGATATTTACACTGTTTATCTGCTTCATGATCCTGGTGATCCAGGATAAGATGATGGTAAGTAAGTGGAGGATTCCGCTTACACTCATTCTGCTGGTCCTGTCCGTTTATTCGGACTGGGCGATTCTGGCACCTGTTTTTACAATCTGGTTCCATGCAGCATGGGGAAACAGAAAGAAAATGGTTCAGGCTTATGGAATCGGAGCAGTGCTTTTTGCTGCGTTTAATTACGCGTCTTATGCCGAAACTTTGCCGGCTGCACAGGCATTGCTTCATGCATTGCTTTCAGCAATTGGAATCATAGTATCAGGAATTATCATTATCTGCTTCTATAATGGAAAAAAATCTGAAAAAGCACCGAAGTTTTCCAAGTGGTTTTTCTATATTTTCTATCCGGCACATCTGCTGATCTTAAGTTTGATCAAAATGTGGATCTTGTAAAAGATGCTGAAAAAATGTATCAGACAGATTGCTGAAAATAAAAAAGTATATCAGTAAAACATAGTAAGTCTGTAAGAAAATAAGAAAATTAAAGAAAAACTCTTGAAATCAAAAAAATTATCTGCTATGATAACTCCCATGACAAAGGCGTCTGGAAATTAAGTTTCCAGGCGCTTTTTGCGTTGCAGAAATAAATGAGGGAATCGAGGAGGAATGATTATGAATGCAGGAGATACTGGTTTTATGCTGATCTGTACGGCCTTTGTGTTCTTTATGACACCGGGGCTGGCATTTTTCTATGGAGGACTTGTCCGGAGAAAAAATGTTGTTAATACTATGATGGCCTGTGCTGCGATCATGGGTCTGTCTGTTGTGATGTGGACATTGTTTGGTTATTCACTTGCCTTTGGTGGAAACCACGGTGGGATTATCGGTGACTTCCGGTGGTTTGCCATGAACGGTGTCGGCTGGGAGCCGGGACCTTATGCAGATACCATTCCGCATCTGGTATTTGCAGCGTTCCAGATGATGTTTGCCATGATCACACCGGCACTGATCACAGGCGCTGTTGTTGGAAGAATGCGTTTTAAAGCACTGTTTCTTTTTGTTGCAATCTGGTCTGTGATCGTGTATTATCCTATGGCACATATGGTCTGGGGAGACGGCGGATTTCTGGCAGCTATCGGTTCAGTGGATTTTGCAGGAGGAAATGTAGTACATATCAGCTCCGGCGTCAGTGCACTTGTACTGGCCATTTATCTTAAACAGAGACGTGGCTACGCAAAAGCAACCTACCGCACCCATAATATTCCATTTGTTTTCCTGGGTGCAGCCATGCTGTGGTTTGGCTGGTTCGGATTTAACGCAGGAAGTGCACTGAAGGCAGACGGACTTGCAGCACATGCCTTTATGACCAGTAGCATTTCTTCTGCCTGCGCATTGCTGACCTGGATGCTGATTGAGGTGATCCGTGAGGGAAAACCGACACTGGTTGGTGCATCCACAGGTCTTGTTATCGGACTGGTAGCCATTACACCGGGAGCTGGATTCGTGCCGGTATGGGCATCCTTTATCATTGGAATTCTGGTAAGCCCGATCTGTTATTTTACAGTGATCCTTCTGAAACAGAAGCTGAAGATCGACGATGCGCTGGATGCTTTTGGCTGTCATGGTATAGGTGGTATCTGGGGTGGAATCGCAACCGGACTTTTCGGAAAATCTTCGATCAATTCCGCTGCAAAATGGGACGGCCTTGTATTTGGAGATTACCGTCTGTTTCTGGCACAGGTTTTAAGTATTGTGATCACCATTGCTGTTGCCATTGTGGGAACACTGATCTGTATTGGAATCGTGCGTATTTTTACACCGCTTCGTGTAGATCCGAAGGAAGAACTGGTTGGTCTGGACGCATCCCAGCATGGAGAGAATGCATATCCGTCATTCAATGGATTTGACTGATAAGAGTCCATTTCCTGTTAATGTGAATGATGGTGTTAAAGAGGAGATTATAGTATGTTGATTAAAATAGAAGCAATCGTAAGAGAAGAAAAAATGGAAGATGTCAAAGCAGCGTTAAATGACATCCAGGTAAACGGATTTACAGTAACCCAGATCATGGGCTGCGGAACACAGCGCGGCTATACAGAATATGTCCGTGGTTCTAAAATCGATGTATTTCTGAAACCGAAGATCAAGTTTGAGATCGTAGTATCATCAGAAGACTGGGAGATTAAAGTTATTGATGCCATTCAGAAAGCAGCATTCACCGGTGATCCGGGCGATGGTAAGATATTCAGCTACGAGATCCGAAATGCTGTCCGAATCCGAACCGGTGAGACCGGATATGATGCACTGCAGTCGGAGTTCCTGTAAAATAATAAAGATGTAAAAAAGATCCTTCTGGAAAAACTGAGATATTCAGATTTTCAGAAGGATTTTTTGCAGATAATTAACAATAGTCTTACTTTGATTTGATGTAAACTTCTGCAGTTACATATAAGATAGAAAGGTACACAATAGATCAGTTAGAAAGTAAAATTAAAACATACGGAAAAACTATGTCAAAAAAGAAATCAAAGAAGATCAGAAAAGAGCAGGCTCAGGAATTCAGTTCAGCAGAACCGGAACATCCTGAACTGGCGGCAGAAAAAACAGCAGCCATTGACAGCTGCATCAAAGATTCGGACTATTGCGATGGATTACTGGTCTGTGTTAGAATATGAGTTGTATTATAAAAAAAAGACAATGCGGAAATTGAAGTAGAATTAAAAAAATATGCAGAAGAAATTGCGAATCTGGACCACAGAATGCTGGAATTACGAAATAAAATTGAAAAAATCTGAACAACCAGCGAATGTGAGATCAGAATGCCTGTTATAAAAAAGAAAACGGAGAATTCCCGAAAGAAAAATTTAAGGAATTCTCCGTTTTATTATCTGACCGAGCAAACTATGAAGCTATTATTCAATATAGAGCTGTGCAACAAATGGGGCATAAGATATCCACCTGCTTTTTTTCTGCCATAGTTGTATTTCAGCTGCAAAGATGACATTTCTCACAGGCAGACGGTGTGGCTGCACAGCCGCCAAGAGCAGTCTCACGAAGCTCTGCAGGAAGCTTTTTTCCCACGGCGTACATGGTATCGATCATCTCATCCAGAGGGATAAACTGAGTGATACCGGCCAGTGACATTTCCGCTGCGATGAGAGCATTGGAAACACCGGCTGCGTTACGGTTCTGGCACGGATATTCTACCAGGCCGCCTACGGGATCACATACAAGTCCGAGCATGTTCATAAGGACTGTGGAAGCAGCGTAAGTGCATTGTAAGGGTGTACCGTCAAGAAGCTCTACAGCAGCGGAAGCAGCCATGGCAGAAGCAATTCCAACCTCAGCCTGGCATCCGCCGACAGCACCGGCAACAGTGGCATTACGCATGGCAAGATAGCCGATGGCACCTGCATTAAAAAGAGCCTGGCGGATTTTTTCATCGGAAAAGCCGTAGACCTCCTGAAGAGCAAGCATCAGTCCTGGAACGATCCCGGCACTGCCGGCAGTAGGAGAGGCAACGATAAGTCCCATGGAAGCATTGGTCTCCAGAGTTGCCATAGCGTAGGTGATACCTTTTCCAAGGACATTTCCGCACAGACTTTTTCCCTGGTCATGAAATTCGCAGAGCCTTCGGGCTTCACCGCCGATCAGTCCCCCCATAGATATCACCGGATCTTTGATGGGGGAAAAAGCAGCGTCCTTCATGATCTCCAGAACACGGTCCATGCGCTGGTTCACGATTTCAGCAGTGGTTTCACCAAGCAGGATCTCACGCTGGCGCATTACTTCGGAAATCGGAAGATTTTTTTCCCGGCAGAGAGCAAGGAGTTCCTTTGCATTTTTGAAATCCATAAAACACATCCTCCTTTTTCCTACATCTGAACAACCATGACATCATGGATGTTGGCGTTCCGGTGAATGCTTTCTACGATATCTTCAGGGAGATGACCATCGGATTCTACGATCGTATACGCTGTAGTTCCCTTGGACTCTCGGAAAAGACGCATAAAAGCAATGTTAATGTTACGTTCACTTAAGCATCTGGTGATGTAGGCCACAACACCGGGGGTATCCTGATGGATCACGATGATCGCGCTGTATTCGCCTGTGAAATCCACTTTTACGTGGTTGATCTCAACAATGCGAACCTTGCCGCCACCCAGCGATTCACCGCGGACAGTCATTTCCTGTCCCTGGTCATTGACCATATGGATATCCACAGTGTTAGGATGTACATCCGTTTCTGATTCATTAGGAGTAAAGGAAAAGTCGATACCTCTGTCTCTTGCAATGTCAAAAGAATTCCGGATGCGCATATCATCAGTAGAAAAGCCCATGATCCCTCCAAGAAGGGCACGGTCAGTGCCGTGTCCCTTGTACGTTCTGGCAAAAGATCCGTAGAGGGTGAACTCCACTTTTTTCAGGGGCGGCATGATCATTTTCTGAGCAAGGAAAGCGATCCGGGCAGCTCCTGCGGTATGAGAACTGGAAGGGCCGATCATGTTCGGACCCATAACGTCAAATACACTGATAAAAGACATTTTACTTAAATCTCCTGTGGTGTTTTTGCAATAAATTTCTTATAAATAGTGTCAACGATCACGCCGATAGCATTGTCACCGGATACATTGCAGGCTGTTCCAAAGGAATCCTGTGTGATATAAAGGGCAACCATGATCGCACAGATTGCACCGTCCGGATCACCGGCTTCAGCTCCGAATACCATGTAAAGGAATGGAAGAGCAGTCATGATGGAACCGCCAGGAGCACCCGGGGAAGCAACCATGGCAACACCAAGAGTCATGATAAATGGAACAACAGTACCAAGACTGATCGGCAGCTGGTTCATAAGACAAACAGCAGTTGCGCAGGCTGTGATGGTGATCATGGAACCAGCCATATGAATGTTTGCACAGAGCGGTACTACGAAGTTGCGGATCTGCTCGCACACGCCGTCATTCTTTGCACATTCCAGGTTGACCGGGATGGTAGCTGCGGAAGACTGTGTTCCCAGAGCAGTGGTGTATCCCGGAATCTGATTTTTGATCAGAGTGAAAGGATTTTTCTTGCTTACTGTACCTGCGACCAGGAACTGGATGGTAATGCAGATCAGGTGCATGATGATAACAACAAGGAATACCTTCCAGAGGATGCTTAAGATCGCGAAGGTTTTTCCGGAGATCGTCATATCTGTAAATGTTCCGCAGATATAAAGCGGAAGCAGCGGAATGATGATCGTATGAAGAACTTTGTCAATGATCTTGGAAAAGTCGCTCATTCCGTTATAAAGGCTGTTTCCCATTTCTTTTCCACGCATGGAAGAGAGACAGAGCCCCATAACAAAGGCAAGGGCAACAGCAGAAAGAGTATCCATGACAGGCTCCAGTGTAATAGAGAAAAACGGTGTCAGGGATGAGTCGGCAGTAGCTGCGATCTGATCCAGTGCACCTTCACTCATAAAGTGAGGGAACAGATTGGATGATACCAGGTAAGAAGCAGATCCTGCGATCAGAGTGGAACCATAGGCCAGAGCCACTGTGATCAGAAGGAGCTTACCAGCACCCTGTGAAAGATCTGCAATACCCATAGTTACATAGGCAAGGATCATCAGAGGGATCACGAATTTCAAAAATGTGCTGAAAAATCCGGAAAGGGTTACAACAAAGCGACAGAAGCCTTCCGGAAGAAACTGGCCGAACAGGATACCTACGATAATGGCAATGATCAGCTTCGGCACAAGCCCGATCTTAATTTTTTTCTTTTCCATTTGGATTCTTTCCTCCTGAGTATGAAAGTATGCAGTTACTATTTAATGCAGGATATTGCCAGTGAATAGTAACATTGTGTGTCGCTGTCACACGGACAGCGAGAATTAGTAAAGTTGCACAAAAATACGATTGACGTCTTCGTGATTATATTGTAACATTGATATAATAATAAGGCAAATTCATAGATTTCATTATCATGTTGAAATAATTTCATAGAAAAAAGGTGAAAAATCATGGAAATCCGTCAGCTAGAGACATTCGTACATGTAGCACAGCTTCAGAGCTTTTCCAGGGCAGCAGAAGTCCTCGGATACTCTCAGTCAGCCATCACTGTCCAGATCCGTCTTCTTGAAAATGAACTGGAAACCCGTCTTTTTGACAGAACCGGCAAGCGTGTTGTGCTTACTTCTTCAGGAAAAGAATTCCTGGATCATGCCAACCGGATCTTATATGACATAAACAGAGCGCGAAAATCAATGAACGACGATACGGAATTGAAGAACCCGCTGCATATCGGAACCATCGAGTCACTGTGTACAGCCAAGCTTCCCTCTGTTCTTACCAAATATCGAAGACTTCATCCGAAAGTTAGTCTCCAGGTAACGATTGATACGCCAGAGCAGCTGATCAGGATGATGGAGCATAATGGACTGGATCTTATTTACATACTGGATACTCCGAGATGGGATCAGAACTGGATCAAAGTAATGGAGAAGGCAGAACCCGTGGTGTTCGTGGCATCTGCAGATTCGGACTTTGCAGGAAAAACTCTGAAACTTAACGATATCCTGGAGGAGCCTTTTTTTCTCACAGAGAGGAATGCCAATTACCGGCAGGCCCTGGATCAGCAGCTGGCACTTAAGAAGCAGGCCCTGTCACCGGTGTTGGAGATCAGCGACACTGCCTTTATCATCCGTATGCTGGAAAAAAATCACGGACTTTCCTTCCTTCCCTATCTGGCTGTGGAGCGGGATATCAGGAAAGGACGTATCGCTCTTCTTCATGTGGAAGATGTGGAGATATCCATGTACCGGCAGATCTTTTACCATAAGAATAAGTTTAAGACAAGAGAGATGGAAGAATTTATCAGACTTGCGGCAGAGTGATCTGCCGCATTTTCTGTACGGTTTTACGGGTGAGGTATATGACATGGGGAGTGAACAGTAAGTTATTGTTCACTGGCAATATTCCGCGAGGTGTTTTTGGTGAGCGAAGGTCACAGAAATTCCAGTGCTGTATCTTGTAAAGCAGATAAAAATGTGGCACTATAGATGGTATAAAAAATCAGAGGAGTGATCAACATGGATTTTACAGAAGAAGCGAAGGTACTGGGCTTTTCCGATGCAGCAGTAATGGATACAGATAATCTGGTTTTTATGCCGGAGTACCGTGTTTTCTGTGAGGAGAATGCCTGCGGTAATTATGACAAGAACCCTGCATGTCCGCCGGAGAGCGGAACTGTGGAAGAGATGAAGGCACGTGCCCTTAAATATGAAAAAACACTGGTGCTTCAGACCACCCAGGACAGCCTTATGGATTATAAGAAGGCGAAGCTTTTTCACAACAAACTTACCGAAAAGCTTTCAGAAAAAATGAAAGAAGCAGGAAAAACAGACATTCTTATCATGAGTGCAGGTCCGTACAAACATAATTCCTGTATGTCTGCCTATTGCGTAAATGCCCAGAAAATGGCAGATGCGGTAAACATGCTATGTTGGACAGATGACGGAAAGATCCGATATTTTTCCCAGATCCTTTTCCATGAATAACAGATTTTCTGAGTAAAGTACTACGGTGGTTACTGTTCACTTTTTTCACTAAAGAACTGGACATAATAAACAAATTAGAGTAAAATTTATGTTATATGTACGTGCATAACGCATAAAAATGCTGGCTGTGAAATAAACAGTAACGATAAAAGTCCGGGGGTGGATCGGAAAAATGAAGAAAAAGATCCGGATTGAAAAAGTAAGCACCTGGAGCACGGTGATTGCTTTTTTTCTCACATTTGTATTTCTGGGAATTGCTGTGTGGAGCTGGGGGGAATTCAATACCATCAAGACAGCGACAGAACAGTATATTACCTGCGAGGATGCGACCAAACAGATGCAGGAGGGGTCTGATTATCTGACGGAGCAGGTACGGCTGTATACCATGACAGGTGAGAAGCAGTACATGGATAATTATTTTAAAGAGAAGGAAACCGGTAAAAAAAGAGAAGCTTCCCTGGAGTCCGTAAAAAAAGAATTTGGCGAAACAGAAATGTATTATTTGCTCCAGGCTGCGTATAAGAACTCTGAAGAATTAATGACCACTGAATATAAGGCTATGCGCCTGGTAGTGGAAAATACCGGACTTTCCAGGGAGGCATGGCCGCAGGAAATCCAGGATATCAAACTGTCATATCCGGAAAGCGATCTTTCTGCTACCGGTAAGATGCGTACAGCCCAGCTGCTTGTAAGTAACAACAGTTATCAGGCTGCCAAAGAACGGATTACCAACAAATGTCAGGAATGTAAATCACTTCTTGCAGACACTACCAGAAATGTTCAGGGAAAATCTATTCGTATTTCCAAAGAAATCGTGAAGAAACTGGAAGGCTGTATGGCAGTTCTGGTTGCCTTGATCGTGATCATCAGCGTAATAATACGAAAACTGATAGTAAAGCCTCTTCTCAGCTACAACCAGAGTATTAAGAACGGTGAAATTTTTCCTGTGATCGGTGCAGCGGAATTACAGAATCTGGCAGAAACCTATAACACCATGTACAGGGATATTCAGGAGACGCAGAAACTGATCCGGCATGAAGCTGAGAATGATGCTCTGACAGAACTTCTGAACAGAAGATATTTTGACAAGATCCTCAGGATATATGATGAAGGCAAGAGCTCTTTTGCCCTTCTTCTGAACCCGGAGGACGATCTTCCACCGGTTTCCCTGAGTGTGGGAGCAGCATTTGCAGACAGAGAGAATCCGGGAGAATGTATTTTCAAAGATGCGGACAAGGCTCTCTATTATGTGAAAGAGCATGGACGGAACGGCTGCAGTTTTTACTGATAACAGGCGGGGAGAAAGGTATGGGAGAGAATGAGTTTATTAGACGGATGTGACATGGAGGAGCTTCTGAGAGAGTCCAGACTGGGATTCTGGAAGATCGAATTTGAAGAGAAAGAGGGGGTAACTCCACGTTTTTATGCGGATTCTGTTACAGATGAACTGATGGGGATTTCAGCAGATATGACTCCGGAGGAGCGTTTTCTGTTCCACAGAGCACATATTCATCAGGATGATATGGAAATGTTCCTGGAATATTCTGATAAACTTTCAGAGGAGCGTACAGAGATCGTTTACCGTTATATTCATCCGATAAGTGGCGAAATGTATGTCCGCTGCAGCGGAAAAAGAGATTTTGCGGAAAAAGACAGAGTCTGTATTATAGGATTCCATCAGGATATTTCCCGGACTGTCCGGATGGAAAAAGAAAAGATGGCAGAGAAACGGCTGGCAGAACAGAATTATACGCTGCGTAAGGAACATCTTCTTCAGAGAGATTACTATAAAGATCTTCTGGACGTGCAGAACTGTGGGCTGATGGCATATACCTTTCCGGGACATAGGCTGATACATATGAATGCAGAGGCACTGAGGATTTATGGATATACAGATATTGCAGAAGTACAGTCCAAACTGGGGCCGATCATAAGGGGAGTATATTATCCGGATCCCGGCACTATTGACAAGCTGAAAGCACTTCGGAATGTAGATGATAATGTGGAATATGAATGCATTATCAATAAAGATACAGAGAAGGAATGTCATTCAATGGCAAAAACCCAGATCTTTACAACACCGGACGGTGAACGGGCTATTGTCACCACATTTCTGGATGTATCCAGAATGGTCATGCTGAAAGATGCACTGAAACAGGCAGAAGAGGGAAACCGTGCAAAAACGGCTTTTCTTTTTAATATGTCTCATGATCTCAGAACACCTATGAATGCCATTATTGGTTTTTCAGAGCTGATGAAACGTCACTGGGATAACAGAGAACTGGCGGAGAATTATCTCTATAAGCTGAAAGAGTCCAGTAACTATCTTCTTGAGATCATCAACAATGTTCTGGAGACAGCGAGAATCGAGAGCGGAAAGGAATCGCTGCAGGAATCTGACTGCAATATCAGAAGCCTTTATGAAGATATTAAGATTATCACAGAAGGCACCCTGGAGAAAAAACATCTGAAATTCGAAAAAAATCTGAGGATCACTCATGAGAATGTAATCGGTGACCCCCTGAAACTGAAAGAGATATTTGTAAACATATTGGGGAATGCAGTGAAGTATACTCCGGAATATGGAAAAGTTGTGATGACCATTACAGAGATCGAGCCGGAAAAAGAGGGCTGTGCAACATTTCGAACAGTGATTGGAGATTCAGGCATCGGTATGAAACAGGAATATCTGGAACATATTTTTGAACCCTTTTCCAGAGAAAAAACATCTTCGGAATCCGGTGTCATCGGAACCGGACTTGGTCTTTCCATTGTAAAATCTCTTGTGGAAATGATGGATGGAAGGATTTCTGTTGAAAGCGAAGAAGGCAAAGGAACAAGATTTACAGTTGTTCTTTCACATCCTGTAGCCCAAATTAAGGAACAGGAAGAAAAAATGCAAAATACAGAAGTTACCTGTGCAGAAGAGCTGAAAGGAAAAAGAATCCTGGTGGCAGAAGACAATGCACTGAATGCAGAGATCATTCTGACCATTCTGAAAGATTACGGCATAGAGGCAGAGCTTGCCGGTGATGGAGATATTGTCATAGATATGCTGAAGAGAAATCAGGCAGATCATTATGATATGATCCTTATGGATATCCAGATGCCACATATGGATGGATATGAGGCAACGAAGGTAATCCGCAGACTTGAAGACAGGAGGGCAGAGATTCCCATTGTGGCCATGACAGCCAATGCTTTTGAGGAAGACCGTAAAGCTGCATTTGCGGCAGGAATGAACGGTCACGTTGCGAAACCGATTGAGATATCCCGGCTTCTGGAAACTATGGCAGAACTTCTGAACTGAAAAAACTTTTGAATAAAAAGCACGCGTATATACACGCGTGCTTTTTTGCACTCTAAAGGCGAAAATTGTAAATAATATACAAAGAAATATACTGCGAATTAGATAAAAATGCGAAAAAACGGAAAAAAGAAAAATAACATTGCATAATTAAAATGCGTGTGATATTATACACAAAACAAGATGAACACGCAATAAGCACGCGCATATAACAAAGCGCACGCAATTTTGCTGTTCGAAGGAGGTTATTATGACTGGAAAGTTGAAGAGACAGCGTTTGCTTACTATGATTTTCGGGGCTTTTGCAATCTTTTTTACAGGCTATCCTCATGTATGGTCTATTTACCAGCCCTATGTGATGGAGCAGGCAGGCTGGAGTCAGGGACAGGCATCCATGTGCTTTTATCTGGCACTGAGCACCTTTGTATTCGGAAATATCGTAGGCGGAAGGATGCAGAACCGCTTTAAGGAAAAGACGATTGTATGGATCGGAGGCGGGATCTTTGCGGCAGGAATCCTGGCATCCGCATTTCTGATCGTTCCCACACCGCTTCCTATGTATCTGTCCTATGGCGTGATGCAGGGATTTGGACAGGGAATGATCTACACGGTGATCCTGGCAACAGTGCAGAGATGGTTCCCGGACCGTACCGGATTTGCTTCCGGTGTTGTGGTAACTGCCAACGGACTTTGCGGATTTTTCCTGGCGCCGCTGAGTCGAAAGCTGCTGGAGGCAGAGGGCGTGCAGAAAACCCTTCTGATCGTCGGGGCAGCCATCACAGTGTCCTGGATCCTGTGCGGCATCTTTTTTCAGGCACCCGATAAGCGACTGGTGAACGCAGGTGGCTCTGCGGCAAAGTCCGGGACACCGGAGGTGAAGCAGTATACATCCGGAGAGATGATGCGCACAAAGAATTTTTATCTTCTCCTTGCGACCATGTTCTTTGGACTGATTTCTTATTTTATGGTTTCACCGGTATCCCAGACCTACCAGATCGACCTTGGGATCCCGTCTGCAGTGGCAGTCAGTGCAGTTATGCTTGGATCTATTGTCAATGCGGGAGCAAGACTGGTGCTTCCGACACTTGCAGATAAAGCAGGCAGGATTGTCTGCATCAAAGGCGTGCTGATCGTGGCAGTGATTGCTATGGGAGTTCTTGCTGTATCCGGATCCCTGGCAGTAACGGTTGCCATTGTCCTGATGTACGGCTGCTACGGCGGCATCATGGGAAGCTTTCCGTCTCTGACAAGCTCTATTTTCGGAATGAAGCACACCGGGGAAAATTACGGATTCGTCATGTTCGGCATCGTATTTGCAACCTTTGGCGCACCGGCGATCTCAGGTCTGGTGAGCAGCAATGACTATGAGATGAACGTGGTATTTGGGATCGGAGCTGTTTTTGCAGTGATCGCATTTGTATGCCTGACTCTGCTTGGATGGAACCTTGTGAAAGAGAGAAAACAGACGGACATATCTGAGAAAGAAAAATGTGAGCCGTCTCTGGAAAACTGAATATTTTGCACAGTTGGATGGGGCTGAAAGCTTCAGCATTGTGAGTTGCCGGAATCAGATATTTCTGATAGGATAACTGAAGGATGAGAAAATCAGATATTGTTATTGCCTGTTTATGGAAGAGAGTGTGTGAAATACTGCAAAAATAAGGAGTTGATGCATATGATCACCTGTCAGGATATACTGGAGCTGCAGCTGGACGGAGTGGAGCTGATCGCCGGGGAAAAAGGTCTCGCAAGACCTGTCACATGGACCTATATGGTGCAGACCCGGCCTTTTGAGGAGCATATGAACCAGGGAAATTTTGCCCTGTGTGTGGTAGACTATGTCCGGTTTGACCTGGAAGAAGCCGGGAAAACTATGGAAGAACTATATGGGCTTGGGATTTCCGGCTTTGGGATTTCTATCACCGATGATAAAGAACCCGTCCCGAAGGAGATGATCGACAAAGCCAATGAACTGAAGCTTCCGTTGTTTTACATCCGGTGGGAGGGAGCTTCTTTTGTGGATATTGCCCAGAGTGTGGGGAAGATCATCCTGGAATATGAAATGCAGAACAGGCGGATGGGAGATTATCTTTATAATCTTCTGTTTGGCTATGATGTTAATGACCGCTATATCGAAAAAATCTCCCAGCAGTTCGGGATCAACTTTACAACACCCTGCAGAGTAGGGATCATTGTGGCTGACCGGAAATACGGCATCAATCTGGAGCAGGATGAGCATATCTACGAGTATTATGCCAATTATCTGAACCAGGAAGTCATGGCAATGGAGGGAAATCCCATGTTCCTCCGGTTTCTCAACAAATTTGTCCTTCTTTTTGAGGCAAAAAAAGACAAAAGCATTGAACATGAGCTGGAAAAGGTTCTGCAGAAGATCGATGCCAGTCCGCAGTTTCACGGAACCATCCGAAGCACCTGTATCCTGGGCGGCATCTACACCAATCCTGCAGATTTCGGCACCAGCTATCAGGAGGCAAAGCGTCTGATCCCAAAAAAAGACATGCTTCCCAACCCCAAACATAAAAAAGTCTTAAGTGCCACAGCAATGGGGATTTATCAGTATCTGTTTAACAATGACAATCACGATGAGATCCTGAATTACTGTAATGAACGGCTGGGTAAGCTGGAGGAATACGATCATGCCAACGGGGCATTTCTTCTGGATACCCTGCTTGCCTATTACATGAATGGCTTCAGCGTGGGAAAAACAGCGCAGGAGCTTTTTATCCACAGAAATTCCTTGCAGTACCGGCTGAATAAAATCCAGGAGCTGGTGGATTTTGAGCTGGATGACTACATGGAATATCTGGATGTGGTGAACTGTATCCTGATCAAACGGCTGATGTTTTCCTGAAAATCTGTTTTCTGCAAATACGGTACAAAACAACAGCACTGTGCAAAATGCACAGTTACTTTGTGCAAAATAAAAGTTGACGAAAAGCTTCTCCTGAGTATAATGAAGTCTATCAAACAACAAAGGCGTTGAAGGAAATGAAAAATTTCTTTCAGCGCCCTTTTTGTTTACAGGCGAAAACGTTCAGGTCGACCAGTTAAATATGTTTTGTGCCAGCTATGTAGAAGAGGAGGAAACGAATATGAAAAAAAATCTTTTAGGTAAAATGGTGATCACAGGTATTATTTCCGTAGCAATGTTAGCATCTACAGCAGCTTCCACATGGGCAGCAGACAAATCAGATAAGGATGTGTTAAGGGTTGGCATGGAATGTGCATATGCACCGTTCAACTGGACCCAGGATACAGATACAACCCCGGACGGAAGCAAGGCAGAACCTATTTACGGCAGTGATTATTACGCATATGGCTACGATGTGGCAGTAGCTCAGAAGCTTGCAGATCAGCTTGGAATGAAGCTGGAGATCCACAAGGTTGAATGGTCCTCCATCGGAATCTCCATGGATGCCGGCGATTATGACTGTATCATCGCAGGCATGGGAAAAACGGCAGAAAGAGAAAAATCATATGCATTTACAGAACCATATTATTACAGAGATAACTGTATCGTGGTAAAGGCAGGAGGCAAATATGACGATGTCAAAGGTCTTTCCGATCTTGCAGGAACAGGCTGCAAGGTTACCACACAGCTTGGAACCGGATGGGTACCGCTTCTGGATCAGATCGACGGTGCAGAGCAGTCCGGAAACTATGAGACAACATCAGAGTGCTTTATGGCAATCTCTAACGGAGTTGCAGATGTCTGCGTTGTAGATGTTCCTACAGCAGAATCAGCAGCACTGACAAACAAGGATCTGAAGATCATCAACCTGGATGAGAAGGATACCTTTAAAAATGATGATGAAATGGTCAATGTCTGCATCGCAACAAGAAAAGATGATACAGAGCTGAGAGATAAGCTGCAGGGTGCCATGGATGATATTGGCTGGGATGACAAGGAAAAAATGGATGAGCTTATGGATACCGTCCTGACACAGCAGCCGGCAGCAAACTAATCAAAGCGGGGTGGAGATATGTTAGGTTTTTCAATTACAGATCCGTCCAATTCCCTGGAATGGATGATCTTTCTGGCAAAAAAATATTCCGGTATGTTTCTGGAAGGAACCTGGCTGACTCTCTATATAGCTGTAGCAGGAACCATTCTTGGTTTCCTGCTGGGCTATATCATCGGTATCATCCAGGATATCCGTATCAATGAAGGCGACAGCATTCTGAAAAAAGGAATTTTTAAAATTTTAAAGGCAATCTGCAGGATCTATGTGGAGGTTTTCAGAGACACACCTATGATCGTTCAGGCGATGGTCCTGTATTATGGTATCCGTCAGGCAAATGTGAATATTACACCATTGTTTGCAGGTGTTATGGTAACGGTACTGAACACCGGAGCCTACATGGCAGAAACTGTCAGAGCCGGCATCGGTTCCATTGATATGGGGCAGAGGGAAGGCGCCTGGGCCATGGGAATGTCACCTATGAAGACCATGATCTACGTGGTACTTCCGCAGGCTTTCAAAAATATCATCCCTGAGATGGCAAATACATTTCTTACAAATCTGAAAATGACTTCCGTTCTGAATGTTATAGCAGTTCAGGAGCTGTTTATGGCAGCAAAGACTGTAGGCGGAAATTATTATAAATATTTTGAATCCTATCTTGTTATTGCAGTGATCTATTTTGTACTCTGCTTTGTATTCAACCGTCTGTTTACATTCCTTGAAAAGAAGATGAAGAAAACAGAGAACTACGCACTGGCAGTGGAATATATGGAAAATCCGTAAGGAGGGAAAAATAATGGGTGATGCAATCATATCCGTTGAGGAATTAAGTAAAGCATTTGGACAGCATGAAGTACTGCGAAAAATTGACTTCAACGTGGAGCCGGGCGAGATCATCTGTATTGTTGGTTCCTCCGGTTCCGGAAAATCCACTCTGCTTCGCTGTATCAACAAGCTGGAAACCCAGACCAGCGGAAAGATACGCTATCATGGAAAAGAGATCGGAGCAGTACAGAAGGAGATCAATGATTATAGGTCAAAGGTCGGCATGGTATTTCAGTCCTTTAATCTCTTTAACAACATGACTGTTCTCCAGAACTGTATGCTCTGTACAAGAAAAGTCCTTCATCTTTCAAAGGAAGAAGCCTTTGATCGGGCGATCACACATCTGAAGCAGGTAGGTATGGCACCGTTTATCAATGCAAATCCAACACAGCTTTCTGGTGGACAGAAGCAGAGGGTTGCCATTGCAAGATCGCTTTGCATGAATCCTGAGGTCCTGCTTTTTGATGAACCTACATCAGCACTGGACCCGGAGATGGTAGGAGAGGTTTTAAATGTTATGAAGGAGCTGGCGACCACAGGCCTTACTATGATCATTGTGACTCATGAGATGGCATTTGCCAGAGATGTTTCCACCAGGACGATTTTTATGGATCAGGGTTACATTGTGGAGGATGCACCTCCGGCGGAGCTGTTTAAAAATCCTAAAAATGCCCGTACCAGAGAATTTTTGAGCCGTTATCTGGCAGGATAGGAAGGAGTATAAAATGGAAAATTTTATTGTAACCTTTGCCAGAGGTTTTGGAACCGGCGGAAAGGAAATCGCCTCCATGCTGGCAAAAGACCTTGGAATCCACTGTTATGAAAATCGTATCCTGACACTGGCAAGCCAGATGAGCGGACTGGATGAAAAGCTTTTCCTGGATATCAATGAGCGTATCCGCAGTAACGGAGGATTTACAGGATTTCTTAAAGGGCTGCCCAGATCCAGGCAGTACATTGCGAGAAACGAGAAATTTGTTTCCGATGACCGGTTGTTTGAGTATCAGTCACAGATCATCAGAAATCTGGCAGATCAGGAATCCTGCGTGATCGTCGGTAAATGCGCGGATTATGTCTTAAAGGGCAGAAAAAATGTGGTAAGTATCTATATCGAAGCGCCGCGTGCCTTTTGTCTGGAGCGGACCATGCAGAGGATGAAGGTATCCGCAGATGTGGCAGCAGCCACCATTGAGAACACAGATAAGTACAGGGCGGACTATTATAAATATTATACAAAAGGAAATTACTGGACCAATCCCGTCAATTACGATATGACGCTGAACAGTGAAAAAGTCGGAATTGCAGGATGTGTAAAGATGATCGAAGAATATCTGGTGATGAAGGGTCTGATCACACGGGAACAGATCTTATCAGAACAGATCACAAAAGGGGAGGAAAAGAAATGAAGCTGGAAGAAACAGGACTGACATTTGAGGATATCAAGGAAAAAGTAAATAAATACATGATCGAGACCTATGAGAGAATGGATTTTCTGGCAGAAAGTGCAAAAGACCAGTATATCTACAATGAGAAGGGCGAAAAATATCTGGATTTTTATGCAGGTATCGCAGTAAACTCCGCAGGAAGCTGCAATGAGAAGGTAGTAAAAGCGGTTGTGGACCAGGCACAGACACTGATGCATACCTTCAACTATCCGTACACCATTCCCCAGGCTCTTCTTGCTGAAAAGGTCTGCACAACCATCGGAATGGATAAGATATTTTTTCAGAACTCCGGTACAGAGGCAAATGAGGCTATGATCAAAATGGCAAGAAAATACGGAATCGAAAAATATGGTCCGAACCGTTATCATATCGTAACTGCAAAAATGGGATTCCATGGAAGAACCTTTGGTGCCATGTCTGCTACCGGACAGCCGGGAAACGGATGCCAGGTTGGCTTCGGTCCTATGACCTACGGATTTTCCTATGCACCGTACAATGATCTTGAGGCTTTCAAGGATGCCTGCACGGAAAATACCATTGCCATTATGATAGAGCCTGTACAGGGCGAGGGTGGTGTCCATCCGGCAACGATGGAATTTATGAAGGGACTTCGGGAATTTTGTGATGAGAACGATATGCTCCTTCTTATTGATGAGGTTCAGACAGGCTGGTGCAGAACCGGTAAGGTGATGAGCTATATGCATTACGGGATCAAACCGGATATTGTGTCCATGGCAAAGGCCCTTGGAGGAGGTATGCCGATCGGCGCGATCTGCGCTACAGAGGAAGTAGCAAAAGCATTCACACCTGGTTCCCACGGAACAACCTTCGGCGGACATCCGGTTTCCTGTGCTGCGGCACTTGCAGAGGTTGGGGAACTTCTCGACAGAGATCTGGCTGGCAATGCGGCAAAGATGGGTACTTATTTTATGGAAAAACTTGCAAAGATCCCTCATGTAAAAGAGGTTCGTGGTCAGGGACTTCTGGTAGGCGTGGAATTTGATGATGCTATTTACGGTGTGGATGTAAAGCATGGCTGTCTGGACAGCCATCTTCTGATCACTGCAATCGGAGTACATACCATCCGTATGGTACCGCCGCTGATCATTACAGAGGAGGACTGTGATCAGGCGGCTGCCATCATTGAAGAGACAGTAAAAGCACTTTCAGAATAAGCGGAGGAGATGGACAGCATGAAAAGATTTACATTTTCTGTACCGCAGAATATTCTTTTTGGTGAGGGTGTATTAAAGGAGCTTCCCGGGGTAGCCGGGAAGCTTGGAGGAAAACATGGTTTTATCATTTCCGGTCCCACACTGAACAGACTTGGTGTGGTGGGGCAGTGTGAAGAGATCCTTACACAGGCCGGCATTGCAGTCAGCACCTTCTGTGATACAGAAGGAAATCCATCCGTGGAGACTGTGGAACGTGCAGCAGAAGCGTTCCGGGCAAGCGGAGCGGATTTTATTGTCGCTCTTGGTGGGGGTTCCCCTATGGATGTGGCAAAAGCTGTCGGTGTTGTGGCAAAATACGGCGGCAGCATCACGGAATATGAAGGGGCAGACAAGGTGCCGGGGGCGATCATCCCGCTGATCGCCATTCCTACAACAGCAGGAACCGGATCTGAGGTGACTGCCTTTTCCGTCATCACGGATCATAAGAGAAATTATAAGCTGACCGTATTTTCTTATGAGCTGATCCCGGCATACGCGCTGCTGGATCCGACACTTCTTACATCTGCTCCGGCATCTGTGGCAGCTGCCTGTGGGGTGGATGCGCTGATCCATGCAGAGGAAGCATACGTTTCTCTGGATGCCTCTCCTTTTTCCGAGGCCATGAGCGAAAAGGCAATGGAACTCATTGGGCGGAGCATCCGGACCTACGTGGCAGACCGCAGTAATAGGGAAGCAGCTTCCGACATGCTGGCAGGCTCTCTTTTTGCAGGGATGGCTTTTTCCTGGGCAAGGCTTGGAAACATCCATGCCATGAGCCATCCGGTCAGTGCCTTTTATAATGTGCCTCACGGCGTGGCAAACGGGATCCTGTTCCCTTACGTTGTGAAATATAATGAAGAAGCAGCCTTTGAAAAATACCGGAAGATCTACAACAATATTTCCACGGAAAAGAAAAGCGCAGAGGAATTTTCCAAAGGAATGCTGGAGCAGGCGGTACGGGAGCTGAATAAACAGCTGGGAATTCCCGCAAAATTATCGGACGTGGGAGTAACCAGAGAGCATTTTTCCCAGATGATAGAGGATGCCATGAAAAGCGGAAACATTGCAGTAAATCCCCGGAAAACAGGCAGCGAGGATATTCTGGGGATTTATGAAGAAGCGTTATAAAGGAGCTCCGGAAAGGCAAAGATAGCTGAAATATAAAAACAGAGACCAGAAGTTTCCAAAATTCTGGTCTCTGTTTTTTGTGTGCCCAAAAGAAGCAAAACATAAAAATCTCCCCGGAAAAAAGAAAAATATCCGTATTATCCGGACCAGGATCTTCTGGTATGATGGTATCAGGAAAAGTTTAGGCTGATGGGAGGAGAAACTTTATGGAATATATATTTAAGCAGGCAAAGCCTGTGTGGGGAACGGATCTGAAGAACAGATATAATCAGTTTCTGGGATTTTATGCGGAAATCAAAGAGCACAGAAAGATCAGGATCGCCATTGCGGCAAGAAGTAGCTATCGTTTATTTGTGAATGGGAAATTATATGCCTGTGGGCCGGCACGATGTGCAGATCATTATTGCAGAGTGGATGTACTTAATATCGAGGGCAGTCAGACAGAGGGAGGAGCGGAAAAAAGTTCTGTTGCTGTGGAAATAGCGGCGTTTGATAAAATGGGTAAATACTGCAATGATAATACACTGGAAAAAGGAATTTTTATTGCAGAGATAGAAGATGAGAATGGGAATGTTCTTGCAGCCACAGGAAAAAACGGAGAATTTTTATATCAGGAGCTTGCTTACAGAAGATCAAATGTGGAAACCATGAGCCATTCCAGAGGAATCCTTGAGTGGTATGATCTGAAGCCGGACAGCTATGCCTGGATCCGGGGAAAAGGGAACTGGCAGACACCACAGGAGGTTTCGGAAAAGATCACTTTTCTGGAAAGAAGAGCGCCCTATGCTACGCTGAATTCAATCAGGATCAGTCATTTTATGGGAATCTATGATATGATAGATACAAAAAATGCAGGAGAAGGCTTTGTGCTTCAATTAGCAAGAACCTTTAACCGGGAATGGTATGAACAGCTGCCGGAAGAAAATCAGTTTCTGCAAAAATTGCGGGGACTTGAGGAAAGAGCTTTCAGCGGAAGCTTCAGGCTGAAACAGGATCTTCAGATAAAGCCGGAGACAGGCATAGTCAGCGCGGTGTTTGAACATCCGGTTTCGGAACTGGGATTTGTGGAATTTGATGTCAAAGTTGAAAAAGAGACGATCCTGGATCTGATCAATACGGATCATTTAAGTTACGAAGGCGAACTGAAGGCCAATACCTATGTGACAAGATATAATCTGAAACCGGGCAGTTATCATCTGATCACCTTTGAACCGAAGCTGGTAAGATATCTCCGTTTTCTTTTCCATACAGAAGGAGAGATCCGGCTTGGATGGCCATCTGTTCTGGATGACAGTTATCCGGATCCGGGCATCTGCAGTTTCTTTACAAATGACGGTGATCTGAACCGGATCTATGAAGGCGCAAAACGTACTTTGCGGCTCAGTACACTGGATATTTTTATGGACTGTCCTCAGAGAGAACGAGGCGGCTGGCTTTGTGATTCTACGTTTTCAGCAGAGGCTGCATGGCAGCTGTTTGGAAGCCTCGGAACGGAAAAAGATTTCCTGGAGAATTTTCTGCTGACAGAAAATATGTGGAAGGGATTTTTTCCGGAAGTTTATCCCGGAAGTAAAAAAGATAAAACAGATCCCGGAATCATAAACTGGTCTTACTGGCTTGCCATAGAACTTTGTGACTACTATCAACGTTCCGGAGACCGGGCATTTCTGGAAAAGTTCCGGTGCAGAATAGAAGAATTCGTTAATGGAATATTATCTCTCAGGGGAAAAACAGGTCTTATAGAAACAGAAAAGGGAGAATTTGTGGACTGGTCTCTGGCAAACCGGGATTTTGCCCTGAAACCCATCAGTATTGCAAATAATTGCCTGGCAGTAAAAGTTCTGGAAAGACTGGGAGAGATCTACGGGCAGCCTTCATGGAAAAAAGCTGCGCAGGATATGCGGGCGATCATAGAAAGGCTGGATGATACGGCAGGTATCTTTGGCGGAGGCGGAGACGGAGCAATCGTGGAAGACGGGAAACTGAAGCGAAACGATTGTCCTTCGGAAGGTGGACGCAGTCTGGAGATCTACAGTGGTTTTCACAGAAACGACAGGATCTATCTCCGGCAGTTTATAAAGACTATGGGCCCCTGTCCGGAATTTCCGGCAAATCCCAATATTGCAGGTTCCAATCTTTTTATTGGATTAATGATACGATTTGCCGTACTGTCGGAACTGGGAGAAACAGAAGAACTGATCCGGGAGCTGAAGCAGGTATATCTGGAGGAACTTAAAGTCGGCTCAGGAACATTTTTTGAAAATATCAATGCAATATCAGGATGCCACGGATTTAACGGAATGGCCGGAGCATTACTGAAAAAAAACATATTGGGATTAGACCAGCCGTCTGAACTGGAAAAGAAGATTCTTTTTGCGCCTCATCCCTGCGGTCTGAGATGGGCAGAGGGAACTTCTCTGTGCAGCGACGGAATGATATTCTGCAAATGGCAGGCAGATTATGAGGAACATGAGCTGAGGATCATCCTGCAGCTGCCACAGGAATGGAAAGCAGAGTTTGTAAGACCTTTTGAGCTTTCCGGGTGGAAAGTCCTGTTAAATGGACATATGGCAGAAATATAAAAAAACATGTGGGCAAGGGAAGGAGCTGTTATGAATAAATTTCATTTTCGAACGATCCGGGGAAGGATGACAGTAAGCTTTGTAGCAGTTTTTCTTATCATTATAGCGTTTATGGGATGCAGTATATATATTTTTACAGGAAGACTCCTGGAAAAAAAGAATGAGCAGTCCTATATAAAGATCCTGGATGCAACCGATGAAGTATTGAATGATAAGGTAACTTCTTATGCTGGCGTATCACGTATGATCCTTGGAGATGAAAAAGTTCAGAAAATCCTGCAGACAAAAGATTCCGGTGTTGGAAGGATCATGGAGCCCTCTCGCTGGTATGGCCTGGAAGCGATAGGAAGTACGTATATTTATAATCTGCAGGATCTGGTCGGAATTTATATTTTTGACAATGATGGAAAATTTTATTATCAGGAGCCGGGAAAAACAAGTTCAGAGGCAGAGCTGGATGCAGATTATGAAAAAATCTCTTCCGCAGACTGGTATCATCAGGCAGAAGAAGCAGCGGGAAAAGAGATCATGTACGGTTATGATGTTTTGGGAAATTCGGAGAATATTATTTCCTGTGTAAAAATACTGAATAAACTGAATACATCTGACAAGATCGGACTTCTGATACTTCAGATCAACAAAAACACCATGCGGAATGTGATCGGCCAGTTTCCCACAGATGGTGATATCTATGTTCTGAAGAATCAGGAACGGATCGTTTATCAGAATGGATATCAGGAGAAGCTGTTTCAGGAAAAACTGGAAGAGATCCTGAAAAATTCGGAAAACAAATATCTGATCACAACGCTGGAATCCGCTCAGGATGACTGGACTCTGATCCATGCAGTTCCCAGGAACTCCGTTTTCCGGGAGGCAGGACAGATGCGGACGATCATTCTCATCGTTGCGGTAGCTGCTGTTATCTTTACGGTAATTCTTTGCGTGACAGAAGCAAGAATGATCACAAAGCCATTGCTGAAGCTAAAAGAGGATATTGCCAGAGTGGGAAGGGGAAAAAGATCTTTTTACCATTCTTACGGGAATGATGAGGTAGGAGTGATCGGTACGGAATTTCAGAATATGGTTATGAAGGAACTGAAACTAAAAGAACAGATATCGAAAGAGGAGCTGTTAAGAAAGGATTCTCAGCTTCAGCTTTTGCAGTCACAGATAAATCCCCATTTTCTGTATAATACATTGGATACGCTGTATTGGATGGCACTGGAAGAAGGAGCAGAGCAGGTGGCAGATCTGACCCAGGCCTTGTCCGAAATCTTCAAGATCAGCTTAAGTGAGGGTGTGGAATTTATTTCCGTGGGAGATGAGATCCGATTTATAGAAGATTACCTGCATATTCAGAATGTCAGATTTGAGAACAAATTTCTGGTAAAGATCCTGGTTGATGAGGAAATCATGGATATGCATATTATCAAACAGATCCTGCAGCCTTTTGTAGAAAACGCAATATATCACGGTCTGGAGCCGAAGATAGGAAAAGGCTGTATCACCATAACAGGAAAAACACAGGAAGATCATCTGATATTTACCGTGGAGGATGACGGCGTGGGCCTTCCGGACGGAGTTGATGTAATGCAGGGATACGCAGTGTCCAATGTATATCAGAGAATACGGCTTCACTATGGAGAAAAGGCGGATATTCAATTTGAAAGCTGTCCTGGTGAAGGAACGACTGTGAAACTTATTTTGCCTGTGGAGGAGGTAAAGAATGTTAAAGATCGCGTTGATCGATGATGAAAAGATCGTGCTCAGGGGGATTGCGGCTCTGACGAAAAAAGAGCCTGGTTTTGAACTGGTGGGAACTGCAGAAAATGGAATTGATGGACTGCAGATGATCCTGGAAACAAAACCGGACATTGTTATGACAGATATCCGAATGCCGGGAATGAGCGGACTTGAGATGATAAAAAAAGCGAAAAAAGAAGTTCCGGAAAGTATCTATATTGTCTTCAGCGGATTTAACGAATTTAAATACGTTAAGGAAGCCATTGGTCTGGGAGTGATCGATTACCTGGAAAAACCGGTTACCGTTCCGAAACTGCGGGAGGTTTTGAAAAAAGCAGGGGATCTTTATAACTACCAGAAAAACTATCAGGAAATGACCAGAAATCTGGAAAAGGCGGACAGGGTCTACGTGGAAAAATTTTTGCGGGATCTGTATGAGAATCCGCAAAAAGAAGAAGAGATCCTGCAGATGATCATGGAGAAAGACGGAAAATTCCGGAATATCCATTCCGTTTGTGTTGCTAAGGTATGTGAGACACAGCGACAGGAAATTGATGATTACAGAGAGATCATTCATAAGATGACCTTTGAAATGATAGAAGGGAATCCGGTAGAGGTATATTCTTTTTATGAAAAAGAATGTCTGATGATCGTATATTTTAATTTTGGTGCCATGGAATTTCCTTTCCGGGAAAAGCTGAAAAAAAAGAAAAAAGAGATAGAGGACAGGGAGGATATGTTTACGGTGGGATTCAGCCGCACGCATAGAGAAATCTATGAAATCAGTAAAGCTTTCGAGGAGGCAGGCAGTGCCTTGCAATATGCCAGATATCTGGAGATGGAAGAAGCGGTCTGTATTGATGAAGTGGAATATTCAGAACCTCTTCCGGGAGAGCTGAATCAGGACCAAGAATCCCTGGAATTTAATTTCCGCATGGGGCAGTATGAGGAATGTAGAAGGCAGATACAAACCTATATCGGATATTTGAAGAGCATGGATCTGATTCCGGAACTTTTTGTTCGGAAATGTCGGGAATTATTATATCTGCTTCAGAGAATGTTTAATGAAGCAGGAACAGAAAAAGAACAGTATCTGGATATTGATTATCAGGAACTACAGCAGCAGATATCAGAAAGTAAGATTGCGGAATGGACACTGGAACAGACAGAGCTTATTTTTTCCAAAGCAGAAAAATCCAGAGAGGATGATTCCTGCTGGGCTGTGAGAGAGGTTAAGAATTACGTGGAGCATCATTATGCCCAGGGAATCTCCCTGGATGAAGCGGCAGAAAATGTTCATATGAGTAAGACCTATCTCAGTATGCTGTTTAAAAAAGAAGAAGGAATCACATACATCAAATATCTGACAAAGATCCGAATGGAAAAGGCCATGGAATTCCTGCAGAAGGGATATAAAGCAAAAGAAGTCTGTGAAATGGTAGGATATCATGATTATAAGTATTTCAGTACACAGTTTAAAAAGAGTACGGGAATGACGCTGGATAATTATAAAAAATCCCTATAAGCATAAAAAATCCCCCAGGAATCATAAAATCCTCCGGATTTTAGGGAAAGAGTTTTTTCGGTACAATATAATCAGCTTAAGAAATAGCGGAGTGATAAAAAGGAAAAATCAGGAGGATGAACTATGAAGCTGAAAAAAGTTACAGGAAGTCTGATCGCTGCAGCGGCAGCAGTTTCACTTATGGCAGGAGGAACCGTACCGGTATCCGCAGCAAAAAAAGACGCCGGAAAAGAAAAAACCGTGCATTTTCTTACCGCATGGAATGAAGATAAGGATACCACGGCAGTAGTTAAACAGCTGACAGAGGAATATAATGCCACGAATCCGGAAACACCGATCAATCTGGAGATTGAGGTAGTAGCACAGTCAGATATGAACCAGAAGCTTTCCGTACTGGCTGCAAGCAATGATCTGCCGGATCTCTTTGTTACAGGAACACAGGAGTACATCGAAAAATATGTAGATCAGGGAATCCTGAAAAATATTGATGATGTGATCGCTGAGCAGGGGGTTACGTCTATTTCTGATGAAGACAGACAGGCAATCCTGAACCTGACCAAGCTGGATGCTATGTACGTAATGCCTACGAACAAAAACATTGAAGGTATCTGGTATAACAAACAGATCTTTAAAGATAACGGACTAGATGTGCCGAAAACCATGGACGAATTTATGGATGTATGCGCAAAACTCAGTGACGCAGGAATCCAGCCAATGGCAGTGGCTGGAAAAGAACAGTGGCCGCTTACAAGACTAATCGGAGCCTATGCAACGCAGGCAGGTGGAAATGATCTACTTGTAAAAGCAAATGCCGGAGAGGTTTCCTGGAAGGATGATGCATTCCTTGAAGCTTACAAATGGATCGCTGAAATGGGCGAAAAAGGATATATGGGCGAAGGTATGACAACCGTTGATTCCGATACACAGAATTCTCTGTTTACTTCCGGTATGGCAGCAATGTGCTATAATGGCTCCTGGTTTACAGAAAGCCTTAGCAGTGACCAGAATACTCTTGGAGAAAATGTGGGATTTTTTGCCTTTCCTACTGTTAAAGATGGAAAAGGAACTGCAAACACCTATACAACTTCCTACGGAATGTACATGTGTGTAAAAAATGATTCCTATGATGATGCTATGGGTGCATGGCTTGGATACATAATGAAAAACTTTGGAAACAAAGGAATGGAACTTCATAACTGGATCACACCATATGCAACAACAGAAGATTTTGATATGGGTTACTTTACAAAGCTTCTCTCCGATGCAACAGAGTCTGAAGGTGCAGCTTCCGTATGGCCGGAATATGCAATGCCTACCAGTGTGCAGGATGTAGAATATCAGGGCGCACAGATGGTAGCTCTTGGCCAGATGAGTCCGGAAGATTACGGAACATCAATTGATGATGCATGGGCCATGGTACAGTAACAATTATAAAAAAAGAAGGCTGGCGAAAACAGCCAGCTTTCTTTTTTTGGCCTTTTTTCAGGAAAAAGGGAGGAAAGAATGAATAAAGTACTGGGAAATAAAAAAGCGATCGCGTTATTTATATTACCGGCAGTGATCTTGTTTACCTGTCTGGTATTCATTCCGTTGATCTGGTCATTTGTGTATACATTTTTCAGCGGCCAGCCGGGACTGGATTTTAAATTTGCCGGAATGAAAAACTATGCCAGGATCTTTGCAGACAAGACTCTGTGGGTCACAGTGAAAAATAATCTTCTCTATGTGGTAGTTGTCGGTGGAGCACAGATCATTCTTGGATTTCTGATCGCAATGCTGATCAATTTCGGAGTAAAGAAGCATCAGAATCTGGTGAGAACTCTTTTATTTGTTCCGGTTGTACTTCCAGGTGTTGCAGTGGCACAGATGTTTATTAAAATCTATGCGATTACGCCACAGTATGGTCTGCTGAACAGCTTTTTTTCAGCAGTGGGATTGGACAGTCTGGTAAAAGGCTGGATCGGTGATCCGAAGACAGCCATGCTTGCATTGATCATCATGGATATCTGGAAAGCGGTAGGTATGTACATTCTGGTTTTCTATTCGGGAATCATCGAGCTTCCGGAGGATTCTGTGGAAGCGGCGCGAATTGACGGAGCAACAACATGGCAGATTATTACAAAGATTCAGATTCCGCAGCTGAAGCCGGTTTTCAGAATGGCGATTGTTATCTGTATCACGGCATGCTTTAAGGTTTACGATTCTCCGGTTGCTTTAACAGGCGGTGGTCCGGGAACGACAACCATGATGCCATCTATGTATATGTACAATACGGCATTTAATTATGCACAGTTTGGCTATGGAAGTGTTCTGGCAGTGATCATTCTGATCGAATGTGCGATCTTTACCTTTGTGGTGGGTCGCATTTTTAAGACAAAAGACGGAGAGTGAGGAGGAAAGTGATGAAAGATAGCAGACATATTGTATCAAGGAGTATCAGCATGATACTGATCGCTGTTTTGCTCATTGCTGCGATCTATCCGGTTTTGTGGCTGATCTTGTGTACTTTTAAAACCCAGACAGAGTTTACGATGAATTCCGCATTTTCGCTGCCCAAGTCCTTTAATTTTGAAAATTATATAAAAGCATGGAATACCGGAAATATGGGAACATCCTTTGTAAACAGTATCATCTGTACAGCAGGTTCCATGCTGCTGATTGTGATCACGGCAGTGCCGTTATCCTTTGCTCTGGCAAAAATGAAATGGAAACACAGATCAAACATCAATGGTTACATCCTTATTGGAATGATGGTTCCGATACAGGTAGCGCTGATCCCTTTATTTACGATCTATAATAAGATTGGATTTACTAACAGCAGAATTGGTCTGATCCTGATCTACACGGCATATTCCCTGCCGCTTTCGGTTACACTTCTGACAGGATTCTTTGAATCTGTGCCAAATGAAATGATAGAAGCGGCGGTTATTGACGGATGCAGTATTTATCAGGTTGTAGGAAAAATCGTATTTCCGCTTATGACAAATTCCATTATGACAGTTCTTACCTTACAGTTTATGTCTTCCTGGAATGACCTGATCTTTTCCCAGACCATGATCTCGAAAACAGAAATGCAGACCATTCCCACAGCGCTGATCATGTTCAACGGTTCTTACGGACAGGTTGACTGGGGGCCTTTGTTTGCGGCAATGGCTATTGCAGTGGTTCCGACATTGGTACTGTATATGTTCCTGAGCAAATTTATGATCCGAGGTCTCACTGCGGGTGCGATCAAAGGATAAATCATACTTTTAGAACGTACAGGAGTAAAAAGCTATGAAAAGCTTTTTGCTCCTGTTTTGGTATAAAAAGAAAATAGGGCAGCAGTGGGGTCTGTTATCTGGGAGAGGTGTAGTGTATAATAGGGAAAGATGCGTTTGAGAAGATTTGTTTTATGAAAAAATAAAGGATGGGATACAGAATGGACTTTCGAATACTGAGATATTTTCTGGCTGTTGCCAGGGAGCAGAGTTTTACAAAAGCAGCAGAGCAGCTGCATATCACACAGCCTACCCTTTCCAGACAGCTGGCAGCTCTGGAGGAGGAACTGGGAGTGAAGCTTCTGGTGCGGTCCGGAAGAAATATCACATTAACAGATCAGGGAATCTTTTTTAAGAGGCGGGCCCAGGAGCTTCTTGATCTGGAAGAACGTAAAGAGAAGAGCTGAAAGGTGAAGATGAGCTTATGGAAGGTACGGTCACAGTAGGCTGCGGAGAGTTTACGGCAGTGGAGGTACTGGCAGAATTCTGCAGGCAGTACAGGGAAAAATATCCGCTGGTTCAGATCGCCATCCATACAGCAACTGCGGATATCACCTATGAAATGATGAACAAAGGTCTTGTGGATGTTGGACTGTTTATGGAACCGGTAAATACGGAAGGACTGGAATATATCCGGATCACAGACAGTGATCACTGGGTAGTAGGACTGCGGCCGGATGATCCTCTTGTGAAAAAGGATTTCATAGAAAAAGAGGATCTTATTGACAAGCCGCTGATCCTGCCGGAGCGTACAGGGGCCAGGAGTCTCCTTGCAACTGGTTCGGAAAGGATTTCCACAGGCTTCATGTGGCATACACCAGTAATCTGGGAACCAATGCGGGGATCCTGGCATCCAAGGGTGCCGGTTATCCGGTTTCCCTGGAAGGGGCAGGACGGTACTGGCGGGAGGATCTTCTTATCCAGAAAAGACTGTATCCGGAGATCACTTCCAATACGGTGGTAGCCTGGAGAAGAAACATCCCCAATTCCCCTGTGGTGAATAAATTTATTGAAGAGATCAAGGCGTTTGATGGATGGAAGAACTGAGAGGGAATCCGTTGGATTTACAGAAAAATGGTTTCATGGTATCATAGTTTCAGAAAGAAAAGGATACTGTGAAGCCATTTTTTTAAGAGGGAGAGAAGCTGAATGGGAAGTTATCTGAATCCGGGCGGTGGAATGTTTAAAGTCTGTCTGCGGTCAAAAATCTATGTGGATAAAAGCGGGCTGATCGCAAAAACAAATGAAGTACTGGGAACAGAGCAGCGTTTTGTCTGCGTGAGCAGACCGAGACGATTTGGAAAATCCATGGCTGCCAATATGCTGGCTGCATATTATGGCAGAGGGGAAGATAGTGCAGAACTGTTTTCTGCTCTCAGAATCCATACAGACAAAAGCTTCCGGGAACATCTGAATCAATATGATGTGATCCGGATCAATATGCAGGAATTTTTAAGCGCTGCACCGGATATGGATGAGATGCTGAAGCTTCTTCAGAAGCGTATTCTCAGAGAGTTGAAGATGCAGTATCCGGATTATATCGACAGTGATTATCTGGTCTTTGCCATGCAGGATGTTTTTGCATATACCAGACATCCTTTTGTCATTCTGATCGATGAATGGGATTGTATATTCCGTGAATTTAAACAGAATATGGAAGCACAGAAAAAATATCTGGATTTTCTGCGTGTATGGCTGAAAGATCAGGAATATGTGGCATTAGCTTATATGACCGGAATCCTTCCGGTAAAAAAATATGGTTCCCATTCTGCATTAAATATGTTTATGGAATATTCCATGATCAATCCAAGAGAAATGGCAGAGTTTTTTGGATTTACAGAAGAGGAAGTAAAGGAACTTTGCAGCCGGTATAAACGGAATTTTCAGGAGGCACAGGCATGGTATGATGGCTATGAGCTGGTTGCTATAGAAGAGGGAAGAAAGAAGACATATTCCATGTACAGCCCGAAATCTGTGGTGGATGCCATGTTAAGTGGAATTTTTGATAATTACTGGAATCAGACAGAAACCTATGAAGCACTGAAAATTTATATCCGTATGAATTATGATGGCCTGAAAGATGCAGTGATAAGAATGCTGGCAGGCGATAAGGTGCAGATCAATACAGGTACTTTTTCCAACGATATGACAACATTTCAGGGAAAGGATGATGTACTGACACTTCTGGTACATTTGGGCTACTTAAACTATCACTGGCCGGACAAAACTGTGGCGATTCCAAATAAAGAGGTGTCGCAGGAGTATGATATAAGCAACTAAATATATTGTGAAAAGGTATTAAATGTGTTTAAATATACTTATGGAGGTATATTGTGAACACATCAAATATCACAAATTATAAACCAAAAGATTTTGCTGGATTATTAGGTGTTTCTGTAAAAACGCTTCAGAGATGGGACAGAGAGGGAATCTTAAAAGCAAACCGAACTCCAACAGACAGGCGTTATTACACATATGACCAGTATCTTCAATTTAAAGGTATAAATATAGAACATGATAAACGAAAAGTTGTTATTTATGCAAGAGTATCTACCAAAAACCAAAGGGATGATCTTCAAGATCAGACAGCATTTCTGCGTCAGTTCTGTAATGCCAGAGGAATGATCGTAGACCAGTGCATTGAAGACTATGGAAGCGGACTTGATTATAACCGCAAGAAATGGAATGGATTACTGGACGAAGTCATGGAGCAGAAGGTCAAAACCATAGTGATCACGCATAAAGACAGATTTATCCGTTTTGGATACGACTGGTTTGAAAGATTCTGCATGAAATTCCACACAACGATACTGGTGGTGAACAATGAAGAACTGTCACCACAGGAAGAACTTGTACAGGATATTATTTCCATCCTTCATGTGTTTTCCTGTAGATTATATGGACTTCGTAAGTATAAAAAACAGATAGAAAAGGATGAGGAGATTGCTGAAGAGCTTCAAGACAGAGATCGATCCTACAGAAGAGCAGAAGATCAAAATACATAAGACAATCGGCACATGCAGATATATTTATAATTTCTACCTGTTTCATAATAAAGAACGTTATGATGCCGGTGAAAGATTTATGAGCGGCAAGTCGTTCAGTGTATGGCTGAACAATGAATACCTTCCAAGGCATCCGGAATATTTCTGGATCAGAGAAGTCAGTTCCAAATCGGTAAAGAATGCAATCGAAAATGCCTGTACCGCTTTTTCAAGATTTTTTCATCATCAGAGTAGTTTCCCGAGATATAAGAAAAAAGGAAGATCTGATGTAAAAATGTATTTTGTAAAGAATAATCCCAAAGACTGTCTCTGTGAACGTCACAGGATCAAGATCCCAACACTTGGCTGGGTAAGGCTGAAAGAAAAAGGTTACATTCCGACCTCTAAGGATGGATATGTGATCCGAAGCGGGGCAGTTTCCGTGAAAGCAGGCAGATATTATGTGTCTGCACTTGTCGATATACCTGCTCCGGAAGCAGCTGGAAATTTCACTGATGGGATCGGAATTGATCTGGGGCTGAAAGACTTTGCAGTTGTGTCAAATGAAACTGTATACAGAAATATCAATAAAACAGTACGGATCAGAAAACTTGAGAAACAATTAAGACGGGCACAGCGAAAGCTTTCCCGTAAATATGAGAACTTAAAGAAAGGAGAGTCCACTCAAAGAGCAAATATATGCAAACAAAAGCTTAAAGTACAGAAACTTCATCATCGGATAGAAAATATCCGTACAGATCATATCAACAAGGTAATATCTGAGATAGTGAAAACCAAGCCGTCTCATATAACGATTGAGGATCTGAACATATCCGGGATGATGAAGAACCGGCATCTCTCAAAAGCAGTTGCGTCCCAGAAATTCTATGAATTCCGGACAAAATTGAAAACAAAATGTGCTGAATATGGAATCGAACTGAGGGTAGTTGACCGATGGTATCCATCTTCCAGGATCTGCCACTGCTGCAGCTGTATTAAAAAAGATCTGAAACTTTCAGACAGGATCTACAGATGCACATGTGGATATATTGAGGACAGAGATCTCAATGCAGCACTGAATCTGAGAGATGCAGAGACTTACGAAGTTGCATGATTCCGCAAACGTAAGTATGTACCGAAGGCTATTTCGGGAATTAACGACTGTGGAGTGTACTTAGGATCTGTGAGTAGAGATAACTCCGGTTACTCAAAAGCATACACAAAGAAACAGTAAGCGGTATTCGTGAGAATCCGCATTATCTCGATGTGAGTATGTTTAATCACATTTTGAGTGGCAGTATATAAATGCCATCAGCACCATGGACTGGAAAGAAGTCATACAGTCGGTAGAGTCTTCCAGAAAACTCCTGGAAGCATTGTGGAATCTGGATGGGGAAGCAGTTGCAAAAGGAATTGATCAGGCACACAGAGAAATTTCGGTTCTTCAGTACAACGATGAAAATTCTTTGAGCTGCACCATTAATCTGGCATTTTATTTTGCCAGAGAGTACTATACAGTTATCCGGGAACTGCCAACCGGAAAAGGCTTTGCAGATATCTGTTTTATCCCAAGAAAGTTATACGCTGACAAACCGGCAGCAGTCATTGAACTGAAATGGGACAAAGATGCCCATGGAGCCATATCACAGATTAAAGAAAAGCAATATGTAGATGCACTGAAAGACTATCATGGAAATCTCCTGCTTGCAGGAATCAATTATGATAAAAAAATAAAGCAACATACCTGTGTGATCGAGAGGTATCATAAACAATAAAATAGATGCAAGTGCAGAAAAAGAGTCCCCTGAATACGGAATCCTATCCGTGTTCAGGGGATTTTTTACAGTGCAAAATTATATTATAAACATAAAGATTTATACAATGAACATGTACGGATAAAATATACGATGCTATTGTATAGACAGTAACTGAGATTACAGAAACAGAGCAAAATACAGAGAAAGAAGAATGCCTATGGAGAGCATAGAGGTTAAATAAAATGATCATAGCACTGGGAATATTGTCAGTTGGAATAAAAAGCTGTAAAATAGACTGGACGGTCATAAAAATTCTGTATTTTGTATTGAAAGGGAAAAGCAGCACATGGGAAAATTAATCATTCTCAGAGGAAACTCAGGAAGTGGAAAAACAACCGTAGCGAAGACATTACAGAAAAAGCTAGGACGTAATACAATGCTGATATCACAGGATGAGGTCAGAAGAAATATGCTGTGGGTTGATGATGGCATAGATACAAAGGCTTTGCCGCTTATGGCAGAACTTTTACGATACGGAAGGGAACACAGTGAATTTTCTATCCTGGAAGGGATCATGTATGATGAATGGTATCGTTCGTTGTTTGAACTGGCAAATGAATTATATGGTTCAAATGTATACGCATATTATTTTGATCTGTCGTTTGAAGAAACCGTGAGACGGCATAATACAAGAAACAGAGAATTTGGTGAAAAAGATATGCGCAGATGGTGGAGAGAAAAAGATTTTTCTTCAGCTCTCAGGGAACAGGCTATTACCTGCGAAATGGATACAGACAGTATTGTTGAAAAAATATACTCGGATTTGAACGCAGATCGCAAAGCGATTGCGTTCATGAGCATATAAAGTAAATGTAATACAAACATGTTCAGACTGGCAACATAATTGCAATTATGCTGCCTTTTTTGCTGCTTTCTAGTACTTTTACCTGTCCGTTATGCTGTCTGACAATTTCACTGACAAGTGCAAGCCCCAGGCCGGCACCTCCCATAGCGCGGCTTCTTGATTTGTCCACACGGAAAAACGGGGTGAAGATTTTTTCCTGATATTCGGGAGGAATGCCGATTCCGGTATCGGAGACTTCAAGAAAGACATAATTGACAGACGTGGATGTATCTGTTATTTCTTCGGAAAGATGGATATTTACGGTTACTTTTCCACCGGAGTGATTGTATTTGATCGCATTTTCCACAAGATTGTACACAGCACGATACAGCAGCAGGTAACTTCCGGTAATAATGCAGTCTCCCTCCTTCTGGATCAGTTCAACATCCTTCTGTTCCGCTACAGAAGCCAGGTCGCAGAAAACCTCATCAGTCAGTGCTGCCAGAGAGATCCTTTCGGAACGTTCAACAGTCTGTACGCCGGTCATATCCAGGAGGATTTCAGCCAGATGGGAAAGTCGCCCGGTCTGTTCCTGGAGCATGGAAAAAATCTCCTGATAATCTTGTAAAGCAGGTGCTTCCCTGCGGGCAAAAACCTCCAGATTTGTCTGGATAACGGCAAGAGGAGTCCTCAGCTCATGGGCTGCATTGGCAGAAAACTGCTTCTGGGCAGTAAAGGCCTCATCCAGGCGTGCGAGCATTTTGTTAAATGAAATTGTCAGGCGGGAAATCTCGTCATTGGTAGCAGGAACTTCAAGAGCCTCTGAAAGGTTCTGGACCTCTATTTTGTTCACCTCCTGGCTGAGTCTGCGCAGGGGAAGTAATGCCTGACGGCTGATAAAATAAGTGCAGATACTGCTGAGAAGGATGATGATCCCTGTTACCATGAGGCCTTTGGTGAGAAACAGTTTTTTGGTTAACTGCAGCTGATCGGAAAGCTCCGGAAATAAGACGGAGGGATTCATATTAAAGGTGATGGGAGCAGAATCTGTGTTATCGATCCGTATCATGTAATCTCCCAGATCCTCCATTCCGGCAACTGCAGACTGGCTGATAAAAAAATACATCAGAATGCAGGTGACTGTCATAAGCAGCGCGGTGATCAGTGTCAGACGCCATTGAAGAGAAAGCTTTCTAGTTATTTTTTTCATTGCATATCCTCCGTTAAAATGTAACCCTGGCCGATCTTATTCTGTATCGGATCAAAGCCGAGAGCAGTGCGCAGCTTTTTTCGAAGAGAAGAAATGTGGACACGAATGGAATTGCTGAGACTGTTGACGCTTCCGTCCCAGATATGCTCGATCATTTCTTCCGGACTTATGATACGGTTCTGATGAAGAAGGAAATATTCCAGAAGAGAACTTTCCTTTCGGGTCAGAGAAAGGGGGAGTCCATCGATACTGGTCTTTCTTGTACGGGTATCAAAGCTGATACGTCCGCATTGCAGACACACATCCTGCTGGATGAATTTTCTTCGTGTCAGACTTCGGATCCGTGCCTCCAGCTCTTCAAAATGAAAAGGCTTTGTGAGATAGTCATTGGCACCGAGATCAAGCCCTTCAACCTTGTCCTGGATCTGTCCTCTGGCAGAGAGGATCAAAACGGGAGTGGAAGTATCGGATTCCCGAAACTGGCGCAGGATTTCCAGACCATCAACGCCTGGAAGATTCAGATCAAGAAGGATGAGATCATAATTTTCCACCAGACATAATTCCAGTCCTTCATCCCCGTCAAAACATGTGTCCGCTTCATAGCCATCCATGCGAAGTCCCTCCGCAATAGACTGGCAGAGCTGCTTTTCATCTTCAATTATCAATATATGCATAGTAAATCCTCCTAAAAAACAGTTGATTTTGCTTTGTTATCTATAATATCATGTATAGCATAAAATTCCTGTAAATTTTTTTGTTTCTTAACAGAGATTTTATACAGGGGATGATATAGTAAGGCTACAGAGAGCAAGATTTACATATAAAATATACGTCGGTTCCGGATATGGGCCGGTGATATCAGAAGGGAGAATATAAACAATGAAATTCAGAACACAGAAAATAACAGCACTTATGGCAGCAGCGGTATTAGGAATATCTGCATTAGGAAGTGTGCCGGTAACAGCGGCGGAAAGTACGGAAACAGCAGATCCCGGAGCGGCAATGATGATGGATGGAGAGGCAGTTTCATCAGATCTGGTAGCAGGTACATTTAAGCCTTCCGACGTAACCTGCAAGGCACAGGATTCTTATGAATATCCGTTTCTGGGACTGAAGCTTTCACTTTCGAAGGAGCTGTTAAAGCAGATCAAGGACCAGAGCATTGCAATGCTTACCACGGAAGATTTTGAGAATCAGACCAATGCAGTGACATATGCCTATGTAAGCTGGAGCAAAATGACAGAGGAACAGAAAAATGCCGAAATACAGAAGATGGGAACAGGATATGACGACTGGGTGGCAGGTCTGGACAGAATCGGTACAATTGGCGTTTATGACGAAGCTTCACAGAAAAAGCTGGATGAGATCACCGGCTGTACAGAGCATAAAGAGCTTGGAAGCAGCAGTGACGGGAAATACAAATATTATCTGAGCACAAACAAAGATGCAGATGAAAAGCTGACAAAGGAACTGGAAAAGATCAAAACCGATATTACGGAAATGGCACCATATCAGAATATTTCCGTGTTTGACCAGCCACAGGATACCAGCAGCAACCCGGAGGATGTAAAATCTGTAGGAAAATTTGAAACAACAGGAATAGATGGAAAAACATATACAGAAAAAGTATTCAGTGACTATGACCTGACGTTGGTAAATGTTTTTACAACCTGGTGCTCACCATGTGTAAAAGAGATTCCGGAACTTCAGGAGCTCTATAAAGAAATGAAAGATAAAGGCGTCGGAGTAGCAGGCGTAGTGCTTGATACTACAGATGAAAAGGGAAATCAGGACGAGGAGGCTGTAAAGAAAGCAGGCATTCTTCAGGAAAAAACAAAAGCAGAATATCCGTTCCTGACACCGGATACCACTATGATGAACGGTCGTCTGCAGGGGATTTCCGCATTTCCTGAAACATTTTTTGTTGACAAAGATGGAAACATTGTAGGCGATACCTATACAGGAAGCCATACACTGGACGAATGGAAGGAAATTGTGGAAAAAGAGCTTAAAAACGTTTCTAAGTAAAACATGATCATTACGGAGAGTGGAAAAATGATTCGAAAAATAACAGAATCCAGGTGGATCGGACCAGCTCTGGCGTTTTTGGGGATTTTACTGATGATACTGGGAATCTGCAGGGGCGAGGTATCTGTAGTTTTTACAAAAGCGATCAACATCTGTATGGAGTGTATAGGCATTGGATAATAAGAAGATGAAAATAAATGAATGGCCGCGGCATGGGATCCAGGCATTGTGGGCGGCCCTTACAAATAGTCACATATCAGGGTTTATAACTGGCAAGATCTACACCGGAAAACTGAAAAATGTATGTGTTCCGGGGCTGAACTGCTATTCCTGCCCCGGGGCAAGAGGGGCCTGCCCCATTGGGTCTCTTCAGGCTGTGATCGGAAGCTGGAACTTCAAAATGGCATATTATGTAGCTGGATTTCTGATCTTTGTGGGAGCGTTGCTTGGAAGACTGGTGTGTGGATTTCTCTGCCCCTTTGGACTGATCCAGGATCTGTTGAACAAGATTCCTTTTCCAAAGAAGATTCGGACATTTCGGGGAGATAAGCTTCTGCGAAAACTGAAATATGTGATCTTTCTTGTATTTGTGATCATACTTCCTATGTTTGTAGTAGATATCATGGGGCAAGGAGCACCGTATTTCTGCAAGCTGATCTGCCCGGCAGGAACGCTGGAGGGAGGTATCCCTCTGGTGCTGCTGAACAAATCCATGCGAAGTGCAGTAGGCTGGCTGTACATGTGGAAAAATACAATCCTGGTGATCACCATTATCTTATCAATTATGATATACCGGCCATTCTGTAAGTATATCTGCCCGTTGGGAGCTTTTTATTCGGTATTTAATAAAGTTTCCGTTTTTCGTTACAGAGTAGATAAAGAAAAATGTGTTCACTGCGGAAAATGCAGAAATATCTGCCAGATGGAGGTCGATCCGACGGAAAATCCAAACAGTACAGAATGCATCCGATGTGGAAGATGTAAAAAGATATGTCCGACACAGGCGATCCGGTGTGGGTTTGCAGGCAAAAATCAGACCTGATTTACGTTAATTGACGAAAAATAGAATTTTCCTTATAACATTCAGTATCTGATGAATAGTACGGAAAACTGAAATGATTCAGAAAATTAGACTCAGTTCACTTTAAAAGTGAAAAAAATAATTTGATAATTTCTTGACAAGTACTAATAAATATGTTAATATTCAATCATCAAATTAATAAAGTCTTCGGTGACTGACGGAGTTGTGGGATAACCACGAGGGAGCCGGAGATTCGATGAGTCGACCGTCTGGGCAGTATTTGAAAAAATTCAGATACTGCTCTTTTTTATGGGATAAAAGATGCAGACGGTTGCAGCGGAGAAAGGAGAACATTATGGGATTTAAAAGTGACATCGAGATTGCACAGGAGTGCACAATGGAGCCAATTACCAAGATTGCAGAGAAAGCAGGTATTGATGACAAATATCTGGAGCAGTATGGTAAATACAAAGCAAAGATCGACTATAATCTCCTGAAAGAAACAGACAAAAAAGACGGCAAACTGATTCTTGTGACAGCTATCAACCCGACACCGGCCGGGGAAGGAAAAACAACTACAACGGTAGGTCTTGCAGATGGAATGCAGAGACTTGGAAAAAATGTTATGGTAGCTCTTCGTGAGCCATCCCTTGGACCGGTATTCGGTGTCAAAGGTGGTGCGGCAGGCGGCGGCTATGCACAGGTAGTTCCGATGGAGGATATCAACCTTCATTTTACCGGTGATTTTCATGCAATCGGTGCGGCAAACAACCTTCTTGCAGCAATGATCGACAACCATATCTTCCAGGGTAATGAGCTGAATATCGACCCGAGAAAGATCACATGGAGACGTTGCGTGGATATGAACGACCGTCAGCTTCGTAATGTAGTAGACGGACTTGGCGGAAGAACAAACGGTATGCCGCGTGAAGACGGATATGACATCACTGTAGCATCTGAGATCATGGCAGTTCTCTGTCTGGCAAGTGATATCAAAGATCTGAAAGAGAGACTTTCCAGAATCATCATCGGATACACTTATGGCAAGGTTGCTGAGCAGAAACCAGTAACAGCAGGAGACCTTCACGCAGAGGGTGCTATGACAGCACTTTTGAAGGACGCTCTGAAACCAAACCTTGTTCAGACACTGGAGCATGTTCCGGCGATCGTTCACGGCGGACCATTCGCAAACATCGCTCACGGATGTAACTCCGTAACTGCTACAAAGATGGCTATGAAGCTTGCTGATTATGCGATCACAGAGGCTGGCTTCGGTGCAGACCTTGGAGCAGAGAAATTCCTGGATATCAAGTGCCGTATGGCAGGGCTTACACCAAGTGCAGTTGTTATCGTAGCAACCGTACGTGCCCTGAAATACAACGGTGGCGTTGCAAAGGCTGACCTGAACAATGAAAACCTTGAGGCTCTTGAAAAAGGTATCCCGAACCTTCTGAAGCATGTAAGCAATATCAAAAATGTATACAAGCTTCCATGTGTGGTAGCTATTAACGCATTCCCGACCGATACCAAGGCAGAGCTTGATTTTGTGGAAGCAAAATGCAAGGAGCTTGGCGTAAACGTAGCACTTTCCGAGGTATGGGCAAAAGGTGGCGAAGGCGGAATCAAGCTCGCTGAGGAAGTAATCCGTCTTGTTGAAGAGCCGAATGACTTCACATATGCTTATGAACTGGAAGGCTCCATCGAGGATAAGCTGAACCAGATTGTACAGAAGGTTTACGGTGGAAAGAAAGTGGTTCTTACAGCAAATGCCCAGAAGCAGGCGAAACAGCTGGAGGCACTTGGATTTGGCAACTGCCCGATCTGTGTAGCTAAGACCCAGTACAGCTTAACAGATGACCAGACAAAGCTTGGTGCTCCGACAGATTTCGAGGTAACAGTAAGAAATCTTAAGATTTCCGCAGGTGCAGGCTTTATTGTTGCACTGACAGGTGAGATCATGACCATGCCAGGACTCCCGAAAGTACCGGCAGCAACTAAGATCGACGTAGACGAGAGCGGTAAGATCACAGGACTGTTCTAATATAAAGATTTTTTGAGGGGAATTCAGATAGAAAGCGGTAGAGCCTGCAAAAATAGAGGTTCTGCCGCTTTTTCTTATACTATTATAATATTGTTTATATTTATTTTACTAGTCTGAAAATTCCATGTATGATATACTTAGAAAAAAGCAGGAGAGTGATTAATTGAAATTTGAGTGGGATCAGGAAAAGAATCTGATCAATCAGAAAAAACATAAGATATCATTCGAAACTGCAGCATATGTATTTCAAGATAAGAATTACATAGAAATGTATGATTTTGAGCACAGTACAGAAGAAGACAGATATATTGCTATAGGATGTGTTGGTGAAGTTTTATTTGTGGTGTTTACCGAAAGAAAAGAAAACATTCGATTGATCTCAGCTAGGTTGGCAACGGAATCAGAGAGGAGGCTCTATTATGATCAAAACATTTACTATTAATAAAGGGCAGAAGCCGACAAAAGAGCAAATACAGGAAGTTATGAATGCAAAAAAATCACCAATTGTACCAGATGAAGATGCACCAGAATTGTCACCAGCAATGTATAAAGCTTTTAAAAGCAGTGTGATACAGCGAAATCGAAAGAAAAACGCATAAAATGGAAAAAACTCCTCCGGCAGTAAAACCGGAGGAGTTTTTTTGCATAAAAAGAGAAAAAAATCTATAATCGAACACATTTTCTGATATAATAAGAAAAGAAAAAATTTCCGGAGGTGTGTCCATGGATAAAAAAGAAGAACATATCTATATAGCTATTGATCTGAAATCATTCTATGCTTCCGTGGAATGTCAGTAGCGGGGCTTAACGGCTATGAAGATGTAATCCGGGAAATGGCCAGACTTACCGATGACTGGGTACAGTTATCCGAAGATAAAAAACGGGAATTGGATGAAAAACTGCAGGAGCTGATATTGGAAAAAGCAGGTCAGGTAAGAAAATTCTATATGTATAAGCGAAAAGTGTTTTTTTAAGATGATACAGAAATTTAATTAGAAAAAATTGTAGAGATAAATGAAAGTGGGGGAAAATATGGTATACACATGCAAATATAAATCACTAATCGGAGATATTTTGCTTGCCGCAGATGAAATTGGACTTACCGGCCTATGGTTTGAAGGACAGAAATATTTTGCAAATACACTTCAGGAAGATTATGTTCCACAGAAAACGAAAATTCTCACAGAAGCAAAAAAATGGCTGGATGTATATTTCTCCGGTGAAGAACCGAAATTTACTCCGCCACTTCATCCCACTGGTTCAGTATTCAGACAGGAAGTGTGGAAGATTTTATTACAGATCCCTTACGGACAGACGATCACATATGGAGAAATTGCGCGCAGAATGGCAGTGATGAAAAATACTTCTCATATGTCGGCCCAGGCAGTAGGCGGTGCGGTTGGTCATAATGAAATTTCCATTATCATTCCCTGCCATCGGGTCGTAGGAACAAATGGAAGTCTGACAGGATACGCCGGAGGAATTGATAAAAAAATTTCACTTCTTAAGCTGGAACATACAGATATGAGCCGTTTATTTGTTCCAAAGAAAGGAACTGCACTGTAAAACTACGGCTGAGAGGACGGTCTGGTGCAGACATCCAAGAAAAGACAGATATTTTATTTATGAAAGCATGCTATGAAAATTGCCAGCAGGATTGCGGAGGAAAGATCATGGGAAAAATACTGGATGAGGATCTGATTTACGAGATACTGTCCGTAGTAGAAGAAATACCGGAAGGAAAAGTGGCCTCCTACGGACAGATCGCACGTCTGATTGGCCGGGATAAAAATTCACGTCTTGTAGGAAAAGTCTTAGGTATGGCAGAATTTTATGGGAAGTATCCCTGCCACAGAGTTGTGAACCATGCAGGGCGTACTGCACCAGGCTGGAGAGAGCAGAAAATCCTGCTGGAAGACGAAGGCATAGAATTTAAAACCAATGGATGTGTGGATATGAAACATTACCAGTGGGAGGACTAGAGGTTTATGAATTGTAAAGATATGATGCAGATCCCGGAACTTACAGAGGTTCTGAAGCTGAAAGCAGGAGAAAACGGTTTGCAGAAGTCTGTCCGGTGGATTTATTTTGCGGACTGTCTGCAATGTGTAAAAAGCGAATATAAGATCGAAAATTACATCCACGGAGACGAATTTGTAGTTCTGACAAATCCAAGTGTCACAGATGACAGCAAGAAACTGATGGCATTGATCCATCAGATGTATGAATACAGAATCACAGCATTGGGCATCAATGAAGGACAAATTTCCGAAGAATTGATAGAGTATTGTGAGGAAAAAAATCTTCCATTGTTTGAACTGTCGGAAAAGTATCCGCTGATCGACCTCTCACAGATCATCTGCCGGAAACTCGTGCTGGAAGAGAACGACAGAAACGCCGCAGAGCAGCTGTTTTCCTCTATTCTGGATGCAGAACATTTAAGCAGGGAGCGTGTGATGGCACAGGCCAGATATCTGAACATTGATCTGGAAGGAAGTTTTTTTGTGGCGGAGTTTGCCTTTGCTTCGGAAAATGGAGAAAGCGGATGGGAAAACGATGATTCTCTGGCAGCTGGGCGGAATGTAAAGAGTATGATCCGTGCGGAATTTTCCAGATACATAAAGCAGGATATTCTGATTCTTCCACAGGCAGGTTCCATCCTTGCGCTGATCCCGGACAAAGATGCAGAGGAAAGCCATATAAAAGAGATTTTTGTCAGGATCGTGGACCGGGCACAGCGGGAATATAGGATCAATCTTATGATCGGTGTAGGAAACAGCAGGGCATATCTGGATGAAGTGAAAAATAGCAGAAATGAAGCTTCTGCGGCACTTCGGGCGGCAGAAGTTTCCGGCTTGAAAGGGCAGATATTTTTTTACAGGGATCAGGGGATTTATACACTGATCTCGCACGTGGATGATTCCAGAATCTTGGATGCTTATGTGGATGAAAAGATTGGAAAGTTGTTGCAGGCAGATGAATTGAATGATGGAAACTTACACGAAACTCTGGAGAATTATCTGAATTGCAGTTGCAATGCCAAAAAGACGGCAGAGGCGATGTTTCTTCACCGTAATACCCTTAATTACCGGCTGAAAAAAATCAGGGAGATCCTAAGCTGTGATCTTGAAAATCTGGATACCTGTCTGGAAATGAAGATGGCATTTATGATCAGCCGATATAGAAATCGGGAATAACAGGCAGAGGCAGCAGAAGAGAAGTTGGAATTTTAAATTGTGCACTGTGCACAAAAAACATGCAACACAAGGCCTATTGATTTCATACCGGAAAATGCTATAATCTACCTAAATCAAAAAACAAGACAACATAGCAGATAAACGACAAAGGCGTCGGATGATAATACATCCGGCGTCTGTTTTTTTGATTCCGAAGAGAACTCCGAGAGGAGTCCGGCAGGCAGAAAAACCGTGACCAGATAAAGGAGGAGAAGTATTATGACAACAACAGAATTAGCAACCGCATTACCGGAGATCGTAACCGCACAGGTTCCAGGACCGAAATCAAAAGAACTTCTTGAAAGAAGAGATGGGGCAATCCCGAAAGCACTTTGCGGAAAAACATATCCGATCTGTATCAAGCAGGGATCTGGAGCTATGTTTGAAGATATGGACGGAAATAAATTCCTCGACTGGGTTGGCGGTGTGGGAGTCCTGAATATCGGATATTCCCATCCGGAAGTCATTGAAGCAGTAAAAAAACAGACGGAAAAATATTTTCATACCATTTTCAATGTATATGTACACGATGGCTATGTAACACTGGCAGAGAGACTGAACGAGATTATGCCATGTAAAGGTGACAAGAAAAAAACATACTTCGCAAACTCCGGTGCAGAGTGCGATGAGAACGCGATCAAGATCGCAAAAGCATTCACAAAAAGAAGCGGTGTGATCTGCTTCACAGGCGCTTTCCACGGAAGAACAAACCTGACCATGGCACTGACAGCAAAAAAAGCCTATGCAGTAGGCATGGGACCTTTCCCGGCAGGAATCTTTCGTGCACCATATCCATATGTATACCGTGCACCAAAAGGATATACAGAGGAAGAGGCAATTCAGTATTACATTGATGAGCTTCAGAGAATCTTTGACGAGGGCGCACCTGCAAGTGAGATCGCCTGCATGATCGTTGAGCCGTTTCAGGGCGAAGGTGGATTTATCCCGGCACCGATCGAGTGGGTTAAAGCAGTCCGCAAGATCTGCGATGACAACGGAATCCTGATGATCGCAGATGAGGTTCAGTGTGGTAACTGCAGAACAGGTAAATATTATGCATCTGAGTACTGGGCAGAAGCAGGCGCAGCACCGGATATTATCACAACTGCGAAATCCCTTGGCGCAGGACTTCCGATCTCCGCGATCACAGCAAGAGCCGAGATCATGGATGCGGCACCTGCAGGAACTATCGGAGGAACCTTCTGTGGAAACCCGGTATCCTGTGCAGCAGCACTGGCTGTTATGGATATCATGAAACGTGATGATTATGCAGGAAAGGCAAGACATATCGGTGAGACCGTCATGAAACGCTACAAAGAGCTTCATGAGAAATATCCGGTGATCGGTGATGTACGAGGCCTTGGCGCAATGATCGGTATCGAGCTTGTAAAAGACAAAGAAACAAAAGAGCCAGCAACAGAACTTACTGCCAAGCTGATCCAAAATGCGATCCAGAAAGGTCTCCTTCTTGAGAACTGCGGAACAGCAGGCAATGTGGTACGTTTCCTTGCACCACTTACCATGACGGATGAGCAGATGGAGAAAGGACTTGAGATCTTTGAAGCTTCTCTGAAAGAGGCATTGGAAGCATAGAGTAATAGAAAGTTACTTTATGACAGAAAAGTAAAACATGCTTGACAAACCATAAATTCCTTATATAATTATCAATAGTAATTAACAAAGATAATTATATAAGGAGTTTTTTTATGACAAATGAAAAGATCAAGCGGATGTTTGATGCATTTTATCAGGCAAAGCGGATCCGGGATATGCTTCCGCCACTGCCCCAGGGGGTGATGCCATCCTACATACAGTATCTGGATGTGATCCATTCTCTGCAGCGGGAAAAAAAGGATATCCGGCTCTCTGATATCAGTGATGCCATGAACCTTCCGCGTCCGGGTGTCACCAGAACAGTGAAAGAAATGGAGGCAAAGGGATATCTTCAGAAGCTCATGTCTCCGGATGACGGGCGCGTTACTTACATCTCTATAACAGAAAAAGGAGAGAATCTTTCCAGAAAGTATGACCAGGATTATTTCAGCAGTCTGGCACCCTATCTTTCAGAGATTTCCGAAGAAGAAGCAGACAGTATGATCCGGACCATCGGGAAATTTTATCAGATTATGTGTGACAGGAGGGAACATTATGACAAGTGATAAGGCAGATTTTACCCAGGGAAATATTCTGAAGAAGCTGGTTGCATTTATGATGCCGGTACTCGGTGCGCTGATCCTGCAGGCTGCCTATGGTGCGGTCGATCTTCTTGTAGTTGGAAGATTCGGTTCCACATCCGGACTGTCAGCGGTTTCCACCGGAAGTCAGGTACTGAATCTGGTTACCTTTGTAGTGATTCAGTTTGCTATGGGTATCACAGTTCTGATCGCACGTTATCTTGGAGAAAAAAGACCGGAGCAGATCGGATCCGTTATCGGTGGGGCTGCGATCGTCTTTACCATGATATCGATCGTGTTGTTTATTGTTATGGTAGGCTTTGCACATCCGATCTCCGTGCTGATGCAGGCACCGGAAGAAGCGGTAGCGCTGACTGCATCTTATGTACGGATCTGTGGAAGCGGAATTTTCTTTATTGTTGCATATAACCTGCTGTCTGCTATTTTCCGTGGCCTTGGTGACAGTAAATCTCCGCTGCTGTTTGTGCTGGTGGCATGTATTGTAAATGTGATCGGAGACCTGGTACTGGTAGCCGGCTTACATATGGATGCAGCAGGTGCAGCTATTGCTACGGTTTCTGCTCAGGCCTTAAGTGTTGTATTTGCAGTAGTTCTGCTGATAAAGAAGAAGCTTCCGTTTACCATTACAAAAAAAGATTTCCGGCTGAATCCTCAGTGCAGACGTTTTCTTAAGATCGGACTGCCGCTGGCACTTCAGGAATTCCTGACACAGATTTCATTTCTGGCCTTGTGTGCATTTGTCAACCGCCTGGGGCTGGAAGCATCCTCCGGTTACGGAGTTGCATGTAAGATCGTAAACTTTGCCATGCTGGTTCCAAGCTCTCTGATGCAGTCCATGGCTTCCTTTGTTTCACAGAACGTAGGAGCAGGAAAGCCGAAACGTGCGAGAAAATCCATGCTTACGGGAATTGGAGTCGGCCTGTTTGTGGGATGCCTGGTATTTATCCTGATCCTTCTGAAGGGGGATGTACTGGCAGGATTCTTCTCAACGGATGCAGGTGTTATCCAAAAGGGCTTTGATTATCTGAAGGGTTTTGCTCCGGAGACACTGGTAACGGCTGTTCTGTTCAGTATGATAGGCTATTTCAACGGAAACAACCAGACCATATGGGTTATGGTCCAGGGCCTGATCCAGACGCTTCTGGTACGACTTCCAATGGCGTACTTTATGAGTATCCAGCCGGATGCCAGCCTGACAAAGATCGGTCTTGCAGCACCGGTATCTACCACAGTGGGAATTATTCTGAACATCGGATTCTTTCTGTATTTTACCCGTGCAGAAAAAAGAAGTGCTCCGGAAGAATAACAGGATAAAATGATGTAAATGTCGGGGGAATATGATATAATCAGAATCACCCCGGCAAAGGCGATAGTACTAACCCTGGAATAGCAGCCGGGATCTTGACAGCTGTAAAGGAGGAGTACAGGATGATTTGTGGGATGACGTATTTTCAGATATGTCTGTATTTTTTGTTTTATTCTTTTGGAGGATGGGTCGTTGAAGTTATCTTCCATGCAGTAACTTTAGGAAAGGTTATAAACCGGGGATTTCTCAACGGTCCGGTATGCCCGGTGTACGGATTTGGTGTACTTTCCGTGTTTGCATTGCTCAATACGCTTCAGAGCGGCGGACATCAGATGAGTGAGGGAATGATCTTTCTGTTTGGGATCGTTCTTGCAACTGCGGTAGAGCTGGTTGCCGGATGGCTTCTGGATGTATGCTTCCATGCAAGATGGTGGGATTATTCCAATAAGCCACTGAATTTTCACGGCTATATCTGTCTTGAGTTTTCCCTGATATGGGGACTTGCCATTGTGATGGTTGTAAAGGTTTTTCAGAAGTATGTGGAGCGTCAGGCTTCTCATACACCTTCCACACTGGAATGGGTTGTTATGGCAATTCTGTATGCGGTGTATCTGGCAGATCTTATTGTAACAGTAGCGGTGATCCGCGGACTGAATAAGAAGCTTACCCGACTGGATAAGGTACGTGCAGATCTGCGGATCGTGAGCGATAAGCTCAGTGATACTCTGGCAACAACTACCATTGATACAGCACAGAAGGTGGGAGAGGGAAAGGTTCAGGTTGCTCTTGCCAAGGCAGAGCTCAGAGATGCGACTGTGGCTCAGAGAGAAAAATCTGCCGAAATGCTTCGGATGAAGAAAGCGGAGCTTCAGGCACAGTTTGATGAGCTGTCAAATTCTATCACAAACCATACCGTATTCGGCCAGGGAAGAATCATTAAGGCTTTCCCGGAGATGAAGCACAGAGATTATTTTGAACTGATTCAGGAGCTGAAGAAAAAACTCAGATAAGAAAAATAAAATGCGATAAAGAGGCGGCAGGAAATTTCCAACATTTCCTGCTGCCTCTTTTTGGAGTATCAGAGTTTCAGCTTATCGGATTCTTTTTTTTATCATTGGTCCGATGATCATGGCGATAATCATTTTTATGAGATCTGCCGGGATAAACGGAATTACACAGATTCCAAGAGCTGCTTTAAAAGTGGAATCTGCAACGATGCAGAACCATACAGTTCCGAAAAGATAGCATACAATTGTTCCTGCGATCATACCAACGAGCTGGATCAGAGGCTTATGGCAGTTGTCAATTACCAGTCCGGCAATAACAGCCATAACGATAAAGCCGATGATGTATCCGCCTGTAGGACCGGCTAGCTTTGCAGGGCCGCCGGTAAATCCGGAAAATACCGGAAGACCTACAAGGCCAAGCAGCAGATAGATCAGATAGCTGATGGTTCCTTTTTTCCATCCGAGAAGATAAAGGGACAGATAGATGGCAAGATTGGTAAATGAGATCGGAATCGGACCGATCGGAATGGACAGCGGCGCAAGAATACAGGTGACAGCTGCCATAAGAGCGGTCATGGTGATCTCGTAGGTTTTTGTACGTGGTGCAGAGACAGTATTTGTCTGGTTCATATTGAAAGAGCCTCCTTTGAAAAAGGTAATATATTTACTGGTTTGGGTAAGCAATGAAATGCTGTAAGTGTGTATGACAGGTCATATATCCATAAGGATGCTTACGCAGATTCAATCTCATAGGTGAATCCTGCATCCGTAATGGTTTTGAGAGTGTCTTCGATTCCCTGACCACCTTCTGTAAGATAACCGGAAGCAAAAATAGAGTCTACAACACTGAGCAGTTTTTTTTCTTCGCCTTTAAAATAAACTTCTCTTCCGGCAGCACATCGGATATCTGCTTTAGGTACAAGAAGTCTTGCCAGGCAGAGGACCTTCATACAGTATTCTGTTGTCAGCTGGGAAATATCTGCATTTCCGAGAGGAGTTCCCTTGATCGGAAGAAGAAAGTTGATCGGCAGTGCTTCCGGCTGGATCTCACGTAATTCCAGAAGCATGTCAACAACGTCTTCCTTACTTTCACCCATGCCAATGATACCGCCGCTGCAGATCTCGAAACCAAGTCCCTGAAGCATATGGATATTCCGGACACGCTGGTCAAAGGTATGTGTACTGCAGATATTATGATAAAAGGAACGGCTGCTGTTCAGGTTATGGTTGATCCGGTCAAGACCGGCTTCTTTGAGCATTTTTGCCTGGTGCTCTGTGAGAAAGCCTATGGAGCAGCAGAGATGAGTTCCGTGTTCTTTCATTTTGCGGATCCTGCGGGCCAGCTCCTCGATCTCTTTATCTGTAAATTTCATACCACTCAGTCCGATACAATGTCTGGATAAATGATAATCATTTACGAAATCATTGTCCTGATATAATTTGTCTTCATCTACCCATTTGTATTTATCAATATCGGCAGTGGAACGACATGACTGGGCACAGTAGGCACAATCCTGGGAACAGTTACCACTGCGGGCATTGGTAAGGATGTGGATGCTTACCCGGTTTCCCTTATATTTGTAACGTAAACTGCTGGCACGGTCGATCAGTGCCCCAAGTTCTTCGTCCGGAGTATCTAAAATTGCAATGGCTTCATCTCTGGAAAGCGATGGAGCTTCTTTTTCGCATGATGCAGTGTTCATGTCAATACCTTCCTTTTGAGTTTTTTGTACGGATATCACTTTATCACATAGAAATATTAATTGTCAACTATAAATACGGAATGAGTTTACAATTAAAAACTGTAGTATTAAGGTATTACTTAGCCTTATCGAAGCAGGGAATTTTCTTGATTCGGTTAAAATAATTCTCAAGAGAATATCATATCTTTATAAAATCTTAATACGGAAGCAGAGACTTTTATACTATCTTTGAAAGCAATTATATATAATAAAATGCGTTACGAAGATAGCACTGTTAAAAGTATTGATAAGGAGTTCTGATCATTTATGCCGGAAAAATCATATAAGAAAAAACATATGACATCTTTTCAGCTGATTATCATGGGGTTTGCAGGAGTGATCCTTTTGGGAACCGTTCTGCTGATGCTTCCATTTTCTTCTGCGGAGAAAGTGATCACACCATTTCATGAGGCACTTTTTACAGCCACTTCGGCGGTATGTGTTACAGGCCTTGTGGTAAAGGACACTGGAAGCTACTGGTCCCTGGCTGGCCAGACGATCATTCTTGCACTCATACAAACAGGTGGGCTTGGAGTAGTGACTGTGGCTGCGTCTGTTTCCCTTCTTTCCGGAAAGAAAATATCCCTCATGCAAAGAAGCACCATGCAGAATGCTATTTCAGCACCTAAAGTTGGAGGGATCGTCAGACTGACAAGGTTTATTTTAAAGGGAACATTTTTGATCGAAGCAGCGGGGGCGTTGCTGCTTCTGCCGGTTTTTCTGGTGGATTTTGGTAAAAAGGGAATCTGGATGTCAATTTTTCATTCAATCTCTGCTTTTTGTAATGCCGGCTTTGACATTCTGGGGACAGCTTCTAGTATCTTTCCATCGCTGACAGGGTATTCCGGAAATATACTTATAAATCTGGTAATTATGCTGTTGATCATTACAGGAGGAATCGGTTTTCTCACATGGGATGATATTTATACAAATAAACTGAACTTTAAACGCTACCGCATGCAAAGCAAGATCATTCTCATGACTACCGCATGTCTGATCTTATTTCCGGCAGTCTTTTTCTATATCTGTGACCTGACAAATTTACCCATGGGAAAACGCCTGTTAGCAGCAGCGTTTCAATCGGTAACGACAAGAACTGCCGGATTTAATACTATAAACATTTCAGAGATGAGTGAGGCATCAAAAGCAGTTATGATATTGTTAATGCTAATTGGTGGTTCACCGGGATCTACAGCAGGTGGAATGAAAACAACAACTTTTTCAGTACTTATTTTAAATGCAATTGCGACATTTCGAAGTCAGGAAAATGCAGGAGCTTTTGGGCGAAGACTTGAATATCATGTGATAAAAAATGCAGCGACAATCGCCATGTTATATTTTGCCTTGTTCTTTGGCGGCGGAATAGCGATCAGTGTGTACGAAGGCCTTCCACTTTTAGATTGTCTGTACGAAGCTGCTTCAGCTGTTGGTACGGTAGGTCTGACTCTGGGAATTACACCGGAACTTCATATTTTTTCACAAGTCGTGTTGATCATACTGATGTACTTGGGACGTGTAGGTGGTCTGACCCTGATCTATGCGGTATTTTCCGGAAGAAATAAGGGAAATGCAAAGCTTCCTCTGGAAAAAATCACAGTTGGATAAGAAGGAGAAAAATAATATTATGAAAAATGTATTGATTATTGGACTTGGAAGGTTTGGAATACATATTGCCATGCAGCTCAATCAGCTGGGACATGAAGTTATGGCAGTTGACTGGAAGGAAGAAAGAGTGGACAAAGTACTGTCGTTTGTGACGAATGCTCAGATTGGTGACAGTACCAATGCTGAATTTTTACAGTCCCTTGGAATTGGAAACTACGACATTTGTTTTGTGACCATTGGAGACAGCTTTCAAAATTCTCTTGAAACAACATCCCTTCTAAAAGAACTGGGCGCAAAATTGGTGATATCCAGAGCTGAACGTGATGTTCAGGAAAAATTTCTTTTACGCAATGGTGCCGATAAGGTAGTTTATCCGGAAAAGCAGGTGGCAAAATGGGCATCCATCCGTTATACAGATGATCATATCCTGGATTATATGGAGGTGGACGCTTCCCATGCAATTTTTGAAGTGGAAGTGCCGGAAGAATGGGTTGGAAAAACAGTGGGCGGACTTGACATCAGAAAACGCTACAATATTAATATCCTGGCAGTAAAAAATGAAGAGGAATTCAGTATTGCAATTTCTCCGGAAACGTATTTTGCAGAGAATGATAAATTACTGGTATTAGGAGAGTACAGAGCTCTTCAGAAGTGCTTCCGCATATAGCTCATTGCCATGAAGAAAAAATTTTGACCACAGAACAGCTGCGTGATATAATTCCAGAAAACAGTAGCAGAAGGAGAATGACAGAATGAGCTTGAAAATGGAGGATACAGTAAAAAACAGAACCTATCCGAAACGGCCATTTGCATGGTATGTGGAAAAACCGTCCGCAAAAGATTACTTGCTGACGGTTTTTATATTTGCAGTATGCACTTTGATTGGCCTGCTGTTTCAGAAACTGGATCTTACGGATACAAATATTGTAACGATATACATTCTGGGCGTATTGATAACTTCGATTGTGACAGATGGTTATCTTTGCAGTGTAGCCGGATCCTTTTTAAGTGTATTCTTATTTTGCTTTTTCCTGACGGAGCCAAGGATGTCTTTTGAGACATATGCGGTGGGATATCCGGTGACATTTTTCATAATGCTTATTTTGTCCGTACTTACAGGAACCCTTGCGGCAAAGCTGAAAATGCATGCAAAGCTGTCTTCACAGCTTGCCTTTCGTGCACAGGTTCTGTTTGATACGGATCGTTTGCTGCAAAAGGCAAAAAGTGAGACAGAAATCCTCGGAGTTACCTGTACACAGCTGATACGTCTGTTAAACCGCAGCATCACGGCATATGTTGTGGAAAATGGAACTTTATCAGAAGGAAAGCTTTTTTCCGGGGAAAAAGAAAGCACAGAGGATTTTCTGACACAGGAAGAACAACAGGCGGCCAGATGGACTTATGAAAACAGACAGCGTGCCGGCGCATCCACGCAGCATTTTTCGCAGGCAAAATGCTTATATCTGGCAATCCGAAGCGGAAATAATGTTTATGGCGTAATTGGGATCCCTCTGCAAAAAGAAACACTGGACTCCTTTGAATACAGCATCCTGCTGTCTGTAATAAATGAATGTGCACTTGCAATGGAGAATGTACAAAATGCCATAGAAAAAGAGAGAAATGCGGTTTTAGCAAAAAATGAGCAGCTGCGTGGCGATCTTCTTCGGGCGATCTCCCATGATCTGCGTACGCCGCTTTGTTCCATTTCAGGAAATGCAGATATGCTTCTCAGTAACAGTGACCGTCTGGATGAAGCTACAAGGTATCAGATATACACGGACATTCATGATGATTCAGAGTGGCTGATCGGAGTTGTGGAAAATCTGCTTTCAATCACCAGGATCAATGATGGAAGATTGAAGTTTAAATTTACGGATCAGCTTTTGGATGAGGTAATAGCAGAGTCACTCCGACATATCAGCCGGAAGCATGATGAGTATAAGATCGTGGCGGACTGTGAAGAACTTGTTCTTACACGTATGGACGTGCATCTTATTATACAGGTGTTGGTAAATTTGATCGATAATGCGATAAAATATACGCCGTCAGGCTCTGTCATCAGCATTCGGGGGGTTAAAAAAGCCGGGAAAGCGCAGATAAGCGTGGAAGATAACGGCCCCGGAATTCCGGATGAAATGAAGCAGCATATTTTTGAGATGTTTTATACAGGGAAAACGACCGTTGCAGACAGCCAACGAAGTCTGGGGCTTGGCCTGGCACTTTGCCGCTCTATCATAGAAGCTCACGATGGAACCCTGGTTCTTTCGGATCATGCTCCGCATGGATGTAATTTTACTTTTACTTTACCATTAAGCGAGGTGACATTAAATGAATAAGACATTAATTCTGGTGGTTGAGGATGACAGACCCATACGGAACCTGATCGTTACCACATTAAAAACACATGACTATAAATATCTGGCTGCAGAAAATGGGGCTTCAGCCATTTTGGAGGCTTCATCACACAATCCGGATATCGTTCTTCTGGATCTGGGTCTTCCTGATATGGAGGGAGTAGAGGTAATAAAGAAAATCCGTACCTGGTCGAATATGCCTATCATTGTGATCAGTGCCAGAAGTGAAGATATGGACAAAATAGAGGCACTGGATGCGGGTGCAGATGATTATATCACAAAACCATTTTCAGTAGAAGAATTACTTGCGCGTATCCGTGTCAGTCAAAGGCGGCTTGCCATAACGCAGGCAGGAAAACAGCCGGAAACATCTGTTTTTGAAAATGGAGAATTAAAGATAGATTACACGGCTGGCTGCACATTCCTGAAGGATAGAGAACTGCATCTGACGCCCATTGAGTATAAGCTGCTCTGCCTTTTATCCCGTAATATTGGAAAAGTATTGACACATACATATATTACTCAGCAGATATGGGGACGCTGCTCGGAAAACGATGTTGCTTCTCTTAGGGTCTTTATGGCAACACTGCGGAAAAAACTGGAGCCTGAAAAAAATGGTGTACAATATATCCAGACACACATTGGAATCGGATATCGCATGCTCAGAATCGAGAAACCTGAGCAGGAAATATAATTACATCAAACGAGTAGCAGGTGGGTGTAAATCCAGTTTACCGGCTACTTGTTTTCATTTTGCAAAAATGAATATCGCCATGAAAAAGTGTGTAGCCTGTCAGCGTAAGTCCAGCTTATATGACAGGGTGCGCACTTTTTTTGTGCAGAAAAGAGAGGAGTTAAAACAAAATGGCGGAAAGCAACAGAATGAAGGATATGCCGGTGAATAAGCTGATGATTCAGATGGGAATCCCAATGATCTTATCCATGGCATTGCAGGCGGTCTATAACATTGTAGACAGTGCGTTTGTAGGAAATATGAGAGTGGGCAGTGAAGCGGCACTGAATGCTCTGACACTGGTATTTCCGGTGCAGATGCTTATGGTGGCAGTGGGGATTGGTACCGGTGTAGGGACCAATGCACTTCTTGCAAGGACACTGGGACAGGGAAACAGCAAAAAAGCTGCAAAGGTAGCAGGAAACAGTCTGTTTCTGGGAGTGATCATTTATGTGGTCTGCTTATTATTTGGTATCTTTGGGGTGAAAGCATATATTTCATCGCAGACAGCAAATGCAGAGGTACTTGAGATGGGAGTCAGCTATTTGAGAATATGCTGCGTGATATCTTTTGGTATTATTTTCTTTTCTCTATTTGAAAAGTTACTCCAGGCAACAGGCCGTTCTCTTTATTCTACAATTGGTCAGGTGGTCGGGGCGGTTGTGAATATCATCCTTGATCCGATCATGATCTATGGCATTGGACCTTGTCCCGAAATGGGAGTAAAAGGTGCGGCCTACGCAACGGTGATTGGTCAGGTAGCATCTGCAGTTTTATTGTTCATTTTCCATGTGAAGCTGAATAAGGAATTTGAGCATGGAGCGAAATACATGAAGCCGGATGCCGGCGTTATCAAAGAAATCTATGCCATCGGACTTCCGGCGATCATTGCACAGGCTTTGATGTCCATTATGGTTTATGTGATGAATCTGATCCTGAAGTTCAATCCGGCAGCACAGACAGCCTATGGATTATTTTATAAAGTTCAGCAGTTTGTACTGTTTCTTGCTTTTGGTCTGCGAGACGCGATCACTCCAATCATTGCATTTGCTTATGGAATGAGAAGCAAAAAGAGAATTCAGGATGGAATTAAATATGGGCTTATTTACACAATCGCATTAATGATTCTGGGAATTGCCATCACAGAGATTTTCCCTGGGGCATTTGCAACGCTGTTTAATGCAGGACAGTCAAGAGAATATTTTATCGGAGCAATGAGGATAATCTCAGTCAGCTTTCTGTTTGCAGGAATCAATATTGCTTATCAGGGCATTTATCAGGCATTGGATGGTGGCGTGGAATCGCTGGTTATTTCGCTTTTGAGACAGCTTATTATTATCCAGCCGTTGGTTGGAATTTTTTCGCTGTTTGTCAGAAATGGTCAGATTGGAGTTTCACTGATCTGGTGGGCATTTCCAATCACGGAAGTGATTGCGTGTCTGGTGGGATATGTATTTTTAAAGAAGATCAGAAAAAATAAAGTGGAAGCTTTGCGTTAAGGAGGAACTGGAAATGGCAAAAAGAATCATTACGATCAGCAGAGAGTTTGGAAGTGGTGGACGTTTTATTGGGGAAGAAATCGCAAAGAAGCTTGGAATTGCTTACTATGATAAAAATATCATCAGTCAGATTGCAGAAAAGTCCGGCCTGTCTCCGGAATATATTCAGGAAAATGCAGAATTATCTCCGAAAAAAGGTCTATTTGCATATGCATTTGCCGGACGTGACATTACAGGGAGATCAGTTGAGGATATGGTGTATCAGGCACAGAGAAAGGTTATTTTAGATTTGGTCAGGAAGGAGCCTTGTGTGATCATTGGAAGAAATGCAGATTATATTCTGAAAGACAGGGATGATATACTGAATGTATTTATCCACGGAGATATGCCAGAAAAAATACAGCGTATTAGTCAGTTATATCGTGTCACTGAACAGGAAGCTGTCAAAATGATGGCAGACACAGATAAAAGACGTATGACAAATTATAACTTTTATACGGATCAGAAATGGGGAAAAGCCAGTAATTATACGTTGTGCCTGAACAGCTCGCAGATTGGATATGACAGATGTGAAGCGATAATTATAGAGTGTGTGAAATAAAAATCTGCAGACAGGAAAAAAGATAGCATTAATCCTCAAACAATAATATAATCATCTCATAGGATAATATTTGCTCTGATAAAAATTACAGAAAAAGGCGGAAACAGATGATGAAGATCATGGGGATTGATATAGGCACAACAACAGTCAGTATCGTGATGGCAGATACAGAAACAGGAAAGCTGCTTGCAAGGGAAACAGTGGAGCATAATTCCTTTCTGCAGAGCAGTAAGCCAGAACAGAAGCTGCAGGATCCGGAACGGATCTATGAGATAGTCCGAGAGCTCCTTGCAAAGCTGCAGAAGGAGAATGGCTCACCGGACGGAATTGGATTTACAGGGCAGATGCATGGAATGTTGTATGTGGATGTTTGCGGCAAGGCAGTGAGTCCTCTCTATACCTGGCAGGATGGAAGCGGAGAGATTCCGCTGGAAAACGGAAAAACCTGTGCAGAGCTTTTGCAGGGAGTGGGTGCGGTGGCATCCGGATATGGTGTAGTGACACATTTTTATCTTCAGAAAAAAGATCAGATTCCGAAGGATGCTGTAAGGATGACGACGATCAGTGATTATATTGCCATGCGTCTGTGTGAAAATACTGTCCCCGTTATCGGACCTGACATGGCAGCAAGCTGGGGCTGCTTTGATCTGCGAAAACAGGAGTTTCTGTATGAAGCCCTGGAGCAGGCAGGTGTAGATACTTCTTATCTGCCGGAAGTAAGAACGGGACATTTTTTTGTCGGAGAAACCAGAGATGGTGTACCTGTAATGGGATCGATTGGTGATAATCAGGCGAGTCTGTTTGGTTCTGTCCGAAATCTTAAAGATACCGTGCTCCTGAATGTAGGAACCGGCAGCCAGGTTTCCTTTGTAACAGAGATGTTCATAGAATGCAGCGGCAGTGTGGAGCTTCGTCCCTGTACCGAAAGCAGCTATATCCTTGTGGGAGCTTCTCTGTGTGGTGGTCGTGCGTATGCGATGCTGGAACAGTTTTACAGAGAAGCAGCAGAAACTGAAGAAAGACTGTATTCCCAGATGCAGGAACAGGCAGAAAAATTTATTGAAAAATATGGAAAAGAAGCCGCATGGAAAGTAGACACGGCTTTTTCCGGGACAAGAAGTGATCCGTCTCATAGAGGCATGATCACAGGAATCGGTGTAGAGAATTTTCATCCTGGTGCACTGACGGTTGGTGTGATCCGTGGAATCCTCAATGAACTGCATGAGCAGTATGAGCAGATGTGTCAGCTCACCGGAAAAAAGGCTACCCACCTGGCTGGCTCCGGAAACGGAATTCGCCGGAATCCGCTGATGAGAAGACTGGCAGAAGAAATGTTCAAAATGCCGATGGAGGTCCCTGAATATGAAGAAGAGGCTGCATATGGAGCTGCACTTACTGCAGGAAAGTTAGTAAATATAGCCAAAGAGAATATGTAATAAAGTGGAAATAAAAGCAGAAATCAGATTTGCAAGAGGTAATAATGTCAATACGTTTTTTATTAATACAGGGAATAGGACTTTTTGGAACTGTTTTATTTTTCTTATCTTATCAGTGCAGAAACAATAAATCACTGTTCAGGGTTCAGTTTGTCTCCTATTTGTGTTATACAGTACATCTGTTATTGTTAGGAGCTGTAACCGGAGGGATAAGCTATATATTAAATACAGTGCGCTCATTCTGTCTGGGAAGTAAAAATGATTTTTTAAAGGGAAGAAGGATGTGCTGTGTACTTTGTATATTACAAGTAACAACGCTGATATTCACCTGGTCTGGATGGTGGGCACTGCTTCCGGTTATTGCAAACATTGCGGCAACGATAGGTGGATATACATACAATGCACGGAAAATCCGTATAGTCGGAATGCTGATCAATTCGCCACTGTGGATCATATATGATATTGCTGTTGGTTCCTGGGCAGGAATATTAGACGAGATAGTCAGTGAGGCTTCTATGCTGATATCTATTCTCCGATATGGATGGAAAAATATGGATTCTCCGGAGACTGAAGCATAATAAAATTGAGATAAAATCTGGTTGATAAACCAAGTAAAAGTGATATACTGAATGCTAAGAAAAGAAACCGTGCGAAATTACAGTTTTGTATTCGGACGGTTTTTTTGAAAGACACAGTTATATAAAACTAACATATGTGATGGAAATTTATCAGACAATGTAAAAGCACACTGATTTCTATGAAAATATTGATTTATGGTGCAGGGTGATTGGAGGAAAACAACATGAGAAACGAAGAATACAAAAAACTGTCAATTAACGAGTTTACAAAAGCAGCAGGAAGATATGAAAGTAACCATGCTGGTATTTACGAAATGTGCAAGAAGGATTATCCGGATATTCTGGAAGAATTAGAGAAGGAGCCATTTAGAAATTTATTGGATGCCGGCTGCGGACCGGCTCCGATGATTTCTTTATTAGCAGAAAAATATCCAGACCGACATTATACAGGTCTGGATCTGACTCCGGCCATGATTGAACAGGCAAAAAAGAAAAATATTTCAAATGCAACATTTGTTGTGGGAGACTGTGAGAACTTTCCTTTTGAAAACGATTCATTTGATGCAATTATTTGTTCTATGAGTTTCCATCATTATCCGAATCCGCAGGCATTTTTTGACAGTGTGAAAAGATGTCTTCGTTCAAATGGAAGATTGATCCTGCGGGATGTGACAAGTGACAATAAAGTATTGGTATGGCTGATGAATACATTGGAAATGCCTCTGGCAAATATATGCGGACACGGAGATGTCCGGGTTCCAACAAGAGATGTGGTTATGAAATGCTGCAGAAAAGCAGGGCTAAAAGTGGAAAAATTTGAAATCCGTAAAGGTATGAGGATGCATTGTGTTGTGAGAAAAGCCTGAAGGATATTACATTGACGATAGATTTGACATCAAGTGACTTTGTCTGGCAAGGATTTATGCAGGGCAATTATGGTATTCAAAACAACAGGAAATAAATTAAATTTGGAGGGTAATATGGCAGACAAAATACAAAATGCTTATGAAACATCAAAAAATATATATGACGATGTTCTTACTTAAGGGAATATTTTCAGTAAACTGTATATTAAGTTATTTTGGAGTGGTACTGATGATAATGATATAGCACGAAAAGTTTTAGCATATATTCCTGATGACTTTTCAGGAAATCTTCTTGATGTTCCGGTTGGAACTGCTGTATTTACGGAAAACAAATGGAGAATGAATCTGTTGATACCGTTGTCAGCATGAATGGTTTTCATGCATTTCCTGATAAGCAAAAAGCATTTCATGAAATATGGCGTGTTTTGAAACCGGGCGGCAATCTCATTGCCTGCTTTTATATCAAGGGAAAATCGAAACGGACAGACTGGCTGGTAAAAAACATTCTTGCAAAGAAAGGGTGGTTTTCCCCGCCGTTCCAGACGGAAGAAGAACTAAAAGATATTCTTCAGAAACTATATAAAGAAAACGATATCCACGTTGACGGTTCGATGGCATATTTTCACTGTGTAAAGTAATGCAGATTTTATGAGTTAAGCTTTTGATACTACCGAAAAGCCTAAAGGAGGCCAGCTATGAAATTTTATGAAAGTGGAGATAATCGTAAACCAGTAATATTTTTATTTCCCGGTACCTGTTGCCTGTATAGCAGCTTTGACCATGTACTGGCAGGGTTACATTCTTATTTTTATACGGTAACAGTTTCTTATGATGGATTTGATCCAAATGAGAAAACAGAATTTTGTTCAATGGAAGATGAATGTGAAAAAATTGAGCAGGAAATTAGGAAAAAGTATGGTGGAAAAATTAAAGCAGCGTATGGGTGTTCTCTTGGAGGAAGTTTTGTATCCCTTCTGATTCAGCGAAAAAGAATTCATATAGATCATGGAATCATTGGGAGTAGTGATATGGATGAAGCCGGTTCGTTTATGGCAAAGATCCAGTCATCTATCATTGTGCCGATTATGTATAAAATGGTATCCACGGGTAAATTACCTAAATTTATGCAAAAGAAAATAAATAAAGCAGATGGATCAAAAAAGAAACTGATTGATGGATTTTTAAATATGTTCGGTATTGACAAGGGAGGAAGTCCATGGATTACGAAACAGAGTATTTATAATCAGTTCTATTCTGATCTGGTTACGAAAGTCCAGCATGGAATTGATGTGCCGGGAACAACAATCCACGTGTTTTACGCAACAAAGATGGGTGAAAAATACGAAAAGAGATATTATACTTATTTCAAAAATCCGGATATTCGGAGGCACAACATGCAGCATGAAGAACTGTTTTGCTGCCATAGTGCAGAGTGGGTGGAAGAAGTAAGGAAATCAATCTGGTTGGGGGAAGGAAAGAGCTTATGTTGATTAAAAAAAGACATTTTGATGTGGGAACAGATGGATTTTATGGTGCATACTGGAAATGTAAAAAAGACTCAGATTGTGCAATGATTGCCATGATTGGGGATGATCCAGAGGATTATCTGGCGCGTACATCCGTGAAATGGTTACATAAACTCGGTGTGAATGTGATGACAATGTCACCTGGAAAAAAGGATTATGGACATCATAATTATCCGCTGGAACGTATAGAGAAACCCATTTCGTTTTTCCGAAGGGTATGTTAAAGATAATGCTCCCGGTTGGCTCTGGAATCTTCATGAAACTGGCATTTCTGAATAGGTTATGCGTGTTGCAGGTTCTGGATTTCTGAATAAAGTTAAGACAGGATAATAATATCAGGTGGTTGCTGCCAGTAAGCCACCTATTTTATCATACAATAGTTAACACAAACTAACATAAAACAAAACAATAAAACGAAAGTAAGGAGTGAACAGATGTGAAAGAAAAGAAGAAGTCGGCAGTTAGCTGGATCCTGACGTGGGCAGGACAAAAAAGAATTGCCTATGTGTGGAGTGTGCTACTTGCAACAGGAAATGTGATCTTTAAGATTTTTCCGTATTTTATCATTGCAGATGTGGTAAAGCTGTTTTTAAATGGTGAAAAGGAGTTTGAAACATATCTGGTGAAAGCGGTTCTGATCGCACTGTCGTTTATCATTGCAGAACTGTTGCATTCACTATCGACAGCATTGTCACATAAAGCAACGTTTGCGGTACTTGCAAATATAAGAAAAGCCTGCTGCGATAAGCTGGCGCGGGTGCCGCTTGGTTATGTGAAGGATACCCCCTCTGGTACATTTAAGAATATCATGGTGGAAAGAATCGACAGTATCGAGACAACACTGGCACATATTGTCCCTGAATTTACCTCAAATCTGCTGGCACCTGTTATTATCCTGATTTATTTCTTCCTGACAGACTGGAGACTGGCACTCTGGTCATTGGTGCCGGTTGTAGTGGGATTTCTTTCTTATTTTGGCATGATGATTGATTATAAGCCAAGTTTCGAGAGAACGGTTCAGACAACAAAAGATCTGAATGATGCGGCAGTGGAGTATATTGACGGAATCGAAGTGATCAAGGCATTTGGAAAGACGGAAAGCTCTTATGCTAAATTTACAAAGGCGGCTTTTGCTTATGCGGATTCCTTTATTTCCTGGATGAAACGATGCTCGATCTTTCATGGACTGATGATGGTGGTCACACCTTATACGCTTCTTACGGTATTGCCGTTTGGAGCACATTATGTAGCGAATGGAACACTTGTGGTTTCTGATTTTGTCATATGTATTATTTTATCACTTGGAATCGTTGGACCGTTGATCACAGTGGGATCCTATACAGATGATCTGGGTAAGATCGGAGTGATCGTTGACGAAGTGGCCGGAATTTTGGAACAGCCGGAGCTTGAACGTCCAGAGAAAAGTGAACGTGTTCCAAAAGATAATTCTGTTACACTTGAAAATGTCAGATTTGGTTATCACGATAAAGAGATCCTGCATGGAGTAAATATGGAATTACAAGCAGGAACGGTAAATGCAATTGTGGGACCTTCTGGAAGTGGTAAGTCGACCATTGCAAAGCTGATCGCGTCTCTTTGGGATGTGGATTCCGGAAGTATCAAAATCGGCGGAGTTGATGTAAAAGAAATGGCATTTTCAGATTTTAACCGGAAAATTGCATATGTTGCACAGGACAATTATCTGTTTAATGAAACGGTCCGTGAAAATATCAGACAGGGTAACCCGAAGGCTACAGATGAACAGATCGTTGAGGTGACAAAGAAAAGCGGATGTTATGAATTTATCATGCAGCTTGAGAATGGATTTGATACGGTTGTCGGAGGTGCAGGAGGACATCTGTCAGGAGGCGAGAGACAGCGTATCTCAATTGCAAGAGCGATGTTAAAGGATGCTCCGATCGTGATCCTTGATGAGGCCACTGCTTACACAGATCCGGAAAACGAGGCAATCCTGCAGAATTCTATTGCAAAACTGGTAGCAGGGAAGACCCTGATCGTGATAGCGCACAGGCTTTCTACCGTTAAGGACAGTGACCAGATCTTTGTTGTAAATGATGGAAATGCAACAGCACATGGCACACATGAGGAACTTCTGGTGTCATGCCCGCTTTATAAGGAAATGTGGAATGCCCATATTTCTGTAAAAGATACTGTGAAGGAGGGCGAATGATATGTTTGGGATTCTGGCAAAATTCTTTCGTTTTTCAGGCAAAGAAAATGGAAATAAATTTAAACTGTCCATGGTGATCGGACTCATAGAGGCTCTTGCTTCAGCAATGAAGATTCCGGCCATTATGTACATATTGATCGGTCTGCTGAGTGGAAAACCGATAGGGGAATATATTGGCGGTTCCATTGCGATTATGGTCCTTGCAATCGTAGTCGATGTAATCTGTAAGAGATATTCAACTGTGCTTCAGACAGAAGGCGGATATAACGCAAGTGCTTTTATGAGGATCAAGATTGCAGAGCATCTGCGCTATCTGCCGATGGGATATTTTAATGCTAACAGTATCGGAGAAATTTCTTCTGTTACTACCAATACAATGGAAATACTTGGCGATGTGGCTGCGAGAGTGGTCATGCTGACCATGCAGGGAATCCTGGAAACATCAATGATCATTCTTATGCTGTTTCTTTTTGACTGGAGAATCGGACTGATGGCTGCAGCAGGAGTACTTGTTTTCTTTGGTGTCAATTCTGTAATGCAGAATGCAGGGAAAAATGATTCAGAGCAAAAAGTGGTATGTGATACAGAGCTTGTAAACCAGATCATGGAGTATCTGCAGGGAATATCAGAAGTAAAATCATACAATCTGCTTGGGAAACAGGCGAAAAGATTAAATGATGCAAATGAAGCATGCGAAAAGATCAATACAAAGATGGAGATGCTGTTTGTTCCTTATCATTTCCTGCAAAGTGTGATAACAAAAATCACAGGTGCTGTGATCGTGGCATGCAGTGCATATTTTTATATCAATGGAACCATGAGTGCAGTCTATGCGATCGGTATGACAATCTCGGCATTTATGCTTTATTCCAGCCTGGAATGTGCAGGAAATTATTCATCCCTTTTACATGTGGTAAGCGTATGTGTAGATAAGGCAAATGCAATACTGGAGTTGGACACCATGGATATCGATGGTAAAGAGATCCAGCCGGAAAATTACGATATCAGACTTTCTAACGTTTCGTTTTCCTATGACAAACGGAAGATTATTGATGATGTATCGCTCTCTATCCCACAGAAAACGACGACAGCAATCGTTGGACCATCTGGTGGAGGAAAATCAACGCTTTGCAATCTGATTGCCAGGTTCTGGGATGTGGATTCCGGAGAAGTGACGCTTGGAGGTGTGAATGTAAAAGACTACAGCATGAACAGTCTGATGAGTAATTTTTCATTTGTATTTCAGTCGGTGTATTTATTTGCAGATACCATTGAGAATAATATTAAATTCGGACGTCAGGATGCAAGCCATGAGGAAGTGGTGGAAGCGGCAAAGAAAGCGTGCTGTCATGATTTTATCAGCAAACTTCCGGATGGATATGACACAGTGATCGGAGAAGGCGGAGCCACACTTTCCGGTGGTGAGAAACAGCGTATTTCGATTGCCAGAGCAATCATGAAGGATGCACCGATCGTTATATTAGATGAGGCAACGGCCAATGTTGATCCGGAGAATGAAAAGGATCTGATGAATGCGGTAGATGCACTTACAAAGGAAAAAACGATTATTATGATTGCCCACAGATTAAAAACAGTCAGACATGCAGACCAGATTGTGGTTGTTGACAAAGGAAGAATTGTTCAGCAGGGAACACATGAGCAGCTAATGAAGCAGGAAGGTATTTATAAGAGATTTGTGGATGCAAGGCAGCAGGCGGTAAGCTGGAAACTGGCGCACTGAGAAATAATCCACAGTTGGTGAATATTAGAATTGATTTATCTGAAAGAGGCTTAATTTAATAAAAGAACATGAATGAGGGAATAATCTTATAAAGCGCGGCAGTCGTGGATGCTCCGGGTATAATCAGTAACTGATTATATCCGGAGCATTATTTTGGCAGAGAAAATACCATCTTTATAGGTAAAGTCACAGGCACCGCCGTTTTTGTCGGTAATGTGGCGGACGGATTCGATTCCTATGCCGTTTCCGGAGCGCTTGGAGGATTGGAAAATATTGTTTTTTTGCTGTATTTTGCCATCGAAGGTATTCTCCACATGAATCAGAAGCAGATGATTATGGTGAGGATAAACCTCCACATTAATCTTTCTGCGGGCGGGCTCTGTTTTTACACTTGCCTGGATGGCATTTTCCAGCAGGTTGGAAAACACAAGGCACAGATTAATCTCATCTATGGAAAGATCAGCAGGCAGGGAAACCAGTGCATGAAAAGGAATGCTTTCTCTTTTGGCAAGGGTGGAATAATATCCGAAAACACTGTCAACAGCCTGATTTTCACAGAAATGGAGGTTATAGTCAGAGATTTTTCCGGTTGCAGCGGACAGATATTTTTTGATCTTTTCCATGTCACCCTGCTCTGCCAGAGAGGACAGTTGGACAAAATGATGGCGGATATCATGACGGGCCTGTCTTGCTTCTTCAATGGCCATGCAGAGATTCTCGTATCTTTCCTGCTGAAGAGAAAGAAAATGGTTCTCCTGCTGAAGTCTGGCATTTCTGTTCAGGCTGACCGCCATCATGAGAAACATGACATAAAACAGGAGCAGGATTATGAGCAGTACAAGACTTAAAACAATATAACACTGCAGGACTCGTCCGGTATATAAAGTACTGCGGTATTTAGGGATCATAAAAAGATTCACTCCGACAAAGATTACCGGAAGAATCCAAAATACGTACCAGGTCTGGGCAAAGTTCTCGTTTGTGACCATTGTTTGTACACAGTGGCGGGCAGGATACCAGGCTGCCAGAACAAAAAGCAGACAGATCATGTTATAGAAAATCCCGGCACCGGTGTGAAACCACAGTTCATTTTCTGTAATATGCAGGTCAGCAGTTATAAGTGCATTGAATGCCCGGGACAGGCTGTTGACACATGCAAAAACTGCGAAAACTGCCAGAAAAATACTGACTGATTTCCAGGCAGAGGTTTTCAGCGTTTTATGATAAATGAACATAATGACAGGCAGTATAGGAAACAGAATCCATCTGGTGGGAACTTGCAGGATACAGCAAACCACTCCTCCCAAAATACAGACTCCCAGAAGAAGAGGAAGAAGCCATGCTGTCAGCTTAAGCGGTGTCTCTCTCAGATAGCTTTTTACAGGCAGATATGCCAGCAGTATGCCGGGAATGATTACGGAAAGTTCAAGTATAGGGCGAAGTATGTCAGTCATTTCAGGACCTCCTTTGGAACAGAAATTCCATAAATGTCTGTCTGGCGTTTTTGAGAAGCTTCCTGCTTACCGGGACATTGCTTCCGTTATCAAGGCGAAAGCCTGTTCCGTCAAAATCAACGGCATGCTCCAGATTGATCACAACGCCACGGTTACACTGATAGAAACGTGAGTCCATTTTCAGGGAGGTTATGAAGGAATCAAAGGACTGACGGGTGACCAGTTCCCTTTCACCGGCAGTGTGAATGTGGATCATATGGGAAAAATGCTCTGCGTAGATTATTTTCCGGAAGGGAATCTGAATATTACTGCCGTTTACCTTTACATCTATGTATTTCCCCGAATCCGGGATACGGGAAAGGATTTCATCTGCCAGTGAGGAAATATCATTTTCACTGTAGGGCTTTACAAGATAGTGCAGAGCCCGGACCTCAAATCCCTCTAAAGCATGGTCAGTGGAAGTTGTTGTAAAGATCAGCAGACAGTCAGTATCTGATCTGCGAAGTTCTTTTGCTGTATCAATTCCGTTAGATCCATTCATATAAATATCCAGAAACACTACAGTGAAAGGACATTCCTTCGCAGCAGTGAGGAAAGCTTCTCCATTTTCATATTCAAATATATCTGTATGGACATTGCGCCTGGAAAACTGAGATTCCAGTCTGTTGTGAAGCAGTGTCCGTTCTTCTGAAATATCATCAACAATTGCAATTCTCATAGTAAATCTTCCTTTGTTTATATGTTTATAAAATTCCGCCTGCGGAGACTTTTTGTTGCTGTTCATTCTGTTTTCAGTAACACTTTTTCATCTGTGCAATCGAATTTGCAGACAAGCAGGTGGTATAGTTATTTCAAATATGCTCTGGTAACAGTATATCACAAAACAATACCATAGATTTACAATTCGTGTCATTTTTTGCCGTTTCGTGACAGAATTATTGAAAAAATATCTGATTTTTTTATAATGAGAATAACAAATGGGAGTACATCAAATGGAAGAGGAGGGATGTCGTGTATTGTATTGCCATATTGACTGATCAGGAACAGGAAGGACAGAACTGTGCGGAATATATCAGGAATTACTGTACAGAAAAGAAAGTTTTTCCATTGATTGAAATCTATCAGAATCAGGAACAATTTTTTGCACGGATATTGAAAACAGTACCGACAGTGGTGTTTCTCGCATTACCGGATGTGTCTGGCCTGAATGCAGCAGAACATCTCCGTTCCCTGTATCCGAAATGTGGAATCAGCTGGTGCAGTGATCTTGATTTTTCGCTTCATGCGTTCAGGCTTCGGATAGAATATTTTTTTATGAAACCTGTGGAAGAGCAGAAAATAAAAGAAGGTCTCTCCATCTGGTTTGAACGTAAAAATGTAATATGACAAAAACACTCAGGAGGAAAACAATTATGAAGAAAAGAGCTTTAATTCTTGCAATGATCGCTTTTATAACAGCTATAGCATCTGAACCGGCAGCAAATACGGTATATGCAGAGGAAACACAGACAGAAGAAAGTGCTGGTCAGGCATCAGAACTTCCGGTCAAGGCACTTACACCGAAGGCTATGGATGTGAATCCGTATATGGCAGCCAGTGATTCTAACATTCATCATGACTGCTATAATACAGATTCAACAGATGAGGTATTGCCCGTTGATATTTATTCTGAGATCAATGTTTCTTATGAAAAAGTTAATCCCAATGCTTCGCCGGCAGTCTTTTTTGATTCCTATGGACATTCTGTGGTTCCGCTTCTGGGTGGCCTGGCGATCCGTGATATTAATGCAGATGAGGCACAGACCTTGGGCTATTTTTCACCAAAACAGCATGACAATGGAAGCTATCTGATACAGAGTTCATATTCTTTTGTAGATGAGAGCAATCGCATTGTGTGTCCGACAAACGATAATCGGGTACTTATGCTTAAGGCTACAGATGAGGAGGGAAATGTACTTCCGGAATTTGAGAAGGTTCTGGATATCGACATTAAAGCGGCAGCAGAGGCAGCGCTTGGAAAAACACTGGATCAGAATCTGTTATCTGTAGTTTTTGATTATGAGGGAAATCTCTGGTTTGCAACAGGAGGCTTCCGCATTTATCCCGACAGAAAACAGCAGGGAACCTTTGGCTATGTTTCACGTGCAGCTATCGATAAAATCCTGAATGGAGAAGATGTGGATCTGTCAGATGCAGTGTTTGTATATGAACTGGAACCGGGAGAGGGTGCAGAGAATGGTATTGCGGCATCTAAGGAGGGTGCGGTCATTCTGACAAATCTGAAGTGTTATCTGCTCCAGGCGGATAATGGTGTGAAAAAAGTCTGGGAAACTTCCTATAAAAGTGTGGGTGCCAAGGAAAGCAAAGAAGGCGATGAGACGACAGGCGGCGGTCTTGCATGGGGAGGTGGATGTTCCCCGTCTCTGACCAAAGATCTGGTTATGTTTACAGATAATCAGGATCCGGTAAATCTTATTGCAGTGGATATGAAAACAGGAGAACAGGTTGCGAGTGCGCCTGTTATAGATGAGCTTCCGGAAGGTACACAGGTGTCTGTGGAAAATTCTGCAATTGTATATGATGATGGAGAGGGAACAGTAAGCACGATCGTATGTAACTGGTTTGGTGCAGGAAGTGCGAAGCTTGGAGAAGCAGATAATGATTCCTCAATACAAAGCTATGAGAATATTTATGATGTGGGCTGGCTGAGACAGGGCAATAAAATGATCGCGCCAGGTATAGAACGTGTGGATACAGTTAAGACGGAGGACGGATATGAGATGAAGAGTATCTGGTGCAGAAGTGATCTGTCTGACACTTCCATGATGAAGCTGTCCACTGCAACAGGATATATTTACGGATATGTTCAGGATATGGAAACTGGTATGTGGCAATATATCATGCTTGATTTTGAGACAGGCGAGACTGTATTTACCATGGATATTTCTGACAAACCGGGATACAACAACATGGCTATCGGTATGTATGCGGGAAACAGCGGAAATGCGCTCTATTGTCCGACCGGTTATCTGGAACTTCTGAGACTTCAGGACAGGTTTGTATATCTGCCGGAAATGCCTTACCGCAAGGTGGATCTGGATCAGACAATGCGCAATGTGTTAAGCCAGGAGAAATTTGCAGCAGACGGTGGCCAGGGAGATGTGGAAGGATGGCTGAACACGATCACAATTGAGAATGTACATCCGAATACGACCGTTGCAATACGTATGAAAGGAATCTCAGGGGAAACAGGTTCTTTGAAGCTGTATGCATATGGTACAGATGGTACCTTGAAGGAAGTTCCGACAGAGAAATGGCATATCCAGACAGAAGATGGTGAAACACCGGATACGCTGACAGAAGATGTACTGTATGAGGTACACATGACTGTGGAAGACGGCGGCGATTTTGATCTCAGTGAAACGGAAAAAGAAATTAAGATATCTGCTGTTCTGGGAATCTGAAGGAAAACTGGTAAACAACCACCGGTTAAAACGGTGGTTGTCTACAGTCTGGACGGCGGTCGATAAGACCGCCGTTTTCTGCTGTTTGCATTTATAGCTGATTGACTGATAAAAGATAATTGCGAGAGATGAAATGATTTTTGAGCTGTTTGGAGAAATTAAAACCATTTTGCAGCGTATTGCTGTAATTGTTCCTGGACATTCCGGTAGCTGTATTTGCTGACCGGGATTATTTCATGATTATTCAGTGTGATTTCAAAGCGTCTGATTGAACGGACAGCATACAGAGAAACAATGTAGCATCTGTGACATTGCACGAAGATATCTTTCGGCAGAGTTTCACGGACTGCAGAAAGGGATTTATATATCTTCGTGACAGTACCGTCCTGAAGGTGAATCTGCAGTTCTTTATTGATTATTTCAATATAGGTAATATCCCTGATATGAAAGGATACAGTTCTGGACGGAGTGTCGATTATAATGGATTTCGGGATCAGATGTCGGATCGCACGGGTTAGTGCTTCTGCAAGTTTTTGACGGCTGACCGGCTTGAGGATATAACCTACAGGTTCAGCAGAATATGCATCGAATACAAATTTCTCACTGCTGGAAATGAAGATAACGGGAATTTGGTTTTCAGTGTCACGGAGACATTCTGCAAAGCTGATCCCATTGTTTTCACCCAGCATAATATCAAGAATCAGAATGTCACAGCTTTTGGGAGTATTCTGCAATGTATTTTTTAATTCTGAAATAGAAGTATATTTTCGAATCTCACAGGATTCTCCCATGGATGCTAAAATATCGATGATCATTTCTGATATCTGTGTTAAAAAAATCGGTTCATCATCACAGATGACAATATGGTACATAGTGAAAGCCTCCTATTATTCGTTATTTTCGTCAAGACAAAGCGTTGTTGTTACAGCAAAAAAACCACTACGTACCTGTACGCTCAGTATACCATTGTATTTTTCGGCGATTCCATTGATGATCTTAAGACCGTAACCGTGTCTGTCACTGTTCTTTTTACTGGATTTATATTTTCCATTCGTGATTCTCAAGTTATCCTCATTGCAGGAGTTTTCACATTTAATAAACAGAAAATTTCCCTTTGAATGGAGATTCAGCCGGATGATCCGCTGTCCTTCAGAAACCTTCTGACACCCTTCTACTGCATTTTCCAATATATTTGTCAACATCCGGCACAAATCAATGTCTTCCATGTTGAGTCTTCTGCCAATGATAATACTGTACTTCACTATGGCTTTATAACGGCTGGCACGTTCTGCAAATTCTGAAAGGATGGAATTGACCAGAGCATTGGCTGTGTAGGTGACAAAAGGAAGCTGTTCGGCTTCTTCAGTAAATTTCTGTATATACTGTCTGGCACCTGCATAGTCCTCCTGTTTAAGATAGGAGGACAGGGCATTCATATGATGCCGGATCTCATGGTGTATTTCCAGAATATGTTCATTGTTTTCTGCCTGATTCCGGTAGTTTTCCAGTATGCGCTCGGAAATCCTCTGTTCTTCTTGTTTACTGCGGATGTATTCCATGACACTGAAGAATACGGCATATACTATGAAAGCAAATACTGCAAACAGTACAAACATAACATGGACAACTATATTATTGGAAAGATTTATTATGCTTGAGAACTGTGCAATGCTGGCAATCAGAATAAACAAAGCAGGGAGGGAGCAGAGAATCTTCCAGATCCGTGATTCCAGATCAGCATTGATCATAGTACGGATTCGCTCCATCAGCATGAGAAATGGTTTTGCAAGAACTAGATTTATGATAAGTGTGAGAGCCAGTGCAAAGGGCGGATACATAAAATAATCGGATGGAAACCGGAAAGTACGGTGCAAAAAGGTAACGGTGCTTGTAACAAAGAATCCGTAGCTCATTACAACAAAAAATACAAATAGTTTTTCTGCTATTTTTGCCTGGATGATAAAACAATACAACACTCCGAACAGTAGCAGGGCAATATAAAAAATAACATTCCAGATTAGCTCTTTGTAATCACCGCCAATGTTGAACTGTGCGATAAGAGAAAACGGAATGACCATTACAATAAAAATGGACAGTGCCATGAGCATTGTCTTTTTTGTGCTTAGGCGGAAACGATCCCGGAATGGATACAAACAGAAAAATGCATAAGGAAAAATCTGAAGAGAAAATCCGCAGAAATAACGCAATGCTATCATAAAACCCTCCTGTCATAAAGATAGATAATGGCCAGGTTACTTATTAAAAATAAGTATACCATTGGTAGAGGGCAAAATCAAATCATATGAAGGCCTTTTTACGCCATATTTTGACTATTCACGCAAAAATATAGACAGGGAAGTCAAATTCAAATAACATAAATAATATAGATGCAGAAAACTGTCAAAATGAGGAGAGCTTTTGATACGGTATATATGCCCGAAAGTTCGCTTTTACTGGCATCGTAAAGGAAAAATATAAGAAAAGGAGACTAAAAAATGAAGAAAAGAATGATTATTGTGACAGCACTGATTATGGGAACTCTGGGAGCAGGATGTGTGAGTGTCCAGGCATCGGATACGTTACCTGAACTGACAAAAGACAATGCACTGGAACAGATGATGAAAGCAGGAGAAACAGACAGTCTTGTAAGCAATCATAAAAGCTATGAAGCTACCTGTGAATATACACTGCAGAATACAAAGGTATATGACTATGAAGATTCTGAAGTGATGTATGTAGATATGTATGGTACTACCCAGATGCTCTATAAAGATGGCGAATTAAAATACGGAAAAGAAGGAGATGAGTATCTCTCCTGTCTGTATATTGATGAAGCAGATGGAAATGCAGATGATCTTATAAGCTTTTACACAGATGAAACCATAGAGGAAGAAGTGACGGATCTGAAGGAAGATGGTGATACGGTCATTATACAGACAAAGGTACCTGAAGAACTTACGCAGAGCGCATTGAATTCTCAGGGAGATGGAGAATCCTACACAGAGGGAGACTGGATTTCTATGGAATATGTGGTTGCTTCGGATGATTACAGACCACTGAAACATACTCAGATTCTGAATCATAAGGACGGCACTTCAGAAGAAGCTTCGAAGATGGAATTCTCCTACGGCGTGGACAGACCTGAGGATGTAGCAGATCTCTGTGAAAAGTACGAAGAAGCAGAAAAAGCAGAAGGTGATGTACGTAATGTGACAGTTACTGCAGCTCCTGGTACAGAGCAGGAAAAGGATTATGCAATCACTGTTCCTGCAGATAATCACGTATGGATCATGCTTCATGATGATAGTTCTTATTACGTTTTGTATACAGATAAGGAATGTAAAGAATTGCATGAGCCAGAGGAAGATGTGAAAGGAGACACACATCTTTATGCAGAGATTGAGTCTTATGAGGATTATGAAGAGGCAGAGGATGAAGTATGAGGAGTTTGAGAGTATTTATCCGGTAACAATATATCACAAAACAATACCATGGATTTACAATTCGTGTCATTTTCTGTCGTTTCGTGACAGAATTATTGAAAAAATTCTGACTTTTTTATAATGAGGATAACAAATGGGAGTATAGCAAATGGAAGAGGAGGGATGTCGTGTATTGTATTGCCATATTGACTGATCAGGAACAATTTTTTGCACAGACATTGAAAACAGTACCGACAGTGGTGTTTCTCGCATTACCGGGTGTGTCCGGCCTGAATGCAGCAGAACACCTTCGTTCTCTGTATCCGAAATGTGGAATCATCTGGTGCAGTGACCTTGATTTTTCGCTTCATGCGTTCAGGCTGCGGATAGAATATCTTTTTATGAAACCTGTGGAAGAGCAGAAAATAAAAGAAGGACTTTCAATCTGGTTTGAATGTAAAAAAGTAAGATGAGAAAGACATTCAGGAGGAAAACAACATGAAGACAATCATAAAGTATGAACTGGTCATAAATGAAGCACTTAGATCTGCACTCAATTACCACACACCAGACGAGCAGATTAATGAATTTATCCGCTTTTTCGGCATACATATCGGTTCTGACAGAATATATATTTTTGAGGATTGTAAAGAAAGACATGGCACAGACAATACGTATGAATGGTGTGCACAGGGAGTAACTCCTGAGATAGACAGATTGCAGAATGTCGATATGGACGTAATAAAGTGGTGGTACGATACGTTTTCCAAGGGCGAAAGTATCATTATCACTGATATAGAAGATATAAAAGAAGAACATCGCGTATCGTATGATATGTTAAAAGAGCAAAATGTGAGAAATGTGGTGGTGTGCCCTTTACGTTATAAAGATGAGATAAGCGTTTTTTTCGGTGTGGATAATCCTCCCAAAAGTGATTACAGGGGGCTTACTACTTTTCTGGATATGATAGGAACGCTTCTTATCTCATTTCTGAAATTGCGTAATTCATTTATAAAGTCAAATAAAGAGGCAAAGCTCAGCAGTTATTCATCCCTCTCGAAGATCTACATATCTATGCATTTGGTTGATGTGCAGACAAAAAGATATCATATTATAAAAATGACAGATCAGATTGCGGAATATCTGGGAAAAGATTTTAAAATGGGAGAATATGAAATCAGGGATAATTTTTGCGGACATATCAAGAATATTGCTGAGAAAATGTGTATAAAATCACAACTTCAGGAATCACTGGAGTTTGTAGATATCAGTACGCTGGAAGAACGGCTTCTTGGAGAAAACAGCATAACACATGAATTTATAGATAAAATATCAGGCTGGTGTCGAAGCAGATTTATTCCTGTAGACTACGATGAAAATGGAAGACTTCGGCATGTGCTTTTCTGTATTGAGTGTATAGAAGAAGAAAAAAAGCGTGAGAACAGGCTGATTTATCTGGCGCGGACAGATCTTATGACCGGATTATGTAATCGTGGAAGTGGAGAAAAAATGATTACTGAACTTTTAAAGGGAAAAAAAGGAGGATTGCTTTGCCTGATCGACTGTGACAAATTTAAATCCATCAATGATACTTATGGGCATTCTGTAGGAGATAAGGTGATTATAGCCGTTGCGGAGAAGTTACGGAAAACATGTCGTGACAGTGATGTGGTTTTGCGGCTTGGAGGTGATGAGTTCGCAACATATATGCCGAAAATGTTGGAGCGAACAGTAGCTGAGAAATTTTTCGAACGACTTTTTGAAAATATCCGACAGATTGATATCATAGAGATGCATGGAAAGAGTATAGAAATAAGTCTTGGTACGTGTTTTTATGATGGATATGAAGCGGTTTCTTTTGATCTGCTATACAGAAAGGCTGACAGGGCAATGTATCAGAGCAAAAAGCAGAAAGGCTGCAGTGCTGTAATTTATGGGGAGGGGATGTAAAAAATTCTGGAAGATTCCCGGTTATGAGCTGCGTAGCGAAGCGGAATAAAAGGAGGAGTCTATGAAAGAAAAGAAAGTAATTGATTACACCAGAACCTATCGAAGAATTGAGGCAGATAAAAAGAAATGTATTCTGTATATTGTTATACTAATCCTGCTTGGTTTTCTGCTTATGTGGACTCAGATCGATGTTTTTACTCCTTTGCATTTACAGATGCGATGCCGAAACTGAATACGAATAATGAAGAAGTGATCGAATATTTCTGCAAGGTCTGTGAGGACTGGATCCGGAAATTTGATATAGATGGAATCCGTTTTGACGTGGGAAATGAAGTGTCTCATCGGTTTTTAAAGCGGATACGGGAACATTTAAAAGCGGTAAAACCGGATCTTTATCTGCTGGGGGAAATCTGGCATGATGCAAGCCAGTGGCTGCAGGGAGATGAATATGATTCAGTTATGAATTATCCGCTGCTCAGCGGAATCCATGATTTTTTCCTTGATAAAACGATGAAAAAAGAGGAATTCGAATACATGGTAAACCGTTGCTATACCATGTATATGCAGCAGAATAATGATGTGCTTTTTAACCTGCTGGATTCACACGATACGGAACGTCTTATGAACCGTTTTCATAATCTGGATAAGTTCTATCAGCAGCTTGCAATGCTCTTCACTCTTCCGGGAAGTCCCTGTATTTACTATGGAACGGAGATTGCAATGGAAGTTTTGCTAAACGCATCGAATGAGAAGGTAAAAGGAAGCGGGGAAGTGCTTTTTGCCCGGGAGTTTGATGGAGATATACTTGGCGCAAATGGAACGCTGATTCGCAGAATTTAAACCGAATCAAGTAAGTCCCCTGCGGAGATTACGAAGAGTAATAAGCAGTGGATGGGGACTTGCTTGTATCACTCAGGTAAGAATTAAGTGATGGAAGCATTTCACATAATAATAGTTACTTTGCGCATTTTGTGTTATAATTGAAATTAACAGGAAATGATAAATATCTGTAAAATGAATGTTTATCAGGAACTTACCGGAGGACATTTTAGTTAAGGCGTAATAAATTTCGGACTTTGTGAAATGCAAAAGGGAGATCAATGATATGAGGAAAAAAACAGTCCAAAAAAGCAGTACCAAAGGCAATGCGAAGAGTAATACAAAGAGCAATGCAAGAAACAGCGTAAAAAACAGTGCAAAAAACAGCCCTCAAAAAGCTGTTAAGACTGTTGCTCCAACAGTAGAGAATGTTTCTGTTAAGCAAACCGCAATTATTCAGGAGCCATCTGTTGAACAGGATGAACAGAACATTCCAACGAAACAGCCTGATCTGGGACTGCGAAGAAGTGTAGCTTTCATTGGATCAGAATGTTATCCATTTGTTAAGACCGGTGGATTGGGAGATGTAATGTCTGCCCTGCCAAAGAGTCTGGCAAAATTAAACATTGATGTTAAGGTCATTCTTCCAAGATATAAATGTATTCCTCAGAAATTTCAGGAAAAGATGGAATACAGGGGTTCCTTTGATATGAATCTCTGCTCTGATGGAAAGCAGTATTATGTGGGAATTATGGAATATCAGGAGGACGGTGTTGTCTATGATTTTATAGATAATGATGAGTTCTTTTCCTGGGGAAATCCATATACGAATCTTATAGATGACATTCCGAAATTCTGTTATTTTGCAAAAGCTGCCCTTGCTGCCCTTAATTATCTGAATTGGACTCCTGATGTAGTACATTGTCATGACTGGCAGGCAGCTTTAGTACCACTTTATCTGAGAACCTGTTTCCAGGATACAGATGTGGGACGTGCAATTTCAGTACTCACAATACATAATCTGAAGTTCCAGGGTATTTATGACAGAAAAATGATTCAATACTGGTCAGGACTTCCGGATTATGTATTTAATAAGGACTGCATGATTCAGAACTGGCTGGATGCCAATATGTTAAAGGGTGGTATCGCTTACAGTAACAAAGTTACAACCGTAAGTAACACCTATGCCTGGGAGATTCAGACAGAGGAATATGGAGAGGGACTTGCAGAGCATTTAAGATATCACAACAATAAGATTCTGGGAATTGTGAATGGTATTGATACGGATATCTGGAATCCAGCAACTGATAAGCTGTTAGCTGCTGATTATGATGAGAAGTCAGCAATAAAGAATAAAAAGATTAATAAAAAAGCTCTTCAGGAATCTCTGGGACTGGATGTAGATGAGCATAAGATGGTAATCGGACTTATTTCACGTCTCACCAACCAGAAAGGTCTTGATCTTGTAAATGACGTAATCCAGGGAATTATGGATGAACATACGCAGGTGGTTGTTCTTGGTACTGGTGATTCTCAGTATGAGAATACATTTCGTTATTATGAAAACAAATATAAGGGCAATTTCTGTGCATATATTGCTTACAATGAAAATGTGGCTCACAATATTTATGCAGGATGTGATGCACTTCTGGTTCCATCAAGATTTGAACCATGTGGACTTACACAGCTTATAGCCATGAGATATGGTGCAGTTCCGATTGTAAGAGAGACTGGAGGACTTAAAGATACGGTTCAGCCTTATAATATGTTTGAGAATACAGGAAACGGTTTTACATTTGACAGATATGAAAGCGGGCTGCTTTACGACGCGATCAACAGAGCAAAGACTCTTTATTTCGAGAACAGGAAATCCTGGGATGATATGGTAATCCGCGATATGAATAAAGATGTTTCCTGGGAAAAGAGTGCAAAACAGTACAAAGATATGTATGTAGGATTAACACCAAGAGATTAGAGCGTGTTTGAAAAATAAAAGTTGCACAAAACATATATCCTAATACCCATTTTCATGTTAGAATAAAGAAAAAGGGGTGTTAATTATGTTGAGACGATACGAATTAACCGATGAAGAATGGAACCGTATAGCTCCATTACTGCCGCCTGAAAATTCCGGAAAACAGGGACGCCCCCAAAAGTTCAACCGGACAATTCTGAATGGAATTGTTTGGATTGCTCGTAGCGGAGCTCCATGGCGAGACCTTCCAGAACGTTATGGTTCCTGGCAAACTGTTTATTTCCGTTTCCGTAAATGGATTGAAGACGGCACCCTTGATAATATTTTTCGTGTTTTGAGCTTAGAAGCCGAATTAACAGAACTGTCAATTGACGCTTCTATTGTCAAAGCGCATCAGCATAGTGCTGGAGCAAAAAAAGGGGGCCACCAAACGAAATAGGACACAGCCGTGGTGGAGCCAGCACAAAAATCCATGCAGTTGTAGATGCATACGGTTATCCGGTTTATTTTATGATCAGTGAAGGGCAACGTAACGATATCAATTACGCAATCCCTTTGCTGGATCATGTCAATACCAATGGAAGTAATGTATTGGCAGATCGTGGATACGACTGTAACAAGCTAATTGATTATATCTATGCCCATACAGGAGAACCAACGATTCCTTCTAGAAAAGGTGCTAAATTTGAACGCCATTGCGATTGGTGGCTTTACAAAGAGAGACATTTGGTAGAAAATTATTTTCTCAAATTGAAAGCATATCGTCGAATTGCCACCCGCTATGATAAGCTGGCTTCAACTTTCTTGGGATTTATATGTATCGCTTCAATATTAATTTGGTTAAAATGAACAACTTACAATGTTTTTCAAACACGATCTAGAGCATTTACAGTTTGGACAGGGAAGAATATATCGGATTTTAGAGCCAAAGAATCGGGTTGGAAACAGAAGCTTTAAAATGATTTTTTCTGAAATTATAAAAAAGGCAGCGGTTTTTCCTGATAAATATGTCCTTACCAACCCTGTCTCAAAAAAATGGATTCAAATTCAATTTAAGAAAATACCTACTGCCATACAGCATACCCCCCGCTGTTTTTATACCAGACGACAGGGCTTTCCTTAAGGCAGCTTATACTCTTTTGGAACCGTTTTTCCATGTCCTTTTATGTATGAAAATCTACCGCAAGAGTGATAATACAAAAATGGATAACATAGATTTATAAAAGCAGGGGCTGTCCGGGAAATAGATAGTTCCAAAGCAGGGAGGGTATGACTTACAACAAGTCATACCCTCCCTGAAATTTTATCTGAAAAAAGAAAAAAAGATGGCTAACGACAACCATCTTTCTCTCCGTTACATGTTATAATGTAACTATGCTAACAACTAATTATTATAATGACTTTTTTGAGTTTGGGCAACAGAAAATTAACTTTAGTTTTTTCGAATTGAGTTTACCCGACGACGATCCAGTCTATACCCTGAAAAAAGTGATGGAGGATTTAGATTTTTCTGGCCTGCTGGCCAATTGTTCAGATAAGGGAAGAACCGGGTATAACCCAATTATGATGTACGCTGTAGTTACTTACGCAAACATGCGCGGAGTACGTTCTGTTGACCGTATTGTAGAAGTATGTGAAAGAGATCTCGCTTTTATATGGCTGACCCATGGGCAGAAACCAAAACGGGACGCTTTTTATGAGTTTAAAGGGAAAAAGTTGACTTCTGAAATACTGGATAAAAAATACAGATACGAGATAATTTGAATACAAGGATGTGAGGAAAAATGCGAAAGGCAGAATACCGTTATTATGAAATTTCTCAGGATCTTCCCGTTATGGCATTAAGTGGTAAAAAATGGGAAACTATTTATGGGACAGATAATATGCACTTTCATAATTGTTTGGAGATAGGATATTGCCATTATGGAAATGGAACCATATATGTCGCAGAAAAAGAACTGCCATATCATGCCGGTACGATAACATTTATTCCTAAAAACACACCACATCGGACATGTCCTACACCGGAGGAACGTGGAAAAAAACAAAAATGGGAATATTTATTTGTGGATGTGGAAGAAATTTTAAAAAGAGGTTTTGTAAATGCTCCAGAAAAATATATTTATGTTGAACAGAATCTATCGCAGAAAATAAGTGTTTTGGAGAATGCTGGAAGCACGAAGACTGTGACGCTTATGCAGATGATAACAGAAGAAATACAGCTGAGACAAGCAAATTATAGATATACTGTTTCAGCGCTTGCGTTTAATCTTGTGCTGTTTTTTGATCGTTTAGATAATGAAAACATAAAGTTTCAGAATAATTCTAGGGAAACTTTAGATTATACACGTAAAATTATAAGTTATATAGAATTACATTATATGGAGGACATCGGGGGAAAGGATTTTGCAAGGGTATGTAATCTGAGTGAGACACATATGCGGAGGATCTTTATAGAGTCTACTAATATTACACCATCAGAATATCTAAATCTGGTTCGGATTAAGAAAGCCTGTGAAATGCTCGCAAAAGAAAAATGTTCCATAGAAAAAGTGTCTAATTCTGTAGGATACCCAGTGTTATCTACATTTATGCGTAATTTTAAGAAAATAACGGGAATTTCACCAAATGCATGGCGGAGAAAAGCATTGGAGAATCCGGAAAATGTAACAACTTACCAAGTATCAGTGTTTAAGGGGTGGTAAAATATAATAGGGTGCCACTAGGAACAGTAAAAAAACCATAAGCATCGTCCCCATTCCCACATTATCATTTTGATCCGAGAGAGTATGAAGACAAAAGATGAACTTCCAGCCTGCTCGGTAGCAACGGCCGTGTCTCTTATTTCTCCCCACTTGAAATTGAGAGCTTCAAGTTTTTGGGGATGACAAGCAGCTCAGTATGATATTAATTGAAGATTGCAATGAAAAGATCATCTACCGTAAACAAGCAGTAGATGGTTTTTTTTATATCTTTTTGGGAACAAGTAGAGATTTATAGCTAGAAATATATGTTTTATCATAATCTGTGCAATAAGATGGGTTAATTCTTCGATTTACATATTTTTTAAAGTGTTCTGACATGGTATTATGGTACTTATAAAGAACCAATTATATCTGTTGGAGAGAGTGGTGAAAAGTTATGAAGCTATTGTTTAAACAAAGGTTGTTTTCATGGTTTGACAGTTATGATATCTATGATGAAGCAGGCAACACTGTTTATGTAGTAAAAGGTCAGTTGTCCTGGGAACATAAACTTGTAATTTATGATGCCTATGGAAATGAAGCAGGAATGGTTGTTCAGAAAGTTCTTACCTTTCTTCCTAAATTTGAGATTTATAAAAACGGCAGTTATACAGGATGCCTGAGCAAAGAATTCTCATTCCTGACGCCGCGTTATAATATTGATTACAATGGATGGCATATTGATGGAACCATTATGGAATGGGACTATAGCATTCTTGATCAAAGCAGATATTTAATTGCACGGGTCAATAAAGAACTGTTTCATATGACTGATACATATGTCGTTGATGTACAGAATCCAGGAAATGCGTTGGATGCTCTGATGTTTGTACTTGCGATTGATGCAGAAAAATGTTCCAGAAATTAAAAAGTTGATCTTGTTGTCGAAGATATTCGGAGATGGGGAGGTAGCATGGGATTATTCAAAAAGAAAATCGTGAAAAAAACATATGACCGAGAACATATGAAACCAGTTATTCGTGTAAGCATATGTACTGGAGAAGAAGTAGCAGGATTCAAAGACATACGGACCGGAAAAATCGAAGAAATCATACTGATCAGATATCCAGAGGACTTAGAAAAATTTAAAGAGATATATGAGATAACAGAGGAAATTGCAAAAGAATATTAGACATTGGATAAGGAGGAGATGTTGTCATGAGAACTATAGGTAATATCCTTTGGTTTATATTTGGAGGATTATTGGGCGGACTGGCATGGATTTTTGCAGGTTGCATATGGTGTATTACAATTGTTGGAATTCCATTTGGAAAGCAGTTCTTCAAAATGGCAAGACTCTCTTTCATGCCATTTGGTGCGAGTGTGATAGGGTAGAATGTGTAAGGTCTTATCCTCCTTGCTGTATGGTGGTATTTTATGATGATAAATTTGGCGTGAATTGATATGATAATGACATTTAATGTTGTTCAATAGAGAGTTACTTTTTCATATAATTGTATCATCAAAAATAAGCAACAGAAAAAGGAGACAATACTATGGAAAATAAAAAAACGGCACTTATTACAGGTTCTTATGGCGGTCTTGGCACATGTTTTGTAAATATTCATGCAGGCGATGGTGGAAATCTGATTCTGGTGGGAAGAAATCAGAAAAAACTTGATGAACAGGCAGATAGCATACGCAAACTGTATGATGTGGGAGTACACACAATTGCGGCAGATCTATCTTCACCTGATGCAGCTCAGTTGATTTATGATACTTGCAAGGAAAAAAGGTGGCAGGTGGATTACCTGATTAACAATGCAGGTTTTGGCGGTCAGGGTGATTTTGCAAGAGAGAGGACGATGGAACAGGATATGTCCATGATCGCTGTAAACATTGAAACACCCACAAGGCTTTGTAAACTGTTTCTTCCAGATTTCATAAAAAGGGGAAATGGCAGGGTACTGAATGTATCATCAACAGCTGCAACAATGCCAGGACCTTTGCAGGCAGTATATTATGCGATTAAGGCATATGTTACAAGCTGGTCAAATGCTCTGTGGCGTGAACTCCAGGAAACTGGTGTTACAGTAACGGCCTTGATGCCTGGTGCAATGCAGACTGGTTTTATCAGTGCAGGTGGACTTTCTGATACAAAGCTGTTTTCAAATGCCGTAGATCCTGCCAGGGTAGCTAAGGCTGGTTATGATGTGTTGAAAGGAAAACTTAATGTGATCTCGGGGCTTCCGGGATGGCAGACTCCTATGATGAAACTGGCTCCTTTATTCCCGAAGAAGACCATGTTGAGTTTTGTATACGATCAGCAGCGTGTAGGAAATGCAAAGAGAAAATAAGGAAAGCAAATGGACAAATATATTTTAGATGGACAATATGGAAAATATCTTGAAATGATTGGTGTAAAAGTTGGTGAAGCATTAAAAGAAGCCGGTGTGACTGAGGAACTTTTCAGCTGGAATAAGCCGGTACTGGATGAAGTCGATTACTATGCCTTTATAAGTGCAGTAGGAAGACAGGTTACGGATCCGAAGCTGCCAATATTGCTTGCTTCTGCTGATAATATTGAGAGCTTTTCACCGCCGATCTTTGCGGCATACTGTAGCAAGAATGGCAACGTATGCATGGAGAGACTTAGTGCTTATAAGCGGATCATTGCTCCTATGCGGTATGAATTATACGAAACAGATGGAAAAGTGAAGCTTGTGATTGAGGCAGGCAAAGAAGAACTGACCATGCCGCAGTTCCTTGTGGAAACAGAGATGGTGTTCATTATAAATATTATTAGAAAAGCAACAAAGAGCCGCATTTCTCCTGTAGAGGTTCTGATGCAGCAGCCGGTCACTGATAAGGAATTTAAAAATTTCACAGACTGTGCGGTTAAGAAAAGTAACGAAAATGTCCTGATTTTCACAACTGAAGATATGGAGAAGCCTTTCATAAGCTTTAATGAAGGAATGTGGAATTTCTTTGAACCGGAGCTTCAGAAAAGACTGTATGAAATGGAAAAGGATGATACCTTTGCAGCGAAGGTTAGAAGTGCATTAACGGAACTTCTTCCAGGTGGTGGTGGAACAGCTGACGGTGTGGCTGAAAAGCTGGGAATCAGCAAACGGACGCTTCAAAGGAAACTGACTGAAGAGGATACTTCTTTTCAAAAGCAGTTGAACGGTGTAAGGGAGTTGCTTGCGAAACATTATATAAAAAATACAGATATGAGCACGGATGATATCTCATTTCTGCTTGGATACCAGGAACTGAACTCATTCCTGAGAGCATTTAGTAGTTGGACGGGAATAAGCGTCAGTTAGTATAAGAAGTATTGTTTTGTTCAGAACACAGCATCAAAACCATTCTATAAATTTAAAAAGAGAAGGTAGTTGCATATAATAAAGAGGAACAGAGATGCTATGATTAAGTTCCACACTTGAGCAATCAAGATACAGTGGGTACTTTATAAATGTTTAAACGAAGCCGTAGGACCGTAAGGTATAGCTTCTGGAGGCTCCCCAGTTTATCAGGGGAGTTTTTCTTTGGAAAGATTTATGATAATAAAAAATGAAAGTAATCAGAAATACAGGGCTAATGTCCTGCCTGTTAAAAATTTGAAAATTGAAATGTATAATTCAATTAAGCACATCTGTCAGTTTCAGGCGAGACTTTTGGAGTTGTGAGAATTCACTATTATAGTGTTTAACATAATATATAACAAGAATTCTCCTACCTCTGCAGGTAGTGAGATGAATTGTAGATCTGAGATCTGAGCATAAACGCGCATAAATGCTCAAAAGAATTTTATAAATAAATTGCTGATTTTTTTACAAAAACAATCTTGACAGTGACATTGAAAGCTGTATAATAACATTAACAGAACCCACCACGCCTCTGATTTTTCATGTGCAACCCGGTGGGACTTTCTTATTTATGGGGTGTTTTATGTATCAATATCCAAAACAAATATTAACAATAGAACAGCAGGTGCAATCTTATATAGATGCAGGAATGAAGATTACATCTCAAGAAGATGTAGAGAAGGCATTAAAGTCAATTGGATTTTATCGTTTGAGAGGCTACTCGTTTCAATTATATGATAATGCTGCAAAGAAGTATGTTCTGGGAACAAAGTTTGAAGATGTTATAAAATTGTATCAATTTGATCAGGAATTATCTGCTTTGGTTTTTTCAATGATTTCTAAGATTGAGGTTGCTTTGAGAGTGCGATTGGTGGAAGCATTGCTTATACACGGAGAACCACTTGTTTTGCAAGATTCATCGATTTTTAAAGAGAAAAAACGGTATTGGCAGAATATGGCTACTGTAGCGTCAGAAATTGCTCGCTCTAATGATGTGTTTATCAAACATAATTTTGACAATCATGATGGAGAAGTACCTGTATGGGCGGCCGTTGAAGTCCTTTAGTTCGGTACATTGTCGAAGATAATTAAGAATTTGAAAACAGGTACCGGAAGATCATATTCTATCTTGGCGTCAAATTATCAGTATAAATCGAAAAAAGGAAATTTGGTAAAACCATCACAGAAAATGCTTGCTTCATGGATACAGGGTGCTTCAGTATTGCGTAATATGTGTGCTCATAATTCCAGAATTTATAATCGTACAATTCATACGACACCGGAGATTCTGGATGTAGATAAAATTACGCCACCACCAGCGCATAATGGCTTGTATCAAATCTTACTGGCGATGAAGTACCTGCGTTCATCTGATGAGGAGTGGACAGTATTTGTAAATGCTTTCGATAAGCTGATTCAAAATAATAATGGTGTGGTCAGTCTCGCAGCAATGAATCTTCCTGCGGATTGGAAAGAACATTTAAGTGTATAAATGCAGTGGAATTGCATAAAATAATAAAGCAGACCTAATCAAGCACTTTTTGCTCAAATCGGTTAGGCTTTCGGCGGAGTGTTACGATAAGCACTTCGCCATTTTTATTTTGATAAGGAACATCCTCCTTTTACATATGATTGCACAATTTGAACGAAAAAAGTCTCATGATCATGTGAGAAAATGAAAGTAAAATTTATTAGATGATATAATTGTTATATCGGCTAAAAAATAGTGCGGTGAGCAAAAAGAATGGCGTTTTTGCCGATGATGTGATATACCGAATTTTAATCTATGACCTCAAATCGTAAAGCAAAAGCCGCAGGACTAATTGGATGCCCGCAGCTTAGTTTATGCATATTATTCAATTACTTTTCGTTTATTGATAACATACAGAATGATACTCATTGCTGCGACAATCGTCTCAACCACTGGCTGAGTAGCAATTACACCGGGTAACTTCCAAAATAGATTCATTACTATTACTCCTGGAATAAAGAGTATAACATTTCGTAGCATAGTGATGATCATGGAATTGAATGCCTTTCCCAAAACTTGAAAATAAGATGTTACAATATTTGTAATCCCAAGCATAGGAGCGGATAAGCCAATTACCCAAAGGAAGGATGCAGCCTGAACAATCAGTTGGTCTTCTTCTAGGAAAAATGATACCAATGCGCGTCTGAACATAATGAATGCAGCAGTAAAAAATACACCAATCAGAACATCAAACAAACCGCCGACATAAACAGCATTTTCAAGGCGTTTCTTCTGTTCCTGACGTTTGTGTATGACAATGCGGTGTGCTGTAAATATTATGAAGTGGTGTACATACTCTTTCATACGGGAATGCGAATATCAGAATTTTGTGGACTGACGCTGAAGGATATTGATCTTGAGAACAGAACTGTGAATATTGCCCACCAGTTGCAGAGAACGTCAGATATGCGATATATCATAGAAACTACGAAGACGGATGCAGGAACAAGAGTATTGCCAATCACAGAGGATGTGGCACAGATGTTTCAGGCAATCAGCGAGGACAGAAATGCTCTCAAAGTGGAAAAATCCATTGATGGCTACAGTGGATTCCTGTTTTACGATGACAATGGAATGCCCCTTGTGGCAATGCACTGGCAGCACCGATTTAATCATATGGTCGGCAGATACAATGACATTTATCGAGTGCAGATGCCAAATATCACACCTCATGGTCGAGTTATAATAGGGACAAGTTAGAAAACTCCAGTAAATACAAGGGGTTGCACTAATTTAGTCCTTATTTTTAACTCCCTAAAAAGGGAAAAATATGGCAGCGCTGTCATTTCAGAATATGAGTTATTACAGACCCAGACTGGAAATGGGTTTGGGTAACACAAGAGTAAAAATAACAGAATTATTGTAACTACGTAACCTGGAATGGGAAATGCAGAAGTATCCACAGATTCAGTCATTGAAAGAAGCAAATCTGTTATTAGGAACAAGACGGACATTTGGAATTTATCAGATCCGGGATGGTTCACCGGGCGACAACTATGCATTTATGAATATCCTGCGCCCTTTTTTGCGTTTTCTTGCATCTTGGTTCATATATTATGCATTTTGGTAATGCTCATATAGACATATAGATAAATATACGATAAAACAAAATCAGATACATAAAATCTATATCAATGTTGTTGCTTCTGTTGTTAAAAATTGTAGAGCAGGTTGAGAAAAAAGGAGAACAAAATGGGATCAGATATCATAAAAATAAGTCATCTAACCAAGAACTTCGGTGATGTAAAAGCTGTTAATGCGGGATATGTCGTAATCCTTGATAAAAGAAGCCTAGAAAAGGATGAAAGGCGGTGAATTATATGAGTTCTTTGGACAAAATACAGAAACTTTCAAAACTTGGAAAAATACTTTGCAGTATTGTTTTTGTTTTTTGCGTGATAGGAATTATAGGAAGTGTTGTAGGAATTGCATTTCTTGCAGCAGGGGTGGATGCGATACATATTGGAGGAGTTACATTAAAGAGTATAGTGCAGACAAACTCCGGAACCAGTATAGGTACAGCTAATATTTATATGGTTGTTGCAATTATTCTTTGTAGTGGTGAGGCTGTGATAACGATGGAAGTATATAATCACTTGGCAGGAATGGACAGGATAGAAAAAGAGATTGCCAGACTGGACGGATTGGTAATGAATGGCTGACACCAAAAAAATAAAAATTGGTGTCAAATTGGTGTCAAACCATTAAAAAGCAGAAAATAAATCAGAAATAACAAAACTCATAAATGCCGCAAACCATTGATTTTACTGGGCTTGCAGAAAATTTCACAGAGAGTTCACAAAATAATTAGCACTCACCTATTGACAGTGCTAACAAAAGGTGTTATAGTTCTCCTAGAACAAGAAAAAAGCACGGCATTTCCAGTATGCGAATATTGGAAATGCTTTTCATAGAATAGGAGGAAAGCCTATGAATATCAGTAAATTTACACAGAAATCCGTACAGGCTGTCCAGGATCTTGAGAAGATTGCTTATGAATATGGCAATCAGGAGATCGAGGAGGAACACCTTCTGTATGCCTTGCTGACACAGGAGGACAGCCTGATCCTCAAGCTGATCGAGAAGATGGAGATCCAGAAGGAATATTTTATTGACACAGTAAAGAAAGCATTGGATGCCAAAGTTAAGGTTTCCGGTGGACAGCTTCACTTTGGCCAGTATCTGAACAAGGCACTGGTCAGTGCAGAGGATGAAGCGAAAGCTATGGGAGATGAGTATGTATCGGTTGAGCATCTCTTTCTTTCCATGCTGAAGAATCCAAGCCCGAGCATGAAGAAAATATTCAATGAGTTTGGAATCACCAGAGAGCGTTTTCTTCAGGCACTGTCTACAGTCAGAGGAAACCAGAGAGTTGTCAGTGACAACCCGGAGGCAACCTATGATACTCTGAATAAATATGGTGAGGATCTTGTGGAGAAGGCGAAGAATCAGAAGCTTGATCCGGTGATCGGCCGTGATGCGGAGATCCGGAATATTATCCGTATCCTCTCCCGTAAGACCAAAAACAATCCGGTTCTCATCGGTGAGCCTGGCGTTGGTAAAACAGCAGCCATTGAGGGACTGGCACAGCGTATTGTAGCCGGAGATGTACCGGAAGGTCTTAAGAATAAGAAGATTTTTGCTCTGGATATGGGTGCTCTGGTTGCAGGCGCCAAGTATCGTGGTGAGTTTGAGGAACGTCTGAAAGCAGTTCTTGAGGAAGTGAAGAAGAGTGAGGGTGAGATCATCCTGTTTATCGATGAGCTTCATCTGATCGTTGGTGCCGGCAAGACAGACGGTGCCATGGATGCAGGAAACATGCTGAAGCCTATGCTCGCCAGAGGTGAGCTGCACTGTATCGGTGCAACAACTCTGGATGAGTACCGCCAGTACATTGAAAAAGATGCGGCACTTGCCCGTCGTTTTCAGCCGGTTATGGTAGATGAGCCGACTGTAGAAGATACCATTTCCATCCTTCGTGGACTGAAGGAGAGATATGAGGTATTCCACGGTGTAAAGATCACAGACAGTGCCCTGGTTGCAGCTGCCACACTTTCACATCGTTATATTACAGACCGTTTCCTTCCGGATAAGGCCATTGACCTTGTAGATGAGGCCTGTGCGCTGATCAAGACGGAACTGGATTCCATGCCGACAGAGCTGGATGAGCAGAGACGTAAAATCATGCAGCTGGAGATCGAGGAATCTGCCCTGAAAAAAGAGACAGATAACTTAAGTAAAGAGCGTCTGGCAGAACTGCAGAAGGAACTGGCAGAAATGAGAGATGCTTTTAACACCCAGAAAGCACAGTGGGACAATGAAAAACATTCCGTAGAGAAGCTTCAGAAATTACGTGAGCAGATCGAGGATATCAATAAACAGATTCAGAAGGCGAAACAGAACTACGATCTGGAGAAAGCAGCAGAGCTGCAGTACGGCGAACTGCCGAAGCTTCAGCAGCAGCTGGAGGTTGAGGAGAAGCAGGTCAAAGAAAGTGACAGAAGCCTGGTACATGAGGCTGTCACAGATGATGAAATTGCCCGTATCATTTCCAGATGGACCGGTATTCCGGTAACGAAACTGACTGAGGGTGAGAGAACGAAACTTCTCGGTCTTGAGGATGAACTTCATAAACGAGTAGTAGGACAGGATGAGGGTGTTCGCCTTGTAACAGATGCGATCCTTCGTTCCAAAGCAGGAATCAAAGATCCCACAAAACCGATCGGTTCATTCCTGTTCCTTGGACCAACCGGTGTTGGTAAAACAGAGCTTGCCAAGACTCTGGCTGCCACATTGTTTGATGATGAGCAGAATATGGTGCGTATTGATATGAGTGAATACATGGAGAAATATTCCGTGTCCCGTCTGATCGGAGCGCCTCCAGGATATGTCGGATATGAGGAAGGAGGACAGCTGACAGAGGCCGTCCGAAGAAAACCGTACAGTGTTGTTCTTTTCGATGAGATCGAGAAGGCTCATCCAGATGTATTCAATGTACTTCTGCAGGTACTGGATGATGGACGTATCACAGATTCTCAGGGACGTACCGTTGATTTCAAGAATACGATCCTGATCATGACCTCCAACATTGGTTCTCCGTATCTTCTTGATGGTATCGACGAGAAGGGAGATATCAAGCCGGAGGCACAGGAGCAGGTTATGGGAGATCTCCGTGGACACTTCCGTCCGGAGTTTCTGAACCGTCTGGATGAGATTATCATGTTCAAGCCACTGACTAAGAATAACATTGGCAAGATTGTTGATCTGATGGTAAGAGAACTCAGTGACCGTCTGGCTGACCAGGAGCTTTCCCTGGAGCTTACAGATGCTGCCAAACAGATGGTAGTGGATAACGGCTATGATCCGGTTTACGGCGCACGTCCTCTGAAGCGTTATCTCCAGAATTATGTTGAGACACTGACAGCCAAGAAAATCCTTTCCGGTGATGTACATGCCGGAGATACCATTGTGCTGGATGTGAAGGACGGAGAGTTTACCGTCAGCACGAAATAAAAAATAACTCCATAAAATTACAGATAGATTGACTGTGAAAAGAACTGTCGTTTCTGATAGAAATTCGTTTTAGAATGAAAATCAGAATTTGGCAGTTCTTTCAAATATGGAAAAAACTTTAATTGGACACTTGACAAAAAAGGATAATGGTAAGATAGTAAATTTAATGTTTTGCAAGTGACAGTCATCAGGCTGTCCGGAAGCAGCTTATAAATATCAGACAAAAGGATGGAAACAGATTATGATACCAAAGGACCCGGTAATGCTTTTAAGTTACGTAAATACACAGCTGCGGGATTTTTACAGATCCCTGGATGCTTTCTGTGAGGACAGAGGACTTAACAGGAAAGACCTGGAGGATAAGCTTGACATGATTGATTATGCTTATGATCCGGCTGTGAATCAGTTTGTATAAGAAAATCAGGAACAGAAAGAAGTACCCGTTTCGGATAGAAAAATTCCGGAGCGGGTATTTTTATTTATGCAAAAAATTGGAAAACAGCAGAAAATAAATTAGCTTGGCAAATTAATTAACAGATTTTAATTGGAGATAAAAGAAACTGTAAATCTTAAAAAAGTGTAAAATACACAAAAAACAGTTGCATTTTTTGTGCAGATGTATATTATATATAGTTAGCCGACTAATTAAAGATGAAAGATACTTCTGCCTGGAAGATAAGAAATAAAAAGCAGAAGTTCTGACGGAGGAAGGGAGTGACAGCGTGTTTTGTGAGGAGGACGATGAGAAAGAGAAGCAGAGCAGTTTTTTATCTCTGTTTATGAAGGTGGACCGTCATTTTATGACGAAATGTTTTGGGCAGATGCAGGAACTTGGCATTTATCCGGGACAGATCCCGGTTCTGGGACTGGTGTCCAAGAAAGATGGCTTAAGTCAGAGGGAGCTGGCAAAGATCTTGCATATCAAGCCGCCTACGGTAAATGTATCGATACAGAGACTGGAGAAAGCAGGCTTTCTTTATAAGAAACCGGATGAAAAGGACCAGCGTGTGACCAGGATCTACATGACAGAAAAGGGAAAGGAAATCAAGGCAAAAGCACTGGAACGGATCCATAAAAATGAGGCTGTAATGATGGAAGGCTTCAGTGAGGCGGAACAATGTCTGCTTCGGAGATTTCTGGAGCAGATCCTGGTAAATATTGAAAAGATACAGCCGGAGGAAGTCATAGAAAAGCTTCAGCCGGATGAAATAACAGAAAGGAAGGAACAGAAACGTGATTAAACTGATGAAATATTTGAAACGATCTGCAGGTTACATCGTGATCATCATTGCGCTTCTTTTTCTTCAGGCATACTGTGATCTGTCTCTGCCGAATTATACATCCAATATCATCAATGTGGGAATTCAGCAGAACGGTATCGAAGACAGTGTTCCTGAGAAGATTAGAAAGACATCCATGGACAGTCTGAAGCTGTTTATGGAAGAGGATGATGCGAAAACTGTGGATGGATTTTATGAGGAAAAGGGAGATGATCTGGTATTAAAGGATAAAATCTCCAAAGAAGACAGAGAAGAGCTCAATGATATCTTCGGTAAACCGATGGTGATCGTTTCTACTCTGATGTCCGACAGTGAGGAATCAAAGGCAGCTCTTGCAAAAATGGGAATACCGGAAGGGACTGATCCACTGGCGGCTCTTTCTCAGATGCCGGCAGAGGCTTTGGCTGCTATGAAGGACCAGGCCGGAGAAAAGATCGACAAGATGCAGGAATCCATCATCATACAGGCAGGTGTTTCCTACGTTCGTGCAGAATATGAAGCCATGGGTGAAGATGTGGATGCCATACAGATGGATTACATGAAATCAACAGGGATCCGCATGGTGCTGATGGCACTGGTCACTATGGTGGCTGCAGTATGTGTGGTATTTTTTTCATCCAGAGTTGCTGCATCTATGGGACATGATCTCCGTGGGCTGGTTTATAACAAAGTCATAGGTTTTTCCAGCAGAGAGTACCATAAGTTTTCAACAGCATCCCTGATCACACGATGCACGAACGATATCCAGCAGATCCAGCAGGTAATGGCTATGATGTTCCGTATTGTGCTTTACGCGCCGATTCTTGGAATCGGTGGTGTGATCCGGGTGCTTCAGAGAGATTCCTCCATGACATGGATCCTTGGGGTTGCCATTGTCCTGATCATGGCATTTATGGGACTGCTGTTTAAGATCGCAATGCCGAAATTTTCAGCTTTGCAGACCATGGTAGATAAGCTGAACCTGGTAACAAGAGAAATCCTTACCGGTATTCCGGTCATCCGTGCATTCAGCCGTGAGAAGCATGAGGAGGAGCGTTTTGAGGATGCAAATATCACTCTGATGAAGACAAACCTCTTTGTAAACCGTTGTATGACATTTATGCTGCCGGTGATGATGCTGATCATGAACGCAGTTTCTGTACTGACCATTTACAGCGGTTCTTATGCGGTAGACAGCGGAAGCATGCAGGTTGGTGATGTTATGGCGTTTATCCAGTATGCAATGCAGATCATCATGTCATTTTTGATGATCACGGCAATGTCTATCATGCTGCCGCGAGCAAATGTATCTGCACGTCGTATCAATGAGGTGCTGGAGACAGAAGTAAGTGTTCACGATCCGGAGAATCCGGTACAGCCGTCTGAGAATGTAAAGGGAACCGTGGAATTCGACCATGTAAGCTTCGCATATCCGGAGGCAGGAGAGAATGTTATCACAGACATTTCCTTTAAGGCAGAAAAAGGTGAGACAGTAGCGATCATCGGAAGTACAGGAAGCGGTAAGAGTACACTGATCAATCTGATCCCGCGTTTCTATGATGCAACAGAAGGAGCTGTGAAAGTGGATGGCGTGGATGTCAGGAAAATGACACAGAAGGATGTCCGTGACAGGATCGGATATGTTCCGCAGAAGGGTGTACTTTTCTCAGGAACCATTGATTCCAATATCCGTTACGGAAAGACAGAGATTCCGGAAGACGCAGTGAAAAAAGCAGCAGAGGTTGCACAGGCTACGGAGTTTATCGACACCAAGCCGGAGAGATATAAGACTCCGATCGCACAGGGAGGAAGCAATGTTTCCGGTGGACAGAAGCAGAGGCTTTCCATTGCCAGAGCTATCGCAAAGGATCCGGAGATCTTTATCTTTGACGATAGCTTTTCCGCACTGGATTTCAAAACAGACAGCACACTTCGAAAAGCTCTGAAAGAATATACAAAAGAAGCAACAACCATTATCGTGGCACAGCGTATCAGTACGATCCTCAATGCAGATAAGATCCTTGTACTGGACGATGGACATATGGCAGGAATCGGAAGCCATAAGGAGCTGATGAAGTCCTGCGAGGTATATCGCCAGATTGCCATGAGTCAGTTATCAGAGGAGGAATTGGCATGAGTCAGCAGAGAAGAAGAGGCCCTATGGGCGGACACGGAATGCAGCCAACAGAGAAGGCCAAGGACTTCAAAGGCTCCATGAAAAAGCTCTTTGGCTATATGGGCAGATATAAAATCCGTTTTATCCTGATGTTTATCTTTGCAGTGGCAGGTACAGCTTTTAATATTGCAGGCCCGAAGATCCTTGGAAAAGCTACCACAGAGCTGTTCAATGGTCTGGTCGCCAAGGTAAACGGCACAGGCGGTATTGATTTCAGTAAGATCGGAATGATCCTTCTGTGGACTTTGGGACTGTATGTGGCAAGTGCGTGCTTTTCCCTGATACAGGGCTTTGTCATGACGGGGATTTCCAATGATGTCACATACAATCTCCGAAAGGATATTTCAAAGAAGATCAACCGTCTGCCAATGAATTATTTTGAGAGCAGAACAAACGGTGAGATCCTTTCCAGGGTGACAAATGATGTGGATACCCTGCAGATGAGCATCAACCAGAGCATGACACAGCTGATCACATCCGTAACAACACTGATCGGTGTATTTATTATGATGCTTTCCATCAATGTGTGGATGACACTGGCAGCAGTACTGATCCTGCCGGTTTCCATGCTTATCATTAATAAAGTAATGAAACACTCCCAGAAATATTTCCAGGCACAGCAGGAGTATCTGGGAAAAGTAAATGGTCAGGTGGAAGAGAATTTCGGCGGCCATGATGTAGTAAGAGTATTCAATAAAGAACAGGACGTGCTGAAAGAATTTGAGCACGACAATCAGAAACTCTACGAGTCAGCATGGAAATCTCAGTTCTTTTCCGGGATGATGATGCCGATCATGCAGTTTGTAGGCAACTTAGGATATGTGATGGTGGCACTTCTCGGAGGAATTTTTGCCATCAAGGGAACTATCGAGGTTGGAGATATCCAGTCCTTCTTCCAGTATATCCGTAACTTTACACAGCCGATCCAGCAGATCGCCCAGGTTACAAACCTTCTGCAGTCCTCTGCGGCAGCTTCTGAGAGGGTATTTGAATTTCTTGAGGAGCCGGAGGAAGAGCTTCAGCCGGAGAATCCGGATTCCATTGAGGGACTGGAAGGAAATGTGCAGTTTGAGCATGTGAAATTCGGTTATAACCCGGATAAGATCATTGTAAATGATTTTTCCGCAGATGTGCATGACGGTCAGAAGATTGCCATTGTAGGACCTACAGGTGCAGGAAAAACGACGATCGTAAAGCTGCTGATGCGTTTTTATGATGTAAACGGCGGAAGCATCAAGGTTGACGGACATGATATCCGGAACTTCAATCGCAGCAATCTCCGTGAGATGTTCGGAATGGTGCTGCAGGACACCTGGCTGTTTTCCGGAACCATCATGGAAAATATCCGCTACGGAAGACTGGACGCAACGGATGAAGAGGTGATCGCAGCAGCAAAAGCGGCTCATATCCATAATTTCATCATGCAGCAGCCTGGCGGTTATCAGATGGTACTTGACGAGGAGACCAGCAATGTTTCCCAGGGCCAGAAGCAGCTTCTTACTATCGCGAGGGCCATCCTGGCAGATAACAAGATCCTGATCCTTGATGAGGCTACATCTTCCGTTGATACCAGAACAGAGATGCAGATCCAGAAAGCTATGGATAACCTGATGAAGGGCAGAACAAGTTTTGTTATCGCCCACAGATTGTCTACTATTAAGGATGCAGATCTGATCCTGGTAATGAAGGATGGAGATATCATTGAGCAGGGAAATCATGAAGAGCTCCTGACACGTAAGGGATTTTATGCGGATCTGTATAACAGTCAGTTTGAACAAAAACAGGCATAATCCTGTTTTTGTTCATGAGGAAGTAGCGAAGCGGATTCCGAATGTCTGCTTTGCTGAAAGAGGCTCAGGCATAAGATAACTTAAGTATTGGGCAGGATTACAGCATCGGAAATGTACTTCCATCCGAAAAACGGATCGGCCACGTTTCCGGTGCTTTTTTTGCGGATTTTTTTCAGGTTAATGTGGTGAATAAATATTGTATGATTCATATAAAAATGATAGGAATAATAATATAAATTATATGAAAATAGCACAAAAATCGTAAGAAAGTACAGTCTGTTCGGAAGAATAAAGAGGAATTCCATGATTCATACAGTATAATAGGATATATCGAGTGTGCGGAAAAACTACAAACTATATAATGCGGAAAATGCGGAATGTTAAAGAGAAGAGAGGTATTTTTATTATGAAACAGAAAGCAATGGATATGAAACTTGTAGTAAAACCGTTGGTTGGATGTCTGACACATACACATTTCTGGGAGGGACCATGTCGTGCCGGACATAAAGAGGATATGACTGTTGAAGCTGAGACAAAAGCAGCTGATGAGGCATTCAAAAATTCAGTTAAGGGATTAAAAGGGGTTATTGATGAGGTAGAATTCACGGAGCCTGTGGATGTCCGCTATAATGAGTCTTTTGTTGTAGATAAAGACCTTTTTGCAAAAATCGGAGAGGATGTTGATGAGATCGATTGCTTCCTCTGCATGGGCTGGAGAATTCCTAAGCTTGAGCGTTTCGGAAAGCCGGTCGTTATCTGGCAGAACGGAAACGAAGGAATTGATTTTGCAGCATACTGCCGTTCCATCGGAGTAGAGGCATATGTATGTATGGATCTTCAGGATGTGAATGAGATCATGCATATTCTCTGGGTAAGAAAAGCAGTTCGCAATACAAGGGCGCTTGTACTGACAGCAGGATCTCAGCCTACATTCGGAATCCAGAGTCTGATCCGTGATCCGGAGATCCTGCGTCAGCGTTACGGAGTTGAAGTGGTGAAGCTTCCATTTACATCTATCTTCAAATATATGGATGAGATCACAGATGAGGAAGCAAAACCGATTGCAGATAAGATCATTGCAGGATCTACCGACACACAGGTAAACACAGACTGGTTTATCAATGACGTGAAATATTATCTGGCTGCCAAAAAGATGATGGATATTTATGACTGCAACGCTTTCTCAACCGCATGTCATGAGCTCTGTACAACAGAAATCCCGCAGAACCGTAAATTCACACCATGTATGTGCCATTCCATCATGAAAGACGAGGGAATTCCAAGCGGATGTGAGGAAGATCTTAATGCACTGATGGCCATGCTGATCATGCAGTATGCCGGAAAACGTCCGGCATTCATGGGTAACCCGAACCACGAGACAGACGAGCTTCTCCGCATCCACCATGCAGTACCGGCTCTTCAGATGAACGGTTATGGAACAAAACCGCTGGCATACAAACTCTGGGCATTCACAGGCCAGGGATTCGGTGGAAAACTGCAGGTTGACTTCACAGAGAACGATGATGATTATATCACACTTGGACGTTTCAATCCGGCAGGCGATACCATGTGCATCAAGAAAGGCAAGGTTATCCGTTCTGAATATGCAGATACATACTGCAGTCCGTTCTACTACATCCAGATGGACGATGCAAGAGAATTCATGCACAATCTTGCAGGATTCGGACATCATCAGGTGCTGATCTTCGGTGATTACACAAAGATGATTAAGAAGATTGCAAAAATTATGAACTTCAATATTCTGGAAGGATGATTGGATGATATATCTGAACAACGGGGCAACTTCCTGGCCGAAGCCCCCTGCTGTTTCGGAAACTGTGCAGGCGTGTCTTAGCGGCACGCCTGCTTCGCAGTTCCGGGGCGGCAGCTCGATCATGAAAAAAGATGTGGAAGTACTTTGCCGGGAAAAACTGGGACAGCTCCTTGGAATCAGGGAAACAGAGAGAATATTTTTTACATCAGGGGCAACAGAAAGCATGAATACAGTCCTTGGGGGGCTGGACTACGGTGAAAAAGGCAGTAGCATCCTGGTAACGCAGACAGAGCATAACAGTGTGCTACGTCCGGTATATAATCTGGAACAGCTGAGAGAACATCCGGTGCTGGTAGTAAAGTGTACGATAAACGGGACAGTGACGGAAGAAGCCCTGGAAACAGCAGTACGACCGGACAGCCGTGTGCTGATCGTGAACCACTGTTCCAACGTGACAGGCTGTGTGCAGGATATGGAGATGATCCGGGAATTTGCAAAGAGACATGGGCTGCTCCTGATCGTGGATGTGTCGCAGAGTGCTGGCTGTATCCCTGTTGATGCAGATAAATGGGAAGCAGATGCGCTTATTTTTACAGGGCACAAAAGCCTGATGGGAATTCAGGGAACCGGCGGATTTTATGTCAGGAGCGGAATTGAGCTGAAGCCTCTGAAATATGGGGGAACCGGAAGAAACAGCGCACAGCTTACCTACGAGAACAAAGATTATGAGTATGAGGTAGGAACTCAGAACATGCCGGGAATCACAGGACTTCTGGCGGGTGTGGAATTTATTGAACAGACGGGGCTTTCCGCCATTATGGAAAAAGAAGCTCGTCTGATGGAAATGCTTTATAGTGGGCTGGAACAGATAGAGGGTGTAAGGCTCTACGGAAACCATGACGTATGCAGAGGACCTGTGATGAGCCTGAATTTTCAGGGACTGAAAGCTTCGGATGCCGCGTATATTCTGGAAAGCGGATATGGTATCATTGTCCGTTCAGGGCTTCACTGTTCGCCACTGATCCATAAGGCAATGGGAACAGAAGAGGGCGGAACTGTGAGAGTAAGTGTTTCGTGGTTTACGGAGGAGAAGGATATAAAGGAATTTTTAGGAGCTGCGAAGGAAATAGCGGCATCTGTGGCACGGAATATTTAGCAGGCAAGTCACAGAGCAAATTTATACGGATGTATATGAAGAACGATCACAGGTATCAGTCATATAGGGCAGACAGCAGATCCACGGGAAATCTGCCTGTAAAGGAAAGGGGAATACACGATTATGAAAATAATAGGAAAACAGCCTTCCAGGGAAAAATGTGCAGAATCCGGCTGGTTTGCCTGGGATTATCTTCTGGATGAACCGGTAGAGCGGGAATTCATCCTGAAGCTGAGACCATTGGGGGGATTCACATATCTTGATATGCTGAAACAGCCGTTTTTTAAGATTGACAGCGATTACTATATGATAAAAGGAATTCAGGGTAATGATTATTTCCGCATTGCCGTCCATGGGAAGCACGAAGACCAGCTGGAAGAGTTAGAACGAACTATCACAGATTGCATGGAAAAATAATATCTGCTATAATATTGTGAGCGTAAGAAGACACTGGAAAGACTGCCGGTCCTGCCGGAAACAGCTGATGCGTTGACAGTGTCTGCGTTTACAGGAGGCAGAATTTGCGATTAGAGAGAGACAACATACCCCTTGACAAAGAATTTCCTTTTCAGATCTCAGAGGTGGAACTGACACCGGAGAACAGCCGGCCGGGAAGTTATCACTGGCACAGCTATTTCGAGATCACCTGTGTGTTGGAGGGAAAGGGAAATTATTTTGTAAACGGGCAGGAATATACAATGGAAGAAGATGATATTATCATCTTCAATAATGTGGAGCCTCATGGATGGAAGCTGATCGGTGGAGACATGAAGCTTCTTGTGATGATCTTTTCACCGGAATTTGTAGCCGAAAAGCTGAGTGTTTTTGATACGGAATATCTGAAGCCGTTTGTTGAGAGAGGAAGTAATTTTAAGAACCGTATCGGCAGAGAAGAAGAGGTAAGCGGAGAAATCCGTTCCAGTATCTGGGAAATCTATCACGAATGGCAACAGAAAAAAGAAGGCTATCCGCTGATGATCAAGGCGAATGTACTTCGTATTCTTACTATGCTGATACGGGCTTATCAGGATGAGAGCAAGTCCGGGGAAATGCTCCGTGAGAAGAAAAATGCAATGAAGCGTCTTGAGCAGGCTTTTAATTACATAGATGATCATTACTGTGAGAAGATCACTCTGGAAGAAGTTGCTTCTTCCGTATATATGAGTTCCAACTATTTTTCTTCTTATTTCCGTAAGGTGACAAATATCAGTTTCAGCGATTATGTCACAAGGATGAGGATTAACCATGCGCGTGAGCTTCTTCGGGAAACAGATAAAAACGTTACGGAAATCGCCATGGAATGCGGATTTAACAATATTTCCAATTTTTACAGACTTTACAAAAAACATGTGGGGAAACCGCCGAAAGATGAGAAGCAGAAGAAACAGTAAAAATAGTTAAAATTCATGAGCAGATAAGTCATAGACGGAGATCAGGCTTCGATGTTAGGATAAAAGTAAGAAATTTTGTCCTGATATCGGAGCTTTTTTATTAGAAAGGCTCCGATATCAGAAATGGAATATTAATGTCTGATTTACCGGACAGATAAGGAGAAGGGAAATTATGGTTAAAACAGATAGATATGTACAGTTTGAAGCAGGAAAGCTGACATACCGGGTGGTTCCGGTGACAGAGGAGATCATCCGCGTGATCGTTTCCGGAAAAGAGATCAAAGAGGCACAGGACTCCCTGATCATTGAGAAAAAAGAATATCCTGAGGTTGATTTTTCAGCAGAGGAAAATGCAGGAAGTATCGTTGTGAAAACTGCGAAAGTCTGTGCAGAGATCAACACTGCATCCGGTGATATCATCTGGAAGCATGCAGACGGAAGCAAGTGGCTTTCCCAGAAAAAACCGGAACTGACTGAAACAGATGTGATCCACTATAATACAGGCGATGAGGAGCCGATCATCAACCGTGTAAAGACAGTTGACGGTGAGAGAAATTTTATCCAGAATCTGAAAGCTGAGAAAGTAAGAACAGCATATCGTGGAAAACTGTTCTTCACATGGAAAGAGGATGAGGAAATCCATGGGCTTGGCCAGGCAGAGGAAGGTATTTACAACTACAGAGGTCACTGCCAGTACTTATATCAGCATAACATGCGTATCCCGATGCCTGTTTTGGTTTCCACAGAAGGATATGGAATTCTTGTTGACTGCTGTTCGCTTATGACTTTTAATGATGATCTGAAAGATTCCTATCTGTTTCTGGATACTGTAGATCAGATCGATTATTATTTTATGGGCGGTCATACTATGGATGAGATCATCCATGATTACCGTTATCTTACAGGCAAGGCGCAGATGCTGCCGAAATGGGCTTATGGTTATGTACAGTCCAAAGAGCAGTATTACACAGCAAAAGAGCTTCTTGAGATTGTTCGTCATTACCGTGAGATCGGGGTTCCGCTTGACTGTGTGGTACAGGACTGGAATACCTGGGATCCTGGAAACTGGGGCGAGAAGATCCTGGATCAGAAGCGTTACGGAGATATGAAAGAATGTGCGGAGGAAATCCACAAACTGAATGCCCATACCATGGTTTCCGTATGGCCGAATATGAATGCAGGCGGCAAGAACCATACAGAGTTTTTTAAGACTGGTCATCTTCTTTATGATTATGCGACTTATGATGCGTTTAATGAAGAAGCGAGAGAAATGTACTGGAAACAGGCACAGGAAGGACTTTTTGACCAGGGCTTTGATTCCTGGTGGTGCGATTCCACAGAACCGTTTTCCGGTCCTGACTGGGGTGGTGCAGTAAAGAGGGAGCCATGGGAAAGATATGAGCTTGTCGGCGGTGAGCACAAGAAATATCTGGATCCTGCGGTTGCCAATGCTTTTGCACTGATGCATGCAAAGGGAATTTATGAGAATCAGAGAAAAACTACAGAAGAGAAACGAGTTCTTAACCTGACACGTTCCGGCTATGCTTCCGGCCAGAAATATTCTGCAATGCTGTGGTCAGGCGACACCTGTGCATCTTGGGATAATCTTAAGACACAGATCGTGGAAGGGCTGAATATGGGACTCAGCGGATATCCATACTGGACACTGGATATCGGCGCTTTCTTTACAGTTGCTGATAAGTGGCAGAACCGTGGATGCGGCTGCAACACAGATCCGGAGCCTAAATGGTTCTGGCAGGGCAAATATAATGAAGGTGTGAAGGATAAAGGATACTGTGAGCTGTATACAAGATGGCTGGAGATGGGAACCTTCCTTCCGATGTTCCGTTCCCATGGAACTGATACACCAAGAGAAATCTGGAACTTCGGTGAAAAAGGAACCATGTTCTATGATGCCATTGAGAAGTTTATCAAGCTCCGTTATCATCTGATGCCGTATATTTATTCCCTGGCAGGTGCTGTACATTTTAATGATTATACGATTATGAGAAGCCTTCTCTTTGACTTCCCGGAGGATAAAGATGCACGCAAGGTTGAGAATGAGTTTATGTTCGGACCGTCCCTTTTGATCTGTGCTGTTACAGAGCCGATGTATTATGGATCGGAGAGTACTGAGCTCCATAGAGAGAAAATATGGAAATGCTATCTCCCGGCAGGTACGAAATGGTACGATTACTGGACAAACAAGGAGTATGAAGGCGGCCAGTACGTAACCGTAGATGCTCCGATCGACCAGATGCCGATTTTTGTAAAAGCAGGAAGTATCCTTCCTGTTGCAGAGGGACTTGTATATGCATCCCAGAAACCGGAGGAGCCGGTGAAACTTGTGGTATATCCAGGTGAAGACTGCAAGTTCACTATTTATGAGGATGAGGGAAATAACTACAATTTTGAAAACGGTGCTTATGCAACAACAGAGCTTATCTGGGATGATAAAACAGGAACTCTGACTGTTGGCGGGCGTCAGGGAAGTTATCCGGGAATGGAAGAAGTTTCCTATGTGACTGAAGTTGTAAAATAAATAAGCGATAATAAGGAAAGACTGTCTGAAAAGGTGCCTGGCATCTCTTTGGGCAGCCTTTTTTTACTCTATACATCGTGACGGCTTTCGGGTATAATTCTGTAATAAGGCATTTTTATGCCTGAGAAAAAACGACAGAAACGGGAGGATTTTACCATGATCATAACAACAACGCCATCTGTAGAGGGAAGAGCAATCCGTGAATATAAAGGAATCGCATTCGGAGAAGTGATCACAGGAGTAAATTTCATGAAAGATCTTGGCGCAGGTCTTCGGAATTTCTTTGGCGGCAGAAGCGCCGGTTATGAGGAAGAACTTCAGAAAGCCAGAGAAGAAGCCCTGGCAGAGCTGGAGCAGCGTGCAGGTGCAATGGGAGCTAATGCAGTGATCGGTGTGGATATTGACTACGAGGTGCTTGGTGCAGATAATGGAATGCTGATGGTAACAGCAAGCGGAACTGCTGTAGTGGTGGATTAAGGCTTATGGCAGCGGTAAAAAACGGACGTGAATACCTTTCGCATGTGACAGAGACATTGAAGCACAGGATCGCACAGCTGGATGAATCCATAGAGGCCGGGCAGAAAGAAATCGAAGGTATGCACGAATACTACTGGGAAAATTATACAGAGATGGACCAGTACGGATATGAGAATTTTGATAACCAGCAGGCACTTCTCCATGAGATCAATGCCAGCAATGAGAAAATCGAACTGCGTCGGAGATTCAGGAAGATGATGGATTCACCGTTTTTCGGAAGGGTGGATTTCTGCTATGAAGGAGAAGATGAGCCGGAGATATTTTATATCGGAATTGCGAACCTGGCTGAGGAGAACGGCGGACTTCCGCTGATCTATGACTGGAGAGCACCTGTGTCCGGACTGTTCTATGATTTTGACAAGGGACCGGCTTCCTACCAGGCTCCGCTTGGCGAGATCCACGGGGATATTGCTGCCAAGTGGCAGTACAAGATCCGCGGTGGAAAAATGATCTATGAGTTTGAGAGTGATGTGAAGATCGACGATGAGATCCTGAAGGCAGAACTTGGAAGTAACGGTGATGTACAGCTGAAGAATATTATCCGCACGATCCAGAAGGAGCAGAATGCGATCATCCGAAACACTTCGGATCGTATCATGGTGATCCAGGGAGCAGCAGGAAGCGGAAAGACTTCCATTGCCCTGCACAGGATCGCTTATCTCCTGTATCATGACAGGAAAAATCTGAAATCCTCTTCTGTGCTGGTGCTTTCACCGAATGGGGTGTTCTCGGACTATATTTCCCATATCCTGCCGGAGCTTGGCGAGGAGAATATCCGGGAGATGAGCTTTGACCTTTTTGCATACAAGAGACTGAAAAATGTTGTTTCTGACTGTGAAGACAGATATGATCTGATCGAGCGTCAGATTGCAGGATTATGCGATGAAAAGCTTCTGAAAGAGAAACTGTCACGGGATTTTCTGAATCGTATGGAAGGATATCTGGTGGAGCTTGAGGACAGCCTTATGAACTTCCGTGATGTGGAACACAGAGGCGTGGTCAAAAAAGAGCAGGAGATCATAGAGCTTTTTTACTTTAAATTCATGGATATCCCGCTGCTTTCCAGAATGGATGCAGTGGCAGAATATTTCATTGATGAGGTGGAGACTCTTAAGGGATTCGATCTTCCGGATGAGGAGAGGGAGGCTGTGAAGAGCCGTTTCTACAGGATGTATGAGACAAGAGATCTCTATGTGCTGTACAACCGTTTCCTGAGACAGGAAGGTTTTCCTTCTCTTCCACAGGTTCGGTATGAAAAAAGAAAGCTGCGCTATGAGGATGTGTATCCGGTTCTGTATCTGAAATATCGGCTGGAAACTCAGCAGGAGGATTCCGGTGTGCGCCATCTGATCGTGGATGAGATGCAGGATTATTCCATGATCCAGTATCTGATCATTCAGAGACTCTTTAAATGCAGGATGACTATTCTTGGGGACAGAGAACAGACTATGGACGGCGAGCAGCAGGATGTGCTGACATTTCTGCCTAGGATCTTTGGAAAAGATATACGCAGGATCGTGATGAATAAGAGCTACCGTAATACTGTTGAGATTGCGTCTTATGCCAATAAACTGGCGGGAATTACGGAAGTGGAGCTTTTTGAACGTCATGGAAAACCTGTTGTGGAAAAAGAATTTCCGGGGCTTGAGGAGGCACTGGAGAGCGTAGTGAGAGAACTGCGGCTTGAGAAGCAGGCAGTCTTAGCTGGGAATGCAGATGAGGGTGTTGAAGATATTATTTCATATGAAACAGCAGCTGTGATTGTAAGAACTGCCGATGAAGCCAGAGAAGCTTACTACATTCTGAAAGAGAGGCTGGAAGCAGAAGGTTTTGATACCAAGGAGCGTCTGTCTCTTCTTCACAGAGACAGCACAAACTTCAAAAAAGGCCTGACTGTCACAACATTCTACATGGCAAAGGGTCTGGAGTTTGATCAGGTATTTTCTGTATTTCCTGGGGAAGACCGAAGTCCGATTGTGGAGCGGGTGAGATATATTGCGGCGACGAGAGCTCTTCATGAATTGTATATGTATGAAGTTGTGAAATAAAAAATAAAAAGTCATTTCAGAAGCCGGATGCTTTGGGAACAGAGCATAACCGGACGTCATGAAATGACTTTTTTGTTTATATATACCTGAAAAATTTATTAACTGATCTGCTGGATCTCTCCCTCATCTTTATATTCCAGAGGGCTTTTTCCTGTATGTTTCTTAAAGATCCTGCTGAAATATCCCTGATCGTGATAGCCGCACATTTCACCGATCTGTTTTACAGAAAGGGAAGGCTCATGGATCAGCAGCTTCTGTGCATGGCTCATCCGGAGATTGATCAGATATTTGGTAGGGGTGCAGTCATAGACCTGACAGAAGATCTTGGTCAGGTAGCTGGGACTGTAGTTCATGGTTCCTGCAATCAGGTTCAGGTTGATATCCTCTGCATAATTCTGTACCATGAAGTTCTTGAGAAGCTCTGCAATCTGTCCCGGTGACATGCAAGAAGCACCTGGGGCGAATACGGTTTCGTAGTCATCACGCTTGATCTGAAGTTCCTGTTTGATCTTAAGGAGTACATTCCTGAGTTCGTCCGGATCTACAGGCTTCAGAAGGTAATCAGAAACCTTCAGCGTGATGGCTTTTTTTGCATATTCAAAATCAGAAAATCCGCTGGTGATCACTAATTTCGTAAAGGGAAACTGATCCCGAATCCTGGTGAGCAGGGTGATACCGTCCATGACGGGCATTTTGATATCCGTAAATACCACATCCGGGCTCATCTGTTCCACCAGCGAGAGAGCCTGTGCACCTGTCTGGGCTGTGCCGATTACCTGAAAATCAGGATCTGCTTTTTCAATCTTATGTACCAGATTATTCAGAAGAAGTTCTTCATCTTCTGCTACAATAACAGTATAGTTCATAGTATTATTCCTCCGCATCTGTCTGAAAATACCGTCCAATAGAAACAATTCCGTGGCCGTCCGCCGTATTTCCATACCTGAAAATTATATCATTTTTGCAGAAGAGTTTCCAGCGGAGAAATACATTGACAGTGCCAAGACCGTTGATCTTTAAAGCAGGCATGCCGGGATTTCGAATGGCATTTATGATATCTGAATTTATTTTTTTCTTGGCTTCCTCAGTAAATCCCGGTCCGGTGTCTGTGACATCGATCTGCCAGCTGTTTTTGCTTATTGTACTGCTGATGGTGATAGTCCATGGCGGTTCGCAGTCAGAACCATATTTGATAGCGTTTTCCACAATAGGCTGGATGATCAGTTTCGGAACCGGCTGATCCAGAAGGGATTCATCCACATCAATGGAATAATTCAGACTGGACTGGTAGCGGACTTTCATGCAGTAGAGATATTTCCGGACATAATCAAGTTCTTCGCGGAGCGTTACAGTTGTTTCAGAGGTGTTGGTAATATAACGCATGATCCTGGAAAGATTGCGGCACATTTTTTCCACGGTATCCGTATCTCCGTTTTCTGCAAGCACCATAATGCTGGAAAGAGAGTTGTAATAAAAATGAGGATTAATCTGACTCTGCAAAGCCATGCTGCGTGCTTTCATTTCCTGATCCTTGGCTTCGTTAAGCTGAGTCATGGAATCTTTCAGGTTATCGCTCATCAGCTGGAATGCCTGATACAGTTCTTCCAGTTCATTGACGGAAACCGGATAGGAAGTGACTTTTTCCTGGCCGAGAGTGTCCAGTTCCATACGCTGGATAATGTGCTTCAGGTGTTTCACCGGTTTTACTACAGAACGGGAAAGCCTGTAGGAAACGATTACTGCTGCAAAAAGAAAAGCAGCAACAACAGCCAGAAGAATCTTCAGCATTTTGTATACAGGGGCAAGAATCACAGATTCCGGCTGGATAGTCAGGTAAGTGTAGCCTGTATATGCGGAATTCAGTCTGGAAACGTATTCTTTCTGATCTGTGATGGGACTCTGTATGGTAAGGGTATCCTTGTCAGAATCAGTAAGTTTGTAATATTTTGAAATATCATTGGCATCGCCGGCTGTGACATCATAAGGATAGATAAGATCGCCGGACTCATTGAAAACATAGACACTGGCAGCGTTTCCGTGATTTTTTTTCTCATAGGAAATGATGCTCTTAAAGATGGATTTACACTGTTTGGCGGTTTCGATCACGCCGACACCACGGCCGTACTGGTTGGTGAAGGAGCGGTACAGGGAAATGAACCACTGGGGATAGCGGGCAGATTTGGAATAGACGTAAGTGCTGTAAGGAGCTGTCAGGACTTTTTTTCCGTTGGCTTCACGGGCTTTCTGAATCCATTTATTATGAGAGTCGTCGCTTTTTTTGACCATGGTGGAAAGACCGGCCTGGAGCACATATCCGGAGAAATCATAAAGATTTACCTGATCAGCTTTCAATTCGGTGCCGCTTAAGGAGATAAAAAGATCGGACATGGCAGAAAGCATTTCATCGGAAATATTAAGGTCAAATTTCTGGTCGAGAACGGATTTCGACATGTTGCTGTAATTGATGTTTACAGATACAGTGTCAAGATTCTGGATTGCAGAGTCTACCTGGGATTGAAATGTGGAATTTAAGGTGCTCATGGCACTGATCTGGCTTTTCTTCAGCTGCCCGGATGCAAAAACATAAAAGAATATGGCAAAAGAAAAAAGAATCAGGCAGGCCATGCCAAGATAGGCAATAAAAAGTTTGGACTGCAGACTGCGTGTTTTCATATTGGTAAGCCCCCTGTGTGTGAAATGGTCGTGCAAAACATTGGCTAAAAGTATAGCACATTTGTAAAAAAAGTACAAACCGTAAAAATGTAATTCTGAAATAGTGCTTGAAAATGTCAATAGAAACTTGTGTATAGTTACGGAAAATATGAAAAAAGTATAATAAATTGTGAAAAAAGTACAAATACAGGGCAGGAATATCCATGGCTTTTAAAATGACCAGATGATAAACTAATATCATCAAGAGAGAACGAAAAATCAGTTCAAAAAAAGGAGGAAACATTAATGAAAAGAAAGAGATTTCTGGCAGTAGCCTGTGCAGCAGCAATGATCGCTTCCATGACGACAGGACTTGCAGTGAACGTATCTGCAGCGGATGAGAAGAGCGATTTCGCAGGCGAGGAGCTCAGCATCCTGGTTTCAGCAGGATGGATGGACAATCGTTACGATGAGACAATTAAACGTTTTGAGGATACCTACGATGTTACCGTAGACCTTCAGACAATTCCGGCTGATCAGTATTCAGATCTTCTTCAGTCCAAACTTGCTACAGATTCCTGTGCAGATATCTTCTGGATCCAGTCCAACCCGTTTGCAATTGAATCTACCATCGTTGATCCTGAGAAATACTGCATCGACTTTACAGGAGCTTCCTGGGAGAATGTTATGCCGGAGACAAGAAAAGAGTCCTGCGTATACAATGACAAACTGTACGGACTTCAGATCTGGAACGCATCTCCGGAGTATGTAATGGTTTACAACAAGACACTGTTCGAAGAGAACGGCTGGGAAGTACCGACAACATATGATGAGCTGAAAGAACTCTGTGGTAAGATCCAGGATGCAGGAATCACACCTTGGTTCATGCCTGGTGCAGATGGATGGCAGCATCAGCTGGCATTTTTCCAGATTGGCGGCGTTTATGAAGAAGCAACACCTGGTCTTTATGACGCATTAAATGAAAACAAAGCAACATTTGCAGATAACGAGAAGATGCTTGAAGTTCTGAATGAGTTCAAAGAACTCTCTGATGCAGGATACTTCGGAGAAGACTGGATCGGAACAGACAGTACAAACATGTCCAACGAATTTGGTGACAGAAACTGTGCAATGGCACTTGCAAATTCCAGTTTCATTAAACAGATCCAGGAAGATACAGGCACATCTGATGAGTTTGGAATGTTTCTTGAGCCACTTGGCGACAATACCTGGTATCCAAGCAGCAACTCAGGCCCGACAATGTTCGGTTATAAGGGAACAGAGCATGAGGATCTTGTAAAAGAGTTCTTCAACTTCGTTACAACAACAGAGAGCCTTCAGGAAATCCTTGACAACTCTCCGGCATACACAAACCTTGATGTAAACGATGACAAGCTTGAGCAGCACTGGCTGCCGGAGGAGCAGGAGTTCCTTAAGACAGTTCCGGATGACAAGAAGGCTGTTGTAACACTTCAGACAGGTACAAAATATACAAATGATTACTGGACACAGTTTGGTCAGGATATGGTTGCATTCTGCCAGGGCGAGATGGAAGCAAACGATGTTCTCAAGAACATGGATACCAACCGTGCTGAGGCAGCAAAAACTGTAGGCGACGAGAACTGGAAATAAATAATAGAACTTAAAACTAGTTGACTTGAAGGCAGAGCCGGTATTTGCCGGCTCTGTTTTAACTTAAAAACAGGAGGTGCTTTCTGTGAATAAGAAGAGAATCTATCCACAGTGGTTTCTGATACTGCCGTTGGCATTATATATCATTTTTTTCCTGCTTCCCAGTGTAATGGGTGTTGGTTACTCCTTTACAGACTGGAACTCCAGAAGTGTTCTTAATGGTACTCATTTTGTGGGACTGCAGAATTTTGCTGAGATTTTTACATCAGATAAGTCTTATCTGAGCGGTATTGGCAATACATTGAAGTTTACTATCATTTCCAACATCGTTAAGCTGATTCCGGCTCTTCTGATCGCGATTATGCTTCAGGAGGGACTTAAAGGCAAAGGGCTTTACAGAACATTGCTCTACCTGCCGTCTATTCTGCCTTTTGTAATCATTGGTCTTGTATTTAAATCCATCCTGAATTATAACAACGGGCTTTTAAACACACTTCTTGATGCTTTCCATCTTGGAATTTTCAAACAGAAATGGCTGTCTGATCTGGCTATTGTATGGAAATCTATCTATGGCGTAGATGCATGGCGAGGTATTGGTTATGTTATGACTATCTTCCTTGCAGGTCTGAATACGATTCCGAAATCTTACTATGAGGCTGCACAGATCGATGGTGCAAACTTCTGGCAGAGACTTCGTTATGTGACACTTCCGATGCTGAGTGGTGCTATCATGATCAACCTTGTATTTGGTGTTACATATGGTCTGAAAGTATTCGATATTGTTTATGTACTTACAAACGGCGGCCCTGGACATGCAACAGAGGTTCTTACAACTTATGCATTCCAGCTTTATTCCAGAGGACAGTATGGAATGTCTTCAGCATTGAATACTATTCTTCTTGTAATTACAGCAATCATAGGTGTATTTATTGTTAAGACATTAAGTAAACAGGAGGTACAGCAGTAATGGCAAAAAAAAGAATTCAGAATATATTAAAACATGTTGTATGTATCCTGCTTTGTTTATGTGTCGTGCTTCCATTTTATATGGTATTGATCAACTCTTTTAAGACAAAAGCAGAGGCAGCCAGAATGAGTCTGGCACTCCCTACAGAGTGGGTATTTTCCAACTACTCTGAGGTTATTGAAAAAGGAAGTCTGATCCAGGGATTTCTGAACAGCTTTTCTTATGCGCTGATCGCTACAACACTTGGCGTTGTACTTTGTGCAATGGCTGCATTTGTTATGTGCCGTAAGAGAACAAAGTTAAATGTATTTCTGTACTATTTTGTGCTCTGCGGACTGTTTTTCCCGGTCAACTATGTAACTCTGGTACGTGTACTCAGTACACTTCACCTGAATGATACAAGAGCCGGTATTATTATGGTGTTCACCAGCGCGATGATTCCATTTTGTATATTTACGATTCGAAATTTCGTGATTTCAGTTCCTGTTGAGCTGGATGAGGCTGCCGTTATTGATGGAGCAGGTCCGTTAAGTCTGTTTTTCAAGGTTATCATGCCTCTTTTGAAGCCAACTATGGTGACATGTTTTATTCTTCAGTTTATGGGAGTATGGAGTGATTTCCTTACACCTCTGTATCTGTCAAGTAAGAGTAAACTGTTCCCGATGACAATGGCTGTATATCAGTTTTTCGGAAAGAACAAGAGTTACTGGAACTACATTTTTGCTGATATCGTACTTACCTGTATCCCTGTTATCATTGTTTACATGATCGGCCAGAAATACATTGTAGGTGGTATGACATCCGGTGCGGTAAAAGAATAAAGAAAAATATTATAGGAATTATAAAAAAGCACTGCGAGATGAAAAGTTGAATTCATCTTACAGTGCTTTTACTATAGAGCTCTCAGAAATTACTGCATGTTTTTGCAGAAGATATCCTCCATGGAAGCCTTAAGCGGAACGCCAAGCCTGCGTAAAGTTCCGTCCAGGGCTGCAAAAACTTCTCTTACATTATAGAATGCAGCGTTGTTTCCCATATGTCCGATGCGGATCACTTTGCCAGCCAGGACATCGAAGGAGCCTGCCAGCATAATGTTGTAGTCTTTTTTTACTCCCTCAAGGATCGCTTCGGCTGTTGTGCCCTCCGGTACTTCAAAAACAGTAACTGTACTGGAATATCCGCTGTGCAGGTAAAGGTTCAGGCCTGCGCCTGTGATGGCCTTTCTGGAGGCACTGGCGATCTTTGCGTGGCGGGAGAGGATGGCAGGGTCTGCTGCGATGTTGTCAATGGCAGCGCGGAGTCCGTAGATATCGCTGATCGGCATGGTATATGGAAACCATTTTTCTTCGTAATAATGTGCAAAAGCTGTAAGGTTGGCATAGAAAGAAGCAATTGGTGTCTTACGGTCTGCCATGGATTTCTTTGCATCTTCGCTTACTACAACGAAGGTCAGTCCTGGAGGCGCGGATACTACTTTCTGGGATCCGCCGCACATGATATCAACTTTCCAGTCATCAATGTTCATAGGTTCGCCAAAAGAGGCGGAAACAGAGTCTACGACAGTAAGGATGCCGTATTTTTTCATGAGCGGGCAGATAGCGGAGATATCATTGAGCATACCACTTGGGGTATCGCCGTGAACAACGGTTGCATATTTGTAGTCGTGGCTGTTTTTCAGGAATTCTTCCAGCTCTTTTACATCAAAAGTTTCCTGATAATCTCTGGAATAGAGTTCCGGCCGTCCGCCATACATGGTAACAAAATCAGCGAACCCTTTTCCGTAAATTCCGTTATCGAGAACAAGAACCTTATCTCCGGGCTCAGTCATGGATGCGATAGCTGCTTCCAGACCAAGAATACCCTCACCACTTAAGATGAGGGTTTCATTGGAGGTATGGAGCAGAGAACTGATCTTCTCGCAGGTTTCTTTGTAAAATTCAACGAATTCTTCGTCCAGATCCGGGTTCGTGCACTCAAGACTCCTTGCCAGACGGACGTTTTCAGCGACCTGTGTAGGTCCTGGTGTCATGATCTTATACATAATCCTTACCTCGTAATTATATTGTTGTGTTTTTTATTATCTCTTTAATCCTGTTTTTCTTGCAGCAAGATTTAATGGTGTGATGACGATGAGTACGATCACTGCAGCAACACCGATCTGTACCAGGTTTCCAGGAATGGATGAGACAGGAGCGACCGGGTTTCCGTAGATGATAACCTCTGCGATGTAGTAGCCGACAACCTTGATTACGCAGGCTGCTGCGATGGCGATCACGTACCATTTCATGTTCTGATGCCTGTGGTCTTCTGTGAGTTTACCAACTGTGAATCCCATGATTCCCACGATAACAAGTGTGAACGGTGCCCATAAAGTCCAGCCGGAGAGAAGATCAAAGAGTCCCATTCCAATACCACCGGCAATAGCTCCGGTTTTCTTTCCAAACAAAATAGCTCCGATAAACAACGGAACGTTTCCAAGGTGGATCAGACCACCGTTGGCTGCGATCGGGAGCTTCACATTGATAAATGCTGTGAAGATGTAGGTCAGTGCAACAAACGCTGCTGTGATGGTGAGAAACTGTACGGATGAAAGATCCTGAACCTCTCTTGCTTCTGTCTGTACTGCTTTTTCCATAGGTAATACTTCCTTTCCCGAAAACATCTCCGGAATAAAAGATGTCCTCTTTTCATATGATTTTGGTTGGGTATACTTTACAACAGAAGTGTGCATGAATAAAGACACAATTTTTTGAAAAAAAAGAGGGACAGATTTAAAAGCAAATAACAGAAGATGGATATGTAAAATGTGGAATACAAAATGGAAATGCGGAAAGATTAATATAAGAAAAGAATTGTGCGAACCGGTTTTAAAATTACTTTTTTGTTTACAGGAAGTTAATAAAGTATAGGGAGAAATCAATTGACAAAGCTGTAATATAATCGTAAAATGTACCAAAGAGTGTGTTCAGGAGAGAATGCTCCGGACACACTTTATGACTGATGATGATTATGAGGAGGATACTATGAAGAATAAGAAATTTATCGCACTTTTAGCTATGACTGTTGCTCTCTCTGGTGTCATGACTGCATGTGGTTTCGGAGGAGATAAGAAGGACAGCGTGGTTGTGGAGTCTACTCCTACTCCGGCACCGGCGAAGAAAGCGAAGGTTACACCGACTGTCGCAGCAGATGCACAGAATACAACCTATACATCCAAGGATAAATCCGTAGCGATCAAGCTTCCGGATGCAACATGGGCAAACAAGTCCGATGAGACAGATATGTTAAGCTTCGAGTCTCCGGATCAGGGCAAGATACTGATTCTTCACGGCTCAGGCGCAGATCTGGAATCCGCAGTAATTCCAAATTCCCAGGATATGGCAGTTTCCATGACTCAGGCAGAGAACATGGTAAACGGAACAGATTTTGAGATCCAGGATTATAAGACAGAGCAGAAAGATGGAGGCATCAATATCTATTCCTATACAGTTAAGTATAAGGATACAACTAAGAGTGACGGTTACGTATATGCCATCAATAAATATTTTGTAAATGACAGTGAATATTACAGCATTGTAGCTTCTGTTAAGACAGAGGATGCACTGAAGAAGGTTCAGGAGTCAGTTGACAGCTTTGCAATCCTTGGAGATTCCACTCTGAAGAGTGCGGCAACAGGTTCCGCAGCCAAGAGTGCAGGTAAATCTAATTCTGCATCCAAGGACAGCACAGCTTCCGGAGACAGCAGCGCAGCGGGAACAACATCTGACGGAACATCCGCAGATGGAAGTACAGCATCCGACGGAAGCACATCTTCTGACGGAAGTACATCTTCCGATGGAACAACATCTGACGGAACATCTACAGATGGAAGTACATCTTCCGATGGAAGCTCTTCAGGTGCGATCGTAAATGGTGGATTTACAGATGAGCAGCTCAGCAATACAGATGAGACAAGAACTATTTACAGAAATTCCGACGGTAAACCGCGAGTTATCGTTCCGGATGGTAACGGTAAATGGATGGACAACGAAGGAAACAGATTTACATTTTCTTCCGAGTATGACTGCGATGTATACGAAGAGGATGGAACAAGCTTCTACTGGCATGGTGAAAGTGCAGATGTATATTATATGCCTGTACAGTAAGCCAGAAGTACAGATAAGAAAATCTGAGAGATCCGGGATCACGGTTGTGGTTCCGGATTTTTTGCATTGGAGGCATATACTTATAAAGAAAGACATGTTATAATGTGAACGCTGCGGAGAGATAGTTCGCAGGCTTTAATTGAAGGAGGTTTTTATGGAGGCATACAGTGATTTTGCCAGAGTTTATGATATATTCATGGACAATGTTGAATATGAAAAATGGGCAGAATATCTGATCGGAAGACTCAGGGAATATGGGATCGAAGATGGTATTGTGCTGGAACTTGGATGTGGAACCGGAGTGATGACGGAGCTTCTGGCAGAGTCCGGTTATGATATGATCGGTGTGGACAACTCTGAGGAAATGCTGGGCGAAGCCATGGAAAAGAGAGCAGAGTCCGGATATGAGATCCTTTATCTGGAACAGGATATGAGAGAGTTCGAACTTTACGGAACAGTACGTGCTGTTGTCAGCGTCTGTGACTGCATGAATTACATCACAGAAGAAGATGATCTGCTTACTGTATTCAAACTTGTGAACAATTATCTGGATCCGGACGGCATTTTTATCTTTGATATGAATACACCGTATAAATACCGGGAGATGCTGGGAAATACTACCATAGCAGAGAACCGGGAAGAAGGAAGCTTTATCTGGGAAAATGAATTCGACGAGGAAACCGGGATCAATGTTTATGATCTTACCCTGTTTCTTCCAAGAGAAGACGGGCTTTATGAGAAGGATGAGGAGGTTCATTATCAGAAAGCCTATGAACCGGAGAAAATCCAGGAACTTATGAAGAAAGCAGGACTGATCCCGTTGGCTGTTTACGATGCTTATACCAAGGATGCGCCGAAGCCGGACAGCGGAAGACTGACATTTATTGCCAGAGAACATGGAAAGGGAATTTCCCTGGATGAGAAATAAAGGAGGATTTTTTTATGAGTGATTATATTGTAAGAGCGACAGCTGCCAACAGCCAGATCCGTGCATTTGCGGCTGTGACAACTGATGTGGTGGAGATAGCGAGACAGGATCATAATACAAGCCCTGTGGCAACAGCTGCGCTGGGACGTCTTCTCACAGGAGGAGCTATGATGGGAGCCATGATGAAAGGGGAAAAGGATCTCCTGACACTCCGTATCCATGCAGGCGGCCCGCTCCAGGGAATCACAGTTACAGCAGATTCCAAAGGAAATGTAAAAGGTTATGTGGGAAATCCGGACGTATGTATTCCGGCCAACAGCAAAGGCAAGCTGGATGTTGCAGGTGCAGTAGGTGTTGGTTTCATGGATGTGATCAAGGATATGGGCTTAAAGGAGCCGTATGTTGGACAGGTTGCCCTTCAGACAAGCGAGATCGCAGAAGACCTTACCTATTATTTTGCAACCAGCGAGCAGGTTCCGTCAGCAGTAGGTCTTGGAGTGCTGATGAACAAGGATAACACAGTTCGTCAGGCAGGTGGGTTTATTGTACAGCTGATGCCTTTTGCGGAGGAAGAAGTGATCTCGAAGCTGGAGGAGAACGTATCAAAGATTGATTCCGTTACAGATCTTCTGGAGCAGGGACATACACCGGAGAGCCTTCTTGAGAAAGTTCTGGAGGGCTTTGACGTAGAGATCAATGACACCATGCCAACACAGTTCCATTGCAATTGCTGCAGAGAAAGAGTAGAAAAAGCTCTCATCAGCATTGGCAGAAAAGAGCTTAATGAGATGATCCAGGAAGGCAAAGATATTGAGATGAACTGCCATTTCTGCAACAAGAATTACAATTTCACAGTGGAAGATATGAAGAGAATCATAAGGGAATGCAAGCGATAAGCAGCAGGAGGAAGAAAAAATGAAGCATGGTTTTATCAAGGTAGCAGCAGCAACACCAAGGGTCACAGTTGCAGACTGCAAGGCAAACGGAGAGGAGATCCTGCGGGCCATCCGCGAAATGGAAAAAGAGCATGTAAAGCTGATGGTATTTCCTGAATTCAGTATTACGGGATACACCTGCCATGATCTTTTTCTCCAGAGATGTCTTCTGGACAGTGCGTGGGAGGAGCTTCTTCATATCGCTGAAGAGACAAAGGAGACAGATGCACTGATCTTTGTGGGAATGCCCCTTCGTCACAGAGGAAAGCTCTATAATGTGGCTGCAGCTCTGAATCATGGCCGTATCGTTGGATTTGTTCCGAAAACGCATATCCCCAACTATAATGAGTTTTATGAGCAGAGACAGTTTGCAGGTGCAGAGGAAGAGGACGTGGAGTTTGTGGATTTCCTCAAAAATGACAAAAACGATGAGGATGAGTTCTGGGATGAGATTCCGTTTGGAACAGACATGATCTTTGAGTGTGAGGAAGATCCGGAATTTACAGTAGCAGCAGAGCTCTGCGAAGATCTCTGGGTTCCGGCACCGCCTAGTATCCGCCATGCAGTAAACGGAGCGCATATTATTGTCAATCTGTCTGCAAGTGATGAGATGGTTGGAAAGGATTCCTACAGAAGAACTCTTGTAAGCGGACAGTCTGCAAGACTGATCTGCGGATATATCTATGCAAGTGCCGGTGAGGGCGAGTCCACACAGGATCTTGTTTTTGGCGGCCAGAATATGATCGCTGAGAACGGAAATGTCCTTGCTGAGAGCAAACGCTTTGAGAACGGTATTATTTACAGCGAGATCGATGTTCAGAGACTGGCTGATGAGAGAAGAAGAATGTCTACTTATCCGGCAGTTTCCACATGCAGCCATACAAGAATTAATTTTTCCGTGAAAGAAGAGGAGACTGTTCTTACCAGAAAATATCCACAGTATCCATTCGTCCCGTCTGTGAAGGAAGAACGTGATGAACGCTGCGAGGAGATCCTGAATATCCAGGCCATGGGTCTTAAAAAACGTATGGAGCATATCCACAGCAAAAGTGCGGTTGTAGGACTTTCCGGAGGCCTGGATTCCACACTGGCACTGCTTGTTATGGCACGGGCTTTTGACCGAATGGGAATGCAAAGAGAGCAGATCCACTGCGTTACCATGCCATGTTTCGGAACCACAGACAGAACATATCAGAATGCCTGCAAACTGAGCAGTTGTCTTGGTGCAAAGCTTACAGAGGTGAATATTAAAGAAGCGGTAAATATTCATTTCCGTGATATCGGACATGATCCGGAAATTCATGATGTTACTTATGAGAACAGCCAGGCACGTGAGCGTACCCAGATTCTGATGGATACTGCAAACAAAGAAGGCGGCGTTCTTGTTGGAACCGGCGATCTTTCAGAGCTGGCTCTTGGATGGGCAACCTATAATGGCGATCATATGTCCATGTATGGTGTGAATGCATCTGTACCGAAGACCCTGGTGCGCCATCTGGTGCGCTATTATGCAGATACATGTGGTGATGCGGAGCTTCAGGAGGTTCTTATGGATATTCTGGATACACCGGTAAGCCCGGAGCTTCTGCCACCTAAGGACGGTAAGATCGCGCAGAAAACAGAAGATCTGGTGGGACCCTATGAATTGCATGATTTTTATCTGTATTATATGCTTCGTGCAGGATTTACACCGGATAAGATCTACAGGCTTGCATGCCTCACATTTGAGGGAATCTATGATAAAGAGACAATCCTGAAATGGCTGAAAACTTTCTACCGGAGATTTTTCGCCCAGCAGTTCAAGCGTTCCTGTCTGCCGGACGGCCCGAAGGTAGGAAGTGTGGCACTTTCCCCGAGAGGAGATTTAAGGATGCCAAGTGATGCAAGTGCAAGGATCTGGCAGGATGTGCTGGAGAAGATAGAAATCTGAGAATAGAGCTTTGAAAGGATACGAAAGATGCTGGCCGTGTACAGGGAACAGGTGCAGCATTAGATGCAAAAAAGGCGGAGAGCTTAAGGGTTCTCCGCTTTTTTTACGGCATCTGTGATGGCTGCCAGAAGCACCTGCGAGGTATATTTCCTGTCCCCTGCATATTGAATATCATCCAGAGACTGGGTAGAGTAGATCTGGCTTGCAAGGGAATCAAGAACCGGCTCCATCAGAGGATAGGAGGCTTTGGTGGATTCGCTTAAGTTTACCAGCCGGATGGATTTGATCCTGTCGGCATTTACGGTGACTTCCACATCAAAGGTGTTGTTGTTCAGGGAAATGGAAGAAGTGTATACACCTGGCTTGTAGCGGGATTTTTCGGCGGCAGTATTGTCGGCTGTTTTTCCCGGACCGAACATAAAAAAGATGATAACTGCCAGAATTACAGCCAGTGCCAGAAAAACGGCTGTGTAAATGATTTCTTTCATATGTAGGACAATGATCCTGGTTTTGGAACTCATGGCGCACGCCTCCCGAAGCTTTTTATATAGTTTATTAGAGGGAGAAGAGATTTATGCGTGAAGAGTGCTGCCGGTCATGGAGTGGGCAGTAATATTTATGGCAGCGGAAAAGTGTCAGAAGGATGGAGAAGACCCGTTCTATAGGAACCGGGTTTGTGGTATAGTAGTACGTATCAGAGAGTGTCGGGACAACAATGGAATCTTTAACAGGAGGAGATACATGTCATTACAGTTTATTATAGGAAGTTCAGGAAGCGGGAAATCCTGTTACGCATATCAGAATATCATAGAACAGGCCGGACTGCATCCGGACAGGCTTTATTATGTGATCGTACCGGAGCAGTTTACCATGCAGACTCAGAAGACGCTGGTGGAGATGAGTCCGGGGAAAGGAATCCTGAATATTGATATATTAAGTTTTGAGCGTCTGGCTTACCGTGTCCTGGAGGAGGTTGGAGGCGACAGCCGTGCACTTCTGGAGGAGACTGGCAAGAGCATGGTGCTTCAGAAAATGGTCCAGCAGCATGGCAAAGATCTCTCTTATCTTGGCGGACAGATGCGCAAGGCAGGATATCTGGATGAGGTGAAATCCATTCTGTCCGAGTTTATGCAGTACGATATTAAGGACAGTGACATTGAGGAGATGATAGAGGATTCTGCTGACCGGACATTGCTGCAGATGAAGCTTAAGGATGTATCTGTTCTTTATCAGGCTTTTACCGGATATCTGAAGAATCATTATATGACAGGGGAAGAGGTGATGGATGCCCTTGAGAAGGCCCTGCCTTTTTCTGAGAGAATGAAGAACAGTGTGCTGCTTCTGGATGGCTATACCGGTTTTACGCCGATTCAGATGCGGGTAGTGGGAGAACTGCTCTCTGTCTGTGAGAAAGTGATGGTGACAGTCACCATGGACGCAGCAGAGAATCTTGCCCTGAGGGGGAAGCCGTACCAGCTTTTTTATATGAGCCGGCAGATGATCCACGGGCTCTCAGAGCTTACCAGGGATATTGAGGATCCGGTTCTGCTGAATAACGTAAAAAGATCGCGTTTTGCCCAGGCTCCAGCCCTCAAATTTCTGGAAAAAAATATCTTCCGTTACAGAAAGAATGTATATAAGCAGAAGCAGGATGAGATCTGCATATTTTCCGCAGTGAGTCCACTTGCGGAGATGAAGGAGACTGCAAGGAGGATCGCAAGGCTTGTCCGGGAAAAGGGTTGCCGCTATGGTGAGATCGCAGTGATCACCGGAAACCTGGAGGAGTACGGAAGCCTTGCCGGACAGGTGTTCAGAGAGGCGGGAATTCCGTATTTCATAGATGAGAAACATACAGTACTGATGAATCCTTTTGTGGAATATTTTCGTGCGGCTCTTGAGATGGCTGTCCAGGATTTTTCCTATGAGAGTGTGTTCCGGTATCTCAGATGTGGTATGTCCTGTGTCACAAGAGAAGAGGCTGATCTTCTGGAGAATTATGTGCTGGCACTTGGTATCCGGGGATTTAAGAGATGGGATGAAAAATGGGTGCGAATTTACAGGGGAATGCCTGCAGAGAGTATCCAGGAACTGAATGAGATCCGGGAGCGGTTTGCAGAGGAGACAAGAGAGCTTGCCTTAAATTTCAAAGGTGGCAGAAAGACTGTGAGGGAGTACTGTACGATCCTTTATGAGTTTGCCGTAAAAAGTAAGGTACAGCAGAAGCTGAAAGCCAGGGAGAAGAAATTCCGTGACCAGGGAGATAAGGCCATGGAGAAGGAATATGCTCAGATCTACGGTATTGTCATGGAGCTTCTGGACAGTATGGTGGAGATTATTGGGGAAGAGGTGGTAAGCAGGCAGGATTTCCGACAGCTGCTGGAAACAGGTCTTACCCAGGCAAAAGTAGCTCTGATCCCGCCAAGTATGGATCAGGTTCTTGTTGGTGATATGGAGCGAACACGACTGAAGGATATACGGGCTTTGTTTTTTGTAGGGGTAAATGAAGGAAATATTCCAAAGAATACAGCAGGTGGAGGAATACTTACAGAGCTTGACAGGGAATTTTTTCAGAATCAGGGGATCCAGCTGGCACCGGGGCCGAAAGAACTGATGAACATGCAGCGCTTTTATCTGTATCTGAATATGACCAAGCCAAGGGAACTTCTCTGCCTGTCTTTTTGTCAGTCTGACAGTCAGGGAAAAGCACTGGGACCGGCTTTTCTGATCAACAATATCCGGGATATGTTTCCTGAGATGGAAGTGGAGCAGTGTTCCGAAGAACAGGAGCCGATGGAGCTTCTGGAGCTTCCGGGTATCAGTCTGGATTATTTGTTAAGAGGACTTGCAGGTGAGGATTACAGAGAGAATCCTGTGTTCCAGGAACTTTACAGCTGGTACATTGAGAGTCCTCAATATCGGACAGTAGTGGAGAAGCTTGTAAAAGCCGCATTTACACAGAAACCTTCTGACCAGATCGGAAAAGCTGTAGCAGGGATTCTGTACGGGGAGATCTCACCGTACAGTGCCACACGGCTGGAACGATATGCTGCCTGTGCTTTTGCGCATTTTCTTCAGTATGGACTGAAGGTGACAGAGCGTGCTGAGTATGAATTCAGGGCTATGGATATGGGAAATGTCATGCACATGGCTCTGGAACGGTTTGCAGTTGAAGTACGAAAAGAGGGACTGGACTGGGCAGAGCTTACAGAAGAAGAACGTAATCAGCTGATTGACAGCTGCCTGGATCAGGTGTCTGCAGATTATGGGAATACAGTTCTCAAAAGCAGTGCAAGAAATGAATATATGATTGAGCGGACAAGGCGAATACTGCGGCGAACTGTGTGGGCTTTGCAGGAACAGCTGAAACACGGGGATTTCCGGCCGGAGGGATTTGAAGTGATCTTCGGCGGAGGAAGGATCGACCGTGTGGATATCATGGAAGATGCGGAAAAGAACCGTGTATATGTGAAGGTGATCGACTATAAGACGGGAAACACATCCTTTGATCTCCTGGCTTTGTATCATGGCCTTCAGCTGCAGCTGATGATCTATCTGGACGGAGCCTTGCAGGTGGAACAGAAGAAATATCCGGATAAGGAGATCGTTCCGGCCGGTGTCTTTTACTACAATGTGAAAGATCCTATGATCCAGGAAAAGATCCATGCAGATGTGGAAAGTGTCAGTGATCAGATGCTGAAAAAGCTGAAGATGAATGGTCTGGTGCAGGCAGATGATGATGTAAGTTTGCGTATTGATAATACACTGTCATCAATTCCGGTGTCCGTTAATAAGGACGGAAACTTCAGCAGGCGTTCTTCTGTTGCATCCAGGAAGCAGTTTGATGCGCTGGGTGCATATGTTCGTCAGAAAATCTGTGATATCCGGGAATCGATCCTGGATGGAAATGCGGCAGTGGAACCTTATGAGCTTGGAAAAAAGAATGCCTGCACCTACTGTCCGTACAGTACAGTATGCGGATTTGACAGAAAGATACCCGGATATGAGTTCCACAGACTGCCGTCTTTCTCAGAGAATGATCTGTGGAAAAAGATCGTGAAGGAGGATGAATAAATGGCAATGAAATGGACAGAAGAACAGCAGAAAGTCATCACGCTTCGCGACAGAAACATTCTGGTCAGTGCAGCAGCCGGTTCCGGTAAGACAGCAGTTCTGGTGCAGAGAATCTTAAGTAAGATCTTGGATCCTTTAAAGCCGGTAGATATTGACAGGCTTCTGATCATGACTTTTACAAGGGCTGCTGCAGGAGAGATGAGGGAGCGTATTGAGAGGGCTCTGGACACGGCACTGGCAGAAGATCCGGATAATGAACATCTGCAAAGGCAGATGATGCTGATCCACACGGCGCAGATCACTACTATTGATGGGTTCTGTTCTTATGTGATCCGCAATTATTTTCATCTCATCGGCCTGGATCCGGGATATCGGACTGCAGATGAAGGAGAGCTGAAGCTTCTTCAGGAGGATGTTCTGAAGGAACTTTTTGAGGATTATTATGCAGAGAGTGATGAGAAATTCACAGCTTTTGTGGAATGTTATGCTTCCGGGAAATCCGACGAAGGGTTGAAGGAGCACGTACTGGATCTTTACAATGCTTCCATGAGTAATCCATGGCCTGAAGAATGGCTGGATGGCTGCGTGGAGAATTATCATCTGGATCCGGAGAAGGGAATTGCAGGGACACCATGGTTTCATTATCTGTGGGAGATCGTGGACAGCGCATTGAAAGAAGCAGAGGAGCTTACGGAGAGTGCCATGGAGATCTGCGGGGAAACAGAAGGTCCGGAACTGTATCTGGATGCACTGAAAAATGATCTTATCCTGATCCGGCAGCTCCGGGAACTGTCCGTTAAACAGGACTATGATGAAATGGCACAGTATCTTCAGAATCTTAAGTTTGCCAGGCTTTCCACGAAGAAGATGGAAGGAGTTTCAGATCAGCTGAAAAGTCTTGTGAAGGATATCAGGGAGGACGAAAAGGATATTTTGAAGGATCTGGGCGACAGGTATTTTCAGTGTACATTTGACGAACTGACAGAACTGACACTTGCCTCAGCAGAGCCTCTTGAGATGCTGGTTCAGCTGACGAAGGATTTTGCAGGGCGGTTCAGTGAGAAGAAGCGGGAAAAAAATGTCTTGGATTTTTCTGATATGGAGCATTTTGCCCTTGAGATCCTTTTGAAAAAAGAAGGAGATACCTATACGCCAAGCCAGGCTGCAAGGGAATTGTCGGAGAAATATGATGAGGTATTGCTGGATGAATATCAGGACAGCAACCTTGTCCAGGAAATCCTGATGCAGAATGTTTCCGGCTGGGTCAATGAGAGAAAAAATATCTTTATGGTAGGAGATGTGAAGCAGAGTATTTACCGCTTCCGCCTGGCACGGCCGGAGCTTTTTATGGAGAAATATAAAAATTATTCTCTTGCAGACAGCCGGGAGCAGAGGATCGACCTTCATAAAAATTTCCGAAGCCGTACGGAAGTACTTTCCGGTGTAAACTTTATTTTCCGGCAGATCATGGGATCGGATCTGGGAGGAATCGATTACGATGAAGCGGCAGCTCTTTATCCGGGGGCTTCTTTTCCGGAAGGACAGAATCCTGACTTTGTGAAGACAGAGGTGCTTCTTGTGGAGAAGGACAGTCCGGTACTGGAAGATGAGGAAGGGCCGGAGAATGAACGGGAGCTGGAAGCTCTGGCAATTGCAGGGAAAATACGTTCCATGGTGGGAACAGAGAAGGTGCTGGATAAGGAAACAGGGGAGTACCGGCCTTTGCGGTATGGAGATATTGTGATACTGCTTCGTTCGGCCACAGGCTGGGCTGAAACTTTTGGGGAGGTGCTGTCTTCAAGGGGGATTCCTTCTTACACGGCATCCAGGACAGGATATTTTTCCACTACTGAGGTGGTGACGCTTCTGAATTATCTTCGTATCCTGGATAATCCGCTGCAGGATATCCCGTTTACCGGTGTGCTTCGTTCACCGATGGCAGGATGCACTACGGAAGAGCTGGCGGAGATCCGCATTGCCTGTCCGGAGGGAATGATCTATGAATGTGTAAAGTCTTTTGTGGAGGATTACCGGGAGCATAAGATTGTTGGAGAAAAGAAAAAAATCCTGGGAGAAAAACTGTCCCGTTTTATGGAAAATATGAATGCGCTTCGTGATATGTCCGCTTATACGCCGGTGCATCAGCTGATTCTGGAAGCTCTTGAGCGTACCGGATATGGCAATTATGCAAAAGCTATGCCGGATGGTGTACAGAGAAGCGCGAACCTGAACATGCTGGTGGAAAAGGCAATGGAGTATGAGAAGACAAGCTACCGTGGACTTTTCAATTTTGTCAGATATATTGAGAAGCTGCAGCAGTATCAGGTGGATTATGGTGAGGTGAATCTTTCCGGCGCAGGGGAAAGTGCAGTGCAGATCATGACAATCCATAAGAGTAAAGGACTGGAATTTCCGGTAGTGTTTGCAGCAGGAATGGGCAAGAGATTTAATTTCCGTGATATGAATGCAAGTATTCTGATCCATCCGGATCTGGGAATTGGTGCAGATGCCATTCTGCCGGATAAGAGGATCATTGCGTCCTCACTTTGCAAGCAAATCATCCGCAGGGAGCTTCTGAAGGAGAGCCTTGGGGAGGAACTCCGGGTGCTTTATGTGGCATTGACAAGAGCAAAGGAGAAGCTGATCCTCTGTGGAACCATCGGTGATCTTGAAAATGAGATTACATCACTGTCCGTTTTAAGGGATAATAAAGAAGAACTGCTTTCTCTTGGCATGCGTATGCGCGGAAAAACTTACTGGAATTATGTGCTTCCTGCACTTGCAAGACACCGCTGCATGTCCGGTCTGTTTCAGGAGTACGGACTGTTTATGAACCGAATGAATCCTCTTTATGGAGATGAATCGGAGTTTGTTGTGGAGAAGATCACAGCAGCAGATCTTGTAGAGGATGAGGTTGTGGAGCAGGCAGAAAAAGAGATGAAAAAAGCTGCTCTTGAGAACTGGAATCCGGGAATTGTCTATGACAGTGAGATTCGGGAGGAGATTGAGAGACGTTTTTCTTTTCAGTATGAGTATGACTATCTGAAAGATCTGCCTGTGAAGATCAGTGTGTCTGAACTGAAAAAGAGAAGCTACCACAGCGAACAGGATCTGGAAGAGACAGTGGATTATGAGCAGGAAGAGGAAATCACGCCGCTTGTTCCAAGGTTTATCGAGGAGAAAAAAGAGGAAGCTTATACAGGTGCGCTGCGTGGAACTGCTTATCACCGTGTAATGGAATGTCTGGATTATCGAAGGACAGAGAACCAGGACATGATCCGGGAACAGCTGAAAGAATGGTTTGATCTGAAAAAGATGGAAGAGAAAGAAGCGGAATCTGTACGGATACGTGATATCTGGCATTTTCTGGAGACGGCTTTGGGACAGCGGACGAAAGCGGCTGCTTTGAACCGGCAGCTTTTCAGGGAACAGCCTTTTGTGATTGCAAGGAAAGCCTCAGAGCTGGAACCGGAATGGCAGTGTGGGGAAAGTGTTCTGGTACAGGGAATTATTGACGCATATTTCATTGAAGATGAGGAGATTGTTCTGGTGGACTATAAAACGGACTTTGTGCGCCGCGGTGAAGAACAGAAGCTGATCGAACGGTATCATGTGCAGCTGGAAGACTATGCTGAGGCACTTGAGAGGATGACCGGACGGAAGGTGAAGGAAAGATATATTTATTCATTTGCTTTGGGAAAAGAAATCTTATGCTGAGAATTATGCAGTGATGAACAGTGATTGCGAATTGAGAGTATCCAGCTACAGGAAAAAAGGTCAGAGACTTTACGGAAATGTTCAGCTTCTGACCTGAAAATGAAATTCTATATTGATATGAGCAGATATCCTGCGGCGGAGCACTTATACTCTCCAGCCCGCAGGATATTTGTTTTTCAGGATTCCGTTTACAAGTTTGCCGAAACCGATCGGATAGCCGTCTGCGCAGAGAAGATGCCAGCCTTTTTTGTGGGCTGCTTCTTCTGGTTCGATGTTAAGGGTCTCACCTTTGAGATAGCGGGTGATGCGCTCATCAGAAACAGACAGGGAGATCGTAGCCTCAATATCTTCTTTGTGAAGTGCCAGTGCCAGGGGCTGTGATGGCTCAAAACGGTTCTTTTTCAGATCGCCCAGATAGAGGCCGTTTCTGAGAAAAGAGATACCCCGGAGATCCAGTGGGAATGGAAGCTGATAGTAAACCTTGTCCTTGCGGATTTCCACGCGGTTCCAGTCAAATTCCTGTCCTCCAAGAGTATGAAGATCGATTTCTGCAAAAAATTCCTCCAGCCATTTCCGGGTGTTTTTGTCAGGACCTTTTCCGGCAGGGCGGAAAACTGGAGGAAGGGAGTCGCCTTTTTTGTGGAAAAGGGCAAGGAAATGACCTTCACCGTCCATCTTGTGTGGAAAGATGCGGACGCATTTTCGAAGGGAGGACGGGTCGAAAGCTTCAGGGGAAATCGGTGTGCTGATAAGTTCCGGCCGTCCTTCGGAGAATCCTTCATATCCGGGCATTTCCATTAGCTCCATATCTGGTCTTTCCTGAAGAAGATGAGCGACCACTTCCTCATCCTCACACGGAGAGAAGGTACAGGTGGAGTACAGCATCATTCCGCCTGGGCGGAGCATATCAGCAGCTTTCAGGATCAGGTCTTTCTGTATATCGGAAAGTTCAGCAGATTTCTCAGGAGTCCAGTCACGGGCAAGGGCTTCTTCTTTTCGGAACATGCCTTCACCGGAGCATGGGGCGTCCAGAAGAATTTTATTGAAGAAGGCTGGAAAACGCTGTGCAAGCCTGGCAGGTTTTTCATCAGTAACAAGCATGTTTTTGATGCCAAAGAGCTCCAGATTTCTAAGAAGGGCTCTTGCTCTGGAAGTGCTGATATCATTGGCAAGCAGAAAGCCCGTATCATTTAAAGCTGCACCAAGTGCAGTGGCTTTTCCTCCGGGAGCTGCACAGAGATCCAGGACGAAATCTCCCGGTTCAACGGGAAGTCTGGATGCAGGGGTCATGGCACTTGGTTCCTGGAGATAATAAAGTCCGGCCTGATAGTAGGCGCAGCGTGCCGGTCGGCTTTCCTCATCGTAGAAATATCCGTTGGAGATCCACGGGATCGGTCGGATCTCAAAGGGGGAAAGTTTTTCAAAATCCTGGCAGGAAAGTTTGGCTGTATTTATCCGGAGACCGTAAGTACGAGGATTCTCATAGCTTTGCAGAAAAGTGTTGTAGTCATCTCCAAGCATTTCTTTCATACGCTCCAGAAATGGGAGCGGTAATGTCTTTATTTTATCTGAATCTGTCATATTTTCCTCCATAATATCAATATCAGGCTTATGTAAGTAAGTCTTATGCGAATCATAGTTTTGGGTAGTCCGAAAGTAGACTTAACTGATCTGATCAAATGTGCGAACAGTTTTTGAGTGTAAAAGTGATCAGGCAACTGAAAATATTAGTTACTGTTCACTGGTAATATCCCGCGAGGTGTTTTTTGTGAACGAAGGTCACAGAAAACCCGAGACATGTCGCGCGAATTTATGCGGCAAGCATAAATTCTGTGCATCGCGAAGCGTGTTGCTGAGAACTGAGTGATCAGTAACAAATATTATAAAGGATGATGGGATTTTTCTAAATACTATTGACAAAACTATATTATACGATATATAGTATTATTCATAAAACAATATTACATGACTCATTATGTGAATGCAGAATTGTAAGGTGATCGCGTTTATCGGCATGTAATAGAGCGGAATGTGAATGTCCGTTTTAGTGGTTATAGAGAGGTGAGCAAATGGTATTTAATACAGGAGCAGCACTTCTGGATGCAATTGTCCTGGCCGTTATTTCCAGAGAGAAGGACGGTACTTACGGGTATAAGATCACCCAGGATGTGCGGAGTGTTCTGGAGGTTTCAGAATCCACGCTGTATCCGGTTCTTCGGAGACTTCAGAAGGATGAATGTCTGGAAGCCTACAATATGGAATATGCAGGCAGGAACCGGAAGTATTATAAGCTGACAGACAAGGGAGCAGCGCAGTTGAATCTTTACAGAACCGAATGGGAAATTTATTCGTCCAAGATTACCAGGATGTTTGAGGAGGGAGTTTGATTATGGACAGGAAGCAGTTTATGGAACAGCTTGAGAGGCTGCTTTCCGATATTTCAGAGGCAGAGAGACAGGAAGCACTGGAATATTATGAAGGATATTTTGATGATGCAGGGCCGGAGAATGAAGGAGAGGTGATACGCGAACTGGGAAATCCGGGGAAAGTTGCCGCGATCATCAAGGCTGATCTTCAGGAGAATGGCAGCGATTACGGAGAATATACTGAGAATGGATATCAGGATACCAGAGTTTCCGAAGAAGGCGATATGCCTGATAAATACACAGAGATCACTGTTCAGGGAAAAATTTCTGGGAACAGCGATTCTGGAAATAATAATTCCGGCTATAACAGAGGCAGAAGGGAGAACCGCGCGGAACGTGGTTATCATGCGGAGAAGAAACAGAACAAGCCGGGGATCATCCTGGCACTGATCGTTCTTGCTTTTGTGGCACCTCTTATCAAAGGGGTGTTTGGCGGGGCAGTTGGTGTGATCGTGACACTGGCATTGCTTCCGTTTCTTCTGACATTTTTTGTAGGCGCAGGATCAGTGGTACTTGTGATCGCGGCTGTTATGTGTGTCATCATTGGAATTCCGCTTACAGTATCCATGCCGCCGGCAGGAATCCTTACCATTGGTGTGGGCTGCCTGATGATGGCACTGGGACTTCTGTTTCTGGCACTGACTGTATGGTTTGGAGGTAAGATGCTTCCGGCTATCCTGAGGAAATTTACAGGATTTTGCAGCAATATCATAAATGGAAGGAAGGAGGGAAAGGCATGAAGCGTTTTCTGAAAGTAATCCTTATTATGGCTGTGGTTTTTGGTGTGCTTGGACTGGGACTTACGGCCGGCGGTGCTGCCATGGGAGCGACAATGGGAGATGTCGGTGTCCTGGATAACGGACTGAAGCGGGTCCTGGGGATTTTTCAGGTGCATTCGGTGACAGATGATAATACATGGGACAATGACGAAGCGATGCTTACAGCGGCCGAAAATGCGGTAAATGAGAAGGGCGTGGTATCGGATGATCTTGACAGTTCCGGTTGTGTTAAAACATACGAAGCTTCTGCTGTGACAGATCTTTCCTGTAATCTGAAGTATGAGGAAATCGTGGTGAAAACCTGGAGTAAAGATACGATACAGGTAGATGCGCCTGGAAGCGATCAGAAACATGTCCAGATCAGTAATGATAACGGCTGCCTGAAAATTGAGAGCAGCAGAAGGCTGAAAAGCAGTTCCATTGAGATTTCTTTGCCGGCGAAAAAAGAATTTCAGAGTGTGACTTTAAAAATAGGTGCAGGAACTGTTGAGATCAATGGAGATTTTAAGACAGAGCAGCTGAGTGTTGATATCGGGGCAGGTACTTTTTCCAATGACGGAAGTCTTGAGGTGAAACAGACAGATATTTCCGTTGGTGTGGGAAATGCGGAAATTGAGGAACTTACCACGGAGAAGTTAAATGGTAACTGCGGCATGGGAAACATGGATATCTCGCTGACTGGCAAAGATACAGATTATAATTATGAGCTGAAATGTGGACTTGGAAACCTGGAAGTAGATGGTGAGCAGGAAACAGCACTGACTTCCGGCAGCAGGACGATCTCCAACCCAGGTGCAGGAAAGAGTGTGAAACTGGAGTGTGGAATGGGTGACGTGAACGTTGATTTTGAAGATGAATGATCGGGAAACAATTGTGTTCATGAATAGACAGCAGAGCATAATGTGAATGATCTATTGGAAATGAGTTTTATAAAGGAGGATTTTATTATGAGCAATAAGAGACTTTACAAATCATCAGTGAACCGTATGTTATGTGGTGTCTGTGGCGGAATTGCAGAGTATTTTGATATCGATCCGACACTGGTGCGTCTGGTGTGGGTGATCATCACTTTTATGGGCGGAGCAGGAATCCTGGCCTATATTATTGCTGCGATCATTATTCCGGATGGCAGATAATAATGAGGATTTTTTAATGACTGCATAATTTTTCTGAAATCTGTCCATACTCCATAAAAAAGATGAGGAGTGTGGATATGAACAAGGAGAAAGAAGTGAAAGCTTTTCTGGAAGGAACACTTTCCAAGGCGGAGAAACTGAAGTATGAGATCGCCGATGAGATGGGCGTACTGGATAAGGTGCTGAAGGATGGATGGAAAAGCCTTTCGGCAAAAGAAACCGGACGTATTGGCGGTTTGATGACCAAAAAGAAAAAACATAAGTAATAAAGTCAAGCCCGGAGAAATGCTGTTTCAGAGTAGAAATCTCCGGGCTGCTTTTTATATCATGGAAAATTGTTTCGCAATGTTTTCTGTACAGCAGGTGAAGGAAAACTTTATCAGAAAAATGATATTTTCAGACTTTTAGGGTGGACTGACCGATGGAAAAGAGCTATACTGTTTGAATAACGGACGAGGAGGTTTAAAAATGGGAGAAAAAATCAACAATATTCTGAAAGGCGAGATCATCTCCTCAGTATTCTATGTGCTGCTGGGACTTTGCCTGATACTGATCCCAACGCAGACTGTAGATGTGATCTGCAAGGTTGTATTCGGACTGATCCTTATCGGGGTTGGTATTTATCATATCTATATTTACATACGGGGAAAGGTTTCTGCCACGATCATGGATCTTTTAAGTGGCGTGGTTGTTTTTGTACTCGGTGTATTCCTTTTTATGACACCATCGATCGTGATCAAACTGCTTCCATGGATGCTGGGAGCTTTTGTACTTGTGGACAGTCTATGGAAATTCAAGGGAGCATTTCTTCTGAAAAAAGGCGGACAGAAATCCTGGAGTGCGCTGCTGATCGGAAGCCTGATCTTTATTGCACTTGGAATCGTGATCCTGTTCGGAAGATTTCCGAAGATCATGACTTTACTGATCTTTTCCGGATGGGTGCTGGTCTGTGACGGAGTTGTGGATATTATATTGTTTATTGTTATGAAGTTGGGTTTTCGGAAAATTGCGAAGAAGGCCACAGCGGAGAATGGTGATCCTGAGGGGGAGAGTGGTGACAGTACAGCACCGGGAGAAACTTTTTCCCGGAAGGAGAATGAACCGCAGGATGCTGCGGAGACTCATGAGGAGACTATAGCTGAATGGGCGGAAACACCGGCCGGATCGGAGAAAACAAAGAAATCCGGACGTAAGTTTTTGGGAAGGAAAAAGAAGAATGCTGCAGATGATGTGAGCGACGAAGTGGCAGAAAATGCAGCAGTTGTGTCAGCTGAGAAAGCAGATTCTCAGGAACAAAGTGAAGATGAGCCTGAAAATATATATGATGATGAGCCCCTGACTTCGAAAGATGCAGTAACAGATGGAATTGGTTCATCAGAAACATCAGGTAAATTTCAGAACACCCGATGGGAAAATGAACCGCAGAGTGCAGAGATGAAACTCTGGGATGTCGGTAAGGATCAGGCAGAAACAGGCAGCCTGAAAGAGTTTCTGAATAATTCAGATGAGGAAGAACTGGAGGAGTGGAAGGATTGATCCTTCGCTTGCATGATCTTATATTCCGTGGTAAGATGTGCACATGAAAAAAACAGATAAATATTTAAAGACATTGATTATGGATTTTTCCGGAATATATGAGGAGCAGCAGTTCTGGAAGGGAAAAGAAGCATCCTGGGTGGAGGCCCGGGACATTCCCGGAACCAACTGTTACTGTGATGAGGAGGCGATGAATGAGATACGCAGCCGTATTGCACCCTATTCTTACGGAGAGATCCATTTTATTGATTCCGGCAATTATCATTATATGACAAGGATCTGGCTGGAAAAGATCTCGGAGCCATTTGATCTGCTGGTTTTTGACAATCACACGGATATGCAGCCACCTGCTTTTGGCGGTCTGCTTTCCTGCGGTGGATGGATCTATGATTCCGTCATGGAACTTCCGCTGCTTCAGAAAGTAATTTTGATAGGGCCGGATGAGGAAGCTTTTTCCAGAGTGGAACCGGAAATCCAGAAAAAAGTGGAGTTTTTAAGCAGGGAAAAACTTCGTGGGATGGAACTTATGGAAATTCTGGATTTTGTAAAAGAACAGACTGGGAAAAAACCTCTTTATATTTCCATTGATAAGGATGTGCTCTGTCCGGAAGATGCGGACACCAACTGGAGTCAGGGGGATATGCGGTTGGAGACTATGGTACGGTGTCTGGAGTGTGCTGTTTCCAGATGTAAAGCAGGGGATATATTGAGTACGGGATCGGAAAATGCAGATATTGAGCAACTGGATGCTGTGCGTGAGGATACGCAGAAAGATGGAGCTGCGTGCAGTGATTTGACGGTGACAGATTTGTGTTTATTTCCGGGAATTCTGGGTGTGGATATCTGCGGAGAGTGTGATGCTGCCGGGACCGGAAACAGTGCATTAAATGATTATGCGAATGCACGATTGTGGGAATTTTTTCGGCATGCAGCTGAAAATGAGACTTCAGGAGGAGACAGATGAAAAATGAACTTCTTACCATCGGACCATTTACAGTGTATGGATATGGTCTGATGATCGCTATCGGAATTGTTGCAGGTTGTCTGACAGCTGAGTACAGAGCCAGGAAACAGAGCCTTGACAGTGACCAGATTTTTCCAATGATCCTGTGGTGCTTGCTTGGAGGTTTTTTTGCAGCAAAAATCCTGTTCTGGATCACCGAGTGGAAATCAATTGCAGAAGATCCGGGATTTATGATGGAGACATTGAGTTCAGGATTTGTGGTATTTGGAGGTATTATTGGAGGGATTTTTACCGGATGGTTGTATTGCCGGATCAAAAAACTGACCTTTTTTAAGTATGCAGATGTGATTTTGCCGTCTGTAGCACTGGCGCAGGGATTTGGACGTATCGGCTGTTTTCTGGCCGGATGCTGCTATGGAAAGGAGACGGAAGGGATTTTGTCCGTAACTTTTCAGGAGTCAGCTTATGCTCCGAATCATGTGGCTCTGATCCCTGCACAGCTTTATTCCAGTGGGCTGGATTTTCTGCATTTTTTTCTGCTTGTGATGATTGCCCGGAACAAAAAATCAGACGGTCAGGTGACTGCCTGTTATCTGATATTTTACAGTGTGGGACGTTTTATCATTGAATTTTTCAGAGGCGATATTATCAGGGGAAGTGTTGGAGTTTTATCAACTTCCCAGTTTATCAGTATTTTTACCGGGATTGCGGGTGTTGTGATGATGATACTGGTGAGCAGAAGAACAGCAGGAAACGAAGCAGGAGTGTAGCTGGACAATATACGAGGGTAGTTTTGAGGGTGTTGAAAGAAAAACACTTAAGTCAGGAATATGGACAGCCTGTTTTTGCATACTCTATGAAAAAGGCGAAAGCAGGACTACCATGTTTGGAAGAGAAGATTTCGAATTTGATATGAAAACCGAGGAGAATGAGATCCCCGGAGTGCAGCCGGAAAATCCGGCACAGAGTGAGCACTTCGGGGATTTTATCGTCAAATATATGCAAAATGTGGAAAATACCATGGAGCTTTTTCCGGGAACGACTTTTCAGGCGGTCAATGAAATTTTCGGAATTCTTTATGTACCGCTGGAAAATACAGGCGAACTGGAAATAACCGGGACATCCTACAATTCCATTCCGAAATGCTATACATATATGGATATGGAGGCGGCCGGTGCATCGGGAATCACCAGACTGCATGACCATCCTTATCTTAAGCTGAGAGGAAAAGGAACTGCTGTGGCTGTGATCGATTCGGGGATTGATTATCAGAATGAAGTGTTTCAAAATGCGGGCGGTTCCAGGATCGCTTATTTATGGGATCAGTCGCTGGAAGAAGAATCTGATATGGGAGCTGCAAAAGTTCCATATGGCAGGTTGTTCCGAAAAAGGGATATTGATCTGGCACTGGATTCCGAGAATCCGTTTTCCATCGTGCCGTCCCGGGATACCAACGGCCACGGTACGGCGCTGGCAGGCATTGCTGCCGGAAATATGGTTCAGGGAGAAAATTTCACAGGAGCAGCGCCAGAGGCAACCCTTATCATTATAAAAGTAAAACCAGCCAAACAATATCTGCGAAACTTTTATCTTTATCCTCCGGAGGCGGAAGTTTTTCAGGAAGATGATGTAATGATGGCCATTGCATTTGCTATCCGCCTGGCAAAAGAACTGGGAGTGCCTCTTTCGATCTGCGTAGGTATCGGCAGCAGCCAGGGTGCTCATCTGGGAACTAATGCGTTAAGCCAGTATGTGGATTATGTGGCAAACTTTTCTCAGGTTTCAGTGTCTGTGGCAGCAGGAAATGAAGGGAATACCAGAAACCACAGCACAGGGATTTTTTCGCAGGAAAGGGAAAAGATTGTGACAGAATTACGGGTTGCAGAGCGTGAGCAGGGATTTACCATGGAATTCTGGGGCGAGCCGCCGGAAATCTACGAACTTTCCATTCAGTCACCTACCGGAGAGATACTGGAAGTAAGCAGTTCCATCGGTTCCAGAACCCAGGAACTGTCTTTTGTTTTTGTGGAGACAAAGGTATATGTAAATTATATTCTGATCGAGCGTCAGACCGGATATTCGCTGGTGTATATCCGTTTTTTTCATCCGGCCTCCGGAATCTGGAAGATTTTTACCCAGGGAAAAAACAAACAGAACGTACAGTTCCATATGTGGCTTCCGGTGGAGGGGCTGATCTTACAGGATACCTATTTCCTGGAACCGTCCCCTTATACAACAGTAACTGCACCGGGCGATGCCAGAAACAGCATTACAGCTACTGCATATCAGCACAGGGACGGGAGCATCTATATAGCAGCAGGGAGGGGATATACACCAAACGGAATGGTAACGCCGCACCTGGCTGCTCCGGGCGTAAACGTGAAAGTCCCTCTGGTGCGAGGTGGCTTCGGAATCCGCTCCGGAACCAGCATCTCTGCCGCCCAGACTGCCGGTATTGCGGCTTTGCTGTTTGAATGGGCCATCATACGGAATAACCAGCCGTTTTTTACAGGAAGCAGCGTGAAATATTATCTGCAGAGAGGGGCAAGAAGAGAGGAAAACATGCAGTATCCAAACCCGGAGTGGGGGTATGGAAGGGTGGATCTGTATCATACGTTTGAACTGCTGACATGAGATAACAAAAGGATACTAATGTACTAATTTTGGAAAAAATATTCATATAGATAAATTACCTTTTATCGTGTACTATAAACATATAGAAAAACTATATGATCATACAACAGGGAGGAATTTTACTTATGGATCTTTCAACTTTGGTAAAAATGTCAAATACTTATGGAAGTAATCCGGCTTATGTGCTGGCGGGCGGAGGAAATACTTCTGTAAAAGATGATACCACACTGTATGTAAAAGGTTCCGGTACACAGCTCGCAACCATCAGGGCAGAAGAATTTGTTAAGATGGACAGAGCACGTCTGAATGAGATCATGAAGACAGAATATCCGGACAATGATGTGGAGCGTGAATCTTTGTATCTCGCAGATGTAATGGCAGCAGTGACAGATGATGATAAAACAAAACGTCCCAGCGTGGAAGCTCTGCTGCACAATTTATTTGCATATACTTATGTACTGCATGTTCATCCGACACTTATTAACGGACTGACATGCGGAAAGGGAGCGCAGGCACTTTGCCAAGAGCTTCTTGGAAAAGAGGTGCTCTGGATCGATATCTGCAAGCCTGGATATACACTTGCCCGGATCTGTTTTGAAAAAATGAATGCTTATAAAGAAGAATCTGGAAAAGATGTTCAGGTTCTCCTGCTCCAGAATCACGGAATTTTTGTTGCTGCGAATACAGTAGAAGAAATCGGTGTGTTATTTAACGATGTTATCAGTAAGCTGGAAAAGCAGGTAAAGAGAACTGCGGATGTAAGTGATGCGGTTACATCTGAGAAAGAGCAGGCAGCACAGAAGCTTTCCCGGCTGCTTGGACATACTGTAGAAGTTGTACCGGCAGCAGAAGCTGACAATTTTGTAAAAGATAAAACAGCGGCAGCACCGCTTCTGAAACCATTCACACCGGATCATATCGTATATTGCGGACCGTATCCGTTATTTGTGGAAAATATTGATGAGGCAAAAAATGCTCTGGATGCATTTATGGCAGAGAATGATAAAGAGCCAAGACTGATCCTGGTACAGGGTGTTGGCGCATTTATCATGGAAGATGATAAGGGAAAGGCAGAGAAAGCTCAGCTTCTGGTAAAAGATGCGATTAAGCTTGCTGTATATGCGGAAAGTTTTGGCGGCCCGCTGCAGATGACAGATGAGATCACATATTTTATCACACACTGGGAAGCAGAAGCATACCGCAGTAAAAAATAAAAAGAAAGAACCTGGTCACTGAGAAAACAGCAATAGAATTTGTATATAGCTGAGAAGTACAATTAAAATATATGGCAATTAAGAAAATACATCGGGAATTACTGAGAGATTCCCGATGTATTTTTAATGTATAATTGAGAAAACTGTAAAAATTATTTCCGGTACACAAACGCCGGCAGTCCATCTTCACCAACCGGTATTTCCACAGTTCCCCGGAGCAGCGGACGGGCATAACGGATGAAATCTTCTGTGACATCGGAGCCATCGGCTGTGATCCATTCTACAGGGACTGTTTTTTCTTCGTTGCAGATGGCATTTACATCTTCAAGGGTACATTTCATGGAGTATGGCGCATCGCTCTGACGTTTGAAAGCAATCATCTTTCCTGTTTCGCCGTTCAGGGCTGCCTGCACGCCGAATTCACCGGCAAGGATTGCTTCCTGCTGGTCGGTTTCGGAGAGCATGGATGCGGAGCAGCGCTGGCTTACATTAAGCTCTACAGAGCGGGCTTTGACGCCAAGACGGCTGCGGACAAGATTCTCCAGGTATTTGCCGCAGCCTGCAAGCATTTTGTGGCCGAAAGCATCAGTACCTGCCGCATTGTCGTATTCGCAGATGAAAGTACCGTCTTTATCGTGGATTCCCTCGGATACACAGACAACAACATTGCAGTTTTTTTCGAAAGAAGCACTGACTTTCCGGAGAAATTCTTCTACATCGAAATCAGTTTCCGGAAGGTAAATAAGGAGAGGGTTGTCGCCTGTATATTTCCGGGCCAGAGCTGCTGCACCGGTGAGCCAGCCAGCGTGACGTCCCATAATTTCGATGATGGTGACAGATTTTTTCTCATAGACACAGGCATCCAGGGTGATTTCTCTTACTGTGGAGGCTACGTAGCGGGCAGCACTTCCAAAACCTGGGGTGTGATCTGTGTTTACAAGGTCATTGTCAATGGTCTTAGGCTCACCAAGGATACGGATGTCGCTGCCGATCTTTTGGGCATAGCGGGAAAGCTTGCTGACAGTATCCATGGAATCATTGCCTCCGATATAAAAGAACCAGCCAATATTCATCTCCTCGAATTTACGGAAGAGTTCAGGATAAACCGGATCCTCCAGAGATTCCGGAAGTTTGTAGCGGCAGGAACCAAGGTATGCACCTGGTGTCCAGGTAAGTGCCTGAAGCTTTTCTCCTGGAAGTGCTTCCTGGAAATCAAGGACAGTACCGTTTAAAAATCCCTCGATGCCGTTGACCATGCCGTAAACGTGGTCGATTTCTTCTGTATGTTTAAGTGCTTCAGATACCACACCGTAAAGACTGCTGTTGATCGCTGCGGTTGGTCCGCCGGATTGTCCTGCGATAAGGTTCTTTTTTGACATTTTGATACCTCCTGGGTGTTGTTTTTTTATATTGTAACAGAAATGGGAGAAGATAACATCTAAAATTTACACCTTTTTTCTTAAAAATTTACTCTATACAAGCGGAGATTTCATAGTAAAATAGTAGTAAAGATAGAGAAAAGGGGTGAAAAACCAATGACAGTAAGAAAAGTACAGTTTGAGACCATGGATGAAGTGAACCGTTTTCTCGATGTGACGGAGCATTTTCCGTTTGCAGTGGATCTGAAAAGAGGATACAGAACAGTAAACGGAAAATCGATTCTTGGAGTTGCATCTATTGGCCTTGGAAGAGAAATGGATTTCTGCGCACATGTGCCGGAGCTTGCGCCGGAGATTACATCCAGTCTTGATTTTTGTATGAGGTAGTTTTACAGAGGGGAAAACAGAATATGGTTGCTCAATCATGAATGAGGATATCGTAAAGTCGCAGGGGCGATGGTCGGTATCCTCATTTTTTTCGGCAGGGGAAATTCAGGGTTATGACAAATACAACTATTTAGAAAAAAATCTAAATAACTATTGACGATAAAATATAAGAATGCTATATTCTATTTAGAAATATTTCTAAATATCAATTAAGAAGGAGGAAAGCATATGGCGTTTGCTGATACCTTCAAGGCACTTTCTGACCCTGTACGGAGAGAGATCCTGCAGCTTTTGAAGAAGGGGAAAATGTCGGCCGGGGAGATCGGCGGGTATTTTGATATGACAGGAGCGACAATATCTTATCATTTAAAGATATTGAAGAAAGCTGATCTGGTGTGGGAGACGAAGGTGAAGAATTTTGTGTATTATGAACTGAATACTACAGTTGTGGAGGAACTGCTTCTGTGGCTCAGTGATCTGAAAGGAGGAAATAATGATGAAGGGTGAAGAAAAAAGAGAATTTATGAAAGAGTATAAAATGTCTCTGATCGCAGGCAGTATCCTCACAATATCGCCGTCTCTGGCCGGAATCGTTCTGTGGAACCGGCTGCCTGAGAAGATCGCGACGCATTTTGACCAGCATAACCTGGCAAACGGCTGGAGCAGCAAGCCGGAGGCGGTCTTTGGAATTCCGTTTCTGCTTTTGCTGGTGCATCTGCTTTGTGTGATTGCTACAGCAAATGATCCCAAGAGAAAAAATATCAACAGACGTATTTTCAACATGATCCTGTGGCTGGTCCCGATGGTTTCCGTGATCACCTGCATGTCGATCTATGCACTGGCTCTGGGAATGGATATTGACATAGGGATGGTCGTGAACATTATGGTAGGCATTATGTTTATCGTACTTGGAAATTATACTCATAAGGTAAAGCAGAATTATACAGTGGGAATAAAGCTTCCCTGGACTTTACACAGTGAGGAAAACTGGAACCGCACCCACCGCATGGCAGGATGGGTACTGATCGTGTCGGGCGTACTTTTTCTTATCAATTCGATGCTCCTGAAAACAGAAGTTGTCCTGGTGGTTGTCCTGATGGCAGTTTTTATGCCGATGATCTATTCATTTATTCTTTATAAGAAGGGAATCTGAAAAAAATAATTTTCAAACAAGTCTGTCCGTGATATGATAATGTCATACAAAAATATTTTTCGGAATGGTATAAACAGACATCGGACAGGAGGGATTACTATGACAGAACTCAGCCGTTTTCAGAAAGATGTGGAAGTCGCTGCGAATGCTCTTGAGATGCGGGCAGAGAATGAGGATGCCGTCACAGAGGCATTTCATCTTTACCGGAAGTTCGGAAGCACCAAACAGGAGCCGCTGCGGCTGGCAGTTGCTTTACGGGGATATTTTTTGGCAGAAGAAGTAACAGATGAGGAACGTGAAGAATATGGTGCCTATCTGAAGAAACGGATACGTCCGGCTGTGGAACGCCTGATCCTGGAAGATGACTGGGAAAAGATAGAGAAGCTTTATGAGAATGAATGGTTCGGAGAACGGGAACTGGAAGTGTTTCTGCAGCTGGCGGAGGAATGGCGGCGACCTGCAGCGTTGATGGGATTGCTGCATTTGAAGAAAGAAAAATACGGATTTAAAGAGAAGAAATTTGAATTGTAAGAGAAAAAAGTAAACTGCGAAACTGTTATCCGGCGTGGAGTTACTACTTAGCAAATGCGGATATCGGAATGAAAGGAAGGGGCGTCTTTGGAGCGGGAGCAGGAAGAATTAGGAATACATATCCTGGAAAATACCAGGAACGAACTGTACTACCATTTTCCGTATCTGGATGGGGCTTTTGCCTGCATTTCGGGGAAAGCTTCTGACCAGACGAGAACTATCGGTACAAATGGAGAAGACTTTCTTTTTTCGCCGGAATATCTTCTGGAGCTTTATGTGAAAAATCCGGAAGCAGTGCGAAGAGGATACCTGCATATGCTGCTCCACTGTCTGTATCTTCATATTTTCAGGGAAAACCAGGAGGATAAAAGGATGTGGAATCTGGCCTGTGATATCGCAGTAGAGCAGATTATCACCAGGGAGAAGATCCATTCATTAAAAATTCCGGAGAATGAAGTGAGGAGAAAGGTTCTTCAGAGACTGGGCGGACAGGCAGATTCAGCAGAGAAGATCTGCAGGAAACTGAAAGAAGAAGCTTTTTCATTCCGGTTAGAAGAAATGGAAGAAGCCTTTCATTTTGACGATCATACTCTATGGGACCATTGTACAGGAGAACAGGGGAAAAAGACCAGAGAGAAATGGAACAGGCTGCTTTCTTACACGGCTGCAAACAGGCAGGATCACAGGAAAAGAAGAGGAACCCGGCAAGGGAACCGGCAGGAGGCGGCAGGCTCTGTAAAGTCAGGAAAATATGATTATAAAAAATTTCTCCGGCAGTTTTCCGTACTGCGGGAGGAAGTGGAACTGGACACAGAGAGCTTTGATTATATTTTTTACAATTACGGAATGGAACATTACGGGAACCTTCCCCTGATCGAACCACTGGAATATAAGGAAGTGAACCGGCTTGAGGAGCTGGTGATCGCCATTGATACATCTGGTTCCTGTGACGGGGAAACCGTGCGGAGATTCCTTGGAGAAACCTATTCTATCCTCAGTGAAAAAGAGAATTTTTTCCATAAGATGAAAGTGTATCTCATTCAGTGCGACTGCTGCATCCAGGACGTAAAAGTCATCCACTCTGAGGATGAATGGAAGGAATACAGCCGGGATATCACGATCCAGGGGCGTGGAGGAACTGATTTTAGGCCTGTGTTTAGATATGTGAAGGAGCAGCAGGAGAAAAAAGAAATCCGGCGTCTCAAGGCACTGATTTATTTCACTGACGGAGATGGAATCTATCCGGGCAGCAAGCCCGATTATGAGACTGCTTTTGTATTTTTGCATAAAACAGAAAAAATGGAACTTGTTCCGCCATGGGCGATCCGCCTTGTGGCAGAGCAGGAAGGAGTGCGCCACAGACCATGAATATAAAAGAAGCAAAAGAAGAGATCAAACACACCTTACTTGCATACAACAAAAAAGATTCCCGCGGACATTATACATTTCCAAAACTGAGACAGCGTCCTGTTCTGCTTATGGGGCCTCCTGGAATCGGAAAAACAGCAATTATGGAGCAGGTGGCAGAGGAATGTAATGTGGGTCTTGTGGCTTACACTATCACCCACCATACAAGGCAGAGTGCAGTAGGACTTCCAAGAATCGTGACCCGCTGCTATAACGGAAAAGAAACAGGGATTACGGAATATACTTTGAGTGAGATCATTGCTTCTGTATACGACTGTATGGAGCGCACAGGAAAAAAAGAAGGAATTCTGTTTATTGATGAGATCAACTGTGTATCAGAGACTCTTGCACCTACGATGCTGCAGTTTCTTCAGAATAAGACATTTGGAAGCCACAGCGTACCGGAAGGATGGCTGATCGCAGCAGCCGGAAATCCGCCGGAATATAATAAATCAGTCCGGGAATTTGATATTGTGACACTGGACCGTGTTCGCAGGATGGATATAGAGGCTGATCTTGATGTGTGGATGGAATATGCCTGGAAAAAAGGGATACATGGTGCGATTCTTTCTTATCTCAGCATGAAAAAAGAGCATTTTTATTCAGTGGAGAATACAGCAGACGGGAAGTTTTTTGTGACAGCACGAGGCTGGGAGGATCTTTCGGAGATTTTGAAAGCTTATGAGGAACTGGGCGTTGAGATCACGGAGAATCTGATCAGTGAATATCTTTGCAGAGATGAGATCGCGAGGAGCTTTTTTGCCGGTTATCAGCTGTATCGTAAGTACGGAACGGACTATGGACTGGATCGGATGCTTTCCGGGACAATGCAGGAGGATGAGAGGATACAGCGGGAAAAAATGGCTCAGGAAGCTTCCTTTGAGGAGCGTTTTCTTGTAACAGGACTTCTTCTTGACGGGCTGAACGGAAATCTTCTTATCTATGAAAAAACTGACAGAGAGACTGAGATGGTGTATCAGGAGCTTCTGCATCTGAAAACATTTCTCAGTGACAGTAGGGATATATCTGCATTAGATGAATTCATAGATGTGAAGAAAAAAAGCCTTGCAGTACGTCTGGAGGCGGAACTTCTTTCAGAAGAACAGGAAAGCCAGGAAGCGTTTGTGATCCGTACACTGGAAAAATTCAGCCTTATTTTGCGAAAAGAACATATGACAGATGTGGAGGCTGGTTTTGACCGGATCAAAGAGCTGTTTGCAGAAATGGCAGAGAAGCGTAAAGACTGTGCAGGACGGATCAGCCAGGAACTGGAACGGGCTTTTTCGTTTATGACGGATTGCTTCGGGGATGGACAGGAGATGATTCTTTTTGTTACAGGGCTGACCAGAAACAGTCATGCGGCAGCTTTTATCAGGGAATATGGCTGCAATCCTTATTTTGTCTGCAGTGAGAAGCTTCTTTACAGGAAACAGGAGAAGAAGCTTCAGGAAGAATGTGAGGCACTATTAAAAAAATGAATGATCCATTAACGAATACTTATGACTGAAAAGGGCCTGGCGTCTTGACAGAAGGGCTTCCAAAATGATACGGTAATTGTGCTGAAAGCAATAAACCAAAAAACCGAATGATGAGGTGTAAAAAAATGCAGGAATTAAAACCAATCAAAGAAGGTAAAGTACGTGAGATCTATGATAACGGCGACAGCCTGATCATGGTTGCAACAGACCGTATCAGCTGCTTTGACGTGATCTTAAATAACGAAGTCACAAAGAAAGGTGCAGTACTGACCCAGATGTCTAAATTCTGGTTTGACATGACAGAGGACATCCTTCCTAACCACATGATTTCTGTAGATACAAAGGATATGCCGGAGTTTTTCCAGCAGGAGAAATTCGAGGGAAAATCCATGATGTGCCGTAAGCTGAACATGCTGCCAATCGAGTGTATCGTTCGTGGATACATCACAGGAAGTGGCTGGGCAAGCTATAAAGAGAATGGTACTGTATGCGGCATCAAGCTTCCGGAAGGCCTCAGGGAATCCGACAAGCTGCCTGAGCCGATCTACACACCATCTACCAAAGCTGAGATCGGTGATCATGATGAGAACATTTCTTTTGAACAGAGCATTGATCATCTTGAGAAATACTTCCCTGGAAAGGGCCGCGAGTATGCAGAGAAGCTTCGTGACAACACCATCGCTCTTTATAAAAAATGTGCAGAGTATGCACTTAGCAAGGGTATCATCATTGCAGATACGAAATTTGAGTTTGGCCTTGATGAGGACGGCAACATGGTGATCGGTGATGAGATGCTGACACCGGACAGCTCCCGCTTCTGGCCGGCAGAAGGCTATGAACCAGGACATGGCCAGCCATCTTTTGACAAACAGTTTGCTCGTGACTGGCTGAAAGCCAACCCGGATAATGACTGGACACTGCCGCAGGAGATTGTTGACAAGACCATTGAGAAATATCTCCAGGCATATAAGATGCTCACAGGCAAAGAACTGGCCTGAGAAGAGCATAGCTCTAAAAAATAAACATACCTGACAGACAGCTCCGGACGCCTATTCCGGGGCTGTTTCTTTTGGATGCAAAGATAGTGAAAAACAAAACAGTTGCAAGAAAACAGAGGGATATTTATAATGAATACAGAAACCGGAAAATCCTGACAGGTCAAAGGAGCGTGGTTATGAGCAGGAAAGACAATACAAAAAAGAAAAAAACAGCAGGAGATTACATCCTGACTCTGGTACTGATCGCGGCGATCTGCGTATTCTGTTATGCAGCGTTTAATCTATATCATATTTATACGGAATATAAGAAGGGAACGGATGAGTATAACAGTATTTCAGAAATGGCAGTGACAGAACGCGATCCCGATGAGGTGGAGGAGCTGGGACAGCCGGATGAGCAGCCGACAGCACCGATAAGTATTGATTTTTCTTCACTGAAGAGTATCAATGACGATGTGATTGGCTGGATCTATATGGAAGCTTTGCCGCAGATTAGCTATCCGGTAGTACAGGGAAAAGATAACAGCACTTATCTCCACCAGACATATGAGAAAAACTACAATTTCGCAGGAACGATCTTTATTGATTATGAGAACAAAAGAGATTTCAGCGACTGTAATACGCTTGTGTACGGGCACAATATGAAGAACGGTTCCATGTTTGGAATGCTGAAGAAATACAGAGAAGATGAAACACTTTATAATACCAGCAAGTATTTCTGGATCCTTACACCGGAGAAAGATTACCGTTATGAGATTATTTCAGCGTACACAACCTCAGTGGACAGCGATACCTATACGTTGTTTAAAGGTCCAGGAAAGGAATTTCTGGAATATGAGAAAAAAATGTTCAAAAATTCCGAGATCAAGACAGATGCTGCTGAGGAAGATGCTGACAAGAAAGACAAGATCGTTACCTTGTCTACCTGTACAGGAAATCAGGCAACCCGTTTTGTAGTGCAGGGAAAACAGGTGAATGCAGTGGATCCGCAGTAAGGCTGATGCTGTGCAGGAAAATCCGGTGTGGATGGAGAAGCCGGCAGGGCCTGGCGGAACAATGGGAGGAAGAAAAGATATGGAAAATGAGATTGAAAAATTACAGAGGATCATAGACGAGAGTGACAATATTGTATTTTTCGGAGGCGCAGGAGTTTCCACAGAGAGTGGAATCCCGGATTTCCGAAGCCAGGACGGACTCTATAATCAGAAGTATGATTATCCGCCGGAGACGATTTTAAGCCATACATTCTTTATGCGCAGGCCTGAGGAGTTTTTTAAGTTTTATCAGGATAAGATGCTCTGTGATACAGCAAAGCCAAATGCAGCGCATCTGAAGCTTGCACAGATGGAAGCAGCCGGAAAGCTTAAGGCAGTGATCACCCAGAATATTGACAACCTGCATCAGATGGCAGGGAGTAAAAATGTTCTTGAACTTCATGGAAGTGTTTACCGGAATTACTGTATGAAATGCGGAAAATCATATGACTTCAGGTATATGAAAGCTGCGAAGGGCGTTCCGAAATGTACCTGTGGCGGTATTATCAAGCCGGATGTGGTTCTCTATGAGGAAGGTCTTGATGATTATACAATCCAGGAATCCGTGAGGGCTATCTCAGAGGCACAGGTGCTGATCATCGGCGGTACATCTCTGGCTGTGTATCCGGCAGCAGGACTGATCGACTATTTCAGAGGAGATCATCTGGTTGTGATCAACAAGGCACCGACACCAAGGGATAAGTATGCGGATCTTCTTATTAAAGAGCCGATCGGAATGGTATTCAGCCGGATACATGTGTAGAATCTTACATTGCACAGGAAGCCGGGATATCTGCCAGGACGAAAGCTGGCAGGGCAGCCGTGGGCTGTGCGGAAAGTATAAATCTATCATCGAGGAGTAATATTATGGGATTAAATTATGAAGTGGGAGATGTGGTGACACTGAAGAAAGCACATCCCTGTGGCAGCAAGGAGTGGGAAATCCTGCGGGTAGGTGCGGATTTCCGCCTGAAATGTGCGGGCTGCGGTCATCAGATCATGGTGGCACGTAAGCTTGTGGAGAAAAATACAAGAAACTTGAAAAAATTCGAAAAAAATTAAATTTATGCTTTACATCCCGGGAAAGTTATGCTAGAATCAACAATCGTGATATATTTCATATCCTTGCTCTTTGACAGGCAAAGGGCCAAAAGACCATAAGGAGGTTAAGACAAGCATGAACAAGTACGAGTTAGCATTAGTTGTGAGCGCTAAGCTTGAGGACGAAGCACGTGACGCTGTAGTTGAGAAAGCTAAAAGCTATATTACACGTTACAACGGCGTGATCACAGAAGTTGAAGAATGGGGTAAGAAGAAATTAGCTTACGAAATTCAGAAAATGCATGAAGGCTTCTACTATTTTATTCAGTTTGAAGCAGATTCTCAGTGCCCGGCAGAGATCGAGAGACATGTCCGCATCATGGACAATGTATTAAGATACCTGGTTGTCAAGAAAGAGGCATAATTTTTGCAGCGGATTTTCGAAAACACCATTAAGAACCTGTTCAGTTAAGTGAAATCATAAGAGAGGTAGAACGATGAACAAAGTAATATTAATGGGACGCTTGACAAGAGATCCTGAGGTAAGATATTCCGCAGGAGAAAATGCCCTGGCAATCGCCAGATATACGCTGGCAGTTGACCGCAGGTTCCGCCGTGACGGAGAGGCAAGTGCTGATTTTATCAGCTGTGTTTCTTTCGGACGTACAGCAGAGTTTGCGGAGAAGTATTTCAGACAGGGACTGAAAATTGCAGTTACGGGACGTATCCAAACAGGAAGCTATACGAACCGCGAGGGACAGAAGGTTTATACGACAGAGGTTGTTGTCGAGGAACAGGAATTTGCTGAGAGCAAGTCATCCAGTGACAGTTATGCAGCAAGCCATCCTCAGACCAGTGCAGCATCTGCACCGTCTATGCCAAGTCCAAGCGCAGCAAGCGCCGACGGCTTCATGAACATTCCGGACGGAATTGACGAGGAGCTGCCGTTCAACTAGAACATCTGAAACACAGATGGTATGAATAAGATAGGAGGAAACAATCATGGCTTACAATAGAGGCGAGAGACCAGATTCTCCGATGAAGAGAAGAGGCGGACGCAGAAGAAAAAAAGTTTGTGTATTCTGCGGTAAAGAGAATAACGAGATCGATTACAAGGATGTAGCAAAGTTAAGAAAGTATGTTTCCGAGAGAGGTAAAATTCTCCCGAGAAGAATTACAGGTAACTGCGCGAAACATCAGAGAGCACTGACAGTTGCTGTTAAGAGAGCACGTCATATGTCCCTGATGCCATACGTTCAGGACTAATTCAGATCATCCGCAGGGTCGTTGTGAAACAGGTGAGCAGTCATCTGGGCAGCAGCGGCCCTGCTTTTGTTTTCTGTAATATCATAAGAGGATTGAAGGTTTGTCAGATACAACAGATTTCATCATAACTATGGAATTGTAATAAGAAATCTGGTATAATAACAAATAACTTATGGTTTAAATTATGTTGAGAACAGGAAAAAGCGATGAACAACAATGTCAAATTTAAAGGGCCTATGAAACACTTTATGCGCTGGCCACTGTATCTTTCAGCTCTGGTGATGCTGCTGGATCTGCTGGTGTTTATTGTAAGTGTGAAGGCCGGAATTCTGGTGTCTGTAGGTACTGTGATCTATATTTTTATTGCAGTAAAGCTTTTTCGATATCACAAACCGCTGATCATCAATGATATGATCGCGTTTGCCAATCAGTATGATGTGGTGGAGAAGAGGATGCTGGAGGAACTGGCACTGCCATATGCCATTATGGATATGGAAGGCCGCATGATCTGGTCCAACCGTATTTTTTCGGAGATCACGGGAAGGGATCAGTTTTATAAAAAAAATATCAGCACAGTTTTTCCGGATATCACGCCGGATAAGCTTCCGGTGGCAGAGGAACAGGAAATTTCCGAGATGAGCACTCATTTCGGAGAACATATCTACCGGGTTTCCATGCAGAGAGTCACAATGGGCGAGGTAGTGAGCCATGCGGATATTCTTGAGAACATGTCTCAGAATGTCAGTCTGATCGCCATGTATCTCTATGATGAGACAGAGCTTAAGGAATACATTCAGAAGAATGAGGACAACAAGCTGGTTGTGGCTCTGGCCTATCTGGATAATTATGAGGAAGCACTTGAGAGTGTGGAAGATGTGCGAAGATCTCTGCTGATTGCTCTGATCGATCGAAAGATCACGAAATATTTTTCCAATTTCGATGGCCTTGTAAAGAAACTTGAGAAGGATAAATATCTTCTGATCATGCGTCAGAGCTCTCTTGAGACACTGAAGGAGCAGAGATTCCATATTCTGGATGAAGTCAAGACTGTTAATATCGGTAATGAGATGGCTGTGACTTTAAGTATTGGTGTGGGTTTAAATGCATCAACTTATATCCAGAATTATGAGTATTCCCGGATTGCCATTGAGATGGCACTGGGACGCGGCGGTGATCAGGTCGTGATCAAGAATGGTAATAATATTACCTATATTGGCGGCAAGGCTCAGCAGATGGAAAAGTCTACCCGCGTTAAAGCACGTGTTAAGGCTCAGGCCCTTAAAGAGTTTATGAGCACAAAAGATCGTGTGGTCGTTATGGGGCATAAGATCACAGATGTAGATGCACTGGGAGCCGGAATCGGTATTTACCGGGCAGGTAAGACTCTTGGTAAGCCGGTACACATTGTGATCAATGATCCGACTACATCCATCCGTCCGCTGATGAGCGGCTTTATGGAGAATCCGGATTATGAACCATCTATGTTTGTGGATAGCAATCAGGCAAAAGAACTGGTGGATAATAATACGGTAGTGATCGTAGTTGATACCAATAAGCCAAGCTATACAGAGTGTCAGGATCTTCTTTATATGACCAAGACTATCGTGGTGCTGGATCATCACCGCCGGGGCAGTGAGGTGATCCAGAACGCAGTGCTCTCCTATGTGGAACCGTATGCTTCTTCAAGCTGTGAGATGATCGCTGAGATCCTGCAGTATTTTGCAGACGGACTGAAGCTTCGGAGTATCGAGGCAGACTGTATTTATGCAGGTATTATGATCGATACTAATAACTTTACAACAAGGGCAGGTGTGAGGACCTTTGAGGCCGCTGCATTCCTGCGCAGATGCGGAGCAGACGTAACACGTGTACGCAAGATGCTCCGTGATAATATTGACTCCTATAAGGCAAGAGCTGAGGCTGTCCGTACAGCGGAGATCTACAGAGATTATTTTGCCATTGCCAGATGCCCAAGTGAAGGCCTGGAGAGTCCTACTGTTGTAGGCGCGCAGGCTGCCAATGAGCTTTTGAATATTGCAGGAGTCAAAGCATCTTTTGTTCTTACCAGCTATAATAACGAGGTTTATATCAGTGCCAGAGCCATCGATGAAGTCAATGTACAGGTCATGATGGAGCGAATGGGAGGAGGCGGACATTTAAATATCGCCGGTGCCCAGGTAAAAGACACAATGGATGAGACCGAGAGAATGCTGAAAGAAATCATAGACCAATTATATCAGGAAGGAGAACGGGAGAAATGAAAGTAATTCTTCTGGAAGATGTTAAATCCCTGGGAAAAAAGGGACAGATTGTAAATGTAAGTGATGGATATGCAAGAAATATGATCCTGCCTAAGAAACTTGGTGTTGAGGCTACTTCCAGGAACCTCAATGACCTTAAGCTCCGTAAGGCGAATGAGGAGAAGGTTGCACAGGAGAATCTTGATGCAGCCAGGGCTTTTGCAGAGGAACTTTCCACAAAAGAAGTCATCCTCACTCTGAAAGTAGGAGAGGGTGGAAGAACATTTGGTTCCGTGTCCTCCAAGGAAATTTCTGAGGCGGCGAAGAAACAGCTGAACCTTGATATTGACAAAAAGAAGCTTCAGCTGGAGAGCCCGATTCGTAATCTTGGAGTTACCAATGTTCCGGTACGTCTTCATCCGAAAGTAACCGGAAGCCTTAAGGTCTGGGTAAAAGAGGCATAATAAATGGAAGAGGCATTGATCAAGAGGATTCTACCTCATAGTATTGAAGCAGAGCAGTCAGTGATCGGTTCAATGATCCTGGATCGTGATGCGATTCTGGTAGCTTCCGAGATTCTGACCAGTGATGATTTTTATCAGAAACAGTATGGCATTATTTTTGATGCCATGGTGGAACTTTGCAATGAGGGAAAACCGGTAGATATGATCACCCTGCAGAATCGTCTGAAGGAGAAAGAGCTGCCACCGGATATCAGCAGCATGGAATATGTCCGTGATCTTATTGCAGCAGTTCCTACTTCTGCCAATGTGAAATATTATGCAAATATTGTAAGTGAGAAGGCTGTTCTCCGTCGTCTGATACGGACCACGGAGGAAGTTGCCAATGCCTGTTATCTGGAGAAGGACAGCACAGAGACCATTCTTGAAGAATCAGAAAAAAAATTATTCAACATTCTTCAGCGAACCAATGGAAGCGATTATGTTCCAATCCAGCAGGTTGTCTTAAATGCAGTTAGCAATATTGAGAAGGCTTCTAAGCTGAAAGGTTCTGTTACTGGAATTCCTACCGGATTTGTTGATCTGGATTATAAGACATCGGGTATGCATCCTTCCGATCTTGTGCTGATAGCAGCGCGTCCTTCTATGGGAAAAACGGCTTTTGTACTGAATATTGCCCAGTACATGGCGTTTCGTAAAGATGTAACAGTAGCCATCTTCAGTCTGGAGATGTCAAAAGAACAGCTGGTAAACCGACTTCTTGCCATGGAATCCCATGTAGATTCCCAGAATCTGCGTACCGGAAATCTGAAGGATGAGGACTGGACGAAACTGGTAGAAGGAGCAGATATTATCGGTGGTTCTAATTTGATCATCGATGATACACCGGGAATTTCCATTGCGGAACTCCGGTCCAAATGCCGAAAGTATAAACTGGAACATAATCTTGGAATCATTATGATCGACTACCTGCAGCTGATGAGCGGAAGCGGTAAATCCGATTCCCGTCAGCAGGAGATCTCTGATATATCAAGATCCCTCAAGGCGCTTGCAAGAGAAATCGATGTGCCGGTGATCGCTCTTTCACAGCTCAGCCGAGCTGTAGAGCAGAGACCAGACCACAGACCAATGCTTTCAGACCTCCGAGAATCCGGAGCCATTGAGCAGGATGCTGATGTGGTAATGTTCATATATCGTGATGATTATTATCATAAGGATACTGAGAAAAAGGATATTGCGGAGATTATCATAGCCAAGCAGAGAAACGGCCCTATCGGAACTGTGGAGCTGGTATGGCTTCCAAGATATACACAGTTTGTAAATATGAAAAAGTAGAGCCGTGCAGACGGAAAATAAACGGGTTTTGGGATAAACATTCGTATTTATCCTGAAGCCCGTTTGTTCTTCGTCTATAGGATGAAGCAGTAGTGTGACAGTATTTGTGTTATTTTTTAATATGGTCGATTTATGTCAACCGAAATTCCTTGCCAATTTTACTTCCGATGCGATATACTATAACTATGTTTCCATTATCTGGAACATACGATACAGCTACACATTTATTCATCTATCCAACCATAAGGGGGCTGTCACGATGGAAAAAAGATATACAGTAAGACAGGCCGTGACGATGACTGGCGTGAAATCCTATGTTATGCGCTACTGGGAGGAGGAGCTTGACCTTCATATCGGGCGAAATGAACTGGGACATCGCTATTATACACCCTATGATATCCAGCTTTTTCTTAAGATAAATGAATTGAAAAGCAGGGGGCTTCAGCTGAAGGCCATACGGGCTCTTATTCCACAGATGGCGCGAAATGTACCTGATTCCGATAAAGCGATTGTCAGTGTACAGGATGGAGAGGCAGTGGAGATCGAAGATATTTTGCCTGAAGCAGAAATGAAGTCGCAGGAATCTGTAGATAATGATAAAATTGTGGAATTTCAGGAAATCCTGGAACGACTGATCCAAGAAGAAATGCAGCGGAAAAAAGAAGGCGAATACAGGTGTCGTTCGCTGGACGAGGCTATACGGAGACAGCAGCAGGCCAGAAGAGAGGCAGCAGCTGCCACAGAAGGAAAAAAGAACAAAAGAAACAAAAAAGGCTGCCGGTAAACCGACAGCCTCTTTTATTATAGCAGCTTATAGCTGATGGTGCATTACTCAGCAGAGATAGCACCAACTGGACAGGCCTCAGCGCATGTTCCGCAGTCAACGCAAGCATCTGCGTCGATTACATAATGCTCATCTCCCTGAGAAATAGCCTCGTTCGGGCACTCACCCTCGCATGTTCCACAGCTAACGCACTCGTCAGAAATTACATATGCCATAATTGATATCCTCCTTTACAATGATATGTTGTATGTATCCCCACCGGGGATTCTATTCCCATTCTAATATATCTGTACCAAGAATACAAGTATAAATTTAGAAACAAGACCTAAAAAAGAGAGCGGTCTGTGTTACTGTTACTGATAATATCCCGAGAGGTGTTTTTTGTGAGCGAAGGTTACAGAAAACCCGAGACATACTGCGGAATGCGCAGCAACCCGTTGATTATATGGAGATTTCGTATTATAATAGCAGACACGAAATGAAAATATTTCGATAAATGAGCAAAGGAGAATACAATCATGGCAAAGGTTACAAAGAGCATGCTGATCGGCGAACTTCTCACTGTAGATCCGAACATTGCACCGATTCTTATGAGAGCAGGAATGCATTGTCTTGGATGCCCGTCTTCCCAGATGGAATCACTGGAAGAGGCAGCTATGGTTCATGGACTGGATGCGGACGTTCTCGTAGCACAGATCAATGATTTTCTTGGTGAGTAAGCAGAAATTTTTTGCTGAAACAAAAAAGCCGCTGTTGGAAAATGCAGATCAGAAAGATCGCAGTTCCGGCAGCGGTTTTATTATACATGTATTAGAGTGCAAGGAGTTTCTGAAGGGCATTCTGTGCGATCAGAGTTCCGTGTTCCCGGAGATAGGCCTCACCTGCTGGAGTGAATGCACGGCCAACTCCATATTCAGAAAGAATATTGCAGACCTTGTTGAATTCTTCCGGTGTGCAGTCGGACTGATGAAGAACCAGCTGATAAACGTCATCTTCTCCCTCACGGTAGAGAATGTTATCACCGTCAAAGAACCCGTTCATACCATGAGCAGCAGCGATCACATCATCCAGTCCGGGGAATGTATACAGACGGATAAGTCTTACTGAATTCTCGGAAATATGGGAATTATCCTGATTTTCTGCAGGCTGTGCATTAGCTGCGGACGTTTCCTTTTCTTCGGGTTTCTGTGGAAGATTCTTCAGCTTGGATTCGCAGAGTTTCTGAAAAATATCAATGATATTATCTGCACCATCGATTTCTACGGTATCTGAAGGCTTGCCGCCTTTAAATGGAGCAAATTTGGAAAAACGGGTGTCCAGTTCCTCCGGATCTTCTACCTTGGTGATGATGAGAATGATGCTCTCTGCATTTATGGGGATTGCTTCGATCATCAGCGGAATGTTATCTGCCTCAAAACCGAACTGTATCTGAGCCTGCTGCATCATATCACGGAAGAGACGTTTGGCCTTCTCAGTACCGTATGCAAGCTCGCTGATACGAATCTGATGACTGTCCAGATCCTCTTTCGTCAATGTACAGCGGATCTGATTGTCGTTGATTTTTTCTATTTTCATATAATCACATCCTATGGTTGATAAATTAATCTTTTACATAATGTATTATATAACAGCTGCATACAAGATGTAAAGATGTTGAATCACCGGAAAAAAGAAATTTTTTTAAATAAGATAAAAGGCTTGCATCTCATCAGAAAAAATGTATAATGAAAAACAGGAAAGCTGCCAGACCTAAACAAACAGGACGACAGTAAAGATAACTTAAATTCAAGCTTTTTCTAAAGACAAGAATTCTGTGCTGAGATCATCGGTGTTTCTGCCGGGCACAGATCAGTAAAATTCCCCCTTTTTAAGTAATATAAACAGGGCCAGTGCAGCTTTTCTGAGAACCTATGTTGGTGTTTTCTGAAAATCTAACCAGGAAAGGAGGTCAGGATACGTCAAATATATCACAGGTAAAAAAGAAATCCGTAAAGCCTCTCCGAAGGGAACTGGAAAGCTACCGGGATAAAGGAATAGAACTTTATCTGAACGGAGCACCCAGTACTCCGAAGAAAATCGCAAAAGCCTGTCAGATTGCGGAAGATGGGGTGTATATGCGGGATTATACAGAAGATGAGGAAGGCCATATCGCCTGTGTAAGCTTTGATTTTATACGAAACACGTAAATGAAAGTCAGGCTGTGGATATTTTTGTTATTATAAGTAAATCTGATAAGTTTCCCCTGAGCTCATACATTACACAGTGAGAAAATGTCTGCAGCCTGCATCAATGGAAATCTAAACAAAATATAAAATGTCGATTTTTGTAACGAAACACAGATAAAGTATGATATAATGAAGAAGCTGTTATAGTATTTAATACCGAAAGGAAGAAGAAATGACAAAAAAACACATGCCTGTCCTGGTGGTAGGTCTGTTGATCGTTCTGGTAGCTCTTATAGGAGGAGCTGCTTATGGAATCAATAAACTTATTCCGACCAGGAAACAGATGAATCTGTCTGATTATTATGGACAGAATGAAGAGGGAGAGGCAGCTCTGATACTGGGAACTGAGAAGCTTGAGCAGAAAGCACTGATTTCCGGTGATGATGTGTATCTTCCTATTGATGTGGTAGATGGATATCTTAATCAGAGATATTATTGGGATAGTGAAGATAAGAAGATCCTGTATGCGACTCCGTCCAGTCTTACTGAAGAAGCAGCTTCAGACAGTGCAGGCGGAATGGTATGGCTGAAAGATGATAGTGTTTATCTTAAGCTTGATTATGTCAAAAAGTATACAGATATCGATGCATATATATATAAAGATCCTGACAGAATCGCGATACAGAATAAATTTAAGAATGTGCAGACTGTTACAACGAAAAAGGATACAGTGATACGATATCGGGGAGGAATTAAATCTGAAATTCTGACAGAAATACCGAAGAATACAGTTCTGCGTCTGATCAATGAAGGAGAGGACTGGAATCAGGTTGCTACGGAGGATGGATATATTGGCTACATACAGAAGAAGAGAGTAAGTGCGGCAGATACGACCACTTATGAGAGGGATTTCCAGTCAGAGACATATACCTATCTGACTATGGATGAACCGGTGAATCTGGTATGGCATCAGACAACAAGCACGGAGGCCAACAGTTATTTCGCAGATGCAGCACAGAACATGACTGGTGTGAATGTGATCTCACCTACCTGGTTTTCTGTTGCGGATAATTCCGGAAATATAACCAATATTGCATCTGGGGATTATGTGATGCAGGCTCATGCGAAAGGATTGAAGGTGTGGGGGCTTGTAGATAATTTCAGTGAGAATATCAGCACGATGACAGTTCTTTCAAGCACCGGCGCGAGACAGAATCTGGAGAATCAGCTGATCACAAGTGCATTGAAGGTGGGACTTGACGGAATCAATATAGATTTTGAGTCATTAAGCGAGGATGTTGGAATCCATTTCCTGCAGTTCCTTCGGGAACTTTCCATTCAGTGTCATGAGAACAATCTGGTACTTTCTGTGGATAACCCGGTTCCGGAGAATTTTACCAGTCATTATGACAGAGCTGAGCAGGGAAAAGTTACCGATTATGTGATCATTATGGGGTATGATGAACATTATGTGGGATCTGAGGCAGGTTCCGTGGCATCGCTTCCGTGGGTAGAGCAGGGTGTGAAAGATACACTTACAGAGGTTCCGGCAGAGAGGACGATACTTGCAGTTCCGTTTTATACCAGGCTCTGGAAGACAACAGATGGAGGGGCCCTGACAAGTGAAGCAATCGGAATGGATCAGGCACAGAAGGTGATTGCAGACAATGGAGCAGAGACTTACTGGGATAAGACAACAAGCCAGAATTACGGAACCTATGAAGGGGATGGAGCTACATACCAGATCTGGCTGGAGGATTCCAAGTCCATTGCAGAGAAAGTTAAGCTGATCTCAAAATATAAACTTGCAGGTGTGGCTGAGTGGAAACTGGGATTTGAAAACAGTGGGATATGGCAGACCATCACAGAGAATCTTTCCTGACAGTTATAAATTACTTAAACCAAAGATGAAACATTGCAGCAGGGCAATGATAAAAACACTCCCGACAGCATATATTTAACTAAATATGCCGGGGGTGTTTTGCGTGAAAAAACATCTGATTGAAACGGGAATGGCAGTTCTTATGCTGCTTTGCTTTTACATATTGTCAAGAGAGGCGGCTGAGACAGCAGGAAAACTTGTAAATGTGTCCGGAAATATCAAGGAGGAAAAAGTGATCCTGGTGGATGCCGGTCACGGTGGTGCAGATTCCGGAATGATAGGTGTGGATGGCCTGAAGGAAAAAGGCATCAATCTTGAGATATCTGTCAAATTGAAAAAAGTACTGGAAAAAAGAGGATACACAATCCTTATGACAAGAGAAGAAGATAAAGGACTTTATGAGGAAAATACAAAGAATATGAAAGCCCAGGATCTTCAGAACCGTATTGCTATGATAAAAGAATACAAGCCGCTGCTTGCTGTCAGCATCCATCAGAACAGTTACAGTGATCCGGCTGTAAAAGGTCCCCAGGTCTTTTTTTACGAAGATTCTGAGAAGGGGAAGAGACTAGCGCTTGTTATCCAGGAAAAAATGAACCAGCAGCTGGAAATCCAGCGTCCCCGAGCAGCAAAAGGGAACAGGACGTACTATCTGTTGAAGAGAAGCGAGGGTGTGATCAATATTGTAGAATGCGGCTTTCTTACAAATCCGGATGAAGCCGGACTTCTGCAGAAAGATGATTACCAGCAGAAAGTGGCTTTAGCCATAGCTGACGGGATCGATGAATATCTGGCATCAGAGAAGAACGAAAAAAATTGAAAAAAATGTGAATAGCCTTTTCATAGGATGGTTATTCTGCTATACTTTACGTGAATTAAGGAGAATCCTATGTTTGGAATCATTTATCTTATATTATGTATATTAACAGGAATGGAAGCAGTGGGGTGTCTGTTTCCGCACAGGATAGCTGAAAATGGAAATCGGATATGGGTAATACTGCCCGCAGCTTTTGGAACCGGAGTTCTGATGTTTACATGGGCCGTTTATATCATTTCCTGGATGTTTAGTGTATGTGCGGGGGCAGAACATCCTCTTTTTTATGGAAATCTGATCGTTATGACTGTGGCAACACTGGTACTGGCAGTTCTTTTTAAGAAAAAAAAGAAGATTATTTTTTCGGTGGCAGAGGGAATGCTCACCAGAAAGTGGATTCTCAGAAAAGAGATCATTCTGTTTACAACGGTAACTGTATTTGTTACATGGATGATGTTTTATGTTTTTCATATGAAAGATGGAATTTTGTATTCCGGTTTTTCTGTATTTGGGGATTATGCACCGCATACAGCAATGATGAGATCTTTTTCCAGGGAGAATAATTTTCCTACCCAGTATCCGCATTATGGCGGGCAGGACGTGAAATATCATTTTATGTTCCAGTTTCTTGTGGGAAATCTGGAATATCTGGGAATGAGAATTGATATTGGATATAATCTGGTAAGTATTTTCTCGCTGGTGGGATTTCTTATGATCCTTTATGCGATCAGTTACCGGATGTTCCGAAGCTTCTGGGCAGGAGCCGCGGCAATCGTGTTTTTCTTTTTCCGCAGCGGTACTGCGTTCTGGCAGTATCTGTGGGAACATTTCCGTGCAGGAAATCTGGCGGAGACGTTGAGAGAGAATACCTCTTTTATCGGCTATACAACCAATGAAAACTGGGGACTCTGGAATTTTAACGTGTATCTGAATCAGAGACATCTGGCATTCGGGCTTTTGATAGTTGCGGCAGCTGTGTGGATTTTTATGGAATGGCTGGAAGCAGGATGCAGGCACAGTGAAAAAGGCATAGAGTGGATTGGAAAAAGGATCTTTTCTAAAGAGGCGTGGGTTTGCAGGAATGTTGAGGCTGCGGTTTTACTTGGAGTATTTCTGGGGCTGACTGCATTCTGGAATGGTGCGGCCCTGATCGGAGGACTTCTGATCCTGGCGGGAATGGCAGTGTTTTCAGATGGCAAGCTGGATTATGCCATCTGTGCGGCACTGGCAGTATTTTTCTCAGAGCTTCAGTCAAAGATCTTTGTATCCGGAAGTGTGATGAGTCCTTCTTTTTACTGGGGATTTCTGGCCGGGAATAAAAGTCTTATCGGTGTGATAGGATATCTGGCTGAAATCAGCGGATTTTTCTTTGTGGGACTGGCCGTAACAGTTGTATTCCTGAAAAGAAAAGAGAGGGCTATTCTGTTTGGATTTCTGCTTCCGCTGGCATTTGCATTTCTGGTATCACTGACACCGGACATCAATGTAAACCATAAGTATGTGATGATCTCCTATGCGTTTACAGCCATTTTCTGGGGTTGGTTTATGAGAGAGAGTTTTCTTATGGGAAAAACAGGCTGGAAGAAATGGGCAGGCAGAAGTGTCTGCGCGATTCTTTGTCTCTGTCTTACTTTGACAGGAATTTATGATTATGTGATCATTCTGAGAGATAATGATTCCGGACACAGGATGACTGTAAACATGAACAGTGACCTCACAGACTGGCTTTCTGAGAATCTTCATAAAGATGATCTGCTCCTGACGCCGGAGTATACCATGAATGAAGTAACTATGTCTGGTGTGATGCTTTATTGCGGATGGCCTTATTATGCGTGGTCAGCAGGGTATGATACTTATTACCGGGCAGACCAGGCTGTGACTGTTTATACAACAGATGATCAGGATATTTTAAGAGAGACAGTGGAGCAGGAGAAGATCACCTATATTCTGTTTGAAGATGGAATGTCATTTGAAAGCCAGGAGTGTCGTGAAGACATTATCAGAGAGACGTATCCGTTAGTTTATACCTCGGAGGATGGGAGAATCAGAATCTATGAAACAAGATAGTTTATATATTATTATGCCAGCATACAACGAAGAAAAAAATATCGGCTCTGTGATCGAGCAGTGGTATCCGGTAGTGGAGAAGATCGGCGGAGACAGTCGGCTGGTGATTCTTAATGATGGAAGTAAAGACGGAACTTACAAGAAAATTCAGAAGTATCAGGAGAAATATGATCGACTGACAGGGATTGACAAGCCAAACGAGGGACACGGCGGAACAATTCTGAAAGGTTATCATTACGCTGTTGATGCAGGTGCAGATTATATATTCCAGACGGATTCAGACGGACAGACTTTGCCCGAGGAGTTCTGGCAGTTCTGGGAAAAACGAAAAAAATGCGGGCTTCTGATTGGCTACCGTAAAAAACGAGAAGATGGTCTATCCAGACTTTTTGTGACGAAAGTTCTGCGTCTTGTACTGTTTCTGATCTTTGGAACATGGGTAAAAGATGCTAATACTCCATATCGTCTGATGCGTGGAAAACAGCTGGAGAAAGTTCTCAAAAGGATCCCTGACGGATTCTTTCTCTCCAATGTGCTGATGACAGTGATCTATGAGAAACATCATCTGCATGTAGAGTATATTCCGATTACTTTCCGTCCTCGTCAGGCAGGAAAGAATTCTATTAATATGAAGCGGATCGCAGTCATAGGCAGACAGGCATTTGGAGATTTTATCCGTCTGCGCCACAGGATCTGATACAGGGAGGAATGAACCGATGAAAACAAAAATCAGGGAAATACTTCCGGAGAGTGTAGCGGCGGTAATTCTGGCTGTGCTTTCTGCATATCTTCTGCAGGGAGATGTGTGGACATTCTGGACATGGTGGCTTCTGGCATTATTTATGGGGATGGTGGCCATGCCTTTGACTGGAAGATTATTTGAAGGATTTGAAGATAAAGGCTGGCTTTTTTCAAAAGTGCTGGCTATTGCTGTGACCGGATTTCTCACATGGTTTCTGGTTGCTGTAGAGATTCTTCCTTTTACATCAGCTGTGTGCATCGGCGTTTCTGTTGTATGCGCGGTGTTCTGTGCGGTAATTTTCCATATCCAGTTAAAAAAAGATATCGAGTGTTATCCGACGGGGAAAACAAAACTTATTATCCGTGAAGAACTGCTGTTTTTCGGGATCTTTCTTATGTGGACATATCTGGCAGGATTTCGTCCGCAGGCATATGGAACGGAGAAGTTTATGGATTACGGATTTATGGAAGCCATGATGCGCAGCACAACACTTCCTGCCCGTGATCTCTGGTATTCTGAAGGAACGATCAACTATTATTACGGTGGACAGTATTTTGCAGTATTTCTTACGAAACTTACAGGCAGCAGAGTGGAAGTTACCTATAATCTGATGCGTACTTTTGTGGCAGCATTTGCCTTTGTGTTTCCGTTTTCTCTGGTTCGTCAGATGATGAAGGACAGACTGTACGGACATATGGAAGGAAGAAAGAAATATCTTCCGTCTGTGGCAGGTGTAACAGCAGGTGCTGCGGTTTCTATTGCAGGAAATGTGCATTATATCGTATATCGTTGCGTGATTCCTCTGATTCAGAAACTGAAAGGAGCAGAAGAGACAGAAAGTTACTGGTTCCCGGATGCTACCCGTTATATTGGATACAACCCGGTAAATGACAGTGATAAGACAATCCATGAATTTCCGTGTTATTCCTTTGTACTTGGAGATCTTCATGCACATGTGGTTAATGTGATGTTTGTGACCTTTCTGGTGGGACTTCTCTACGCCTGGATGAAGATGATCCGAAAGAGAGGGCCGGAGCCGGAAAAACAGGATCCGAGAGATTTCTGGCTCAGACAGCTTCTGATGCCCCATATTATTCTGGCCGCTGTACTTCTGGGAATGTTCCAGTGGACTAACTACTGGGATTTTGTGATCTATTTTGTGGTGACAGGCGGTGTGTTGTTGTTTGTAAATATCATCCGTTTTGAAGGAAAAACGGTCCGCATCCTGGCAGTGACAGCTGTGCAGGCAGTGGAGATCATTGCAGTTTCTTATCTTGTGATACTGCCGTTTACTCTGAAATTTGACACTATGGTACAGGGTGTGGCACTTGCACAGCACCATTCTCTGTGGTATCAGCTTGTGATCCTCTGGGGACTTCCGGTGATCCTTACTGTGCTGCTGATCATATCCATTCTTATGGAGAAGCTGAAAGGAATGAAGAAAAAGAGCCTGTACAGATTGATGGAGGCTGTTTCCATTCCTGATCTGTTTGCGATTATCATGGGGCTGTGTGCAATTGGATTGATCGTGATTCCGGAGCTTGTGTATGTAAGAGATATTTATGAAAATGGAAATGCCAGGGCAAACACCATGTTCAAACTTACATATCAGGCGTATATTCTATTTGGAATGACAATGGGATATGGAATCTACAGACTGATAGCAGTATCAAAGCAGAAAATCTTCAGGATCCTTTCAGGAGCAGGCCTTGTGGTACTGATCTGGACAGTGGGATATTTCGGAAATGCAGTTCATTCCTGGTTCGGAGAAGTGTGGAATCCGTCTCAGTACCAGGGTCTGGATGCAACGACTTTCCTTGAGAGTGATTTTCCGCAGGATGCAGCAGCTATCCGCTGGCTGAAAGAAAATATTGAAGGAGCCCCGGTTGTTCTGGAGGCTAATGGGGACAGTTACACTGGTTATGAGAGAGTTTCCGCATCAACAGGACTTCCGACTGTTCTGGGCTGGTATGTGCATGAGTGGCTGTGGAGAAATGATGTGCCGGATCTGAATGAGAAGAGCGCGGATATAGAGACGATTTACACTTCCGCAGATGAAAAAACAGTGAAAGAACTGATCAGGAGATATGACATTTCCTATATATTTGTAGGCGGACAGGAACAGGAGAAATACGGTACAGCACTTAATGACAGTTTGCTTCAGAGTCTTGGAAGCATTGTTTACGCAGATGATATGACAGGAACTTATATTGTAAAAGTAAACTGAGGTATTGTGAGTGCTGGCAATATTATATGAATTATACAAAGTGGAGCAGGATTGACAATTTTTCCGTAACAACGCTATAATAGAGCTATTACAGAAATACAGCATGTGCTGTACAGTAAAGGCTACGACATGGCTGCTGAGAGGAGGAATATATTATGAACAGAATTGACAGACTCTACATGGAAATGATCCGGTTTTATCAGGGGGATCCCAGGCATATTCAGCATTTTGTGAAAGTGCACAGTTTTTCCAGACTGATAGGTCAGGCGGAGGGACTGGATGAAGAACAGATGTATATACTCGAGGCGGCAGCTCTTGTCCATGATATTGGAATCAAGATCGGAATGGAGAAATACGGCCGGTCTGATGGTAAGGTTCAGGAACTGGAAGGACCGGCAGCTGCGCGTGAGATGATGACCAGACTTGGTTTCCGTGAGAATGTGATAAGCAGAGTGGAGTATCTTGTTGGACATCATCATACATACAAGGATATTGACGGTCTGGACTATCAGGTCCTGGTTGAGGCTGATTTTCTTGTAAATTATTTTGAGGATGATCTTGATAAGGAACATATCAGGAAAAGTGCAGAAAAGATTTTTAAGACAGAAACAGGTAAAAAGATTGTAAAAGAGATGTTTTTCCCGGAGACTTTTCAGAAGTCGGAGACATGGGCGCAGGATGCGCTGCAGGATCTGGAGGATTTTATTGAAGAGCAGGGTATTTACATCAGACAGTAATGGAGCGTAAGATGAAAGCAGAAATAGCAGTAATGACAGCGGAAAATATAGATGAAGATGCGATCAGAAGAGGCGGTGAAATCCTGAAAAATGGCGGCCTGGTAGCATTTCCCACAGAGACGGTATATGGTCTTGGCGGCAATGCACTTGATCCGAAGGCTTCTATGAAGATCTATGCAGCTAAGGGAAGACCTTCTGATAATCCGTTGATCGTACATATTGCAGATATCCGTGATCTTGACAGGATCGTTACGGAAGTTCCTGAGAAGGCAAGGATATTGGCTGATAAATACTGGCCGGGTCCGCTGACTATGATTCTTCCGAAGGCAGATATTGTGCCGAAGGAGACAACAGGCGGGCTTGACAGCGTTGCTGTACGCTTCCCAAGCGACCGGATCGCCCAGGAGCTGATCCGATCGGCAGGGGGCTATGTGGCAGCACCAAGTGCCAATACGTCCGGTAGACCAAGTCCTACCACTGCACAGCATGTTGCAGAAGATCTGGGAGAGGCCATTGATATGATCATTGACGGCGGACAGGTAAATATCGGACTGGAATCTACGATCGTGGATTTCACAGAGGATATTCCGGTTGTTCTGAGACCTGGTTATATTTCCCTGGAAATGCTGCAGGAAACACTGGGTGATGTACGGATGGATAAGGGGCTGATCAAGCCGGACAGCAAGGTTCATCCCAAGGCACCGGGAATGAAGTACCGTCATTATGCTCCAAAAGCAGACCTTGCCATTGTAGAAGGTCCGACAGAGCAGGTAATCTCTGAGATAGAAAAGAGGGCGAAAGAAGCGGAGGAGAAGGGACAGAAAGTGGGGATCATTGCAACGGATGAGACGAAAGGCAGATATTCCCACGGTATTATCAAGAGCATCGGAAGCCGCGAACAGGAGGAAACCATTGCGCACCATCTCTATGAGGTACTGCGTGATTTTGACAGCTGTAATGTAAGTGCCATTTACTCAGAGGCATTTTTTACACCAAGAATGGGACAGGCGATCATGAACCGCTTACTGAAAGCGGCTGGTCATAAAATTATTAATGTACAGGAGGAAAAAGAGAATGATAGCACTGGGATGTGATCACGGCGGATATGAGCTGATGCAGGAGGTTAAGAAACATCTGGAAGAGAGAGGCCTTGAGTACAGGGATTTCGGATGCAACGGACCGGAATCCGTAGATTATCCGGTATACGGAAAAAAAGTTGCACAGGCTGTTCAGAGCGGAGAATGCGAGAATGGAATCCTGATCTGTGGAACAGGAATCGGAATTTCCATCACAGCCAATAAATTCAAAGGAATCCGCGCAGCACTTTGCACAGACTGCTTTACAGCAGAGGCTACAAGACTTCATAATAATGCCAATATTCTGGCTATGGGGGGACGCGTGGTAGGTCCTGGACTTGCACTGAAGATTGTAGATACTTTCCTGGATACGCCATTTTCCAATGATGAGCGTCATATCAGAAGAATTAATATGATCGAGGATTAAAGAAAAGAGGATTGCCGTATGGAGAAAAAGGGACAGAAACGGCAGGGGTATCTTTCCTGGGATGAGTATTTTATGGGAGTTGCCATGCTTTCCGGTATGCGTTCCAAGGATCCGCATTCGCAGGTTGGTGCCTGTATCGTAAGTGAGGATAACAAAATTTTGTCTATGGGGTACAATGGATTTCCCAAGGGATGTTCAGATGATGAGTTTCCCTGGGGAAGAGAGGGAGATCCGTTGGATACCAAATATCTCTATGTGACACATAGTGAGCTGAATGCTATCCTGAATTACAGAGGCGGAAGCCTGGAAGGTGCCAAGCTTTATGTATCATTGTTCCCCTGCAATGAATGTGCCAAGGCGATTATTCAGGCAGGGATCAAGACAATCGTGTATGACTGTGATAAATATGCAGATACTCCGTCTGTGATCGCCTCCAAGAAGATGTTGGATGCAGCAGGAGTGCGATATTATAAGTATAACCGTACAGACAGAGAGATCATGATCAAGGTTTGAAAACATCATGAGATAAGAATATAAGCAGGAGACATGGTTGCTGACCCGAGGGATCAGCAGCGAAGTATAAAGATAGCAGCTGGGATATGATCCCCAGCTGCTGTTTTGCAATTTTCAGATATTTGAGTTCAGATTATTTTTATCTGGATTCGCAGAGTGCTGTACAGGAATTTCCGTCACATGTTCAGGTCCTGTTTTTCAGGCTGGTGCGAGTAGTGATACAGCATTTTTTGAAAACCATCGTAGTACAATTTGTTTTTGAGGTCATCGGATAGCAACTTGCTTGTATCGCACCCCGATGGGTAGCTGTGTTTGAAATCCAGTTGCCTTTTATATACCACACAACCTAAAAATTATCAAGTACGCGCAGCGTTCACTTCTCCCATCACCGGGAGCAAATGGACGCTGCTTTTTTTGTTTGCAACGAAAGGAGGCATCCGTGAAATGGCAGTTTTTCGGGTAGAAAAGAACAGCGGCTACACGGTCATGTCAAACCACCACCTGCGGAACCGGGCCTTGTCCCTGAAAGCCAAAGGCTTACTCTCCCAAATGCTCTCCCTGCCGGAAGATTGGGACTACACCCTGCAAGGGCTGGCCCGTATCAACCGGGAAAGCATCGACGCGATACGGCAGGCCATCCGGGAACTGGAACAGGCGGGCTACATCCAGCGTTCCAGAGAACGGGACGAGAAAGGGCGGCTGCGTGGTGCAGACTATGTGATCTTCGAGCTGCCGCAGCCCGTTCCTGCATGGGTTTCACCTACATTGGAAAATCCAACGTTGGAGAATCCCACGCAGGAAAACCCTACGTTGGAAAATCCAATGCAATTAAATAAAGATAAACTAATTACAGAAAAACAAAAGAAAGAGGGATTAAATACCGATTCCATTCCTATCCATTCCCCAAACCCCTTGCCTTTGGACGAGGACGAGGCAGCGGCACCGCCGCCGGAACGGACAGGAAGCCGAAAGGAAACGGCCTATCAAATCTACCGGGACCTGATTTTGGAGAACATCGAGTATGACACCCTCACCCAGAATCCCCGGATAGACCGGGAACAGCTGGACGAGATCGTGGACATCCTGCTGGAAACGGTCTGCACTTCCCGCAAGTCCATCCGGGTGGCCGGGGACGATTACCCGGCAGAGTTGGTCAAGGCGAAATTCTTGAAGCTGGACAGCCATCACATCGAGTTCGTCATGGACTGCCTGCGGGACAACACCACCAAAGTCCGCAACATCAAGCAATACCTGCGGGCCATGCTGTTCAACGCCCCCAGCACCATCAACAGCTACTATGCGTCCCTTGTGGCGCACGATATGGCGCAGCCCGATTGGGGCCGCCCGCCCAACACCTGACCGAAAGGAGTACCCATCCATGAGAACACTTTACCTGCGGCGGCTGGTGGTTCCACCCTAGCTGCCGCTCTGAATTTTCTGCAACAAGGAGGGATTCATATTGCAGGAAGAAGTCACCCAGAAAACCATTGCCCTGTCCATGAAAACGGGCAAGCTCACCGCCCAAGCGTTGCAAGCTGCCCTGAAAAAATATTTGCAGCACCGGGCCAAGGGGCCAAAGCTGCACCACGGCAAGCAAAGCCTGAAACAGCTGAAAGCCCACGGCGCGGCCCTGACCAACATTGAAGTCACGGAAGCGAACATCGGGGCGTTCAAGCCCTGCGCCAAGAAGTACGGCGTGGACTTCACCTTGCGTAAGGACAAGACCACCCAGCCGCCCCACTACATCGTGATCTTCAAGGCCAAGGATACGGACAATCTGGAACAGGCGTTCCGGGAGTTCACAGCCAAAACGCTCTCCAAGGAGCAGCGGCCTTCTATCCGCAAGGTGCTGGCAGCAACCAAGCAGAAAGTCGCCCAGCAGCCGAAACGCGCTAAAGAAAAAATCAAGCAAAGGGGGTTAGAGCGATGAAGCCTGAACTGAAAAGGCTGCTGGTGCTGAATCTGCCATATCTGCTGTTCGTGTACCTGTTCGCCAAATGCGGGCAGGCATACCGTCTGGCGGCGGGCGTGGATGCTTCGGCAAAGCTGCTGCACCTAACGAGCGGCATCTCCGCCGCCTTTGCAAACCCGCTACCCAGCCTGCATCCGTTTGACCTCTGCGTGGGCGTTGCCGGGGCAGTGGCTGTCCGGCTCATCGTGTACAGCAAGGGCAAGAACGCCAAGAAGTACCGCAAGGGCGAGGAATACGGTTCTGCCCGGTGGGGTACCGCCAAGGACATTGCCCTGTACATCGACCCCAAGTTTGAAAACAACATCCTGCTGACCCAGACCGAACGCCTGACTATGACCGGGCGGCCCAAAGACCCCAAGACAGCCCGGAACAAGAATGTGCTGGTGATCGGCGGCTCCGGCAGCGGCAAGACCCGGTTTTACGTCAAGCCCAACCTCATGCAATGCTTTCCCACTTCCGACTATCCCACCTCATTCGTGGTCACAGACCCGAAAGGCACACTGGTTCTGGAAACGGGCCAAATGTTCCAGCGGGCAGACTACCGGGTGAAAATCCTGAACACGATAAACTTTTCCAAGTCCATGAAGTACAACCCCTTTGTCTACATCCACTCGGAAAAAGACGTGCTGAAGCTGGTGAATACCCTTATCGCTAACACCAAAGGCGAGGGTGAAAAATCAGCAGAAGATTTTTGGGTGAAGTCGGAACGGCTGTTCTACACGGCTCTGATTGGCTACATCTGGTACGAGGCCCCGGCAGAGGAAATGAACTTCACCACCCTGCTGGAAATGATAAATGCCAGTGAAGCCCGCGAGGACGACCCGGAGTTTCAAAGCCCAGTTGACCTCATGTTTGAACGGCTGGAACAGAAAGACCCGGACCACTTCGCTGTCCGGCAGTACAAAAAGTTTCTGCTGTCGGCGGGCAAGACCCGTTCCTCCATCCTGATAAGCTGCGGTGCCCGTTTAGCCCCGTTTGACATCCGGGAAGTGCGTGAACTGATGGAGGACGATGAAATGGAGCTGGACACCATCGGGGATGAAAAGACGGTATTGTTCCTGATTATGAGCGACACGGACACCACCTTCAACTTCATTCTTGCCATGCTTCAAAGCCAGCTTATCAACCTGCTGTGTGACCGTGCGGATGATAAATACGGTGGCCGACTGCCTGTCCATGTACGGCTGATTCTGGACGAGTTCGCCAACATTGGGCAGATTCCCAACTTCGACAAGCTGATCGCCACCATCCGCAGCCGGGAAATCTCGGCATCCATCATTTTGCAGAGCCAGTCGCAGCTAAAAGCCATCTACAAGGATGCGGCCGAAATCATTTCGGACAACTGCGATTCTGTTCTCTTTTTGAGTGGGCGGGGTAAGAATGCCAAAGAGATCTCCGATGCGCTGGGGAAAGAGACCATCGACAGTTTCAACACCAGCGAGAACCGGGGTTCTCAAACCTCCCACGGACTGAACTATCAAAAATTAGGAAAGGCGTTGATGTCAGAGGACGAAATCGCAATCATGGACGGCGGCAGGTGCATTTTGCAGCTGCGGGGCGTGAGGCCGTTCTTCTCGGAGAAGTTCGACATTACAAAGCACCCGCACTACAAATACCTTGCGGACGCGGACAAAAAGAATACCTTTGAGGTGGACAGGTTCTTATCCACCCTGCGCCGGAAACGGCAGCAGGTAGTCGCACAGGACGAAAGTTTTGACCTGTACGAAATCGACCTGTCGGATGAAGATGCAGCCGCCGAATGAGGCGGCATTTTTTGAAAAAATTTTTGAGTGCCGCAGAACAAGCGGCAGAAAGTGAGGACCTTATGGAATTTTTCAACAGCGCAGTTGATACTTTGCAGACGATTGTGGTCGGTCTGGGCGGTGCCCTGTGTGTCTGGGGTGGCATCAACCTGTTGGAGGGCTATGGACAGGATAACCCCGGCAGCAAGAGCCAGGGCGTGAAGCAGCTGGTCGCGGGCGGCGGCGTTGCCCTGATCGGCGTGACCCTTGTCCCGCTGCTGTCCGGGCTGCTGGGCTAACCTCAACTTATCCGTACATCCACCTTTGAGACCCCACCGCGCTCTCCCGCTCACATGGGAGGGCGCGGGAAAGGAGGTATCTTTGCTTGATTAGTGAAATCATCGAGAAATGGATAAAAGGCATTTTGATAGATGGCATCACGGGCAACCTCTCCGGCCTGTTCGATAACGTGAACGCCAAGGTGGGCGAAATCGCTTCGGATGTCGGCTCCACCCCGCAGGCGTGGAACAGCGGCATCTTCAATATGCTGCGTAGTCTTTCCGAAACGGTGGTGCTGCCCATTGCAGCGGCTATCCTTGCCCTTGTGATGTGCCATGAGCTTATCCAGATGATTACCGAAAAGAACAATATGCACGACTTTGACACCTCCATGTTCTTCCGCTGGATTTTCAAGTCTGCTTTTGCCATCCTCATTGTCAGCAACACATGGAATATCGTTATGGGTGTGTTCGATGCCACCCAGAGCGTTGTCAACCAAAGCTCCGGCGTTATCATCGGCGAAACGTCCATCCACTTTGACCGCCTGATACCCGGACTGGAATTTCAGCTGGAAAGCATGACCATCGGCAGTCTGCTCAGCCTGTGGTTCCAGACCCTTGTGGTGGGCCTGACCATGAACATCCTGTCCATCTGCATCTTCCTTGTGACCTACGGCCGCATGATTGAAATTTATGTGGTCACGGCGTTAGGCCCTATCCCGCTGGCGACCATGGGCAGCAGCGAGTGGCGCAGCACCGGGCAGAACTACTTGAAGTCTTTGCTGGCACTGGGTTTCCAAGCGTTCCTGATTATGATTGTCGTGGGCATCTATGCGGTGCTGATACGCAACATTTCAGGCGCAGCGGACATTGCCGGGGCCATCTGGGGCTGCATGGGCTACACCGTGCTGCTCTGCTTCTGTCTGTTCAAGACCGGCAGCATCAGCAAATCCGTGTTCGGTGCCCATTGAGAAAGGAGCGTTTGAATGGCGTATGTGACCGTTCCCAAAGATTTGACCCATGTAAAATCCAAAGTCTTATTCGGGCTGACCAAGCGGCAGTTGGTCTGCTTCGGCGGTGCGCTTTTAACGGGCGGACCGCTTTATTTTTTGGCCCGGAACTATCTTTCCAACAGTGCAGCGGCCCTGCTGATGATTTTTGCCATGCTGCCGGGGCTGCTGTTCGCTCTGTTTGAGCGGCACGGCCAGCCCCTTGAAGTAGTGATTCAGCAAATGATTCAGTGCTGCTTTATCCGTCCCAAGGAAAGGCCCTATCAGACCAACAATGCTTACGCCGCCCTTGTGCGGCAATACCAAATGGAACAGGAGGTAAAGGCCATTGTCCAGAAAAACGATACCCCGCGAAACCGAAAAGCCCAAAAAGCTCACCCGCGCCCAGAAAAAAGAAATTGATGCTGTTCTCCGCAAGTACAAGGGTGACGGCAAGCCCCGCACGGCACAGGCCACCATCCCGTATGAGGCCATCTACCCGGACGGTGTGTGCCGCATTGACCGACGCACATTCTCTAAGTGCATTGCCTTTGAGGACATCAGTTATCAGCTGGCCCAGCCGGAAACAAGAACCGCCATCTTTGAACACCTGTGCGACCTCTACAACTATGTGGATGCTTCCATCCATGTGCAGCTTTCGTTTTTGAATCGCAAGGTTGACCCGGTGCAGTACGCAAAAAGTTTTGAGATCGCACCGCAGGGGGATGATTTTGACGACATCCGCGCCGAGTACACCGCCATCCTGCAAAAGCAGCTTGCCAGCGGCAACAACGGCATCGTCAAAACGAAATACCTGACCTTCACCATCGAGGCCGACAGTCTGAAAACAGCGCGGGCCCGTCTGACCCGCATTGGCCTTGACCTGCTGGGCTACTTCAAGGCTATGGGCTGCGTGGCGCACGTTATGGACGGGCAGGAGCGTTTGGAAGTTCTGCACGGCATCTTCCACCCGGACGGCGAACCGTTCCGTTTTGACTGGGACTGGCTGGCACCCTCCGGCCTGTCTACCAAGGATTTTGTGGCCCCGTCCTCCCTCTGTTTCGGTACGGCCAAAACCTTTGGTTTGGGCGGCAAGTATGGAGCTGTGAGTTTTTTACAAATCCTTGCGCCGGAACTTTCGGACGAAATGCTGGCCGACTTCCTCAAAACGGAAAGCGGGATTCTCGTCAATCTCCATGTGCAGGCCATTGACCAGACCGAGGCCATCAAAACCATCAAGCGAAAAATCACAGACCTTGACGCCATGAAGATTCAGGAGCAGAAAAAGGCTGTCCGTTCCGGGTACGACATGGATATACTGCCCAGCGACCTTGCCACCTACGGCGAGGATGCCAAAAAGCTGCTGAACAAACTGCAAACAAGAAATGAGCGATTGTTCATGCTGACTTTTTTAGTGCTGAACGTGGCCGACACCAAGCAAAAGCTGGGCAACGATGTGTTCCAAGCGGCGGGTGTGGCGCAGAAGTACAACTGCTCCCTTGTCCGGCTGGATTACCAGCAGGAGCAGGGCCTTGTGTCCAGCCTTCCGCTGGGTATCAACCAGATAAAGATTCAGCGCAGCCTTACCACCTCCAACGTGGCGGTGTTCGTGCCCTTTGTCACGCAGGAGCTTTTCCAGAGTGGGGCCGCCATGTACTACGGCATCAACGCAAAATCCCACAACATGATCATGCTGGACCGCAAGCAGGCCCGGTGTCCCAACGGCTTAAAGCTGGGCACGCCCGGCAGCGGCAAATCCATGAGCTGCAAGTCTGAAATCGTCAGTGTATTTTTAACGACTGCTGACGATATTTTTATTTCAGACCCAGAGGCCGAGTATTATCCGCTGGTCAAGCGGCTGCATGGGCAGGTCATCAAACTTTCGCCCACCAGCAAGGACTATGTGAATCCTCTGGACATCAACCTGAATTATTCCGAAGATGACAGCCCGCTGGCCTTGAAGTCGGATTTTGTGCTGTCGTTCTGTGAGCTGGTCATGGGCGGCAAAACAGGTCTGGAAGCGATTGAACGCACCGTGATAGACCGTGCCGTGAAAGCTATCTATCGCCCCTATCTGGCGAATCCCTGCCCGGAGAATATGCCGATTTTGTCTGACCTCCACCAAGCCCTGCTCGACCAGCACTTGCCGGAAGCGGACCGGGTGGCGCAGGCATTAGACCTGTATGTGTCCGGCTCGCTGAATGTGTTTAATCACAAAACGAATGTGGACATCCACAACCGGCTTGTGGCCTTTGACATCAAAGAGTTAGGCAAGCAGTTAAAAAAACTGGGGATGCTCATTATCCAAGACCAGATATGGGGCCGCGTCACCCAGAACCGCAGCCAAGGCCGGGCCACATGGTATTTTGCAGACGAGTTCCACCTTTTGCTGAAAGAGGAACAGACCGCCGCGTACAGTGCCGAGATTTGGAAGCGCTTCCGCAAATGGGGCGGCGTGCCCACAGGTGCCACCCAAAATGTGAAGGACCTTCTTTCTTCCCCGGAGATCGAGAATATTTTGGAAAACAGCGACTTCATCACGCTGCTGAATCAGGCATCCGGCGACCGCAAAATCCTTTCGGAACGGCTGAACCTCTCCGCAGACCAGCAGAAGTACATCGACAATTCGGAACCGGGCGAAGGACTGCTGATTTTTGAAAACGTGGTGCTTCCGTTTTCCAACCCCATCCCGAAAAACACACAGCTCTATAAGATCATGACCACCCGGCTCAGCGAGGTGGTGGAGCTATGAGCTTAACACATTTCAGCTTGTTTTCCGGCATCGGCGGCATCGACCTTGCCGCGGAAGCAGCGGGGTTTACCTCTGTCTGTCAATGCGAGTGGGCGGCATTTCCCGCCGCTGTACTGGCAAGCCACTGGCCGGAAGTGCCCCGTTTTCAGGACATCACCACTGTAACAAAGGAGGCTTTCTTTGAAAAAACAGGACTTCGCACCGTCACCCTCATTTCAGGTGGCTTCCCGTGCCAGCCGTTCTCCACCGCAGGGCGGCAGCGCGGCTTCCACGATGAACGCTACCTGTGGCCCGAAATGCTGCGGGTCATCCGGGAATTGCAGCCCCGTTGGGTGCTTGGAGAAAATGTTGCTGGCTTCCTCCGTATGGGGCTCGACAAAACGCTCATTGACTTGGAGCAGGCAGGTTACGATGTTCGGGTTTTCGTATTACCTGCTGCTGCCGTTGGCGCATGGCACGAACGGAAACGGGTATTCATCATCGGCTCCGCTGTTTCCCACGCCCCTTGCCAGCGACACCGGGGATGTGGGCAAGGGGCTGGACATCCAAATTTCTGCAAATGGCAGCTACCGCAAGATGAACAAGGATGGCAAAGCATGGACGGCGCGGCTCTCTCATGTGATCTACCGTATGACACCCACCACGCTGGAAAAGCCCTATCTCAACCCGGACTGGGTAGAGTGGCTGATGGGTTTCCCGCGCAAATGGACGGACATTCCCTTTGGGCCGAAGAACCCGCCGACATCCCGCGCCTGACCGAAGATGTGCCGAACCGCAGCAAGCGGATGAAAACACTGGGCAATGCAGTTTCGCCGCCGCAGGTGTTCCCGATTCTCAAATACATTGCGGACATTGAAACGGGTCGCTGTCCGATGGGAGGTGAAGAACTTTGAAAGAATTGCAGGCAAAAGCCAAAGTCACCCAGACCATGACCCGTGACGGTCTGGTGGTAGAAAATCAGGCTGACGGAACTGTGGAGAACGTTTCCAGCCGGGAGGCAGAACAGGATTATTCCACGGATGCCGAGGGCAAAGCTGAAAAAATTCTGGAACGCGCCGAGGACGTAAAGGACAAGCACAAGGCAAAGAAAAAAGCCAAGCAAGCTGTGGAAACTGCCGAAAGTGAAGATGGCTTGCATGGTTCGGCAGCACGTCTGGAACTGACCGAGGAAGAACGCGCAGACCCGGAGTTGCAGCCGTTCATCCAAAAAGCCGAGAAGAAAGCTGACAAGTTGGATGCGGCCCGCGCCGCTCTGCCGAAAAAGCGTGTCCCGGTCAAAGAAAAAGTCTACGATGCCGCCAGCGGCAAGGCGAAATCCACCCTGCGCTTTGAGCAGCAGGACAAAGGCCCGCCCAACCTGAAACCAAACCCGGCCAGCCGTCCAATTTCGGAAGCGTTGCTGTTCGCCCACGGAAAAATCCACGAAGTCGAACACGAAAATGTGGGTGTAGAGGGCGGCCACAAGGGTGAAGAACTGGTGGAGCGGCAGACCGCTAAGGCCATCCGCAGCGGCATCCGACACCACAAGATGAAGCCCTACAAGGCCGTGGAAAAGGCAGAACGGGAACTGCGTTCGGCCAACGCCGAGTATTTCTATCAGAAGTTGTTGCGGGACAATCCGCAGATCGCGCAGTCCGCCAGCAATCCCATTTCCCGGATGTGGCAGAAACAGCGTATCAAGCAGCAGTACGCCAAGGCCGCGCGGCAGACCGGACAAGCCGCCGCGCAGGGTGCAGCCGCCACCGCAGAGAACGGTTTCCGGGTAACAAAGCTGGCAGCCGAAGGCGGCGAACGGGTGGCCGAATTTGCTGCCCAGAACTGGAAAACCATTCTGATCGTGGCGGTGTTCGGTCTGCTGGCTCTGCTCTTGATAACGGGCTTGCAGTCCTGCACGGTGATGGCGGGCACCGCTGGGACCGGCGTGACGGCATCTTCTTATTTTTCCAAGGACAAGGATATGCTGGGTGCAGAGAAGGCTTATGCCAAGCTGGAACAAAAGATGCAACGGTATCTCGACACCTACGAGGCCACCCACAACTATGACGAATACCACTTTTATCTGGACGAAATCGAGCATGACCCCTATGTGCTGATCTCGATTCTGTCCGCGCTGCATGATGGCGTTTTTACATTGGCCGAGGTGCAGGGCGAACTTGAAATGCTGTTTGAAAAGCAATACATCCTGACCGAGACCGTAACCATGCAGATACGCTACCGCACCAAGACCATGCTCATCATCGGGCCGGGTGGCGTGCCGCAGCTCATCACCTACCAAGAGCCGTATGAATACTACATCTGTACCGTCAAGCTGAAGAACAAGGATTTGTCCCATCTGCCCGTGGAAGTGCTGACCGAAGAACAGCTCAGTGCCTATTCGCTCTATATGCGCACGCTGGGCAATCGGCCGGATTTGTTCGGGCAAGCCCAGTACCCCAATGCGTCCACCATCAAGCAGCCTACCTATTACGATATTCCCCCGGAAGCCCTCAAAGATGATAGGTTCGCCGCCATGATGGAGGAAGCGACAAAGTACATCGGCTACCCGTATGTGTGGGGCGGCAGTTCACCCAGCACCAGCTTTGATTGCAGCGGCTACATTTCGTGGGTGCTGAATCATTCCGGCTGGAACGTGGGACGCCAGACGGCACAGGGCCTTTACAACCTCTGCACCCCTGTTTCAGCGGCGCAGGTCAAACCGGGCGACCTTGTGTTTTTCAAGGGAACCTACGATACCCCCGGCGTGAGCCATTGCGGCATCTATGTGGGCAATTCCATCATGCTGCACTGCGGCGACCCCATCTCTTACACAAATCTCAACTCAAAATATTGGCAGGAACATTTTTACAGCTATGGGCGTTTACCGTGACGCCAGAAAGGATTTTGTATGGCAAAAAGACTTTCCCGCATTGAGCGCGACATTGAACGGCTCAAAGAAAAAATCTCCGAATACCAGCAGCAGTTGAAAGAACTGGAAGCTGCAAAGACCGAACAGGAAAATCTTCAAATCATTCAGCTGGTGCGCAGCATGAACATGACGCCGGACGAGTTTGCAGCCTTCCTGCGCAGCGGTGCGCTGAACGCGGCACCCACCGTCACCCCGTACCACAAACAGGAGGATGCCGCCGATGAAACCTGACAACTGGAACCGCTTCGCTGCCGGACTGCTGGCTATCCTGCTCTGCCTCTGCTCCTTTTCCATGCCCGCTTTCGCAAGCGGTACTGACCCTGCCCCGGAACCTCTGCCGGAGATTATCGAAGAAGAACCCACCACGGGCGGCATGGAGCCGGAGGGCGTGCCCATCACGCCCAAGGGCAACGCAACACTGGTGGATGATTTTTACGGCGACAAGCAGCTTATCACTGTGACCACTAAAGCCGGGAATTATTTTTACATTCTCATTGACCGCGCCAACGAGGACAAAGAAACCTCTGTCCACTTCCTGAACCAAGTGGATGATGCCGACTTGCTGGCTCTGCTGGATGAAGAACCGCAGGCCGCCGAAGTCTGCACCTGCACGGTGAAATGTGAGGCCGGAAACGTCAACGAAAACTGCCCCTTGTGTGAAAAGAGCCTGCGCAACTGCACGGCCCCGGAAGCGGTGAAAACTGACACCGAAACGCCGCAGGAAAAGCCGAAGTCCAACATGGGCAGTCTGATGATCCTACTGGTGCTGGCTCTGGCGGGCGGCGGCGCGGCTCTCTATTATTTCAAGTTCCGCAAACCCAAGGCCGACACCACCGGGCACGATGATCTGGACGAATACGATTTTGGCGAGGACGAGGATGCAGACGAGGAACCGGCTGAAATCGAAATTCATTCAGAGGACGAACAGGAGGACGAAACATGAGCTTTCAGCTGGTGATCGCCGAAAAACCCAGTGTGGCCCGCAGCATTGCCGCCGTGATCGGGGCCGATGAAAAGCAAAACGGCTACTGGCAAGGTGGCGGGTATCTGGTCAGCTGGTGCATCGGGCATCTGGTGTCCTTTGCCGAGGCGGGCCAGTACGATGAAAAATACTGTAAGTGGCGGTATGAGGATTTGCCCATCCTGCCCCAGCCGTGGCAGTTCATTGTACCGGACGAAAAGAAACAGCAGTTTGAAATTGTGCGCTCTCTGCTCAACCGCCCGGATGTGGACAGTGTGACCGCCGCGACCGATGCAGGCCGGGAGGGAGAACTGATTTTCCGTTTCGTCTACCAAATGGCCGGTTGCACAAAACCTGTGAAGCGGCTCTGGATTTCCAGCATGGAGGATGCCGCTATCCGGGAGGGCTTTGCAAACCTGCGCCCGGATTCGGACTACGATGCGCTATACCAGTCGGCCCTCTGCCGCGCAAAGGCGGATTGGCTGGTGGGCATCAATGCAACACGGCTGTTTTCGGTGTTGTACCATAAGACCCTAACCGTGGGCCGGGTGCAGACCCCGACACTGAAAATGCTGGTGGACCGGGATGCAAAAATCCTGCGCTTCCAGAAAGAAAAGTATTACACGGTCGGCATCCAGTCTGGCAGCCTGAAAGCAGACAGTGGGCGCATTGCCAGCATGGACGAGGCCAACACTTTGAAATCTACTTGTGCCGGAACATCTGCCATCTGTACTTCTATCAAGCGTGAGAGAAAGGCAGAACAGCCGCCCAAGCTCTATGACCTGACCACCTTGCAGCGGGAGGCAAACCGCCTGTTCGGTTTCACGGCAAAGCAGACCCTTGATTACGCCCAGCAACTTTACGAAAAGAAACTGCTGACCTATCCCCGCACGGACAGCCAATATCTGACCGAGGACATGGGCCAGACAGGACAACATCTTGTGTCTGATCTGCTGGGGCTGCTGCCCTTTGCCCAAGGACTTGCGCTGACTGCGGAAGTAGGCCGAGTGCTGAACAGCAAAAAGGTATCGGACCACCACGCAATCATTCCCACTGCTGAATTTGCAAAACAGGGCTTCGCTGGTCTTGCCGAAAGTGAATGCAAGCTGATGAACCTTGTCTGCTCCAAACTGCTCTGTGCGGTGGCCGCACCCCACGAGTACGAAACAGTGACCGCCGTGTTCTCCTGTGCAGGGAACGAGTTCACCGCCAAGGGAAAAACGGTGCTTGTCCCCGGATGGAAAGAGATCGACCAGCGATTCCACTCCACCCTGAAAACAGACGGTGATGAAGAAACGGAAGCCCTGAACACCCTGCCGGAACTGGCCGAGGGACAAAGTTTTTCTGCGGTGGCTGACATTTCGGAACATTTCACGTCCCCGCCGAAAGCCTACACCGAAGATACGCTCCTGTCAGCAATGGAGCGGGCCGGGGCCGAAGATATGCCGGAGGACAAGGTGAATTGCTCCGCAGGAGCAAGAGAGGGTGGCCTGGGCCATGCAGAGCGCAAGGGGCTGGGCACTCCGGCCACCCGTGCCGCGATTCTGGAAAAACTGGTGCAAATGGGCTTTGTGCAGCGCAAGGGCAAGCAACTGGTGCCCACCAAGGACGGCATCAATCTGGCGGTGGTTCTGCCGGAAAGTTTGACCTCTCCCGCTCTGACTGCTGAATGGGAAAATCGCCTGACCGAGATTGCCAAAGGCAGCGCAGACCCAGACGAGTTCATGGCTGAAATTGAAACGCAGGTGCGCCAGCTGGTCAAGACCTATTCCTGCATCAGTGCAGATAAGCAAAACCTGTTCCAGTCGAAACGGGTCATCATCGGCAAGTGCCCCCGGTGCAATGAAAACGTCTATGAGGGCAAGAAAAACTTCTACTGCGGGAATCGTAGTTGTCAGTTCGTGATGTGGAAGAATGACCGCTTCTTTGAGCAGCGCAAAAAGGCGTTCACACCGAAGATCGCCGCTGCTCTGCTCAAAGACGGCAAGGCAAAAGTCAAGGGCCTCTACTCCGAAAAGACAGGCAAAATCTATGATGCAACGGTGCTTCTGGCAGATACGGGAGGCAAATACGTCAATTACCGGGTAGAGCGTAAGGGATAAAGAAAACGAGGGCCGGTTATGGTAAGGTGAAGCATTCATTTTGCCATAACCGGCTCTCTCTATCCGTAGGATAGCAAAAAAGGAGTGTGACCAAATGAGCGAATTATTTTCCATCCAGCTACAAAATCGGCAGCAGCAAGGCAGGGATGGTGTCTGGCTAGACCTGCCCACCACAACCGAACAGGTACAAGCGGCCCTGCGGCAAATCGGCATTTCGTCCGATAATCCGCAGGGCCTTTTCATTTCTGGCTACTTTGCCGAGGAAGAAAAACGCTTTGCAATTCCTTATAACATGGTGCTGGCATCCAATGTGGACGAACTGAACTTTCTGGCATCACGACTGGAAACACTCTCTACCGGGGAACGCGCAGAGTTGAACGCCGCCCTGCAAGCCCCGCAGAGTGAGCTTTCCAGCATCGGGAGAATCACCGACTTTCCCGAAAACGTGGACTACTATGTGCATCTGCCGGATGTGCACGGGCCTGCCCAGCTGGGAGATTACTACCTGAATCGCTCCGGCATGGTGGATATGCCGGAAGAATGGAAAGGCGGCATCGACACGGCGCAGTTCGGCCGGTATGTGGCCCAGCAGGAACAGGGTGCGTTCACCCAGTACGGCTACCTTGTCAAAAGCGGGGACGAGTGGCAGAAAGTCCACGAGGGCCAGCCCGTGCCGGAGGAATACCGGGTGCTGTCCTTTCCTGCGCCGGAAGTTTTGCGAGATTCGGCCAACATCCCGCCGCCTGTTCAGCCTGAAACGGAACCGCAGAAAGTTATTCCCATTATCCTAAACGGCAAAGACAGCGTAGAACGGATGAAAGAAATCACGGACCGGCTGGAAACAGGCATTCAGCAGTTGTTCGACAGCGACCGCTACAAAGCCTACCTCACCACGATGGCGAAATTCCACAATTACAGCTTCAACAACACCTTGCTGATCGCCATGCAGGGCGGGCAGCTGGTGGCCGGCTTCAACAAGTGGAAAGACACATTCCACCGCACCGTAAAGAAAGGCGAAAAAGGCATCAAAATTCTGGCCCCTGCGCCGTACAAGGTCAAGCAGAAGATGGAAAAGCGGGACGAACAGGGTAAGCCGATTCTGGACAAGGACGGCAAGCCGCTGACTGAGGAAAAAACGGTGCAGATTCCGGCGTTCAAGGTGGTGTCTGTGTTCGATGTCAGCCAGACCGAGGGCGAACCGCTGCCCTCTATCGCGGTGAATGAACTGTCCGGCAGCGTGCAGGACTACCAAGATTTTTTCAAGGCATTGGAGCAGTCATCCCCGGTGCCCATCGGGTTTGAGGACATCGAGGGCGGGGCGCACGGGTACTTTCATCTGCTCGACAACCGCATTGCCATCCAAGAGGGCATGAGCCAGTTACAGACCATCAAGACGGCTATCCATGAAATTGCCCATGCAAAGCTGCACACCATCGACCCAGACGACCCGGAACAGGCCAACCGCCCGGACAGCCGCACCCGCGAGGTGCAGGCCGAAAGCGTGGCCTATGCCGTCTGCCAGCATTACGGGCTGGACACGTCCGAGTATTCCTTTGGCTATGTAGCTGGGTGGAGTTCGGGCCGGGAACTGGCCGAACTGAAAGCCTCTCTGGAAATTATTCGCAGTGCGGCCCATGAGCTGATCTCCGCGCTGGACGAACATCTAGCAGAACTTCGCCAGCAGCGGGAAGCAGACCTTTCCGCTGCACAGGAGGCCGCATTTGCATTGGATAACGGCAGTACCCTGTTCATCCAGACCTGTGATTCCGGCTATGACTACACCCTGTACGGCCCGGACAATAAAGCTCTGGACGGCGGGCAGTTGGACGCACCCGGTTTGACCCTGCCGGATGCCGGGCAGGAAGCGCTTAACCTGCTGGGGCAGACAGCCGCAGTGTCGGAAGTCCTGTTGGGTGATAAACTGGCAGCGTTTCAAGAGGCAACCGAAAAAGCCAATGAACTTTCTGCCCCGGTAGCAGAAAAGGCCGCTGTGCCAGATTTATCCGCAGAGCCTACGGTCACAATTCTGTGGAGCGAAAGCGACAAGCTGCAGGACGGCGAAACCATGCCGCTGTCCGTGGCGAATCGTGTTTTTGAAGAACTGGACACCGCCCAGCACACGGACCGGGAAAAGGACGGCTACACGGGCGGCTGGTACGACAAAACAGCCTTCCGTATTGACTTTACTATGAACGGCCAGCCGGATAACTACGAGGGACGGCAGGATTTTGGTGACGGAGAGGGTTCCCTGATTCAGCACATCCAGAGCTACCACGAATACTACGCCAAAGACGAGAACTGGAAAAATTTTGTTCTGCATAACAAAGGCCCGGAAGCGTGGGAACAAGACAAGGCAGAGCGGGAAATGGTGCTGACCGAGTTTATCCCGTACCTCAAACAACATTGCAATCTTTCGGCCATGGAGCAGGCAGCCACCGCCGCTTTGCGAGAGGGACAGAACATTTCGCCGGAACAGGCTGCCCATTACAACGCTGTTGTGACCTATGTGCAGGACTGCCGCCCACTGCTCAACCAAGGCCAGTACAACTTGCCGGAACCGCCCAAGCTGGCCGACTTTGACCAGACCTTGCAGGACTATAAGGCACAGGTACAGGCCGAGATCGAGCAGGAAGCGGCCGCTGCTGGAATGACCGTAGAGGAATACGCAGCGGCAGGCTTTGAAGCACCGCAGCAGGACAGCTTTTCCATCTACCAGCTGCGCAATGAAGATTCCACCCGCGATTACCGTTTTGAGCCCTACGACCGCCTGCAGGCTGCCGGTTTGACCGTGGATAAGGCCAACTATACGGAAGTATACGCCGCACCGCTGACTGCTGGCACCACGTTGGAGGACATCTACCGCACATTCAATGTGGATCATCCGGCAGACTTTAAGGGACACTCGCTGTCCGTTTCGGATGTGGTGGTGCTGCACCAGAACGGACAAAATACCGCTCACTACTGCGATAGTGTGGGCTTCCAGCAGGTGCCAGAGTTCTTGCGAGAAAATCCGCTGCGCACCGCAGAGCTTTCCACGGAACAAAACGAAAATATGATTGACGGTGTGCTGAACAATGCGCCCTCTCTGGGCGAGTTGGAGGCCAAAGCAAAAGCCGGAGAACAAATCTCTCTGACGGACCTTGCCGCCGCAGTCAAGGCCGAAGAAAAGGCACCAAAAGCCAAGAAGTCCCACACGGCCAAGCCGAAAAAGCCATCCATCAGGGCACAGCTGGATGCCGCAAAAAAGGAGCAGAGCAGGCAAACGCCGCCACGGGAAAAGACAAAGGAATTGGAGGTATAAGCCGTGCAAAAATTTGAAAATATGGATGTGATCGCTGCGCTGGAAGCCATTATGCACCAGAACACCGCATACTATCAGAGCGATTTTGCCTTTGACATCAAGATGCTGCGGGAAGCAGCCCGCAGCGACCAGCCGGAAGATAAGCTGTTGTTGTGGCTGTCCCGGCCCTCTGGAACATTCTGCTTCCGGGAACGGGATGTGCTGCTCGAAGATACCCAAGCCTACAATACATGGAAATTTTGCGGTGAACAGACCCATGACAGGATTCTTGCCTATGCGGTAGAGCTGACCGGCATAGCCAACGGAACCGTGCAAGGCAATCTGTATGAATTGGACTATCAGCAGCATTTCCAGCACATCCGGGAAGCCGCCCTGCCCGTGGGTGCCAACCGTCTGATCTACGAAAGCGGGATGCGGGAGATTGGCCCGAAAGAGCATTTCGACAGTCGCCCGGACAAATATTTCGGGGAGTTCGTGCGGTATGAAATGCAGCCCCGTGACCCGGAACTTCTGCAAGCGGCCATCCGTCAGGAGCAGCGCAGCCGGGAATCTGCACAGCCCGGTGATTTCAAAGAACACCTTGCGGCATTGCACACCGGGCTGATCGAGGCCGAGACGCAGCGTATCGCGGCAGATATGAAGCGGCTGGCTGCTCCCAACAGCCCGGACAAGAATCGTTTTATGGTGGAGGTATCGCCCTACTTCACCAAACTGGCATCCAGTCTGGATACGGACCAGTTGCTTGCCATGCTACCGTATAAATCTTTACATCTGTCCAGCGTAAAAGACCGTTTTGGCATCTACGCGCTGATTGACAAAAACGAGAATCGGAATAAGGGCATCCGTAAGCCCCGTGCTTCCGTCCGCAAGCAGCTTTCCGAAACGAAACAGACCGCCAGCCCGATAAAGGCATCGGCCCGCGGAAAACAGTACGAAATGGAGGTCTGACTATGAATTTTAGCGTGGAAGAAGAAAATTTGATCTGTATGTACCACACTTCTGACCGCCGCCGGACGATGGCGCGGATGATGGCCGCACTGCCGGACATGGACACGGAAATGCGGCGGTTGGCGAATGGAACTATTGCAAAGTTAGAGCGCATGACGGACGCCGACTTCGATGGACAGAGGTTCGATTTTGCGGGTGAGTGATACCGCCAGCTCGACAATGACACATTATTTTTAGAGAAAGTAATGTGCCATTGGCAACACAGAAATAGCCGGACACGGTAGCCTTGTGGCTGCTGTGTCCGGCTATTTTTCATGTATCAGTCTTTATCTTTTTTCTCGGTGGGATTTTCCGGCAGTTCGGCGGCATCTTCTACAACGTCGGTCACAAGCTGCTGGAAGTCAAACGCATTTTTTTCTGTAATAACGGGCTTGCCGGTTTCCGCTTCAAGTGCCTGCCGCGCAATGCCGGCCACCTTGCCGCCGCGTTTGGCAACCTGCTTGTTTTCTTCAAAGGTCTGCGGCTTTGCAGTCTTGGAAATATCCGTGGTGGAGGCTTCGGCCAGCATCGTCAAAACAAGTTCCAAATCGGTCATGTTGTCCCGGAGATTTTCTTTTGTCAGGCCTTTCAGCCGCTTGTACTGCCCTGTGGTCATGCCAGACCATGCGCGGGAAATTTCATCGGTCAGGATGGCGTACTCCTTGCCTTTTTGCACCCCGCGCTTCTTCCATTCGTCTGTCAGTTCGTTTCGGATACGGATTGCCAAAAGCCGCTGGTGAATCCATTCTTCGGAGTAGCCTTTCTTCAAATAGGTATCAAGCGCACGGTCAATGGCCTGCTCCGGGTCGATTGTTTCCTCAATGCGTTCTTTGCCTACCATTGCCAGCCATGCCTTGAACGGTTCAGCTTTCGGAGATGGGATTGACTGGATGATGCGCAGGAGCTGTTCAGTGTTAGCGACATCCGTTTTGCGCTTTTTGCCGTCAGGAGCGGTCATTTTCAAACCATTACAATTTGTAATGGTTTCATTTCCTTCGTCTTTAAGGCGCTTTTTTAGAACGCGCCAATAGTTCTGTGGGTCTGCGCTGTCAGTCAGAACAGCAATCACATCAACGATGGCAAAATACCATTCTTCCTTTTCTGCATCCCATGCAGTGCGGATTTTCTGATCTTCAAAAAGCTGGATAGAGCTGTTATCGTTCACTTCTGCCATAGAGGGTTCCTCGCTTTCGTTGTCTAGTTCTATTTTACATGATTTCGGATGGAAACGCCACCCGGTCTAAGCGTTTGTGGTTCAAAAATCCGAACAATATTTTGTGCAAATTTACCGTTCCTGCATCTGCTCCTTTCCCGGCGTTGTCCGTAGGATGCCGTCCACATTCTGCTTGATGATGCCATACTCCTGCATCTGGCGTTTGACTTCGGCGTACTGCTGTTGCAGTTGGTCTTTCTGCTCGGCCAATAGCTTATACTCGGCTTTCAGGGCGTAGAGGTCAGGCAGTTTTGGGAAGCCCTGCTCTTTCAGGGCCTTGGCTGCGGCCTCATAGAGAATCAAGGTGCCTTCGTGCTTGCGCCGGAACTGCTTTTTGTCAGCAGCCTGCTGATATTCCTGCACCAGTGGGCGCAGTTCCTTACAGGTGGTGACATCCTTTATCAGCACGGCCATTTCAGCAAGTCGGCGCTCTGCTGCTTTCAATGCGGCGGCAGCTTCGGTGCTGGCGGCGGTGATCTCGGCCACCCGGCTTTCCAAATCCGGGTAACTATCAATTTCATGCTCCGTCAGGAAGTTCAGCGTCCGGGCAGCCTGTTTCAGATTGTGGAGTTTTGCCCACTTCTCATACCCTGCGGACTGCTGGGCCTTGATGCTGCTCTCCAAATCAATCCGCAGCGAAATTTTATGGTTTTCTTTGGGCTTCCGCTCCGCAAACCGCCCTTTGATGCGCTCGGTGATAGCTTCCTCGGTGTAGGCTTCGCCCAGCGTTTTGCAGCGGGTGAACCGTTCCTGTCCGGGTGCACGGAACGAAACATACTTGCCACGCTTGACCTCGTAGCCCTGCTCCTGCAGGAGCAGCAGAAAATCGTCAAAATCCTTGGCCTGCGGGATGGCTGCATCTATGGCGGCTTTCAGCTTTGCCTTCCAACTCGTGCCCTTGCGGTGCGCGTCCCACTCGGCATAGCTCTTGCCCCTGTCTTGGCCGGGCATTACCACGGACAGGCCATGTTCCTTACACAGCCGGTCGCTGATGCGCCGGATGTAGGCATAGCTCTGCCGGTTAGAAACATATTTGCGCTGATTCACCATGTCCACAGCGCAAAAGATGATGTGGTTGTGGACGTGCCCTTTGTCAATGTGCGTGGTCAGTACATACGGGTATTTGCCTTGCAGGACTTCATCTGCAAGCTGCCGACCAATCTGGTGGGCCTGCTCCGGCGTGGTTTCTCCCGGCGCAAAAGACTGTATCAGGTGGTGGGCCAGATTGTTGCCTTTCTGCATGGCCTGTGACAACAGCAGTTCAAATTCGATGTCGGCGGTTTCATAGGCGCAGGCAAAGGAGGACACCAGCATTTTTTCATCGGTCTTGGCCGGATTCTCGATATAGTCCAGTGCCTTTTTCAGCGTTGACTTGATAGGATGTATCTTTGTAATTGCCATATCTGCGCCAATGCTCCCTTGATGTCCGCAATATCTTGTGTGTACAGCGGCCCCATGCTGTTCAGCCGCCGTGCGATCTGATTGACGTTGACACCAATCTTCTGCAATTCGGCGGTCTGCGCCCGGATGTCGGTGGTGTCGATGTGGACAACATATCCGTCTATCAGCATCTTCCGGGCGTATGCAGAAAAATTCCGTGTGTGCAGCAGAGCCATCCTCTGCCGGATAAGTTCCCGTTCCTCCGGCGTCACTGGAACACGCAGAACAATTTTTCGGGTTCGGTTCGTCATAGTTTCACCTCGTTTCTTGGGGGTCTGGGGTACTCCCCAGCAAGCATTTTTGCCGGGAGTGGCTACACTCCCTATGCTTGCTATCTACTCCATACCCCCACCGAAAGGCGGTATTTGTTGCGCGTTCCTTTGATTTTGGACGCAAAAAAAGATTGCAGCCGCCATGCGCTGCAATCTCCCGATTTCTCATATTGTGAGGTTAATCCTCTGCTTTTTCGACTTCCGTTATCTCCCTTGCTGTTGCGGTTACAATCCGTATGCCTTTATCGCTCATACCGTCCAGCAGCGCGTCAAGCTGCCGCCGCCCGGTGGATTTCTCCGCATTGCTGTTCGGGAAGAAAAATTGATCTACCGAAATATGATACCGGGTTACAAGGTCATAGAATACCTGTAAACTCGGCTGTTGTCCCTTGTTCTCGATATTCGCAAGGTAGCGCGGGGAAATATATAACTCGTCGCTTACCTTTTTGCGGCTCTCGCCGTATTCATTTCTCGCGGCTTTTATAGCTGCCCCGAAAGCCTTAAAGTCGTACAATGGTACGGGTCTTTTTGCCATTTTCATTCACCCTGTTACATTTTACAGTTCACCTTTCTTTTTGGATATGTCCACACAATTCATATCATTAGGTTAAATACTTCCTGTTGTGTATTGACAGTAGACTGATTTTCTGATAAAATAAAATTTATGTAAAAGGAGGCGGCGTTTATGTTGCATAGCATGCGTATTAGATAAGCATTGAAAAAAAGGATTTTCCCATTTTCAACATGGGCTTTTTTGTCATGCTTATTTTGCGGATGCTATACAAAAAACTAACGACGTATAGATATAGTATAGACATAGTGCAAGCTATGCCTTAGTTTTGTTGTACTGCTCTGTGCATTATAAATGCAGGTCAATGCTCATGTTGATGATTGACCTGCATTTTTTTGTGTAAAAAGGACGAGTGAAATATAATGCTTAAAAAATATTGGATAAAATGTCCGATTTGTAACGGAAAGACGAGAGTTCAAGTATTTCATAATACTGTATTAAAAGATTTTCCTCTTTTCTGCCCTAAATGCAAATTGACGCATATCATTGATGTAGAAAAATTAGAGATTGTAATCAAAAATACAGAAAAACAAACTTTTATTATTTAGAAGAAAGGATATAAAAATGAAACGTTTACCTAAATATACGCCTGCGGAAGTACGGAATGATCCATACGGATTTACTTACAAAGAAATGTCGGAAGTTATTGGCGAGAATGAAGCAAAAGCCTTATATGAAGAATTATATAAGCAATTACCACGCAAAAAAAATCTATCAATGTTGGTAAAAAATATTTGCAAAAGCAGTGATACTGAAAAGTATGTTTACGAACTGAAAGACAACAAATACATTGAAACGGTTTTTATCAAGCGGCGAGATGGTGGAACTGTTTGCGTGAGCACACAAGTCGGTTGTCCTGTTGGTTGTATTTTTTGTGAGTCCGGGCGAAATGGCTTTGTTCGTAATCTAACATCGTCAGAAATCGTACAACAGATTATATTGTTGCGTCGAAAAGTAAACCGTATCGTTTTTATGGGTATGGGAGAGCCTTTATTCAATTATGACAACTTGATAAAAGCAATCCATATTCTCCGAGATAGATATGGGCTCAACTTTCCAACCGACGGCATTACCATATCAACAGTTGGTCCGGTCGATCAATTAAAAAAATTGCGCGAGGAACATCTTAAAATTCAGTTGACAATATCTTTACACGCAGCAACACAATCTGCAAGAAATCGTATTATTCCTCACATGCGCATATATGCTATTGAAGATGTTGTTAAGCAAGCCTTATCCTATTCTGAAAGGCATAATCGCAAAATTGTCTTTGCGTATTTGCTTTTACCGGGTATAAATGACCGGCCCTCAGATGTAAGACAACTTGCAAAATGGTTTCGGGGCAAAAAAGTTATGATTAACGTGTTACAATACAACCCAACAAGCAATTCAAGAATTAAAGCACCACAGAAACGGGAAATAGTTGCATTCAAACATCAATTAGAGCAAGCAGGACTTGAAGTTACTATGAGAGTTTCTCATGGCAGAGAGATTAACGCGGCTTGTGGACAGTTAGCTAACACATATAATAAATTCAAAAAAAAATGATTAAAAGTGCCAGACGCATAGACGCAGAGCCGATAACGCATTAGGTCAAAAAACCTATGTGTTATCGGCTTTTTTATTTAATATTGCGCAAAAGCCGCTGTTCCCTATTATAGAATGGATTGCGGGTAGTGTATTAAAGTCGCCCTTTTTTAAGGATACGGCGGTATCGGGGAGGTATCGCCGTGTCCATTTTTATTTACTGTAACCCGCCTAATGCTTTGCGGTCAAAAAAAGCTATGCTCCGCAAGCGGGATATTCCGGCTATGAATGTGAACTGTCAATACATTTAGCTACTGCTTACATTTCCTTTGCGCCCGTCCGCGTCTTGCGGACGGGCGCATTTTGCTTTTTTCAACTTTTTTCTGAAAAGCGCACTCAAGAGCCATCTCCCGAACGGGTACGGAGCGAAAGGGGCAGAGAGGACAAGCCCTTAACTCCCGTCCTCTACTCCACGCGGGAAGGAGGTGAACTCTATGGAGCTATCTTCTTCCGACAAGGAAAGAATACAACATCAGTACGACGCATTAGCAAAGAAAACTTTGGTCGGCGAAGCGAAAAGCCACCGCCGCACTCTTGCGAAACGCGCAGCACGCGAAGTTACTTTTTCGGATTTGAGCGAAAGCGAACTCGCGCAGCTTTTCACAACGGACGAATACGAAAGCGATTATTTCCGTTTTCAAGTGTCCGGCTTTGATGTACTCGTCAAAAATGAACTGCTTGCCGAAGCCCTTAACGCTTTGCCCGAAAGGAAACGCGACATTATCCTTTTGTCCTACTTCTTGGATATGAGCGACGCGGAAATTGGCGAACTGCTGAATGTTGTACGCACGACGGTTTTCCGGCACAGGAAATCCGCGCTTGCGAAAATCAAACAGTATTTGGAGGGAAAAGCAGATGATGAATACCGTTAGGAAGTCTGAAAATCTGTTGCCGTTCCCTGTCATTTCCGCAGCGGCAAACGGCGACACAACCGCCATGTGCGCGATCTTGAAGCACTACGAGGGTTACATAGCGAAACTTTGTACCCGCACGCTGAAAGACGACGCGGGCAATACCTATTCCTATGTGGACGAGGAAATGCGTAACAGGCTGCAAGTGCGCCTTATTACCCGCGCCCTTGCTTTTCATGTAGGATAATCTTTTAGCCCATGCGGGGAGCGTGTACCCCTTTCCACGCTTCCCGTTATGGGCTGTTTGTCGTTCCGTAAAAGCATATCGGAAACGGTATGCTTTTACAGGCTGACAAAGCCTTATTGTTCCTTGATAAAGAAAGCCCGCAAGATAACGGCGGTGCATCATAGGGCAAACGGATACGTTGCTGTCTGTATCGAGCCGGACGGCGGGTGCGCCACGATGCTTTTCTTTGAAAAGTGGAGCGATCACCACCACGCCGCAATGCAAGTGCGGCTGCTTGCGGGCCATGACATACAGGCAGGCTGATACTCCCTTGCCGTCAAAGTCCGAGCGTTCAGAGCGTCGCAGGCAATGAGTAGGGCTGCATGAGGAATGCAGGGGTGAGATTCCCGTGGGCTGCTGCCAGCAGCCATCCGTTGGCTTATTTTTTGATTTTTAAGAAAGGGGATTTTTACGATGCAAGCGAAAAAGACAAACCCTGAAAAAACAAAAAATCCAGAGATGCTTACTCTGGATTCGACTTATCGTATTGGCAATCGCTCCTTTATCGTTGAGCCGGTGTTCAAAGAAGAAAGCTCCCAGACCTTAGGAGAAGTTCTTCTCCGGCTGATGAAATCCGAAAGCGAAAAATTATAATGACCTTTCGGGAGGCAGCGGACAGAGAAAGCGGATTGTGTTATAATATAGGTGTACAAGTAAATTTGCTATTCGACTGTCCCAAGAAAGGAGCGAGTATGAAACAGTCGAGTAACAAGAAATCCCGTGAAGCAACCGCTTTTCTCTATGAGCGTCTTTCCCGTGATGATAATTTGGAGGGCGAGAGTTACAGCATCGTCAACCAAAAGAAACTGCTCACCAAAGTTGCAAAGGAAAAAGGCTATACCAATCTGGTTCACTTTCTGGATGATGGCATTTCCGGCGTGACCATGAACCGTCCCGGTTTCGTTGAAATGATGCAGCAACTTGAACAAGGGAAAGCCGCCGCTGTGTTCGTCAAAGACCTTTCCCGTCTGGGCCGAAACTATATTGAGGTCGGACGGCTGACAGAAGAATTTTTCCCGGACCATGACATCCGACTTGTTGCCGTTTCGGACAACATCGACACGGCCGAGGGAGAAAACGAACTGGCACCCATCCGAAACCTGTTCAATGAGTGGTATGCCCGCGACATCAGCAAGAAACGCCGTATCAGTAATAAAATCAAAGGCAACTCCGGCGAACCGATGGGACTTCCGCCCTATGGGTATATCAAGGACCCGAACAATCCCAAGCATTGGGTCATTGATGAAGAAGCTGCACAAGTTGTCCGGCGCATTTTTGATATGACGTTGGAGGGCTTTGGCACGGAACAGATTGCCACCCAGTTTGAAAAGGAAGGCATCCTGACGCCGCAGGCCTACTGGATTCAGAAAGGCATCGGCCGTCCCGGAAGGAGCAAGATACGGCCCGCTACCAAGTGGAATGGCTCCACGATTACCCATCTTCTGTACCAGCAGGAGTATTGTGGTGATGTTCTGAACTTCAAAACCTACTCCAAGTCCTACAAGAACAAGAAGCGGATTCATAACGACCCGGAAAATTGGGTGGTGTTCCAAAATGTTCACGAACCCATTATTGAACGTGCCGTGTTTGAACAGGTACAGCAGAAGCGTGGAAAGATGCGCAAACGCCGTACCAGCAACGGAGAACACAATATGTTCTCCGGCTTACTTGTCTGCGCAGACTGCGGCTGCAATCTGCACTTCCACTTCAATCAGGGCAACCCGGAAATCAAGTATTTCAACTGCTCCAACTACAAGGGCAACCGTGGTACCTGCCAATCCACCCATTACATCCGTGTAGACTTTCTGGAAGAAGTGGTGCTGGGCGAAATTCGGCGGCTGACCAAGTTTGCCAGCCTCTATGAGGACGACTTTTTGAAGGCTGTTATCGGGCACTCCCAGCAGGCGGACGAAGCCGACCGCAAGCTGAAAGAGAAAGAGTTGAAAGCACTCCTTGCCCGTGATGAAGAACTGGACGGCCTCTTTGAGCGCATCTATGAGGACAATGTTTCCGGCAAAATCTCTGACGAACGCTTTTCCAGAATGTCCCGGAGATATGAGGACGAGCAAAAGGAGCTGACCGAGAAAATCAAACAGCTCCGCTCCGAAATCGAAAAGCAGAGCAGCCGTACTATGACAACGGATATGTTCATCAGTCTGGTTCGCAAGTACACCAGAGCAAAAAAGCTGACACCCCGGATGCTGAATGAACTGGTGGAAAAAATCGAAGTGTTCAATGCAGAAAAGGTCAATGGTGTATGGGAGCAGCGGCTCCGCATTCACTACAACTGCGTGGGCACCATCGAGATTCCAAGCGCACTTCCTTTGCCGACACCCGATGTGTCGGTGAATACAAGAAAAGGCGTAGTTGTGAACTACGCCCCCTGTGATGTCGCTATTTAGCAAATAAAAAAATAACGAATGTTCTTTGACAGCTAAATGCTGTAAGAACATTCGTCATGTTCTGATTTGATAAGCATATCAGATGATGTTGGCTCTGATTTCTTTTTCATGGGGAATTTCAGGCATACTTTAAAAAGGTCTCCGTCCAGATAAAGCTCAAATTTTCCTCCCTGAAGCTCAGTAAGGCTCTGGGCAATGGAAAGGCCGAGTCCGCTTCCTTCGGTATTTCTGGCAACATCGCCGCGGATGAAACGTTCGGTCAGTTCTTCAGCAGGAATGTTTAATGGCTGTGCAGAAATATTTTTCAGCGTGAAGATAACCATATTGTTTTGAAGAAGTACCTCCGCATAGACACGGGTGTTTTCCATGGCATATTTCAGAATATTACCAAAAAGATTTTCAAGGATGCGCCACATTCTCCGTCCGTCTGCATAAATTATGGCAGGAGAGTCCGGGAAATGGGTCATCAGCATCAGATGATGTTCTGAAAAACGTTCTTCGAATTCGCCCATTACCTGATAAAGCATTTCTATAAAATCCAGATCAGCCATTTCCAGGGAAAGGTTGCCGGTGCTTGCTTTGGAAGCTTCTACAACATCCTCAGTCAGACTTTTCAGGCGATGTGCCTTGGAATCCAGAATTTCAAGATAATTGAGAACTTCCGGATCAGTGAAATTTTTTCTTTTCAGAAGATCCACATAATTGATGATGGAAGTCAGCGGTGTTTTCAGGTCGTGGGAAACATTGGTGATCAGCTCTGTTTTCATACGCTCATCTTTGAGGCTTTTTTCCACGGCTGCATCGAGACCTTTGCCGATACGATTGATATATCGGGCCATTTCTTTCTGATCACCGCGAAGATTTTCTTCCGGAATCTTGTAGGAAAGTTCGCCGCCCGTGATCCGTTTCAGTCCGTCAAGGAGAAGTTCCCGTCCAAGTGCAACTTTGTACATCCAGAAGAAAGCTCCCAGATCCAGTGCGAAAAGCAGAAAAAATATCAGAAACCATCCATCAGATGCAGGAATCATGACACTGAGGAAAAATTCAAGAAAAAGAAATACTCCAAGCCCCAGTACCATGCGGATCCTGCTGATCGTATTTCTGGAAAAAAACAGGATCAGATCACCGGTTTTATGAAAGCCCAGTCCAAGAAAATGCAGGCATTTTCGTAAGAGACTGTTTTTCCAGAGAGTGCGGGCCTTGATACGCCGTACCAGACTTAAGTAACCGATCCAGAACAGGCAGGAGATCAGGAAAACAATCAGGCCTGCAATGATGGCGGAGACAATTTCGTTATATGTGCTGTACAGGAGATTCATTCCTGTGATGAATACACCAAGAGCCGGAATACATACAAGTCCTGCTGCTATTTCCGTATAGATTTTGTCAAAAGCGTTCAGGTGTGTTTCTGAACTGCCGTCAGCAGAACCTTTTCTGCCGGTATGGACAGTAAGCCAGATGAAATCTATGAGAAAGAGCAGGACACTAAATATACAAACTACAGCTGCCGGGATAAAAGCTGTCCGGCAATACCGGAAATTTTGCTGTGCAGTCCGGATGGAATCATCTACAGGAAGGCTGGTATCGTCGATCCAGGCCAGGAAACTGCAATTATCATCATATGTGGAGGTTCTGAGAAGGCTTATCCATTCGGCAACAGAATGACTTGCATTATCGGAAATATTCAGATTTGTAAGACCGTTCTGTGCATCTTTTTCGTTTGCAGCAGTGTCATTGACATTGAGCTGAACATATGGTTTCTTGTTGGAAAAACCGGAAATTCCGGTCAGGTCGGACGAATATGCTGCATCTGTATTTGTATAAATTTCTTTGGTGGTGTTATTGGTATAGGCATAACGAATGTTGGATTTATTGCTGCTGTACGAATCTAATGTCTGGGAAGATGATGTCCAGTCGGAAAAAAGCTCCCGCACATTATCCAGCTGTTCCAAAGCATCTGTGAGAGTACCTTTAAAATTCCGGGTTTTTGCTGAGGTTGAATTCATATAGTCAAGGAGGCTGTCATAGCCTTCAGGGGCACAGTGAATCTCAAAAACCGGAGTAAGTGCATTTGCAACATCTGTGTAGACTATATTTCCGTTTTTATCTGTGATATTTTTCAGAGGCTCCTGTGATGCAATGCCGTAATCAGCGTATTCTGATTTCAGGGAGGAAAGAATTCGGTCTGTCCACTCGCCCTGGGAGATTTCCTCAGCTTTCAGAGCCCCGGAAGCGGCATTTAATTGCAGAGAGCCGGTATTCAGGGCTTTTACAAAATCTGAGTAGTACATATATTTGGTCTCTTTTTCCGGTGTGGTAAGACTCAGAACGATCCAGTCATCACTGTAATGAATATCCTGTAAGCTCCATTCCCTGAGCTCTTTGAAAGAATAGGCAAGACCGGAGGTGTTTTTAAAGGTGAGCGTATCCCCGTTATAAAGTTCGCCAAGGTCGATACAGGTGTTTTCGTTTGTTGCATTCAGAATTTCCTGTGCAGAGATACCACACAAAATATCAGAAGCTTTTGAATAAAAATCATCATAAAACGTTGAAGACTGGAAATAATCCTTTGTTTTCAGATCATTGAGGGAGCCCATGTGGATTCCTGCCTGAATCGCCAGTATACCTGAAAAGACTATGACCAGTGGTAGGAAAAGTCCAAGAATAAGAGCGAGAACGCGCGAAAAAGAGCTGCTGCGTTTTGTATGTTCAGGTGTGTTCATAATACCCCTTTCTGAAGTATGAGGACTTCATGTGCCGGTGAACCTACCGGCTAAGTTTTTCAATTTTGTAGCCTAAGCCCCAGACAACTTTCAGATAACGTGGTTCCCTGGGATTGATCTCAATCTTTTCACGAATGTGTCGGACATGGACGGCAACGGTGTTGTCTGCAGCCAGGGCGTCTTCATTCCAGATGCTCTCATAGATCTGAGTGGTGGAAAAAACGCGTCCCTGGTTTTTCATGAGGAGAAGGAGAATGTTGTATTCAATAGGTGTCAGGCGTACCGGTTCGCCGTCTACCAGGATCTCTTTTTTGTCGTCGTTTACTGTGAGACCTCCTGTTGTGTAGATGTGCTCCGATGGAGTCGGTGCTGCAGCACCAAGCTGTGTGTAGCGCCGCAGCTGGGATTTCACTCTGGCGATGAGCTCCAGAGGATTGAATGGTTTTGTGATATAGTCGTCTGCACCGATGTTTAGTCCGAGGATTTTGTCGGTATCTTCGGATTTGGCAGACAGGATGATGATCGGAAGCGGATTGCTCTCACGGATTTTTACAGTTGCCCGGATGCCGTCAAGCCGGGGCATCATGATGTCGATAATAAGAAGATCAATGGCCTGGGTATTCAGGATATCCAGTGCTTCCTGCCCGTCATAGGCTTTCAGAATATGATAGCCTTCCTGTGTGAGATAGATTTCGATTGCTTCCACGATGGCTTTATCGTCATCGCAAACAAGTATATTAGCCACTTTTTTGTACCTCCCTGATGATGTTAGAATAGCAGCGCCAAATTAAGACGAAAGGGGTAAAAATCTTAAGATTTCATGAAATTCCGATAATTTCCGTGAATACTGTTATTGTACTATAATGGGGATGGAGTGTAAATAAGGGGATACTGTTCACTGACCATATTTTGCGGGGCATTTTGGAGATGATCGTGAGGTATGCTATTGGCCATGTAGGGAACAGTAATGAAATGGATTTTGATCACTTGAGAATACCGGAAGCAGTGTGATAAACTATAAAAAAATTGTGTTGATATAGTAAACAGGAGATATTAAATTGACTTTGGATAACAGAATAATAACAAAAGAATTAACAAATAAAATAAAAACAACGTCCATAAAAACTTCAGCAGCGAGCTTGTCTTCCTGCACCCTTTGTCCAAGAAACTGTAAAGCAGACAGAAACAGCAGGAAAACAGGTTTCTGTGGTGTGGACAGTACAATCTATCTTGCAAGAGCAGCCCTTCATATGTGGGAAGAACCCTGCATTTCAGGAAAAAAAGGTTCCGGTGCGGTTTTCTTCTCAGGATGTGGGCTTCGGTGCTGCTTCTGCCAGAATCATGATATTGCCATTGGAAGCAGAGGGCTTCCGATAACAGTGGAACGCCTCAGTGAGATATTTCTGGAGCTGCAGGAAAAAGGTGCTGCCAATATCAATCTTGTAACAGGAGCCCACTACGTACCGCAGATCGTGCAGGCTCTTGACATGGCCGGAGAGAAAGGAATGGATCTGCCGGTAGTATATAATTCCAGCGGATATGAAAAGCTTGAGACATTAAAATTTCTGGAAGGGTATGTGGATGTATATCTTCCGGACATGAAATATATGGAATCAGAGCTTGCACAAAAGTTCTCCCATGCGGCCGATTACCCGGAAACAGCGAAAGCAGCTATTGGAGAAATGGTGCGTCAGACTGGTAAATGTGAATTCGGTGAGGATGGCTATATCCGAAAGGGAACCATAGTCCGCCATCTGATTCTGCCGGGACATACAAGAAATTCCGTAAAAGTACTGAAATATCTTCACGAAACTTATGGTGACAATATTTATATCAGCATCATGAACCAGTACACACCAGTCCGTACATTCGATTCCTGTAAGGAATTAAACAGAAAAGTAACAAAAAGAGAATACGAAAAAGTTCTGGATGCTGCAGTAGATATGGGAATAAAAAACGGATTCATACAGGAAGGGGAAACAGCCTCAGAAAGCTTTATTCCTGATTTCGATTACGAGGGAGTAGAAAAAAATATCCCATAAATGGAAGGAGGCCGGTACTTTCGTACCGGCGCGTATGAAAAAGAAAAATATTTATAGAAAGCTCATCGCTTTCTATGGATAATAATATACAGGATAAATGTGAAAAAAATGTGAATACCATTTGAAAAAAATGTGAAAAAATGTGATTTGTGACGCAAAATAAGCAGAATATGACGCTAAAAGATAAAAGCCATGTAAAACAGAGAATTTAAACACTGCTTTACATGGCCTTTCAACATCAGAATTTCTTCCATGTCTCCCGAAGGAAAAGGATTAAAATGGGGAACAGCTCCAGTCGTCCTGCAAGCATATCAAAAGAAAGCACAAGCTTGGATAACGGAGAAAAGATTCCGAAATTTCCCGTAGGACCAATCAGAGAAAGACCAGGACCTACATTATTTAAAGTAGTGGCAACTGCTGTAAAGTTTGTCACAAGGTCAAATTCATCGAAACTGATGATAAAAATGGATGCAGCCATAAGCATCAGATACACGATCATATAGATGTTTGTGGCACGCATGACCTCATGGGATACTGCTTTTCCATCCATTTTAATCTTCTTTACTGCATTGGGGTGCAGATAAAGATGCAGTTCTTTACGAACAGATTTTGCAAGGAGCAGAAGACGGGAGATTTTGAATTCCTCCGCCTGTACTGCCTGCACATGCTCCGCAGAATGTGAGCAGCACCAGAATCGTCCTGGATACCGCGGGCCACTGGTTATAATCCGTGGTAGCATAACCGGTAGTTGTGATAATGGAACCCACCTGGAAAAAGCTCTGTTGAAGTGCTTCCCATACATTGTTGAACAGATGACGCACATTGAAGGTGATCATCAGTGCGGAAGCAATGATAACAATAAAATAACAGCGAACCTCTTCGGACTTCAGTGCCTGTGAAAACTTTTTTGTAAGGAGCAGAAAGTAGACATTGAAGTTGACACCGAACAGGATCATAAATACTGTGATCACAATCTGTATATATAAGCTGTAGCTTCCCATACTGTCTGCCTTGATGCCAAAGCCGCCGGTTCCGGCAGTACCAAAGGCTGCACAGAGACTGTCATAAAGAGGCATGCCACCAAGAAGCAGAAGTATGATCAGAACAACAGTCAGGGCAATGTAAATCTTATAGAGAATTTTTGCAGTTGCCTGAACTTTCGGCAGCAATTTGCCTACAGAAGGACCAGGGCTCTCTGCTTTCATAAGGTTCATGTGATAACCGCCTGCCAGCGGCAGCAGTGTCAGGATAAATACAAGAACTCCCATACCACCGATCCAGTGGGAAAAACACCTCCAGATATTAATACAGTAAGGCATCTGTGAAGGATCGGAGAGAATACTGGAACCGGTCGTGGTAAATCCGGAAACAATCTCAAAAAAAGCATCAATAGGGTTGGGTATAGCTTTGCTGAGCACAAAGGGCACAGCACCTACAATACTGAGGACGATCCAGCTGAGTGCTGTTGTCACAAGACCCTCACGTGCATAAAAAGCTTTTTTTGTGGGTTTGCGGCTGACCAGCGGAACGCCGACAGCCAGGCATGCCAGTATTGTGATCAGAAAAGCGATGCCGGCTTTTTCGCGGTAGATCAGAGCTGTGATTCCGGGAAGCAGCATACATACAGCTTCTACGTTCATGATCCATCCCAGTATATAAACAATAATCGAATAATTCATTTTTCGGTACCTTTTCTACGCAAGAATATCTGTGATGTCACGGAGGCCTTTGTGTGTAGTAACAATGATAACAGTGTCACCGACCTGAATGGTATCCTGACCACGGGGGATGCGGATACGACCGTTACGGTTAAGACAGCCGACCAGAAGATTTTTGCGGAGATTCAGGTCTGCAAGAGGAATATCTGTCACCTGGGATTCTTCACGAATGGCGAATTCCAGGGCTTCTGCGTTGCCGTCCAGTATATGATAAAGAGTTTCCACATTGCTTCCGATACTATTTTGTGTGGCACGAACATACTGCAGGATATAATCAGCAGTGATGTTCTTGGGATAAATAATGCTTCCGATATCAAGCGTATCAATGACATCATCGAATTCCAGACGGTTGACCTTGGCAATCAGCTTGGCATCGGAGATACTTTTGGCAAAAAGGGCAAGGAAAACATTCTCCTCATCCAGATTGGTAAGGGTGACAAAGGATTCGGATTCTGTAAGTCCTTCTTCAAGAAGGAGAGAACGGTTTGTTCCATCACCGTTGATAATGGTTGCTTCAGGAAGCAGCTCGCTTAAATGCTCACAGCGTTCTTTGTTCTGCTCGATGATCTTGACATCGATTTTCATATCAAGAAGTGCAAGGGTAAGATAATAGGAAATGGTTCCACCACCTACGATGATGCAGTTCTTGACCTGATTGGTCTTGAGGCCGATCTTGCGGAAAAAGCTTGCTGCATTCAGCGGGGAAGCCAGGATGGAAACCATATCACCGTTGTGGATGATGTGATCACCGCCGGGAATGGATACATTGTCAGGACTCTCGATAGCGCAGACAAGGATATCGCTGCGGAAAGTGTCGGAAACCTGAGATACACTCATTCCGTCAAGCTTAAATTCCGGAAGAACCTTGAATTTAAGAAGCTCTACACGGCCACGTGCAAAGGTGTCGATCTTGATTGCTGATGGAAAACGGAGAAGTCGTGAGATTTCCTGTGCAGCGGCAAGCTCCGGGTTAATGATCATGGTAACACCAAGACGTTCTTTGATGAAGCCGATTTCTTTTCCATAAATTGGGTTTCGGACACGGGCGATAGTCTGACAGTGGTTGGCCTTCTGTGCGATCAGGCAGCAGAGAAGGTTCAGTTCGTCAGATGCAGTTACTGCGATCAGGATATCCGCAGTGTCAACGCCTGCCTCCATTAAAGTATTGATGCTGGCACCATTACCGACGATTCCCATAGCGTCGATATTTTCACAGAGATCATTGATCTTATCGGCGACAATGTCGACCAGAGTAATATCAATATCCTCTGCCTGAAGCTGCTCTGCAAGGTTTCTGCCAACTTTGCCGCAGCCTACAATAATTACCTGCATAATTTCCTCCTTCAATAGCCGGCTAGGGCTACAATCATAAGTAAAAATGCCTATCAGTGTAAAAATAGGCAAGGATATTATAGCACTGTAACCAGGATTTTTAAACAGTAATATTTTCTTCTATTTATTGAAAAAAATGATAGAAACATAGAGATTTATGAAGGAAAGAATGTTTTTTGAAAAAGAAGAGGAAGGGGATTTTCACATATTGGAAAAAATATCATAAAATATACCGTGATCATGAATGAAAGGAATTCGCTTATGGATCGATTTCAGATGAATCGTTCGGGGTGCAGACCGTATAATTATACATGTGGAATGAATAATACGTCTTTTCCCCGCAATGATCGTTCATCTTCAGATATGCAAAACTGCAGCAGACAGAACAGCAGCTGCATGAATAATCAGAAAGATCAGAAAGAAGGCTGCAGCTGCAAAATGCCGGGAATCAAGCCGTCTCAGGAAATGTATTCTCATCTGAAGCATCTGGTTCCGGCCATGGCTTATGTACCATGCCAGGAGTTTGCACCTACTTTTGAACTTCAAAAGGCTCTTCAGGTCGGAACGATCTTTCCGGAACTTTGCAAGCCATTTTGTGGCAGGAGAGGAGGACGCAGATAATGACTGGAAATGAGAATTGTGCTTCGAAAAAAGAACTTTTGCAGTCCATCAATCAGGTAAGCTTTGCTATTAATGACCTTCTTCTTTTCCTGGATACTCATCCGCATGAAAAACGGGCGCTGGAATATTTCAGTGAACTTAGTGCCAGAAGAAATGAGCTTCTGAAAAAATACGCAGAACTCCACGGGCCGCTGACTGTTGATACAGCAAACGACAGCTGCCTCAGATCCTGGCAGTGGATGGAACAGCCGTTTCCATGGGAACAGGAAGGAGGATGCAGATAAGTTATGTGGAATTATGAAAAAAGACTTCAGTATCCTGTAAACATTAAAACTCCGAACGCAAAGCTGGCCCAGTTTATCATGAGCCAATACGGCGGGCCGGATGGCGAAATAGGAGCTTCCATGCGTTATCTTTCCCAGCGTTTTACTGCTCCGAACAGGATGACTGCGGCAGTTCTCAATGATGTTGCGACAGAAGAACTGGCACATCTGGAAATGGTATCCACCATTGTCCATCAGCTGACCAGGAATCTTTCCATGGAAGAGATCGAGAACAGCGGACTTGGACCGTATTATATTGACCATACAGTGGGAGTATGGCCACAGGCGGCAGGAGGAGTGCCGTTTAATGCCTGTGAATTCCAGAGCAAGGGTGATCCGATCACGGATCTGTTTGAAGACCTTGCAGCAGAGCAGAAAGCACGCTCCACTTATGATAATATCCTCCGTGTGGTAAGAAATATTCCGGAGGTTGCTGACCCGATCCGTTTCCTTCGGGCAAGAGAAGTTGTGCATTTCCAGCGTTTTGGTGAGGCACTTCGTTCTGTTCAGGAACAGCTGGATGCAAAAAATTTCTATGCTTTTAATCCTAGCTTTGATAATCCGTGTAAAGCGTCCTGCGAAGATTGATGAAATAAGAAAAGCTGCACAGCTGTTTCTGTTATTCCTGAAAACAGCCGTGCAGCTTAAATATTTAAAATTTACAGTTTATGTCTGCTGCGTATTATTACGATTTCTTTTTATCATCCTTATGCAGATTCTTCTGTGCAGTGGAGAGCATCAGCTTGATTCGGTTCAGCTGGTTTACCTCACTTGCACCCGGATCATAATCAATAGCAACGATGTTTGCTTCCGGATGCTCGCGACGAACTTCCTTGATGACACCTTTACCTACGATGTGATTTGGCAGGCAGCCAAATGGCTGGATGCAGACGATATTCGGAACGCCGCCGTGGATCAGCTCCATCATCTCACCTGTCAGGAACCAGCCCTCACCAGTCTGGTTTCCGGCAGAAACGATCGGAGAAGCCATTTTTGCAAGGTCACGGATATCAGCTGCAGGTGTAAAGTGACGACTCTGCTCAAGAGCTTCGTTAGCAGTTTTGCGCAGCCAGTCAATAGCCTTAAGACCTAAGTTGGCAATGGTAGCCTTGGATTTTTTGAAGCCAAGCTTCTCAACCTTAAAGTTTTGGTTGTAGAAGCAGTAGCAGATAAAGTCGATCAGATCCGGAACAACCGGTTCTGCACCCTCTGCTTCCAGAAGATCTGCAAGGTGGTTGTTTGCTGCCGGAAGGAATTTAACAAGGATCTCACCTACAATACCAACACGAGGCTTTTTCTCATCGGAAATCGGGATGGTATCAAAATCGTGAACCATTTCACGGCACATTTTCTTAAAGGTACCATGGCTTACGCTGCTGCCTGTTACGAAGGCAATGACGCGCTGCTCCCAGATCTTGTGCTTGCGGTTTACGATACCTTCCTCAAGCTCATATGGACGCATGCGGTATACACATTTCATCAGGATATCACCGAATACGGCACCGTAAACAATACGCTTGATCAGCGGCAGTGTCAGTTTGAATCCAGGGTTGCTCTCAAGGCCGCTTAAGTTCAGGGAAATAACCGGAACCTGCTCCATGCCGGCTTTTTTCAGGGCACGGCGGATGAAAGCGATATAGTTGGAGGCGCGGCAGCCACCGCCTGTCTGAGACATGATGACTGCAGTTTTGTTCAGATCATATTTACCGGAAAGAAGGGCATCCATGATCTGTCCTACCACCATCAGGGACGGGTAGCAGGCATCATTGTTTACATATTTAAGACCCACATCAACGGCGTGCTTATTGTCGTTTGGGAGGACTTCCAGGTTGTAGCCGGATGCGTTAAAAGCAGCCTCAAAGATTCCGAAGTGGAAAGGAGACATCTGTGGGCAGAGGATGGTGTATTCCTTACGCATCTGCTTGGTAAAGGATACTTTCTCAATGGAAGCCGGCTTGATGTTCCTCTTTTTATTCTGCGCCTGTTTTGCACGGATGGCAGCAATCAGGGAACGGATACGGATTCTTGCAGCACCAAGGTTGTTGACCTCATCAATTTTCAGACAGGTGTAGATCTTGTCACTTCCGTCCAGGATTTCATAAACCTCATCTGTAGTAACTGCATCAAGTCCGCAGCCAAAAGAGTTCAGCTGGATCAGATCCAGATCATCTCTTGTTTTTACAAAGTTTGCAGCAGAGTAGAGACGGGAATGGTACATCCACTGGTCATTAACACGGATCGGACGCTCTATATGGCCAAGGTGAGCAACAGAATCTTCGGTAAATACAGCGATTCCGTAGCTGTTGATCATATCCGGGATTCCATGGTGGATCTCAGGATCGATATGATACGGACGGCCTGCAAGAACGATTCCGCGGCGTCCTGTTTCTTTCAGGTACCGGAGAGTTTCCTCGCCTTTTTTCTGCACATCGCGGTGTACTGCGGACAGCTCATCCCATGCTTTATGTGCAGCTGCTTTTACCTCGGCGGCAGGAATGTCAGGGAATTCTTCTACAAGCCGGTTGGTCAGGATTTCCTCGGAGGTAAAGGCCATGAACGGATTGCGGAAAGTGATGGACGGATCGTTAAGCTCGTCCACGTTATTCTTGATATTTTCCGCATAGGAAGTAACGATCGGGCAATTGTAGTGGTTGACTGCATCCGGGAACTCATTTCGCTCATACGGAATACATGGGTAGAAGATAAATTTCACACCATTGCGGATCAGCCATGTCACATGTCCGTGAGCAAGTTTTGCAGGATAGCACTCGGATTCACTTGGGATGGACTCGATACCCAGCTCATAAATCTTACGTGTGGAAGTCGGAGAGAGCACTACCTGATATTTCAATTCAGTAAAGAAGGTATACCAGAACGGATAGTTCTCAAACATATTCAGCACACGTGGGATACCGACCTGTCCGCGGGTTGCCTTATCTGTAGAAAGAGGTTCGTAGGAAAAAATCCTCTTATATTTATAGTCAAAAAGGTTCGGGATATGATCCTTGTTTTTCTCTTTTCCAAGGCCGCGCTCGCAGCGGTTTCCGCTGATATATTTACGTCCACCGGAGAATTTGTTGATGGTCAGACGGCAGTTGTTGGTACATCCACGGCAGTTAGCCATGGAAGTGGTATACTGCAGACTGTTGATCTGATCGATGGAAAGCATGGAAGTTTTTTCTCCTTCCTGATAACGCTCTCTTGCGATCAGAGCTGCACCGAAGGCTCCCATGATTCCTGCGATATCCGGGCGGATAGCCTGGCAGTCGGCGATTTTCTCGAAGCTTCGAAGAACCGCATCGTTATAGAAGGTACCACCCTGTACAACGATGTGTTTTCCAAGCTCTGAAGCATCGGAAACCTTGATAACTTTGTAAAGGGCATTCTTGATAACGGAGTAGGCAAGACCAGCGGAGATATCTGAAACCTCGGCGCCTTCTTTTTGAGCCTGTTTAACTTTGGAATTCATAAATACAGTACAACGTGTTCCAAGATCAATCGGATGCTTTGCAAAAAGTGCAGCTTTTGCGAAGTCCTGTACTGTATAGTTCAGGGATTTGGCGAAAGTTTCGATAAAGGAACCGCAGCCTGAGGAACATGCCTCATTCAGCTGTACGCTGTCAACGGTCTGGTTGCGGATCTTGATGCACTTCATATCCTGACCGCCGATGTCAAGGATACAGTCAACTTCCGGGTCAAAGAAAGCAGCTGCATAATAATGGGAAACAGTTTCAACCTCGCCCTCATCAAGAAGAAGAGCGGCCTTGATCAGTGCCTCTCCGTATCCGGTAGAGCAGGAAAAAGCAATCTCTGCATCATCAGGAAGCAGCTCGTAGATTTCCTGGATGGAGCTGATAGTGGTTTTCAGCGGATTACCGTTATTGTTGCTGTAGAAAGAATAGAGAAGAGTTCCGTCTTCACCTACCAGTGCTGTCTTTGTAGTGGTGGAACCTGCATCGATTCCCAGGAAGCATTTCCCCTTATATGTAGAAAGGTCGCCTGTTTTTACCTTGTAGGCACTCTGGCGGTCATGGAAAGCCTGGTAATCTTCTTCTGTTGCAAAAAGCGGCTTCATACGCTCAACTTCGAAGTCAAGCTTTATGGTAGTACGCATGCGTTCTTTCAGCTCGATCAGGGATACATTCACATCCTGTTTCGCATTCAGTGCAGAACCGATAGCTGCGAACAGATGAGAGTTATCCGGTGCGATAATGTGTTCGTCATCCAGCTTCAGAGTACGGATAAAAGCAGCCTTAAGCTCTGAGAGGAAGTGGAGCGGTCCGCCCAGGAATGCTACATGTCCGCGGATCGGTTTACCGCAGGCAAGACCTGAAATGGTCTGGTTGACAACTGCCTGGAAAATAGAAGCGGAAAGGTCTTCCTTGGTAGCGCCGTCATTGATAAGAGGCTGGATATCTGTCTTGGCAAAAACACCGCAGCGGGCTGCAATCGGATAGAGTGCCTTGTAATGCTTGGCATACTCATTAAGTCCTGGTGCATCTGTCTGGAGAAGGGAAGCCATCTGGTCGATGAAGGAACCTGTACCTCCGGCGCAGATACCGTTCATACGCTGCTCAACGTTTCCGTTTTCAAAATAGATGATCTTGGCATCCTCGCCGCCCAGCTCGATGGCTACATCGGTTTTAGGGGCAAGCTTCTGAAGGGAAGTGGAAACAGCAATAACCTCCTGGACAAAAGGAATTTCCAGATGGTTGGCAAGCGTCAGTCCACCGGAACCTGTGATTACCGGGCAGAGCGTAAGCTCGCCAAGCTGGTTTTCGGCCTTCTGAAGAAGATCTGCAAGTGTTTCCTGGATATTTGCAAAATGTCTCTTATAATCAGAGAAAACAAGGTTATCATTTTCGTCTAAGATGGCAATCTTGACAGTGGTGGAACCAATGTCAATTCCAAGTGTGTGTTTCTTCATAAAAAATTGATTTCCTCCTTGCTGTATCTATAAAGGGGTTGCCCGCTTCTGACATATTTGCCGGGCGGGAGTTATTTCTTCTTATTAAAAAGGATTTTTAAGCGAATACTCTATATTATACGATATCGTTTAAAAAATGGCAATGTAAAAGTTTAACAATCAGTAGCAGAAAAGAGAAAAATGTGTTATGATATTGTCCAAAAGCTCTGGCAAAATATTGACGGGGCAGACTCGTATCAGTGCATAGTCCTGTAATGCGGACTGTGAGTGCGAGAATGAAGAAACAGCAGTGCGGATCGGAAATATCCGCCAGACTGATTTTCAGAAGGGAAATGAAATGGCAGAATATAAACTGATTACAACAGAAGGAAGAGCGAAAAGAGGAGAATTCAAGACTGTTCATGGAACGATTCAAACTCCTGTTTTCATGAATGTAGGAACAATTGCTGCAATTAAGGGAGCTGTTTCCACGGTAGATCTTCATGAGATCGGTACGCAGGTACAGCTGTCCAACACGTATCATCTTCATGTGCGCCCCGGAGACAAAATCGTGAAACAGCTTGGAGGACTTCACAAGTTTATGAACTGGGACAGACCGATCCTTACCGATTCCGGCGGATTCCAGGTGTTCTCCCTGGCGAAGCTCCGCAAGATCAAGGAAGAGGGAGTTTATTTCAACTCTCATATTGATGGTCATAAGATATTTATGGGCCCTGAGGAAAGTATGCAGATCCAGTCCAATCTGGGCTCTACTATTGCAATGGCTTTTGATGAGTGTCCGAGCAGTGTGGCAGACAGGGACTATGTACAGAAGTCCGTGGCACGTACCACACGTTGGCTGAAGCGATGCAAGGATGAGATGGCACGTCTGAACAGCCTGCCTGATACGATCAATAAGGAACAGCTTCTTTTTGGTATCAACCAGGGTGCTGTTTATGAAGATATCCGTATTGAGCATGCTCAGGCAATCGCAGAGTTGGATCTGGACGGATACGCAGTAGGCGGACTTGCTGTTGGTGAGAGCCATGAGGAGATGTACCGGATTCTGGATGAGGTGGTACCGAACCTTCCGCAGAACAAGCCGACTTATCTTATGGGAGTTGGTACTCCGGCTAACATTCTGGAAGGTGTTGAACGTGGTATTGATTTCTTTGACTGTGTATATCCAAGTCGTAACGGCCGCCATGGTCACGTGTACACCAACCATGGAAAAATGAATCTTTTCAATGCCAAGTATGAGCTGGATTCCAGGCCGATCGACGAGGAATGCAAGTGCCCGGCCTGCCGTCACTACAGCAGGGCATATATCCGCCATCTTCTCAAGGCAAAGGAAATGCTGGGAATGAGACTTTGCGTGCTTCATAACTTGTATTTCTACAACCATATGATGGAAGAAATCCGTGACGCACTGGATGCCGGCAATTTTGCAGCATATAAGAAAATGCGCCTGGAAGGATTTGAGGAAGGCAAGATCAACGGCAACCGGTAATAAAGATATTCCGTAAGAGAAATAACTGTTGGAAATTACAAGAAAAACCTTGAAGAATCAGGGATTTTTGTGTATGATAGTACGAAGTGACACTTTTTATAGCAATTTACCGCTATAGGTCAGAAACGGCGGGAAACCGCATAAGAATTGATTTTATCAGGAGGAATTGGAATGATCGCATCATCTACAGCAGCAGCTGGCGGACTTAGTGCAGGTCTTGGTATCGTCTGGATCATAGTTCTTTTTGCAATTATGTATTTCATGATGATCCGTCCGCAGAAGAAGGAGCAGAAGAGAACTCAGACAATGTTAAACAGCATGGAGGTTGGTGACAGTGTTGTTACTACCAGCGGTTTTTACGGAGTTGTTATTGATATGACAGAGGAAGATGTTATCGTTGAGTTCGGTAACAACAAGAACTGCCGTATCCCAATGAGAAAACAGGCAATCGCCGAGGTTGAGAAGGCAGATCAGGCATCTGCTTAATGCAACCGGAATATGAGAGTGGAGAGAGGCACTGCGCTTGAAGCGCGGTGCCTTTTTTGGGCTACTGAGGACGGGAAATTTGGCAGCCCGGATGCAGTTCTCTGCTGAGTTGCCTTGTTGTTTGAAATAATCAGAAACGGAGAAGTCAGCGGGCCGATTTCATTTTTGACGATATATGCCGAAATAACAGGATATGTGAAATATTGAATGGGAAAAGAGTAGATTTTTCGTGAAAATCGTGCAATAATGATATTACTATCAGAAATGAGAGTGCATCATTTATTATAATATATTAAAATAGTAAACAGAAACAAGAATTCAGAAAGGGGTCGGTTTTATGGGGCTTATAAGAGCAGCGGCAGGTGCAGCAGGAAGTACAATGGCAGATCAGTGGAAAGAATTTTTTTACTGTGAGGCAATGGATAAAGAAGTGATGGTAGTAAAAGGAACGAAGCGTACATCATCCAGATCTTCCAATAAGAGAGGCAGTGACAATATCATTACCAGCGGAAGCGGGATCGCAGTAGCAGACGGTCAGTGCATGATGATCGTAGAGCAGGGGAAGGTTGTGGATATCTGCGCAGATCCGGGAGAGTATACTTACGACGCATCCACAGAACCAAGTATTTTTGCAGGAAGCCTTGGGGAAGGTATCCGCAGTACCTTCCAGACCATCGGCAAGCGTTTTGCATACGGTGGAGATACAGGTAAGGATCAGAGGGTTTATTATTTTAATACCAAGGAGCTGGTAGATAATAAATTTGGAACTCCGACACCGATCCCGTTCCGTGTTGTGGATTCCAGGATCGGACTGGATATTGATGTGTCTGTGCGTTGTCATGGCGTATATTCCTACAGGATTGCAGATCCTCTTCTTTTTTATACAAATGTGTGTGGAAATGTAGAGCAGGAGTACACAAGAGAGGAACTTGACAGTCAGCTGAAAACAGAGTTTGTCAGCGCACTGCAGCCGGCTTTTGGACGGCTTTCCGAGCTGGAGCTCCGTCCCAATCAGATCGTAACCCATAATACAGAGCTTGAGAATGCAATGAATGAGGTTCTTTCTGCCAAATGGGAGCAGCTTCGCGGTCTGAAGGTTGTAAGCGTTGCACTTGGGTCTGTCACACTTCCGGATGAGGATGCAGAGATGATCAAACAGGCACAGCGCACTGCAATGATGCGTGATCCTTCCATGGCAGCAGCCACACTGACCGGTGCGCAGGCAGATGCCATGAAAGCAGCAGCGTCTAATTCAGCAGGTGCCATGACCGGCTTTATGGGAATGGGAATGGCATCCAATGCAGGCGGACTGAATGCGCAGCAGCTTTTTGAGATGGGACAGAAGCAGCAGGCACAGGCGGCAGCACAGAACACACAGCCTCAGCAAAAGATCCAGCCAGCAGCAGACGGAGATTCCTGGACATGTAGCTGCGGTGCAGTTTCCACAGGCAAGTTCTGTCCGGAATGTGGCGCACCAAGACCTGCAGATGAGAGCTGGACCTGTTCCTGTGGTACTGTGAACAAAGGTAAATTCTGTATGAACTGCGGAGCCAGGAAACCGGAGAAGAAGATGAGATATCGTTGCAGCAAGTGCGGATGGGAACCGGCTGACCCGGAGAATCCACCGAAATTCTGTCCGGAGTGCGGAGATCCTTTTGGAACGGAGGATGCTGTGTAAGCAGGAGGTGCAAATATGGCGAAAATGCAGGAATTTAAGTGCCCGTGCTGTGGCGGTTCCATAGAATTTGACAGTTCCGTGCAGAAGATGAAGTGCCCATATTGTGACACGGAATTTGATGTTAAGACATTGTCAGAATATGCGCAGTCTGTGGAAGAGGAAGAGCCGGAGGATATGAGCTGGTCGGATGAGGCCGGTGATGAATGGCAGGAAGGGGAAAGCGAAGGTTTACGTACTTATGTGTGCAAATCATGTGGCGGTGAGATTGTGGGTGATGTCAACACTGCAGCTACTGCCTGCCCGTTCTGTGGAAGTCCTGTAGTTATGACGGGAAATCTTTCCGGAGTACTGAAGCCGGACTATGTGATCCCATTTAAGTTAGATAAAAAGGCAGCCAAAGAGAAGCTGAAGCAGCATTTTACAGGCAAACGGCTTCTGCCAAAAGCTTTTAAGACGGAGAACCATATCAGTGAGGTAAAGGGAATTTATGTTCCGTTCTGGCTTTATGATACAGATGCCAATGCAGATATCCGCTATAAGGGAACAAAGACCCGATTTTGGAGCGATAAGGACTATGATTATACAGAAACCAGCTATTATTCCATACACAGAAAAGGTTCGATCGGTTTCGATCATGTGCCTGTGGATGGTTCCAAAAGCATGGAGAATGATCTGATGGAATCCATAGAGCCTTTTGATTTCAGGGAGGCGGTAGATTTTCAGACAGCTTATCTGGCCGGATATTTTGCAGATAAGTACGATGTAACGGCAGAAGAGTGTATAGAACGTGCCAATGAGCGTATCCGGCGCAGCACAGAGGATGCTTTCAGGGGTACCGTAAAAGGCTATTCAAGTGTGGTTCCTGAGAATACCAATATCCGGCTGAAGAACGCAACTACGAAATATGCCCTGTATCCTGTCTGGGTCCTTCAGACCAGGTGGAAGGGTGAGAACTACATATTTGCCATGAACGGACAGACAGGTAAATTTGTCGGCAATCTGCCTACTGACAAAAGTGCTTTTGCCAGATGGTTTGCAGGAACTACGGGAATCGTAACTGTGATTGCATACATCATCCTGTATCTTATCTGGGCATTGTAAGGAGGTAAGTGCTATGAAAAAAAGAATATCCCTATTTCTCACAGCAATCCTTTTATGTCTGGCATGCGCTTTTCCTGTATGTGCAGGGACAGAAGACCGTCTGGCAGATCAGGCCGGGCTTTTAAGTGCAGATGAGCAGGATACTTTAAGTGCTTCGCTGGATGATATCAGTGAACGGGGAGAAGTAGATGTTGTAATCGTCACCACAGACAGCCTCGGGGGAAAAACAGCCCAGGAATATGCGGACGATTATTTTACTGACCATGGTTATGGTCAGGGTGAGGACAGAGATGGAATCCTGTTTCTGGTAGATATGGGAGACCGAAACTGGGCCATTGCCACACATGGATATGCCATTGATGCGTTTACGGATGCAGGCCAGTCCTACATTATGGATCAGGTGAAGCCGTATTTAAGTGACGGGGATTACAGTGAAGCATTTCAGACTTTTGCCCTGCAGTGCGACGATTTTATCATGCAGGCAGAATCAGGAAAACCGTATGATGTAGATAATCTGCCCAAAGAGCCGTTTGATGTAGGTGCGAATCTTCTGATCGCAATAGGAGTCGGCATTGTGGCAGGTCTTCTCGTAACCGGAAATATGAGAAGAAAGCTGAAAACTGTGCAGAAGCAGGAGCAGGCAGCTTCCTATGTGCGGAAAGGCAGCATGGATGTAACAAAGAGCAACGATTTTTATCTCTACAGGACAGTGTCAAGAACTGCCAAGCCGAAAGAAGAGGAACACAGCGGCGGTTCCACCACTCATACTTCTTCATCAGGAGATACCTTCGGGGGTTCCAGCGGAAAGTTCTGAGAAGTTTTGACAGGCATAAATCGAAGACAAACAGAAGAAAAACAGCCAGGGCTGCCATACCGAAAAAAGGTATGGCGGCCCTTTTTTGAGGGGATGACAAAACTTTATCTATTTAATAGGTTGAAATCCGTCGAAAAGTGCGTTATGATAATAACAATTATCCACACCAGTGCGTTAAAATTTTACAGCACAGGGGAAATCGGAGGAGTGAATAAAAAATGGAGTACAAAATTGCCCTGATTCCAGGAGATGGAATCGGCCCGGAAATTGTAGCCGAGGCCAGAAAAGTTTTAGACAAAGTATGCGAGAAATACAGTCATAAATTTTCATACACAGAGGTTCTTTTAGGAGGTGCATCCATTGATGCTCACGGAGTACCTCTTACAGAGAAAGCCATTGCCCAGGCAAAAGCTTCTGATGCAGTACTGATGGGTTCCATTGGAGGAGATGCCAAGACATCCCCATGGTATAAACTGGAGCCGTCCAGACGTCCGGAGACAGGACTTCTTGCTATCCGTAAAGCACTGAACCTTTTTGCAAATCTTCGTCCTGCATATCTTTACAATGAGCTTCGCGATGCATGCCCGCTTCGTGATGAGATCATCGGAGATGGTTTTGACATGATCATCGTAAGAGAGCTTACAGGAGGACTTTATTTCGGAGCAAGAAAGACTACCGAAGAGAACGGAGTCCGCACAGCAGTGGATACTCTTTCTTATAATGAGAATGAAATCCGCCGTATTGCTATCAAGGCATTTGAGATCGCACGTAAGAGAAGAAATAAAGTAACAAGCGTAGATAAGGCAAACGTTCTTGATTCCTCCAGACTCTGGAGAAGCGTTGTGGAAGATGTTGCAAAAGATTATCCGGATGTAACACTGGAGCATATGCTTGTAGATAACTGTGCAATGCAGCTGGTACGTGACCCGAAACAGTTCGATGTTATCCTTACAGAGAACATGTTTGGAGATATTCTCTCTGATGAGGCAAGCATGGTGACAGGATCTATCGGAATGCTTTCTTCCGCAAGCTTAAATGAGACAAAACTTGGTCTTTATGAGCCAAGCCACGGTTCCGCACCGGATATCGCAGGCCAGAACAAGGCAAATCCGATCGCAACTATCCTTTCTGCAGCTGATGATGCTGAGATATTCTCTGGATCTTGACAAAGAAGCAGATGCAGTAGAAGCAGCAGTACAGAAGGTTCTGACAGACGGATTCAGAACAGGCGATATCATGTCAGACGGATGCAAGCTTGTCGGAACAAAAGAGATGGGAGACCTGATTGCAGATGCTATCGCATAAATAAACCGGAACAGATAAGCGATACAGAAACATATCGTAAAGAATAAAAAAAGGAGAATCCTGATAAATGAGAAGTGATACCGTAAGAAAAGGCACACAGCAGGCACCTCACCGTTCCCTGTTTAATGCCCTTGGAATGACAAACGAAGAAATGGATAAACCGCTGGTAGGAATCGTAAGCTCTTACAACGAGATCGTACCGGGACATATGAACCTTGACAAGATCGTAAACGCTGTAAAACTTGGTGTTGCAATGGCTGGCGGTACACCGGTAGTATTCCCGGCTATCGCAGTATGTGACGGAATTGCAATGGGACATGTTGGAATGAAATATTCACTTGTAACACGTGACCTGATCGCAGATTCCACAGAGGCTATGGCACTGGCTCATCAGTTTGATGCCCTTGTTATGGTACCAAACTGTGATAAAAACGTACCTGGACTTCTGATGGCAGCAGCAAGAATCAATGTTCCGACTGTATTCGTAAGCGGCGGCCCGATGCTTGCAGGCCATGTAAAAGGACATAAGACAAGTCTTTCCAGCATGTTTGAGGCAGTAGGCTCCTATGCAGCAGGAACCATCACAGCTGATGATCTGGCAGAATTCGAGAACAAAACCTGTCCGACCTGCGGATCATGTTCCGGTATGTACACTGCAAACAGCATGAACTGCCTGACAGAGGTTCTTGGAATGGGCCTGAAAGGAAACGGTACCATCCCGGCCGTATATTCCGAGCGTATCCGTCTTGCAAAACATGCAGGAATGCAGGTAATGGAAATGTACAGAAGGAACATCCGCCCAAGAGATATCATGACAAAAGAGGCAGTTTTGAATGCCCTCACTGTAGATATGGCACTTGGCTGTTCCACAAACAGCATGCTTCATCTTCCTGCTATTGCACACGAGATCGGAATGGATTTTGATATCAGTTTTGCAAATGAGATCAGTGAGAAGACTCCGAATCTCTGCCATCTTGCACCGGCAGGCCCGACTTACATGGAAGATCTTAACGAGGCCGGAGGTGTCTATGCAGTTATGAACGAGCTGAACAAGATCGGACTTCTCCATACAGAGTGTATGACAGTAACAGGAAAGACAGTCGGAGAGAACATTAAGAATTGTGTAAACCTGAATCCGGAGGTTATCCGCCCGATCGACAATCCATATACAAAGACAGGTGGACTTGCAGTACTGAAGGGAAATCTTGCACCGGACGGCGGCGTTGTAAAACGTTCCGCAGTTGTACCGGAGATGCTGGTACATGAAGGCCCTGCACGAGTATTCGACAGCGAGGATGATGCAATTGTGGCTATCAAGAGCGGTAAGATCGTAGAGGGTGATGTAGTCGTTATCCGTTATGAGGGACCAAAAGGCGGTCCTGGAATGAGAGAGATGCTGAACCCGACATCTGCCATCGTAGGAATGGGACTTGGTTCTTCCGTAGCCCTGATCACAGACGGACGTTTCAGCGGCGCATCCAGAGGAGCCGCTATCGGACACGTATCACCTGAGGCAGCAGTAGGCGGCCCGATCGCACTGGTTGAGGAAGGCGATATCATCAGCATCAACATTCCGGAGCTGAAACTGGAGATTAAGGTTTCTGACGAGGAGATGCAGGCAAGAAGAGAGAAATGGCAGCCAAGAGAGCCGAAGGTAACAACAGGTTATCTGGCAAGATATGCTTCCATGGTAACATCCGGAAACCGCGGTGCAATCCTGGAAGTACCGAAAGCAAAATAAGGAGGAACGAAAGACATGCAGCTTACAGGTGCAGAGATCATCGTAGAATGTCTGAAAGAACAGGGCGTTGACACCGTATTTGGATATCCGGGCGGCGCGATACTGAATGTTTACGATGCCTTATATGAATACAAAGATGAGATCACGCATGTACTGACTTCCCATGAGCAGGGGGCATCTCATGCTGCTGACGGCTATGCGAGAGCTACCGGAAAGGTAGGTGTCTGCCTGGCAACATCCGGTCCCGGAGCCACCAACCTGGTAACAGGAATTGCTACTGCATACATGGACTCCGTACCCATGGTAGCCATTACTGCAAATGTAGGAAGGCCACTCCTGGGAAGAGATTCTTTCCAGGAGGTTGATATCGCAGGGATCGTAATGCCTGTGACAAAATACAGCTTCATTGTAAAAAATATTGAAGATCTTGCAGACACGTTGAGAAGAGCATTCTATATTGCAAAAAGCGGAAGACCTGGTCCTGTTCTTGTGGATGTTCCGAAGGATATCACAGGAATGAAATATGAATACGAGCCAGTTCGTCCTGCAACAGTCAACCGTGAGGTCAGGAATATCCGTAAAGAAGATATGGACCAGGCACTGGAAATGATCAGAGAAGCAGAGAAACCGTTTATTTTCGTGGGTGGTGGCTGTGTGATCTCAGGTGCAGACAGGGAAGTACGTGAACTTGCTCACAGAATCCAGGCTCCGGTTTGTGATACTTTGATGGGCAAGGGAACTTTCCCGGGAGAAGATCCTCTCTACACAGGTATGGTAGGAATGCACGGAACAAAAGCTTCCGACCTTGGTGTAACAGAATGTGACCTTCTGATCGTTCTCGGAGCACGATTCAGTGACCGTGTAACAGGAAATACGAAGACTTTTGCACATAATGCAAAGATCCTTCAGATTGATGTGGATGCAGCTGAGATCAACAAAAATATCACAGTGGATGCAAGCGTGATCGGAGATGTGAAAGAAGTTCTGAAACGTCTTCTTGAGGAAATTCAGGAGAAAGAACATCCGGATTGGGTTGCTCATATCCAGAACCTGAAAGCAAAATATCCGCTGAATTATGATCACACACAGCTTACTGGACCATATATTATAGAGAAGCTTTATGAGTTGACAAACGGTGATGCCATCATCTCCACAGAGGTCGGACAGCATCAGATGTGGGCGGCACAGTATTATAAATATAAAGAGCCGAGAACGCTTCTTACTTCCGGTGGACTTGGAACCATGGGTTACGGCCTTGGCGCTGCAATTGGCGCGAAGATGGGCAGACCGGAAAAAATAGTTGTAAATATAGCAGGTGACGGATGCTTCCGTATGAATATGAATGAGCTGGCAACAGCTGCACGCTGTGGCAGACAGCTGATCCAGATTGTTATGAACAATCATGTACTGGGAATGGTGCGTCAGTGGCAGACGCTTTTCTATGGAAAGAGATACTCTTCCACAGTACTGGATGACGCCGTTGATTTTGTGAAATTATCGGAGGCACTGGGTGCAAAAGCCATTCGTGTGACAAAAATGGAGGATGTGGAACCTGCACTTAAGATGGCACTGGCAGCAGAGGGACCTGTCGTTCTGGATTGCTGGATCGATCAGGATCTGAGTGTGTTCCCGATGGTACCGGCTGGTGCGAATCTAGATGATGTATTTGACGAGGAGGATATGAAGAAACATGAGTAGAGTGTATAATTTTTCTGCCGGACCGGCAGTGCTTCCGGAGGAAGTACTCAAAGAAGTAGCTGATGAGATGATGGACTATAACGGCACTGGAATGTCCGTTATGGAAATGAGTCACAGAAGTGCAGCTTTCCAGGAGATCATTGATACAGCAGAGAAAGATCTCCGCGAGCTTATGAACATCCCGGATAATTACAAGGTACTTTTCCTCCAGGGAGGAGCATCCCAGCAGTTTGCCATGATCCCGATGAATCTTATGAAAAACAAGGTTGCAGATTATATCGTAACAGGTCAGTGGGCAAAGAAAGCTTATCAGGAAGCTCAGAAATACGGAAAAGCAAACAAGATCGCATCTTCTGAGGATAAAACCTTCAGTTATATCCCGGACTGCAGTGATCTGCCGATCAGCCCGGATGCAGATTACGTATACATCTGTGAGAACAACACCATTTATGGTACTAAATTCAAAAAACTTCCAAACACAAAAGGCAAGACTCTGGTAGCAGACGTATCCTCCTGCTTCCTGTCTGAGCCGGTTGATGTAAGCAAATACGGTATTATTTACGGTGGTGTTCAGAAGAACATCGGACCGGCAGGTATGGTTATCGTTATCATCCGTGAGGATCTGATCACAGAGGACGTTCTTCCGGGCACACCGACCATGCTTACATATAAGACACATGCAGACGCAGGATCTCTTTACAACACACCGAATGCTTACTGCATCTATGTATGCGGAAAAGTATTTAAATGGCTGAAGAAGATGGGCGGTCTGGAAGTGATGAAACAGCGCAATGAGGAGAAAGCAAAAATCCTTTATGATTACCTGGATTCCAGCAAACTGTTCAAAGGAACTGTAGTTCCGGAAGACAGATCTCTTATGAACGTTCCGTTTGTAACAGGAGACAAGGAAATGGATGCGAAGTTTGTCAAAGAGGCAACAGAAGCAGGCCTTGTAAACCTGAAAGGACACCGTACAGTTGGCGGAATGCGTGCCAGCATCTATAATGCTATGCCGAAGGCCGGCGTAGAGGCGCTGGTTGCATTCATGAAAAAATTCGAGGAGGAAAATGCATAATGTTCCAGTATCATTGCCTGAATCCTATTGCTGAGAAGGGACTTAAACTTTTCGGCGACAATTACAAAAAAACAGAGAGTGCAGATCAGTGTGATGCTATTCTTGTAAGAAGTGCAAAAATGCACGACATGGAGCTTCCGAAGAGTGTTTGTGCAGTTGCACGTGCAGGCGCAGGTGTCAACAATATCCCGGTTAAAGAGTATGCAGAACAAGGTGTTGTTGTATTTAACACACCTGGAGCAAATGCAAACGGCGTAAAAGAGCTTGTACTTGCAGGTATGCTTCTTGCATCCAGAGATATCGTTGGCGGCATCGAGTGGGTTGCACAGGAGAAAGATAAAGAGCACATTGGAAAACTTGCCGAGAAGCAGAAAAAACAGTTCGCAGGCTGCGAGATCAGTGGCAAAAAGCTTGGTATCATCGGTCTTGGAGCAATCGGAGCCATGGTTGCCAATGCAGCATGCGGTCTTGGAATGGAAGTTTATGGCTATGATCCGTATCTTTCCATCGATGCAGCATGGAACCTTTCCAGAACCATTAAACACAGCAAGAGCCTGGACGAGATTTACAGCCAGTGTGATTATATCACCATTCATGTTCCGCTTCTTGACAGTACAAAGAAGATGATCAATAAAGAAGCTTTCGACAAGATGAAGGACGGAGTGGTTCTGCTGAATTTTGCAAGAGATCTTCTTGTTGATGAGGATGCGCTGATCGAGGCTGTAGAGAGCGGTAAGGTTAAGAAATATGTGACTGACTTTGCCAATGAGACAGTTGCAGGACGCGAAGGTATTCTGGTAACTCCGCATCTTGGTGCTTCTACTGAGGAGTCTGAGGAGAACTGTGCGGAGATGGCTGTGAAAGAGATCCGTGATTACCTTGAGAATGGTAATATCAGGAATTCTGTGAATTATCCGAACTGTGATATGGGTACCTGTGTAGCTGTTGGAAGAATCTCTCTTGCACACAGCAACACACCGAATATGATCAGCCAGGTAACCAAGATCCTTGGATCTGAGGGACTGAACATTGCGGATATGACCAATAAGAGTAAAGGGGAGTTTGCTTATACTCTTATTGATCTTGAGAGTGCAGCTTCTGCGAAAGCACTTGATGAACTCAAGGAGATTGAGGGCATGTACAGGGTGCGTGTTGTTAAGTAAAGTAACAAGATTTTAGAATGTTTTTTTGAAAAATACTGTGTTTCGTTTGTGGCGAACGGGATGCAGTATTTTTTTGGAAAAAAATGAAAACCGCAAAGGAGCCGAGAGAAGTATGACTTGTAATTTCGAACGTCTTTCTCTCTCGATCTTTTGCGGTTTCATTAGCTTTCCAAGAACTGATAACTCTATTTGCGCAATGCGATGAAGTTAAGAATTTCATCTTTCTCAGGCATTACACGAAGAGCCCCCTTCTTGGTAGTGATAAGAGAAGCTGCTGCATTTGCAAAAGTAAGCAGCTCACAGAGATTCTCATCTGTGAGATCCTCAAGCCCGTGCTCCAGCACATAATTCAATGTACTTGCACAGAAAGTATCTCCAGCACCAGTAGTTTCAATCGTATGCTCCTGAAGGAACGGAGCAGCTTCCACTTTACGTCCGCGATAGTAAGCTCTGCTTCCATCTTTACCCATGGTGATCAGAACAAGCGGAATATGATATTTCCCTTCGATCAGGGCAGCACCCTTATCATAATCAGTGGTGTCAAAGAGAAATTCCACTTCATTGTCAGAAATCTTCAGAACATCACATCTTTCCATTCCATATTCGATCTCTCTCCGTGCATCGTCAAGATCCTTCCAGAGAGGAGGACGAAGATTCGGGTCGAAGGTGATGATACATCCGGCTTCTTTTGCCACATCAAGGGCATAACGGGTAGCTTCACGAACTCCCTCATGAGTAGAAGAAAGAGTACCGAAATGGAAAATTCTGGAATTGCGGATCAGATCAGCATCCACATCATCCTTGGTAAGCATCATATCAGCACCCGGATTACGGTAAAAAGAGAAATCACGATCTCCATCCGGATAAGTATGTACAAAAGCAAGAGTTGTATGCACTTCATCATCCATAACAAGATTTCTGGTATCGATTCCACATTCTTCGACAGCACTTTTAAGCTGTTTGCCAAACATATCATTACCTACTTTTCCGATAAAGGCAGTCTTTTTACCAAGACGGTTCAGCATGGCAAGAACATTGCACGGAGCCCCACCAGGATTGGCCTCGAAAGTTGGATTTCCCTGGGAACTTTCGCCGTTTTCTGTAAAGTCGATCAGAAGCTCGCCGAGAGCTGTTACATCATACAGTCTGTTTTCCATTTATGTTTCCTCCTGATAATTTTATTATGTGCTTCATATTTCTGGTTCATATTATAATCGCTGAAAGTGGTTTTGGGAAGAACCAAATTCATTTATTTTCTATTCTGTTACCGGTTACTTGTATATTTTTTTGCGAAGATTAATGATGGTAATCTTTATTTTTCTGTAAAAAAGTGATAAACTGAGTCTATAAAACAACAAAAATGACGGAGGAGACGATTATGGCTGATAAAGCGTATGAATATATGGATTGGCCCCGAATCGAGGCAATTGTTTATGGTGAGGAAGCTGCGCCAAGGGATGTGATGCAGCCCAGGGTGACGGAAGACGGTGTGCTGATCCAGGGATTTTTTCCGGGAACAGAAGCAGCGGAAGTATTAGTTGGAAAAAAAGTCTATCCAATGACACTGGAAGATGAAGCGGGATATTATGCAGTGATGATCCCGCTGAAAAGAATTCCGGAATATCGCTTCCGTGTAACAAGAGGAAACATGAAGGAAACTTTTTATGATGCATATGAATGTCCTTGCCAGATTACAGAAGAAGAGGAGAAAGCCTTCTGTGCAGGTGTTTATTACAAAGCTTATCAGAAGCTGGGTGCGCATCCTGGGAACTGCGGTGGTGTACAGGGAACCTATTTTGCTGTCTGGGCACCGAATGCGATACGTGTCAGTGTAGTGGGAGATTTTGACAGATGGGATGGACGGCGTCTGCCAATGCACCGCATGCCAATGTCAGGTATCTTTGAACTGTTTGTTCCGGGAGTGAAGGCAGGAAGTGCTTATCAATATGAGATCAAAGTCAAAGGAGGGAATATCCGGCGAAAATCAGATCCCTATGGAAACGGTACGCAGGAACCGCCTTCCGTGATCTCCGTTGTGACAGAGCTGGGAGATTTTTCCTGGCAGGATGATGTGTGGATGAAGGAACGTGTAAAATATGAAAGCCGCGAAATTCCGGTATCTGTTTATGAGACAGATATCACTGCATGGAAAAATAACATTGATTTTGTAAATTTCGTAAAAGAAACCGGCTATACACATGTGGAATTACATCCGGTCATGGAATATCTGGATCAGAAATCAGGTGGTTATTCTACTTCTGCATACTATTCTGTGACAACACGTTTTGGTACAGTAGAGGATTTCCGCGTACTTGTGGAGGAACTCCATCAGGCCGGGATCGGTGTGATACTTGACTGGGCACCTGCACAGTTCCCGCGTTTTGATGCAGGACTTGAGAAGTTTGACGGAACACCGCTTTATGAAGTGCAGGATCCGGCTATGGCTGTGCATCCGATGTGGGGAACCATGCTTTATAATTACGGAAGCCCGATGGTGAGAAATTTTCTGCTGTCCAATGCGTTTTTCTGGCTGGATGAATTTCATGTGGACGGATTCCGTCTGGATGATGTGGATGCCATGCTGTATCTGGATTTCGGAAGGGAGGCAGGCCAGTGGACTCCTAATATCTATGGTTCCGGTGAGAATCTTCAGGCACTGGAATTTATCAAGCATCTGAATTCCATTGTAAAGAAACGGAATCCGGGGGTTCTTATGATCGCTCAGGAGGATGGTTTATGGCCGCAGCTTACAGACAGTGTGGAGAATGATCATCCTGGCTTTGATTATAAATGGAGCGGTGGATGGACAAGGGATCTTCTCACATATATGGAAACAGAGCCTGTGAGGAGACATGAGCATTATGACCAGATGACTCTTTCCATGATGTATGCCTACAGTGAACATTATGTACTTACCCTGGGAAAAAGGGACGTAGGTACTACCGCTGAATTTCTGGAAAAACTTCCGGGAACTCTGAAAGAGAAAAACGCACAGCTACGTGAAGCATATGCTTATCTTATCCTTCATCCGGGAATAAAGATGACTGCACCGGATTCTGATATCCAGCCGGAGCTGAAAGAGTACATTCATGATCTGAATGAGCTTTACAGAACAAATCCAGCACTGTATGCAATGGATGGTAATTCTGACGGTTTTGAATGGATCCGGTTTACAGATTCTGATGAGAATATCGTTGCATTTCTGAGAAAAACAGAGAAGCCGGAGGAAACCCTTCTTGCAGTGTGCAATTTCTCACCGGTTTCCTACGACAGCTATCAGGTGGGAGTTCCTTTTAAAGGAAAATATAAGGAAATCTTAAACAGCGATAGCGGAAAATATGGCGGCAAGGGTGTGGTAAATGCCAGGGCAAAGTCTTGTGCAGATACAGAATGTGACAACCGTGAATATTCTCTGAAACTGAAACTTCCGGCATATGGTGTGGCTGTATTCATCTGTACACCTGAGAAGAAAACAGTGCAGAGAAAAACATCAAAAGCACCAAAACACACAAAAGAAGATAAAAAAATTGTAAAGACTGCATCCGGAAAAAGCAGAACAACAAAGAGATCCAATGCAAAAATACCGAAATCCAGATCAAAAGCATCAATTCCGAAAACCCCGGAAAGAAATATGAAGCAGAAAGCAGATATGAGATCAGCGGAGAAAACGGCAGAAAAAACAGTAACCAGTGCAGTGAAAAGAGTCAGGGAAACAGCAGCAGAAACAACATCAGCAGTAAAAGATGCAGTAAAGAAAGTAACCTCCAGAAAGAAATGATGGCGAAATAATCTGGCAAGATTCTGGAAAAACACTTGCATTTTTTATAAAATCAGGTATAATATCAGTTGTGTTTATCACAGGCTGGAATAGCTCAGTCGGTAGAGCACTTCACTCGTAATGAAGGGGTCGTGAGTTCGAGTCTCATTTCCAGCTTAACTGATAGGAGATCCGGTATCTTTGAGAAAGTCAGGGATACCGGGTTTTTCGTATAAAAAGAAGAAGTAAATCCTTGATCTTTGGGGTTGACATTGTCGGGATTTTCGCCTAAAATGGACGAAGATACGGCGATGATGAGAATAGTACACAGGGATATGTCGCAGAGAGGGATTCCCAGCTGATGAGAGTCAGATGGTGGTGTGAGAGTCCTGTCAGGTTAACTGTGGAACCGGCCTCGGAGCTCTGCGTGATTGAAGCGTGGCGTGTGTTTCCGGCGTTAACGGGTATTGAGAGAGCAGCTTTTTCGGCTGTTAACTGGGGTGGTACCGCCGAAGTCATTCGGTCCCTTGTGAGGGATTCGGAGGGCTTATTTTTTTGTCCGTAAAACGGGACTGTGATATGATGTACGGTTTATGGGATGGAAGAGTGGCCGGATGGATTCCGGATTATTGGCGGCTGGGCAGCAGTCGGCGATTTGTTTTAGATCACAAGAAAAAGGAGATTTATCATGGCAAAAGAAAAGAAATTAGTACAGGCCATCACGTCTATGGATGAGGATTTTGCTCAGTGGTATACAGACGTTGTTAAGAAGGCTGAGCTTTGCGGCTATACAAGTGTTAAAGGATGTATGGCGATCAAACCGGCAGGTTATGCGATCTGGGAGAATATCCAGCATGAGCTTGACCGCAGATTTAAAGAAACCGGCGTAGAGAATGTTTACATGCCGATCTTTATCCCGGAGTCTCTTCTTGATAAAGAAAAGGATCATGTAGAAGGTTTTGCTCCGGAGGTTGCATGGGTTACTCATGGCGGTCTTGATCCGCTTCAGGAGAGACTTTGTGTGCGTCCGACTTCTGAGACTCTGTTCTGCGATTTCTATCAGAAAGAAATCCAGTCCCACAGAGATCTTCCGAAGGTATATAATCAGTGGTGCTCTGTTGTCCGCTGGGAGAAAACAACACGTCCGTTCCTTCGTTCCAGAGAGTTTCTGTGGCAGGAAGGACATACAGCACATGCAACAGCTGAGGAAGCTGAACAGCGTACCATCCAGATGCTGAATATCTATGCAGATTTCTGTGAGGAAGTTCTCGCAATTCCGGTTATCAAAGGCCAGAAGACAGATAAAGAGAAATTTGCAGGTGCTGAGGCTACTTATACTATTGAGTCCCTGATGCACGATGGAAAAGCTCTTCAGTCCGGTACAAGCCATAACTTCGGAGATGGTTTTGCGAAAGCATTCGGAATCCAGTACACAGATAAAGACAACACACTGAAATATGTTCACCAGACATCCTGGGGAATGACAACACGTATGATTGGTGCCATCATCATGGTACACGGCGATAACAGCGGTCTTGTTCTTCCTCCGAGAATCGCTCCGGTACAGACTGTGATCATCCCGATCCAGCAGCGTAAAGAGGGTGTTATGGAGAAAGCGGACGAGCTTCTTGCAGCACTGAAAGCAGCAGGAATCCGTGCAAAAGTTGACGCTACAGACAAGAGCCCGGGATTTAAATTCGCTGAGCAGGAGATGCGTGGTATACCGATTCGTGTTGAGTGCGGACCGAAAGATATTGAGAACGGGCAGGCAGTTCTCTGCAGAAGAGATACCCGTGAGAAATATACAGTATCCTTCGAGGAGCTTGCAGATAAGGTAAAAGAGCTTCTGGATACCATTCAGCATGATATGCTGGAGCGCGCACGTGCACACAGAGAGTCACATACTTACGTAGCAAAGAATTATGAAGAGTTCGGCGAGATCATCAACAGCAAGCCAGGCTTCATCAAAGCTATGTGGTGCGGCGACCGTGCATGCGAGGACAAGATCAAAGAAGATTTCCAGGCAACATCCAGATGTATGCCATTTGAGCAGGAGCAGTTAAGCGATGTTTGCGTATGCTGCGGAAAACCGGCTAAGAAGATGGTTTACTGGGGACGTGCATATTAAATTTATGACAATAAATATACCACAAAAGGCAGCACAGATCCTGCGTACGTTGAATGCTGCCGGCTATGAGGCCTACGTTGTCGGTGGCTGCGTCCGGGATTCCATGCTGAACAGAGTGCCGGGAGACTGGGACATCACAACCTCCGCACTTCCGGAGCAGGTGAAGGAACTTTTTCACAGAACCGTGGACACAGGGATCCAGCATGGAACCGTAACAGTGATGATGGATAAAGAAGGCTTCGAGGTGACGACCTACCGTGTGGACGGAGAATATCATGATGGCCGCCATCCGGATGCAGTGACATTTACCAGAAGCCTTGAGGAAGATCTTAAGAGAAGAGATTTTACCATCAACGCAATGGCTTATCATCCGGAACATGGACTGGTGGATCTGTTTGGCGGAATGGAAGATATTGATCAGAAGATCATCCGCTGTGTGGGAAATCCGGTGGAGCGTTTTACGGAAGATGCCCTTCGGATGCTCCGCGCAGTACGTTTTTCTGCACAGCTTGGTTTTACAGTGGAGGAGAATACGAAGGCGGCACTGGCGCGAATGGCAGGAAATCTGGAGCATGTCAGTGCAGAACGTATCCAGACAGAGCTTGTGAAGCTGCTGGTATCCGATCATCCGGACTATCTTCGCACAGCATGGGAGACAGGCCTGACCCGGGAATTTCTTCCGGAATTTGATGCCTGTATGGAGACAAAGCAGAATACTCCGCATCATTGCTATACAGTGGGTGAGCACATTCTGAAAAGCCTTACAGAGATTGAAAATGACCGGCTTCTCCGTATCACCATGCTTCTTCATGACATTGCGAAACCTGTTGTGAAAAAGACTGATGAGAACGGTAGAGACCACTTCAAGACTCATGGACCGGCAGGCGAGAAGCTGGCAGGAAAGATCCTGCGCCGACTGAAATTTGACAATGCAACAATTCGAAACATCTGTCGCCTGATCCGGTACCATGATCTTCGCCCGACTCCGTCAGCTGAGGATGTGAGAAGATCTGTGAACCTTATTGGAGAGGAGCTTTTTCCACTGTATCTGAAAGTACAGAGGGCAGATCTTTTATCCCAGAGTATGTATAAAAGAGAGGAAAAGCTGGCACGTCTGAACGGCGTGACAGAAACTTATCAGGAGATCCTTAAAAGAGGCGAGTGTACATCTCTGAAGACCCTGGCAGTCACCGGAAAAGATTTGATAAATGCCGGACACCCGGCAGGACCGGAACTGGGAGATCTTCTGGAAAAGCTTCTTGACAGTGTATTGGAAGATCCTTCCCTTAATACAAAAGAAAAACTTCTTGAAGCAGCAGAAAAAGATAGCATAAAAACCGAATAGAATAACAAATTTCCCCCCTGCATAAGATAGAACGTAAAATAAGGCAGGGGGGAAATTGTTTGTACGATTATGGTCTGAGCGTACTGGAGCAGTATGGGCTTACTGCTTCAATCTCCGGCAGGGTAAGAGGTGCGCTTTTGTGCAGGACAGAAAAAGGCCCTGTGATCCTGCGGGAATTCCACGGATCAGAAAAAAAGCTTGCCATGCAGCAGATGCTTCTTATGAAACTTCAGAATGAGGGCTGCCATGTTGATACATTTCTGGAAAATCAAGAAGGCGCGCTGGTAAGCAGGGACAAAGATTCCATACCCTATACTGCACAGATCTGGTTTGACGGACGGGAATGTGACACAAAATCAGAAGCTGATATCCTGAAAAGTGTGCGCATACTGGCAGAGATCCACAGAAAAATGCAGCTCCCGCTGGAGAAGGATTATACAGGACGAGACTTGAAAGATGAATACATCCGCCACAACCAGGAACTCCGTAAGATACGCAGCTTTATCCGAAAGAAAGGGGCATCCAATCCTTTCGAAAAAGATTACCTCCGGAGTGTGGAATGGTTTCTGGAAAAAGGCGAAGAGGCAGTTTCCATGCTTAAGACAACGGATTATGACAGGCTCAGGGAACAAGCTTTGCGTGCAGGCTGTATCTGTCATGGAGAGTTCAACCAGCACAATGTGCTAATCTTAGGCAGAAATGCAGCTGTGACCAATTTCGGCCACTGGAGTTTTGACGTGCAGATGGCAGATCTTTACCGATTTATGCGCAAGATACTGGAGAAATACAGCTGGGATCCCCGTATGGCGGAAAAAATGCTCTCATCTTATAATGCAGTGCGTCCGATCTCAAAGTCAGAATGGCAGAACCTGAAAGTTCGTTTTTTCTATCCGGAAAAATACTGGAAGCTTGCCAATCATTATTACACCCACAATAAGGTGGTAGTTTCCGGGAAAAATGTGGAAAAGCTGCGCATGATGATCCGTCAGAAAGAGCAGTGGGAAAGTTTTTCAGGACAGTGCTTCGTGCAGGAGTTATTCTGAATAAGGCAAAAACAAAACTTCCATTTTTCAGAAAACTGTAATATAATATTGAGTACAGTATATGAGAAACAGGGAGGTACTTTGAAACATGGAGGATTATAAGGAAATCTATAATCAGTGGCTTGAAAACCCATACTTTGACGAGACAACAAAAGATGAGCTGAAAGCAATTAAAGACGACGAGAACGAGATCAAAGAGCGTTTTTATATGGATCTTGAGTTTGGTACGGCAGGCCTGCGCGGTATCATTGGCGCGGGAACCAACCGTATGAATATTTACGTTGTAAGAAGAGCTACACAGGGTCTTGCCAACTACATTGCTAAAGTAGACAAGAAATCCCAGGGGGTTGCCATTGCATATGATTCCCGTCATATGTCACCGGAGTTTGCTCAGGAAGCAGCACTTTGTCTGGCAGCTAACGGAATCAAGGCTTATATCTTTGAGACACTTCGCCCGACACCGGAGCTTTCTTTTGCAGTACGTCATCTGGGATGTGTTGCAGGTATCAACGTAACAGCCAGCCATAACCCGCCGGAATACAACGGATACAAGGTTTATTGGGAGGACGGCGCACAGATCACACCGCCTCATGACTCAGGAATCATGGGCGAGGTAAAAGCAATCTCTGACTGGAACACAGTGAAGACAATGGATAAAGAAGAAGCAGTGAAGGCAGGACTTTTCGAGGTGATCGGACAGGCTGTTGACGATGCTTATATGGCAGAGCTTAAGAAACAGATCATCCATATGGACGCCATCGAGGCAGAGGGCAGGAACCTTAAGATCGTTTACACACCGCTTCACGGAACCGGTAATATCCCGGCCAGAAGAATCCTCAAAGAGCTTGGATTTGAAAACGTATACGTAGTACCGGAGCAGGAGCTTCCGAACGGAGATTTCCCGACAGTAAGCTATCCGAACCCGGAGGCAGCAGAGGCATTTGAACTTGGCCTGAAGCTTGCAAAAGAAGTTGATGCAGACATTGTACTTGCAACAGACCCGGATGCAGACCGCCTTGGCGTCCGCGTAAAAGATAAGAATGGCGAGTACCATGATCTTACCGGAAATATGTCCGGATGCCTTCTTGCAAACTATGAGCTGAGCCAGAGAAAGGCTGTAAACGGAAGCCTTCCTGAAGACGGAGCCCTTGTAAAGACAATCGTTACAACTAACCTGGCAGATGCTATTGCCAAGGGATACAACGTAAAACTGATCGAAGTACTTACGGGATTCAAATACATCGGACAGCAGATTCTTGGATTTGAGAACAGCGGTAAGGGTACATATCTTTTCGGATTTGAGGAGAGCTACGGCTGCCTGATCGGAACTTACGCAAGAGATAAAGATGCCATTGTTGCAACTATGGCACTTTGCGAGGCAGCAGCTTATTATAAGACTCAGGGCAAGACTCTCTGGGATGCAATGATCGACATGTACGAGGAGTTCGGATACTACAAGGATGCTATTCAGGCAGTTACCATGAAAGGTATCGAGGGACTTCAGAAAATCCAGGAGATCATGACAACTCTTCGCCAGAACCCGCCGGCAGAGTTTGCCGGACATAAGGTAACAGCTGTCCGTGACTATAAGCTTGACGAGATCACAGATCTTGCAACAGGCGAGAAGAAACCTACAGGTCTTCCGAATTCCAATGTTCTCTACTATGAGCTTACAGACGATGCATGGGTTTGCGTAAGACCGTCCGGAACAGAGCCGAAGGTTAAATTCTACTATGGCGTTAAGGGAACATCCCTTGCAGATGCAGACGAGAAATCGGATGCAATGGGCAAGGCTGTTCTTGCAATGGTAGATTCCATGAAATAATGGCAGAACAGGACAGATACACATTCGAAGAACTTGTTGACATCATAAAGCGGATTCGCAGAGATTGTCCGTGGGACAGTGTACAGACCCACGAGAGCCTGAAAGAATGTCTGGTCAATGAGACTGAGGAAGTTCTGGAAGGTATTGATCACTTCCGGGATACCGGGGACAGTGACAATTTCTGCGAGGAGCTTGGAGATCTTCTGATGCTGGTTATCCTTCAGAGTGAGATCGCCCGTGAAGAGGGAGCGTTCACCGTAGATGATGTGATCAGCGGCGTTGCAGACAAGATGAAATTCCGTCATCCCAAGATATTTTTCCCGGAAGATAAAGAAGCCTGCAGCCTTTCCTGGGATGAGCTGAAAAAGCGGGAAAAAAATCGGAGAAAACGCCTGTAATACGCGAAAAACCTTGACATTATAAGTCAAAAGGGTTATATATATAAAGCAAAGCCAAAAAATAAGAGAACATCAATTATTAGGAGGAAACACCATGAATAAAACAGAATTAGTAGCAGCTATGGCGAAAGATACCAATCTTTCCAAGAAAGATGTAGAAGCTGTTCTGAAATCTTTTATCGATGTTGTAACTGATGAGCTGAAAAAGGGCGAGAAGATTCAGTTGGTTGGATTCGGAACTTTCGAAGTCAGCACAAGAGCTGCAAGAGAGGGAAGAAATCCTCAGACTGGTGAGACCATGACAATCGAGGCTTCCAAGTCTCCGAAATTCAAAGCTGGAAAAGCTTTAAAGGACGTTGTCAACGGTAAATAATCTGTTAGTTCAGAGTGATAACGGCAGGGGGAACCGGATTTTGGTTTCCCCTGCTTTTTTAGGAGGAAAAAATATGCGTCTTGACAAATATTTGAAGGTATCCCGTCTGATCAAACGTCGCACAGTAGCTAATGAAGCATGCGATGCGGGAAGAGTTCTGGTTAATGACAAACCGGCCAAGGCATCTGTTCAGGTGAAGACCGGCGACACAGTTGAGATCCAGTTCGGAAGCCGGAATGTAAAGGTGGAAGTTCTGGAGGTGAAAGATACTGTAAAGAAAGACGAAGTGGAGAGTATGTTCCGCTACATCTGATGAAGGGAAAGCTGTCAGTCAGGCAGAATGTTCTATTCCGGCAGCCTTTTTCATAAAATAAAAGAGAAATCGCGCTTGGGAGGCTGGAGTTGGACGAGAAGAAATCTGCATCACTTCACAGACTGATGCTGGAGAGGCAAAAAGGCGGTACAATCACAGGAATCCGAGAGGTGATCTCTTTTGACGAAAAAGAAATACTGCTGAATACAGAAGAGGGAAAACTGGACATAAAGGGTGAAGCACTCCATGTAAAACACCTTGACCTGGAAAGCGGGGAGATCAGTCTGGAAGGAAGAATCGACAGTCTCAGCTATCCTGGCAGAAAAAAAGATAAAAAAGAAGAGTCCCTTTTAAAAAGGCTGTTTCGCTGAAGAAAAAAGACGGCAAACTGGTTGATATTTCTTTGCAGAAGATGTAAAATCTGGATATGTAAGCTCAGAAAAAGGAAACGATGCAGATATAAATGAAAAAGGAGCAGACAGATTGAAGAAGCCAGGGAAGGGAAAAGGAAAGAGAAAAATCGGATACAATTATCTCGGCATGATGGGAATTACAGTCATTGCACTGGTTATGCTTGGAAGCCTTATGATGCAGGCCAGAACGCTTCAGAACCGTCTGGATTATTATAATTCCAAGGCGTCCGCACTGGAGAAATCTATTGAGAGCGAGAAAGATCGTACCAAGGAGATCGATGCTGAGAAAGAATACATGAAGACAGATGAATATGTGGAAGAAGCAGCCAGGGAGAAGCTTGGTCTTGTGAAAGATAACGAGATCGTATTCCAGGAAGAGAAATAGCCGAAATATTTCGTATTTTGGTGAAAAGTTTTTTCTGGTTTTCGTGCAGCTTTGACAGATATTTCATAAAACCTCCTTTATAATAATCAGTCAGTGAAGGCTATCAGGGGAGGGGAGAATATGCAGGAATGGATAATTGCCATGCTCGTAATCAGCATACTGCTGATGATCCGGGACATGGCAAAAACTGTCTTTTCGGGAAAAAAGCACGAAAAAGAAGAAATCATGCCGCTGGGTGAAAGCCATCCCCAGAAGGAGAAGGTGGAGAGGTATGCAGCATCACTTCGTAAGCTGGCAGATACTTTTTACGGCATGCCGTACCGCAAGGAATTTTTGAGCAGCGGACAGCTGAACCGGATTATCTCAGATACCAGCCAGACAGTATGTTCCAGATGCTATCAGAGAGAGATCTGCTGGGGAGAACGTGCCGGTGATACCATGCGCTGCAGTGAAAACCTGATACGCACTATGGAAGAAGGAGATGAGGAGGCTATCCGCCAGGTACGCAGTGAATGGATGGGAGTCTGCGGAAAATCATCCCAGTATTTTCAGGTGATGGGGGAAGAATTCAGGGAAGAACGGCAGAATCTTGTATGGGACAACCGTATGATCGAAAGCCGGCTGGCAGTAGCGCAGCAGCTTACGGAGATATCCAGGATCATGGATCATATGGCAGAGGAGCTTTATGATATCATGCCTGCAGATCCGCAGTTTCAGGAAGATCTTAGAAAAGCTTTTCGAAAAAAACATGTGATCATCCGCCATGTTTGGGTCATGGACAAGATCGAAGGAAGACGCCAGGTTTTTCTTAATATGAGAGCCAGGAGCGGCCAGTGCATTTCCATGGCAGAGAGCTCCCAGATCCTGTCAAGAATCTGCGGAAGTCCCATGACTCCGGAACAGGGTAGCAGAAGCATTGTGAACGGAGAATTCCATACTGTGCATTTTGTGGAAGATGTGAGTTATCAGATGCTTTATGGAGTGGCCAGGCTTACAAGAGAACAGGAGAAGGTTTCCGGAGATAATTATATCTGCCGACAGGAAGAAGATGGAAGATTTTTTCTCTGCCTTTCCGATGGAATGGGGTCCGGGATGGAAGCTTTCAAGGAGAGTGAGATTGTTGTGGAACTTCTGGAACAGTTTATGGAATCAGGGCTTTCCCAGGAAACAGCAGCCAGAATGGTGAATTCCGCATTGCTTTTGAAGGGCAGGGAAGGGATGTTTTCCACAGTGGATATCTGTGCTGTGGATCTGTATACAGGAATCTGCAATTTTCTCAAGGCAGGAGCTTCGTCTACTTTTATCAAGCGAGATCACTGGGTGGAATCCATTGCATCAGAGAGTCTGGCAGCAGGACTTGTGCAGCAGCTGGATTTTGACACAGCCTCAAGAAAACTTTATCATGGGGATTATCTGATCATGATGACAGACGGTGTTCTCGATGCACTTCCGGCTGAGCGGGAGGAGGAGACCATGAAGGAGATCATCATGGATGTCCGGGAAAAAGAGCCTAAGGAGATGGGGAGGGGAATCCTGGAGAGGGTTCTTGGATACAGCGATTACCGTGCCAGGGATGACATGACAGTTGTTGTGGCAGGACTGTGGAAGAAATAGAAGTTTTTTATACAGAAGGACGATATAAGAAGAAATGATCGAACGTGTAAAGAAATATATCAGAGAAAATCATATGCTGAAGGCAGGGGATATGGTGGCAGCAGGAGTGTCCGGCGGTGCAGATTCCATTGCCATGCTCCATATCCTGAAGTGTATTCAGCATGATATGGGCTTCGAGCTGGAGGCTGTCCATATCCATCATGGAATCCGTGGTGAAGAGGCAGACAGAGACGAATCCATGGTGAGAAAAATCTGCGAAGAATGGGAGATCCCTTTTGAGGTGTATCACTATCCGGTTCCGGAGCTTGCGAAGGAATGGAAGCTTGGAGAGGAGGAAACCGGAAGGATCGTCCGGAAGCAGGCTTTTTTCAGGGAGAGAGAAAGAATGGGGTTTCCGGAACAGAAGACGGAAGACCAGCCGCAGTTTCTTGTGGCACTGGCCCACAACCGCAATGATCTGGCAGAAACCATGCTCCATCACCTGGCCAGAGGAACAGGTCTTCGCGGTCTCGCGGGAATCCGTCCCTGCGGTGATGGGATCATCCGTCCGGTTTTATGTTTAGAACGCCGGGAAATTGTCAATTATCTGAAAGAGAAGGGGATTTCATATATCACGGACAGCACCAATCTGTCGGATGAATACACCAGAAACAGGATCCGCCATCATGTTTTGCCTGCCATGGAGAAGGAAATCAATCCAAGAGCAGTGGAACATATGGCAGAAACAGCCAGGATGCTGGCAGCGGCAGACCATTATCTTTTGGAAAAAGGCAGCCGGCTTTTATCCGGATGTGAAAGAAAAGACGGATATCTTTTTGAGGGGGAGTTTTTCAGGGAGGATCAGATCATTCAGGAGTATGCAGTATTGGAAGCCTTCGGAAAGCTGGCAGGAAAAAGAAAAGATTTTACTGCCCTTCATGTGGAACAGGTGCTGTCTGTTTCAGAGAAAGGAATCGGCCGTTATATAAGGCTCCCGCAGAATCTTTATGCAGTCCGGCAGTACGAAGGTGTCCATCTGGGAAAGACAGTTCCGCGGAAAGCCCCGGAGAGTACAGAATCCCTTGTAAAAAGAGAGAAATATCCTGCAGAAGATTTCTGGGAAATTCCGGTACCTGGAAGTCTGGAATGCCCGTTTGGCATCTTCGAAGCAAAAATTTTTTCCTATAAGAAACAGAAGATTGAAGAAAAAAAGTGTACGAAATGGTTTGATTATGATAAAATAAAAAATAGTCCATGCGTTAGAACCAGAAGACAGGGTGATTTCCTTGTTGTGAACCGTGAGGGTGGCAGGAAGAAACTGAACCGGATCTTTATTGATGAGAAGATCCCGGCAAGCTTAAGAGATAAGATTCCTGTTGTTGCAGCAGGCAGCGAGATTCTCTGGATCCCGGGAGGACGGATGAACGAACAGTATAAGATCACTTCCACTACAGGGAGAGTGTTGGAATTACATTACCAAGGAGGAGTTTTAGCATGAGCGAAAAAATCAGAGTTTTACTCAGTGAAGCAGAGGTAGATGCCCGTATCCAGGAAGTTGCAGATGTGATCAACAAAGATTATGAAGGCAAGGAAGTACACATGATCTGTGTACTGAAGGGCGGCGTTTTCTTTATGTGTGAGCTTGCCAAGAGGATCACACGCCCGGTAACTCTGGATTTCATGTCTGTATCCAGCTATGGCGATGACACGAAATCAAGCGGAGTTGTAAAGATCGTCAAGGATCTTGACCAGCCGCTGGAAGGCAGGGATGTTCTGATCGTGGAGGATATCATTGACTCCGGAAGAACATTAAGTTATCTGCTGCGTATCTTAAAGGGCAGACACCCGGCCAGTATTAAACTCTGTACACTTCTTGACAAGCCGGAGAGACGTGTGACAGATGTAGAGGTAGATTACTGCTGCTTCAACATTCCGGATGAGTTTGTAGTTGGTTATGGACTTGATTATGCCCAGAAATACAGAAACCTTCCTTACATCGGAGTAGTGGAGCTGGAGGACTGAAAGGAGATTTAACCAAGTGAGCAAGCATTCAGGTAAGATAGGCCTGTACTTTCTGCTTATTGTGGCGCTGATCGCAGGATATCTGTATCTCAATGACCAGGTATCGACCCAGGGAAGCTACACAATGGGACAGCTGGAGAAGGCCCTGGAAGAAGACAAGGTGACGGATGCTGTGATCCATCAGAACAGAGAAGTGCCCACCGGTTATGTAACAGCAAACATTGTTTCAGACGGTCAGAAGACAGTCTATGTAACCGATGTAAAAGAAGCAGAGGAACTTCTTGAGAAATATGACATTGATCCAACCATCCGCAATGTACCAAGAGACAGTTCTATGATCGGAACTGTTCTTCCGGTCGTACTGACAGGAGCTATCCTCATCTTTTTCTTTATGATGATGAACCGTCAGATGTCCGGTGGCGGCGGAAGCAATGCGAAGATGATGAATTTCGGAAAAAGCAGAGCCAGAATGTCTTCCCCTGACGATAAGAAAGTAACATTCAAGGATGTTGCAGGTTTCCAGGAGGAGAAAGAGGATCTGGAGGAGGTAGTTGACTTCCTGAAATCTCCGCAGAAATATACAAAAGTCGGAGCCAGAATCCCGAAAGGAGTAATTCTTGTGGGCCCTCCGGGAACCGGTAAGACCCTTCTGGCAAAAGCTGTTGCAGGAGAAGCAGGCGTACCGTTTTTTTCTATTTCCGGATCGGATTTTGTGGAGATGTTTGTCGGTGTCGGTGCTTCCCGTGTAAGAGATCTTTTTGAGGAAGGCAAACGTCATGCACCGTGTATCATCTTTATCGATGAGATCGATGCAGTTGCCCGCCAGAGAGGAACCGGTATGGGCGGTGGACACGATGAGAGAGAGCAGACACTGAACCAGCTTCTTGTTGAGATGGATGGTTTTGGTGTAAATGAAGGAATTATCGTAATGGCAGCGACCAACCGTGTGGATATCCTGGATCCGGCAATTCTCCGTCCTGGACGGTTTGACCGTAAAGTAGGTGTTGGCCGTCCGGATGTCAAGGGAAGAGAAGAGATTCTGATGGTACATGCCAAGGATAAACCGCTGGGAGATGATGTGAATCTTCGTCAGATCGCCCAGACAACTGCAGGATTTACAGGTGCTGACCTTGAGAACCTTCTCAATGAGGCAGCTATTGACGCAGCTAAGGAGAGCCGCCCGTATATCATGCAGAAAGATATCAAGGCAGCATTCATTAAAGTTGGAATCGGAGCAGAGAAGAAGAGCAAGGTGATTTCTGACAAGGAGAAGAAGATCACAGCGTACCACGAAGCAGGACACGCGATTCTTTTCCATGTTCTTCCTCATATGGATCCGGTTTATACCATTTCGATCATCCCGACAGGTATGGGAGCAGCAGGATACACCATGCCGCTGCCGGATAATGATGAGATGTTCAACACAAAGAATAAGATGCTGGAGGATATCACCACACTTCTAGGAGGACGTGTGGCTGAGGAGATCATTTTCGGTGATATCACAACAGGTGCTTCCAATGACATCAAGCGAGCAACAGAGACCGCACGCTCCATGGTCATGAAATATGGTATGTCTGAGAAAATCGGTCTGATTGCCTATGGAAATGACGATGATGAGGTATTTATCGGCCGTGACCTGGCGCATACAAGAGGCTACAGCGAAGAAGTAGCAAGAGAGATCGATGCTGAGATATCCCGTATTATCAGCGAGTGCCACGAGAAAGCTGAGAGCATTATCCGTGAGCACATGGATGTTCTTCATGGCTGTGCAGCCCTTCTTCTTGAGAAGGAAAAAGTACATCGTGAGGAGTTTGAAGCACTTTTTACAACAGAAAAAAATGGGGTTGCAGAAATTAACGAATAAAATGCACAAAAAAACATATTGAATTTTGTGAACTTTGTGCACACTTTTTGATGGACGCATGGTACTATATATACCGTAAAAACCCCCCAATACATTATATAGTTTTTGCTACACCCCATAAGAAGAAATACCTTCTCCAAAAAAGGCAGCCTAACCAGCTGTCTTTTTTACTGTAAAAAAATATAAAAAGATATGAATGGGAAGATAAGAAAAACAAAGGCAGGAATGCTTGCAGGATATAAAAAATTACGCTAATATACTAAATATGAGTGCTAAAAACGGAGCGAGGAAAATAGAATGTTACATGAAAGCATGGAGACTACAAAAAAAATGCAGTATATACTCAATATGAGTCCGGTATTAAATAAAGACGCAATGTTCAGTGACGGAACCGAATATTACCGGACACCGGTGGAGCCTGATGTGGGCGATACGGTTACGATCCGTTTCAGGACACAGCGTAATAATGTGGACAATGTCTGTCTTGTGCATGACGGAGAATATCTGGAAATGAAACGTGAGAAGACATCGGGAAGCTTTGATTACTATACTGCACAGGTTGTAATGGGAACCGATATCCTGCGGTATTATTTTGAGATCCATTCAGGTCTTGTTACCTGTTATTATGATACCAATGGTGTCAGTACCAGACATGAAGAACGGACTGAGTTTGAGATCTATCCGGATTATCATGTGCCGGAGTGGCTGAAAGGTGCGGTAATGTACCAGATCTATGTAGATCGGTTTTATAACGGAGATCCTTTTAATGATGTGGAGACAGCAGAATACTCTTATATTGGAGATATTTCTGTGAAAGTAGATGACTGGGAAAAAATACCTGCAGTAATGGGGGTCAGGGAATTTTACGGCGGTGATCTCCAGGGCGTGATGGATAAGCTTGATTATCTGCAGCAGCTGGGCGTGGACGTGATCTATCTGAATCCGGTTTTTGTTTCACCCAGCAATCATAAATATGACTGCCAGGATTATGACCATATCGATCCCCATATCGGGAAGATCGTGGAGGACTGTGACGGCCTTTTAAGCCCGGGAGACAGGGATAACAGCCATGCGGCCAAGTATATCTGCCGTGTGACGGATAAACGCAACCTGGAGGCCAGCAACAAGCTGTTTCAGGAGCTTGTGGAGGAAATCCACAGGAGAGGAATGAAAGTGATCCTGGATGGTGTGTTCAACCACTGCGGATCCTTCAATAAATGGATGGACAGGGAGCGGATCTATGAAAATCAGGAAGGCTATGAGAAAGGTGCTTATGTTTCAGCAGACAGCCCTTACCGTTCTTTCTTTTGTTTCAAGAATCAGAATTTGTGGCCGTACAATCCTTCCTATGAGGGATGGTGGACCCATGATACTCTGCCCAAGCTGAATTACGAAGAGTCGGAGGAGCTTTGTAAAACAATTCTGGAAGTAGGAAAGAAGTGGGTTTCCCCGCCTTACAATGTAGATGGATGGAGACTGGATGTTGCAGCAGATCTGGGGCACAGCAATGAATTTAACCACCGTTTCTGGAAAGAGTTTCGCAAAGTAGTGCGGGAAGCGAATCCGGAAGCAGTGATCCTGGCTGAGCATTATGGAAATCCGGAGAGCTGGCTGCTTGGAGATGAGTGGGATACTGTGATGAACTACGATGCTTTTATGGAGCCTGTAACCTGGTTTCTAACCGGGATGGAGAAGCACAGTGATGAGTACAGAGAAGATCTCTACGGCAACAGTGAGGCCTTTATCGGGGCTATGAAGCATCACATGCGTTCCCTTCATATGGGAGCTCTTTACGGGGCTATGAATGAGCTTTCCAATCACGATCATTCCAGGTTCCTCACAAGAACGAACCATAGGGTAGGAAGACTTTCCTACGCAGGAGCTGAGGCAGCATCTGCAAACATCAATCCTGCGATCATGAGAGAGGCTGTTGTGATCCAGATGACCTGGCCTGGCGCGCCAACCGTATATTACGGAGACGAGGCTGGTGTCTGCGGATTTACAGATCCGGACAACCGGAGGACATACCCTTGGGGAAAAGAAGATCTTGAAATGCTTGATTTCCACAAGCGGATGATTTGTATACACAAGGCATATCCGCTCCTTTCAAAAGGATCCCTGGAATTTTTGTGGAATGATTATCAGGGCTTAAGCTATGGACGTTTTTCGGATGATGAGCAGATTATAGTGATCCTGAATAATCAGGAATATGAGAGGGACGTGCGTGTGACAGCCTGGAAAACAGGTGTAAGCCGTAAAGGTGCTGCAGCTTTCCAGAGAATCATGCTTTCCTCTAAAAACGGCTATACAGAAGAGGCAGAAGAATATATTGCAGAAGCAGGAATCCTTCAGGTACGAATGCCTGCATACGGAGTCATGGTGCTTTATCATGGAGCTAAAGATAAATATAAATAATACACAAGATCAGACAGCTGTCCTGGAAATAATGGCAGATATCTGATGGGCCGGAAAGGAGAAATTTAAAAATGACAATTGAACAGTGCTATAATGCCATCGAAAGCAATTACGAAGAGGTACTTGGACGTTTTGCAGGAAATAAGATGCTGGTTGAGAAATTTGCTCGGAAATTTCTGGACGATCCAAGCTATCAGTTACTGAAAGATGCTCTGGGAAAACAGGATTATGAAGAGGCATTCCGTGCAGCTCACACCTTAAAAGGTGTATGTGCAAATCTTGGTTTCACACAGCTTTTCAAAGTTTCAAGCGATATCACAGAGGAGCTGCGAAACGGAAATCCGGATGTGTCCAGGCTTCCGGAGCTGCTTGGAAAGGTAGCTGCTGAATATAAGAAAACAGTGGATGCAATCAACAGTGTAAATGAATGAAAATGACGTGGCCGAATCAGACTGACAGGCAGTTATTCGGTGCAGCAGTGTATCGTGAATATGAATAATAAAAAATCTGCCGGACACTTCCGTAATGGAATCCGGCAGATATAAAAAGCCGGTCTGGTAATTTCCCGGAAAAGGGAAAGCCAGACCGTTTTTTTATTCTTCTGTTACATGCTCTAGACCCTGATTCATGATGGTTGCCACATGGCTGTCTGCCAGGGAGTAAAAAATTGTTTTTCCGTCTCTGCGGAACTTGACCAGTGACATCTGCTTCAGTACACGGAGCTGATGGGAAATCGCACTCTGGGTCATGGAAAGTCTGTCTGCGATATCCTGGACGCAGAGCTCTTCAACAGAAAGTGCGTACAGGATGCGGATTCTTGTCGGGTCTCCGAAAACCTTAAAAAGATCCGCAAGTCTGTAGAGTGTATCATCGTTGATCGGGTAATCTATATGTGGTTTCTTCATTTGCGCATCCTCCAAAATATTAACTTCTATTGTAGCTGAAAAAACCGCACCGGTCAAATTTTTATTTTTTATACAGGATACGAATGGAATTCAGCACGCAGATCATGGCAACGCCGGTGTCCGCAAATACAGCCATCCACATGTTTGCGTGTCCTGCAAGACCAAGGATCATAACTGCGATCTTGATCACAAGAGCAAATACTACGTTCTGCCATGCAATGCGGTTGGTGTTCTTTGCAATGGAAACGGACTGAGGGATCGCATCTACGTTGGAATTCATAAATACGGCGTCAGCAGCTTCGATAGCGGCATCAGCACCGCTTCCCATAGCAGCTCCTACATCAGCACCTGCAAGTACAGGAGCATCGTTGATTCCGTCACCGACAAACATTACAGTTCCATGTTCCTGACGGATCTTCTTTAATGCGTTCAGCTTATCTTCAGGAAGAAGTTTTGCATAGATCTCGTCAATTCCGGCTTCTTTTCCAACAGCCTGAGCACTGTCCTCAGAGTCGCCGGTAAGCATAACTGTGTGAAGATTAAGTTTCTTGAGAGAAGCGATGGCATCTTTTGCATCTGGTTTGATGGTATCGGAAATTAACATATATCCGGCGAATTTTCCGTTTACAGCCATGAATACTTCAGATCCGTAAGCTGCTTCGTGAAGTTCTCCGATTGCAACACCGAATTTGTCCATCAGCTTGCGGTTTCCGCAGAGGACTTTGCCTTCTGGCATCTGGGCAGAAATTCCATGGCCGGAGATCTCTTCAAGGGAAAGGGGCTTTTCAAGGCTTATTCCGCGCTCTTTTGCGGCAGCTACGATACTGTTTGCGATTGGGTGAGTAGAGTTCTGTTCGCAGCCTGCGCACATGGCAAGAAGCTGCTCTTCACTGTATTCTCCGATTGTAACAACTTTCTGGAGCTGGAAGTTACCTTCTGTGATAGTACCTGTCTTATCCATAACGACTGCACCAAGGTGGCTTAATCCTTCAATAGAAAGGCCGCCTTTGAACAGGATTCCTTTTTTGGAACCAGCACCGATTCCTGAGAAGAAAGCAAGCGGGATACTAAGTACAAGAGCACATGGGCAGCTCATTACCAGGAAGGTGATCGCTGTGTAGATCCAGTAGTGCCAGTTCCCGGTTACAAGGGAAGGAATCAGTGCTGTTGCAACAGCGATTCCTACAACACAAGGGGTGTATACTTTTGCAAAACGTGTGATAAAACGGTCGATCTTCGGTTTGCTTGCTGCTGCATTTTCTACAGAATCCAGGATACGTGTTACCATGGATTCTCCGAGTGGTTTTTCCACACGGATCTTTAACTGACCGGAGGTATTTACACATCCGGAAGTGATCTCGTCACCTTCGTTTACAGCAACTGGTACAGGCTCACCTGTGATCGGTGATGTGTCGATGCGGCTGCTTCCCTCGATGATCACACCGTCAAGAGGAATACGGTCACCAGGACGAACCAGGAGAACATCTCCAACCTGAGCATCTTCAGATGGAATTACCTGAACATCATCGCCGGCAACAAGGTTTACAACTTCCGGACGGAGGTCAACTGCGTCCATGATCTGACCGCGGCTTCGCTCAACAGCTTTTTCTTCGAAAAGCTCGCCAATTCGGTAGAAGAGCATAACGCCTACGGCCTCAGCAGAATCATTGATAGCAAAAGCGGCAAGTGTTGCAATACTCATCAGGAAGTTTTCATCAAAAATCTGTCCGTGTGAGATGTTTTTGGCTGCTTTTACAACGATCACACCGCCAAGTGCAAGGTATGCGATCACGAATACCGGAAGAGTGGCGGTATCTGTAAATCCTTTATGTTCCATGATCTCACCGGCAACAAAAAGGATCGCACCGATGATAATGCAGATTGTATCGATCTTTTCTTTGGAAAAAGTTCTCTTTGTACTGGCTGCGTGAGTTTCGGATGTAGCTGCCTGTGCCTTTGGCCTCGGATCTTTTTCTTTTACTATAACTTCGGATTCGATGGAAGTACAGATCCTGCGGATCTGATCCAGGTAACGGTCCGGATTCTTTGCAGTTACACGAAGCTGCCTGGTTGCAAAAGTAATGGTAGCTTCGGAGATGCCGTCAAGGTCGGCAATCTGTTCTTCCATTTTTGAAGCACAGTGAGCGCAGCCCAAGTTCTCAAGAAGGTAGATCCTGGTTGTTACGTCAGCAGAAGCAGAAGGCTTCGGATTTCTCGGAACAACTTTAACTTCGGACTCAATAGAGGTGCAGATCTTACGGATCTGCGGAAGCAGAGCATCTGGATCTGCTGCATTGAGACGAAGCTGTTTGGTAGCGAAAGTGATGGTTGCACTTTCTACGCCGTCAAGATGCTGGATCTGTTCTTCCATCTTGGAAGCACAGTGAGCACAGCCAAGGTTCTCCAGGATGTAGACACGCTTCGCAGATGCTGTGCTGTGGGGGTGGTGATGGCCATGTTCGTGCTCATGATCCTCGCAGCCACAAGCGCAGTGCTCGTCGTGATGATGGTGATGATGGTCGTGTTCATGTTCATGCCCCTCACAGCCGCAGCCACAGTGATCGTCATGGTGATGATGGTGATGATGGTCGTGCTCATGTTCATGCCCCTCACAGCCGCAGCCACAGTGATCGTCATGGTGATGATGGTGATGATGGTCGTGCTCATGTTCATGCCCCTCACAGCCGCAGCCACAGTGATCGTCATGGTCATGATGATGATGTTCGTGCTCATGTTCATGATCCTCACAGCCGCAACCGCAGTGATCGTTGACATGTTCATGATGGTGATGATGTTCGTGTTCATGATCCTCACAGCCACAGCCGCAGTGCTCATCGTTGTGTTCATGGTGGTGATGTTCTTCATGCGCATGTTCTACATGGTCATGTACATCATGATGGTCGTGACCGCATCCGCAGGAATCTGAGGAAGTCTTCTCTAATATCTCTTTCATATGAATTCTCCTTGCTGATTATTTATATGAATATATGAATTAATGTTCATATGACTATTTAATCATATATAAAATCCTTTGTCAATAGATTTTCAAAAAACGGATCAGAAAAAAGTAAAATTTATTGCAAAAGAAATATAGAAATTATTAATATATTCTGAAAAAATATTCTATTTTATTATTTTTATTTAACATGTTATACTTTCAATAAGTAAAGAAAGAAAGGAAGGTAGCAACATGTACAGTATCGACTTAAACAGTGACATGGGTGAGAGCTTTGGCGCATATAAGCTTGGTGGAGATGAAGAGATCATCAAATATGTCACAACAGCAAATGTAGCATGTGGCTGGCATGCAGGCGATCCGATGGTAATGGATAAGGTAGTCCGCATGGCAAAGGAACGTGGCGTTATGGTTGGAGCCCATCCTGGATATCCTGATCTTCTTGGCTTTGGACGTAGAAAGATGGTTCTCTCTCATGATGAAGTTAAGAATTACGTCAGATATCAGATAGGAGCTCTGGCTGCTTTCACTAAGAGCTACGGAATGAAGCTTCAGCATGTCGCTCCTCATGGAGCAATGGGAAATGCCTGCCAGTATGACGAGGACATTTCCACAGCGATCTGCGAGGCAATCTGTGAGTATGACAAAGATCTGATCGTTTACTACTGTGCAGGAGCAGTTCTTGGTGATATTGCTGAGAACAAGGGACTTCGTACAGCATCTGAGATTTTTGCAGACCGTGCATACATGGATGATCTTTCTCTTGTACCGAGAAAGATGGAGGGGTCCATGATCACAGATGAGAACGTTGCCATCGAAAGATGCGTGAAGATGATCAAAGAAGGTAAAGTCACATCCATCAACGGAAAAGAGCTTGACATCAAAGGCGACACACTCTGTGTACACGGAGACGGACCGAAAGCACTTGCTTTTGTACAGAAGATCCGTGAGAAATTCACAGAAGAGGGTATTGAGATCAAACACTTATAAAAACTAAATAAAGTACATTCATATGAGAGATAGAATGCCGGATAAATCAAAGGAGATTTAAAACAAGGGATTACTGCGATGATTTGTCCGGCTCTTTTTATATGAAAATTTGTACTTTTTTAGGATAAGAAAGGAAAGGGTGGAAACTATGGCAAAAGAGAAAAAACAGAACAACATAGTAAGAAACATGATGATCGCTCTGGTCGGCGGTCTGGTCGTAGGACTCGGATTTATGCTTCTGAAGCAGCAGATGTCCGAGGGAACATGGAACGTGATTAATGCACTTCTGTTCCAGGATATTACAGCAGATCAGGGCTTTCATTCCATCGGTCTCTTCTACATTATCGGACAGCTGTTCATGAGAGGATTACAGATGGCAATCGTACCGCTGGTACTTGTATCCTTAAGTCTTGCAATGTGCAGTATCTCCAGCTCTTCCAAGCTGGGAAGAATCGCAGGACGTACACTTCTTGGATTCTTCTGCTTCTATGTAGTAGGCGCATGCATCGCAGGTATCGTTGCATTTGCAATGAAATCCGCAGGCTTCTTCAATGTTAAGCTTCCGGCAGAGGCAGTTACAGAGGCTGCAACACTGGATCAGTTTAACCCGCTTGCAACAATCGTAACAGCAGTTCCGTCCAACATCGGAACCGCATTCAGCAGCAACAACAGCATTCTTGCAGTTGTAGTAGTAGCTATCGTTCTCGGACTTTGCATGAATGCACTTGGTGACAAGGTGAATCCTCTGAAAAAAGTTCTTGAAAATTTCAGTGATATCATCAACCTGTATCTTACATTCCTGATCAACAAGGTTGGTCCTGTTGCAATCTTCTGTCTGATCTCCCGTACATTCGCTATCTACGGAGCAGAGTATCTGGCACCTGCAGCAGCTTACATTGTAGGCGCGATGCTGACACTGTTTGTACTTGTTGTTACTATTTATCCGATCGGTATCGGCCTTACAACAGGCTTAAGCCCGATGAAATTCCTTAAAAAGATCGCAAAGGTCGGTGTATTCGGATTCTCCACAAACTCTTCCGCAGCATGCCTTCCGCTGAACACCAGAACATGTATTGATGAGCTTGGGTGCTCTCAGGAGATCACAAGCTTTGTACTTCCTACAGGTATGACCATCAACATGAACGGAACAACAGTTATGCATATGTTTGCAGTAACCTTTATTGCAACAGCATCCGGAATTGACATCACACCTGCAAACCTGATCACAGTTGCATTCCTTTCCATCTGTGCAGCAATGGGCTGCCCGGCTATTCCGATCGCAGGCACAACTCTGATCGTAACCATCCTTTCCGGTATGGGCTGGACATCTGACCTTTGCATGATCGCATATGCACTTGTTGTAGCAATCAACCGTCCGGTTGAGATGGCACTTCTTCCGCTTAACGTAATCGGTGATGCAACAGTCAACGTTATCGTTAACAAGAAAGAGAGTGAGCTTGACGTAAACAAATATAACGCGTAAGTAAATATAAAAAGTCTTAATATTATACATACAAATTATTAAATTGACTTAATATTACTACGATGATACCATTTAAGCGTATAGTTGAGATATCAGCTATACGCTTAAATACTAAATGGACATGAATGCGCAGCTGTGCAGGTGATTTGCCCATCTGCACAGATACAGTCCGGAATTTCCAGAGTAAAAAAGCGGGACATCCGCAGAAAAATAAAAGGGTTCAGGAGGAAATGAATATGGAGTACAAGACAGCGAAAAGAATGGAATGCCTTCCGTTTTCCGGTATCCGTGCAGTAATGGAAAAAGCAAACAAAATGCAGCAGGCAGGAGAGAAGATCATTCACCTGGAGATCGGCCGTCCGGATTTTGATACACCGGAGAAAATCAAAAAGGCAGCAAACGAGAGCCTTGCAGCAGGACATGTATTTTACACATCCAATTACGGTATCCCGAAACTGAGAGAAGCTATTGCAAAATGGGAGAACGAGAACCATGGTACAGATTATGAAGCATCTGAAGTTCTTGTAACAGTAGGTGTTGGTGAGGCAACTTTCGCATCCATGGACGCTTTCCTGGATCCTGGCGATGAGATCCTTGTTCCTAACCCGGTATGGCTGAACTACATCCATGTTCCGTCAGCGCTTGGAGCAGTACCTGTAACATACAGCCTGAAAGAAGAGAACGATTATCAGATCGACTTTGAGGAGATGGAGTCAAAGATCACAGACAAGACTAAGATGATCGTTGTTGTAAACCCAAGCAACCCGACAGGTGGTGTTTTTTCCAGAGAGACACTTGAGAAATTAAGCGAGATCGCTATCAGACATGATCTTCTTGTGATCGCAGATGAGATCTACAGCCAGCTTGTATACGATGGAACAGAGCATGTAAGCATTGCATCTCTTCCGGGAATGAAAGAGCGTACCATCACATTAGGAGGATTTTCAAAAGCTTACTCCATGACAGGATGGAGACTTGGATATCTGTGTGCACCAGTTGGAATCATCCAGGCCTGCGTACGTGTTCATCAGTATACAGTTACCTGCGCATCTTCCTTTGTACAGGAAGCAGCGATCACAGCTTTAACTGATTGTGCAGATGATGTTGAGGCAATGAGAAAAGAGTATCAGAGAAGAAAAGATTATGTGGTAAAAGCGCTGAACGAGATCGATGGAATCAGCTGTAACAACCCACATGGTGCTTTTTATATCTTCGTAAATATTAAGAGCCTTGGAATGACTTCCATGGAGGTTGCCGAGTATCTTCTTGATAATGCAAAGATTGCCCTGGTACCTGGATCTGCATTCGGTTCCGAGGGAGAAGGATACTTAAGAATCTCTTATGCATGCAGCTATGAGGATCTTCAGGAAGCATGCGCGAGAATCAAAAAAGCAGTGGAAGAGCTGAAAAACAAATAATCAGATAAAAAAATATCCACCGCTTTTTGTGGCGAAAAGCGGTGGATGAATCATTCTGGTATATAATATAAGAAGAAATGGTAAAGCAGAGAATGTTCCTGTGACAGATTTATGCTTGCCGTTTTTTTATTTCTGACGTTCCCATACCTGACCGATGGGGAAAGAAGGAGTGGATTCTGCGAGGAAGTCTTCCAGCGCATTTTCGAAGAATTCCACAGCCCGTTTACTGGTGGATTTTGGATATTTATGTTTGATTTTATAGCAGACACGGTTTGGCGGTGTGTTTTTTAGCTCACTGATAAAAAGAGGCCGGTAATGAGAAAGCTCAAGGATCACAGACTGTGGTGCGACCATCCAGTTTCCCGTTTTTTTCCAGAGACGGTCCAAAAGCGTGATGGTATCTGCCGCAATGTGAGGCCTGGAAGCGGAGGAAAGCCAGCGGTCATGCCAGATCTGATAGTTGTCGTCCCAGCTTAAAAACAGCTCCAGGGATGGATCCAGCTCATCGGTATGTATTGCCGGAGCAGAAATGGCTGGCTGATCTGATTGTACCAGATAAAGCTTTTCTTCAAAGATTTTCTCTGTTATGATATTCTTGTAATGCAATTTATGGTAGACAAATCCGATATCAATGCTGTGTTCTCCAAGAAGTCCATAGAGCTCTGATGAGTGGTGGGATTCAATGTTCAGGTCCAGCTTGGTCTGCTCATTTAAAATCCTGTCATACAGAGGTGCGAAGACAGCAACATTCAGACTGTCTGTACAGCCGATAGTAAGCAGCAGGGAATCTTGGTTGCGCTGCAGTTCCATGGTTTCTTTCCAGAGGGACATCCATCGTTCCGCAAGAATGATGAAATCGGTTCCCTTGGCAGTCAGTTCCACCTGCTTGTGCCCCTTCTGGCGGATCACAAGGGGAAAGCCGAGTTCATTCTCCAGAGAAGTGAGCCTGTGGCTGACTGTAGGCTGGGAAAGAAAAAGAAGATCCGCTGTACGGGTGATGCTTTTTGTGTTTACGATGGTGAGAAAGGTTTCAATTTCAGCAAGATTCATATGATCAGCTCCTTTTCTTTGGTACAATCTATCAGGAATAAAGTAAGTTTCAAAACAATATAAAAATTATTTATATTATACAGAGAAATTATTCGTTATTCAATGGTAAACTTGTGTGATATGATAAATCCAGATAAAACAAGACACTGTTACCAAGTGATCAGTAATCAAAAGAAGAGAGGTTTTCATATGTCATTAGGATGTAGAATCAGACGAAACTTTGAAAGACCGTCAAAAGAATTAGTAGAAGCATTCCGTGGTATCCCGGTAGCAAATATTGATGATAACTGTGGCAGAATCGCTGCTGTAGATTCCAGCATTTTCCCACTGAACCCGAAGGCAAGACTTCTGGGAACAGCTTTCACAGTAAACGCACCGGCAGGAGATAACCTTCTGTTCCACAAAGCTCTGGATATGGCTCAGCCAGGAGACGTTATCGTTCTTGCAAACAAAGGAAGCATGAGCAGAGCACTTTGCGGTGAGATCATGAGCAATTATGCGAAATCCAGAGGAATCGCAGGAATCATTATCGACGGATGTGTTCGCGACAGCTACACATTAAGCCAGATGGATTTCCCGGTATATGCAAAAGGCATCACACCTAACGGACCATACAAGAACGGCCCGGGAGAGATGAACTTCCCGGTATCCTTCGCAGGAATCGTAATCAATCCTGGTGATATCATCGTCGGAGACTCTGATGGACTTCTGGCGATCAAGCCGGATGAGCATACAGCTGAGCTTGCTGAGATTGCAAGAAACTATCATGCAGGTGAGGAGAAACAGCTTGAGGGAATCCTGACACGTGGCGAGTGGCCGCGTCCATGGGTTGACGAAGCTCTTAAAAAAGTCGGATTTGAATTTGTAGACTAACCGAATAAAAGATACATGCAGGAAGGTCTGTCACCACGTATGACGGGCCTTTTTGTCAAATTAAGAACGGAGGTAAGCTTAAATGGATGTGAAGTTCCTGATTGCAGGAGACAGAGCAGTTTCCGTTGAATTCGGCAGCGTGATCAGTCTTGAGGTCAATGCAAAAGTCCGTGCGCTGGACGAAAAATTAAAAGAATCTCCTGTTGAAGGTATGGTGGAAACAGTTCCTACCTACTGTGCACTGATCGTGCATTACCGCCCGGAGGTGATCCGTTACGGAAAACTTGTAGAGGAACTGCAGAAGAGAATTGCAGACATGCACGAAGTTTCCACAACAACTGAGAAAGTCGTAAAAGAGATTCCGGTTTATTACGGCGGTGAGACAGGGCCGGATCTTGAGTACTGTGCAGAACTTGAGAATACCACTACGGAGGAGATCATCCGCAAGCATTCCCAGCATGAGTACTATGTATATATGCTTGGTTTTGCACCGGGACATCCGTATATGGCAAGATTTGAGGAGCCTTTCAGCTTTAAGAGAAGAACTTCTCCGAGAGTTAAGATTCCTGCAAGATCCATTGTAGTTCAGCTGGCACTGTCAGATTTTATTCCGTTTGAGCAGCCATGCGGATGGAATATCATCGGAAGTACACCGCTTGATATCTGTAATTTTGCAAAGGACGATCCGTTCCTTGTGCGTGCGGGTGACTGGGTAAAACATGTTCCCGTCACAAAAGCAGAATATGACCAGATCCGTAGAGATGTGGAAAATGGTACTTACAAAGTAAAAACCTACACACTGCAGGATAATGGCTGAGAACGGAGGGACATGATATGGGAATAACAGTTGAAAACGGAGGAATCCTGACAACCGTTCAGGATGAAGGAAGATTCGGAAACCAGGCATTTGGCGTATCTACCTCCGGAGCTATGGATCCTCATTCCTTCCATATTGCCAATCTGCTGGTTGGAAATGAGATGACAGAAGGTGCGCTGGAGATGACTTTCATCGGACCAACGCTTACTTTTACCAGTGATAATATTATTGCGGTGACAGGCGGTGACCTGACACCGATGCTGGACGGACAGCCTTTTCCGATGTACAGGGCAGTCCTTGTAAAAAAAGGCCAGAAGCTGATGTTTGCAGGTGCCAGAAACGGCAGCCGCGGATATATTGCTTTTGCAGGCGGACTGGATATTCCGCTTGTGATGGGAAGCAAGTCCACATTGCTTCGTAACCATATTGGCGGTGTTGAGGGAAGAAAGCTGGAAAAGGGTGACAGTATCGAATTTACAGCACCGAAGACAGAGCTTCCGAATATGGAGCTTCGCCATGTTCCGGCAGAGATCTTTCCGGATGATGAGGTTGTTCTCCGGGTTGTTCTTGGACCGCAGGAAAATGAATTTACAGAAGAGGGGGTCCGTAAATTCTTCTGGTACAGCGGCAAGATCACAAATGAATTTGACCGCATGGGATGCCGTATAGAGAGAGAGCCGGTTGAGCATGCTGGTGATGGTAATATCAATACAGACGGTATTTCCATGGGATCAGTTCAGGTCCCGTTAAACGGACAGCCGATCATCATGCTGGCTGACCGTCAGAGTACAGGCGGCTACCCGAAGATCGGTACTGTGATCACAGTTGATTTTACAAAGATCGCACAGGCACGTCCTGGACAGAAGATCCGCTTCGTCGAGGTAAGCCTTGATCTTGCACAGGATCTGTATATCCGCGAGCTTAATGATATGAAGGCTCTGGATGAAAAGTTGAATTCAGATTGCTGATCGATCTGAATTAAATAAATCATACATACCACAAAAATTTTTTTAAGAAAGGTGAGTACGAATATGAAGATTGTTGTATTGGATGGCTACACAGAGAACCCTGGAGATTTAAGCTGGGACGCATTAAAAGAGCTTGGAGATGTTACTGTTTATGACAGAACTTCCTACGAGGAGTCTCCACTGATCGCTGAGCGTATCGGTGATGCTGAGATCGTTATCATCAACAAGACTCCGATCTCCAAAGAGACAATTGACAAATGCCCGAATATGAAACTGATCGCTGTTCTGGCTACTGGCTACAATGTTGTTGATTATACTTATGCGAAAGAAAAAAATATCCCGGTTGTGAATGTTCCTACTTATGGTACACAGATCGTTGGTCAGTATGCTCTTGGACTTCTTCTTGAGATCTGCTCTCACTATGGTCATCATGATGAGACTGTTAAGGCTGGCAAATGGGAGAACAACGATGACTGGTGCTACTGGGATTATCCGATGATCGAGCTCTATGGAAAAACTGCCGGTATCATTGGCCTTGGAAGAATCGGACAGGCTACAGCCAAGCTTCTGAATGCTCTTGATATGAAGGTTCTTGCTTATGATGCTTACCAGAGTGAGGCTGGTGCAAAGCTTGCTGAGTATGTTTCCCTTGATGAGCTGTTTGCACAGTCTGATGTGATCTTCCTTCACTGCCCGCTTTTCCCGGAGACAGAGGGTATGATCAACAAAGAGAACATTGCAAAGATGAAAGACGGCGTTATCCTTATCAACAACAGCCGTGGACAGCTGGTAGTAGAGCAGGATCTTGCAGATGCGCTTAACAGCGGCAAAGTTTATGCAGCAGGACTTGACGTTGTATCCACAGAGCCGATCAAAGGAGATAACCCACTCCTCAAAGCCAAAAACTGCATCATCACCCCGCATATCTCCTGGGCTGCTCAGGCTTCCAGACAGAGAATCATGGATATCACAGTTGATAATATCAAGGCATTCCTGGCTGGTAATACGGTTAACAGAGTTAATAAATAATAGATTTTCTTCCTATATATGATGTGTGAAAAGAGTGGCTGGTTCTTCGGAGGCGGCCGCTTTTTTTGTTGTGGGGGAAACGAATGAACATACGTACGCTGTGAATGGGGCATCTGTGTGGACGGAGACGGTCGCAGGCGTCCTGTTCTGGGAAATGTGGTGTGTGGGAGTGTATCGGCATAGCGTATCACATCCTATACCGAAGCATACAGACACAAGTCAATAACATTACGTATACCACAGCTAAGCACTAATAAAAAAAGCCCAAGGGGTGTGCAGAGGGGACGCGGCTTTGCGTCCCCTTTGCGGTTTTCTTTTTTGAGCAAAAAAAATAGTTCCTACACTTCACAAAGTGTAAGAACTAAAATCTGATGGATGGAGAAGGATTCGAACCTTCGAAGGCGGTGCCAACAGATTTACAGTCTGCCCCCTTTGGCCACTCGGGAATCCATCCGTGAACAACAAAAATATTATATATAATAATTAATGAAATTGCAAGCTTTTTTTCAAAAAAAATAATAATTCTTACAGTATCAGCATTTTTGGTAAAACACTGGACTTACCAAAGGAAATCTGCTATTATGAGTACGGTTGGATATAAAGGACACGGTTTTTCCGTATCCTAATACAGGTTAGGAGGATTTTATCATGTTAGTAAACGCAACAGAAATGCTGAAAAAAGCAAAAGCAGGCCATTATGCAGTTGGTCAGTTCAACATCAACAACCTTGAGTGGACAAAAGCTATCCTTCAGACAGCTCAGGAGCTCAACTCTCCTGTAATCCTTGGTGTTTCCGAGGGTGCCGGTAAATACATGACAGGTTATAAGACTGTTGTAGGTATGGTTAACGGTATGATGGAAGAGCTGAACATCACTGTTCCGGTTGCTCTTCATCTTGACCACGGCAGCTATGATGGATGCCTGAAATGTGTTGAGGCTGGTTTCTCTTCCATTATGTTCGACGGATCTCATTATCCGATCGATGAGAACGTAGCTAAGACTAAAGAGCTGGTTAAGATCGTTGCTGAGCACAACATGTCTCTTGAGGCAGAGGTTGGTTCCATCGGTGGCGAGGAAGATGGTGTTGTTGGTATGGGCGAGTGCGCTGATCCTGAGGAGTGCAAGAGAGTTGCAGATCTCGGAATCAACTTCCTTGCAGCTGGTATCGGTAACATTCACGGAAAATATCCGGCTAACTGGCAGGGCTTAAGCTTTGAGACTCTGGATGCTATTCAGAAACTGACAGGAGATATGCCGCTTGTTCTTCACGGTGGTACAGGTATCCCGGCAGACATGATCAAGAAAGCGATCAGCCTTGGCGTTTCCAAGATCAATGTAAATACAGAGTGCCAGCTTGCATTTGCTGAAGCTACACGTAAATACATTGAAGAGGGTAAAGATCAGCAGGGTAAAGGATATGACCCACGTAAGCTTCTTGCACCTGGAGCAGAGGCGATCAAAGCTACTGTTAAAGAGAAAATGGAGCTTTTCGGATCTGTCAATAAAGCATGATGAATCGAAAATAATATATAAAGGAAATCGGAACAGGAGTGATCCTCTTCCGGTTTCTTTTTTTATGATAAAATATCAATATTTTCACTATATAAAAAAATGAACATGTTTCTTGATTTTTTTATATAGTGAAAATGACCTCCCCGATTTACAATAACATCAAGTTGATCGAGAAGCAAATTTAAAGCTTATCGGTCAGGGATATGCAAATGGGGCGTTATAAGCATATCCGGGGAACGAACTGAATATCATTTAAGGTAAAGGAGAGGTAACGATTATGAGAATGAAAAAAGCAACAGCATTTGGTCTTGCAGCATTAATGGCAGCTACCATGATCCCGGCAGTTCCGGCCATGGCAAAAGGAGATGACAGTGAGGGTTCTGTTTACTATCTGAACTTTAAACCGGAGCAGGCAGATCAGTGGTCAGATCTGGCAAAAAAATACACCGATGAGACTGGTGTACCTGTTACTGTTGTTACAGCAGCTTCCGGAACTTATGAGTCTACTCTGAAATCAGAGATGGCCAAAGATGAGGTTCCGACATTATTCCAGGTTAACGGACCGGTTGGACTTGCATCCTGGAAGGATTATTGCTATGACCTGAAAGACAGTGATGTTTATAAAAATGTGGAGAGTGACGATTTCGTACTGAAGGATGACAGCGGTGCAGTTGACGGTATCGCCTATGTAATTGAAACATATGGACTTATTTACAACAAGGCACTTCTTAAGAAATACTGTGAGATGGATGGAGCTGTGATCAAGTCTGCAGATGAGATCAACAATTTTGAGACATTAAAGAAGGTTGCAGATGATATCCAGGCTAAGAAAGATGACCTTGGAGTTGACGGTGCATTTACTTCCGCAGGCTTTGATTCTTCCAGTGACTGGCGTTTCAAGACACATCTTGCAAACCTTCCAATCTATTATGAGTACAAAGAAGATGGAATCACATCCACAGATGCGATCAAAGGAACCTATCTTGATAACTTCAAGAACCTGTTTGACCTTTATATCACAGATTCTACCTGTGAGCCAAGCCTTCTTTCCAGCAAGACTATCGATGATGCAAATGCTGAATTTGGTCTTGGAGAGGCTGTGTTCTATCAGAATGGAACCTGGGCTTATGATAGCATCAAAGATAACGAAGTAGCAGACGAGGATATGGGAATGCTTCCAATCTACATTGGTGTAGATGGTGAAGAGGATCAGGGACTTTGCACAGGCAGTGAGAACTACTGGTGTGTAAACAAAAAAGCAGATGAGAAGGATATCCAGGCAACTCTTGATTTCCTCAGCTGGGTTATCACAAGTGACGAAGGAAGAGAGTCTATAAGCCAGGAGATGGGATTTACAACACCATTCAAGACCTTTGATGAGAATTATGAGTCTACAAATCCGCTTGTAAAAGCAGCCAATGAATATGTAAAAGCCGGTAAAACTCCGGTTTCATGGAACTTCACAACCATGCCTTCTGAAGAGTGGAAAAACCAGGTCGGCAGTGCAATGCTTGAGTATGCACAGGGTACCGGTGAGTGGGATGCTGTGAAAACTGCATTTGTTGACGGATGGGCAAAAGAGTACAAAGCAGCAAATGAAGGCTGATAAGGTATAACTGAAACGTGATCACGAAGGGGTGGGCGGTTTCCGCCTGCCTCTTTCAATGAAGAGAGGGTGCGTAAAGTAGGGAAGGATGCATCCTCAGGAGAAAGGAAGAGAAAACATGCAGAATAAGATGATGAAAAAGTATTTTCCGGTTTTTGTCCTGCCTACCCTGCTGGCATTTACCATTGGATTTATTGTTCCGTTTATCATGGGCGTATATCTTTCCTTCTGTAAATTTACCACAGTAACGGATGCAAAATTTGTGGGATTACAGAACTATGTGAAGATTTTTACTGAGGATGGAACATTCGGACATGCATTATGGTACACTACTGCATTTACGGTTGTATCGGTTGTTCTGATCAATGTGATAGGTTTTGCAGTTGCATTGCTTCTGACCAAGAAAATCAAAGGAACCAATGTATTTCGTACTGTATTTTTTATGCCAAACCTGATCGGTGGTATCATCCTTGGTTATGTATGGCAGCTTCTGTTAAATGGTCTGCTTCTTCAGATTAATAAAACACTTACATATTCATCAGTTTACGGATTCTGGGGTCTTGTGATCCTGATGTGCTGGCAGCAGATCGGATATATGATGATCATTTACATCGCAGGTATCCAGAACATTCCTGGTGAACTGATCGAAGCTGCACAGATTGATGGTGCAAACAAAGGACAGCTTCTGAAGCATGTGATCATTCCTATGGTCATGCCGTCCATCACTATCTGTACTTTCCTGACACTTACCAACTCCTTCAAGCTTTTTGATCAGAACCTTGCCCTTACAAATGGTGAGCCTTCCAACATGTCAGAAATGCTCGCACTGAACATTTACAATACCTTCTATGGACGTACCGGATGGGAAGGTGTAGGACAGGCGAAGGCCGTGATCTTCTTTATCCTGGTTGGAGCAATTGCCATGATCCAGAATCGTCTCACAAGAAGTAAGGAGGTACAGCAGTAATGAATAAAAAAGTAAAATTCAGCGGTCTGTGGACTGCGATCCTGAGCGTGGTATCTGTTGCTTATATTTTCCCGATTCTTCTGGTTTTGATCAATTCTTTTAAGAAAAAAGCATACATCAGCCGTTATCCTTTTGCAATCCCAACGGATAAAATGTTCGTAGGTCTGGAAAACTATGTAAATGGTCTTACAAAAACCGGATTTTTCCAGGCATTTGGATGGACATTATTTATCACAGTATTTTCGGTTGCGGTAATTCTGCTCTGTACCTCCATGTGTGCTTGGTACATCAACCGTGTTACCAACACGCTGACAAAAACCATGTACATGCTGTGTCTGTTTTCCATGGTCGTACCATTCCAGATGGTAATGTTTACCCTTTCCAAGATCGCAAACATTCTGAAACTGAATACTCCGTGGGGACTGATCATCATTTATCTTGGATATGGAGCAGGACTTGCGGTATTTATGTTCAGCGGATTTGTAAAATCCATTCCGATCGAGATTGAGGAAGCTGCCATGATCGATGGCTGTACTCCGATTCAGACATTTTTTAAAGTAGTTCTTCCGGTTATGAAACCGACCTGTGTAACAGTAGCAATTCTGGAAACCATGTGGATCTGGAACGATTATCTTCTTCCATATCTGGTACTTGATATCAAGAAGTACAAAACAATTTCCATTGCGATCCAGTATCTGAAGGGTGGCTATGGTACGATTGATATGGGAGCTATGATGGGAGTTCTTGTCCTTTCTATTATTCCTATCATTGTATTCTATCTTGCATGCCAGAAATATATTATCGAAGGTGTGGTTGCAGGAGCTGTTAAGGGCTGACAAATCAACTGAATAATGGTAAAATGAAAGAAAAACGGCCTGATCTGCGTGTCTTTACGTGGATCAGGCCATATTTGGCGAGGTGGGGAATGTACAGAGTTTTGGTGGTAGATGATGAGAAGCTGGAACGAGAGGGAATCAGATTTCTGCTGTCTATGGAAGAAGGTGAGTGGGAGATTTATGAGGCTGCCAATGGAAAGCTGGCGTTAAATGAGCTGCGTAGCCATAAGATTGATCTGATGCTGACAGATATCAAAATGCCGCATATGGATGGGCTGGAGCTTTCCAAAAAAGCAAGAGAAGAGTATCCGGGGCTGGAGATCATCATTTTCAGTGGATATGGAGATTTTTCGTTTGCACAGGAAGCGATACGTTATGGTGTGACAGATTATGTACTTAAGCCTGTTGATCCGGATCGTTTTCATGAGACGATTCAGAAAATACAGGCAGAGATTACATCCCGGAAGGACAAAGAACAGCAGTCGATGAAAGAAAAAAGTTTTCTGCAGCAATATTTTCTTCTGAGCTTTATCTATTCAGGAGACCAGGAACGGCTGAAGGAAGCAGAGGGGATCGTGGATCTGGCAATGTGGAAGGAATGGCACTGCGCGATCCTTATTGAATCAGATGAAGCTTTTTTTGAGTCTGCGAATGATGAGGTTCCGGAGGAAATCATGGAAGAGCTGCGCAGATCATTTTTTTACCTGAATCTGAACGGCCGTCAGTCATTGCTTCTTTTCAAAGATGTATACTGCGATTATGTACTTGTGGCAAAAAATGTCTACACTCTTCTGAAAAGACTGCATTCTGTGAGGTTTCACCTGGCAGTGAGCAGACGTTTTGATGGATATCAGGAGCTTCCGGACATTATGGAGCAGCTGGAACAGCAGATGGAAGAGAAATTCTATCATCCGGATATCCATGTTTACACCAGTGAGGAAGATGCGGAAAAAAATACCCGGGAAGAAGAACAAGATTCCAGACTCATGGAAAAAATTTCAGAAGATATTTCCAGAAAAGATGTGAAGCAGCTGTGGAGCCACTTCCGCAGTCTGGCATCTAAATATCAGTCCAATACCCAGTTTTCTGCCATGTATGTGAAATTTGTTTTTTCCAATGTGATAAGGGAGTTGTTCCAGGAGAATCGTTTTGCGGGTGAGCACAGGCTGGATCTGGAAGTGGATCATCTGTATAGCTGTTCTACCATTCAGGAGATCATTGAGGTTACGGAGAAAAATATTCATCAGTACGAAGAGTTCCTGGATCGTTCCATGAGCGAATCCAGAGATGAGGTGGCAGCAGTTAAGAACTATATTTACAACCATTATGCAGAGGATCTGAATCTTGAAACACTGGCGGAAAAAGTTTATCTTTCTTCCGGCTATTTAAGCTTTATTTTCAAGAAGGAGACAGGAATGAACCTGAACCGTTTTATCCGTGTATTCCGCATGAAAAAAGCAAAAGAGCTTCTGCGTACAACGAACATGAAAGTAGCTATGGTCAGCGAAAAGGTAGGTTTTACCAATTCGTCATACTTCTGCCGCAGTTTCCGGGAATATTACGGAAGCAGCCCGGAGTCCTACAGAAAGGGAAACAGTGAGGATGAAGAAGCTTCTGATGAAGTATAAAAATATGAAATACCGGTACAAACTAACGATTCTTCTTGTTGTGGCCAGCCTTGTTCCGATGACAGTTCTGGCTTTGTACAGCCACAGCCGTATGAGCAGTCTTGTACGGGAAAATGAGATGGAAGATATGTATTCTATACTGGAGCAGATAAGAGAGAGTATTGACGGCCAGATGGAGATCTATGTGAGTCTTCTAAATTATCTCACTTATTCTCCGGAGATTCTGGAAGTGATCGAGAATAAGGATATGGACCGGTATACCGCTTATGAACAGTATACAGAGGTAGTAGATCCACTTCTTACTGTGCCGAAATCCTATCACGATGCCATTCTTGGAATACAGCTTTTTGCAGAGAGCATTCCGGTACGCCATGAATATACGCTGGTTCCGCTGGATGAGATGTACGGGGAATGGTGGAGCAGCAAACTGGACGGAAGTGTGATGGCGCAGTGGATCGTAGACCGTGACAATCGGCAGATTGCAGCTGTGCGTGAGATTTATAACGAAAAAAAACGTGACGCAGTTCTTTGCATTACTCTTGATTATGAAAAAGTTTTCCGGCCTCTTGCCAATATTATTGAGAGAAATTCCGGCGGCATAGTGGTAGATAAGCAGAAAAATGTGGTTTACCACGGGGAAAATCTGGCTGCCAGCGATATTTCCGCGCAGAAAAGTACCGAAAAAATGCTGGACAGGCTCAGGGAGGAATATGCTTATGTCAGCACCAGCGGCCACGAAACGAGATGGACTTATTATTTTTATAAGCCGCCTGCAGTGATTGAGAGCTCTGTCTCCAAACTTCTGATCAGTGAAATCCCGCTGATCGGCCTCTGCGTTGTGATCATTATTGTTCTGGGGATGACTTTTTCCAAATTGTTTACCAGAAATATTGAACTGCTTACCAGAAATATGGAACAGGTCAACCAGGGAAGCCGAGAGGTTACGGTTTACAGCGATTCACAGGACGAGGTGGGTCAGCTGATACGGAGCTTCCATCATATGATGGATGAGATCAACCGGCTGATCGAAGAAGTTTATGAGAATAAGATCGCGCTTAAGGAATTTGAACTGAAAGCTCTGACTGCACAGATCAATCCTCATTTTTTGTATAATTCTCTTTCTATTATAAACTGGATGGCCATCAAAAGCAGGCAGAAGGAGATCAGCCGTGTAACGTTGGCTCTTTCTACTTTTTATCGGACTGCGCTGAGTAAAGGTGCTGATATGGTGACTGTGGAGAACTGCATCCGGAATATTGAGGCTTATCTGGAAATCCAGCTGATCATGCATGATAATGACTTTAAAGTGGAATGGAAGATCGATCAGGAGGTGCAGCAGGAACTGGTACCTAAGCTTATTTTGCAGCCGGTGGTCGAAAATGCGCTGGAGCATGGTCTTGATGTAAAGGAAGAAGGGGAAAAAATCCTTCGGCTTTCGTTTTTTGCGGATGGCAGTGACGTGGTGATCCGGGTAGATGATAATGGAATGGGAATGGAGCAGGAGCAGGCCGAGAAGCTGATCACCTACCAGGCCAAAGGTTATGGATTAAAGAATGTCAATGACCGTATGTGTATCTTATATGGAGAGGAATATGCCATTAGGATCTTAAGCCAGGTTGGGAAAGGAACCAGGGTTGAGATGAGAATTCCGGGAAAGGAGAAAAAAGATGAGAAGGCTTAAGCTGAAAACCGGAATGCTTCTGATACTAAGTGCAGTGCTTTTTCTTACAGGGTGTACTTCCGGCGAGAAAAAAAGCCAGGATGCAGACACGAGAACTAAGATGGCACAGAGGCAGAAGGCATGGAAGGAAGCTGAAACTTCTCCATTGGGAAAATATCCTGAGACAGTGACATACACCCTGGGTCAGATGAAGGGCACCGGCAATTCCAATCTACCGGAGGGGGAGACATATGAGAATAATGCCTATACCCGGTATCTGAAAAAAATCCTCAATGTACAGAATAAGAATATTTTCATGGAAAGTGAAGAGGGGTATGATGAGGCTTTGAATATTCTGGTAAAAGACCGGAATCTGCCGGATATTTTTCTGGTGTCGGACAGGGAAACACTGGAGGAACTGGTTGAAAATGATCTGATCGAAGATCTGACAGATGTATACAAAAGCTGTGCATCAGACAGGATCAGGGAGATGTATGAAAGCTATGGAGATGAGCTTCTGGAATCCGGAACTTTTGACGGGAAGCTTCTTGCACTTCCGGAAACTGCCATTGATCACGGTCCGCAGCTTCTGTGGCTCCGCCGTGACTGGATAGAACAGCTGGGACTTACAGAGCCGAAAACACTGGAGGATGCTTTTTCTGTGATCCAGGCTTTTCAGGAGAACCGGATGGGCGCAGAGAGAGATGAAGAACCGGTAGGTCTGGTGTGTGATCCGGGTCTTGTGGGAACTGTCAGTACCAGTTATTCCATGGATGCCATATTCGAAAATTTCGGGGCTTATCCTGAACAGTGGATCCGTAATCCTGAGGGGGAGATCGTGTATGGATCGCTGACTGAAGAGACGAAGAATGCGTTGTCCTGTTTGCATGATCTTTATAGCAGAGGGATTCTGGATCCGGATTTTGCACTGCGTGCACAGAATAATATCCGTGATCTTGTTGTGAAGGGAAAATGCGGGGCTTTTTTTGGGCTCTGGTGGACGCCTAACAATCCTTTGATGGATGAGTACCGTCAGAATAAAGACGCGGACTGGCAGCCTTATTACCTGACTTCTGGTGCCAGGCGGCAGGTTGAAGTATATTCTACATTTCGGGATAATAAATATGTAGTTGTGCGCAAAGGATACGAGCATCCGGAAATCGTGATGAAGGTTTTGAGTGTGCTGTTTGATTATTCCCGGTATGAGGCTGATGATACAGAGGAAATGAATGCTTATTTTGCTTTGAATGTAGATCCTACGGCCAGGCCGCTGATGATCAATGTGGATTATAATGAAGCTACTTATATGGTGACAAGGCATATCAGGGAGGCTCTTTACGGTTCCAGGATGCGGGAGGAGCTTAGTGCTATCGAGGTTTCGTATTTTGATGCATGCAAAAAATATCTCGGCACAGATTCTCCGTCTGTGGAGGAGTGGGCTGCCTATAAATCCAGGATCACGGCTGTGGGACTTCTTGTAGATGCCTCTTATCATCCACCGGAGAGAAAATATATGGGTGATGGGGACAGTGAGATCCCGCAGATTTTGCAGCAACTGGAGAAGAAGGCTTTTATCCAGATTATTATGGGGAAAAAGCCTGTGAGCTATTTTGATACGTTTGTTAAGGAGTGGTATCGCAAAGGCGGCGAGGCTCTGACTGAGAGTGTACGCAGTGGAAAAATGTCCGGGACAGACTGAGATGGTATGTCCTGGGCTTTTTTTGCTTTTCCGGAAAAAATGTTTGGGTGTGAGAAAAACTTGACAAGAAAGTTAGAGGCCTTTAAAATAATAAATGAAATGAACTTTGCATAATGGGGGTAGTAGTATGAAGCAGTGTATGGATGCGGATAACCTTCACAGAAGATTGAAGAAGATTGTTGGACAGGTACAGGCTATTGATCGGATGGTAGATGAGGATATTCCGTGTGAGGATATTCTTTCTCAGATAAATGCGGCAAAGTCGGCCTTGCATAAGGTGGGACAGGTTGTTTTGGAGGGTCATATCCAGCATTGTGTACGGGATGGAATCACCCATGGAGATCCGGATAAGACGATAGAGAGTTTTACTAAGGCTGTGGAGAGATTCGCTAATATGAAGTGAGTGAGTGTGAATAGTGAAGATTAGCAGGAGCAGTGCGGAGCTACCTGCTTTTTTTGTGGTTATTAACGAACGTACGCCGTGGAGCTGGGGTCTGTCCGGGCAGGGCTTCGTCGGGGGAAACTACTAGGACTCCGTGGATCGGCTAAAACCATTTCCAAAAATCCTGAACTCGCTCCTGCGTCGCTCAGACAGCAGGATTTTTGAAAATAACGCCGCTCCCCGCAGCCCAAGTAGTTTCGACCCTCCTGCAGAGTTGCCCGGCCAGACCCCAGCTCCACGGCTGGTAGTCAATTGGGTGAAGGACGGATGCGGACGCGATTCGCGCCCTGTCCTGGGTTGTGGGAAGTAGTGTGAGGGTGAAGCGGTATTGGTATGACGATGCGGTTAGAATAGTGTGACGTGCGTAGCCAGTGGCCTCTCCATGCCAATGGAAATTAACACATTTAGACTAACAAACAAAATAATCAAAAAAATTTGAATTTTATGGTTGACAAGCATAACTCCCAGTGGTATTATAACTGAGCTGTCGCAAATAATTGTTTTTGAAAAACAAACAATTAAAAAGAATTTCAGAAAAATGAAATTGACAGTTGACAAAAGACAGAAGATATGATAAAGTATCCAAGTCGCCAACAAAGCGGCAACAAAATCTTAACTCGAAAATGTTTGAAAAAAACTTAAAAAAGTGCTTGACAAACAAAAAGAGATGAGATAAAATAAACGAGCTGTCTGAGAGACAGACACAACAAACCTTGATAACTAAACAGTGAAACACATACGATTCTCGAAAATTTCTTTACATTTAAAGAACGGTTCGGGTGAATGCGAAAGCATGAACCTGCTCCGATGAGCGGAAGCAAATCGGAGTTACAACCTATTTAGCAGTAAAACGAGAGATAGCCAAACGGTTGTCTTGAGTAAATGAATCAAACATTTTATCAGAGAGTTTGATCCTGGCTCAGGATGAACGCTGGCGGCGTGCTTAACACATGCAAGTCGAACGGGAATTATTTTATTGAAACTTCGGTCGATATGATTTAATTCTAGTGGCGGACGGGTGAGTAACGCGTGGGTAACCTGCCTTATACAGGGGGATAACAGTTAGAAATGGCTGCTAATACCGCATAAGCGCACAGAGCTGCATGGCTCAGTGTGAAAAACTCCGGTGGTATAAGATGGACCCGCGTTGGATTAGCTAGTTGGTGGGGTAACGGCCCACCAAGGCGACGATCCATAGCCGGCCTGAGAGGGTGAACGGCCACATTGGGACTGAGACACGGCCCAGACTCCTACGGGAGGCAGCAGTGGGGAATATTGCACAATGGGGGAAACCCTGATGCAGCGACGCCGCGTGAAGGAAGAAGTATCTCGGTATGTAAACTTCTATCAGCAGGGAAGAAAATGACGGTACCTGACTAAGAAGCCCCGGCTAACTACGTGCCAGCAGCCGCGGTAATACGTAGGGGGCAAGCGTTATCCGGATTTACTGGGTGTAAAGGGAGCGTAGACGGATGGACAAGTCTGATGTGAAAGGCTGGGGCTCAACCCCGGGACTGCATTGGAAACTGCCCGTCTTGAGTGCCGGAGAGGTAAGCGGAATTCCTAGTGTAGCGGTGAAATGCGTAGATATTAGGAGGAACACCAGTGGCGAAGGCGGCTTACTGGACGGTAACTGACGTTGAGGCTCGAAAGCGTGGGGAGCAAACAGGATTAGATACCCTGGTAGTCCACGCGGTAAACGATGAATGCTAGGTGTCGGGGAGCAAAGCTCTTCGGTGCCGCCGCAAACGCATTAAGCATTCCACCTGGGGAGTACGTTCGCAAGAATGAAACTCAAAGGAATTGACGGGGACCCGCACAAGCGGTGGAGCATGTGGTTTAATTCGAAGCAACGCGAAGAACCTTACCAAGTCTTGACATCCCCCTGACCGGAACTTAACCGTTCCTTTCCTTCGGGACAGGGGAGACAGGTGGTGCATGGTTGTCGTCAGCTCGTGTCGTGAGATGTTGGGTTAAGTCCCGCAACGAGCGCAACCCCTATCCTCAGTAGCCAGCATATAAGGTGGGCACTCTGTGGAGACTGCCAGGGATAACCTGGAGGAAGGCGGGGATGACGTCAAATCATCATGCCCCTTATGATTTGGGCTACACACGTGCTACAATGGCGTAAACAAAGGGAAGCGAGCCTGCGAGGGTAAGCAAATCCCAAAAATAACGTCCCAGTTCGGATTGTAGTCTGCAACTCGACTACATGAAGCTGGAATCGCTAGTAATCGCGGATCAGAATGCCGCGGTGAATACGTTCCCGGGTCTTGTACACACCGCCCGTCACACCATGGGAGTCAGTAACGCCCGAAGTCAGTGACCTAACCGCAAGGGAGGAGCTGCCGAAGGCGGGACCGATGACTGGGGTGAAGTCGTAACAAGGTAGCCGTATCGGAAGGTGCGGCTGGATCACCTCCTTTCTAAGGAAATTGGATACAGTAGGCTGTGCAAACGGCTGAATCAATCCAACTAAAACGGAAAAAAGTAGAGAAAAGAAATGTGTTTTACTGTTGAGTTATCAAGGCAACTGAATAACGATATTTCTGGTAGCCGATGCGGTTGGGGGACACACCCGTTCCCATCCCGAACACGACGGTTAAGACCCAAGCGGCCGATGGTACTGCACTGGAGACGGTGTGGGAGAGCAGGTGGGCTGCCAGATCAAAAAAAGAAAAGCAGGAGTAGATCCTGATAAGAATAGATGCTGGTTTTACCAGTGATCTGAGAGAAAAAGCTATTTTCCTTTCAGATGGCTGATAAAACATCAGTCAGCATTGTACCTTGAAAACTGCATACATGAAATTTGATTAAGTTAATCAAATATCCTTAAACGCAAAGTATTAAGAAATTAATGCAAACGCAAAGATAGGAAGACATCGATTTATCTGTTATGAACAGAGTAATCAAACACACGTTGTAAGATACGCGAGTAGCGTGATACAACAGAGAATCAAGAGACCGCATCACCTACGCTAGGGTGATGAAGCGAAAGGTCAAGCAATAAGGGCACAGGGCGGATGCCTTGGCACTAAGAGCCGATGAAAGACGTGATAAGCTGCGAAAAGCTTCGGGGAGGAGCAAATATCCCGTGATCCGGAGATGTCTGAATGGGGAAACCCGCATGAGAAGACCTCATGCATCCATACGCCAATCCATAACGTATGGAAGGGAACCCGGGGAACTGAAACATCTAAGTACCCGGAGGAAAAGAAAGAAACATCGATTCCGTAAGTAGCGGCGAGCGAACGCGGAGGAGCCTAAACCGGTGTGCGTGCATGCCGGGGTCATGGACTGCATTTAAGATTCAGCGAAGTTAACAGAACGGTTTTGGGAAAGCCGGCCACAGAGGGTGAAAGCCCCGTACGTGAAAGCCAAGCTGACTGAGCAGGATCCGGAGTACCACGAGACACGAGGAACCTTGTGGGAAGTAAGGGGGACCACCCCCTAAGGCTAAATACTACTTAGTGACCGATAGCGCATAGTACTGTGAAGGAAAGGTGAAAAGGACCCCGGGAGGGGAGTGAAAGAGAACCTGAAACCCTGTGTCTACAAGCTGTGGAAGTGCTTTATATGCACAACCGCGTACTTTTTGTAGAACGGTCCGGCGAGTTACGCTTACTGGCAAGGTTAAGCACTTCAGGTGTGGAGCCGTAGGGAAACCAAGTCTTAAGAGGGCCAGAGTCAGTAGGAGTAGACCCGAAACCGGGTGATCTATCCATGTCCAGGTTGAAGCTGCCGTAAGAGGTAGTGGAGGACCGAACCCACATCCGTTGAAAAGGGTGGGGATGAGGTGTGGATAGGGGAGAAATTCCAATCGAACCCGGAGATAGCTGGTTCTCCTCGAAATAGCTTTAGGGCTAGCCTCGGTGTGAGTCTTGCGGAGGTAGAGCACTGAATTTCCTAGGGGGCGTCAAAGCCTACCGAAGAATATCAAACTCCGAATGCCGTGTAGATATCACCGGGAGTCAGACTGCACGAGATAAGTTGGGCGGTCAAAAGGGAAAGAGCCCAGACCTACAGTTAAGGTCCCAAAGTGCGCGTTAAGTGGAAAAGGATGTGGGATTTCGAAGACAACCAGGATGTTGGCTCAGAAGCAGCCATACATTCAAAGAGTGCGTAATAGCTCACTGGTCGAGAGGTCCTGCGCCGAAAATGTCCGGGGCTGAAACGCGCCACCGAAACTAAGGAATCCGAAAGGATTGGTAGAGGAGCATTGTATATGGGAAGAAGCAGTACCGTAAGGAGCTGTGGACTGTATAGAAGAGAGAATGCCGGAATGAGTAGCGAGATAGAGGTGGGAATCCTCTAGGCCGAATATCCAAGGTTTCCAGGGTAAAGCTGATCTGCCCTGGGTGAGTCGGGACCTAAGGTGAGGGCGGGAGCCGTAGCCGATGGACAACAGGTTGATATTCCTGTACTGCAGTATAACAGAACTGTGGGGACACGTAAGGAGAGCGGGAGCCGGGAATGGAAAGTCCGGTACAAGCGAGGTACCAGTATGGTAGGAAAATCCGCCATGCAATGGGAAGACGTGATGTGGAGCGAATTTTAGTAGCGAAGCCCGTGAGCCATGCGTCAAGAAAAGCCGCTATTGTTTATACTGTACCCGTACCGTAAACCGACACAGGTGGATGAGGAGAGAATCCTAAGGCCGGCGGAAGAAGTATTGCCAAGGAACTCGGCAAAATGGCCCCGTAACTTAGGGAGAAGGGGTGCCTGCGAGAGCAGGCCGCAGAGAATAGGCTCAAGCAACTGTTTAGCAAAAACACAGGTCTATGCGAAACCGAAAGGTGAGGTATATGGGCTGACGCCTGCCCGGTGCTGGAAGGTTAAGAGGAGAGGTTAGACGTAAGTCGAAGCTTTGAATTTAAGCCCCAGTAAACGGCGGCCGTAACTATAACGGTCCTAAGGTAGCGAAATTCCTTGTCGGGTAAGTTCCGACCCGCACGAAAGGCGTAATGATTTGAGCGCTGTCTCGGCAATACATCCGGTGAAATTGAAGTGCCAGTGAAGATGCTGGCTACCCGCGCCAGGACGGAAAGACCCCATGGAGCTTTACTCCAGTTTGGCACTGGGGTCCGGTGTTGCATGTACAGGATAGGTGGGAGGCTGAGAAACGGTAACGTCAGTTGCCGCGGAGCCGCTGTTGGGATACCACCCTTGTGATATTGGGCTTCTAACCAGCCGCCGTAATCCGGCGGTGGGACAATGCCAGGCGGGGAGTTTGACTGGGGCGGTCGCCTCCGAAAGGGTATCGGAGGCGCCCAAAGGTTCCCTCAGAATGGACGGAAACCATTCGAAGAGTGCAAAGGCAGAAGGGAGCTTGACTGCGACACCGACGGGTGGAGCAGGTACGAAAGTAGGGCTTAGTGATCCGGTGGTATTAAGTGGGAATGCCATCGCTCAACGGATAAAAGCTACCCTGGGGATAACAGGCTTATCACTCCCAAGAGTTCACATCGACGGAGTGGTTTGGCACCTCGATGTCGGCTCATCGCATCCTGGGGCTGTAGTAGGTCCCAAGGGTTGGGCTGTTCGCCCATTAAAGCGGTACGCGAGCTGGGTTCAGAACGTCGTGAGACAGTTCGGTCCCTATCCGGCGTGGGCGTAGGATATCTGAGAGGAGCTGTCCTTAGTACGAGAGGACCGGGATGGACGGACCGCTGGTGGACCGGTTGG
>NZ_JBWLUQ010000004.1:0-74128 GCF_056504635.1 Blautia sp. HA8986
AATGACATACCGTATAAACACGTATATCGCTCTGATCACATGCACTGGAATCATGATGCTTCCAATCAATGCTCCAATAATGACACTTAATGTAGCCATCCCAAGTGTTGCTGTGGTATCCATTCCTCTCGGAATTAGAATCAACCGCATTTTATGTATTCCAAATGGAAGTCCGGCAATAAATACCCACCAGAACCAATCCGTCTGCCCACTGACCTTCATAATTGTTTTTGTCATCCAAAACCAGAATACCATAAATGCCAGTGGCAGAATTGATTTTTTAATTACATCTCCAATCGTCATTTCTTTCGTCCTCTTATCTAATCTGTTTATCTTCTGTACTTTAGAAAGATATGCCTGATATCTTTGCATCTGTCTATCATTATATCTTATTTGCTTTTCATATTCCACTTTATCATCCCCTTTGCTCTGTTTGTGCTTTCCACGAATCTAATAACTGGAAAATTATTTTTTCGATTTGCTCTTTCTTGTAATCTGGTGGAAAATATTTTTGCAGTTGCTTTTCTGAAAAACTGATTTTCTGATAATTCACTTTTGCTTCTCCTCTAAGAATTTTCTCTATATCTTCTCCAGTCAATTCTTTTTGCTGGCTAAGTTCTTTCAGTTTTTTTGCCTGAGATCCATTTGGCATTTTCTTTGTTGTTCCTATAAACGCCAGTAACAATGACTGCTCATTACTTTTCAAATAAGATAAATCAACTGCAACAGTAAATGGCAATTCATTTTTATCTACAAACTCCAGCAAGTAATTCGACAAGTAGGTCAAGCGTATATATCGTTTGATCGTACTCATTGTCTCTCCGACTTCTGTGCCAACCATCTCAGCTGCCCATCTTTTTTTCAACTTTGGTTCAACTTGGACCAAAGTTAAATCAGTCCGTTTACCCTGACGTTTCAATGCCTCATACTTCATGCGGTATGCAAATGCCTTCTCACTATATAGCAGATTTTCTCTTTGAATGTTGGAATCGACCATAACCACAGTTGCTTCATCATCAGACATATCTCTGATAATGACCGGCATTGTTTTCAGTCCTAATTCCCTGCAAGCATATTTTCTTCTGTGTCCCACAACTAATTCATAATCCTTTTCCCCTGAATTTGAAGGTCTTGCAATTCCTGGCACAAGAACTCCATATTCTGAAATACTTTCAATCATTTCCTCCATTTTATCATCCCTAAACACTTTAAACGGATGATTCTTGAATGTATCCAACTCGTCCAGCGGAATTTCTCGCACACACTCCTGCTCCTCTGACAATCCGAATAATGCATCTACCCCTTTGAATTTTATCTTTGAAGCACTACTTTCTTTCACTGCCATCACCAATCACCTCCTCTACCAATTTTTTATAAGCTTCGGCAACACGACCTTTCGGATCGTGTTTATAAATACTTACTCCCTCAGCACTCGTCTCTGCTGCCCTTATCGAAAACGGGATTGCAGTCTTGAAAATATTGATATATTCGCCATAATTATCATGAAGCAACTCTATAATCTCTTTTGAAAAATTCGTTCTTCGATCTACCATGGTAAGTAAGATTCCGTCAATCTGAAGCTTTCGATTTATCTGCTTTCTAACTTTATATATGGTCTGCATCAACTGTTCCAATCCTTTAACAGGAAGATAATGTGCCATAACCGGAATGATAACCGAATCAGCTGCTGCAAGAGCATTTACAGTAAGCATTCCTAGCGATGGCATATTATCAATCAGGATATAATCATATTCTGGCGAAATTGTCTTGATAAACTGTTTTAACACATATTCTCTGCTCATAACATTTACCAGACTAACTTCTACCCCAGACAGTTCAATATTTGCCGGAAGAATGTCCATTCCCTCTTCATGGTGAAGAATTCCATATCCTTTTGGTAATTCAAGACCATTCATTTCACAATGAAGAATTGTCGCTACTGTTATTTCTAATTCATCTGGATTCTGATATCCAAGACTTTCTGTTAAACTTCCCTGTGGATCAAAATCTATTGCCAGAACTTTATATCCTTTTTTTACCAATCCGATTCCTAAATTCACACAGGAAGTTGACTTTGCGACACCACCTTTTTGATTGACTATTGCTATAACTTTTGCCATCTCTATTTCCTCCCGATTCGTAATGTATGTTTTGAAACTGCTTTTTCTGCCTTTTTCTGATTTTCAGCCTGCAATGTTAAATCATGCGTCTTTATCAGCAATGCCTCAAATCTTTCTTTTTCTTCCTGCTGTTCGTGTACTGTCAAATTCGTTTCCACATTCGTTTTTTGTGAAACGCTCAACTTATTTCTAATATTATATGTGTCATATCTTCTTCTAATGCAATTCGCTTCTACACCGGACAGTGTAACCAGCTCTGACCAGGAAGACACTTTACATCTTCTTGCAATCGTTCCCCATGATGGTGTTTCTGGATTTCTACAAGCATCATATATTTTTGACGTTGCCGGTTGTATCCGTTCAAATTCGTTTTTAAATATTTCCAGAAAATCATATTGATCATCCACACACCTTGTTCGATGACGTCCAATCCTTACGTATTCCATCTCACCATAATAATCATTTAGAAATTCTCTGGCTGTTTTTCCAAAAAGCTTTTCAAAGACCATATGGCTTGGCAGCTCCTTATGGCTGTCACACTCTTTTATTTTCGGTGGTATACCATTATGAGATTCTGTCCATTCATCTAATGCTTCATATACACTGGCTGCATCCCATCTATCCAATGGCGTGGAAGAATATTTTTTTAGTGCCTGTATCACTTCCACAACTTCCTCCGTCTGTGGCAGACATTGCAGTAATTCGATTGCCTTGGGTATGGCTTTTCTTCTTGTCATAATTCTTGCCATAAAAAAACCTCCTTTGAATGGTCATCATCTCATTCAAGAAGGTTCCTATCAGAAACAATTCCGAATTGTTTTCAATATCTTATCTATACTGTTATTTCAACATAAGATATCGAAATGTACATCTGACAGCACTGTTTTTTTATCCAATGCCTTTATCAGAAATCCCTTATTTTAAGGCTTTTCCGGTCGTTTCCTTTATCTTACTCTATTGGGATAATGTATTATAGTGGAAATTTTGAAATTTCCTTTATCCAATAGGGTAATTATCTTGAATAAGATATATGAAATTTTACACGCAAGAAGATATATCCCCTTGCGATGTATTAACTATAGAAATGTAATTTACTGTAGTGTCAAAAGATCATTATACTCAATTTCAACATAATCATTCGATATTTTGATCTTTTTGATATATTCACGTACAGTCTTCTGTCTTTCATTAAAAGACATGAACTCCCAGCTGTCAGCAACACTTTTGAATGCTTTAGCTCTTGCTGTCATATCTTTAGCTCTGGTGTTCTTTAATGTGTACTGTTCTATCTGTGTATTCAGATTTTCCAGTTCTTTATTGATCTCACCAATCGTCTCCAACAGGACACTATTATTGGTATCGGATGCATATAAATTATACAGGGATTTCAGCTTACCTTCAAGAACTGATTTTCTCTGGTTCATAGCTTCAAATCCTTTTTGATTTTGCTGTTCTGATTTTTCCTCGATTACCTCATACTCCTTTGATAATTTCAGCATATCACTAACAACAACTTCTTCAACTTCAGCTGCATCCAATTTTCCATTCTGGCAATTTGGATTCTTAACCAGGTGCGGTTTACTATGGTCTAATGAGTAACAGTAAATCATCACTCTTCCACCGCTCCATTTTTGATAACGCATCTTTGCCCCACATAATCCACAATATATTAACCCAGTAAGTAAATACTGTGATTTATGAGAAGTTGCTCTCGTTCTTGTTTTTCGCAATTCCTGAACTTCATCAAACAGTTTTTTATCAACTATCGGCTCGTGAAGACCATCAACGATTTCCTTATTATATTTGAGCTTTCCAATGTATGTCACTCTGGATAACATATCGGACACTTGTTTGTCTCCTTTTAAATCGAACATCTTTGCCAGTGCATACGTGGAATAGCCTTCCTTATATAATTCAAAAATCTTTCTGACTGTTTCTGCATCTTTATTTGGCACAAGAACGTCATCACCGTTATTATAGTCATAACCAAATGGTGGTTTCGTCCCTCTCCATTTTCCGGTTTTGATTCTCTCTGTAATTCCCATCTGTGTACGTTCACGAATATTTTCACGTTCATACTGAGCAAATACAGATAAGATACCTACCATTGCTTTTCCATATGGTGTTGTTGTATCAAAGTTCTCATTTAAAGAAATAAATCCAACATCATTTGCTTCAAACACATCTTCCAAAAGATAAATCGTATCTTTCTGACTTCTGGACAAACGATCAAGTTTAACAACTACAACTGATTCCACTTTGCCCTCTTGAATTTCTTTAATAAGACGTTTCATCTCCGGTCGATTCAGATTGCTTCCTGAATAGCCACCGTCAATATACAGATCATAATTATCAATCTCCTGATAATTACAATACCTTTCAAGCTTCTCTGTCTGAGCACCTACTGAATATCCTTCTTCAAACTGAAAATTTGTAGAAACTCTGATATACAATCCTGTTTTTTTATTATTTGAGGTATTCTTTCCAATTCTTATGTTTCTCACCTCGCTCTTTCCTCCTCTCACGTATACTATACCATCCTTCCAGAAAAATTTCAACTTATTTTATTTGTCTAAGTATGTTATATGAAATTTCTTCTTTCAGCTGCATCGACTTTAATATTATCAACTGCTCCCATCTCTTTATTCATCTGATATAAGATCTGACGAACTACCGGGGAATCCAATTTGAATCTTTCTAAATCTTTATCTTCGATCACATTACCATTTGCATCATATCTTCTTACAATTTTTAATGCCATCGCAATCCCTCCCTTTATAAATCATATTCAATCGTCTCTAAAAAATCACCAGAACCGCTCGTCCTGTATTGTCATTCTTTTGTGTTATCTACACTTTATGACGTCGTTTTCTGTTGAATTGTCGAAAGCAGGAATATCATTTCTCACTTTCGTTCATTCCCATTTGAATCTGTACTGCTTTCAGTACCCGATCCAGGCTCCACTTGTTTACTCTTCCGCATTTCTCAATAATGCATTTTGTAGAAATGCTCATAACCTGTTCAGCCAATGCCAGGCTTCCTTTTCGGATTCCTGTCATATCGTATTTACTGATAAATACATGTGTTGGTAAATACCGCTTCTTATATATTCTTGATGTCAGCGGAACTACTGTAATGACTGAACTGTATGTATTGGCTTTGTTGTTACTTACTACGATCACCGGTCTTACTCCACCCTGAACCGAAGTTGTCGGGAACATACCGAGATCCGCCCATAAGATATCTCCTCTTCGAATCGTCACTTGTCATCTCTCCAATCTTTTTAATTTGTAAAGCATTCATAGCGCTATATTGGCTCCACAGGAATACGGCAGAGTTCCTTTCCAAGATGGAAAACTCTGCCGCATAACCTCTATAGCCAATTTGATTATTAAACAGTGCTCGCTCGATTCTATTTATCCTCGATACCCCGAATCGTTACTCCTGCATCTGCAGGAAGGGAATAATAACCTGTCCGGATGCTACACTCCGGACCACAACCCAAAAACTCTCGTTTCCAGGCTCTGGCAGTTCATAGGTTTACCAGTTACAGACTTCTCAGGGTCTGCAAGTGTATCGCATCTCACACATGTCATCGCATCACCAGCCTGCCGACTGGCTTTGGTCAGTGCTTTTTCGCAGTATTATTAGCTCAAAAAAGTTTCTTACGTCTTATAATCCTATAGCGGCATCTTCCTCGTGCTCACTGTATGAAATGTCACGTCAGTTATTATTGGATATTCAGTTTTCATGGTGCATTTTAGGGAGTCCTTAAAGCTCCTCTAATTACTAAAGTCAAATGACTTCGGCAGATGCAAAAAAATTTCCGAAATTTTTTAAAAAATTTTTTTCATATACATTTCACGCATTTTATTAAGGATCGTTTTCAGCTTGTAAGCTAATACCTGTCTGGAAATCCCCATAATCTCTGCCATCTGTGTCTGTGTCTTGTTTTCAAAGAAAATGCCGTAAATAATCATGCGTTCCTCGGTATTCAGCTGATCGATCACTTTATGAATATCCTGCTGTTCCATTTTCGTCAGTACACTGTGCTCCACGTCACAATTCAGATCCGGGTAATCTTCAATCATGAATCCTTCCCCATCAATGGACTGTCCACTGTAAGGTACCTCCCGCAGCATCTTATCCACGACTTCCCCCAGTTCGTTCTTAATCTCAACTTTTTTTGCCTTGCTACTTCTGTAAAAATTGTTCATCGCATACGCAACTTCTCTTGTAATCTCGATCATTTCTCCATCAATATTTGCGTAGTACTTTCCGTCATAAAAATATGGGTGTTCAATATACATATCCGTTCCTCCTGAATTTGAAATCTTGTTGCTCGTTTCAAATCCAGAAGGCGGACCTCTGTTTAGGATCATGCCTGCTCCGCCTTTATCCTGCCGGGACATACCCGCAGTTATTGGCTGAAAAATTCAGGCACAAAAAAAGCCCCAGTAGTTTTTTCTTAACTACTGAGGCTTTCGTCTCTTTCTTATATTCAGTTATCTATGCCCTCTTTCATCAGCATAATCATTGTATCAGGATAAAGTTCACAAAGTATCCGCAATACGTTCCCATAAGTTCATGCCATTATTAGAATCGTACATATTTCAGTGTAAAAAGTTCACCGTGTTATTCTTCTACTTCTTTTCCATCTATATATATTTGAAATTTATCAGGATTATTGACAACATCATAGTCCTTTCCATATTCTACAGGTCTGTATTCGGCTGTCATTACCGATTCCCCGTCTTCAATATCCTCTTTCCATAAATAGATGTTCATATCAAGGCTCGTCGCATATCCCCTGTCTGTAGAGAATTTTGTCGAATGAAAAGAATCATCCTTGTACATCTGCAAAAGTTCTCTTGCAAACGCTTCCCTATCCTCAATATTTTCCCGATTAGCGACCACAGTTAAATTTTCATCCCGATTTATGGAAAATGTTCCTACTACATCCGGTTCACCTCTCTTATGACCGGATTCAGTTTTCCCATAAATACTTCCTGCAGCAATTATCAAGATCACTGCTCCTGTTATCACTGCAATTATCTTTTTCTTCATATTTTCATTAATTTCCTTTTAATTGTTTTACTGCGTAATTGATTACTTCTTCCGGTGTGGGTCTGTCTCCTTTAAGTGTCATTTTCTTCCATTTTTCCTGCACAGCTGGATCAGGATTATCAAAGCCTGCATCTATGGCTATCTGCATTTCTCTTCGTACTTCTTCTGGTGTTGTGTTGTACTTTTCTGCAATCTTCTCATAAATAGTTTTCTCTCTCATTCATTTTCCTCCAATATAAAAAGAATTACATCTTGTTCTATGGAACTAATTTAGCATATTTCTATCGTCATGAAAAGACACTTTTCAACTTAAAGCTGGATAAAGGGGCAAAAAAAAGAAGAGCTACTTGCTCTTCTCAGTTTTGTCATATTATTCTTCCAATAATGTATGGATTACTTTGATAATTTTTTTCTGCTCTTTGATCGGAAGTTTTTCTATTTTCTCTGCCAGCTCATTGGTAACACCTGTAACTGAATGTGCCACAACATCAATCAAAAGAGTATCTGCAGAAACATCTAATGCATTTGCAATTGCAACAAAGGTATCCAATTTTGTAACTTTCAAGCCTCTCTCTATTACACTCACATGCGTCGGACTTAAATGTACTAATGCAGCCAGTTCCTCTTGCGTGAGATTTTTTGCTTCTCGTGCTGATTTGATTCGCTGTCCTACTGCTTTCAAATCCATCGTAACACCTCCTCCAGAACGAATAATCGTTCTGAATTTAGTATACTTGTGAATATCTTAAATATACAGAATCGCAAAACCAAGTTCTAATTCTATAGAACTATATTTCAAGATTTTCTTTGCATATTCGTAAAAAAGCGTTATGATAGAATCAGTTAAATCAAAGGAGGTATCAAATCATGAAATCGCATAAATACTGGTCCCTCGGAGCACTTTTCTGTATGTTGGGATGCATTTATTCTGGAATCAGAAAATCTATGACTGCACATAAATATTTTGCCTATTCTTCATTGCTTTGTATGGGCATGTCCATTTATTCCGGTCACAAACTGGTTTCTCCAAAGAAGAAAAAAATCACTGAATCAAATAATAGTGAGAATAGTTAAACAAAATTTTATATCTAATTTGCGATTATCCGCATAAACACTATACTTTCAAGCACTTTGAAGTATAGAAAATTATTTAATTTACCACGAATTTACCACAATTGAATGAGCCTTGATATGACAATAAAATAGCACTAAAAAGACACCCTTTACACCTGAGTGGTGTCTTTTGTTAAAAAGCAGTCAATCCTAAGACTAACTGCTTTGTGTGTATGGATATAAAGTTGTCAAACTGGGATTGTATGTTGGAAATTATTCTACATCAATCACATCATCTTCACCTATTTCTATGAAAGTGGTGCTACTATCTGTTGAAACGTTTTTAGATACTGACATATTAAATATTATCAAGAGGATATTCAATAGCACAATTACTAGGAATATAACCCCAGCAATTTTCCAAATTTTTTTGCTACGCCTATTCTTAATTGCCATCTGTTCACTGATTTTTGCAAGTTGTTCTGCGATGACATCATTATCATCTTCATCAGGTATTGTTCCTCCAAGCAATACAAATTAACATTATAGTTGCATTACTCTTATATTGATGTAAAACTTAATATTCTATTGTTCCCAATATCACATAGAACCGAATTTACTACCACTATCTCATTTAAAAATGAAAATATCTTCTATCGGTGCATTGAGAACCCGTGAAATATCAATCGCCAGTTTTAGAGATGGATTGTATTGTGCTTTTTCCAACCTCATAATTGTTTCTCTACGAACCCCGACTTTTTCTGCCAGTTGTTCTTGTGTTAAACCTTGTGCTACACGATATACCTTTAAGTTGCACATGAAATCTTCTACCATGACTTATTCTCCTTTTTCGTAGCGGTATAATAAATAGTTGCTAAGAAAAATGACTAAAGCATAGATAAGTGAAACAGAAATGAGCATAAAAATTGCACACCATTCCACATTACGAGAAAACATTCCTATTGCCATAAGCCAAATGACTATAAAGAGAAGTTTAAATCCTACTTTATAGGCGTTTATTTCTGCTTTTCTTTTATTTTCTAAAAAAAGTTCATCTTCTAAAGTGTGAGAAAGTTTTCCTTCAAAGAAAAAGCCGAAAAAGCCAAAAAATATAAAGAATACAAAAGGATATATTTTCCCATATTCAAAATAAGTCCAAAAACCGCTAAAACCTAGAAATCCAAATATTCCACACAGTCCCCAATATGAAGATACTGTTCTTGAATAGTTTTTGTCTTTAAAATTTTTAGAAAAGGCGTTTTTAAAGAAGATAACTGTTACATATAAGACATAAATAACTATCAAAGCACCGACTATCAACATTGGTATATCCTTTATGGAAAATACATAATTAGACATATCCATGTTTTTAACCCAGCGTGCGTCGTTAAATAATAAAGAGTAAATTATCCCTGCAATCAGTAATATTACACACCCTACTCCCATAAAGATAACTTGTTTCATTTGTTTTTTTGTCATAATCATCCCTCTTTTCAATGTGATGTTTTTGTATCTTTATAAGACAAATATATCACTTAATATAAATGGTGTCAACAAGAAAATGATACAAATACATCTCATATCGTTTTTATATAATTTAAACAAAAAACTGACCTTTATTCATCAAAAACGAAGTTGCTGGAGAGTATTTTTTTCTCCAGCAACACTTTCTTCATCTTTAAGCCATTGAAACACAATACTGTCCAATCAGCTTCGTCCAACTATTATATTTATTCTTTTCACACACCTTTCGGCAAATTTCATTTTCCATCAGTACACAGAACATCTTATCATAATCAAATGCCCAGACAGCACCATTCACATGGTTTTCCACTGCTTTCTGATCTATGTGCTTTAAGCGTGTGACCATTTTTTCAATTTCTCCATTTCCCAAGTTACCGATATTTTTACAGATAAACCGAAAGAAATTCAACGTTGCATATTCGTCATGCCAATGGAATTCTTCTGGATTGTTTTTAATTTTACTGGCTCGCTGCTGTTCTTTGATTATCTGATCAGCTACACCCTTCATCGAATCTTCGTATCTCATATTATTCACCTACTCTTCCTCAACGCCCAGTGATGGTTTAAATCTTTTATCTTTTGCCTGCGGTACCACTATCTCATAAAAATAAAATCCTAAATATCCAAGTGCCTGCTTCTTCATTTTATAAAAAGAAGTCCTGCCTACGCCTAACTCCTGCTGTACTTCCACATCTGTCTTATTATAATGACTGCAAAAGCAGGAATGAAGAATCTCACTGAGCATCACACCATTCGGTGCATAGAACTTTACCAGTGTCATTCCACGATAGATCATATCTGACAAGCCGTAAATAATCATCAGGTTATTCATTTCCCGGTGCATCTTTGGCACATTCAGCTGATTGTTATAAATGCTCAGATAACTCAACGCATATGCCATATCTTCATTGATTTTCTCCTGGCACTCCATATCCAATTCTTCTAACACAATCTGATTTTCCAAAATCAATTTCTGATAGCTTGTCATCAGTTCCTTGATATCTGTATAATGTCTCTCCATCGTTACTTCCAGATAATCCTGTGCATGGCTTGCCATCTGGAAGGTAATCTCTTTCATTGATTTAATTGCATAATCTCTGTCTGTCATCAGTTTCAAAATCTCCTTATCATCATCACACTAACTGGCGGTCTTTCAGACCAGTTCGCTTTCCCCATGATTTTGATGGGAAGCAATTACTTACTACAACTTGCAGAAGCGGATATCCAAAAGGCATTGTGGGAGCTGCCTTTGCTGACCGGAATCCATCTTCTTATGTAAAACCTACAGGAATATAAAGGGAAAGTGACTATCCCTGCCGGTTAATAATCCAAATAATATCGTCTATACCAATCTCTCCTTATGCTGTTTTTCTCTCCATAAACCATTTATCCACTTCATAAAACAAATGGCTTTCCTGTCCCTGTATCATACAGGTATACATCATTCCTACACCGCCTGCCTTTCTGCTGGCACATCGCTCAATTTTCAAAATTCTGTCAATGTTATATTTTCTTCCATCTTCCCAGGTGAAAAATATAGGAACCAGTTTTCCGTCTTTCCGAAACTCTGCCACTACATCTACATACACTTTATTCATACCGACACCTCACTATAAGATCTCTATTGCTCTTGGCGATGCCGGAATCCTTCGGATATATCCGTTTTGTTCCAACTGCTTAATTCTGGAAAAAGCAGATGACGTTGATCTTACTCCGATCAGTTTTCCAAATTCCCGAACTGTCGGCGGATATCCATGCTCCTTCGTATAATTCAAAATGCACTGATAGCTTTCTTCCTGTTTTCTGGTTAATGTCTGTTTCAAATCTATCCCTCCCATTATCCATGAAAATAACTGTGTGGATGAACTGTATGTGTACCAGCGTCCAAGTGGGATAAGACTTTATCCTGATACATAACTGCTCTCTGTATACTGAAATAACCAAACCGTCGTCTGATCTCATCTACAGTGCGATCCATCTTTTCCAATTTTTCCTGTTTCTCTTGATTACCAAAAAGTTCCAACTGGACGGGAATATCATCCAACACAAGATCTACTGCTCGAATACCAAGGCTTCTGATTGGATGCTCCCATTTATAATAATCCTTAAACAATTGAAATGCTGCTGTAACAATCTCATCTGTTATATTTGTTGGATGATGTAATTGTTTCTGCCTCGAAAAACGAAACAAGCCATTGTCTCGGACCGTAATTTCTATCGTTTTGCATTTAAAACCATGTTTTCTTAATCTTGCTGCAACGCTTTCTGCCAGTGCCATCTGAATGATCCAGACATCCAGATCATCTTCTAAATCTCTTGGAGTTGTGGTACTATTACCAATTGACTTCACCGGAGCTGTATACCCATCTTTGCAAACTGGATCATCGTCCCAGCCATTTGCAAATGACCATAACACAATTCCCATCTTTCCAAAATGGCTTTCTAACATTGCTTCATCACTTTCTGCAAGTTCCCCAATGGTTCGAATCCCCAGCTTCTGAAGTTTCTTCCGAGTCTGTCTTCCAACATAAAGCAGATCCGATGCAGGAAGCTGCCAAATCATACTTTTATAATTCTCCCGGTTAAACTCTGTAATCGCATCTGGCTTTTTGTAATCTGAACCAAGTTTCGCATAAATCTTATTCCAGGAAATTCCAATACTTACCGTTACACCCAGTTCGTATTTAATCCGATGGCTGATTTCTCTTGCAATCGTTATTCCGCTTCCTTTCAGATTTCTACTGGCTGATACATCCAGCCAGGCTTCATCAATCCCATATGGCTCGATCTTGTCCGTATACTCCGAATAGATTTCTCTTGCCATCTGTGAAAATCTCAAATACAAGTCCATCCGTGGTGGCACAAAAATGATTTCCGGACAAATCTGTTTTGCCTGCCATAATGCCATTCCGGTCTTTACACCTTTTCGCTTTGCAATATAATTTGCTGTCAGCACAATTCCATGTCTGGCTTCCGGATCACCGCCAACTGCAAGAGGCATTCCGGCAAATTCCGGGTGATGCAGCATTTCCACACTTGCATAAAATGAATTCATGTCGCTATGAAGAATTGTCCTGTCTCCCATTAACTCCACCACCTTCTCTCTGTTTGGTTTATTGTCTTATCAATTTCTGTATGCTTAGTATATATCTCCGTATTGGAGATAGTCAAGCGACATCTTGGTCGTATTATCTCCTTTTCGGAGATTTTTCTTGATTTTTGATTTTATTCGAGTTATAATGCATATAGAAAAATCAAAAAGAAATGAGGCGAACATATGCGTGCTTTCGGAGAAGTATTAGTAGAAAACAGAAAAAGGAAAGGCTACTCCCAGGCGGATCTGGTGGACTTACTTGCTCAGGAAGGAATTGAAGTTACTACGAAAGCAGTCTCCAAATGGGAGAATCTAACAAGAGAACCCTCCTTACACACAATCCTGACAGTTTGTCAGATTTTAGATATTGAAGATATATACGAAGAATTTTTAGGTGAAAATCCATTTGATCATGTCATGGAAAATTTGAATGAAGACGGCAAAGCTAAGATTATTGAATTTGCCAATCTTCTGCGGGCGTCCAGAAAGTATCTTCCGCATAGAGCCGATATCATTCCATTTGAAAATTATCAGCCGATTGCAGTAGAGCCAGCTTCTGCCGGTACTGGAAATTATATTGAAGACAGTGTAAAAGAAAGTTACAATGTCGGTCATCTCGCACCTGAAAAGACGGATTTTGGAATCCGTATATCTGGTGACAGTATGGAACCAATGTATCATACCGGAGATGTTGCATGGGTTCATAAACAAGACAGTATCTCCAACGGTGAAATCGGTATCTTCTATCTCAATGGCAATACCTATATCAAAGAGCTACATGACGGTCCGGATGGAGTTTATCTGGTTTCATTGAATGAAAAGTATCATCCAATCCAGATTTATGAATCTGATTCTTTTAAAATCTTTGGGAAAGTAATCGGAAAATGCAAAGGAGCAGAAATCCCTGGTTTTCATTAAAGATCAACTGCAGACTTCTAGCCTGCTCTTGCTGAAAATAATAAAGGAAGTGATAAAATGGCAATTAACAACACACTTAAAGATATCCGTGAAGAACGAAATCTCGTTCAGGCAGATCTTGCAAAAGCTGTCGGTTCTTGCAGTGATACCATCGGACGCATTGAGCGTGGTGAGCGAAATGCCTCTCTCGAAATTGCAATCCGTCTGGCACATTATCTGAAAATGCCAGTAGAAGAGATTTTTCAAATTGAAGACTGAACCGCAAATATCAGAAAACCGAGGACTGTTCCCCGGTTTTTCTTTTTCGCTAAACTATTTAGAGTCCTTTTACAAACTCAACTGCATTTTTTATATCTTTTCCATCTGGATGTCCTTTTGCTATACCACCCACCAGTTTAAATGGGCCAAATGTGTCATAGCCCTTGCATCCGAATTTTCCGATTGCTGTAGAATGCTTCTTGCCCAAAATCTGCTCTATGGATTTATAATTCGCACTTCCACCATAAGTACAGATCAGAAATACCCCTTTGTCGTCCGGTAGATTCTTCTCTGCAAATCCCAATATCGACTGATGAAATTTTGAAAAATAGATTCCTGATGCAAACCCAATCGTATCATAACTGCTCAGATCTGCATCTGGCTGTTTTACAGCATCAATCAAATCAACCTGACACTCTTCTGCAATGCTCTTTACTAATTTCTCTGTGTTTCCATGATGCACAGATGAATATACGATTACCTTTCTCATCATTCTTCCTTTCCTCTATTCCCATCAATCATATCATAGCTCATATCCAAAAAATCTAATGTCTTTGCTTCACTTACTGAACCATCCAGTAAAATTGTGATCCAGTGCTGTTTGTTCATATGGTATCCTGGCAAAAATCCAAAGGTCTGAATAATCATACTTGTCATTTCCGGATCACATTTTACATCCATAATATCGACAAATTCATTTCCTTCTAATCCTAGTTTGCATTTTTCAACGCTCATGACCACAGCATACCATTTTCCATTCTTATGTCGCAACACAGCATTATCTGGTGATTGTGCCCATAAATACTCCGGCATCGTACCATACTGTTTCTTCACATATTCAAAAATTTCTTCTTTCTTCACAATCTATTCAACTCCTGATTCTCCTGATATCCTGCCCATAATCATACCATATTTTCACTTCCCGTGCTACCTGCCAAATTCTTTTGCATTTTCCCGGTTCTCCTGACTTTAACTAATAGAGGGGTAAAACAGCAAGGACAGGAAGTGAGGATACACTTCCGGGAAATCCCAATTTAGGGTACCCTGCCCTAAATTGAAAAACGTTGAAAGCAACGATACTACTGTCCTCTCAGAAAGGAGAACCCACCAATGGCTGAAAGAAAGAGAAACAAAGAAATCCATTTTTATGTCACCGAAGAAGAAAGGAAGCTTATACGCAGGAAGATGATAGAATCAAAAACCAAAAACATGGGAGCTTATCTGCGTAAGATGGCAATCGACGGTTACATCGTCAACACCGATACCACCCCACTGAAGAAACAGTATGAGGAAATGCACAAGATTGGTGTAAATATCAACCAGATTGCAAAAAAGGTAAATACCACCGGAGATCTATATCCAGAAGAAATGCAAGAATTGAAAGAGATGGTGAAAGAATTATGGCGTATCTTAAAATCTTCCCCATTAAGGTAACTGACAAGAAAGCTCTGGACTATATTACAAATCCAGATAAGACAGATGAAAAACTGTTAGTTTCCAGTTTTGGCTGTTCCCCGGAAACTGCAGATCTTGAATTTTCTATGACAAGAGAAATGGCAAAAAAGAATGGAATGGATAAAGGCGATAACCTGGCATTTCATCTGATCCAATCATTTAAACCTGGAGAAGTTGATGCCGAAAATGCCCATCGCTTAGGTCAACAATTTGCTGACGAAGTGCTGAAAGGAAAATATGAGTACGTGATCAGCACACACGTTGACAAAAATCATATTCACAATCATATCATCTTCAACGCTGCAAGCTTTGTTGATCATCACAAGTATGTTTCCAATAAGCGGAGCTACCATAAACTCTGCAGAATCAGTAATCGTATCTGCCATGAAAATGGACTTGCCACCAGCATGCCAACCGGAGAAAAAGGTAAAAGCTATAAAGAGAACATGGAATATCATCGTGGCACCAGTTGGAAAGCCAAGCTACGTGTCGCAGTTGATAAATCAATCTGGACTTCCATCAACTATGAGGAATTTCTGCAAAAGATGCAGTTAGCCGGATATGAAGTCCGGCAGGGAAAGCACCTGTCCTTCCGTGCACCGGAGCAGAAGAACTTCACTTATATGAAATCTCTCGGAAGCTATTATTCCGAAGAAAATGTTCGCATCCGTCTGGCTAAAAATCGTAGCAAAGTAAAAACTCCAAGACATCTGTCCAGAGAAGCTCGCTTGTATATCAATATCTCCACTTATGTCACAACTGGAAATCGAGAGGGATTTGAACGATGGGCAAAGCTCAATAATCTAAAAGAGGCAGCCCGCACCTTCAACTATCTTTCCGAAAATAACTTGCTGAATTATGACGATTTCAGGCAGCATGTATCTGACATTGAAGCTTCTGTGAAAGTTGCCGACCAAAGAATAGCACAAATCAACAGTGAGCTGAGCACGCAGAAAGTCATTCAGAAACACTGCAATTCTTACCGGCTTTGTCGTAAAGTAATTGAAGATTGTAAATCTGCTAAAAATCCAAAAGCATACCGCACCAAACATCAGGCAGAATACCAGCTCCACGATTCACTAAAAAAAGAGCTTCAGGATCTCGGTATCACCAAAATCCCAAGCTCTAATAAAATCCAGAAGCGGATTGAAAATCTTGAATCTGAACAGGATGCTACTGTCCGGGAAAAACAGGAATTGCAGAAAAAGCAGAAAACCCTAGAGATCATTCAGCAAAATTTCACTGTACTGCTCGATGCTCCAGAGATCAGTTCAGACTTACTTCCGGCAAAAAAGGAACCTGTTTCTGTCACAAGAGAAAAATAAGATTGCACTGGCAACTCACTCATTTTCTTCCAAATCTTCCCAAGGTTTCAAATCCTTTTCCTCCCAGGTGACACCATACGGTGCACCTCCGGAGGTATAACCAGCAATACAGAAAAATCGGTCATCTTGCAAGATCTCTTCTTTGGTCAGATTATCTCTTGCTTCTTTTTTCCGTTTTGCTCGCCTCTGTTTCCTCTTTTGTTTCGCAACAGCTGCTTTTTCTTCCGGCGTTTTCCTATGTCCTTTTGCCATAAGTGTTTCTAGTGTAATTCCACTCTGAATGTCTTTTAGTATACGAGTTTCATACCCTGTTTCACGTTTCTCAACAATTCTATAGTATGATGAACATAAAAGATTCGGTGAATCAACATTGTACTAATACTTTTTTTCAACCGAAGTTTTCAATTTTTCAAAAGCTTCTTCACTGATTACATGTTCTATCCGACAGGCATCTCTTTCTGCAGTTTCCCGATCAACCCCGACAGCTACAAGCTGCTCCGTAAAGAACTGATGGCGTTCATAAATTTTCTCGGCAACCTCCCGCCCGGCATTAGTCAGATTGAGGTATCCATCTTCATCGACAGTCAGGAAACCGCCATTCTTTAACACACCTACTGCATGGCTGATGCTCGGTTTACTGAATCCCATGTGCCGGGCAAGATCAATGGATCGGACCATACCCTGCTTCTTTTGAAGAATCAGCACAGCCTCCAGATAATCCTCCCCGGACGCATGAATCTTCATCGGTTCCTCCTTTATGCAAGGCTCCAGCCGGAAGCCTTTTTACGGATATTTACAAAATCCTGATAAATCCCGGCTTTTGCCATAAGCTCGTCATGGGTTCCCTGTTCGCTGATCCGTCCATCAGAGATCACCAAAATCTGATCTGCCTGACGGATGGTATTCAGGCGATGTGCAATCACAAGTAATGTTTTACCCTTTACCAGCTCATTGATTGCCTCCTGGATATAGCTTTCATTATCGGTATCAACACTTGCAGTCGCTTCATCCAGAATGACAATCGGTGCGTCCTTCAAAATGCATCGGGCGATAGAGATTCTTTGCTTTTCGCCGCCGGACAGAGTAGCGCCGCCTTCACCGATGACTGTCTGGAATCCATCTGGCAGCGCCATGATAAAATCATAGCAGCGGGCTTTTTTTGCAGCCTCATAGACTTCTTCCTCGGTAGCGTCCGGTTTACCCATGCTGATATTGTTGTAAATGGTATCCTGGAACAAGTACACCCTCTGGAAAACCATGCTGATCTGTTCCATCAGTTCGGCGAGAGGTACATCCCGAATATCTGTACCACGGATTGTCACTTTGCCGGATTTCACATCCCACAGCCGCGCCAGAAGGTTCGCAATCGTGGATTTGCCACCGCCAGACGGTCCCACAAGTGCGGTCATGGTATTCTTCTGCATAGAGAAGCTGATGTTGTGCAGGACTTCCTTGTCCTGATAGGCGAAGCCCACATCGCTAAATTGTACTTCTGGCTGATCCGGCTGTGCCTGTGACAGAATATGTTGATTTCCGTTATCGGGAAGTTCGGGCTCGTCCAAAACAGCTTCAATGCGGTCTAATGCGGCATTCATCACGGTCAGTCGGGTTGCTTCTCCATAAAGAGCTTTCAGAGGTCCAAAGAGATCAAAGACAAACAGCAGCACGCCCAAAAGATAAGCCAGGGAGAGTACGCCTTCCTGATGTAAAAAAACGGATAAACCGAAGATAGCGGCAATACCCACGCCATAGAGAATGTTTAAGCCAGTGGTCCACGGTGTCATTTTCTGCTCAAACTTCGTATTGACATCCCTTGATTTTTTGAAGTTTTCCGTTAATTCGTCAGATTTTTCTCCGAGCAGATTGTAACTTTTGATAACCCCAATTCCTTCAGCAAAAGACAAGACCGCATCCGTCAAATTCTCGCTTTGGTTTTGACGCCCGACAGCCTCCTTGAAGGAAACCTTATTCATATATTTTGCAACCAGTGATGCCAGCAAGGTAATGATTACCGCAATCAGCCCAAGTCTCCAATCCAGTACGAACATAAAAACAGCTAAAACCAAAGTAGACAGCATATAGCTCATCATGTTGCCAATGGTACTCATAGAAACTTCCTCAATGAATACCATATCCGTACTGAGAACAGAGCTGATTTTTCCAATATTCCCCGATGTAAAGTAACCCATCGGCATTTTTCTTAAATGATTTCCCAACTCCATCCGTTTATCAGCAAAGATCATAAATCCAGCGGCACTTTGCAGACGGTCGCTCAAATAGTGAACCACTGTCTGAACCACTACAACAGCTAATAATCCAAGTCCGACAAACAGACAGGTCTTTCCAGTCAGCGTATTATCAGCAAACCCGGCCAAGACAATAAACGCCATGAAGATCGGCATTTTGGAGAGAATGGACTCGACAAATGCACATAGAAATGCAGCCTGAATACGGCTTTTATACCTCCCGGAGAGGTTCAGGATTCTTGAAATCAATGCAAACATTTATCTTCCCTCCTTTGCAGTAGATACTTTCCACTCGGCGCTGTCCTGAGCCGCTTTCCACAACTTTTGGTATTCTGGGCAAGCTTGAATCAGCTCCTGATGTTTTCCGGTTGCCACCATCTTTCCGTGATCCATAACGCATATTTGATCTGCGTTCATTATAGCGGGAAGTTTGTGAGCGATAACTACCAAGGTTTTTCCCTCCACCAGCTCCGCAATAGCAGCCTCCATTTTTTCCTCATTTTCTGGATCAGCATAGGCCGTAGCCTCGTCAAGCACTACAATCGGGGCATCCTTCAATATTGCCCGCGCCAGGGAAATTCGCTGGCGCTGCCCCCCGGAAAGCATTTTCCCCGCATCGCCCGCCATGGAGTGAATACCTTGCGGCAGCTTTTCCAGAAACTCCATACACCGGGCTTTCTTCGCCGCCTGCATTACTTCCTCATCGGTAGCATCCAAACGTCCAAGACGGATATTTTCCAGCAGGGAGGTGTTAAACAGGTACTGATCCTGAGCCACATAGGAAATGCGGCTGTTCAATGCCTCCAGGCTCATATCACAAAGTTTATGCCCGCCAATGGAAATGCTCCCTTTCTGCGGGTCATAGTAGTGGATCAACAGTTTTGCAAGGGTGCTCTTGCCAGAACCGGATTCACCAACTAGGGCAGTTTTTTGTCCTGCTTGTGCCACAAAGGTAATATCGTGGAGGACTTCGTTTTCCGCTATTATCGGTTTCCCATCTGGGCCAGGCTGTGTCGTCTGATACGCAAAGGAAACATGATCGTAAGAAATGTTAAAATCCTGTCCGTGGAAATCATCCTCAGCAGCTTGCAGCGGTGCCGTATTTAACATCTGTTCAAGTGCCGTGATCTTATAATTCAGATTCGGAATCGTCTCCATAAAGCCCAATGCTTTCAGGAGAGGAATCCCAATGCTGAGGGAAAGGCAGAGGACTAAAATCAAATCAGGTAAAGTGCTTATGCCACAGAGAACAAACCATGCCCCAAGAGGCAAAGTCAGAATAACAGTGCAGGGCAGTAGACTTCCGTATATCGCCATCCAGGGCCAGGCGGCCTTATACCATGCCAAGGTATAATCCCGATAGTCCGTTACATCCTTGCGGAAGTTCTCGTAAGATTCGCTCTCCCGGTTGAAAACCTTGACAACCTCCATACCATTGATGTACTCAATGATCGTGTTGTTCATTTTCTGTGCAGACTGATAGTAGGGACCCATGCGCTTCATTCCAACAGAGTACATAATGACCATGGAGAGCAGGCTGATCGGGATAGAGGCCAAAGACATAAGAGCCAGTTTCCAGTCCGCACAAAACATAGCAACATAAATCACCAGCGGGATCAGTAAATTTGCGATACCCTCTGGGACTGAATGAGCAAGGAGCAATTCCAAGCTGTCCACATCATCGACAAACAGCTTTTTGATTGTCCCTGTCCCTTTTTCCTCCACAATGCCAAGGGGAAGTTTCTCAAACTTCTTTTGCAGAGATACCCGCAGCCGCAACAATGTGTTATATGCTGCTTTATGAGAAATTGATAATCCCCATCCATAAAAAAACGCCTGCAAAACAAGACAGATCAAAACCCCTATAACACGCAATAAAACAAATTCTGTTTCAACAGAATCGCCCATAACCAATGGCGAAATGACCTGATAGGCCAGCACAAAAGGCAGGATACCCGTAAGAACGCTGACCAGTACGACAACCGTGGCCACATACATATTTTTCTTATATGGCCCTGCGTACTCAAAGATTTTTTTGAACATAAGCCCTCCTTATATTGAGCCGTACTGTCTGTGCTTCAAAAACAAGAGGCCGCCAAAGTAAAGCGGCCTCTTATCATTATCTTTCTGTCCAGTCAAGGCGGCCCTGACATTCATAATTTCTAAAATTCACTGGCGGATTCGGAAAAAATCCAAAACCTTTTTACTGCCGGATTCGTCCAATGGATAGCTTTCTTTTACTTGCCCTTTTTCCATATGGACTACATACGAACATCCCGCCATCACCAACTCCGGATCATGCGTAATAACAAGAAGCGTTTTGCCCTGATCCGCGAGTGACTTCAAACTCCGCGCAACTTCCCTCATATGTTTGAGATCAAGCCCGCTTGTTGGTTCGTCAAACACAATGATCTCCCGGTTACTCACAATGGCAGACGCGATCGCTACCCGCTGTTTTTGCCCGCCGGAAAGAGAAAGCGGGTGCCTGTCTTTATATTCCAGCAGATCAAACTGTTTAAGGATTTTATCCACAACAGTTTCATCCTTGTTGTCCATGCTCAGAAGCACTTCATCCGCCACGCTTTCGGTAAATAGCTGATGGCTGGTATCCTGCATTACCATGTAGCAATGTTTGAGCCGGGCTTTCCAATCAAGGGTTTTCCCCTCAACCTGCAAAAAGCCACACTTCTTTTCCAGTCCGCAAATACAGCGGGCCAGAGTAGATTTTCCAGCGCCATTCAGACCGATAATGGCAATCGTTTCTCCAACAGGCAGTTCTGCACTCGGAATATGGAGGCTTTCCGGTTCCCGCTTTTTATACGCAAAGCAGAAATTTTGAAATTCCATCTGTTTAGCTGTATGCGCCTGATACTGATTCGCAGGCTTCAACTTCGAGAGAGAAAACGGCCGCAGCCCTATTTCTTTTCGAGTGCCATCCGATAAGCTGTCAAATTCAGCAGGCGTGTATTCCCGTTCAATCTCCCCATCTTTTACATACAGCACACGATCTGCAAGATCGTGAAGGTAGTAAAGGCGGTGTTCTGCGATCAGAATTGTTTTGCCCTGCTTTTTCCAGAGGCTTAGGACCTGCCGCAGGTCATCAATAGCAGCCATATCCAAATTAGAAGATGGTTCGTCCAGGACCATAATTCCCGGCAGCAATACACTTGATGAAGCACAGGCTATTTTTTGCTTTTCGCCTCCGGACAGAGCAAACACGCTTCGCCCCATCAAATCTTCAATATGATAATCGGAAACTGTCCGGTCAATCCTTTTCAGGATATCCTCCTGAGGATAGCCTAAATTTTCACAGGCAAAGGCTAATTCACTATCCGTATCCACGTTGAAAAACTGACTTTTGGGATTCTGGAATACAGATCCCACCATAGCAGCCAAGTCATAAAGCGGCGTATCTGATACGCTTTTTCCGTCCAGAAGGACATCGCCCTCTAATTTGCCCTCGTAATAATGAGGCACCAGCCCGTTTACCAAACGGGTAATCGTTGTTTTCCCACAGCCGGATTCTCCCGTGAGTAAAACAAATTCCCCTGTGTTTATGGTGAGATTGACATTTCTAATCCCTCCGCCGCTGGATTCTTCACCATAAGAAAAAGAAACATTTTGAAAATCTATCATGGCAAAATCCCTCCTGCGGAAATTATCGGGGAAGCAATCGCCCAAAACACTACAAAGCAACAAAACAAGATCAGCACCACATCGGCAAAATTGAATTTAAGCTGGCAAATGTTTGTGCGTTTGACAGGAGCGCCGAGGCCACGGGTAATTGCCGCAGCGGAAAGTTCCTCACCGATTTTCACGGAGCAGGTAATCATCGGGATCAGCTTATACTCCAATATTTTTGAAGATTTTTTCCCTCCAAGTTTAATCCCACGCATTTTCATAGCGTCACTGATTGCTTCTGACTCCTGAAAGACAGTTGGAAAGAAGCGGAACATGACCGTTAAGGGGATCGTCACTTCTTTAGGCATATGGATTCTTTCCATGCCGGAAATCAATTCACTGACCGTTGTTGTTTTCACTGCATAGGCAGCAATCGCAACACTGGGAAGGATTCGGCAGAAGAATCCTATTGTAAACAGAACAAGGAAATTCAATATCCCCGTAAGGTGCGGCAAAACATAAATTTGGACAGCATAAAAAACAGAAAACACAGCAATATAGCCCACAGCTTTTGCACATTGTTTCGAGGTAAGCAGCAATATAGCCGGAACCACACAAAGAACAAGGCGGATCAGTCCCATAGCTTCTCCGCCTGTTCCACCCATGACAAAAATGCTTATGATGAAGATGAGCAACAGTTTTGTACGCGGATCGAGCCGCAACCCTTGTTCTGTTTTTTTGCTGAGCAGAATTTCCCGCGCCATTATGCAATACCGGCACGCTGGAAGTGCTTTTTGCAAATGGCTTTCCCAATCATACCTCCGACAAGGCCAAACACAAAGCAGGCAACCAGCAAAATAGGCGCAATCCACATAGGCATATATGTATTAAGGGTAGCTGCATATTCAGCGCCGTATCCTTCAGTCAGCATTACCATATAGCTTTCACGGTTCAGGAAAATGGGAGCAAAGTTGCCAAACACCCAGATGCTGAACACACCGCAGGAAAGAACTGTACTCTTTGCACTTTTGTAGTCTGCCTTTTTCAGGATCACGTCAGCCAACAGGCCGCCAACAAGACCAGTTACCATAGTAAGATAGCCGTTGCCGAAGAACACCATGATTAGGCCAATCAGGAAACCCATGATTGCAGTCATCCCGAATTTTTTAGCCTTTGTAACATACAGCATATAGGGGATGCCGCCAATCAAAGGACACAGCACCGCCATCAGCGGAATAAAAATGGGGATGAAGCCAAGCATCGCCACCAGCATAACAATGACGACATAGATGACGGTGTAGATGCCGATAGTAATTAAATCTTTTCCCTCAAGCCGGGAACTTTTTTTCTGGGAACTCATACCAGTATCCTCCTATCTAAAAAATGGTGTAGTTAGCATTTTCTAACTACACCACATATAATAACAATTTACGCCTACATTTCCAACCCAAAAACGGTTTTATTCTACCCAAAATCGGTATTTTTTAATTTTAACCAATCGTATTTTCCGTTTTATAGTTTTTAGGAATTACCCCATACTTCTTTTTGAATGCCGCAGCAAAGTTACTCGGTTTTGAATAGCCTACAAATGCTGCCACCTGACTTACGTTCAAATTACTTTCTAATAGTAGACTTGCCGCCTTTTCCAATCGCTGATCTATAATATACGCATGAACCGATGTTCCAAACAGCGAGGAAAAACCCTTTGACAATTTTGAAGTACTAATATTGACTTTTCGCGCCAATTCCTCACAACTTGGTGCCAAAGCAAGCTGACTGTCAATGATTCTCTTCGCTTCTATGATGGATTCTCGGTCACTTCTGGAAATTGCTATATAAGTTGACGCAAGAATACTCAGTTCCAAAATCTCACTCAAATATACAGATAACAACTCAAAAACTTTGCTTTCCAAAAACAGGTATCCCAATCCGCCGCGATATTGCGTGAAGTCTTTCAGTTCCGCAAAAATGTGCTCCATATAGGGAGTAATACCTACTTTTGATATACCTTCCAATAGTTTTTTCTGATAAACCTCAATCTCACCAACATCAAAATAGTCATTCATAATTTTACGGAAATACGACAGTGGTACTTTTACATTTTTGAAAAGGAAATCGTTTTGTTTGGAATAGCACAGATATTCCATTTTCCCGTGTCCACGATAAATACAGGACTCACCTTTTTGTATGCTGATACTTTGTCGGCTATCTGCAATATTCCAGGAAACACCATCATTGAAGCAGAACAACATTTGAATGTATTCTTCGCTACTCACTCCCTGCACGTTCATATCTGAAAAATAATTCATTTTCCAGTCCGAAACAACTGCTCCCTGTTTCGTGACCACCTGTAAAATCTGCCCTGTCCCCATGTCTGCTGGAATATCTATGGTTATTGTCTGCGGTGAATTAGAGAGCAGATCACGATAAAGATTATTCATGTATTGGTTTGTCATGTACAAGCATTCCTCCCGAAGTTAGATAAGACTAATTAAATTTTACAACTTCCAAAGTAAAAAGTCAAATTTTGTAATCATGTAAAAAGCAGACACTACTTAATGTAAATTACAAACTTCACTTACTTCCATTTCTTTCTGCATCTCACAAGACGATAAAGTCACTTTTAAAACCCATTGTACTGACAATTTAATATTAATTCTCATTATTCTCCCTGCACATCGCTAAATTATCTTATAAATATGGCATTTTAGGAACACCTGACAGTTCGAGAGTTAATTTTATCTGAAGTTCATATTTATCGTGCTTTTATTGCAAGTAATAATGTTTCTGATAATTTAGCTGTTCTAAAGTGCATTTTTGTCAATTGGTTTAAAATTTTTTCCACACTCTGATAATTCCACGACATTAGGCTATCTACAGTACTAACTATGTTTTTACCACAAAAAACTTTATAGGTCAATCTCCATGTCCATTGATCCATCCCCACTTGCTTTATATCGGTAATATACGTCTCATAGCGCAATCTTCCTTGAGTAGCCACCGATATTCTGCTTCCTACTGGCGCAACAAGAAATTTCGGTTCTAAAAGTTCTATCAGGATTGGGACATTTATATTCAAATTTTTATCTAATTTATACAATAATTTTTCTTGTTCATCCCTTTTTAAATGACCAAGTACTCCCATGCACATTACACCACTTATTTTATCTCGAAATGAATATTTACCTACATCTATCGGCAATAGAGAAATTCTCTCTTTAACTTCATTATGCTCCATTAATCTTGCCATAAACGCTGTTCTCATATAAGCCGATGGTTCTAAAGCAATTATTTCTTTATCACATATCATATTAGCCATCTCTATTGTTGTTTTTCCAGTTCCTGCACCTATATCCAAAATGATTCCATCTAAATCCTTAACCATATCAGCAAATTTGTTTAAAACAATTTTTTTGTTCCCTATCTGTGAAAGAGCTGATAAATCATAAAATTCTACTGTCTCTCCGTATACATTCTCAATTTCATTCAATCCCGTCATTCTCCTTTTTTATTAAATGTCTTTTTTCCAAATCATAAAATATATTTTTTATGTCACCAAAATTGTCATAATCAACGATATTCATATAGCCCACTTTCTGACATATTTCAGACCATAATTTTGATACATATATTTGATATTGCGCCATGGACATTTTTTCTGTTCTATTTTGCTTAAATAAAATCTCTAAAGCTTTCTTTACTGCATCCGGCCATATTTGTTCAAACGTTTCTTTTACTGATGGTAACATTACATTTCCTATAGTAACACCAGAGGGTATATTTACTTCCTCTTCTACATTAATACTTAGTGTTCCATATTCATCTCTTGGCATATGCAAGAAAGGAAGCCATATTACCGGACCATGGGTATTGACCAGACAGAGCCGCCCTGTGGAAAATGTCAATTCTATTCTATGATATAAATGTAATGGATGGTCTATATCGTTACGATCCACATTGGTATTCACTATAAATGTTACCGGAACCATTCCAATTATACCACTAATAACTCTGTTACCCCCTCCTGCCATAGAAGTTGTATAAGATTCTGCTACATTTCCCAATTTCCATGTTGATAAGCCTCCCAACGCACACCCCAATATATCTATTCCATCATATAATACATGTATAGCGCATTCTCCAGTATGCGCTGCATACCATCCGGCTGGATAATAACACGCATCATCCCATGCCTCTGTATCAACAGATTCCATGCCGTCTCTGCGCACTCAGTATCAAGGCCGTCTGCATCCAGTTCAAAATAACAGTGCGTTGCAACATTCCCCAATTCATACAATCCGCTTCTGCCAAGCCAGTAAGCATACTGCACATCGGTTAATGGGAACGGATGATATGCTTCCTCCAGATTCGGTTTGATCTGCAGTGTATCTTCTTCTTTCTGTTCGGACTGTTCAATAGCTTTTGCCAGAGATTTTACGGTCAGATTTTCAAAAATCGTGCTGATCGTTATTTTGCAGCCGAAGGTTTTCTGTACTTCCGAGATCAACCTTGTGGCAATCAGCGAGTCTCCCCCAAGGCTAAAATAATTATCTTCAATTCCGATATTTTCATATCCAAATAATTGTTTCCAGATATCTAAAAGCTTTTCTTCTGTTTCTGTCGTTGCCTTTGAAAATCGGATAACCGCAGTTTCTTCTTTAAAATCTTCCCGCAATTGCTTCCTGTTAATCTTCCCATTGGACAATGTTGGGAGCTGCTCCATGAAATGATAATTCTGTGGAACCATATACTCCGGCAGTTTTTCTGACAGATATTCCCTTAGTGCTCCATTATGATAGGACAGGACAGACGCCTGCTGTCTGCTGCAGCATATACATCTTCCATATCTCTCTGTCACAGCACAGTCTTCGCCCAATCCTGCCTCTGATAAACATTCTCTCCACAGCAGGCAATCCGGGGTAACCAGCCCTGCTTCTTTTCTCTTGTCCCGAATATCCGCAAAACCATTTTCCAAAAAAGCCGCTGTAAGTTCCTGAAGGTATGTCCTTACCACAAGGTCAGTCATCAGCAATATTCCGTTTGGCTTCAGTAATTCCGCTACTTTCTTTACCGCATCCGCAGCATCAATATTTCTATGTAAAGCATTTACCGATATCACAATGTCATAACTATGCAAGGACATCTGCTGCTTATCCATGCCTTCTTCCAGATTCAGCATCTCAAACTCGACTCTCTCATATCCCGCAAGTTCTTTCTCTGCTTCCTGCAGAAAATATTTTGAAGAATCCGCATAAGTATAAGCCACGCTTACATCTTCCAGTGCATTCAAAAACTGTCTTGTAATTGCAGTGTCCCTTGTACCAATTTCTATAATCTGGAGTGGCTCTTTTCTGCGTTCTTCTGCCAGAAGCCTTAATCCCTGCACCAGTCTTTCCACTGTTTCCTCGCAGCCCGGAATCCTCCGAAGCAGCATATTCGGAGCCAAAGCCGGCTCTTTCTGGTAAAATACGTCCAGCGGAACTTCATTCCCAGTAACCATATGCTTCAGATACGGCTTCAGTTTATTAAAATACGTTTCCGTATCTCCAGCTTTTTCCGGTACAGCCACTTCCTTCCCGGTACGCGATAGTCTGCCGTCCTCTTCTCTCAGGATTCCTTCCTTCTTTAAAATTTCCAACCATCTTGCCACAGTATTCTTCTGTGTTTCCGTAATGCTCCCTTTTTCAAAAATTTCCTTCTGCGAAAGAACTTCCTTCTCTGATACAAAAATGCCTAACTCTATGAGTGTCTCCAGCATAAGCTGTACACATCTCTGGTCTGCATAGGCAAGGAAATTTTTGTATGCTGTCTTCCGTTCCTGCTGCATCTGCCAATTGCTGACATCATCCTTCAGTTCTTTCCAGCCCCCGCCAAAGATATCTGTGCCGTACAAATACGTTGTAACTTTAGAATCTTCCTGTATCGGCGCTCCGATATAAGCAGCCAGCGTTTTATTGCCATGACCATCACTAACTGTATCAACAACTGCATGAGCCACACCCGGAAACTCCTGAATCACATGTTCAATTTCTCCCAATTCAATCCTGTGTCCGCGAATCTTTACCTGATGGTCTTTTCTTCCCAAAAATTCAATTGTCTCATCATCCCAGATTCTTCCGAGATCGCCGGTCCGATACCATCTTCCATACTGATCTGTGATAAATTTCTGCCCCGTAAGCGCAGAATCTCCCCTATATCCTTTTGCTACACCAAAACCGCCAATCCAGAGTTCGCCTTCTGCCCAGTAAGGGCAATCCCTTCCATACTCATCCACAACACGATATGCCTGATATCTGAGTGGCTTTCCATAAGGAATAGATTTCCAGTTTTTCGGCATCGGCAGGGTAACATTCTGATAATTGGACCAGATACTTGCCTCTGTAGCTCCTCCCATAGCGACAAACTGGCAATCCTCTGTCCATGCCGCAACCCTCTGCGGGAGATCCATCCCAATCCAATCTCCAGAAAGCATAACCGCCCTGATCGGCAGTTTCTGTTTCATGGATTCCGCCCGTATCAAAAGCATATCCAGAAGCACCGGCACTGAATTCCAAACGGTAATCTGATATTTCAACACTTGTTCCAGCCAGTAATCCGCATTCCTTCTCTCCTGCTCTGGAAGCAATACCAATGTTCCTCCTGCGCCTAAAATTCCAAAAACATCATATACCGACAGGTCAAAATCCATAGCTGATACAGCCAGCGCCCGATCTGCACTTGTCACATGGTACTTTTCATTAATATCCTGAACCGTATTCCATGCGCTTTCATGCGCAATCTCTACACCCTTCGGAACACCTGTAGAGCCTGACGTCATGATGATATAGGCGCTGTCCTTCGGCGACACCTCTGGCAGTCTCACATTTTCCTGTCCCTCTTCCATACCTTCCATCACAAGGATTTCCGTACCTTCCGGCCAGTCCAGTTTTTCGGATAATTCCCGATTCGTGACCACATAGCGGACTCCCGTCTTCTCATGGATTAACGCTCTCCGATCTTTAGGCTGGCTTAAGCTGACCGGAAGGTATGAATTTCCGGAAAGCAAAATTCCTAGTGCCGCCTCGATCTGTTCTATCCCGCGCGGCAGGGTAAGTGCAACCGGGACTCCCTTAATATCCTTTTCTGAAATCCCTGCCGCCACTGCTGTCGCCCGTGCTTTTAATTCCCCATAGGAAACCGATCTTCCGCTTCCCGCATCAATAAGCGCAATATCTTCCGGGCAAACTTCCGCATGGTTCATAACAGCCCAATGCAGGCATTCCACACGCTCCGGCACTCCTGTACGCGCTGTATCTTCAATTTCTCTTTTTCTTTTTTCAGGAAGCACATCAAATCGCTGATTCCAGTCCTTCTTTCCCAATTCATGCAGAAGATTCTCAAAACACTCCAGCATATCCGGGATCATATTCTCCGGGAATAACTTATCCACGCTGTCCCATGTAAGCTGTACGCCATTTTCATCTTCATAACTCTGGAAGTCATTCCACACCTGCGGCGTTTGGGAAATCATATAGGAAAACTGCCCCAGTTCTTTCCGGAACGTATCATTTACCAACGGCGTTCCCAGATTGCAGGCAAAAACAACCGGCGCCACTGCCGATGCGTCTCCATACATCTGTGCAAGATCTCTCTGGACTTGCACGCCGGAATATGCCGTATACTTCATATCCTCATGGAGTTGCTTCTGGATCCTGTCTAGCAATTCTGCAAACGTCGGATTCCCTTCGCAGTCAATCTCCAGCAATAACAGTGTAGTGAAATCTGCTATCACGTCTTCCAATCCCTGCTGCTCTGTTTTCCGGTTAAAAAATGGAATATTAATAAGGAAACGATGATTCCTGCTCCACCGTTCCAAAACCGTCGCATATGCAGTAAGAAGAACCATTGCCGGAGTTGTCTGGTATTCCTTTGCCCGTACTTGCAGATGAGCCCACTCTTCCTTGCCAATCCTTACAATCCTGCGGTTGAATACAGTCTTTGTCACTTCCTGCGGCCGTTTTGCCAGTGGCAGGCCTGGCCCTTTCGGCAAATGCTCCAAGCGTTTTTTCCAGTATCCTTCTGCATTGTTTCTCTCTTCCTTATCTTCCTCTTTCTGCCGTTCCAGATAAGAAGCAAAATTCCACCCTTTTGATTCTGCCGGAAGGCTTTCTCCGCGATAGGCAGCCGCCAAATCCCTCAATAAGATCTGCAAACTCTGTACATCGGCAACCAAAAGTGCCATATCCACGTGCATGCGTGCCCTATTTTCAGGAAAAAGCGTAAGCTCTATTCCTGCCACTTCGCCTTCCTCGATCTTTAGCTTCCGATGGGATAAACGTTCTCTGACAGATACTGCCATTGCCTCTGCTTCCTCAGATGACATCCGTGAAAAATCATGAACCTTTATTTTTTCGCAATACGGCTTATCCAGGATTTTCTGTGTCCCGTCTTCCAGAAAGCAGGCACGCAGCATGGGATGATGATACTGCAGCACATTCCATGCTTTTTCCAGACGCTCCGGATCTATATTTCCCCCATCAAACTCTAAATACGCATGACAGTCTATTCCTCCAAGAGCCTGTTCTTCATCCCTGCCAACCCAATATGCATACTGTACGTCTGTTAAAGGAAACGGCTGTTTCATATCCTTTTCCGGCGTTATCTTAGATTCTTGCGCCCGTTTTTTGCCCGCTTTTTTCTTCATGCTGCGCTGGATCAGCGCCCACCAGCCTTCAAGGGTAGGATTTTCCATCAATGAACCGAATGAAACCTTAACCCCCTGTTTTCTCCACTGGTTTACCAGACGCATGATCGTCAGGGACGAAAGCCCAAGCTCCAGCAGATTTTCGGAATCCCCCAAATCTCTGGCTACCGGCAGCTTTTGTTTGATCTGTTCCTTTATCTCTATATATTCCATGATTCTGTCTCCTTCTATTTTTCCTGTGCCATCCGTTCTAATGCTTTCTTATCTATTTTTCCTACGCTGGTCAGTGGCCATGTCTCTACCCGTTCTATCTGATCCGGCATTTTATACGCCGCAACGCCTATTTCCCGCAGGAACCTGTGGATTTCCTGTAAATCGATCCCGGCTTCATCATCGGTCACAAGGAATGCAGATATCCGGTTTCCAAGGGTTTCATCCGGAACGCCGACAACGGCTGCCTCTTTGATTTTCGAATGCCTGCAAAGGTAAGCTTCAATCTCTGAAGGCATGATCTTTTCTCCGGCGCGGTTAATCTGCTCTTTGATCCTCCCGCCCAAACGTAACCTTCCGTCTTTCGTCCACATAGCTTTATCGCCCGTCCGGTAAAATCCGTCCGGCGTAAAGCTCTTTTTATTCGCTTCCTCCGCCATATAATAACCATCAATCGTATACGGGCCTCTGGATAATAATTCCCCAAAAACTCCTTCCGGTACGGCCTTATCTTCTTCATCCACAATCTTCACTTCATCCGCAGGAGACACCGGAGTTCCCTGGCATCTTGCAATCAGGGAACCTTCATCCTCCGGGCTAGTAAAGGACAGTAGCCCCTCCGCCGTACCAAATACCTGCATCAGTTTACACGGCCATTCTTCAATGATCTTATCCGCAAGGGAATCTTCCAGCATTGCGCCGCCTACCTGCAAAATCCGCAGGCTGGATATATCAAAATCTTCATCCCATTCCAGCATTTCCATGCACACAGTAACCATAGCAGGAACCAATGCCGTTATCGTGACACCTTCCTCTGTAATTTCGTCAAGGATATCATCCGGGCTGGTCGCAGACGCAAGCACAACTTTTCCTCCCACGTCCAGCGTGCCTAAAAGCCCCGGGCAGCATAATGGGAAATTATGAGCTACCGGAAGAGACGCCAGATAAACGTCACTGCTATCCAGGCGGCATCTCTTCGCGGACATGCGGGCATTATACATATAATCCGTATGGGTGCGCGGAATCAGTTTCGGAACCCCTGTCGTCCCGCCGGACAGCAAAAGCACCGCCGTTTCATACCCATCCACAGCCGGAAATGCTCCATTTTCTCCACACGTTTCCGCAATCATTCCACTGATATCCCCGGATTCGCTATCTACAAATATATGCCGGATACATGAATATTTCTCTTTCATCGCATTTGCCATCGGCACATATGAAAATCCCAGATATTTCTCCACCACAATATAAGCGGCCGGCTTTGCCAGTTCAATAATTCCTTCCAGTTCCGCCTCCCTGTGGGCCGGCAGCATCATGATCGGCACCGCCCCTATCTTGGAAAGCGCAAAAAACACGACCACAAAAGAAATCCTGTTCGGAAGCTGTACAAGCACTTTGTCTCCCTTTAAAATCCCTTTACGCAGAAAAGCTGTCGCAAGACAATCTGCTTTTTGCTTTAATTCCATATAACTGATCTCCTCTTCGCTGTCCGTGACCGCAGTTCTTTCTCCATATTTTTCCGCCCACTTATCAAGCTGTTCTCCAAAACTACATCTCTCCCAACCTTCCAGATACTCATATTTGCTCATATCTTTCTTATAACCCATTTGATTTATCTCCTTTCTTATGCACCGCCACATACGCAGCATATCCTTTGATCCTGACCGGATACAGGAACCAGCCCTGATCATTCCTGCCTTTTTCTATAATTTCCCCGTTTCTGACAGAGAAGAAATCCATTCCTCTTCCTAATCCAATACCGAGCGCTTTTACATACGCTTCTTTGGCCGCCCAGTACTGGAAAAACAAAGCCGATCCTTCCTTTATTACATCTTCCGCTTCTTCTTCCGTATAAAAATTCCCGGCTATCTCCCAGTAATCCGGACATCCCGCCATTTCCTGCACATCCACTCCGATGTCCATTCCAACAGCGAATCCCGCCAGTATGAATTCTCCCGAATGCGAAATATTAAAATCTACGGTCTGCTTTCCTGCAATCTTTTTATGATAAGGCTTGCCCCGTTCACTGACAGAAAAATCAATCGTTTCCACATCTAAATATCTTTTCAAGAGAAGCCGCACGACAACCTTCCCGGCTATATAACGCATCCTGTCTTCCGAAAAGCGGAATCTTCCGACCTGCTCCGATTCCTGCCCACTCAGGATATACTCATGGTTCACCCAGAAATCTGTCATTTCCGGCCAGCAGATGCACCATATATGTATCTCATTTTCACGGATACAAAGTTTGCCTGCCGCCAGAAATTCCTTCGCTCCATACCGTTTAATCTCCATCTTTTATTCCCGGCAGGCGCCTTATAACTTCACTTATTACTTCGTCTTCGTAATCCCGCAAATAAAAATGTCCTCCCGGAAATATCCGGTAGCTAAAATCATTATCCGTATACTTTCCCCATTCGCAGATTGCGCTCTCATCCGCTTCGCCATCCTTTTCTCCGCCAAATGCAGCGATAGGCGCATGCAGTACTATTCCCGTCTTGTCATAATATGTTTCATCCATGGTAAAATCTGCCCGTAGCATAGGCAGAAAGAAATCCAATAATTCCTGATTCTCCAGTATCTCTTTTGGCGTCCCCTCAAATCTTCCCAGTTCCCTCTTAAACTCTTCATCCGGAAGATGATAGATCGGCTTCGGCTCCGGAATACTGGGAATCCGGCTACCGGAAATAAACAGACAGCTCGCTGTATATCCGACCGCTTCCAATCTCTTTTCCAGCTCATAGGCAATCTTACCGCCCATACTGTGCCCCCATAAGGCATACGGTCCATCCACAACCTCTCTTACTGCCTCTTCCAGATCATCTAACATAACCGGCATATCTATATACGGCTTCTCCATGATCCGTTCTTCCCTTCCCGGAAGCTGAACCAGACATACCGTTACTTTTCCCTGCATCTTTTTCGCCCACTGGTTATAAGCAGAAGCGCCGCCCCCCGCAAACGGCAGACAAAACAAAGTTATTTTCTCTTTGTTAATATTTTCTGTATTTTTTATCAACTTCAAATTCACTTTTATGTTCCTCTTGCATCATGTTCTTTTTTATTCTGTTTATTATCATTTTGTGATATGCTTTTCCCAAGCATTTCTTATTCCTATCCAAGATTAGTTAACTCTAACTCTTTGTCAAAAAAAATTTTTGATCCATCCCAATATTAAACCGGACGCCAAAACAATATGTGCTACCATAATCCCGTTTACGACCAGGAAATATCCGGTTACAGAAAAAACACCTGCTATCGCGCATTCAATAATTAAAATTGCCCTCGCGCGCATACCATAAACTTTCTTTTCTTTCTCATCCAGTTTCTTACTGCTGGCATCCACCGGTGCCATAACAAATATGACTCCAACTGCAGCAAGCCATATGATCCGTATTTGCCACATCACAGCCGAACCAGACGCCAGATACTGACCGCACAGAAGGACAAGGATACTAGAAACAACCATGCAGCTCCCTGCTTTTTCTAAATGAATCCCTCCGGCATACTGCCTTAGAACAGTAAAGGGCAATAAAAAGACTAGCATCTCCAGCCAATTCCCCGTTACAATGCCAAGTATGACAATGATAAGGTATATCGCCACCCTGCCCAGCAGTACGCCGTAAGCATATTCATACAGCCTGCGGTCTTTCTCTTCAAGAATCCCGTTCCTGTTTTGCACTTCAAAAAGCCAGCCGATAGTTTTTTTCCACACTAGAATTTCCTCATTTTCTTAACTTCTTCCGGCTCTTCTTCCTGATAGTACAGCCAGTTGCACGCCAGATTTGCCGTATATGCCGTCAGGCAGAGTGCAAGACAGTTTACAACTCCAAGTACTTTGATACCCAAGCTTTTTCTGATTGTTTTTTTCATAGTTACATGCCTCCATTTTTTTCCGATAGTTTACACAAAAATCGCCCTTTTTTCAATTACCGTGGCAAAAACGGTAACTTTTTGGGCGATTTTTGCACATCTTTATTTTATTGTAAAGATCAGCTTAACAGAGAACTCCTGTTCTCCGACCTCCACTCTCATAATTCCAGCATACTTTTTAACCAGTTTTCCAACCGTATGCAGTCCGATCCCGTGACTGTCTGCATCTCTTTTGGTGCTTATGTACCGGTCCTTGTCCTTTAACAGTGGAACAACATACCCGTTGCAAAATTCCATAACAAGGAAATGTTCCTCATTTCCCATATACATCCTGCATTCCACATATCGGCCATCTTTTGTCTTTTCTGCCGCTTCCAGTGCGTTATCCAAAAGATTACCTACGATTGAGATCATATCCAGTTCTTCCAGAAAGTCCAGCCTGAGATCATTACCCAGGGTAATCTTATAGGAAATATTCTTAGATTCCGCAAGGAATTTCCTTTCGCACAGGATGCTGTTCAAGATCGGGTGTTCGCAATACACACCTTTTTGAAGGCTCTGAATCCGGACACCTAAATGTTCCATAATCTCCTTAACCTCTTGATTTTCTCCTTCTTCCATCAAACCGGCTACTGTACAAATAAATTTATTTATATCGTGTAAGAATGCCCTGTTATCCTCATTGACCTTATTCATATACTGTAAATTAGCAATCTCCGCCCTGCTTTTCTGGTAAAGCCGGTCCATCTTCTTCACTTCTTCTGATTTCTCTACAAACCGGTCAAACACTGAGAAAATGAAGATATTCGTCAATAGCAGCAGCGAAGCTCCTACCGGAACCATAACCCTGTTCATTCCTTCAAAAGAAATATTTGAATAAAACACACATCCTAATATAATGATCGTAGCGGTTGGCAGCATGAGCAGCACAGTAAAAGTTTTATTCTCAATCGTCAGATAATTCCTTTTTCTCGTTACCTGATTAATGCATTTAATAAACAGAAATGTCATGGTGCTCATTAGTAGTAGCGCTAATGTTTTTTCTATTTCTGTCCCAAAACCCTCAGATGCACCAGTCACGCCATACGCATTCGTAAGCGTTGCAAAGAGAAATTCAGGAATAATTGCCAGCACATAATAGCAGCATACTATAACCAGCTTCTTCCATATATTTCCCCGGAACACAACCATTGACACAATCATATACGTTACCGGAATCATTACCATATTAAATACTGAGGATTCCAAGTGGTTGATTCCGAGCATTATCAGTGCTACGACAAAATATATGAGAAATTTTCCCCAAAAGTTTTCTCTTCTGTATGGAAGCATGTTCTTTTCCAGATCTTCCAACAGATACATCTGAAGAAGGCAGATCAAAAAATCTCTTACTATCATACCATGCCGTTCCTTTCCCCAAGAAACATGATCAGAGCGTCAGCAAACTGACCTTTTCTCGACCTTGAAACATTCAATTGGATTCCCATCTGTAGCAGCGCCACATTCTTTTCCAATCCTTCCACTTTCGCCAGATTTACAATATAACTGTTATGTGCATACTCAAATCCCCTTCCGGCCAGACGTTCATATAAATCGCCTAAAGATTCCTTACAATGCATCTCATCTATCTCCCCCTGCCTAGCAACGTATATAGAGCAACCCCTTTTCGCCAGACAGATATATAAAATGTCTTCCGTATAGATACGAATTACTCTTCCCGCTGATGTAACCGTCACGGAAGAATCTCCACAGTGCAATTTTACTTTTGATAAAATTGCAGGGATTTCCCTTTTTAGACTTCTGTCATGCAAGTCTTTCATAATATACCGGAACGGCTGCCCAATATTGATGCTGTCTGAAGTCGGTTCAAAGTATCCGGAGCAGAACACCAATATCGCTGCCCTATTGTATTCCCTCAGCTTCAGTACCGATTTATTCCCATCCAATCCGGGCATACGCATATCCATAAAGACCAAATCATGCAAAATATCAGCATTTTTCAGTAGTTCCTTTCCTGACTCGTATTCATAAAACCGTATCTCGCTCTTAGGAAGAATCCCTTCCGTTTCTATAACCTTCTCTATTTTCTCCCTGTAATTTTTATCATCATCGCAAATTGCTATTTTATACATCTATGTCCTCCTAAGTTAGTTTTCTCTAACCCTCTTTCATAAAAAATCCATCCTGCAGAATCTGAATCCTATGAGCATTTACTCTTCCTATAGTTCGGGTTCCAAATCTGCAAAGATGGGATCAGCAAAAAATTCCTGTATTGTGACATCCAATCCATCGCATATCTTTTTTATTGTAACTACGCCAGCATTCTTACTCTGACCATACAAAATATTCTTTAATGTTGAAGGAGGAACGCCAGAACATACCGCCGCCTCATTCACTGTGATATCTTTCTGATTAATCAGATCGTTTAAACGATATATGACCGCTGTTTTTATATCCACGGTATCGACCACCTTTTTTTCTTCTATTTTATATAAATCGGCTTTAAAAGGTCGCCCATATATAGTCTTTTTGATCTATATACGATATTTTTTTAACAGTTTTTCTTATTCTAGCAGAAATCCGCTAAATTTCTATATTTTATTAGATACATGAAACCCTGTGAGAACATTTCTGATCCTACGCAGGGTTTTCCACTTTGTTATAAAATTTTTATATTTTGCAGTATGCTGGATCGGAGTTATCATTCAACTTTCCTTCTGCTGCCGATTGTAAAAACATATTTTTACGAATAAATATTCAGCAGTTCTTCCGGAGAAAGCAGTGTAATCCAAAAGGAAAGAAAATCCTTTTTATTCCTTGTCACAATCGCATCACACTGATTCTCCTTCGTACAAGTTGCAAGTAGGCAGTCTTCAAAATCAGATACTCTCTGCAAATAAGCAGGCAGCACATCTTCGTTCGTCACTGTCAGCACTTTTGCTATGTCCAAAACGGAGCCAAGTGCCTTTCTATAAATTTATACCGTTCTTACATCCCGATCAGCTCCTCTCTCCAGCTCATCTTTTCCCTGCTTTTCTTGGATTTTTCTCTTATTGATTTCCAGTCGTTCATGAATAGATGGCTTCTTTGCCTTCGTAGTTGCTTTATTCTTTTCTGTTTGCATACTCGAAACTACCTTTTTCACAGCTTTGTCATTATCCCCTTTTGTCACATTCGCTGCTCTTGACGCTTCTACTCTGCTGTCCTGCTTTTCTGCAACCTGCCGTTCCTGCTTTTCCTGCACACTTTTTTCTTCCAGACTGCAAAAGCTCTGCAAATATGGCAGCACATGGTTCTGCATATCGGTCAGATCTTCCATACACTTCTGAAACTCTTCATTTCCCTTGTTTTTCAGATAACCAATCCAGCTTTCATCCGTAAGTTTCAGTTCATTTTGGAGTTTCAGCTGACTTAAAATACCGCCATTTCCTGTTCCAATATCTATTTTCCCTTTGAAATGTTGCAGCATTTTATCGCCTTTTTCCGCATAATATATAGTAAAAAACATCTGGGCTGTTACCATCGGCTCATCCGTCCTCGGATTACGGTCTGCGTACCATTCCTTATCCTTCTGTGCAGTACGGGAATCCAGATCTGAGAGCTTCTGACAGCGTGGTTCCATCAGTTCTCGCTTTTCACAGTAATTCACATACACCATCGGCTCTGTTTCTTTGGATATATCTGGTTCGTAGGATTTCAGCCGTTCCAGCAAAACACCTGCCCACACGGACTGCTCACAGTCTTCTTCAATCACATCCTTCAGAAAGGAAATATAAGAACCAACATTTCCACTTTGCAGATCCAGCATGACTTCCTGTATGGTATCCTGCCCTGGCTCTACATGGTCCCGATAGTCATACGGATCGAAGTCTTCCGCAATCTCATCCAATGCTGCTGCCAGTTCTTCTGTTGTCATTTTTTTCGGATACATTGCCTCACGCACATCCTGAATCGGGATATATTTATAATCAGGCAATGCTTTATGAATCTTCTCCAAACCTTCACGCACCACCGGCTGATCTTTTAAAAACCGCACATTATCCAAGAAGTCGCCGTGTATCGTTGTTCCCATTACAATCAACAGTTCTGTTTCATCAAACAAGCTATCCTCCGGATCACGATAAATAATCCCCATTCCACTGCCTTTATAAGCGTTTTCCGGATCTTCTCTGTACTTCTCATAGATTGCTGCGATTTCTTTCACATCTGTGCTTTTCTCATAAGCTCCCATATCATGAATTTCATCACATTCTGCAGCATAATATTCCAGATAAGCTTCTTTCTTAGGCGGCATATTATTGAGTACATTATCAATCATGTTATAATTGGCCTCTTCCAGTTCCTCCACCTTTGCCAATGGCTTATATTCGCCCTGGCTTTTCTGAATCTCTGCCATTACAGCTTCATCCATTTCTTCTACTTTTTCCATCAACTGATCATAATCCCCACTGATGCGTTCTCCCGTCCAGCCTTCGTCTTCCAAAAGTTCCTCCGCCGCTTCTTCAATAGAAATTTCATCATTCTCATAAATGCCACCATCCATCAAGCGGAAATCTTCATCGTAAAAGGAATAATCATATCCTTCTTCTGTTATCTGAATAGCAAAATATCGTTCTCCTACCTCATATGCCAGTTCACTAAGAACCTGTTCTTCCAGATTCAGGAAAGAATCCAGCTGTTCAAAACTGATACTGTCTACAAAATGAGCAGTTACCTTTTTCCCGTCATTCAGAACTATGATATCACTGACAGACAGGGAATGCCCACGGAAGTCTTCCGGTCTGTCAATGTTGAACTTTTCAAAAATATCATCCAGTGACATATTTCCTGATAATTCACCAACATAGACCAGCTTATAATCTTCTTTTTTTATCTGCATACCATGACTTTCAATAAAACTCATATTCATAAATGCATAGTTTTCTCCCGGTAAATCATCCCGAATCTGATAAATTCCAAATGTCCTTCTTGTTCCTAACAACAGATTTGCTTCTTTCAAAGATTGAATCTGTGGATATTTCTGCATTTCCCATTCCAGGTTACGGAAACGCTCCAGTTCTGTCATAGACATCTGATAATGCTCCGGTCCTCGTTCAATTTCCATGCGTTCTGTGACATACATAGGTGATGAAAAATTAGTGATCAGATAGATATCTGCTCCTGCATCGTATAATTTCAGTGCTTCTTCCTGCTCAATGACACTCATAGGCTCCTGAAATGCTCCTAAATTTTCTTCTGCATAATCTAGGTTGTTATCTTTTATCCGTTCCCACATCTGCGATTCCATTCCAAACAAACCGTCATGTGCCTGTATCATTTCTTTACTCGCATATTCACCTTTACTGCCAGCACTGCCAAGACAATAAATCTTAGAACCCATTCTGTGATAATCCAAAGCTGCTTCTTTTCTAAGTGGCACCATATCTTCTTCCATATATCCATAGTCACGTAATTCCAGCTTACCTATGGTTGGATCTGGCAGTTCCTGAATATCCATTCTTGCGTCATCCAGCAAATCCTCTACACCTTCTGAATCTGCCTGGCTCACTGCATCTGCCAGATTTCTTACCAAAGCCCTAACTTTCTCTTTCTCGCCGATCAGATTCGCATATTCAAAAAGCTGTTCTTTTACATCTGTTGATATTTCTATACCTCTACTCTCTGCCTGATTGATCTGTTCCTGCGTATATTCCTGCATTTTCTGCGTTTCTCTACCTATTATCCTGTTTCTTGCCATATAAGTTCCTCCTGTATTCTGAAAAATGGCATAACCCACAGAACATATTTTCTGTCAGATTATGCCATCTTCCTTGTTTTCTTATTCCAGACCAAAGTCCCGTTTTCTGTTATCCTTGCCAGTTTCACTTTCCCGCTGACTCTTTTCTTTACAAATCTGCAGTTTTTCATGGATAGAACCACGTGCCGGTCTTTCTTCTTTCTCATCTGATTCAGATACTTCTGCTTCTGCATCTTCCCGTTCATCCATATTGAGCAATGCATTTAGCTCTGACCGTCGCTCCAGTTTCTGGTTCAACTCCTCTTCTTTTGGAAATGGCTTTCCCACTTCTTCTTTCGCATTTGCCATCTGTTCATACACTGTTTCCAATCTTTGTTGTGCTTCTGAAAGCTTCTCTGGATAACTGTCCAACAGATTGTTGATACGGGTAATATTTCCAAGTGCATCTGCTCCAAGATGAACTTTCGAGACAGCCTCATGTTTGACAGATAATATAAATTCTTTACTCCATCCATCAAACTGAATCCTCATATTGAATCCCTGATAGTTTCCGATTTCCATCGCAGCATCTACAGTTTTAATATCTTTACATACCGCCAGAAGTGCTGCTCCTGCCTCTTTCTTTTCTGTGAACACTTTGCCACCAATCTCCATAGTAAACTGCTCTGGATCTGTGCTTTTATGCTCAGAATAATGAGCGATGTCTGCCTTGTAGCTGTCAATGATTTCTGTCAGTTTTGCAATCTGTTGTGGAAAATTCCTTGCAATATCATCTTCCAGGCGGTACTGGTTATTCATGTGGTTGGCTTTTAAAAGTTTTAATTTTGCCACATCAACATCCAATGCCATCTTCTCTTTTACTGCTGGATTTCCGGTTGCAAGAGCTTTGACCTCTGCATAGGAAAGTGCCGCTTCGTCCACATCTTCACAGCTTCGCACAGGTGCTTTACTGGTCATAATCTGAGAAATGAATTTCTGCTTGTTCTCAATCAACTGCCACATGTAGCTGTCAAATGTGGATTCTGTTACATATCGGAAGATATGAACCTTTTTATTATGATTTCCCTGGCGGATAATACGCCCTTCTCTCTGTTCCAAGTCAGATGGTTTCCAACCAATATCCAGATGATGCAACGCAATCAGACGATCCTGCACATTGGTCCCGGCACCCATCTTTGCTGTTGAGCCAATCAAAAAACGAACCTGCCCGGATTTCACTTTTCCAAACAGCTCCGTCTTCTTTGCTTCTGTATTTGCATCATGAATAAAAGCAATCTCTTTTTCCGGTACACCTTTTTCCATCAATTTCTGCTTCAAGTCATCATAAACATTGAAGCTGCCATCGCCTTTCGGGGTACTCAAGTCACAGAAAATCAATTGTGCAGATTTCTGTGCTGCCGTGCCTTTCCAGATCTCATAACTTTTCTCTGCACAGACTGATATTTTGCTTTCTGGATTATCTGGCAATAATTCGTTCACCAAACGCTGATCCAATGCCAATTTTCTTCCATCGTTGGTAATTTTCAGCATATTATCAACCGAAGCATCTACCCCTCCGTTTCTGACAACTTCTGCACGTTCCCCCAGACTTTCTACGATTTCTTTCTGCTGTTCCGTTGGTTTCAGCACCACTGTTTCATATTCCGCCTCTGGCACAGGAAGCTTTAACTGATCGGAAGTCTTGATATCTGCAATCTCCTTAAACATATTCATCAGTTCCGGAATATTATAAAATCTTGCAAATCTTGACTTTGCACGGTAGCCTGTTCCTTCTGGTGCAAGCTCAATGCTCGTGACTACCTCGCCAAAGGTGGAGGCCCAGGAATCAAACAGTCCAAGTCCCATATTTTGTAATTTGCTGTTCTGCAGATACCTCTGCATAACATATAATTCCGTCATGCTGTTGCTAATCGGTGTGCCCGTAGCAAAGGTAATGCCTTTTCCTCCGGTAATCTCATCCAGATACTGACATTTATTAAACATATCCGCCGACTTCTGTGCTTCATTCTGTGCAATCCCGGCTACATTTCTCATTTTTGTATAAAGAAATGCGTTTTTATAACTGTGTGCTTCATCTACATATAAATGATCCACTCCCAGTTCTTCAAACGTAACTACCTGATCTTTTTTCTCTTTCTGATTCAGTTTCTCCAGCCTTGTCTGCAATGTTTTTCTTGTCTTTTCAATCTGTTTGACGGTATAACGTCCACCATCCTGTTCATACCTTGCACTCTGGATTGCCATTTCCAGATCATCAATCTGCCTCTGAAGCATGGCTTCCTGTTTCTCATCAGAGATTGGAATACGCTCAAACTGGGAATGACCAATAATAACAGCATCGTAATTTCCCATAGCGATTCTGGCACAGAACTTCTTTCGATTTGCCGGTTCAAAATCCTTTTTCGTTGCTACCAGAATGTTCGCCCCTGGATATAACTGCAGGAATTCTGCTCCCCACTGCTCCGTCAAATGGTTTGGAACTACAAAGAGGTTTTTCTGAGATAATCCCAGACGTTTGCTCTCCATTGCCGCCGCTACCATTTCGTAAGTCTTCCCAGCTCCTACTACATGTGCCAGAAGCACATTATCACCGTATAGCTGATGTGCGACTGCATTTTTCTGATGCGGTCGAAGTTCTATTTCCGGATTCATTCCTGGGAAAGTCAGATGACTTCCATCGTACTCACGGGGACGGATACTATTAAAACGTTCATTGTACACGCTTACCAGTCTTTCTCTCCTCTGCTGATCCTTAAAAATCCAATCTTGGAATGCAGCCTTCAAAGCATCCTGCTTTTGTGATGCCAACATAGTTTCTTTTTTATTCAAAACTCGCACTTCATCCCCATTGTCATTTACGACTTTATCATAGATTCTAACATCTTTTAGATTCAAGGTATCTTCCAGAATCCGGTAGGCATTTGCTCTCTCCGTTCCATACGTTGCATAGGCAAACGCATTTCTTGGACTGTCGGCGTTCTTTCCTGTAATCCTCCACTCACCATTTATCTCAGAGAATTTTACCTGTATTTCCTTCTGCGCAAGATACCTCGGCGTATGAAGCAGTTCCACCATAAACTCCTGATAATCCGAAGGTTCAATCCAGGTGGCTCCAATACGCACTTCAATCTCCGATGCTTCCAGATCTCTCGGCTGAACTGCCTCCAATGCACGGACATTCGGTGTGAATTCTGGATGATTCTCTGCAAAAGTTCTCGCTGTATTTAATTTATCCCTAACATTTCCGGACAGATATTCATCTCCACTTTCCCACTGGTCTGTCAGTGGATTTTTGAAGATAACTCCAACCAGCTCTTCTGTGATTTTCTCTTCGGTCTTTCCGGTCAACTGTGCCATATATGGGAGATCTACTTTAGCCTTTTCATTTAGGGACAAAGCAAGTGCTTCTGTGGCTGTCTCCACACTTGTCACAGCGACCGCCTTTTTAATGGTTCGTTTGGTAAACATGTCCGCTTTCCGCTTCAATGTTCCATCTTCATTCAAGTCTTCCAGGGAACACAGCAGACAATAAGAAGAGTCATCAGAAAATGCACGTTTGTTAGCATTACTTCCAATAACTCCATACTTTGCTGTGTAGGTATCATACACCTGATTCAGTTTTTTCTGCTGTTTCTGGATTTCTTCGTCTGTGACAAATTCTTCCATCTGCATGGCGATCAGTTCACGAACGGTATCACGGATTGCAACCATGCCTTTTACACGTTCTGCAGTGGCTGCAGGCATTTTCACCTGATTCATCAAAGAATTGACACGGTAATATACCTGATCATCTACCACCGTATAGCTGTAATTTCGGACATTCGGATCTGCCGGAATACTCTCTGGCATCTCATCCAGTTCTGCCTCTATATCTACTGCCGCTACCATGCTTCCCTTGATGTGTTTTACAGCTTCTTGTAACTGTAATTCCAGATCAGCTCCTTCCATTGGAGCACAGGTTGTTTCCATACCATACGGACCGGACACTTCTTTCATCTCACCAAGAATCAATCCCGGATGCTGAACAAAATACTTGTTAATGGTAATCCCATTTGCATCACTCTCCAAATTCACCCAGTCTGGCATCTCTTTTGTGAAACTCTCACGCTTCTGGAAAAACAAAATATCAGCACTGACTTCTGTTCCTGCATTTGCCTTAAAAGCTGTGTTCGGCAGTCGGATTGCCCCCAGCAAGTCTGCACGCTCTGCCAAATATTTCCGGACTTCCGGTGATGCCTTGTCCATAGTTCCCTTTGTTGTGATCAACGCAGCTACACCACCTGGACGTAACTGATCTATAGTCTTGGCAAGAAAGTAATCATGAATCATAAAATTGTAGCGGTCATACTGACGGTCATTGACCTTATATGCACCGAATGGCACATTTCCGATTGCCACGTCAAAGAAATCATTGGGATAATCCGTCTTCTCAAAGCCTTTGATCTGGATATTGGCATCTGGATAGAGAAGTTTAGCAATTCTGCCACTGATGCTGTCCAGTTCCACTCCATAGAGTTTGGACTGGTTTAGATTCTCTGGAAGCTTTCCAAAGAAGTTCCCGACTCCCATAGATGGCTCCAGGATATTTCCCTTTGTAAATCCCAGATTCTCCAACACCTGATACATACTTTCAATCACAATCGGCTGTGTATAATGAGCATTTAATGTGGAAGCTCTGGCTGCAGCATATTCTTCCGGTGTAAGGACGGTCTTTAATTCCAGATATTCTGTCTCCCATGCAGATTTTGTCTCATCAAATGCATCTGCAAGACCTCCCCAGCCAACGTACCTGGATAAGATTTCCTGTTCTTCCGGTGTTGCATTGCGATTCTCATCCTCACATTTCTTTAACAACTGGATAGCCATGATATTGGCACGGAACTTTTCTTTTGCTGTACCCTGTCCAAGCTCATCATCTGTGATGCGGAAGTTCGTTGCTGGAATCGTTTCTGATATTCCGTTAATCTCTTCCAAAGATTCTTTTTCTTCCGATACCTCAACTTCTCCAGATAATTCTTTTTCTTTTTTATCATAATCTGTCCACACACGTTGAGAAATAGCAGTAAAATACAAGGACTCTTCCTCCATAATTTCTTCCCTGATTTCCCGTAATTCATCTAAAGTATCCGCATTTACAGTTTTGTTGTGATAATGATAATAAAGTACTTCTTGTCCGAGTTTTACATCCAGACGTTCCAATTCTTGTGTTGACATTCGATTCCAAATATCATCTTTTTCCGTATGAATCGTGAAACCTTCTCCATCATCATGATATTCTAATGTGTATTGAAGTCGATTCGCTTCTCCCTTAACTTTGCAATCAAAATCGTGGATTTTTGTTCTGGTACCAGACATATATTCTGAATCAACTAATCGCAAATCAGTTATATCTTCCGCTGTCAAAGTATCCTGCTCCAGCTGTTCTCCTAACATCTGCTGTGCTTCTTCCAAATCTGCCAGTCTTTGTGCTTCCTGTCGTTCTTCGTACTTTTCCATTTCTTCCGGTGACAAATAATCATCTGTGCGGATTAACTGGCGAACACGTTCTGCAACCTTGTTCCACTTTAATAAAACTTCTACCTCTGGACTGCCAATTTTCCCTTTTGCAAGTTTTAATCCTTTTGCATCATGGGATGCGTCGGAAGCATCTGCTCCTGGTATTCCGGGTGAGGAACCACCTGTTCCATACTCATTTTTCAGGAACTCAGCTGCATCTTTCATATCATGATGTTCCATGAAATACTCATAGATTCGGTTACGTCCTCCTGCAGTAATGCCGCCTCTTCTTAACACTGCGTCAATTTCATCCTGTGTGATAAAGGATAGTGCCGGACGTTCGACCGTAAATTTCTGGTCTACCCAGGAACGCTCCCTCTGAAGATCCTGAAAGCGTTGGAAATATTCCGGATTATGCTGAATCTCCCAGCGGTGATAATCTCCCGGATTCTCATCCATATATTTCTGCAGCCATTCAAAACGATAGACAATCGCATCTGCTTCCTCTTGATCTGTCCATGCTCCACTCACTACATCCTGCCAGTCTGAATATGATTGTTTCTTTTCCCAGTTTCTGCAAGTATCCCGAAAATGAAGTGCAAGAAGATTGGTCATTTCTTCCTGCTCCTGTTCAATGGCATTATTGGAAATCAAATTATCCACGTAATTTCCATCCTCATACATATCCCGAATTCTGTTCGCTGCTTCTTCCCACGTAACCATGCGGTCAAAGTTTCTTCTGGCAGAGTCCCCTCGCCGGATACGGATACCATCATTGTCATACCAGATACTGATTTTCTGACCATCTATGGTAAATCCTTTGCCACCAGTTCCATATTCATCTTTCAGAAAACTCCGCATTTCTTCATTATCCAGACCTTCAATCAGTCTTGCTGTAATATGAAACAGTGTATTTTTCTGTCCGCTTCCCGTGCGGAGAATATCATTTACCACTTCATCGGAAATAAGAAAAGCGGCTGGCTGTTCCAATGCAGCTGCCGCTTTCCTTATTTCTCCTAACTGTTCCTCTTCTGTTGGGAACAGACTTAACTGTAAATAATCTCCTGAATCACCAGCTCCTCTGCCTGTGCCTTGATCTGGTTCATGTGTCTGGTCCATGCCATCCCGTCTGCCATTTTGTCCGGTGCCGGATCTTTCTCCAGAAGTTCGTTCATCAGGTCGTCTACTCTCTGTCTTGCCTGGCTGTCGATCTCCATCAGATGACTGTCCAGACGGTTCTGCAGTGTCAGAATGTTGAACCTGGCTACCTTGTGATTTCTCAGATACTCTTTCCGCATCATTCCGTACTTGCCGATGGTTCCTCTCGTCTCTTCCAGGCTGATATCTGGAATCTGATACTCTCCGTTCTGGCTGTAACTGATCTCTCTCATAGTCTGTTTCCTCCTTTTTTTCTTCTCTATCTTCTGTGTTATCTGTATTACTTTCACGAATTAACGTGTTAAATTCATTATAAGCTACTTCTTTTTCTTTTGCAACCGTTTTCAGGTCATTTTCCAGATCATTCAGAACATATCGTCCAATCTGCATCAGAACTGGTCTGCTGATCTCGTTGACTGCACTTCCCAGATGTCCTAATACTTTCAGCTGATTGAAGTCCGTAATATGCCGAAAATCCTCTGCATCCAGATATTCCTGTACATCCAGTCCACACCTGTTTAGTAATACATACCAGACACTATTGGTCATCAGTTCCCGGAATTCTACTTCCTGATTCTGTTCGTCCAGTTCTTCCAAAAATGTCCCTGTCACATCCAGTCTCAGTTCTTCCAATGCATCTGGAAGCCATTCCTGCATACTCTCCTTCGCTGCCTGATGCAGACTTTCAGCAAGCCCTCCTTCTGTATCTTCCAGTGATAACTGCTCCTGCAGATAATCTGCCACCAGCTGTTCTCCTTCCACCGGAAGATTCCATAACTGAGGATCCTTTCCAAGATTCCGCACTTTATAAGTGTCCTGCACATCAAATACATACCGAAGTTTCGTTTTCGGTCCGGAAGTATTGTCAATCAAGGCAATCCCTTTGGATCCCTTTTTGATCCAGCGGTACATCTTCTGATTCCAGATTTCCATGGATGCTACGGCAGTTGCTTCCGGTCGCTGTGCATAAATTAAAAGCTGTTCTGGAAAAGTGTATTTGTACAGTCTGGATGCAGTGTTTAGGAACCGCATCCATTCCTGCGGACTGGCAGCTACATCTTTTGCCACCTCTTCCGTCAGCTGTTCCATTGCATATAATTTATTTGCCATGCGCTACTCCTTTTCATAAAATCAGGGACTGCTTAGCACAGTCCCCTTAAAATCATCGTTGTTTCTCTTTATAATGCTGCGGCAAGATCTTTTGACTTATTCTTTGGCACTTTGTCTGCCTCTTTTGCCTTGATCTCTGCCTTGGCTTTTTCCAGTCTTCCATGGATTCCACCTTTTACTTCCGCTTTTTCGGCTGCTTTTTCTTTTTCCAGACGTGCTTCCCTACGCTCAGCATTTTCCATTACTGCGGTCTTTTTATCACAGAACTGAACCTTATCAGAAAGCTGTTCCTGTCTTTCCACCTGTGTCTCATTCACTTTTTGTACCATCGCATTTAATTCTGGAACCTGAAAAATTCCGTTATCAGGGAGAATCAACACTTCATGAACGGAAGATGGGATGACAAAGTAATCACTTCCCAGGCATTCCCCAATCTGTTTACGAATATCTTCCTGCAGTAACAGGGAAGCTCCATTCATCTTAGCTTTGTTTGTCAGACAGAACATTGGGTTTTCCATGGCTTCCATATCCATTTTTTCATTCAGCAAGTTTTCTGGTTCTTCACCAAAAATCATAGATTTGATAATCTCATTCATATCCATAAGTGTGACACCACGTTTTCGGTCTGCCACCATCGCATCCGCTTGAATCTGTTCGGCAGATACTCCCCACTCGTTCATCAGAGAAACAGTTACCGGAATACTGCTGATCCCTTCTCCATTTTCCTCCAGATTTACTGCATAATAAGCTGCAAAATCTCCGTGTTCTGTGACTACTTTATCTGCAAGAAGATCGGTATTCCATTCCTTATCACAAATTCTCATCTGTAATTTGTCCTTCATCTTTTCATAATCCAGAATATCTGGAACTCCCATATCAAAAAATTCTGCTTTTCCCTGTGCCTCAATACGCATATCAGCCACATCGCCAACACAAGAGTCTACATCTTTTCCATGGATATATTCCTGGTAGAGGGAATCCAGATAGACTGTCGGTACGATTCTCTGATCTCCGTTTGGAATCGTAATACCTGTCAACTTCAAACCGTTGTTTTTTTCTACTTCCTGAAGTTTAATTTCTGCGTCCTTATAAGACTCTGGCAGATACTCCTTTACATTGTCTTTGACATATTCATAAAATTCTTTTCTGTTCATCATACGCTTTTACCCCTTTCTGATCATGTGATGGTTCATTCTTTTTCTGCTGACCATCTGCTCGGCTTTCTTCTGATAAGCCATCATTCTCTTTACTGTTTTCTCCTGGTTTTTTCGTGCTTCCTGTCTTTTTTCCATTGCTTTCATCATAGTTTTCTGTTCCTTTCTGTGATTTTTTTGTATGAAAAAGGGAGCCTCACATAGAAGCTCCCAATCATAACCGTTGGTTTTAATTTCCTTATTTCCTTTTCCTGCTGATATAAAGTCCTGCCATACCTCCTGTGGAGATTACAAGAAGCAAGATTGGCAGCCAAATATTCGTGCTGTCACCTGTTTTCGGTGCGTTTGATACCTTTGTCTCTTCATGGGACTGTGGTATATCCGGTGTGTTCGGTGTTTCTGGAACTCCCGGTTTCTCATTTGTCAGATTAAAGGTAACTTCTACAACCGGTGTACTGTCATCTGCATAGGCAAATGTCACTTCATGCTTGGTCTGATCCAGTGTGTATCCGTCCAGTGTTTTTGTTTCCACCAGATAATACTTGATTGCTGTATCATATTTGCCGTTCTTAAATGTGGCAATCTCATACAGCTTACTTTCTACATGACCGGCAGCGTCTGTCTTTAAGGTTTCCAGTACCTTTCCTTTGCTGTCACGGAGTTCAAATTCTACCCCTTTCAGCGGTTCTCCTGATGATTTATCTGTCTTATTGAGAATCACTTTTCCCTTGGCAGTGTCATCTTTCATAGCTACTTTCTGGATTTCTCCAGTATCCTTTACTTCAATACTAACATCCGATGTCAGAAGATATCCTTTCGGTGCCTGCTCTTCACGTAAGGTATATTTACCGATTGGAAGTTTTTCGATATAGTGTGCTTCCTCTGTGGAAGTCCAGCTCTCTACTACCTGATCATCCTTATCGAGAATCGTCAGTTTCGCACCCGGAATTTCAGTTTCTCCTGTGATATCTGTCTTACTGATCTGCACTTTTGTCACATCATCTTTCATCTCTACTTTCTGAATCTCGGCTGTATTTTCTACTGTAAAGGTAATACTTTCTGCAGTGACATATCCATCTGCCGGTTTTGTCTCTATCATGGTGTATTCCTTGCCAACCACCAGTTCTTTGATCACATGGGATTCTTCCGTAGAAGTCCATTCATCTACTGTGTTGCCATCTGAATCCGTCACTTTCAGGTGTGCACCTGGAAGTTCTTTACCTGTTGTCAGGTCTGTTTTAGTCAGCTCCATTGTGGTTGGCTGATTCTCAAAAATAAAGTCGTAGCTTACTTCTGCCTGGTCTTCTCCGGCATATTCTAAGGTAAATTCCTGTACTTCTTCTGTTGTAACAAATCCGTCCGGCGCAAAGATCTCTTTCACATAGTATTTTCCGTCTACCGGAAGATCTGCCGTAAAAGTAATCTGTCCTTTTTCATCCGTTACCCGATGCTCGATCAGACTGTCTTTCTCAAGGAGTACCTCGCCCTTTGCATTTTTGATATCTTCACTGGTATAAAGACCGAAGACACCACCTGCAAGAACACGTTCTGTATCTTTTTCTTTCTTCAGAACCGTAACCTTTACTTTCTGACGGGCATTCTGCCATTTCTCATCATAAGTGATGACTGGTGTGTCCTGATCACGGTAGGAAAGGTCAACATATCTCGGCTCTTTGTCCAGCACATAACCATGGGCTGTTTTTACTTCCTTCACATAGTATTTTCCTGCCGGAAGATCTCCCATCTGTGCAATACCATTGGAATCTGTGGTAATGGTTCCCACTTTTTCATCTGCTTTGAAATAATCTTCACTGACACCATCTGCCGCTTTGATATCTTCCGCAGCAAATACGTCGAACGTCACATCTGTAAGGCTTCCGGTTACATACTCAAAAAGATGCTCCACAGTACCTTTTACATGATCCAAAAGTGTCACCTTATCCAGAAACTCTCCATTTTTGTTGATGATCAGAAGTCCTGTCGGAACTTCATCTTTCATCTCTACTTTCTGAATCTCAGCAGTATCTTCCAGCGTGAACTTCACATCCGTTGCTTTCAAATATCCATACGGTGCCATTTCCTCACGAAGAGTGTATTCCTCTCCAACTGTCAGTCGTTTGATCACATGTGGCTGATCTTTTACAGAAGTCCACTGATCCACAACATTTCCTTCTTTATCAAGAACAGTGAGTTTTGCCCCATCCAGTTCCACACCTGTGGTTATATCAGATTTTGTAATTTCTACTGTTGTCGGCTGGTTCTTTTTCACTGTTTTCAGTTTTACTGTCTTCACATCCTGTCCCTGGTAAGAAGCATCCAGATTCAGAACTTCATCAGAGGATACAAATCCCGCCGGTGCTTTTAACTCTTTTACATAATACTGTCCAAGTGGCAGATCCAGCGTACATGCTGCAAGACCATCATTATCAGAAGTTATTTCCTGTAAGAGTGTGTCTGCTTTCACGATTACTTTTCCATCTGCTTTGATATCCTCTTTGTTGTAGATACCAAAGACAGCTCCTGCTACGGTTGCACCATTTTCTGCATCCTGTTTTTCTACCTGAATCGCAACTTTCTGTCGGTCATCGCCAACAGGCACTTCCTGTTCAATCGCCGGTGTATCCTGATTGGCATAGACAAATGCGACTTCTGATCTGTCATGGTTCAGGACAAATCCTTCCGGTGCAGTCTTTTCTACTACATAGTAAGAACCAAGTGGCAGATTCTCTGCAACTGCTTTTCCGTCTTCCCCAGTCGTTACCGTTGTTACCAGTGCATCTTTTGCATAGATCAGCTGTCTGTTTCCGTTTTCATTTTTCTGGTAATCCGGTGTATAGATATTTTCAGCTGCATAGACATTAAATTCCGCACCCTTCAGGTATCTTTCTTCATAAACAAAATCCTTTTTAAATCCGGTCAGCATCTCACCTTTTTTATAGATTGTCAGCTTTCCTTTTACTGGATGGTTCTCGTAATCTACCGTAATAATGGCATCTCCGCTCTCAGAATCCATCTGGTATGCTGTGTTTGCATCCACTGCAATCTCTACATAGTTCTTGTTGATTGTGTACCCTTCCGGTGCATTGACTTCCTCAATCCGGTAATGTCCGATCTTCAGATTCTTCGGCATGATCAGATATCCCTGGCTGTCCGTAAAATAGGACTTGTGAGTGGTTGTCACTGGGTAAGTTGTTACCTGTTCCACATACTTTTTGTTGTCCAGGTCATATACCTTAAATTCTGTTCCGGCAATCAATACGGATTTCTTTGTTTCATCGTCTTTTTTCACGATTTTTAGTTTTGCCTTAAACTCTTCATCCAGAAGCACTCGCCAGATCTGCGGCTCATTTGGATGGTGCTCTGTGATATTCACTTCAAAATCATCGACTGGCTTATAATTGTGCGGTGTTGTAGTTTCACACACGATATAGCTTCCAAATGGTAATGGAATACTGCAGGCATACCCTTTTTCATCTGTGAAAATCTCAGTTGCTCCATTTTCTCCGCTCACTACTGGTTTGGCAGAATCAAAATCATAGCTTCCATCTGCTTTCTTTGTAAGGGAAGATTTCAGATAAACTGTAAATCCAGCTCCAGATAACAGATCTGCATCTGTCTTTCCATTGTTGGCTGCTTTGATGATCTGGAATGGCTGCTTGATGACCTGCTCACTGGAAGTGCACTCTCTTTTTACTTCTGCTGTCATATCTCCTTCATAACTGCACGTAAGATCATGCTCTTCTGCATCTGCCAGGTATCCGGTCGGCGGAGTAATCTCTTTGACATAATATTTGCCAAGATATAAGCCATTTACAGAAGCCTGTCCTTTGTCATCTGTTGTAAGAGAAGCTACCTGCTCTCCTGCTTTATAAATAGTTCCCGTTGCTCCATCCGGGTGCACGATATCTTCACGGGCATACAGACCATAAACTGCACCTTTCAGTGTGGCATCTCCCTGTGGTACTGCTTTTCCTGTTTCTTTATCAACTTTGAATAAATTGATCTTTGCTGTCACACGGTCATTGCTGAAGGTATGGGCAAAAGATACGGTTGCTTCTTTATCATTGGTGTAAGAAAACTTGAACGTATACACATCTTCTGTATTTCTTACATAGCCTTCCGGCGCCTGATCTTCTTTTACAGAATAGGAATATCCAATCGGAAGATCTGCTGTAAATTTTGCAGTTCCATCTTCGCCAGTAGTTACTTTCTCAATCAGCGTTCCTTTTTTCACAACAACTCTTCCGTCTGCATTTCTGATATCATCGGATGCATACAGAGCAAAAATACCGCCTTTCAGTGGTTTCTTGGTGTCTTTATCCTGTTTTACTACGGAAACATCTGCTTTCTGTCTCTCGTTGTTAAAAGTCACATCTGCAAATACAACTTCTTTATTCTGACCAGCATAAGTTAGAGTCACTGACTTTTCTTCGCTGCCGTTATAGAAAGAGTCCGGTGCTTTTGTTTCTTTTACCACGTAGGTTCCAAGATGCAGGTTTTTCAGTGTGACAGAACCATTCTCACCTGTTGTCAGGTTTTCTTTTACAAGGTCACCTTTACTGTACACTTTTGTGCCATAAGCTGTTACGATATCTGCCCCTGCATACACGTTATACACTGCATTTTTCTGTCTGCGGTTTTCATACTGAAATACCGTTCCATTTTCACTGACATCTGCTCCGGTCAGAACCTGTCCTTCTTTGTAAATGGTAAGCTCTGCCAGCTGTTCTTTATTTTCCACGGTTACAGCTGAGGTCTTACTTGCTACCAGTTTTACATTTGTTGCCGTTGCATTTACTACATATCCCTGTGGTGCTGTGATCTCTTTCAGATAAACCGTATCCTGTGTCTTGATGATCGTAACAGAAGATTTTCCATTCTTATCTGTTGCCGGCATCTGAGTGATCAGCTTTGTACAAGCCTCATCGCTGTATACACCGAATACTGCACCTGCAAGATTGACATCCGCTGTATCGTCTTTCTTTATGATTTCGATCGTAGCCTGTTCAATCCAGGACACCTTTAAGCTTACATATTTTTCATCAGCGACACCTTCTCCAAACACAAATGCCAGATCCTGAACACTTGCATTCGTAGTCAGTTTATATGCTGAATAATCTTTTGTAATACTTCCCTTCATCTTTGCAGAAAAAGTAGCACTTACATCTTTTGTCTGTGTCAGAGGAGCCGAGAGATAAAACGTGGTTCCTCCTCCAATTGTTACGCTTGCACCTGCCGCACTTACATTTCCAGTAGATACATTATGGAGCTTTACTCCCTTTGGTAAGTCCATTGTAATTTTCTGCTGGGAAGATGCGTTGAACTGAATGTTCTCCGTTCTCTGAACATTTCCATCTACATAAGCTTTTACATTCGGTTTGGAAAATGACATCGCTACATCTGGTATTTCCGGCTTATTCACACAATAATTATAGAGTTCTTTTGCCAAAGCCTCGCCTGTAGCATTTGTTCCATAGAATGCATCACTGCTTCCATTGGCATAAGATGCAGCCATGTGAATAATGATGAATCTTTTTCCTTCTGAAAAATCTGTGTGTTTATTAGCGAAAAAACTTTCGCTTCCTGCGGCATCTGTACCGTAATAACACACTTTTGCTAACGCCTGATTGTCTCCAATCTTTGTAATTGTATAATTTCCAGATCCAGGCCCTGGCTTAGCTGGCTGTACACAATACGCAATTGCTCTGACGCTTCCGTAGCTGATATAGTACGGCTCTGTCAGATAGGTTCCAAGATTATAATCTGCATATCTATACAGTGGTCCTTTTTCAATTGTTACCTGCTGTGTGCTTCTTGCTGAATAAGCCGAAACTGCTTCAAATGTTGCAATCTCTCCCTCTTCCATAGCATCAAGATCCACACCTTCGTCTCCTGCCTGTTCCAAAACATCATGAAGCTCTAACCCTGATTCTTCATCATAGGTATCCTGATTCTGTGCCTGCTCTACCAAATCATCAAATTCATCAGCGTCAATATCGGTAATCTCCGATTCTGCTTCTGAATCCTCCGCTTCTTCTGTCTGCTGTTCACTGCCAGCTGTTTCGGATTCAGTCACTGCTTCACTCCCTGCCGCCTCTGTCTGTACTTCTGTTTCTTTCTCACGCACAATCAGTTTTCGGCTGATCTGGTACTTCGGATGCTCCTGATTTACCGGTTCCACATAATAGACCGCTTTGTAAGTGTCCGCATGATCTGTCGTAAAATCCTCATTCTTTTCGTTCTTTGCTTCCTCAAATGTGACTTTGACCTTGTTATCATCCTTGATTTCCAGTCCTGTGTAGTCTGATTTCACATCAAATACACTGCCTGTTTCGATTTCATAATCTTTGGCAATCACCACCTCATCTTCATCCAGAAGGTCTTTCACTTCCTCATAAAGTGGAGGTTTTTCCTCTGGCTGGATCTCCGCTGCATATGCAGTCATCGGAGATAACACTGTACTAAGCATTGTCATGCCTGCCAGCAAGCCAGATACTACTTTTCTAAAATTACCTTTTTTCTTCATGCTAAGGTCCTCTCTTTCATATATTTGTATTAAAAACAGACAGTCCTTAGACTGCCTGCAATACACTACTTATCGTTGTGGGAAAATCAGATTAAACTGTACATTTCCCTCTCCGGGATCAACCATTTCCACTGTTGCTTCATACTGTCTCCCTGTTTTTCTGGATACCAGATCCTTATAATGGATTTTTCCTTTAGACAGGAACTTCTTTGCTGCCGCCTTATCCATCTTTTTCCCCTGGCTTGCAAGGAATTTATCATTCTTCCATAAGGCAAAAGCACAGTTCCGGTCAGAACAGTAAAAGTTTACTTTTCCTTCCCTGACATCAGCTCCACAGCGGGGACATTTGCCAATGACTTCTCCTTTTGCTTTTCCCTGAAACTGCTCTTTCTTTTCTTCTGAAATCCCCTGATATCTGGCAACCAGTTCCTGCATCAGCTCTGTAATCCCATTTAGGAATTCATCTGCTGTCTCTGTATTCTGGGCAATGTGATTCAATGCCATTTCCCACTCTGCTGTCATCTTCGGAGATTTAATCTCATCCGGCAGAACCGTAATCAGTACGTTGCCATCATCTGTCGGCACAAGATTTTTCTTTTCCCGTTTCACAAAACCAGACTGAATCAGTTTTTCAATGATTGCTGCCCTTGTTGCCGGTGTGCCAAGTCCTTTCTTTTCTGTATCTTCGGTCAGTTCTTCATTCCCTGCACGTTCCATAGCAGAAAGCAGGGTATCTTCTGTGTACTGTTTCGGTGGCTGTGTAAAATGCTCCGATACAAAAGAATCACAGGGACCGTAATGCTTGCCATCCCAGATATCCAGCTCCGGCTCTTCTTTTTCACTCTTTACGCCAAAGAACTGTTTCAATTTATTTTCGATCGACTTGAATCCTTCCTGCTTTGTTTTCTTTGCTGAGAGATAAAACGTATGATAATTACAGGTAATCTGGCATTTATGGCTTTCATAAATATAAGGACCTGCGGTTGCTGTCAGTACCCTGGCACTGATCAGATACAAAATCTTGCAGTTTCGTTCTTTCAGTTTACCTATATCTGCCTTTGCTACTTCCACGGTCGGGATAATTGCATGGTGATCAGATACTTTCTTTGAATTTAATACCTTACTCACGTCCGGCTGATATTCCAGCCCTTCGGCATAGGGCATTTTCCCAAGTAACATCTGAATCAGAGTTTCTGTGCTTTCTCCCATCTCATCTGTCAGATACTGGCTGTCTGTTCTCGGATAAGTGACCAGCTTCTGCTCATACATCTCCTGCACGGCATCCAATGTCTGCTGTGCGGTATAACCAAACATTCTGTTTGCTTCCCTCTGCAGAGTGGTCAGATCATAAAGCTTCGGAGGGCGGACTGTTTTCTCTTTCACATCATCCTTCTCCACTTCGCACATACGCTCCATACAGTCCGCAGCCACTCTATCTGCATCTTCTTTTTTCTGAAAATGCTCTGTGACCGCATCCATATCGTCAAACTTGATATGAGCCATATAATATTTCTCTTTGGTAAATTCCTTGATCTTCTGATTTCGATCCACGATCATGGCAAGTGTTGGTGTCTGTACTCTTCCAACTTTCAGATTCTGGTTATACAGAACGGAAAAAAGACGGCTCGCATTGATTCCCACCAGCCAGTCTGCCTTTGCCCTGCAAAGTGCTGACTGATAGAGACTGTCATAACACGAACCGTCTTTTAATGACGCAAATCCATCTTTAATTGCCTGTTCTTCCATGGAAGAGATCCAAAGCCGCTTCATCGGCTTTTTGCATCCTGCCTGCTCATACACCAAACGAAAGATCAACTCTCCTTCACGTCCTGCATCAGTAGCACAGATCACCTCATCTACTTTGGAATCTCTCATCAGTTTCTTTAAGATTCCAAACTGCTTCTTTGTACCCTCCAAAATCTTGTGTTTCCAACATTCCGGCACAATCGGCAGATCTTCATATCTCCATTTTTTATATTTTTCATCGTATTCCGATGCATCGCATAATCCAACCAGATGTCCTACGCACCAGGAAACGATATAACCGTTTCCCTCCACGTAGCCATCTTTTCTTGTTCTGGCTCCAAGCACGGAAGCCAGTGCCATCGCAACCGATGGCTTTTCTGCAATCACTAATTTCATTTACTCCTGCTCCTCTTCTTCATCTTCCAGTACATCATCATTAAAATCTTCATCTCTCAGGATTTCCGGTTCTGCACTTTCTTCCTGCTCATCTGCATCGTCTACTTCCCGTTTTTCTGACTCTGAATCTTCGGATTCATCTTCATCCTCTTCCATCTCATCCTCGTCATCATATTCATGCTTTGGTTTATAGACTTTGAAATAATATCCTCCTGCCGCAGCTCCGACTGCAACCAGTGCAATCAAAAGATACGTTCCGAATGGACTTTTATCTTCTGGCATCTGGATTTCATCCTCTACCTTATCTTTCTCAGCTGACTCTGTCGTTTCCGGTTTTTCTTCCTCTGCTTTTTTCTCTGGTTCTGCATAAACCGTATCCACTTCCGGAAGTGTCACTGAATCAGAAAGTGTGAAGTTCATCAGATCTTTCTCACTGACTTCGGTAAGGAAATACACATTATCCTGAGATTTTGAATTGTCAATAATCAGATAGAAAATCTTACCACTCTTAGTTGAAATGGTATAAAACTCTTTTGTGCCTTCCGTGGCTGTTTTAGTAACAGAATCTGCTGTCTCGCCTTCTTTATTAAGCTGTTCCTCAATACCTGTTACTGTTCGATCATCCACGGTTCCTTTTGCATCTGTCGGCTCAGAAGCCTGTGCATCCTGCGGAAGCGGAGAAGTCGTTGTTTTCTCAGTCCCCGTTGCATCTGCACTGGTCGTAGTTGCCATTACGCCATTACTGTCACTGGAGGTTTTCTGTTTCTCTGCCTGCTTCTTTGCCCATTCATAATAAGGATTCTGCAGTACATACTTCTCAGAAGTATTTCCGGCACCATCTGTTACCGTGATTTCAATCTGTTTTGTTGTAAAATCTTTCTGTGTCAGTTGCACTCTCAGCATTCCATCCTTCAGATCTGTATAAGTGGTGCCATTAACTGTTACCGCAGTAATCCCTGATACTGTATCATTCCCCTGAATCGTCAGCACACCATCTGTCAGGGAAGCAGAGAGTGTCGGTTTTTCCGTGTCATAACACTTAATAGAGCGATTCTGCTCATAGACCTTCCCCTCACCATCTGTCACACGCACATACACTGTCTGATTTCCAGTGATCGTGATAGTTCCACTTCCGGTTACATCCTGCCAGTTTCCATCTTTTCCTGCTTTTGCTTCAATCTTTGCTATTGAGAAACCTTCCGGCATATGACTGGCATCTACCGTAACAGCAATGCTTGTTTCTCCCTGTTTCCATCCATCCGGTTTCTCAATCGTAATCGCAGGTGTGGTATTCTCAGCTGCATAAGCAGTCTGTGTCTGCAACATAGGCGATGTCAGGCAAAGAATCGTTGTTGCCGCAAGCAATCCTTTTTTTACGCTATTTTTAGATTTCTTCTGTTTCATCTTCTCTAAATTCATCATCAGACCTTGTTTCCTCCTTCTGTATTTCTACCCTGCCGGGCAGTTCATTTTTCATTCTCTTTTTGAAAGCTTCCAATTCTGGAATGCTCATATCCATTGCACGGATAATTCTTACAATTTCCAGATTTTCCGCTTCTGTTTTTGCAATCTCCGCAGCCTTGAACCGCTTTAAATCTGCTTCATATCTGGCTTTGGATGCTTCCATTTTTTCCTTGGCTTTCTCATAATCCGCCGTTGCTTTTTCAAGACTTTTCATCGCTTCTCCTTTCCGGACGGCTGTTACACCGCCCTTTTCCTTACCATCGTCCAAATCCATAAAAATGGCTTTGCCAATAAGGTGAATTGATGGACGTGTACTGCACTGGATGACCGCAATGGATCATCTGACCATTACCCACATAAATTCCAATGTGCGTTACCGGAACTCCTGCATCATAAGTGCCTGTAAAAAAGATCAAATCTCCCGGCTGTGCTTCTGACTGAGATACCGGCGTGCAGATGTCATACAGTCCCTGTGCAGTCAATCTTCCTGTATTCCTTACACCAGAGTTTGTCAGGCAGTAACTTACAAATCCAGAACAATCAAATCCACTTGGAGAATATCCACCCCACACATACGGTGTTCCTAGATATCTCGCTGCTTCGTTCAACAAACGCTGTGCCGCTTCACTGGTGTATTCATTGCCGCCAAAGCCTGCCCCTTCTCCAGTTTCCAGATAAAAGATCGGGTTTAAGCGCTCTCCATTTTTCAAAAGTTCAATATGAAGATGGCTTCCTGTAGAATTTCCAGTATTTCCTACAAGACCAATCTCATCACCTTTCGTGACGGATACACCTGCAGATACACTCCGGCTGCTTAAATGTGCATACCGCAGTTCATAGCCTTTACTGTCCTTGATCACAACATAATTGCCATAGCTGTCGTTATAAGCAGAAGTTGTAACCGTTCCTGTCAGCCCTGCCATTACTTTTGTTCCCTCCGGTGCTCCGATATCCATACCATTATGAAGCTGATTTGCTCCTGAAATTGGATGAATCCGATATCCATAATAACTTGTCACACTGGAATACCAGTTAAAATTAACCGGTGTCGCAAACATCTGTAAATTACCTTTCGTATCGTTATAGGCACTGAACAGTTCTTTCTGGAAAAATCCCAGCCTGTCCTGACAGATCGACATCAGATTTCCGCTGTTTAAGGTGACATTCAGCACATCTACATCTCTTGTCCTGGTCACTTCCACTTCCTGGCTTCCATTATCATCTGCCAGATAGCATTCCCAGGTCTTATGACCATGTGCGGATGCTGCCGCATGACTGTCATAATAGACATCAAACTGTACACCGTATCTTGCGAAAGCTCCGGTATCTTCTACCGTATATTCGACTCCATTCATGACCACCTTTGTTCCCATTGGAACAAACGGATTGGAAGCATCTACTGCTAAGGTATGATTGGCTGTTGGATATGCTCCACTGGCAGTCGGTCCTCCACTCCATATACCACAGCAGATTGGACAGTTACAATATCCGCTTGTTACAACCTGTCCCAAAGATTCTCCAACTCTTACAGTTGCTGTCTCTGTCACAGTCTCATTGACTGCTTCTGTTTCTAACCGATACTGCAATGCAAAAAGAGCATCCAGTTCTGGCTTTACCTGTTCAAAGGTAAATTCTTCATACTTTGCTGACAAATAACTGATCAGGATAAACGGATCATGCTCAATAGGTCCGATGTTATATCGGTATTCCTCATGTCCCGGTTCTTCAGATTCCATGTTGTTGATCCGCTCCTGCAGATTAGCTTCCAGCTGTGTGTAATACAGTTCCGCTTCCCGGATTGCCTGATCCGATGACAGATAACTGGTTCCGGTATAAGTGATCACATTTTGTAAAAACACTGCAGAACAAGACGTGACATTCGTTATGATCAGAAACATCAATCCGATCAGAACTGCTACACTGATATACACCTTCCGGTTTTCTTTAAAGAAGTTGGTGACCTTACCGCCAATCTTCTTAATATAATCAATCGTACCTTTTGTAGCTGTTCCTACTGTCTGTTCACTTCGCTTCGCTTTGGCATAATCCCGTTTGATCTGTTGCTTCTGAATCTGTTTTTTCAGTTTCTTCTGCTCCTGACGGGTTGCCGCCTGTGTCTGTTTCTCTTCCTGTCTTTCAAGTCTGCTTCTTTTTCTGGATGCCCTCTGTTTCCTGCGTCTGGCACTTCTCTGTTCCAGCCGGTAAACACCTTCGCCGCTTTCTTCTAACTTATGGGCACCTTCTACCGCCGCATTATCGTCTTCATTTTTGCTGATCTCACGGTGCAATGCTGCGGAAGTTGCACTTCCTGCTTTCTTGGCAACAGAAGTTTTTTCTGTTTTCACAGATTCCCCTTCGCCAAACTTCAAGCGGGATTTCTTCTTTCCAGGAGCTTCCCCTTCATTTGCCCGATAGACCTGTGCCTTCTTGGAATGCTGCTTAGCTTCCTTTTTCTTTTTTGCTTCCTCATAAGAAAACCTTTTGGCTTTTTCCTTCTGTTTTTGATGGCGGAAATTGACTCCATCCGTATCCATCTGGTTCAATTTCTCCATATCTTTGTCATTTTTCACAGAAGCACCAGTTTCCTCATAAGCAAATTTCAAACGCTGTTTTTGTTTTGGCTTTTTGCTGCCGCCGGTCTGATTTCTCCGGCTGTCTCCTCTGTTTTCTGATAGATCAGCACGTTTTTCTTTCAGTCTCCCTGACTGTCCGGCTTCAGATTTTTCTGCAAGTCTGGATTCTTTTCCGACCTCAGCACGAATCCTTTTCCGGTTTTGCTGCTTTCTATTTTGTCCAAAATCCTTACTTTGCTTCTCTGTCCGTATCAGTTCCGGTGCATCTCTGGATTTTTGCACAGAGGGACGAATATTTTTCCCACTCCGTTCAGACTGGCGGGAAGACTTATCCACAAGGCTTAATTCTTTTTCCCCTTGTTTTCCTCCCATCTGCACATCACTGGCACGGTTACTGACACGAACAGAAGATTTATCCGTCAGGTTTTCTTCCACCAGACCATCCTTGGTCATCTTCTGGACTTTCTTATCCCTGACTTTCATTCTCTGTTCTGCCACTACTTACTCCTCCTTCTTCGGATACCCTTTCCCTGACTGTAATAAACAGAGAAAAGCGATGCCAAAAACAGCACCGCCACTAAAAGTTAATACATATGAAATTGCTCGTAACATTATTTTCTCCTTTGATTTAACCTGCTTCAGAAGTTTCCTCCAAGCGGGTTGTCATGATTTTATAGAGGGAATTCTTCGGAAATCTGTCTACGAATGGGATAATGACATTTCCATAGAACAGAAGTCCTTCCCCCTCATTGCTGTTGGTTACATAGGACAGCTGGGTTGGTGAGATATTCAGCTGTTTTGCCAGAATCTGCCTGTCTCCGGAAGCCTGGTTGAGCATATAAATGAAATCAGAGTTTTCAAAAATATTCTCGATTTCTCTGGAAGCCAATAAATCTTTGATATTCTGTGTTATCTGATTGTTATTATCAGGCGGCTTTTTATCCACCTCTCTGGGACTTTCGCCCATTTTCATCAGCGTGTCATTTCACGCTCAGCATAGCATATCTTTTTACCACGATTATATCGTACCGGCTGGCAATGCGGCCTCTTGGAGCTGTTATATTCTGCTTATGCAGGTTCAAGCTCTATGCGTTGCGTGTGGCTATTCTATTATGAATAGCCTTCCACTCGGATTAGGTCGCTACCCCTTTCCCGTTTTTTTCCGCATTGATACTTCTGACTTACTTGCCGGTTTCAGTCAGAACGGCGATAGTTTGCACTTTAAGCGACTAACAAGTAACAAACCAGTTCACCAGTTGGAATACCTCCCCATTTACGGAACCTCTTCCAAATTTCCACACTGTAAGCTGCTGTCTGCTCTTCTTTTAATAGAAGATGGAATTCATCCACATAGTAACGGGTAGATTTATGAGCGGAACGATTGATAGTCACTCGGTTCCATACCTGGTCCTGCACAATCAACATCCCGATCTTTTTCAGCTGTTTTCCAAGCTCTTTGATATCAAAACAAACGATACGATTGTTGATATCTACATTTGTGCGATGATTAAATACATTCAGGGAGCCTGTAACATAAATCTCCAATGAAGTTGCAAGACGCTGTGCTTCCGGCTCTTCCTGTTTCCGCAACAGATTATATAAATCCTCCAGGATTGGCATCTTCTCCGGCATTGGATCGGCAAGATATTCCTGATATACTAACCGCACACAACGGTCAATGATGGTCTTTTCTACCGGCTCCAGTCCATTCTTTCCTCCAACAATCAACTCACACAAAGACAGAATAAAATCTGCTTTCAGTGACAGTGGATTATCTTCCTCGGAATAATTCAGGTTCAGATCCATTGGATTGATATACTGGTCAGATACCGGTGAAACCTTCACCACCTGCCCATGCAGTGCCTGTACCAATGGAGAATACTCGGCTTCTGGATCACAGACAATGATATCGTCCTCCGTAATCAAAAAGCAGTTTGTAATCTCTCTCTTTGCTGAGAAGGACTTACCGGAACCTGGTGTACCAAGAATCAGTCCATTCGGGTTCTTCAGACGTTTCCGATCAACCATGATCATGTTGTTGGATAATGCATTCAATCCATAATAAAGAGCTTCCCCTTCCTGAAACAACTCCTGTGTCGTAAATGGCACGAAGATCGCTGTTGAAGATGTGGTAAGCCCTCTCTGGATTTCAATCCGATTGACTCCAAGTGGAATACAGGACATGAGTGCTGCTTCCTGCTGATAATCCAGCTGTTTTAAAGAACAGTTATATTTCTGTGCGATCCCCTGCACCTGGAAAATATTGTTATCCAGCTTCTGACGCTTCTTTGCAGTATTCATTACCAGAACTGTCACAAGGAACATTCGCTCATTTCTGGACTGCAGATCTTCCAGCAGATTCTTCGCCTCTTCTCCATAAGTCACAAGGTCCGACGGAAGCACGTCCATATCATAACCGGAACGTACCGCTCGTTTCTGCTCTTCGATCTTCATCTTATCCAAATCTGAAATCTTGCTCTTGATCATTTTGATTGCTGAACTCTGATCAATGGACTGGATATGAATGTTGACATTGATGCTGTCATCTACATCCAGGAAGTCTGCAAGCATTCGGTCTGTCAGCTCCGGTGCAAGAATCTGCAGATAACTCACACTTCCCATCGTTCTTCCCATCATAAATGTCTGATTCTTGGAAAAGTTAAAGGAAGTCGGTGCAATAAAATCTTTGGTCTTTAATCCTGTTTCCGGAAGCATCTTATACTGGAACTTAAATGGTTCAATCCGATCCTGGTTGAACACATGATACATAATCTCCAGCCTTTCCAGACCATTCAGTGAATGTGCCTGTGCACCCAAAACCTTAAAGTTATTTAAGATATCTGTTTCAATTCTTTCAAGCCTCGGTCTTGCTACCTTCAGACTCTCTGCTTCAATTCCAAAAGTGATATACTTTGTCTTCACCAGACCATTATTTCCCTTGGAAAGCTGATTCTTCAACATGGTACGGTATTCTTCACGAATGGCATTGAAGTCATCGTTCTGATCCGGAATATCAATACTTTTCTCAAATTCTGCCACATCCACCTGCTGATTGATAAAGGACAGCTGCACACTGATGGAAGAATCAAAGTAATTTAAGAAATCACAATAATTCTCAAATATCGTGGTCTTATCCTCGTTTAAAGCCAGCTGATAATTGATGTCATAAAACTGAATCGTCTTAGAGAAAAAGGTCTTTGTCACCTGGCAGATACCATCCTGCAGCATCCGAATATACGGAATGCTCTGCTGTGCAGTTGTAGGAATGTTTTTCTGTTTCCTACGATCCCGTTCCTGCTTCTTCCTACGCTTTTCCTGTTCTCTTTCTTTTCTGCTTTTTTTGTTTCTTCTTTCCTGACGGTTTCTTTTTTCCGCCAGGGAGAGACGCTCCTGCTGAGCCTCCTGCTTTGTCTTTTTTGCCATCCGGCACACCCTCCTTTTTTACAAGGGTGGAAATCTCCTGATAAAAATTTTCTGTCTTATATGGTCTTACCGCCGGACAGATAAACTTCTGTCGAATGATATTTGCCACCACTTTTTCAAATGGAAGCCCGTCTTTTTCATACATTGCCATGAAGAAAAATGGAAGCATGATCGTTACCATCAGGATGGCTGCGATACTGGAACCGATTGGTTTTCTCATGAACAGATAAAACGGAATTCCCACTACTGCGGCAAGTGAAAAGAAAATCAACTGCCGTTTTGTCAGATTTAACGCTACTTTTGTTTTGACCTTGGTAAGGTCTTTTGGTACTGGTACATACGCCATGGTATGCGCTCCTTTCCTGCCCGTTAGTGGGCATTAAATATCGATTTGCTAAGGCTTCCGGTCTTGAATAATGAAAATGCAAGAATCACGGTATAAGCCGCTACTGAAAACATTGCTGCATGAAGGTCACTGGATATGGTCATTGCATTTACTAAAACTGCATAAATTCCCACACAGACCATCATGAAGAATCCCTGAAATGCCAGTGCGAACAAGCCTTTTAAATAGTTGTTTCCGATATTGCCCCATTCCTTATTGGTCATGGTGGCAAACGGAATTGGTGCTATGGAAGTATAAAGGTAAATTTCTATCATTCTTCCGTACAAGATTACCGTAATGATAATTGACAGAATGTGCATGGTAACACTGATTAACATCGTTTCCATGGATAGCAGGAACAAATCCCCTAACTCCATATCCTCCAGGGCATCCACAATCCGTGTAATTGCTTCTGTTGCATCCACCGCAGTGTTTCCTGATATCACCCCGGCGGCATTGTTGACCACATGCTGACCAACATCAAAGACCGCCATCGTGATATTGAACGTATTTGTCACCAGATAAATGGCTACATACGCTTTGAAGATCCAGAGGAAAATGTTATAAGTCTCAAATTCATGGAAATTGTTTTTCTGTGTTACCATCGTGATCAATTCATAGCACAGGACAAAGGTGATGATCAGTCCCGCAATGGGGACAATCACCGTTTGGGATATATTCTGAATCAGATTAAAAATCCCTGCATTCCATCCCTGCGGTGTCTGCCCCACCTGCCCGGCTATGGTTCCCACCTGCTCATTGACAGACGTGAACATGTTATCCAAACTTGACTTGATAAGCCCGATCAGGATATCCTTTATCGCTTCCGTAATTCTCTCAATGATGGTGTTCATCTACCACTCCTCTTAAGAGAACAATGTTGCCAGCTGTGGAATCAGGGTAGTTCCCAGCAGCATGATTCCGGCACCAGCCATCAGCTGTTTGATGCCCTGGCTCTTAGCGCCGGGATTGTCATTTCCATATCCTTCCAGAAGGTTTACGACACCCCACACGCCAAGACCTGCGCCGATTGCGACTACAAGAGTTTTTAAAGTTGTAATTGCACTGCTAAAAAATGCCATATACATTCACCAAAACTGACTTCTTTCAGGTGTTTACGGGAATGAAAAAACACCGACTAAAAAGCCGGCGCACCTAATGTCAGTTATTCCTTTCCTCATTATTTTTCGTTCATTCCCATGGTTACTCCGACAGCTCCACCTGAATTACCTCCACCTCTTCTTCGGGTTTCGGTGTGTACTGCGGATTTAACTCTTTTTCTACTTTGTATCGGTTTTTCTCATTTTCATCTGCAAGAAACCGATAATTTTTGTGTTTCGTGATATCATATTTGTCTGAGAAAAATGGTCTGGCACCACGAATCTGCAGGATACATTTTCCTCCATCCATGACTGCAATCTCATCTTCTGTCATCAGCTGTTTGCCTGTTTTCTGGTAATTCAATCCAAAGGACTTCTGATTGCTCCTCGTTTCCGAAGTGTTATACAGATCAATGGTTTCCTTACCCAGAAGTTCACTCATTTCCTTTAAAGTAGTTTTCTCTTTTCCACCAAGAAATAGTGTAGTATCACAGTTACCCAGAATGGTATCTGCACTATCCTTGTACATTGCCTTTAGCTGACTCTGTGACTGCAAAATAATAGAAGCAGAGATTTCCCTGCTTCGGATAGTTGCAATCAGCTTGTCAAACTGAGGAATTTGCCCGATGTTGGCAAACTCATCAGCGATGACACGCACATGCACCGGAAGTCTTCCACCATATTCATCATCTGCCTTGTCACAAAGCAGATTGAAAAGCTGTGACTGTAACATGGCAATCACAAAGTTAAAGGTTGTATCTGTATCTGACATAATCAAAAACAAGGCTGTTTTCCTGTCCCCAATCTTATCCAGTTCCATTTCGTCATAAGACATGATCTCACGAAGTTCTGCGATATCAAATGGTGCCAGCCTCGCACCACAGGAAATAAGAATACTTTTGGCAGTTTTGCCAGCCGCCATTTTGTATTTTTTATACTGTCTGACCGCAAAGTGCTGCGGATCTCTTTCTTCCAGTTCCTGGAACATCATATCCACTGGATTCTGGTAAGTTTCATCCTCTTCACGGGTTTCGCTTTCATTCAAAAGATCCAGAAGGGTATTCAGATTTTTTTCCTCTTCATCACCTTCATACCAGATAAAAGCAATCAGTGCTGTGTAGAGCAATTTCTCTGCTTTCACCCAAAAATCTTCGGAAGCTTTTTCCCCTTCACCTTTGGTATTAACAATGATTGTTGTAACCAGCTTCAGGATATCTTTTTCAGACCGTATATAAGCAAATGGATTGTAATGAAGCGATTTGGAAAAGTTGATAGTATTCAGAACCTTAATCACATATGGTTCGTGTACCACTTTTCCTGATTTATCTTTCATAATATTTCCATTCTTATCTTTCTTAGGTGGTCCCTTTGCTAACATCTTCCCGCACTCTTCAATCAAAGTGCCTTTCGGATCTGTAATGACCATGGAACAGTTCATCTGCATGACCGATGGTTTTACGAAAAAACGTGTCTTACCGGAACCACTGCCGCCGATGACCACTATATTTTTATTTCTTGCATACTTCGGCTGCTTCGGTCTGCTCTCCATGGTCAGTGCTTCTGTTGCTGTCAATGGAATGTTCATCCATGGATCTTCCGACATATAAGGCTTGATATCCTCTGCGGTTCCCCATCTGGCTGAACCATACTCGATGCCTTTCCGTAATTTCTTTGCGTCTACCTGTTTCTGCCAAACCAACACTTTCAGAACGACTGCAACAACAATACCTGCTAGCAGATCTTTCCAATTATTGCTTAACACAAAACCAGCAAAAATCCGGTCTGCGTGTTCCATTGCATATAAAAGTTTGTTCCCCATATCTTCTCCCGGACTGTTCCGGTAAAGAAAAAATGCCCGGTCTGCATAGAAAGCAGCCAGAGCATAAGGGATATTTGTAAGAACCAGTTTCTTTTTATCCAGGGCGGACAGCTTACCCCCGATTTTATTCTTCCACTTCTGCATCAGAATTTTGCCGCTTTTCTTTTTCATCGACTCTGCTCCTGATGCCGGTTCTTTACTTTGTCCTTCGTCTTCTTTGGCATCATTGCCCGGTAAGCTGCAAGACGCTTATGAATGGAAGGCTTATTCGCTTTTTGAATCTGTTTCTGGGAAAACTCACGGAAAGCAGCATTGAGGGCATCCTGATCACGTCCCTTGAAAAATACCAGATAAACCGGAGGATCTTTGCTCTTGTCTTTTTTCAGAGCATAATTGATCCCGTATTTTCTGGCATACCGTTCAAAGGACTTAATATTTTTGTCCGTGATCTCGATATTGACCATCCCGGCATTCTGTTTTGCCAGCTCTTTTACCGTGACCTTTCCCTGTTTCGGCTGATTTTTCTGTGCTTTCTTCTCTACTGATTTCTGCTTCTGATGACGCAGATACGCAACAAGAACCTTTTTCAACAGGTCAGCCGTAATCTTAGTAGCCCGAATACAGAACGTGACCGTTTTCTGAGTTACCTCTTCCTGCATGACTTTTCCCTCCTTTCAGCGATTCAACTGCTGTCCATATCTGTAATCATGGCAATCACCCCCTTTAATGAAAAAAACAAATTAACCGGTAATCAAGTTCTGCACCTGTACGAGTTTTTCTGTCCCTTCTTCTTTTCTCTTATCTTCTCCACCACAATAGATGGGAACACACATTTCAAGTATTCTGCTGTAAATACGCTGATGGGCAGTATCTAAATCTGCCGATTTCATTTCATTCAGTCCCAGATTCGTTGTTACGATCAGCGGAAGCATTTTACAATAGCGGCTGTCTATCACATTATAGACCTGCTCCAAAGCAAACTCAGAATTTCGTTCTATTCCTAAATCATCAATAATCAGCAACGGATAATCCACAAGATTTTGTATGATCTGGTTCTTATTTGCCTGATAGCTGGTCATTTCATTTAAGATCCTGGAAAAATTCGTCATCATGACACGTTCTCCCCGTTCCAAAAGTGCATTTGCAATACAGCCTGCAAAGAAACTTTTCCCAGTTCCAACTGGTCCCATCAAAAGCAATCCTACATTTTTTCTCTTCATATCTGTCCAGTTTTCTACATACTGCCTGGCAATTAGTATCTTCTGATTGCTTCCATTGTCATTTTCAAATTTCCATTCCCAGAATCTTCTTTCCCGAAGTCCGACAGATTTTCTCTGATAAAGCTGCCGCTGTGCTTCTTCCCGCTGCATCTTCTCATCAAGTTCCTGTCTGGCTTTTACCTCGCATTCACACAAACAGGACACTACATGCTCAAATCCCATCAGACTAACTTTCATCTGTTTTCTTTTTCCACAGATACCACAATGAAGACATCCCTCTTCATCCAGATAATCTGCTGTTACTTTATTTTCCATCACAGGCTTTCTCCTTCCTGAAATTCATATTTATCCATTCCTGCCCTGGCTCCATCTCGTTCTGACCAAAGACAGATTGTTGCAAAATGATTCTGATACTCTTTTCCACTGGATTTCATATAAACAGAAAGATGATCTATCCGTTTCTGGTAATCCCATGGAAATAGCGTCATCAACTCCTGCAGTTCTGCTTCCGACAGAACAACATTTTTAAATCTACCATACTGACTGAATTTTTCTTCCAGAGCGGGAGTATTGCCCTTACTCTTATCAGTATGATTCTTTTCAGTCTTATTTATCTTAGTATTACTTCCATCCAGATTCTTGCAGTCCGGACTTCTATTTTTTTGCGTTCCGGACTTCCAGTTTCTTGCAATCCGGATTTCCAATTCCTTGCAGTCCGGATTTCCAGTTTCTGGCGTTCCAGAAGCAAAGTATCTTACTGGCTTTCCTCTGCTCCGTTTCACAAAATTTTTCACGTATATAACAGAGGGACGATTATTCCCCTGCCGATACCGCTCGATCAATCCAATCCCATGCACACTGTCAAGCTCATAAAGAAGCTTTGTCACTGTCGTATGCGACATTCGCAACAGCTCCTGCAATTCTGCAATCGTGTAAATGATATAGACATAACCATCACTGTCAATCCAGCCATTTTTCTTGGATAGGCTGATTCGATCAAGCAGAATTCCGTAAAGGAGCTTTGCGTCTGTAGACAGGCTTGCAAACTCTTTTTCTGTGAACAGAGCTTTTGGTATCCGAAAAAAAGAAAACTGGTCAGATTCTTCTGCTCTGAAATATTCAAAATCTGCCATAGCTTATTTCCTATTCTTCCTCATTATTAAAATCACACCCTGCTGCACTACCTGTTCCATGACACATCTCATTAAACACAAAGTTGAAGCACATCATTAACTCGCTCAGATAATAATTTCTTGCTTCTTTATTGCAGGCATACATATCCTCGATATAAACCTCCTCGTTTCCATTCATTCGTGCGATCGTTTCCAGAACTTTCATAAACTTCTTATTAGAGCAGCACTCATACTGTTCATTTACATATTTCTGAATTTCCAGTACACGTTCAGGCTTTCCATCAAAAACAGATAACACGCCAAATGCCAGATCCATACCAAACTCATAGCCATCGGCTTCTACGGCATCAATATCAAGATTACCTTCTTCATCGTAATAGCCACGCTCTTCCATAGGAGTCAGTGGTGTCTCATATTCATCCAGATATCCCATATCTGCAATTGTTCCCAGAATATCTCTGGATGCTTTCACCATCTTGTCCATGATAATTTCTCTTTCTTCCATCGGCATATTTGCCATAATTCTGTCTAATGTCATCATTGATTCTTCCTCCATCTCATTTTCATAAATATCATTGATATAAAAGTGGTTCGCCTTTCCATTGTTTGGAATGATACGCACCAGATTACCAATCTGAACCAGTTCCTGTACTGCCTGATCTACGCCATATCGAGTCGTATTCAAGTCTTTTTTCATTTCACTTTTCGGATAGATTACAAACAAATCCCCTTCACCATCTACCCAGCCATTCTGCACCGCAAACTTCAAACGATCCAGAAATAAGCTATATAAAATCTTTGCTGTATTTGACAGATTTTTGTATTTTTCTATCTGGAACAGCACCTTTGGCACCTGCAGACAATCTACCGGCATATACTCCATCTTACTCATTGATTGTTTCCTCCTTCTGTTTGTACAGCACTTCGGCTGAAGTAATATTGATTTCCAGCATACCCACAAATACCTGATAGTACAGCAGGCATATCTGTTCATCCTCTCTTGCCAGATACAATCCTTCCAGTTCATCGGACGGATGTTTCATTCCATATACTGCCTGACAGATATCATGGATTTTCTCACATTCCACACTTCTAAGATGCAGCTCCAAGGTGTGGTTAAATCTCTGCCAGTCTTCCAGTTTCTGATTTACTGACATCATGCACTGGAACAGTTCCGCTGCTTCACATGCTGCTGACAGCACTACATTTTTGTTATTGATACTTCCATCGGCATTTTTCATATGCCCTACCATATACGCCTGATTTACTGAAACCATCTTTTATCCTCCTCTATCTAAACGGCATTTCTTCTTCCATGCCCTCTGGGATCTCTAAGAACCCTTCCGCATCTTCTGGAAATGGTGGTCTGTCAACCATTTTTGCACCTGCGAATTCAATCCGGTTTGCATACACTTCGGTGGTATAGATCTTTTTCCCGGTATCCTTATCTTCATAATTACCTGTGACAATCTCGCCTTCCACCATGACCTTCGTTCCCTGCATCAGATAATCTCTGGCAAATTCTGCTTTCTTTGCAAAAGCCTTTACCGGAATGAAACTGACTTCATCAGAATAATTTCTTCTGACTGCCAGAACAAACTTGGCAATCTTATGAAGTCCTTTTTCATTCTCCACTTCATTGTATCCGGGATTTCTTACCAATCGCCCGGAAATAACTGTTGTATTCATTGGCTTAACCCTCCTATGCTTTCATTGATTTGTAACAGATACCGATACATGGTCCACATTTTCCATAGACACATCCGTAACATTCATCTTTTTCCAACTCTTCCTGCTTCATTTCATCGGCAAACATTCCTAACAGCGTTGTGTAAATCTTTTTCATTGCCAGGAACTTCTCTTCTGCTTTTTCCATCTTCTCTTTGTAAAATGGAATCAGTCCACGAAGAACTGGATGGAAACGTTCATTTTCATCATCCCAGGCACAGGTTTTCATCATACAGCGTGGCTGTTTCTCATAATTGCCCAGATAATATGGGCAGAACGTACAGCCTCTTTCTTTAACAATTGCCACCGGAATCACTGGCATCTGACTTTTGATTTCCTTTGTTACATGCTTACTTTCAATTCGCTCTCTCATCTTAAAAATCCTCCAAGAATATATATATTTGCAAAAGGGAATTCCCCTGAATTGCCTGTTTTTAAGCACAAAAAAAGAGGCAGACTTACGATTTTTATTTTCGCAAGCCTGCCTCTTATCAATCTAATATTCTATTTTCC